>NZ_JAUKNS010000009.1:0-289604 GCF_030487755.1 Paenibacillus sp. 11B | reverse complement strand
ATGCGGGTGTAGTTCAATGGTAGAACTTTAGCCTTCCAAGCTAATAGCGTGGGTTCGATTCCCATCACCCGCTTCATGGTAACATCAAAGAGAGCTCTTGCTTACTGCAAGGGCTCTTTTTGATATAGTAATTTATATAAGAAAATAGTAGGAGGACTTATGAAAACTAAAATGGAAACGCCAAAGATTCCTCTGGAGCTTGAAGACTTATCGTTGGCTTTAGAAGCATGGGAGAGTAAAGAAGAAATCAAGCATGGGCGATTCAGTAATATGGCTATTGAGAATCAGAGCGCCAGCAGGGTATCATTCGATAAAGTGGTTTTTGAGAACGTGATCTTTAGTGAGTCCTCATTACTGGAAGTCGAGCTTACCGATGTGATTTTTGATAAATGTGATTTGTCCAATATGGACTTAAACGGCTCTTTCCTCCACCGGACGGAATTTAGAAACTGTAAGTTGCTTGGTACCAATTTTGCAAATAGCAGGCTCCAGAATGTAAGCTTTCAGGGTTGTGTCGCTGACCTTTCTTTATTCCGTTTCTCCAAGTTTAAACAGGTGAAGTACACCAAATGCTCTCTGGTGAGTGGCGATTTCTTTCAAGCTGCACCTCAAAAACTGGAGTTCTCTGAATGCAATATAGACCAAGCTCTTTTGTCAGGTGTAAAGCTTAAGGGAGTGGACCTTAGTGATTGTAGCTTTGAAAGGTTACATGTAGATATTGAGGATCTGGACGGATGCATCATCTCAGATGTTCAGGCAGCCTCCTTTGTTGGATTATTAGGCTTAATTGTGAAGTGAGTTTGATTATGTGAATGAACTTTGTTTAAATGAAGAGATCAATGAATGTACAATTTCATGCTTTTACTGATGTAAAGGAGGCGTAGTATGAAAAGGGCTCTGGTTATTGGAGGAAATGGCACATTAGGCAAGGCGGTTGTTGCGAAGCTTCAGGAATATTCCGTTGAGGTAATTACAGCAGGCAGGCAATCCGGCGATTACCAGGTGGATATGACCTCGACAGAAAGTATTACAGCCCTCTTTGAAACGGTGACTAATATTGATTACGTCATTGTTGCAGCAGGCCAGACTCATTATGCGAAGTTGGAAGAACTGACCCCGGAGAACAACATGATTAGTGTGCAGGGCAAATTACTCGGTCAGGTGAATATCGTCTTGATTGGACAGCACTACATCAACGATAAGGGAAGCTTTACGCTGGTCAGTGGCATTATACAGGACCATCCCATTTTGAAAGGTGCATCCAGTGCTATGGTCAATGGTGCAATTGATTCGTTTGCCAAAGCAGCAGCGTATGAGCTTCCTCGAGGTATACGTTTAAATTCCGTTAGTCCTAACCTTTTTGTTGAATCCGCAGAGAAATATAAGGGTGTGTTTATCGGATTTAATCCGGTGCCTGTGGAGCGGGTCGCCAATACGTTTATCCAGAGTGCACTTGGGATCGAAACCGCCCAAACCTTTAAAATATACTAACTGTAAAGATAATAAATACAAAGGAGATCAGCAGAATGTTCCTACTGATCTCCTTTTGTTTTGGATGAAATGGGATTTAGCTCTAATGGGCAGATAAACCAAGCATATTTTTGTATGTTTAAGCGATACGGTAAGAGAAGGGTAACGGCCATGTCTGTTTCTCTTCATTAAGAACGTAGCCATGCCCATTTTCCCCGTTGCCCTTTAAGCCGCTAGAGGCAGTTACGTAGACAAGGTATAGACAACAACTACCAATTAGTATCTTTCCAGGATCAGCTGAGTTTTCAGACCATCGGCAGGAATGAGCCAGTTTTTGTTCTGAAGCACTTGCATCAGTTGGGAACGCAGTCCGGAAACAGCTGAAGTATCTGTTGTTTTAAACGAAATCTCGACAATATTCTCTACTCCTGTACCTGCTGCATTACGAATAGGCCATACTTCAAGGGTAAGTTCTTGTCCATTCCATGTGCCTTCATAACGTTGGAACGTTACTGGGCCGTAGGCACGGGATTGTGAGAGTTGTTGTTTACCCCAGTTGGAGGAGGACCAATTTTTTAATTTGCCAGGCAGCTTGTCCAATAACATGGTCAATGCTTCTTGCTGTGATGGAAGTTGTACGCCTGTAGCTTTGGTATCCACCTTTTTGGTGTTGGAGAAGCTCAATGTTTGTTTGCCATATCCCCAGTCAATTTCGGCCTCATAATTATCGTCTGACGCATCAAATCCCTCTTGGTTAGCCAGAGTCAAAGCCGCATTAACATCACCATTGATAACAGGATAGCGCTTTTTATAAGTCAGTTCATAATTGTTCTTGTCATCTTTCTTCCGAAAACGGACGTTCCATCCCTGTTGATCAAGATTCAACGCGTTGGTGTCGAAATACTCTGCGCTAATGTTTTTTGCTGTGGAACTTAAGCCAAGCGTCTGAATGACTTCACTGCGTGGTGTCCCATCTGTGTTCAATACCAGCTCCGGCTTAGCCAGGAACTTCACTTCATAGGCAGGAACAGCATTAGCTGCTGCTGAAGCCTGTGGTGCTTCCAGAAACGTCAGTCCACTTCCCAATGTCACGATACTCAACATGAATGAGGCGGTTACCTTTTTCCATTTTTTCAAAACCAATCACTCCCTAGGCTGGATTAACGTACAGACCCACTTTATCGTCCGAGTATATGAAAGCGATTAAATGGAGGGACTCGTTGCGTTAACCCTGCATAGATTTGATGAATGCCAAGCGATAGTTTATATGGGATAGCAGGATTATGAATTGAAAAGAGAGAAGCTATGGCTCTTGTCCCGCAACACTTCTTTGAAGCGGTTAACTTGAACTGAAGGATGACGATCCTTGTTGTGAACGGTGTAAATGTGCCGTGGAGCCTGCTCTCCCGGAATGGGTAGCACCTTGATGAGCCCATGCTGTTCTTCCCACTGTACAGCCATTCGTGACATGAACGAGATATGACCGCCGAGTAAAACCAGCTGCTTGATTGCTTCCAGAGAATCCATCTCCACAGTGCTCCGCAGACGAATATCATGTTGCTCCAGCCATTGGTTGGTTAAACGGCGAGTGCTGGATTCATTCCCATGGAGCGCAAAAGGAACCTGTGCCATATGCTCGGGTTTCAGTACATCCCTCTGGGCCAAGACATGCTGTGGTGAGCAGATTAATACCAGATCGTCTTCACACAGCGTTTCTGCTTGCAATACCGGACCCACAAATGGTTCGGAAGAAATCACACCTAGATCAATCTGGTGGCGGATCAACATTTCGCGGATAACGGGTGAAGGCTTGACCGATAACATAATTCGAATACCGGGGAATTCCTGAGAAAATGTGTTCAAAATAGGTGGCAGCAGATATGTTGCAGGTACATAGCTCGCTCCAATGTGCAGGGTGCCCCGATACAGGCTGTCATATTCCTGTACCACTCTGCGTGCTTCCTGGGTCAGGGCATTGATTTTGACGGAATAATGTAAAAGGGCTTGTCCAGCCTCGGTCAGAAACGTCTTTCCACTACGCGATTCGAATAATCGTACCCCCATCTCTTCCTCCAGAGACTTCATATGAAAGGTAACAGTAGGCTGCTTGATGCCGAGAACCTCGGCCACACTGGTCATATGATGATGCTTATCAATGAGTTCAACAATTTGCAGTTTAATCAGGTTCAACGAACTCAACACTCCTCTCAGGTAACTTTGAATCACCTTATATAGATTTAATCTATGAACATCAACAGAATTCATCTAAAAAGTTAATTCCAATTTTACATTTCTAACATACAACTCGCGAAAGCGGACGTTAGACTGAGAACAGTACAAGAAGACAGGCAGGGATGCTTATGAAAATGGAAATTACGGGAATTCAAAAATCATTCAATCGCACTCCCGCACTGCTGCCCACGGATTTAACGCTTCAGCATGGACAGTTTACGACGCTGCTCGGCCCATCCGGCTGCGGCAAAACGACACTGCTGCGCATGCTGGCCGGGCTGGAGCAGCCGGATGCGGGAGAAATCGTCGCGGATGGCAAGAGTTTCTACTCAGCGACGAAGCGGATAGATGTACCGACACATAAGCGTAATCTGGGCATGGTGTTTCAGGATTTTGCATTATGGCCGCATATGACGGTGTACGAAAATGTGGCGTTCGGCCTGAAGGCCGGAAAGCAAAAATCGGATCTGCGTCAGAAGGTGACCGAAGCACTTGGCATGGTTCGCCTGCAAGGCATGGAGGATCGCTATCCTCATCAGCTGTCGGGAGGACAGCAGCAGCGGGTTGCTTTTGCCAGAGCGGTAGCGGTGAGACCGGGGATTATCCTGTTCGATGAGCCGCTAAGTGCACTGGATGCCGTGCTGCGGGAAGAGATGCGGATTGAGATGATGTCATTGGTGCGGGATATGGGACTGACAGCGCTGTATGTCACCCATGATCAGGTTGAGGCGATGTCGATGTCGGATGAGATTGTGGTGATGGAGAAGGGGCGGATATTGCAAAAAGGAACCCCGGAAACGATCTACGGATCGCCAAGTGATCCCTTTGTTGCTTCGTTTATCGGAAAGTCCAACTGGCTTACGCCCAATCAGTCCATGGTGAGACCGGAACATGTCTCCTGGAACAAAACAGGTCATGATGATCTGTGTTATCAGGCCGTGGTGCTCAGCGTCAGTTATGTAGGAGAACGTTATGAAATTCGGGTGCAGATGGAAGGGCTGGGGGTATGGACAGCCTATCTGGATCAAAGAGTGCGTGTAGGGGAGAAGATTCAGCTCTATGTATCCCCGGAGCGGATCTGCCGAATGAATGGGGAAGACACTCCTAAAGTGAAGCCGAGAGAGTTCATCGCAGCAGCCAACTGATCATGATGAGTATAAAGGTCACGGATCAGGAAATGGGCCATGAAGAGGATCAAATCATTAAGTAATGAAACAGATTACCAAGGAAGTGTAACTTTTAGAAAGTGAATTATGAAGGAAACGTACCTTCCTGAGATCATATCACCGTTCAGTCTCATAAAGAGAGGCATGTGTTGGTGTCGATAGCAAACAAACATAACCACCATAGCAACCATAGTGTAAACAGCGTAGACAGCGTGATTTTGCAGAAACTTGAATAAAAATATAATCAGAAACCAAGGGAGATGGAATGAAATGTTGGGTATGAAAACACGGAAAAGAAGCGCGATGCTGTTATTATCAGCGGTAATGAGTATCAGTTTGTTCGGATGCAGCACAGGTAATTCAACCACCGGGAATGCGGGGCAAGCTGCAGGGGAAGGCAGTGCGGCTACTGCATCGGCGGAAACAACAAAACCAGCCGGCGGCAAGCTGGTTTTGTACAGTGCAGGACCACAGAAGCTGGCGGATAACATCATCAGCGGATTTACAGCCAAGACGGGCATTGAAGTGGAGATGTTCCAGGGTACAACAGGTAAAATTCTGGCTCGCATGGAAGCTGAGAAATCCAATCCGGTAGCGGACGTCGTTATCCTGGCCTCCCTGCCTTCGGCACAAGCACTGAAAGCGGATGGTCTGACACTCCCGTATGCAGATGCCGAGAATGCAGACAAGCTGAACAAAGATTGGTCGGATGCTGAAGGTAACTATTTTAGCTCCAGTGCTTCTGCACTCGGAATTGTCTACAACACCAAGCTGGTGTCCACGCCACCAACCAGTTGGGCTGAACTTGCAACACCTGCCTGGAAGGACCTAGTCAACATCCCGGATCCTACGCTGTCTGGTTCGGCGCTTGATTTCATTACAGGATACCTGAGTGCGAACGGAGATAAGGGCTGGGACTTGCTGGAAAGCTACAAAGCAAATGGTGTAGCGATGGCAGGAGCGAATCAGGAAGCGCTTGATCCGGTTATTACCGGAGCGAAAAGCATCGTAGCAGCTGGCGTGGATTACATGGCGTATTCCTCCAAAGCCAAAGGTGAACCACTGGACATCGTATATCCAGAGGAAGGGACTGTAATCAGTCCGAGACCAGCAGCGATCCTGAAATCAAGTAAGAATGTAGAGAATGCCAAGGCGTTTATCGACTACCTGTTGTCCGATGAAGCACAAAAGCTCGTTGCAGATGCTTATCTGATTCCTGGACGTGAAGACATCGAGGCGACTAACCGGGCGAATCTGAAAGACATCCCACAGCTTAAAGTGGATTGGAACTGGATGAGTGAACACGGAGATGAGACAGCGGCACGTTTCTCCGAGACTTTTAAATAAGCAGATTAGAATGACGAGCAAATTGAGCAACTAGAGTGAAGAGACGATTGTCTTGTGGAAGTCATGTGAGGTGAAATCGTAGTGAAACCTGTTGTAGTAGACAACAACCGTATTTTTCGGAGAGTGGGCGTGATTCTGGCCCTCTTTCTGCTAATGATAAGCATTGGTGTACCGCTCTTGCTGATTTTCTGGCAAAGTGTGTATCCGGACGGGCAATGGGATTGGATGGCTCCGATTCGGACCATTACCGGACAGCATTTATCCGGGGTGCTGCTGAATTCCGTCTGGCTGGGGATCTGCGTAGTAGCTGTAACAACGCTGCTGGCATTGCCACTGGCCTGGATGATGGCGAAGACCCGCATGGGACAGCATCGCTGGGTGGACGTAATCCTCATGATTCCGTTCATGACTCCGCCATATATCGGCTCTATGGGCTGGATTCTGTTTATGCAAAAAGGGGGATACCTGCAGCAATGGGTGCCCTCCGCTGCAAGCTGGAGTGAGCTGTTCTTCAGCTTCTGGGGCATGGTGCTCATTATGAGTCTGCACCTGTTCCCCTTCCTGTACTTGTTGCTTCGGGATGCAATCATTCGTATTGGAGGCAATCTGGAAGAAGCGGGAGCGGTGCACGGGGGACGTGCGGGATACCGATTCAGACGCATTATTTTACCACTGCTGTTGTCTTCCTATGGCATGGGGATCATGCTCGTCTTTGTTAAAACGATTGCAGAATTCGGAACGCCAGCAACCTTTGGACGCAAGATTGGCTACTATGTCATGACCTCTGAAATCCACAAGTATATCTCCAGTTGGCCGATTGATTTTGGCAAGGCGACTTCGCTCGCTTCCGTGCTGCTGTCGGTCTGTCTGGTGATGTGGTACATGCAGTCTGCCATGAGTCGCAAGTTCACATACCGTCTGGTAGGGGGCAAAGGGCAGCGTTCCAAACGGTACTCCCTACGAGGCGGAGCGGGCTGGTTGTGCGGGTTGTATCTCGCGTTGCTGCTAATTCTGTCAGTGGGCATTCCGTATTTCTCGATCATTGCGGCGTCGACGATGAAGCTGCGTGGGGCGGGATTATCCTTCGATAATCTGACGCTGGATCATTACCGGGAATTACTGTCCTGGGGATCGGTCAGTATGAAAGCAATCGGGAACAGTCTGGGACTGTCACTGGCAGCTTCGACGGTTGCGGTTATTATCGGTACAGGTTTTGCACTGACGATTGGTAAGTCATCTTCCTTTATGCAGCGTGTCATTGATCTGTTCAGTCTGCTGCCGAATACGGTACCAGGCATTGTCATGGTGGTGGGTCTGATCCTCTTCTGGAATTCACCATGGATGCCGTTCATGTTGTACAACTCGTACGGAATGGTTGTTCTGACGTATGTGGTGCTCTTCTTGCCGTACACGGTGCAGTATGTCAAATCAAGCTTCACCCAGATTGACGGAACGTTATTCCAAGCGGGTCAGGTCTTTGGCGGAAAGCCGCTGTATATTCTGCGGCGCATTCTTCTACCACTGATCATTCCTGGCATGCTGGCCGGGTGGATGATGACATTCACGATTGCCACTCGGGAACTGGTAGGGTCGCTGTTGATTTTACCTCCATCGATGCAGACCTCGGCTACGTATATTTTTGCACAGTTTGAACAAGGTCAGGTCTCATTGGGGATGGCGATGGCCGTGGTTACTGTCGGCATGACGGTACTGATGCTGCTTGGTATTGAAGTTCTGAATTCGAAGAGAAAGTGGAATGCATCATGATCAAACTGAAGGTATGGGGCGGTGCTGGGGAACATGGACGTTCCGCCTATCTGCTGAGTGGGAGCCGGGTTCAGCTTTTACTGGATTGTGGCGTGAAAAAAGAAGGAGCTGGCGAGTACCCGCTGATCGAACCGGAAATTGTCAAGAAGCTGGATGTAGTGCTGTTGTCTCACGCCCATGAGGATCATTCTGTCGCTATTCCCTTGCTCTATAGGCTGGGATATCAGGGCGAAGTATGGACGACGCGGGAAACCAGGGAGCAGCTGGACACCTATTTCAGAGCTTGGCGCAGGAATATGGAGCGAGCAGGGCATGCCCTGCCTTACGAAGAAGGCGATGAACAATTGATTCGGTATCGGTTTCTGGAGGATGAAGCCGAGGGTGGAACCTGGTTTGAACTTTTCCCTGGCGTCTCGGCGGTCTGGGGGCGCAGTGGACACCTTGCCGGATCGGTATGGTTCGGGCTGGAAATGGAAGATAAGCGGATATTTTATTCCGGCGACTACACGTCGGAGTCCATGCTTTTGCAGGAGGATTGTCCAGCCGATGCGTTCTGGCAGGCAAGGTTACCACGTAACAAGCGGGGTCTTGATGCTCCAGTTGATACACGTTGGAAGCTGGGTACACTAACCGCCGTGAATGGTGGGCATGTTGTGGCAGGAAAGCCATCCGCATCGCATACCTTGGCCTCTGCTTCATCCGAAGGGGTGTTGCGATCATCGGTATCAGCAGGAAGGTTTGTAGAGCAACGGCTTGGCAATTCCACATCGAAGGAAGCAGAAGTGACCAAAGCAACTCCAATCAGCCTGCTGGATTTGGCGATTGTGGATGCCGCATACGGTACAGATCGCGATACACAGGGCAACAAGCTGGAGCAACTGGAGCATGTCATCCGTGAGGCGATTGCCCGGGGTGGAAAGGTGCTGATGCCTATGCCTTCGGTGGGTCGTGGTCAGGAAATCATGCTGTGGGCACAGCAGCAGTTCTTGGACGTTCCGATTGTAGTGGAACAAGGCTTGGTGGATGGACTAAAGCAGCTTTTACGTGCTCCATACTGGTTAAAGGAAGAGGAAGAACACATACCGGGTTCTGTGAAGGATGCGATTGGGCGTTTTCTGAGTGGTCAAGGTTGGGAGCTGCCTGTGACAAAGGAAGAACGAGAGCGGCTACTGAATCACCATGCTGCTTCTTTGTGGTTCATTCCAGACGGGATGATGCAGTCCTCTCTTGCTCGCTGGTACTATAGCCAGTTTGCCGACGGTGGAAATAATCTGGTGCTGCTCACCGGACATGTCTCTGCTGGCACATACGCTCACAGGCTTTTTCATAATCCTGCAAAGTATGGCGCGTGCGAAGTACGTAAAATACGTTATAAAGTACACCAGGGCTGGAAGGATGTTGAGACGATGCTGCACCAGGTTCCTGCAAGGCATACGGTGCTTGTGCATGCGGATCGGGCAGAGACGGATAAACTGAGAGAAGGCTTACTCAGCGAAAAATGGGTCTCGGGGAAGGAAATACTGCATTCGCTATCTCCCGGAGATGAGCTGTATCTGTAGATAGGAATTTTATAAGGATTGGATCTATGTAGGGCGTCCCTGGAGACGCCTTTTTGAATGTTGATTTTTATAAAAATAAAAATGCATGATGAGAAATTATGCTTCTCATCATGCAAGGGAGATGATTCAAGGAGAGAATCATCCGGTGTCTTTTTTAAAATTAGGATTGGCGCTGAATAGGGTGCTCCAGCTCTGAATGGCCCATCAAGCTGTCCAGGGCTTCACCGTCCACCAGGATATCAATACTTTCTACTTCATCATATTGAAACATCGTCTGGGTCAGTGCATCCAATGCAAGCAGTTCGCCACTGGTTCCCAATTTGGCCTCATCCGGGATATGAACATCCAGAGTGACTTTGCCCTCGCCGTACTGTATGGAGAGCAATTCGACCTTCTCCCAGAGGGATACAAGCTCCGAATCAGTATTGTTTTGTAAAGCTTCAAATGTTTTTTTGTATTTCTCGGAATCGTCCTTATATTCAATTTCCTGCTCTTTTTTCTCCAGTTCCAGTACCTGTGAATCTGCGAAATACACATCAACCGCTTGTGTGTTCATTGTGCCCAGGTCCACCTTGGTTTCGGATGGGTTTGGTGACTGTCCCCCCTGAACAGCAGGTTCAGCCGATCCGGATTCACTGACTGGCTTCTGAGCACAACCAATGCCAACAATCATGAAGAAGGATAAGACGAGTGCACATCCCAATTTCGTTTTCAATGGATCACATCCTCTAGCGTATTTACATTATGTTCTATCCTTTAATTTATACCCAGGTATTCCTTAATCCCATCTGCTATCGCTTGAGCGGCTTTCATCTGAACGACATCGGATGACATTAGTTCTTCATCCAGAACATTACTCAGGAATCCCACTTCCAAAAGTACTGCAGGCATGGTCGTGTCTCTGATCACTTCCAAGTTACCATTTTTCACACCACGGTCTTTGAGCCCCATGGCTTTAACCAAACGCTGGTGAATGATATTGGCTAATTCTTTGCTGCTACTGCGTTGGTAGTAGAACGTCTCCGTACCTGTCGCCTGGGGTGAGGACTCCACATTATTGCCATGGATAGATACAAATACATCCGCGTTTAATTGATTGGCGAGCTGAACACGCTCCGGGCGGGTAGGATAAGTATCACCGTCACGAGTCATCACCAATTCGATATCCGGCTCATTGAGAAGCAGTGCTTGTACTTTGAGAGCCAATGCCAAATTATATTCTTTCTCGGGTTTGTTGGTGATGCTGGTTGCTCCTGGATCTTTACCACCATGGCCTGGGTCGATGACAACGACCTTGCGTCCTGAATCTCCTCCAGGAATGACAGGAACAGGTGTGACGTTATCGCCCGAAACATTCAGATCAATAATCAGTTTATCGGCAATCAGGTTCTGGCTGTATTGGACATCCTTCACATGATTCAATTCTACGACAATTCGGACTTGACCAGGGTCTTGTTTAAAAAGAGAATATCTAACTTCCGTTATATTGGGGTATGCGTCCACATCCAATTTGCCATTCATGTTTTGATTCAAAGGTTGTGATAGATCACCGAACACTGCTCCGGGCAGATCCACGACCAGACGATCGGGGTTCTTCAAAGTTGTCATCACGGGTTTGGATTGACCATCCATAGACACGACGAGCTGATTGTTAGCAAATTGGATATCCGTAACATGGGTTAGCGATGTTGGGCTGCCGTTTCCTGAAGCGTTACCCGGTTCATCTGTGGGCTGCTTGCTGGTGTCGGTGTTGATTAAGTATACAATCTTTTCCTTGTTGTTCCATTTCACATTGAGTCCCATTTGTTCACTGACAAATCGAATGGGTACCACCATGGTGTTATTCAAAATGAGTGGGGCTGTGTTCAGGGTGACTTGCTTGTCCGCAACCATGGCTTGCTTTTGATCAACGGTTAAAGAAATCGTCTTGTCATTTTGCTGAATCTTTACATTACGTACATTTTGATTCCAATCCACTTTGAATTTCAAGTTTTCGGCAACGACACGAATCGGAATCATCACATTCTTATTTACAATGGTCACCTGAACGTCACTTGGGAGGATTAATTCCTCGCCGTCCAAGAAGATTTTCGACGTGCTTGCAGCGGCGTTTCCCTGGCTAGGGAGTAAAGCTAGAAAAAACAGGCTCAAAAACAGGAGTAAAATCGTTTTTTTCATTATGCACCTCTACTATTTTCGTTCTATATTTCTATTCCAAAATATACCTCCATTATATAAACGGTAAAATTGTAAAAATGTTTCTTTTTTGATCGTTATTTATCTATTTTTATTTATTGAAAGCATGTCGTGAGGATTCCAGTTCAGACAAAGACTAGCTATGGTTGGAAGGATGTAATTTAATTTCATAAAATATTTGACTTGTGAAATTTTATATCATATACTGGGTGGAATTATGGCAGGATGACGTGTTCATCGGGTCTGGCGGGAGGTTGTGAATGGATGGATACAGGCAGCTATCCGATGTGGGAGCAATATCGCTTGAAACGGGAGCATTATATCATTGGATTGATGTCAGGCACGTCCCTCGACGGGACGGATGCAGCATTGATGCGGATTCTGACAGATGACAGCGGGGCATTGCAAAAGATCGATCTGGTTGACTTCGTCTGCGTACCGTACTCCAATGAATTGAGAGAAGTGCTGATTCGACTATGCTCACCGGAGACGGCACGCGTGGATGAGCTGACAGCTGCACATTTTGGCGTATCGGAGTGGTATGCACACAGTGTCACAGCGCTTATTCGATCCTCAGGAATCTCATCCGGGCAGGTGGATGCGATCAGCATGCACGGGCAGACCGTATGGCACGCACCTGTTGCTTCGGATTTTCCGGGGCCAACTGGCGGGAGCCTTCCCGTGGTGTCCACGCTCCAGATTGGCGAATGCGCCGTTGTACGTGAACGAACGGGCCTGCCAGTGATCGGTAATCTGCGGGCACGGGATATGGCGGCTGGCGGGGAAGGAGCGCCTCTCACACCTTACGCCGATGCGTTAATGTTTCGTAGCCCAACGGAAGGGCGGCTGGTACAAAATATCGGCGGCATTGGCAACGTCACGGTGCTCCCGGCAGCGTCATCTGCCGAAGGTATCTCGGCTTTTGATACGGGACCCGGGAATATGGTGATGGACGCGATTGTACGCCAGGCGACAGGTGGGCGGCAGCATTATGATCCGAATGGAAGCATGGCCGCTCAAGGGACGTTTGATCAGGGTCTGGTGGATCTGTGTATGGACGATGATTATTTCAAAAGGCTCCCTCCCAAGAGCACGGGACGTGAAGTGTACGGTGCGGCATATGCAGCGCGCCTAATGGAGATGGCTGCTGCGCGTTCCTTATCCCTGGAAGATACGCTGGCTACCGCCACCTGTCTAACTGCGGAGACGATCGTGCGGGCAGTGGAGGATTTTATCCTGCCGAAGGTGCAAATATCGGCCATGCTCGCCTGCGGAGGTGGCACTTCCAATGCCACGTTAATGGAGATGATCCGTCAGCGACTACCGGGAGGCATTCGTTTGGAACGTACCGCGGATTATGGCATACCGGATGATGCCCGCGAAGCGATCGGTTTTGCCCTCCTTGGCCATGAGGCACTTATGGGCAGAACCAACACACTCCCAGCAGTAACCGGCGCGAAACACGCAGTAATATCGGGCAATCTGACACTGTAGTGAGTCCTGGTTTTTGAATGATTTGGCTATGCAAGAGCGTTTAACCGATTAGACTCCATTGCAATTATAGGATAAAATGCTTGTACATGAAGGCAGTACGGAAAGGAGGAGCGGATGGAAGGCATGAAGGGTGGACTTGTACGTTTACGCGCATTAATGGATGACTTGACTCCGTCGGAACGGAAGATCGGAGCCTACATTCTCGATCATCCCCAAGAAACGGTTCAGTCCTCGGTGGCACAGCTGTCTGAACGGAGCGGTGGCAGCCCGGCTGCCATTATCCGTCTCTGCAAATCACTGGGTGTAACGGGTTTTCAGGAGCTGAAGCTGAAGATTGCCGGAGATTTGCAGACAGGTGAACAATATCAATATACGGAGATTCGTCCCCAGGACTCCATGGAGAGCATTATTCAGCATGTGTCCGCAAACAATATTCAATCGGTGAAGGATACGGTTCATATTTTGGATCCACGTCTGATGGAAAAGGCAGTGGATGTGCTTCATCGGGCGAAACGGATCTTTTTCTATGGGGTGGGGGCCTCCAACCTGATTGCGCTGGATGCACACTACAAGTTCATGCGAATCAATCGTACAAGCTTTTCGTTCGCCGATCCGCATATGCAGATTTCGTCCGCAACGACGCTTCGCGAAGATGATGCGGTGGTATGTATCTCGTATTCAGGGGAGACTTCGAACGTGATCTCCTGTCTGAAGCATGCTCGTGAAGGCGGCGCTGCAACGATTAGCATTACCAAGTGGGGGAGTAATAAGCTCAGCAGTCTGGCGGATGTACCCCTGATGATTACTTCCACCGAAAGCGATATCCGGAGCGGAGCAACTTCGTCACGCATCGCACAGCTGAACGTGATCGACATTTTGTATCTGGCGATTGCCAGCCGCGACTACAACCAGTCGGTGGAATATTTGGAGAAGAGCCGGCAGGCTATTCTGGAGCATAAGTGAATTTGAACGATTTGAATCCCTTTCTGTTTATACAGGAGGGGTTTTTTTGACGGATGATATCCGCTTGTAGTATGAAAAAATCAAAAAGAGAGCCCGGACACCTATATCGGGCTCTTTCAACTTCAAAGGCTATTTGCCCTGCATGGTTCAGGAAGGCCCCATAATGGCGGTGCGGACGAATCCGTCAGCCAGATCCAGTCTGCGCTGAGCTTCCACGGCGTCCACGCCTGCCATCAGCATAACGATTGCCGTTTTCACATGACCGTCTGCGCCGGCAAAGGCCTGTTCAATGTCCGCTTCGTTCGCTCCGGTTGCCAGATGGATCATGCGTTTGGCCCGATGGACAAGCTTTTGGTTGGAAGGGTTCAGATCGACCATGAAATTACGATATACCTTGCCCAGACGAATCATGGCGGTAGTGGTCAGCATGTTCAGAATCATCTTCTGGGCGCTGCCTGCCTTCATGCGTGTTGACCCCATGACAACCTCCGGGCCGACAACAGCCTCAATGCTTACATCAGCCAAAAGGGTCATTGGTGTACCTGCGTTGTTACTCAGGCTGATCACAGTAGCTCCGATCTCCTTGGCGTGTCTCATCGCACCAAGCACATATGGCGTTCGCCCACTGGCTGCGATACCAACCACGACATCGTTTTCGTCTATTCCATGCTCATCCAGGTCTGCAGCCCCCAATTCCTCGCTATCCTCAGCACCTTCCACCGGGTCCTTCACCGCCCGAAATCCCCCTGCAATAATACCCTGTACCATGGAGGGAGGGGTTCCGTAGGTAGGCGGGCACTCCGAAGCGTCAAGTATTCCCAATCGTCCACTGGTGCCTGCACCTACATAGAACAGCCTGCCGCCGGACTGAAATGCCTCCAAGATTCGGTCCGCCGCTTGGGCAATGACCGGGATCAGGGGCTGAATCAGCTCCGCAATCCGTTGATCTTCCTTATTAATCAGTTCCATAATTTCTGCTGAGGGCAATTCATCTATATGATCCGTTAGTGGATTGGGTTGTTCCGTTAATAATGAGTTCAGCATGTGGTTCATCCGTATGGCCTCCTTCTCTCTTTTAAAATGATTCTTTCAAGGAACAGCGTCTTCTTGCCAGTTGTGCTGCACCTACCGCTGGAGCAGGGGCATCTTCACGATATACAAAGTCCAATTCTTCATAATATCCTGACAGCTTCTGGATAAATGTATTTCGGAAAAGCGCAGCGTATCGGAACAGTGATCCGGACAAGACAATCTGAGTGGTTGCAAATTCGGGATGACGGGCAATCAGTGCTTTTGCCGTAATTGCCAATTGTCCGGCTTCATCGATGATCAGCGCCCGGGCAGCCTCATCCCCGGATTCAGCAGCTTCTATAGCAAGACGGGCGATGGACGCGGTCTCGGTTTTGCCCCAGTCCGACTGATACACCCGTGCCTTAAGTTTTGATATATCCTGAAGGTTCAGCTTCTTTATAAGAAGCGGAGTTAAACCGGTTGGAGGAAGAACGCCGTCATAGCTCTGCATGATTACTTGCAGTGCACGTTGTCCAATGCGATAGCCACTCCCCTCATCTCCGAGCAGATGACCCCAGCCTCCTGCCCGGTATCGTTCTCCTTCCAGCGTGAAACCGTACACGATAGACCCTGTTCCAGAGATGCACAATACACCGTGAGTATGTCCGAGAGAGGCCATCAGGGCGATCTCTCCTTCGGATACAACCCAGACTGGGCAGGCATCTGATTTGTGTCGATTACTGTTCTTCATATAATTATTTACTGCGTCGGCTATAAGTTGCCGTTCTTGGATCGTATCAATACCTGACATTCCAAGGCATATACCTTCACAATTTGTCGATAAATCACTTACTAGATTAAATAGCTGTTCCAGCACTCGTTGCAATTCAGAAAGGGCCTGTTCAGGTGGTACGCTGTGAGGGTTCGTGGGACCGCCGCTGAGCCGGGCAAGAATTTCTCCAGATTCAGAAATGATTGCTGCATCAGTATTGGTACCGCCTCCATCTACGCCAACATATACTCGCAAAGTGGCTCACCTCGCTTGCTTGAGTTTTCTTTTTACATAGTATAGAGGCATAAAAAGAAAAAGTAAAATTAAATTTTAGAATAAAAAATAATGTTGAATTTTTATTTCATAGCTCATATAATGAATTCAATCTACAATTTTGGAAGGAATTAATACGGTTGATGTCAACTAAGTTGACGTTAATATTGCATTTAAGAGATTAATCCTGTGTACGTTCAGGTCTAATCCATAAGGGAGGTGCATTTTCCTTACTGCCACGCTCATTAGTCAGTTATGCCGTTTAAGGATGGATGATTTCAAAAGGGGTAGCATGGTTAGGCAATGCAATAATTGGGAGACGACACGCGAAGGAGATGAAGGGATGAAAAAGAAGGGTCTGGTATGGGCAATGTTGTTGATGATGGTCTGGGTTACTGCCTGCGGGAATAGCGGTGGTGCTGCTTCAGATGATCCCAATGCGGAAGATACCGTGACGGTATGGACTTATCCGGTGCATGGGACGTATGAAGATGAACTGAAGGATCTGATCGTTGATTTCAATAAAGAACACCCGAACATTACCGTGAAGACGGAAATGCTCTCCTGGGCGGAAGGGCCCAAAAAATTCGATGTCGCTCTGAACGCGGGCAACCCGCCGGATCTTTACTTTCATAGTGTAGACGGCACATATGTAAATACGGGGTTGGCGCTTGAGTTGGATAGCTACCTGACACCTGAGATCAAGGATGACTATCTGCCGGGTACGCTTGAATTGGGCCAGATCCAAGGGAAGCAGTACGGACTGCCGTTGTATCAATTCCAATGGGCATGGGGTGGCAACAAACGCATTCTGGAGGAAGCGGGTATTGACTGGAAATCCATTCAGCAAAATGGCTGGACCTGGTCCGAATTCAACGCTACCGCAGCCAAGCTGACGAAAACGCTGGATGGCGGGGCTAAACAGTATGCACTGGTGACCGACGGAACCTCGCTTGATTTCATTGAAATGCTGTCCCGAAACAACGGCATGATTGACGTTCTCGACAAAGACGGCACGTTCCAATGGAATGATGGACGCATTCTGGATACGCTCTCTTTTATCAAAAACCTGATGGATCAAGGTTATATGCCGAAGGAAACGGCAGCTCTTGCTCCAGCAAAACGGACGGATATGTTCTACGCGGGTGAAACGGCAATCATCTCCAAAGCGATTCCTTATTATGATGTCATGATTCAGAACCGCAACAAGGACATTGATGACGGAAAGGTACAAGGGGAGAAAATTGATTTTGTCCTGCTGCCTGTACCGCATAACGACGATCAACCTGCGGCAGCAACGATGGGCGGCGAAGGGTACGTAGCTTTCAAGCAGAAGAAGGATAAAGGCGAACAGCATGCCAAAAATACATTCCTCGTGATGGAGGCACTTAGTGGTGCCAAAGCAGGAAACTCGGCCAATGAACTGGCGCTCCCATTCGTAAGACAATCCCAGGCGGATCTGTTTAAAGGAAAAGAGCTTGGTCAACCGGATAATCTGGCTGCTGCGAAAGTAATGGCAGAGAATATCGCTATGCCGGTTGTACTGGAACTGGATATCGACAAAGCATCACAGCAAAAACAATTCAAGGAACAGGTTGTGAAGCCTAACATTCAGGCGCTGTTCTCGGGTGAGAAAACACCGGAGCAGATCGCAGAAGACTTCAAGAACAAAGGCCAGCAGATGTTCGGACAATAACTCTGACCATATAACATAACGTAAAATCACACTGATTAGGAGAGGAGGATTCGCCATGCAGACCGCCCTTGCGCCAAAACCATCTGTACCCCGGACTTCCCGGGTTGCCCGGTTTTGGCGAGACTACGGGTGGGCGTATTTGTTCATTTTGGCGCCTGTCCTGCTGTTTCTCATTTTCACACTGTATCCTGTTCTGACGGCTCTCGTGATGAGCTTCCAGAAATACAACATCATGAATTCGACGTGGGTTGGATTGGACAACTACGAGCGACTGGTGAAGGATGAGACGTTCTGGAAGTCGATTAAAAACACACTTATCTTTACTGTGGGTACGGTACCGGTCAACATTCTTATTACATTTGTGCTGTCCTACTTCATCTTCCAGATGAAAAGCAAGTGGCAGACTTTTTTCAAAGCAACGTTGTACTTGCCTGCAGTAGCATCCGGGGTAACCATCTCCATCGTATGGCTGGCGATCTTTGACCCGACGGATTCGGGACTGCTAAACCGCTTCCTCGGCCTGTTCGGCCTTGATCCGGTAATCTGGCTGGGTCAGTCAGGTACGGCACTCTTTTCACTCATTCTGATGAACTGGCTCGGATCGCACGGCGCGGGTATCATTCTGTATCTGGCAGCCATGGGCGGTATTCCGAAATCACTGTACGAAGCGGCGGATATTGATCATGCCAGCGGCTGGACCCAGTTCAGCAAGATTACATGGCCGCTGCTCAAACCAACGACGCTGTATCTGCTTGTGACGGGTGTGATTACGTCCTTCCAGGTGTTCATCTCGGTATATCTGATGACACAGGGTGGACCGAACTTTGCGACAACGACGATTGCTTATCTGATATATGAGACGGCATTCAAATTTTATGAATTCGGATTGGCTTCTGCACAGTCGTTCGTATTGGCGATCATCATCATTGTCATCTCCGTCATTCAGTTCAAATATTTCTCCAGCGATATTGAGTACTAAGCTTTAAGCACGTTGCATTAAGCATCCGGGGGTGAATGAAATCCATGAAATCAACACAGAAAAAGACACTGCTTGTCGTTGCATCCATTCTGCTGGTGGCCTGGGCGCTGGTGACGGTCATTCCGATGTACTGGATGCTCGTTGGCTCGGTGCAGGATAGCGCGATGTCGGCTTCATTTAGACCGCAGATGATTCCGGAGCAGTTGTCGTTATCACCATATGAGCGTTTTTTTGCCAAAACCGATGCCTGGCGCTGGCTATATAACTCGCTGCTGATCGCAGTCATTCTGACCGTGACGAATGTGTTCTTCGCCTCCCTGGCGGGATATGCGTTCGCCAAATTGAAGTTTCCGGGGAGCCAGGCGGTATTCTGGACTCTGCTGGGTACGATGATGATTCCTGCACAGGTAACGCTGATTCCTTTGTACATTCTGATGGTCAACGTGTTTGACCTGGGGGATACGTATACGGCCATTATTCTGCCTGCTGCCGTCAGCGTGGGCAATATCTTCTTGATGAAACAGTTCATGTCAACGCTGCCTACATCGCTGATTCATGCGGCACGTATTGATGCATGCAGCGAGTTCGGCATCTTCTGGAAAGTGATTCTGCCAATGGCAAAGCCGGGGATCGCGGTACTGGCGATTTTCACGTTTGTCGCTTCATGGAACGAATTTTTCTGGCCATTCCTGATTACCAATTCCAACGAGATGCGGACCGTTCAGGTAGGGCTAGCCTCGTTCGTATTTGCCGAATCAACGGACTTCGGCGCAATGATGGCAGGGGCAACGATTGGCGCGCTGCCGATGATTATTCTGTTTTTCTCGCTGCAACGCTACTTCTTACAGGGTATTACCATCGGTGCAGTTAAAGGTTAAGGTGAACGTTTAGTTCAGGACAAGCGACAACGTAAAGGGGGATCTACCTATGGCACGCGTGGAGTTTCGCCAAGTGCGCAAAGAATTCAAAGACGATCATAAAGGAACGTTCACGGCTGTGGCCGGTTCGGACTTTGTTATAGAAGATAAGGAATTCGTGGTTTTTGTGGGTCCTTCAGGCTGTGGCAAGACAACGTCACTGCGGATGATTGCGGGACTGGAAAAGCAGACGAGTGGAGACATTGTCATCGGGGAACGGGTTGTGAACGATCTGCATCCGAAGGATCGCGATATCGCGATGGTATTTCAGGATTATGCGCTGTATCCACATATGACGATCCGCGAAAATCTGTCTTTTGGCCTGAAAAACCTCAAAAAGCCAAAATCCTATATTGATGAACAGGTACAGAACGCGGCCTCCATTCTGGGGCTGGAAGCGATGCTGGAGCGCAAACCGCGCGAGCTGTCCGGTGGTCAGCGACAGCGTGTGGCGGTGGGTCGGGCGATCGTCCGTGATCCGCAGGTATTCCTGTTCGACGAACCGCTCTCCAATCTGGATGCCAAGCTGCGGGTGCAGATGCGGGTAGAATTGGGCGAGCTGCATAAGCGGCTCGGTGCCACAATTGTATACGTCACGCATGATCAGGTGGAGGCCATGACACTGGGGGAGCGCATTGTGGTCATGAATCATGGAGATATTCAGCAGGTGGCTTCACCGAAAGAATTATATGCGAGTCCGCGTAATATGTTTGTTGCCGGATTCATCGGTTCCCCGGCGATGAACTTCATTGATGCCCGAATTGAAGGCACGCAGGTTGTCGTGGATGGGGCATCATTCACCTTGCCAGAGGAAGTACTCGCTCGTCTTCAGAGCTATCAGGGGAAGCCGGTGATTATGGGTCTGCGTCCAGAGCATATTTTTGGTGACGATGTTGCTCCGAATATTCCGACAGACCATATGCTGCAGGCGCGGGTTCAAGTCGTGGAGCATCTGGGCTCCGAGAATCTGGTATATTTCCATTCCGGTGCCCGTACCGTTACAGCCAAGGTTCACCCGGAAACACATGCTTATGTAGGAATGGACAAAAATTTTGTACTGGACCTGCGTAAGGCGCACTTTTTTGACCCGGAAACGGAACTGGCAATTGGACGGGAATAAGCTATATCAGCTGAATGTTTCGCTTCTCCGGAATGGTTCTGCCTTCTCCGTTATCGTGTAAATGTTTAGTCCAGTTTATATAGAAGGGAGAATAAAAATGCGTAAGCTGAGTGAAGTGTTGGTCAAGTCTGGGGCGGAAATCTATCGGGATATTATTCCGGTGGCCCTGTACAGTGTTGTTAGCTCCATCATAATGGTGCCCATTCTGATGTTTGCTCCCCTACCGATCGCGGTGCTGCTTTTGGCCGTGATTTATATGCCAATCCTATTCGGCGTCAGTTATGCCGTGCATCACAGGCTGGAACGCAAGGAACGCCGCAATGGGCTCAAGGATATCTGGAACGGAACTAAGAAGGGATTCATCCCGGGAGGGGCAGTAGGTGTGCTTTTCGCGGTGCTTGGCTTCATTCTGTGGTCAACCTGGTGGTATTACGGCGGACAGGGCGGGGTTACAGGTACAGCGGTGAGTATGTTCCAAACGTTCTTCGTCCTTATGGCGCTAATGTCGCAGTTCTATACCTGGCAGCTCGTTTTGCAAAAGAACATGGGCATCATTCAGGCGATGGGGGAAAGTGTGAAGTTATTCTTCCGTCATCCGGGGTACACGATGGGAGCCTGTTTTCAGGCGCTGTGTCTGACGGCTCTGCTGATGCTGACGGTTGTTGGATACGGTGCACTGTTCGCGGGCATGTTTGCCATCTATCAGTATAAGGTCGCCCTTAATGTACTGGAACCCGAAGAGGAACCAGCTTCATCTGGCGGCAATGACCACCAGCATACAGGGTGGATCAGCCAGGGGAATGTGTAATGGTCGTCAGAACTGGAGTTGATCTTCTGTCGGGAGGGCTCTCTCACCCATGGTTAACGGATGCACGTATTGGCCTGATAACGAATCCGACCGGAATTACCGCGGATTTTATCTCTACGGTGGATGTTTGTGCCGGGTTGGCAAATACCCAACTTACGGCGCTCTATGCTTGTGAGCATGGACTGGATGGTGAACTTCAGGCTGGTGTCCGATTTGGGGATACGATGCATTCAAAGTTAGGTATTCCGGTGTTCAGCCTTTATGGGGAGCATAAGAAACCCACGCCTGCAATGCTGGCTGGGGTGGATACCGTATTGTATGACATCCAGGATGTGGGTGTCCGGTATTACACCTATGAATCGACCTTGTTTCACATGATGCAGGCCTGTGCTGAAACGGGCAAACGACTGCTCGTGTTGGACCGTCCCAATCCGTTGGGCGGGGATGCGGTGGAAGGCGGCGTGCTGAGCACGGGCTATGAATCGCTCGTTGGCGCTTGGCGTGTCCCCGTCCGCACCGGATTGACGGTCGGTGAGTTGGCCCTGCTGGTGAACAGTGAGATGGAGGTGCCCTGCGAACTGGATGTAATTATGATGGCAGGCTGGCAGCGCTCTATGGAGTTTACGGACTGTGATTTGCCCTGGATGCTGCCTTCTCCCAATATGCCCACACTGGACAGTGTGCGGGTGTATGCGGGTACATGTCTGTTTGAAGGTACCAATGTCTCGGAGGGCAGAGGTACGACCCGCCCATTCGAGTGGATTGGAGCACCGTGGGTAGATGGTGAACGACTGGCGGAACGTTTTCGTGATTACCATTTGGAGGGAGTGCATGTGCACCCCGTGTACATGTCGCCGACCTTTTCCAAACATGCAGGAGAGTTGTGCGGGGGTGTAAGGATATTCGTAACGGACAGCAGCGTATTCCGACCAGTAGATACAGGATTGATCCTTTTGCATGAACTGGCTTCGCTTTATCCAGAGCAATTTCAATGGTTGGAGCCACCACAGTCAGGTTCGCGCTATTTTATTGATTTGCTGACCGGAGGCAGGGAAGTTAGGGAAATCATTCATGACCGGGAGAAAGTAATTGGCTTAATTAAATCGTGGAGAGTTCAAGCAGAGGAATGGAAGGAGCGGCGGAAGCCGTTTTTGCTATATCCGTAAAAGTAGGGTCCATGGGAAGGATATCTTGTAATGAATCATGGATGCTTGTCATTGGGAGGGGGCATGGAATGAGTGGGCAAAACGAGCTATACCCATTGAAGCTGGAACAGATGACCCTGCGTGAGAAAATCGGTCAAATGCTGCTTTGCGGCTTTCATGGCACTGAAGCTGCTGGTGATGTAGATGACTTTCTCCGAAAGTATCCCATCGGAGGTGTGATTTATTTTGCGCGTAACGTGGAGTCACCGGAGCAGGTGGAGCGGCTATCGTCGGGCCTGCAACGGATTGCTGTCGATAGCGGTAATGTGCCGCTCTGGATATCCATTGATCAGGAGGGCGGCATGGTAGCCCGGATCACCGATGGGATCGCCCTGATGCCGGGACAGATGGCAATTGCCGCAGCAGGCTCCATCGAGGATGCATATCAGGCAAGCTACATCAGTGGTGTGGAGCTAAGATCCATGGGCATAAATATGAACTTTGCTCCGGTTCTGGATGTAAACAATAATGCTGCCAATCCGGTAATTGGTGTGCGTTCATTTGGGGAATCACCGCAGTCCGTCGCAGCGTATGGAGCAAGGAGCATTGCAGGAGTACAGGATGCTGGCATTTCCGCGACAGCCAAACATTTCCCGGGGCACGGGGATACCGATATGGATTCACATCTGGATCTTCCGGTCATCACCCATACTCGGGAACGGGTAGAGCGTGTGGAACTGATTCCGTTCCGGGCTGCCATAGCGGCAGGTGTCGATGCGATGATGTCAGCCCATATTTATTTTCCGGCCCTTGAGCCGGAGCGTCTGCCTGTAACGCTATCGCGAGCCGTCTTAAGTGGGTTGCTTCGTCAGGAACTGGGTTATGAAGGTATGATTGTGACGGACTGCATGGAGATGGACGCGATTGCCGCCAACTATGGTACGGTTGATGCAGCTGTGATGGCGGTAGAGGCCGGCGCGGATCTGGTGTTGATCAGCCACACTGCTCATCTTCAGGCAGGGGCATTTGAAGCGCTGCTGGCAGCCGTCCAGAGCGGGCGAATCAGTGAGGCTCGCATCGACGAATCTGTAACTCGGTTGCTGAAGTACAAGGCGAAACGAGGTCTGCTGGAGAATGGAATGGGCACAGGTAATGATGAAGTGCATGATGAGGTAGCGACTTCGCTCCTCCCTGAGGCATCAACGGATCCAGCTTCATTTAGGCGCCAAGAGCGTAACCATTCGTTACACCAGGAGGTGGCCCGACGAATCAGTGAGAACAGCATCACGCTGGTTCGTGACCAATTGAACATGCTGCCTTTGAAGCCGCAACGTACGCTGGTCATAACGGTTGCTACAGCAGTAACGACGATTGCCGACGAACAGCTGACTCAGGTGGTTACCCTAGGCTCGGCTTTGTCGCATTGCGGTCTGGATGTGGTTGATGTAACCGTCACGCCAGAGGAAGTTGCCATTCGTTCTGCCCGTCTGCTTCAAGCTGCGGAAGAGGATGACATTCGCCAGATCATAGTGGGAACATATAACGCAGGCAGTGCCTCTGGTGATCCGCAATGCAGGCTGATCGGCTGGCTGCAGCAATTGGGCAAGCCGCTGGCTGTTGTGGCACTTCGCAGCCCCTATGATCTGCTGGCGATCCCGGAGGTGCAGGTCTATGTGGCTGCGTACGAGAGCCGCCCGCTTGCCATGGATAGCGTCGCTCGGGCGCTGATGGGACATATTCCTTTTGCCGGAAAGCTTCCAGTATCCATAAAATAGACAGACGTTAAATGACGAGCGAAGCGAAAGTATGATTCTGAATTTGAAGACATAGATAGCAGAAGGGACGATCCAATAATGGACCGTCCCTTCTGCTATTATCTAATGAGTAAAAAGGATATTATTGCAGATTCAGTGCCTGAGCTGTCTTAGCCTCCACCTCATCCATAAGTGAAGTCATATCCATACCCGCATGATTACCGAGAAGAATAATCGTAATATCATCTGTTAAATTACGTGAGAAGGCTGTGGCAAAACCACCACCGCTGCCGTTGTGGAAGACGGTACGATTCTGATCGTTTTCCTTGAGAATCCAGGCGTAGCCATAATTTTTATCCGAATACGGCTCATACATCTGTTCAATCGTATCCTGACTCAAAATTTTGTCCGTGTACAGCGCCCGATCCCACTTCAGGAGATCGTCTACGGTGGAGTAGATCGTTCCTGAACCTGATTGTGAAACATAATAAGGCGCAGGCACCCACTGTTTATTCTTCGCAACGAATCCGCTATTCGTATGGACCTTACGGGAAGCTTCTCCAGAGTTCTTCATGCCGAGCGGCTTCAAAATAGTCTGCTGCACATAGTCGGCATAACTCATGCCGGACACCTGTTCAATAACATAGGCCAGCAGAACATAACCACTATTACTGTACAAATAGGCACTACCGGGTTCGAATTTTAATGTTTTGTGCCGAATTTCTTCTACCGTTTCTTCCAATGAAGTGCCTTCACCCCGTCCGAAGGCGGATGGAAGACCCGAAGTCTGGGATAACAGCATATGGAGTGTGATCTGGTCTCCCTTGGGTATACCGGTGATATACTTGGAGATCGGATCTTGCACATTTAGCTTTCCTTTTTCCACCAAGCTGAGAATGGAGGCTGCAGTGAAGGATTTGCTCAGAGAGGCGATTCTGGTCTTCTGATCTGGACGATTGAGCGTCTGTTCATCCGCCAGTCCATAGCCTTGGCGAAGAAGGACTTCTCCATTGCGGGCAATCAGAGCCATGCCTGGAAAATCGATTTCGCGCAAATAGCGGTCTACACTGGCGACTTGACTGTTTAATAGGCTTACTTTGTCTGTCTCAATATTAACACTCATCTGACCAGAGGCTGTACGTTGTACTTTAATATCTGCCTTGAGTGCATTGGCAAGTGCGCGGACAGGTAACATCAGGGTGCCGTTAATCGTGCGAGATTCGACACCGGAGGACAGCCGAACATGGTTAACCTGGATGAAGTCACTGCCCGCCTGGTGAACCAGCTTGTCTTGACCAACGGTAATGGTAGCCGTTTTGGTACGAGGTTCCCACTTCAAGGTGCCATTTACAGAGGTAACAACATCTCGCAGTGGAACATACGTTGTACCTTTCAATACAAGGGGGGCGTTTTTCCACGATTGCTCTTGACCATTCACTTCAATGTGAACTGTTTGCGCCTCTTGTGCTGCGGCTGCTGTGAAACTGGTTTGTCCTAGAACAGGTCCTGCACAAAGAATGAGGGCGAACAGAATACGGAACATGGATGAATATAATCTGGATACAGGTTGTTGCACATGTGAATTGCGTAAGATTCGAATCCTCTCCTTCCAATCGTTTCATAGATAACCAGCTTATGAGCATTGTAAACGATCTCGTAGTGAGGGTCAAAACGAGGAAGGAGCATCATTTTCTATTATCCTAACAAAAATAATGTAATTTCGATTGATTTTAATATTCATACATAATATTTTCACTACGTTTGTCCGATAAAAAAGGGTGAAGATGATGATGGGGGATATTTAAATGAAGAAAAGGATTCGCAATTGGTTTACATTAACGGTAAAGAAACGTCTGATCGCTGCACTGCTTCTGTTCCTGATTGTACCGAGCATAAGCGTGGGATGGTTGTCTTATTTAAAAGCAGCAGACCAGGTCAGGGAAGAAATCATTCATTCTGCACAGGCCAAAACGGAAATGCTCAGTCTGCAGATTAGTCAGATGTTGGATATGGAGAAGGATAACGCAGCGCAGTTCGCCGCCGGTATTACTTCAGCAGATATTATTAATAAATCCCCTGCTCTTCAAAGGCAGATGGACGGGATGTCCAAGAACCACAAAGAACTGGGTGTGCTCACAGCAGGTGCCGAAGATGGCAGCTGGATGAAATCTCCTGACCCCGGACAGCAGATCTATGATCCACGGGAACGCAGCTGGTATACAATGGCGATGTCTCAAGATGAACCGATTATCTCAGATACGTTCCAATCGGTAACCACGGGAGAATGGGTCGTCACCGCAGCTGCCAAACTGTCCGATGGCAAAGGAGTATTCGGAGCCAATGTAAGTCTCAACCACTTAAAAGAATCTGTTGATAAGATACATATTGGTGAAAAAGGAAAACTGTATATGCTGGACAACGGCGGAAAGTTTCTGTTCCATTACAATATCGAATCCGGCGTGCAGTCCAATGAGAGCTACATTAATGAGATGTATACGAAAGACCAAGGAACTGTAAAGTACACGTATGATGGACAAGAGCTGGAAGCTGTGTTCTTTACGAATCCCGCGACGGGTTGGAAAATTGTTGGTGAGATCGTTCCTTCCGAAGCAGCCGATGCCGTAAGACCGATCTTGATCCGTGCATACACTCTTGTTGGAACATCACTGATCATTGGTATTATTCTGCTTGTGTTCATTATTCGAAGCATACACCGTCCATTGTTGCAGCTAACACAGGCAGCATCGAAAGTGAGCGCAGGGGATCTGACAGTTCGGGTGGGCTTGCAGCGTCGCGATGAGTTCGGACAACTCGGGGCAAGCTTCGATACTATGACCTCCTCGCTGCGCAACGTTCTAGGCGAAGTACATGATACATCGAGCCAGCTGGCGGCATCCTCTGAGGAGCTGATGGCGAGTTCTGAACAGACATCCAGGGCAACCGAACAGGTTGCTGAACTGATGCAGGATGCAGCGTCAGGAACGAACAAACAAAACGCCAGTCTCGCCGCAACGGGGCAACTTGTGGGTGAAATGTCTATTGGGGTCAAAGAAATCTCATCGAGTGCCGAAGAGGCCGCTCGCATCGCTGTTGAAGCATCTACCAAGTCCGAAGCGGGTATGGTTACGGTGGAAGAGGCGGTTGCTCATATTCAGAAGGTGAATGATGAGAGTGAAGCCATGGCTGCGGTCATTCAGGATCTTCGAGCGAAAAATGAAGAGATCATTGAGATTGTAGCCGAAATTACTGCTATTGCGAAGCAGACCAATATTCTTGCCTTGAACGCATCCATTGAAGCGTCCAGAGCAGGTGAACAGGGCCGGGGCTTCGCCGTGGTTGCCAATGAAGTGAAGTTGCTGGCCAACAATTCGGGCAGTGCGGCCGAGCGCATTAATGAACTGATGCGTGAGATGCATGAGAAAACGAATGCGGTACAATCTACCTTTGCCCGTACGGGAGAAGGCATGATCAAGGGTTCCCAAATGATTACGGAAGCGGGAGAGGCTTTTCAAAATATCCGTAGTGCCGTGCAATTGGTTGCTGCTCAAGCTGGAGAAGTGTCGGCAGCTTCCCGTCAGATTGATGGAGGCATGATTTATGTGACCAAAGAAGTCAATGAGACGATTGAATTATCCAATCAGATTGCCTCAGGAACGGAAGATGGCTCAGCTGCTGCACAGGAGCAGCTGGCTACAATGGAAGAGGTTGCGGCGTCCTCGGCGGCGTTGTCCCGTATGGCTGAAGATCTGCAAAGCATGATTGAACGATTCAAGTTATAGTTTAATAGCCATTCTCGAAGAAGACTGTGGGGTATAACCCCGCAGTCTTTTTCTTGTTGGTGTACTTCGTTAATCATCGAATTATGAAGATTCGTAGCGGATCTGTTCTGTAAAAGGGGATCTGTCTCTCCCGGAACGTCTCATCCTGTGGTATATTTCTAAATTAAAAGTAATCCGCAGGATGTGGATTGAAATGGAAAGGGGATGCACCGGATTTGGACAAATCAATACCACTGACATCCGGGCCCGCAAATACCGAAGAGGTGCAGGATGATGCTAGATTTATGCAAGGAGTCAAGGATTGTATTCCAACCCTGCTTGGTTATTTGAGTATTGGCTTTGCAGCGGGTGTCATTGAAATGACGGCAGGTCTTAGCCTGGCGGAAACGGCTCTGCTCAGTCTGATTCTGTATGCGGGATCGGCCCAGTTTATTGCCGCAGGCATGCTGGCATCGAATGGTTCAGCGACGGCCATTATTTTCACCATATTTTTCGTGAATCTGCGTCATTTGCTGCTGAGTGCAGCCGTATCGCCGTACTTCCGTCATCTGACGCCGCTTAAAAATATGTGGATCGGCTCGCTGCTCACCGACGAGTCCTTTGGCGTGGCGATGACGCGTGCGATTGGTAGGAAAACGCTGAGTGAGCGCTGGATGCACGGTCTGAACATTACAGCATATCTGAACTGGTTTGTGGCGAATATGGCGGGGGCTTATTTTGGTCGCTGGATAATCAATCCGGATCGGCTTGGGCTGGATTTTGCCTTGCCTGCGATGTTTATCGGTCTGGTCGTACTTCAGCTGATGCAGCGCAAAAATAAAAAATTACACATCAATGTGGCGATCATCGCTGTTGTCTGTGTAATCTTCGCCAGCATGGCTTCGCTTGGCAGCATGAGTGTCATTGTGGCTGCGGTCATTGCGGCAACGATGGGAGTAGTGATGGAACGATGGAAGTAAGATGGGATGTATTTTGGATTATTATGGGATCGGCTTTGTTAACGTTCATTCCGCGTGTATTGCCACTCATGCTGTTCAGCAAGATACAGATTCCGATGTGGCTGTTACGCTGGCTTGAATATGTACCCGTAGCGGTGATGGCGGCACTGATCGGTCAGGAATTGTTTATGGCGGACAACCAGTTGGTGCCGATTACGCAAAATGCTGCCCTCTGGGCAGCATTACCTACCATTGCCGTGGCAATCTGGACCCGGAGTCTGCTCGGAACGGTACTTGTCGGTATGGTGGCAATGATGATTTTGCGGTACTTGATGGGTTAATATACGGGGTCTTTATTGGAGCAGGTAAATCCTTCGCCCTTACGGTTAATAATGTCCTATAAGATCATAGCAAATAGGGCGAAGGGAGTTAGATCCATGAGTAAAACGAAGCACAGACTATTGATTACGGGAGCGGCGGGAGTCGTTGGTCGCAGTTTGCTGGAGGGACTGAGGGAAAAGGGCAAGTATGATATCGTGGCTGCCGACCTTCATGATGATCCTCAATCAGGCATTGTAGCAATGGATGTGACAGATGGAGAACGACTGAACGAGCTCATGCAGGGTATTCAGACAGTGCTTCACATTGCTTGGGCCAAGGACGAAGAGGATTTTCTGGGCAAAGTTCTGCCGATCAACGTAACAGGGGCATACCATGTGTATGAAGCTGCAAGGTTGAACGGTATACAGCGGGTTATTTTTGCAAGTTCAAATCATGCGACAGGGTTCTATCCAACAGGAGAGGATATTGAAGTGCATGATCCATATCGGCCAGACAGTTTCTATGGACTTAGCAAATGTTATATCGAACTGCTGGGACGATATTACGTGGATAAGCATGGCCTATCGTCATTCAACATTCGAATTGGCAATTTCTCGGGCGATGCGTATCCGCATTCTGAGCGTTCGGCACACATCTGGATCTCGCCCAGAGATATGGTGCAGCTTGCCGAGTGCTGCATTGAGGCGGATTCGAGCATGAAATATGTTAATTTATATGGCACTTCAGCGAATACGGACAATTATTATGATATTGGATATCTGGAGCAGATGATTGGGTACCGCCCGGAGGATGATGCGGCAGAGTTGTGGGACGAAGCTAAACGCAAGGGAACGCCGGATAAGCAAGACGAGACGAAATATCAGGGTGGAGGATATGTGGCGAAAGACCCGAAAGGCTGAAAAGTACCGTTCTGAAAACGCTATTTTCTATTGCGTCCGAAAGGGATAAAATGGAGACTGAAGGGTTGAGGTTTTCATTTTACATACAGGAAGGAACGGTTATTGATCATGAGTACACATTCATCCGTTATACTTTTTCAGGGAGACTCCATTACAGACGGGGGAAGATCGCGCAATGATGATCCGAATCATTTTCTCGGGCATGGCTATGCGTATCTGATCTCAAGCAAACTGGGCGTGGAACTGGCCGCCAAGCAGCCGACGTTCTATAACAGAGGAATTAGCGGGGATCGTGCTTCCGATCTGTATGCACGCTGGAACGAGGATACCTTTAGTCTGAAGCCGGATCTGATCAGCATTCTCATCGGCGTTAATGATGCATGGCGTACCGTGAATGGCGAACCCAGTGGAGTGACGGATCGTCTTGGACGTGCATATCGTCATTTGCTGGAGGAAACACGCGAAGTGATGCCGAATACTGGGCTGGTTTTAATGGAACCGTTTATTCTTAAAACCGGAGCTACAGTGGAGCGTTGGGACACTTGGCAGGAGCGTATCGGGCAGTATCAGCGCCTTGTTGCTGAACTTGCCACAGAATTCGGTGCTGTGCTGGTTCCATTGCAGGATGTGTTTAATCAGGCCACTGAAAAGGCTGACGCTACCTACTGGTTGTGGGATGGTGTGCATCCAACGGCAGCCGGTCATGAGCTTATCGCGCGTCAATGGTTGTCTGTTGTACAGAATTCTCCGCTTGCGATTGGTTAATAGACATTGGATTGAATTGGATTATCAAGTACGCACTAAAAAGCTTGATGTAACGAGGAACCCGGTCGGGTTCTTCTTTTTTTCATATCTCGAAATAGGGATTCTGTGGTTAATTTGGTTGGATATGATGGATAACTCTTCAAATGTAAAGCATTATCCGGTAAAATGAAATCGGTTACATATAATGAAGGTTTTGTATTCCATATAGATTAGGGTGAATTCAATGGAAAACACCAATCAAAGTAAGGAAAGTTCCATCCCGATGCCGGATACTTCGGTCATTCAACGGGTGGTACATCGGATAACGAGCGGGGGACAGGGGGATCAGCATATCCAGCCTGCACCAATACGAGCTTCAGTCTGCTCTACGGATAGCATCGAACAGGCGTTACTCCAACCGGAGCTGGCTTCTTTTTATATCGATCTGAAAGCGTATGGGGAACGTGCCCTGAACGAAAGCTTGCCTTCGCTATCATTTGGTCTTTATCGGAAGTTTGGGGACATAGGGGAACGAAAGTTGTATGAGGATGCGTACTTTGAACGCAGGGGACGTCTTGCGGCAATAGCGCTGCTCGCTGTGGATTCAAATGGCGCGGGATGGATAGAGACATTGGAAGATATGTTGTGGGATGTATGTGGCGAGTATACATGGTGTTTGCCTGCACATTTGGGTACGGGGGGAGTGGAACAGGTCAACGGCAATATTGATCTGTTTGCCGCGGAGACGGTACATATGCTGGCCGAAATCGTGACGATTCACGCGGATCGACTGGATACACGCATCATCCAACGGATTAGGGCTGAGGCCGAGCGACGCATTTTCACTCCGCTCTATCGGGAGAAACGTGCCTATCACTGGCAAGGTGCAGATCATAACTGGTCTGCTGTATGCAGCGGATGCTGTGGCATGGCTGGACTATTACTGCTGGAGGAAGAAGCAGTTCTGACAGAATCGGTTGTTCAGACGATTCGATCCATGCAGGCATTTCTGAGTGGATATGGCATGGATGGTGGTTGTGCAGAAGGCATTGGTTACTGGGTATATGGGTTCGGCTATTTCGTCTATTATGCCGACATGCTGCGCGAATACAGTGAAGGTGAGATGGATTTGCTGAATGGTCCGAAAATAGCGGCGATCGCAGCCTTCCCACTGCGGGTTCATCTGTCGGGAGGGACCTTCGTGAATTATTCGGATAGTGCGGAGCAGCAAGAGATTCCTTCGGGCTTGCTTTCACTTCTGGCATCCCGTTTCGCTATAAAGGTGGATTTGCCGTTTCATATCCCTTTGTTTACTGATGATCCCTGTCATCGTTGGGGTCACCTGCTGCGCAACGTGCTGTGGAGCAGTTCGGCAATGGTCCTTCAAGAAGCGGGGGCTGTTCCAGCGGAACGAGGGATCATTTTGGATGATTTGGGCTGGATGATTGCGAAAGGAGTGATTGAATCTGCGAGCGCAGATGTTACCAGAGATGAACCTCTCACTACTGCTTTTTCCGTCAAGGCCGGGCATAACGATGAACCCCATAACCATAATGATCTTGGGCAATTTATACTCCATTGTGGTGGCGAAAACATTCTTTGTGATCCGGGAGCGGGGCTGTACACACAAGCTTATTTTGCTCCGGGCAGAGAGCAGTTGTTCCACATTAGCTCGTCCGGGCATAACGTTCCTCGCATAGAAGGGAAGGAGCAAAGCTCGGGACGTCAGGCGCAAGCACTGGTTCTTGAGGCGAAGGTTTCGGACGATGACTGTACACTGGATGCCTGTTTGGAACTGACAGCAGCTTATCCTGAAGCGGCTTCACTCGCCTGCTATACACGTCAGTTGCATTGGAGCGGTTCTGCTAAAGATATCGGGACCGTAGCAGAACTGCGTCTGAAAGATCGATTTCAATGGAAAAACAGAGCGGCGTCTTCATCAAGCACGTTATTTTCGGTGGGAGAACAGCAACGGCCGAGTGTGACGGAGCGGTTTATGAGCAGAAAGGTACCTGAAAGGGTACATGAGGGAAAGATTCAATGGCAGGGTGAACATGCGACGGTAGGGATGACGTATGATGCAATCCAATGGCAGGCTGATATAGAGATCATTAATACAGTGGATCATGATAATATGCCAGTTACATTCTATCGGACCTCCCTTGAATGGCGAGACCAGCCTGATAACCGAAAAGTAAGAAGTGGAAGTGATGAAGTTAATCCGCTGGAAACGGTGTGTGAGCTGAAGTTCACGGTTGGACCCAAGTGAAAGATGGAGGTGAGCATACGTGAGTAAGTATACGTCCGCATCAACATATCCATGGAGAGATGCACTCGAAGATTACCGTACACTAGCGGAACAGGCGGGGCCTGCTCCTTCAGATGGTTGGAATCAGGCTCGCAAATTGTCCCTTGTGGAGAGTGTTGTTCGGGCTTATACACCTTACCAGGACAGTGAAGGCGCCATTATTGATCCATTTTCGAAGGCGGAGCGATATTATTCCACGCCAGCTTATGCAATGGCTGCATCGGTTCTTGTTCAAGCGGGCCTAACGGATCTGCTTCCTTCAGCGGCATTGGCCCTGTCACACAGCATCGATGTTGTCGTGAAGGGATGTGCGCCGGATCATCACCCGGACTTTTTCCCCGTGTTGATGATGAGAGCATACATCCTGTTGAAGCCGTATATGCCTGAGCAGGCAAAAGTCTGGGCAGATGCCCTTAAGAAGATCCAGCCTGAAGAAGATTATGTCTTTACAATGAGCAAAATGAACAATCCAAATCGCATGATCAACTGGAACGCGATTATGATCTCTGGGGAGTATCTGCGCTGGAGAGAGCAGCTTGCCAGTGATGATACGGCGTGGATGGATCGTTATCTGGATCAGTATCATCTGCCACGATTTACGGCGCTTGGACTGTATCAGGACGGACCGCTGGACCGACCAAATTGTCCATTTTCCTATGATATTGCGACGCGCTATCATCTGGATGTCATGCTTGAAGCGGGATATGACGGTTCATGTGCTGGTGAGCTGAAGGAACAATTACGTCATGGTGCATTCAGTACGCTGCTTACATTGTCGCCGCTGGGAGAGATTCCTCCGCGTGGACGCAGCTCCCAACATCAATGGAATGAAGCGGCAGCAGCCTACGTATGTTCTGTTCATGCAACTCAGGCCTTACAGGCTGGAGATCGGGTGATGGCAGGAGCGTTCACCCGAGCTGCCAATCGGTGCTTCGAATCTGTGGAGCGCTGGAAGATGGATGATGGGCGTCTGAAAATTGTTCGCAACGAGTACCCGCCCGAGGTACGCCACGGATACGAAATCTATACGAATCATACCGCCTACAACCTGTGGACGGCAGCGGCACTGGCCCATGCCTGTCTCAGCAATCCTGGTGAAGATGTAACGGGCATACTCCTTCCTTCCGAGGTAGGCAGCAGGGTGTTGCAGGCCGATGGATGGTTTGAAACGATCATTGCCTCTGTACCAGGTCAACAAATGATCCTGCATACGGCCATGAATGATCCATACACGGTTCCCGGTCTTGCGCGGATACAACAGGCGGGATTACCGGGGCTGATCGGGCCCTCCGCTGCTGGACATGTGCAATCCGGTTTCACGGAGTTTGCTGAAGGGAAAGTTGGTCCGCTGAGCTACTGTCCTGCCTGGAAAACGGCAGATGGGAAATGGCACAGTCTTGCCAGGGGCATCCCGTCAGGTGTTGACTATGACCGGGATGCCGGGATTAATCCTGCTGATGGTGGGGGTTCGATTTTGCTTGAAACGGTAGAGCAAGAGGTGAAAGATAATTCAGGCTCTCCAGAGGGAGATGACGGAAAACGTCAGGATCAGGTCAATGCGTTTACAGTGACATGGCTCGGCCCGTTAACCGGGATCGATTCACTGCGCACCCGTTATGTACAGCAGACGGATTTGCTGACCGTGACATATGAATTCGAAGGTGAACTTGAGGTTGTCGGAGCACTCATTCCATTAATGTTCAGTGATGGCCGTGAACAGGCTGTCATTACACTTTCCAGTCAGGCTGTGCGCAGCGAGTATCGTGGAGCTTATGTGGAATCAACCGTGTTGGACGAAGGAGCTACCATTCATCTCAAAGAACAGCCGATGGCGTCCCGCAACGGATTGCTGAAGGAAGCACGGATGGAAGTAATCAGCGGGCGAAGTATTACGTTTACGATCAGATTGGGAATTGATTAGAGGAGGGATAACTGTATGAATACATCCACATCCGTGACATGGCTGAAGGAAGCATGGCGTCAAGGAGCGGCCAAAACGATTCGCAATGCGCAGCGCATCAAGGATACATTTCCGCACACCGCCCCGCAGGGCATGTATGACCGGAATGATCCTGAATGGTGGACCGCCGGCTTCTGGCCGGGGCTGTTATGGCTTGTCTATGGCGAGTCGCCAGAGAGCGAAGCTGTCGCTCCATTATACTGTTATGCCGAAAGCTGTGAGCGGCAATTGGAGGGTTGTCTGCGTGATCCCGAATCGGTGGATCACGATCTGGGGTTCATCTGGCTGCTTAGTGGCGTAGCCAACTACCGCCAGACAGGCAGCGCGGACGGTCGGCGGCGGGGAATGCTCGCCGCCAATCTGCTCGCTGCCCGCTTCAACGTGCGCGGTCAATATATCCGCGCCTGGAACTTCAGCTCGTCAATGATGGATACTAGCGGCGTAGCCATCATTGACAGCATGATGAACCTGCCGCTGCTCTACTGGGCATCCGAGCAGAGCGGCGACCCGCGCTTCCGCTGGCTGGCGGAAGCGCATGCGGACACCGTGGCGCGCGAGTTCGTCCGCGCTGACGGGTCCATCTGCCACGTGGTGGAGTTCGATCCACTCACGGGGCAGAAGGTGCAGGAGCATGGTGGGCAGGGCCATGCTCCAGGTTCCGCCTGGGCGCGGGGCACCGCCTGGGCGCTGCACGGGTTTGCGCTGTCTTTCCGGTATACGGGCGAAGCCCGCTATCTGGAGACAGCGGAGCAAGCGGCCGATTTCTTCCTCGCCATGCTTGGCGAAGACATCGTGCCGCTGTGGGATTTCCGCGCACCTGCCGAGCATCAGGTGGCGTGGGACTCGTCCGCTTCGGCGATTGCCGCAAGCGGTCTGTTGGAGCTGGCGAAGCTGTCGCCGCGCGGTGAGGAATACAGAGCCGCGGCAGAGCGTATCCTTCACGGGCTGCATGAGAACTACAGCTCTGGTGAGACAGCAGCGGAAGAAGGTCTGATCATGCAGGGAACCGTGCATTATCCGGAGGGTCGTGGCTTGAATGTGCCGATTATATACGGCGATTATTACTATATGGAGGCGCTGGCGAAGCTGCGTGGCCGTCCGGGTTTATTTTAGAAAAACAAAATTTAAGAACATCACATGTCGAGCAGCGAGTATGCGTGAGGGGATGAATATGTGTCCCGCCATACAACTGCTCGAGTGTGCCTGCCTCCCAGGGGAAAAGGTATTTCTGTCTTGGAGGCGGAGCACACCTAAGTAGAAGCTGTAATGGAAGGGATCTTATAGATAGGCCACCGGGCTAATTCTTTGTTTCTATTAGAAATGACCTGGTAGAGATTCAATGGCTCCGGTTCACATGTTAGATCACACAGATTTATTTTTGATTTTTGATTTCAGGTGTGCGTCTTAAGATGACAAAGTCGGCCGAGGACTGATCAGGATATCGTTGAGGAATAATCTCCTGCACTTTAAACTCGGGATAGTCGAACAGATAATCAAAAATATTTCGGTCCTGAATGGTGCTAACCCCTGGATTCCCGTTTTCTTTCAATCGAGTGTACAGCACGACCCACTCTGACGAAGCGTGCAGGATGTCGTAAAGGGTGTTGCGGAAATCCGTTTCATTCGTAATGTGGTAGAGTGCATCCAGACAGACGGTAAGATCCGCTTGAAGGAAACCGCGGTTAATCCACAGACCTGGCGTGTATAACATGAAGCTCTTGGAGGTATCGCTGGCAAACTTGGAGACGCAGAGTCGTACCGACGAACCTGCCACATCGACACCCAGATACGTCTCATAATTCATATACTGCAGTTGATTTCCATCCCCGCAACCAAATTCAATGACGCTGGAGATACCCTCACGCTGAATCAGTCCGTTTACTACCTCTGCCTTGAATTCAGCCAGTACACCATAAGAACCTCTTCCCGATGTTTCACCTGAGCTATACGTTTGTTCCCAATATCCTTTGTAATCAAAAGACTGACTCATGTTTCTCCCCCGATCCTATGAAATAAAGTCCAAATTTCAGTAACTATACATAGGTTATGCGTAATATTTGCGGGTATGAATCCTTTGGAATTCGATAGGTCGGAAGGATGAATTCCCGCGAATTCCCCTTAAAATTCCCTGAAAGTCTAAACATCTGGAAAGAACTTGCCGACATTAAACCTTAAGGAACAAAATGATAAGAATCGGGGGGAAATGATGTTAAAGCCAAGATTGACCAAGTACATGGTGATGATGCTGGTATTGCTGCTGAGTATTTCCAACGTAGGCTTGGCCGCTGCGGCAGATAAAGAACTGTCCAAAATTGTAGTTTCCAAAAATGAGCTGTCGCTCGAAGTGGGTGATTCCAGTTCGGTTACGGTGACAGGAGTATATAGCGATAATACATCGGCTAACGTGACAATTAGTTCATCCTGGAGTAGCAGTGATACTTCGATAGCGACTGTATATAATGGTGCCATTACTGCCAAAAAGGAAGGTACGGCGACCATTACAACATCGTATCAGAGTCAGAGTCAGACGGTTCAGGTGAATGTAACCAAAAAGGTCAAAGCCCTTTCCAAAAACGTGCAGTCGCTGGACTTGCGCACAGGAGATAGCAAAGACATTATTTTGACGGCAACCTACAGTGATAACACGACGAATGCAGAAGCATCCAAAGTTGCTGAGTGGTCATCCGATGATGAGAAAGTGGCAACGGTTGTGAATGGTAAAGTTACTGGACAAAGCGCCGGTACAGCCGTTATCACAGGTAAAGTGGGCAGTCAAAGTGTGACTGTGGAGGTTAACGTTGAGGTTGTTAAACGTGTAGATGTGGACAAGAAGCAGGTCAATCTGCTGTTGAACAAAAGTGAAACTGTAAAACTGACAGCCACCTACCCAGATGGCACAACCAAAGATGTAACGGATCTGGCCGAGTGGACGTCAAGCAATGAAAAAGTAGCAGACGTATTAAAAGGTGAAATCACAGGTTATTCGGCGGGTTCTGCCAAAATTACTGCCAAATACGGAACAAAATCCGTATCGGTCGATGTGGATGTGGATTTGACAAGCAAACTGAGTGTGGAGAAACAGAGCATTTTCTTCCGTTTGAGTGAGTCCAATAAAACAGCAAATGTCGTATTGACTGCCTCTTACCCGAATAGTGCTGATGTAAATGTAACGGATCAGGCAACATGGACATCCAGCAACGAGAAGGTTGCGACGGTATTCAAGGGACAGGTTACAGCAATTGGTGCGGGTTCTACGACAATCAAGGCAACGTATAGCGGCAAAACGGTGGAAATCACGGTTGACGTGGATACGGCAAGATATCTGGATATTGCGGGTGTCGAAGATAAATTGGCTATGAGCGTTACAGGGGATAACAAAACCAAGAAACTGGTAGCCAATGCAGAATATATTGATGCAAGTACAGAGAACGTAACTTCCAAAGCAACTTGGACATCCAGCAATGCGGATGTTGTATATGTATCTGGCGGCGACTTGATCGCCTATAAATCAGGAACAGCGACCATCACTGCGGCATACGGCGGCAAAACCGTTAAATTCACCGTAAATGTAGATGTTCCAGACAAGTATGAAATGGACAAGAAAAAAGGTTCTGTAGCCGTTGGTGGCACATTGTCTGTGAAAGTATTGGCCGTATACGGTGATACATCCAAAGACGTGTCCGAAGATGCGGATTGGAGCAGCAGCAGTGAAAAACTCGCTGAAGTGGACAGCAAAGGTGTCGTGACGGGTATTGCAACAGGTAAAGTAACCATCACAGCCAAGATTGAAGGCAAAACGTTGACGCTGCCTGTTGAAGTAGGTATGGCTAGCGGGCTGGAGGCAGATGTGAATTTTGTGGTGTTGTCCTCCAAGGAAACACAGCAAATTGTACTCACAGCAACGGATGAAGATGGCTTGTCTAAGGACGTGTCCTCCGATGCAACTTGGAAATCAAGCAATTCCCGCGTAGCCGACGTGAAAAAAGGGGTTATCACTGCGAACAGCAGCGGTAAAGCCAATATCACGGCTGAATATGGTTCCAACAAAGTGACCATTCAGGTTGAAGTGGACGTTATTTCACGTATTGAAGCATCCGAACCGGCTCTTTCCCTGAAAACCGGTGATTCCGCTGATCTTACAGTTACTGCATATCTGAGCGATGGCAGTGAGCGTGATGTCACGGACAAAGCGGAATGGAAAACCAACAGCTACAAAGTAGCACAGGTAACTAAAGGTAAAGTAAAAGCAACAGGTTCAGGTAAAGCAAAAATTACAGCGAAGTACGGCAGCAAGACGGTAACGGTTGCAGTCGAAGTGGATACACTGAAATATTTGCAAACCGATAAGGTCACCCTGACCATGAAGCCAGGTGACAAGGTGACCCTGGTTGCTACAGCAACGTATGCGGATGGCAGCGAAGCGAACGTATCCAAACCAGCGCTTTGGAAATCATCCCGTATTGCGACAGCATCGGTGAAGGATGGCGTCATTCAGGCTAATGGTAAAGGTAAAGCAACCATTACGGTGACTTATGCAGGTGTGAAAACCAAAGTGGCAGTAGTTGTTGAGGCAAAATAATAACTGTATCAAGTACGAAGGTAAAACAAGCAATCCCCTATATGGTGATGACAGCTTAAATGCTGTTATCACCATTTTTTTATAGTAAACGACATTGAAATGCGATGGTGCCGCTTAAAAAAGGAAATAAGAAAAAGGAACATCCCGGAACCTTTGTATGCACCTCACAATGAAAGTGCATCCTTTGTTCCAGAACGTTCCTTTAGTATGTTTATGAATGAATTACATCGTATGAGACAGAACCAGCGCACCGTATGCAAAAGCAATGACAATCAGAATGGCTGGATGCAGCTTGGTCTTGGTCATGACCCAGAGCGAGATACCTGCAATGATCAGCGTCTGCCAAATGCCGATAGAATTGGTGGATACCTGACCGAATTCCCATGTAAGCAAGATCATGAGCACAGCGATAACTGGCTGTACGAGCAAGGTCATACCTTTCACCTTTGGCGAAGTACGATGCTTGTTCAGCAGGCGGAGCAGCAAAATTAACGCAACAGCCGAAGGCACAACGGTGGCAAAACTGGCGATAAATGCACCAAACCAGCCAGCCACCTGATAACCGACAAATGCGGCGATTTTGGTCGCGATCGGACCGGGAAGTGCATTGCCGATGGCGAGTACATCCCCGAATTGTTCCGTGGTCATCCACTTATAGTGATTGACCACTTCTTCCTGCATTAACGGAATGGAGGCAGGTCCGCCCCCGTATCCCAATATATTGGCTACAAAAAATCCCCAAAACAATTCCCACCATGTCTGAAGCATCGCTTAGGACACCCCCTTGTCGGAACTGTTGCCCTTGGATTTGAAACGCTGGACCACATCCAGATGAAAGACACCATATCCGAGGAAGACGGCAATGACAATACCGGGGTGAATATCGAGCAGCTGCAGCAGTACAAATGCAAGAACACCGAACAGGGCGGCAAAGGTTGTGCCGAGTCCCTTCCATGCTTTCTTGGCGAATTCGTAAGCCATCATGCCGAGCATGACAAAAATAACCGGGCGAACAGCTGCCACCATGCCTGCTACGATTTTTGATTCGCGCAGCGCGTACATGGAACCAAGAAGCGCAATGATAGCGATGCTCGTCGGCAAAATGTGGGCCAGAACCGACACAATGGCGCCCAGCACGCCCTTCGTTTTATACCCGAGATATGCGGCCATCTTGGTGGCAATGGGACCCGGCAGGGCGTTGGCAATGGCCAAAATCTCGCCGAATTCATCATCGCTTACCCACTTATAGCGGGTAACGGCTTCATAACGGATCAGCGGAATAACCGAAGGGCCACCGCCATATCCCAAAATTCCGGTTCGTACCATCCCTATGACGAGACCGTTGTAATCTTTCCAACTCATGCTGATTTCCTCCTAGAGTCTCATGCCCATTCGGCTTTTATATCGTTTTAACAACAGCTGTGACTCTACCTTGACGATGCCCGGCATCTTGTAGAGCTTCTCCAGCAGAAACTGCTCCATCTCTTCCATATCTGCAAAAATACCATGCATGTGCAGGGTACTCGGGCCTGTCATATGATAGAGGCTGGTTACTGCGGGTTCTTCGTCCAATTTCGCGGCTACTTCATCCAGAAATTGCGGTTCTACATCGACATTGAAAAAGGCAGAGACCTGAAGTCCAACTTTGCCCGGATTGATGACCACGGTGAAGCGTTCAATGATTCCCTTTTCGGATAAAGCATTAATGCGGGCCTGAACGGCCACACGGGACAAACCGATATGTGCACCCAGATCGGTGTAGGATATCCGGCTATTTTGATGAAGAGCGGCAATGATTTTACGATCGATTGCATCCAGATTGTGCAGTTGCGGGATTTCTCCCCCTTTGGAGGAGCGTTTCTCTGACATGATTGACCATCCTTTTTTTAACTATATAGAATAAAAAATTATAATAGGATCTACGTACAATGTGTATGTAGCATTCATATTTTAATGACGAATCGTAATTGGAGTCAATATATTTATTGTAAATATTGAATTTATCCGATTCAGAGCTTTCATTTTGTCATTTTTACCAATCGGAAGATGATGAAAGGGGAGCGGTATGTAATCATAAAGCGAAAAAGAGACTGTTCACGGAGCTCATCCGTAAACAGTCTTCTATATAAAGTGCAGGTTGGATCGAGTTAATGAACGGTTTTGGGTAGGCAAAGGGTAACTACAGTTCCTTCCCCAGGCTCCGAAGATATCGTTAGTGTACCTCCGGCTCCGCGGGCTCGCTCTTCCATGCTAAACAGACCAACGCCGTTGCCAGCTGTCGTACCGTTGAACCCTGCGCCTCTGTCCTCAATTTTCACAAGAGTGCCCTCTTCCGAATCTTTCACCGTCACATGAGCTTCTGACACATCGGCGTATTTGGCCACATTGGTTAAAGCCTCCTGGATAATACGATACATCGCGATCTCCCGGTTCATCTCCAGCCTTTTTCGCAGATTGCATTCCAATTCCACTTCAATTCCGTAGTGCCGGGTATAGTTCTCGATATACGTGCGAATGGCCGGAACGACGCCGAGGTCATCCAGTACAGACGGTCTCAGCTCCCATGCCATACCGCGTACGTCCTCCATAATACCCGTGACCTGTTTCCGCAGTGCTTCCACACCAGATTGGGGCTGATCCGCAAGCAGTCGATCCATCTGAATGACGAGAGAGAAGAGACTCTGTCCAATGCCGTCATGCAGCTCGCGGGAGATGCGACGTCGTTCTTCTTCCTGAATATTCATGACTTGGGTCATCATCGTCTGTAGCTCGGCTTCGACCCGCTTCAGCTTGGTGACCTCACTACGTACGGCCAAATATTGATAGGGCTCACCATCATTATCGAGAAAAGGCACGATAGTTGTATTCACCCAATAATGGCTGCCATCCTGGGCACGGTTGCGGATTTCTCCGTTCCACACTCGTCCGGAAGATATGGTTTCCCACAGGTTCTTCATAAAATTTTTACCGTGATAACCCGAATTAATGATCCGATGATCCTGACCGATCAATTCTTCCCGATCATATTGTGAGATTTCGCAAAATTTATCGTTCACATACTGGATCTTTCCTTTGCGGTCTGTGAGGGCTACAATGGACGATTCATCCAGGGCAAACTTCAGATCACTGAGCTGATGCAGAGAACCTTTCAATCTGCTGCGGAATTCCGTATCTGTAATGTGACTGTCGATTTCCTCCAATAATTGACGCACAGGCTGATCGGCAAAACCGCTAAGTCTGTTTTCACGTGTGCTACTCAAAGTTCAGCAACCCCTTTTTCATCGCAAACTTCACCAGTTCCGGTCTGGTTCGAAGACCGAGCTTCTCCATCAGATTGCTTTTGTGGGATTCGACCGTTTTGACACTGATCACCAGAAGTTCAGCGATTTCCTTGTTGGCATAACCTTTGGCAATCCAGGATAAAATCTCTTTCTCCCGTTCGGATAACGTGTCATACGGTCCCGCGTTCTCCTGCTTCGCTTTGTCCAGATATTCACTCATCAGCCGCTTGGTTGCACTTGGGTAGAGATAGGCGCTACCCTCTGCTACGGAACGAATAGCGGCGAGCAATTCTTCATGTGGGGCACTTTTGAGAATATATCCGGAGGCTCCGGCGTGGATGGCGCGGAACAGATATTCTTCATCGTCATGCATGGTCAGTATCAGAATGGAGATATCCGGCATCAATTTCTTCAATTCAGCGGTAGCGGTCAGACCATCTTTGCCTGGAGGCATGCTGAAATCCATCAAGACCACATCCGGCTTCAGTTCTTGTGCCTTGGCAATAGCTTCATCACCATCGGCCGCATCTCCAACAATATGTATATCATTCTTTCCTTCGAGCAGGGCAATCAGCCCGGAGCGTACAACTACATGATCGTCGACCACTAATAATTGAATCACATCATTTTCCTCCTGTCCGGTTCCACGGTTCTTTCTTTATCATACCAAAAAAAGAAAGCCATTCAGAGGTTAACCTCTGAATAGCTTCGATTCTCTATCCGCCTACTTCTCCCATAAGGAAATAATAAGACTTCTTAGCGTATTACTGACAGCTGTATTTATCCAAATACTTTTGGCTGCAACTGTATAGCGACCTGTTCGGTCTGACGGACGATCTCCGGGGAGAACGCGCAAGGCAGTCTGCTGCCAACGAGCAGCACAGCACCAGGTACGGTTCCTTGCTGGAATACAGGGACTGCTATGGCACAGACCAACCGCTCCGCAAGCATTAATGGGCAACGACCGGGTGTATGCTCCCCGGTGGATTGTGCATCAGATAGAGCAGTGCGTCCAGTCCGAAGCGCTGTGCCAACCAGGTCTTGTCCGGGACGCATCTCCATGCGTTTTACCCGTTCGTTGCTGGCGCCGGATGTATACTTCCAGCGCAGCATCGTCCCGGACAGGCAGGCCAGTCCGCAAAAATCGCTGGAGGTATTCAGGCGCAGGCCGTCGATCATCTCCTGAATGCCGGATGGCAGTTCATCATGCATGAGAGGACACTTCCTTTTTTGGAATCATACCGTACGTTACGGTGTAATCATTATCAATATCGTTAACCTGTAGTCAGGGAACATCTTAAAATAAGGGTATTTCGCCACTGCTTCTATTGTAGCCCCTTTCTTCCGTAATGTAATTCAGGGAAAACCCCTATTTCCATTCTGTAATTTGCTGATCCTGTGTATGGACCGGCATCCAGGCCATGTAGGGCAAGGTTTTTTTCGATTGTGGAGTCGTAAAGGTGCCTCATTAGTGTGATTTATCTCACAGCAAATTCAGGGAGTTTCCCGGTGAGGTTCAGGTAATCCCCCGATAACCCCCACGCTAAATTCGCGGTATGATGGATACATAAGGAAACACCGAGGGGGACGATGGGAATGGGTACGGTATTTAAAGAAAGAACAACCCAGGCGACACAACATGAACAGACGGAGGCGAGCAAGATGACACGGGAGAAAGGTGGAATCCTTTCGTTCGTGACAGCTGAACAATGGGGCTTGATCGAAGCGAAGATGCAGCCAAAACGGGTAAAGTCGGGGTATAGTCTCTTTCTGGAAGGCGATGAAGCCGGATACCTGTACTACATTCGCTCGGGAAGAGTGAAGCTGACCAAGTCGACTGAGGATGGGAAAGAAATCATTTTATCGATTCAGCAAACTGGGGATCTGATTGGAGAGTTTGGCGGTATCGGCGGATTGACTCATAGCTACAGTGCAGAGATGACAGGCAAAGGAGAGCTGGGGATCGTATCGCTCAGTGACTTGGAAAGTGTGCTTAGCAAACATGGCGATCTTGCCTTGAAATTCCTGCAATGGATGGCGCTCGCTCAGCGCATCACCCAATCGCGTTTCCGGGACCTGCTGCTCTATGGCAAGGCAGGTGCGCTTGCATCGACGCTGATTCGTGCCAGCAACTCGTATGGCAGAGTTACGCCTGATGGCATCGTGCTCGACATGAAGCTGAATCATACCGAGTTGTCGGAGATGATTGGTGCAACGCGGGAGAGTGTAACACGTATGTTGGGAGCCTGGAAAGAACAGGGGACGTTGGACACCATGGATGGAAAGTTGATGATTCGGGACCTGGCAGCCTTGCGCTGCATGTGCGGATGTCCCACATTTCCAAGCTGCCCAGTAGAGCTGTGCCGATTGTAATGGAAACAAGTTGAATAAGGTTGTACTTTCGATGGCGATTGGGGTCGTTACGGAGAGATGAAAAAAGCTGATGTCCGATTTACTCGGTTCAGCTTTTTTGGCGTGGTTACCATTAATAAAGTAATCTTGTTCAGCTAACGGGGCAGGAAAATCAGGAATTGGAAACGAATACATAGTTTGGTTGCCGAAAATAGATTGATCAACGTAATTCCAGCATTCGAGTAATGAAAGAATCATAAAAAAGGAGTAAATTTTACTATGATGGATTTACAAAGTTATGTTTCAGATTACACAAAAGATAAGAAACATTTACAGCTTGTTATCGGGGTTGTTAGGGAGGGAGATATTGAATACTTCTCATTTAATAATAATAAAAAGAAAAGTTTGATCCCTCATGAACATATGATGTTTGAAATCGGCTCCATAACCAAAGTTTTTACATCCATACTTTTATTAGAAATGGAAAAAGAAAAACTGCTTTCCTCGGATGACGTGGTTGGTAAGTTCATGCAAAACGTTGAAAACGATTATTTGAATAAGATTACCTTGAGAAGCCTTGCTACTCATACCTCTGGATTACCGATATTGGCAACCAACCACAATTTGGCAAAAAAAAGATCGAATCCTTATTCAATGTATACCCAGCAGGATTTAACTGCTTTTTTATCGAATGCTGATTACACGGATAGCATGGGTTCGTTTGCATATTCCAATATAGGTGTGGGTTTATTAGGATACATATTATGTAAGGTGTCAGGAAGTACGTATGACGACTTGTTAAAAAAATATATCACAAGCCCATTAAGGATGAATGAGACAGCTGTTATGCTTGATTCAGAACAGAATGGCAGGTTTTTGAATGGACATGCTTCAACTGGGAAAAGAGTCCCTCATTGGGATCTTGCTATACATGAAGGTGCTGGGGGTATTAAGTCATCGGTTAGGGATTTGAGTTTATTTGTCCAAGCCAATCTAAATGATGATAGTCCGATAGCCGCTACTCTACAAAAAAGTCATCTCCCTATATGGATCGGGGATTCAAACCGTTATTTTGGCTGGGGTGAGGATCAACTTCTAGATAAAGGCATCCTTTGGCATAACGGGGGTTCAGCTGGTTTTAATAGTTATCTAGCTTTCAACAAGGAACTCCGTGTAGGAGTTGTATTGCTATCCAATTATTCTTTTTTCTCAAATTCTCTTATAGATAATTATGTTGCTCAATTAAAAAAATGGATTACTAAAAAAGAACCTTCTCAAGGAATGATGATAGACTTTACAGGTAAAAAAATATTAGAAGAAATCATGCAAGATTAGCGTCCAACATTCGCGCCCGCATATTCCTTTACTAGAATCGAATATAGACACGAATCATGATATTTCCCTTTGTAGAACCAATGCTCCCGCATCAGACCTTCACGCTGCATGCCAATCTTCTGCATAACGTTCTCTGAAGCCTTGTTGTTCGGGCGGCATTTCGCATATATCCGGTGTATGCCAAGTGTATTGAAGCCAAAGCCAAGTATGGCTCGGGCTGCTTCGGCAGCATACCCTTTCCCCTGATAAACGGGATTGAGGACATAACCGATCTCTGCGTTCGTCTTTTCGATGTGAAGGCCAACACCGCCGATTAGGATGCCCTCATTTTTCAAGCATATCGCCAGTTCGAAGCCCTCTCGTGGTTCTGTTTGCTGTAAATTTAGTACAAACTCCACATAAGCCCGCGTATCTTCTTCCGTATGCGGTCCCCATGCCGTATGCTGAGTAACCTCTGTCATGGATGTATAGCTATGTATGCTTTCCCAGTCAGTCTCCAGAATATCCCGGATGATAAGTCGTTCGGTTTCCAATTGCATCGCTGTCCCCTCCTAGTAAAACAAAAATAGCCCAATAACCGATCCGTGTAAAGGAGGGGTTATGAGCTATGTAAATGTAGAAATGCTATTGTGGTTGTTTACATTCGACTGCGGGATAAGTGTAAGCCAGCTTACGAATAATTTCCTTTTGCCATTTGGTATCACCCAGATTGGTTGCCAGGTTCAGAAGATCCAAATAATCGTCGAGCTGCAGATCCGTTTTTTGCAGAGTTGTGTTCATTCGATGTTCGTTCCCCTTTATCTATAAAATCGTTAAGTCATGTACAGTAGGCAGAAGAGTTGAGACAAGCTCAAGAATGATAATCATTATCACAGTTATATTATCATTATGCAATGAACGTTGGCAAAATGCAATGCCAAGCTTGAATTTCCTCAATTTTTTTTCGAAAAAAGGCTCATCCACAGCAAATATGGAATGTACACACCTAGGTATGCGGACGGATAAAGAAACCATCCATTCAACAGAAAATGATGGATTTCCGTGGTGAATGTTGTCATATGGGCATTTGTAGCGTACACATCGCCAGCAATGACAGTGGCCGCACTATAAAAGCAGAGCAGGGCAAGTACGTGAAAAATACGGGTCACCGTCCGGGATCGAAGCGCAACAAAAGCCATAATAAGCGGAACAATCAGCAGAAGCAGAAGGAATAGAAGCTTCATTATACGAAATCTCCTTTGGCGTACTTTTGTTAATCAGTATGGGCAATGGTCATGATTTCCAAAAGTTTTTTCAAAGATTTTACAAAAAGAAAGAGGAATTCAGCATATGAACGATTAAATTAAAGGTGGATAACCCATTATCAGGTAATTATGAGGAGGAGAAGGCAAGTATGAAGAAAGCGGTATGGCAGCATTGGATCGGAGCATTCCTGATCTTTATTATGATGGCAACAGCACTGCTTCAACCTGGTTCGCAAGGTCCTGTTCAGGCGGCAGCAGCACCAATTACGGTATCGCAAGCCATCGCTGCCCAGAGTGGCGGAGCAACAGCAACGGTGGAAGGATATATTGTTGGACATGCTACCGGATCGCTTACAGCCAAATTTACATCTCCATACGCCAATGATTTCAACTTCCTGATTGCAGATTCAGCGACAGAGAAGACTAACGCGAAGCTGCTCGACGTGCAAATTCCAGCGTCGTACCGTTCGCAATATGGACTGGCCTCCAACCCGAATCTTGTAGGGCAGAAGGTAATCGTAACCGGAACACTGGGTGCGTATAACAGCTATGCCGGGTTGAAGAATCCGACCTCAATCGCGCTCTCCTCTGGAACAACGAATCCTAATCCTGATCCAGGCACAACGCTGCCGGATGGTACAGGGAAGAAAGTATTGTTCGACAACGCGCATGCTCAGACAGCTGGAGCTGCGGACTGGGTTATTGACGGGGCATTTTCGGACTTTGCGAATGGTTTGCGAAACGCAGGCTTTACCGTGGATCAGCTGGAACGCAGCATCCCGTATACCTTCGGTGAGCAAGCCATCACCTTTAATAAATTGAAAGATTATGATGTCTTCGTTATCGGCGAAGCGAACGTGCCGTTCAAAGCTACTGAGCAGGCAGCACTGCTGCAGTATGTGCAGAATGGTGGCAGTGTCTTCTTCATTGCCGATCATTATAATGCAGACCGGAACAAAAACCGTTGGGATTCCTCCGAAGTGTTCAACGGCTATCGCCGTGGTGCATTCCTGAATCCGGCCAAAGGCATGTCGTCGGCAGAAGCCGAATCTCCAGCCATGCAAGGCGTGACCAGCTCCGACTGGTTGGCATCCAACTTCGGCATTCGCTTCCGCTACAATGCACTGGGTGACGTGAATGCAACGGATATCGTTGCACCTTCGCAGTCGTTCGGCATTACAACCGGAGTGAGCGCTGTAGCCATGCATGCAGGTTCTACCCTTGCCATTATTGATCCAAACAAAGCTAAAGGCCTGGTATATGTGCCTAGCGGTGTCTCCAAATGGGGCAACGCGGTCGATCAGGGCGTATACAATGGCGGCGGACGGGCTGAAGGAGCCTACGCAGCGATTGCCAAGGTAGGAGCAGGTAAAGCGGCATTTATTGGTGACTCCTCACCTGTTGAAGATGCCACTCCCAAATATCTTCGTGAAGAAACAGGCGCTGCCAAAACAACGTACAACGGCTTCAAGGAAGTGAACGATGGTGTATTCCTTGTGAATACCGTGAAATGGCTTGCTGTAAAAGAAAGCTATACGAGTCTGGCTCAGGTGTCTGGACTGACATTGGATACACCGACCAGTCTGCTTGCGATTGAAGCTCCAGCTTCATCCACCGAGCCGCAAACGGAGCCATGGGCTGTACCGGCTGCCGGATACAAATGGTATGATCCTACAACGTTCAAGGCAGGTTCGTACGGTAAAGCGCAATAAGATAAGCAGTAACGTAAATATACGGATAATCGGCCTGTCCGCAATCATTGCGGACAGGCTTTATTTTGCATAAATGCCCGGAGCTGAGGGAAACGTATGAGTACTTATGAATGATGAGCGAGATAGATGACAAGGTGAGGAGGAAGACCATGATGAATCGGCAAGCAGACTGTGACAGCTCGTCCATGAGGCAGAAACTCAAAGGAGATCTTCATCGTGTGGCAGAGCGAATGAACCTAACTTTATCCACCTTTGATAATGACAGTGTGTGTTTGCTGGGCCAATTTGCGGAGATTCGGGCCGAGATCAAGCAGATCGAGGTGCTTGCGTCTTCCTTTTATCTGGATTGTTATCTGTCACCCTTCACAGAGAAATTTGCCGAACTGACTGCCAGTATACAGCATTTGTCTGATCGCAGATATGGTGCTCTCATTGTGATTGAACGGGAAGTGCCGCTTGAACCGATTATCCATTCAGGAGTTGCAGTCGATGCCCGGGTTACTCATGCATTGCTGGAGTCTTTATTTATACCGGGTGCGCCTCTGCATGATGGGGCTGTACTGATTCGAGGCAATCAGATTGTATCTGCGGGTAATGTACTGCCTTTGTCACAGGCGATTGCGCGTGAACGAAAGATTGGCACAAGGCACAGGGCTGCTCTCGGATTGAGTGAACTGACGGATGCGGTTGTACTGGTGGTCTCGGAAGAGACCGGGCAAGCGTCATTCGCCGTGAGTGGGGATTTACATCCCATTAACGTGGTTGAAACCTTGTCATGATTACATGTTGATACCGCCTTTTTACAAACTCCATGCTGGGCTGGATTATATGAACCTTTTTCCCTGTGGAGGGAGAAAGGTCTTTTTGTTACATCCAGATGTGATTTTGCACAAACTTGATATTCATGGGTACAATAGAGGTGGAAGACGAACTGAAGAAGGCGAATGGATCGCAAAAATGGTTGGAGGAGACGGTTAACACATGAACTGGTTTGAAGCAATGGAACATCACGATTATGAGGAACTGGTACTGTGCCAGGATAGAGCCTCTGGATTAAAAGCAATTATTGCTATTCACGATACAACACTCGGTCCTGCGCTGGGAGGCACACGGATGTGGACCTATGCTTCGGAGGAAGCTGCCATTGAAGATGCCTTGCGCCTTGCGCGGGGAATGACATATAAACATGCGGTATCCGGACTGAATCTGGGCGGAGGCAAAGCCGTAATAATCGGAGATCCGCGCCGTGACAAAAATGAAGCGATGTTCCGGGCCTTTGGCCGATACATTCAGGGACTGAACGGACGTTATGTCACCGCAGAGGATGTGGGAACAACTGAGGAAGATATGAATCTGATCTATCAGGAGACCGACTATGTTACAGGCATATCGCCAAGCTACGGCTCCTCCGGTAATCCTTCCCCGGCAACAGCATGGGGGGTATATCAGGGCATGAAGGCCGCGGCGAAGGAAGCCTTCGGCACAGATCTGCTGGAAGGCAAAACCGTGGCTGTACAAGGTGTGGGCAACGTGGCGATGCGTCTGTGCAAACATTTGTACGAAGAAGGTGCGCATCTGATTGTGACCGATATCCGTAAGGATTCCGTGAAGCAGGCTGTGGATCAATTCGGTGCTAAGGCGGTAGACCCCTCCGACATTACTGGAGTGGATTGTGATATTTATGCGCCGTGTGCCTTGGGCGGGACAATTAATGATGATACGCTGAAACAGCTCAAGGCCAAGGTTGTGGCAGGCTGTGCCAACAATCAGCTGCTGGAGCCGCGTCATGGTGACAAGCTGCATGAGATGGGGATTGTATACGCACCAGACTACGTGATTAATGCAGGCGGCGTAATCAATATTGCGGACGAGTTGAACGGCTATAATGCGGACCGTGCTTGGAGCAAGGTTGGGGAGATCTACAATAATCTGGAGAAAATCTTCGATACGTCACGGACCGAAGGCATCGCAACGTATATTGCCGCAGATCGTCTGGCTGAACGCCGGATTGAACTGATGAAGAATACACGCAGCACGTTCCTGCAAAATGGTCATCACGCCCTAAGTTCCCGGAGACTGCGCGGGTAAATTTTATCGAATTTTGAAGCTGTTTTTAGCATCTTTTTAGGGGGATTCTAGGAAATAACGCGTCTGGTGTTCCTTACGTTTGAAAAAGAGGGCTTGGGGACCAAATAAGACGTTCTGTGTTCCTTAGAAAAAATGCTAACGTCTCCTGAACCGCTCTGCCCGAATGCTCCGAATAAAGCGCAGATAAAGTGAAAGTACAAATAGAAGGCGGGTTTCCATATGGATACCCGCCTTCTTTATATTTTGGTTTTACTTTAAAGCGTTCATGATATGGCTTTGAACTCCACGGTCAGTCAACAGGCCGATATGGGTTACCCCGAAAATGCGAATATTGTTCGCCCCGTTCAGAGGGGATAACGTATTATTTACAATAAAGTCCGACGTACTGTAGATGGAGGTATAATCAATACCGTTTGGAGCGGAACGGGCTACAAGCCGATTGGGAGAACCGAGCGTAACGACTTTGCCTATATTTTTACCACCACCGAGGTTGTTGATATAATACAGGGTGTTGGCTCCGCCCATGCTATGGGCAATGATATCGACCTGGCTGGCGCCGGTCTTCCGCAGGACATCATCAATATAGGCGGATAACTGACGTGAATTGGTGACATTGTTTCCCGACTTGTCCAGAAAATCGATGGCGTACAGGTCACTTCGGGAATAGCCTTCGTTTATTAGCGCTCTTTCGATGCTGGCAAAGTTAAATCCCGCGCCTCCAATACCGTGTACAAGAACAATCGGATTGCGCCCACTGGCAGCCGCTGAAGCTTCTGCATTGGCTGGGGTGGACAGGGCAGATAATGAACTCAGAAATAACAGACAGGTTAAGACACAACGTAGAACAATAGATTTACTCAATATTAATATCCTCCTTTGGAATGTATATCCATATCACACTACTCTTAATCTATCATTATTTGTAATTTAAAGGAATAGTTTGGTATTGTCGAATTTAAAATAAATTTTGAGGGGATTAATGCATGCTGGTTCTGGCTGTAGTGGTCGCTGTAATTACGGGAAAAATTTCGCTGATCCATATTCTATTTGGATTAAAGGATTTAGGGGAAGGCACGAGGCTGTTGGTCAGTATTTCAGAGTTTCTGTTTTTCCTATCTCTTCTGTTTATTTTAGTGAAAAGCAAGAAAAATTCCCCTTTATAGTTCATCGGGTATTTGAGACTTCTACGACCTTATTAAAAAGGGTTTTTACATCATAAATTGGTGTAAAAATGATGATAAAAGGACAAAAGCTGATCCTGGGATCAGCTTCGATACTCAAACACTTTGTGATAAATCCAACGGTTCAATTTCACTTTTTTTGGTTGAGCTTTTTTCGATATACCACAGGATTATCATGCACAACGCATAGAACAAGCTGAAGGCCAGAATAATGATCCATACGCTCCCCATATCCATGCTTTTGATAAAAATCCCGGTCAAATACGGACTGAGTGTATAGCCCAGACAGCCTACGAACAGCAGCAGGCCGTTAAACCGCCCCTGATGCGTGTCCGGTACTCGCGAAGCAATATACAGATTGATATTGGTCTGCACCAAAATCTCTCCAATGGTCCACAGCACCGTAGAGATGGCCACAAGGGTGAAATAGGGAAAGTAACTCATCAAGCTCAACGCACCAAATCCGATTCCATAGAAGAGTGCCCCTATGGCAATGGAGTTTAGCGCGGTTAATTTGCGTGTAACGGACAGGATTAAGGTGGTCAGAACGATGACGCTGATGGCATTAATAGTCATGACAGAGCCGTAATATGCCGCGCCGTTCTCTCCGAACGAATAATTCATTTGGAGCGGAAGGCTAAACGAGTATTGCATATAGATAAAATAATTAAGGAATGACACCATGATAAAGAAGGCGACGAGCGGATTTTTCAGCAACAGTCTGAATAATGGAGAAGGCGATTGGCTTGGTTGTTGTTGGACAGCATGTTGGCTGCCTGTTGAGTCCAATTCCTTGGGTGTACCCACCTTTACCCGGTTGATGATGATGAAGGTGGATAACAGAAACACGGAGCCAATACTTATAAAGACCATGTTGATATAATCCTTGATGAAAAAGCCGGCCACCAACGGCCCGATGGCTATACCCAGATTGGCTCCCAAATACATCAGAGAGAAAGCGGATTTTCGCCCTGTTTCCTGTGGAGACAGCTGAATGATCAACGCGTTATAGGCAGGCCGGGTAATGCTGATGAAGAACATAACTGCAATTAGCAAATATCCAACCGTAATAGTGCCCGACCAGAACGAGCAGCAGATGATTATGATGGCGGCAAGCGATTGTCCGGTAACGATAATGGTTTTTTTGCCCATGACATCACTCAAATACCCCCCAAGGAGTACGCCTGGCCCGCTGATCAAGGCTGCCATTGAAACAAATATGCCTGCATTGACAACGTTCATCCCCATCTGCAAAGTCAGAACCAGGGTAATGAGGGAAAATACGAAATCCCCTGTGCTGTTAATCGTTCGGGCCAAACAAAGATAATATATTTCGCGGCTTAACCCCGCGTATGTTTTGAATAAAGACAATACATCCAAACCTCCCCAGAAACGGTCAATCCAGCTATAGGCTTATCCGTTCTTCCCAGACAGCCTATACGATTTCGGCAACATTAACTTCTATGTTGAAACGATCGTACATATCCAGCAATGTATGACGCAATTCCTCAAACGAATCACCTTCCACAATCGCAAAGCCTGATCGGGTCATCGTATCACTCACGTCTCCGGCACGTTGTCCCACCTGGTAAGCTACATGGAACTCAATAATCCCGGAGATATCCTCATAATCCTCTATTCCGGAAATATTCCGAATGATTCCTGTACGTGAAGGAAAACAAATCATGCCTGTATACTTGTTACTCGTCTCTTGTTTGCTGAATTCATATATGCCAACTTCCAATTCAGTGACTGCCTTGAAGAAATCAACGCCGTGTGTGTTCTTGATACAAGGCGGCATAACCTGTGAACCCCCGATTCTCGCACCGATCTCGCCAAATACCACTTCTCCTTGAGGAGTCAGGAACAATTCGGCATGTGTTACGGAATGATTGATTCCGAGTGCAGCAATCACTTGTTGGTTAACCTCTTTGATCCGTTGAATGAAGTCCTCACTGGAACCTTCCGGAAACGTAATACTGGCGGGTGGCTTCTGGTTCGTGGCAATGTCCAGACAGTTATACAGGTACTGGGAGACGGATGAGAACACAACTTCGCCCTTGGAGACAATGGAATCACAGTGAAATTCCTTACCGCTGATGAATTCTTCCAGTAAGTCCTTTTGCTGCTCTTGTCTTGAGTGCCGGAGATAATGGAACAATTCTTCCATGCTGGAAAGTTTAAACGTATTAATACTCCCATATCCGCTGAGCGGCTTTACAATAATCGGGAACCCATGTTTATCGGTGAATTGGAGGTAGTCCTCTTCATTCAGGGCAATTGCAATATCCGAAGTCCGAATCCCGCGTTGATGAAGCATTTGTTTCATAATCCATTTGTTACGAACGGCTTCGGCCTGATTGCGCTGCATGCCGGGGATGCCAAACTCGGATCGGATTTGGCCGCCAATCTCGATGGCATTCTCGCCAGGAGTTAACAAGGCAGCAATGGAATGGGACTTTCGAATATCAATGATATGGTCCCTGATGAAGTCCACGGATTCCAGGTGGTCGATATATCTGATTTCGTCGAAGAAGTCTTTGAGTACATCCTCGTTATGCAGATTGTATCGCTCGATGATCAAAATTTTCTTGTAATTAGCTAATTCCTTCAAAGGTTTCACAAAGTTTAAGCTAAATGGAAGCCTGAAATCAGATATGTATACGATGGTTTTCATAAATCCTCCCTCAAGGAAAAAGTAATATTGAAAAAATACATTTCATAACATTATAGCTCAATATTTTCCATTTTCAATACCGTTTTTTGTAAAATATATGCATGATAGAACATATTTTTGTTGCGTTAAAGTGTTAATTGACAACAGATATTTTTTGGTATACGATCTTACCGGATTTGAATAAAAGGGAGGAAATAGAAAAAAATGGAGATGACCGAAAACAAATATGCCATACTGGGAACACTGGGAGACGACGAAGGATTTCTGACTTGCAGCATGCATATCGCCAAGAAACTCAACAACTCTGATCTAATCAAGCCATATCCGCAATTTGAAGCCGCAGCGGAAGACTTGAAATCAGGAGCAATTTCCTGCTTGTTGGTTCCCGGGGCTTATCCAAAGCTAAACAGCTTCATCATGGATTCCGAATTGGTGGTGTCGGAGAGTTTTGTAGAGCAGATTCCGGCACTGGTGCTATGCGGTTCCCATGCGGTATGTCCCGATCAGATTGATATTATATTCCATCATCCGGCAACTACATACTTGTTAACAGAGATCAGCACGACCTATAGAGAGAACAGCACCGTATCGTCCAACCCTGAAGCTTGCAGAAAGGTCATGCACAATGCGGAGGGTTCCATTGCACTTACGAATCAGCTCTGTGCCGACCATTACGGGTTAGTGACCTACAAAGTATTGCGAGAGGGAATCAACATGCCGTGGGTATGTTTTACAAAAAGTATGCAGAGGGTGAACGCACTCATATGAAGAGAATAGCTATCATACTGGAGAAAAATCTCGAAATTGGTGCAGCAGCGAATGTTGCCGCATTATTAATGGGACAAGCAGCCCTAAGGGAGCCCGGATTATATTCGGATGCCCCTGTACTGGATCAGAGCGGTAATCAGCATGCGGGTATCCGGTTTAGTACGGTCATCCTGAAGGCTGGCGAGAACCAACTCATCAATTTAACCAAATCCTGTTCAACTGAGAACGAAGGACTAAACTATGTTGTTTTCTCGCAGACGGGACAATCGCTCAACAATGCCTTTGAACAGTATGCAGGTGAGATTGCGTCCATGGACTTGGAAGCCACCAAAGTGGTCGGCGTTATTGTCTGGGGAGCGGATGATGTAGTTCGAACCGCGACTAAGAAATTCAGTGTTATGAAATAAAAGAAAAAGGGCAGAGCTGATTGTTGAGATCAGTCTGCCCTTTGCTTACATATGAAGTCCAATTAAGCCTTGCTGACGACGGCAGTTTTCTTTTCCGTTAAATAATATCCGAGTGCCAGCAGAGGCATGATCAGACCAATCAATGTGGTGAGACTCCAACCCCCGTGTGCATACGACCAGCTGCCAAGAGATGATCCAATCGCTCCCCCTACAAAAAAGATCGACATGAAGATCCCGTTTACCCGTCCTCTTGCTTCACTCAACGAATAAATGATGCGCTGTCCCAGCACCAGATTGCCCGAGACTGCCATATCCAGCGTGATGGCAACGATCACAAGCAGAATTAGGGTAGCGGTAGAGTGGCCCTGGAACAGATAGGCAAGCCCAAAAGATGCAACCGCGATGATCATGGCGACTCCGGTTAATATGCGGGTTAACCCTTTATCCGCCCATCTTCCGGCAATCGGTGCTGCGATAGCACCCCCAACACCAGCCAGTGCAAACCAGGCAATTCCCTGTTGGGACATGCCATATTCATTGGCGAGCTGTAAGGGAACTGTAGTCCAGAACAGGCTGAAGGCGCCAAACAAACTGGCCTGATAGAGGGCTCGGCGGCGGAGCAATGGAAATGTTTTGAGCAGGGTACCTAATGACAGGATTAATTGTCCGTACTTCATCGCAGGTTGTGGCTGACGTGTAGGAAGTGCACGGGACAGAAGCAGTGTCAGCAAAACGATAATGATTGCGGAGAAGACAAAGACCGCTTGCCACCCGAGCAGGCTCGTAATAAAACTTGCGACAGGTCGAGCCAGCATGATGCCCAACAGCAGACCACTCATCACATTCCCGACGACCCGTCCGCGCTGCTCCTCCGAAGTGAGGTAGGTGGCATAAGGGACCAGAATTTGTGCAACGACTGAGCTGATACCGATAACGAGAGAAGCAATCAGGAATAATACGGCATGGGAAGAGAAGGCGGCGGCGATCAACCCAACGACCAATATGATGAGGAAAAAAGTGACCAGTCGTTTATTCTCCACAATATCACTAAGCGGTACGATAAACAGCAGCCCAATGACATAACCGATCTGTGTTAACGTCACAATCAATCCAGCAGCAGCAGAGGAAAGCCCTGTTGTAACGCTGATTGGTCCTACGACGGTCTGAGCATAATACAGGTTTGCAGCAACTAGCCCGCACGCGGCAGCCAAAAGTAAAATCAACCAGCTTGGGACGGACTTAGCCTTCACTTCGTTTGGCATATGCATAATCATCAACCTCCACATGTTCTTAAATTCATTTTCATTAATGTATACGTATATTCAAAATGTTAATTACTAAACGATGCGTTTACTAATCACAAACATATAATATACTAGACGTTCAGTATTGTAAATAGGCGCAGACATTTTTTTTGTATTATCGAAGTAAAGTGAGCTTGAAATTGTTTAATTTATCGGTGATTTAGTATAATGAACGTATCGTTTTTATGAAATACAAATGGTTTTGTTATGCCAAGGAGGGCTTATGATGACTGCCAAAAGAGGGCGTCCCCGCAATGTGGAAACCCAGAATGCGATTCTTGCAGCTTCCTATGAATTATTACTAGAACACGGCTTCGGAGCGGTTACAATCGAAAAAATTGCTGAACGTGCTAAGGTGAGCAAAGCAACAATATATAAATGGTGGCCTAACAAAGGTGCTGTCATTATGGATGGGTACATGTCTGCGGCAACGGCAAGATTGCCTGTACCGGATACAGGATCGGTATTTGAGGATGTGCGCATTCATGCGAGCAATCTGGTTGATTTTTTGATCAGCCGGGAAGGGAAAGTGATCACACAGATTGTCGGAGAGGGACAGTCTGATCCAGGGCTTGCAGAAGAATACCGAACCAGATACATTCAGCCTCGTCGGCGCGAAGCGTGGGGAATTTTTGAAAAAGGTGTAGAACGGGGAGAGTTGAAAAAGGATTGTGACATCGGACTGTGCATAGACCTCGTCTATGGAGCGATGTTCTATCGCATGCTGGTGACTGGCGAACCGTTAGATACTGAATTCGTGCTGCGTGCGTTGATTTCCTTGTTTGAAGGCATTAAGTCTTAATCATAGTGAAAGGTTCTTGGGGGAGGGATAGGGCGATTCGCAAGAATCACCCTGGATGCAAAAACTTGTGGGTGAATGGGGAGTCCGTGAGGAACTGAGAACTATACCTGGAAGATCGGTGAGATGGCTGGGGGCCATGAATCGGAAGAATGTGAAGTGGAAGAGGAAAAGGGAAGTGAGTGGTTCAAGAGCGGGGGTTCGTTCCATATGAAACTGGGGATTTCGCGTCGTAACACAGGCGCTACATCCTGGGCAAAGCGTTCTACCTGCTCCAGCTGCTCCGTATGGCTGAGTCCATCCACGCTAATGCTCAGCACCTGGTGTCCATATGCTGCATGGTAATTCAGGATCTTCTCAATGACCTGCTCCGGACTACCAATCAGTACAGGCCCATGCGCAATGTTATCCTCCAGGTCCTTAAAGGGTGACTGGTTGTGCTGCGCAGCGGCCGTAGCATGAAACGCCTCATAATAAGGCGTATAACGAAGGATGGCCTCTTCACGAGTATTCGCGAGATACAGGCTGCCTGCCCCGGAGCCGACCACCGCCCGGTTCGCATCATGACCATAGTAATCGAGCCGTTCCCGGTAATGGTCAATTAACGCCTTATATTTTTCCTGAGGGTGGAAGGAGTTCGAGCTAAATATTGGTTCGCCATACTTAGCTGCAAGCTCGGTAGAACGGGTGCTCGATGCGCTGCCATGCCAGATCGGAATGGATTGCTGAAGCGGTCTCGGCTGAGTGGTAACCTCTTGAAGGGGAGGGCGATACGTTCCCTGCCAGGTTACATTCTCTTCAGTCCACAGCCGTTTCAGCAGTTCGTAGCGCTCACCGAGTGAATCCCATTGTTCCTCTTCACTAATGCCAAACAGGGGATAGTGCCGAGGGTCATTGCCTTTCCCGATGATCATTTCCAGCCGTCCGCCCGATAATTGATCCAGCGTGGCATAATCCTCGGCAACCCGTACCGGATCAAGTATACTGAGAACAGTAACCGTTGTTAACAACCGAATACGTGAAGTCGCAGCAGCTACGGCGGTCAGTACGACGGGAGGTGAGGAAGACAGAAAAGGTGCACCATGCCGCTCACCGATCCCATATGCATTGAATCCCAGTCGTTCGGCCAGTTTGGCTTGTTCCAAAATATTGTGGAACTTCTGTTGTGTCGTTAGTGATTCACCGGTTACGGCATTTGGAAGATTCATCATGAGACTAAATAAGGCAAATTTCATCTAACCATCCCCTTGGATTGGATTGGAAAAGCACCTGGGTTGTCTAATCCTATGGAAATAGTAGGATATTTAAACTGAAACTAACTTTACCATGTTGCCATGTATTCTTCTAATGGATTTTTTCTATAAGGCGGATTAAAGCCTCTCAACCCCTGAACATATGGGCAGGAAGTTGCCACGATTTTTATTGACCGCTGTAAAATTTAGGATTAAAATTGTGCATATCATATAAATTCAAATTTATGGATTTTGATTGTGGAGGTGGGAGACATGGAACCTACAACTACGATACGCTCCTTTATTGAGGACTACATCAGGAAACAGGGCTATACCCTGCAATACTTTGCCGATATATCGGGTGTGAACGCTGGAACGTTAAGTGCGATCATCAAAGGGACGCGGCCAATCGCCATGGCTCAACTGGATCTGATTACCCAAGGCATGAAGCTGGAGGAGGGTCATTTCTACGAAATATACGGCGCTGAGTGTTTTGTGGAATCTGCACCGCATTGGAGAAGACTAGAGCCTTTTCTGCAACGTTGCGCCGAGCTGGACAAGCTCGAATGTATTCAGAGGGTAATCCAGCAAGTGACGGATGACCGATCCTATATCTCCGAATTGTTCGAGATGGCCGAGGGCATGATTGAGCGAGGACAAAAGAATGCGGCCCGCATGTTATATGAATGCGTCGCGGAGTGTGAGAAGTACCAACACTCGGAACGTCTCGCGTTGTGCCAATATCGTATTTTCACACTATCTCTGGGTCAGGATCAGCATGAAAATCTCAGGGCGGCAGTTCATTTTGAGCCATATATTAATCGGCTGGATGAAGAGCGGCAGCTGGATGCGATCAAGGATCTGGCGAATACATACTCAGCTCTACGTTATTGGGACAAGCTGTTTTCATTGGCAGATGAATTGGGGCGTAAAGCTGAATTTATACAATCATTTACTAAGAAAAAAGTCGATAAAGTAAACAGGGTAACTGCATATCCCCTTTTTGTGTACAGAGCATATTCAAATCTCCTCAAGGCTTCAGCTTGTGAGTGGAGTGGGAAATATAGGGAAGCTTTAGACTATACCCAAGAATATGCTGAGATAATTAATATTGCAAACCCTAGTGAAGAGGACCAATTATATATCAATATGTTCAGTGGCTGGACTGAAGTAAACACCTATCTGTATAATCTGATGATGGGAAATGAAGAAGTGCTCCCAGCATATGTGTCATGGATTGAACAAAATGAAGAAGAATTCCTTACTGCTCTTGTCAAAATTATGGAGGCAGCAAATACTTATGATATGAACATCAATCATGTCCTTTTAAAATTTGATAGTAAAATTAATACTATTTCAAGAGATATTATGTTAAATAAAAGATACAATAAGCAGATTATAAATGACAGGTATACTAAATTTTTGGCTGAATTGGCCATTTATTATTTTCGCCAGGAACGATATGCTGAAGGAATGCAAAAGCTGATTAATTGTTTGAATTCAGCAATCAATATTAACAATTATAGAGATATTATACAATGCGTTGCTCTCTTTGAAAGATACAGGTCTTTTGCATCTCAGGAGATACAAAACTTGTACGGATCTATAATTAAGGAGGCATATAACTATGAAATTAAAAAAAATTATAACAATACTTTTGTTTAGTATTATTTTTTTCTCTGTCATACATCAATATCCAATCGACATACCAATACAATCCTTTGGTCCATCATCTCATGGTGATGGAACGTTGTAAGATTAATCACAATGAACTTATAAAAAGCCATATTTAAAAACAAGGTTTATTTCCGAGATCGGAAATAAGCCTTTTTTGCGCAGATTGACCATTGTAAAATTCAGGATTAAAATTACATTTAATAAGAGCTGATGAATCCTTAAGTTAGTTTGGTTGATGGGGGTGGGAGAATTGAAACTTGCACCTACGATACGCACATATATAGAGAATCACATAAGAGAACGAGGATATAAACTACAGCAATTCTCAGATATCACGGGTGTCAACGTTGGCACTTTAAGTGCCATCCTTAAGGGCAGCAGGCCTCTAGCTATGAACCAGTTGGATCAGATCACATCTGGTATGGGTTTGGAGAAGGGATACTTCTACGAAATGTACAGTGTGGAATGTTTTGTGGAAGCCGCGCCTCATTGGAGGCGTTTGGAACCTTTCCTGTATCGCTGTGCTGAACTTAACAAGCTAGGCTGTATTAAAACGGTGGTTTATCAGGTTACAGATGATCGTTCCTATATTTCAGAACTATTTGAAATGGCAGAGAATCTGTATTCCAGAGAAATGAATGAAGCGGCGCTTATTTTATATGAATGCGTAGCCGCAGGTGAGAAATATCAGCACTCGGAACGGTTGGCGTTATGCCAGTACCGCATTTTTTTGCTTCATAAAACAATGAGCAAATTCGATAATTTAGCAGCAGCGGTTCAATTGGAGCCCTATATTGAGAAATTAGATGAAGAAATCCAATTGGATGCTATTAAGGATTTGGCGAATGTTTATAGTACAATACATCTCTGGGATAAGGTTTATGATTTGGCAGAGGAACTGGAAAGAAAAGTTGACTTTCAACTTGAACTTCAATCTCGAAGGCGCAAAAATAAAAAAAGATTTGCCTTTTATCCCATATTTACATACAAAGCATATGCGAATCTATTGAAGGCAAGTGTATGTGAAGTGCGTAAAGAATATGAAAAAGCTCTGGAGTATACAGATGTTTACGTGAATATTATTGAAATCTCTAATCCAACGGAAGAAGAGCAAGAATTAATAGAACGTTTCAAAGGATGGGCAGAGGGGAATCGGTATTTATACCATTTGATGAATGGAAACCATGAGGTTATTGAGCCTTATCTGAATTACCTTGACGCTAATCCTCATGAGGTTTTAACAGCATTCGTGAATATAGTTCAGGCTGCTAACCAGCACTCCCTGGATATTGATTCTGCATTGGATAGGTTTGATCCTTATATTAAACAATTCAACACGGATATGCATTTAAAAGGGACGTACAATAGGCAAATGTTGAATCATAGATATATTCGCTTTTATTATGAATTAGCGAAGTACAGACTTAATCAACAAAGATACGCAACTGGGATTGAAACTTTGCTCATGAGCCTGGAACTATCATCTTTAAGCAACGATGACCTAATGTCTATTAAATCTATTGATTTGTATGGGAAATTCAGAAGACATGTAACGAACCAGCAGGACGAGCAGTACACTAGGTTAATGGAGGGCCTGAGCTCACAAAATTTTGGGAGTAAAATTAAAAATGTATAACCAATGAGAGCTAGTGTGTTTGAAATACCAGCTTTTCTAAAAGATCTAATACAAAATTTTGCAAAGCATTCCATTATGAATTTTTAGATAAATGTACCCTAAAATAGTTTGAAAAAGGGGTGCATGCTGTGAGAGAAATCCAACAGATTAAAGACCAGATCGAGCAGAATAGGCAAAACTTGCGTCGGTTGGCGGAGAAGCATGGCATGCATAGTGATAAAGTCCTCAGGCAGTCTATGGTACTGGATGAACTGATTAATAAATATATTCAACTTAAAACGAAAGGTAATATAAATTGAATCTTTGGAGAAGTAAGGTTCGTCTCCTTGTCTATAATCCACCTGGTTGTGGACGCTAGAGCGGTGTTCTCCCTGCTATGCTTATAACATTAAATCAAGCAAATTACAGGGGGAACAGCGTATGACGGGCTCCAGAACGAGCAAGATACAGCAGCCGATGGAGCAAAATTTATAATAGATTTTAATTTCTTCATTCTATAATATAACTTCAATTTCATGTAAACCCGATATGTAGACGGATATTTAAATATATACCTACATGTTGTGGCTGTGACAGTTTTCACGGATTAATGCAAAATGCTATTTTATGAAAGTATTGTTATGTAAACAAACATTTTATTTTGCAAAGGAATAAAATATGAATTTTTTGGCAATGTATCCTAAAATGTTTTAAAAAGAGGGGGTGCATGCTGTGAGAGAACCAAAACAGATCAGAGACCAGATCGAACAGAACAGGCAAGTGTTAAGTCGTTTGGCGGAACATCATGGCATGCAAGACTACAAAGTCCTTCAACAGTCCATGGTATTGGACGAACTTATTAATGAATATAATCGCTTCAAATATAAGAAACACTTTATGAAAAGACAGCCGATTGCCTAATGCAATCGGTTTTTTTATGCAAAAGATGATTAGTCGACTGCAGAGATGCAGTCGGCTTTTTTGCGTTTCCCCGAAACCTGTGCTTCAATCTTGAAATTTCGTACCAAACCCATGGTTGGCAGGATAGCCAACGATCACTGAAACTGGATATGATAAACCCCAGTTATATCCAGATTGATCGGTGAGGGGAGCTCATACAATGATCGGGAGAGGGAGGGATAAACGGAAATGATGGACAAGGTACAGGGTTATTTGGGAGGAAGCATCAATCTGCGCACCAAGCTGCTCCTGTTGTTCCTGGCGCTAACCTTGCTGCCACTAAGCTTGCAGGGAGTGGTGAATTACCTGCATTTCTCGCAGACGATTGACCGCAAGACGGAGCAGTTCACCATTGATATCGTTCGCCAGATTAATACCAATCTGAATCGGCTGGTCAAGGACTTCGAGAGGTTGTCGCTCTTGCCGCTCTACGATCAGATGGTGCTCGGCATTCTGGGCAAATACAATGCTCCGATGGGATCGGGTACATGGGCGAGGTCCGATGATTATTTGAAAATGAAGCTTTACACGTCCGGTCAAGCTTATGATCGACCGGAAATTCGTGGCATCCATCTAATCAGCAACAGCGGCATTCTGTTCTCTAATCTCGATTCGTTAGTGGTCAAGCCAGTATGGGACAGTAGACCAGATCATTGGTTTGCAGAGCTTGACGGCTCGGAAGGGGAATGGCGTCTGCTTCCTCCGCACGAACCCAGCTATTACACAGGCAGTCAGGAAGAGCCGTATATATCGGTTGCCCGTGAGATTCGTGATCCGGGTACACTCCAGCGACTGGGCTACATTCTAATCGACATCCGGCTGGAAGCCTTCGGCCAGCTCTTATCCAATCTGAACTTTGAGCAAAATGCGAGTCTGATGATTGTCGACAGCAAGCAGCGTCTTCTGTTCGAACGCACCTCAGCCGGAGGTCTGTCCGCATACGACCAACTGTTAACGCTTGGACAGCTTCAAGGCTACGCAGGAAACCAGAAGGTTGTCCTTGATGGGAAGCCCTATCTCTACGTACAGCACCATTCCAGTTATTCAGGACTTTCGGTGATCAGCCTTACGCCTATTGCCGTTATTCAGAAGGAATCAGGCGAGATGCTTACGTTTACGTTTGGATTCGCTGTGCTATGTATGGCGGCCGTATCGATTCTCGCGGTTCTTTTATCCTATCGTATAACTCGGCCCCTGATTCGACTGAAGCACAATATGATTCGGGTGGAGCAGGGAGACTTTAGCCAGCGCGTAGCACATTTCAGTAATGATGAGTTCGGGCAGATTAGCCGGGGCTTTAACCGAATGATGGAAGAGATTAATCGACTGTTCAACGAGGTGTTTTTGCTGGGCATTCAAGAGCGGGAGGCGGAGCTGTCAGCATTGCAGAGCCAGATCAATCCCCATTTTATATACAACACATTGGAGTCCATCAACATGATGGCGGTCCGTCAGAAGCACGCTGAGGTGTCTGATATGGTGACGGCACTTGGCAAGCTGCTGCGCTATACGATTGATAAGGTGGACCGGAGGGTTCCGCTTCAGGAAGAATTAGCTTTTGTACAATCGTATGTACGCATTCAACAGGTACGTTATGACGGCAAGTTAGAGGTAATCTATGACATCGATGAGGCTGTGACGGAGTATATGATTCCCAAGCTGGTCGTGCAACCGCTGGTGGAGAACGCGGTCTACCATGGCATTGAAGGGCAGGCGGATGGTGGGGTGATCTGGGTATCTGCATTGAAATTTGCTGATGAGCTGCTGATTATTGTGCGTGACAATGGCAAAGGCATGGCTCAAGCAGAGATTGATGAATTAAATGAATCCATTGCTCGACAGCCTTCCAGTGAGGCATTGCGCTGCCATGCCGGGGACAGGCTGGGGCTTAACAATATCGCCCAAAGGCTCCGACTCATGTATGGAGAAGGCAGCAGCCTGAGCGTCGATGGCAGTCCCGGGCAGGGGCTGGCGGTCACGATATCCATTCAACTTCAACCGAAAGGGGAATGAAGCGCATGTATAAAGTATTGCTGGTGGAGGATGAGACGGTTATCCGTCAGGGACTGAGAGAGCTGATTGTACAGGCGGCTCCTCAGTTTCAGGTAACAGGGGAAGCTTCGAGCGGAGCCGAGGCACTGGATTTTCTGAGATGTGAAGTGCCGGATGTGTTAATCACGGATATTCGCATGCGTGAAATGGACGGATTGACATTGGTATCCAAAGCGAGAGATATGTACCCTGAACTGCTGATGATCATCATTAGCGGCTATGGGGAGTTTGAATATGCACGCAGGGCGATGGAGTACGGGGTACTGAACTATCTGCTGAAGCCGATTGAACGTCATGAACTGGCATTATGCATCCAAAAAATTCAATTACTGCTGGATCGCAGGTATGGCATTTCAACCCTTCCAATCACTGAGTCATCTGGCAAAGAGGAGCACGCTGGCGGAGATACGCGGAAGATTATCCGAGATGTGAAAGAGCACATCAAGCAGCACCCCGATGGCGATCTGCGACTTCAGACGATAGCAGCACTTGTTAATCTGAACCCCACCTATCTAAGTCAGCTGTTCAAGAATGAAACAGGAACCAATTACTCCGAATACATCTCCGAGGCCCGCATGGAGCGGGCCAAGTGGCTGCTGATCAACACGGGACTCAAAATCTATGACGTAGCGCGGTTATCCGGGCATCAGAGTCCCAAGCACTTCATGCTGGTATTCAAGCAGCAGGTGGGATGGACAGCAGGCGAATATCGTGACCGATTCAGCATGGCTGGACGGGAAAGCAACGAGAAGGAATAGCCGGGCGCAGGCTATTTATTCCAACGTCTTGAAAAACCATACCATTTCTGTAATTGACGTGATTTATGGGCGGTCGATACCTTCGTTATACTTTGGTTGCACATCTATACCACTAAGCCTTAAGGGGGATTTTCATGAAAAAAGCAGCACTGATGCTTATGCTCGCATTCATGATTTTTACTTTGATCGGATGCACAAGCTCCAGTTCAGGCACAGATCCTGAAAATGGAGTCTCAGAGGATGGAGAGGTTGAGCTGAAGTTCATGATGTGGGGCAATCAGGCACATATGGATGTATACAACAAGCTGATCGATGGCTTCACGAAGGAAAATCCAGGCATCAAGGTAACGATGGAATCCGTGCCATTTGCGGAATACCAACAAAAAATATCTGTGCTTGCCGCTGGGGGCTCCCTCCCGGATATTGCCTGGGTGTCGGAGCGGATGGTGCCACAATTCAAATCCAATCACATTCTGGCCGATGTATCCGAATTCAAGGATGATGCACAGTTTAAGCTGGATGATTATATTCCAAGTACACTGGATTTGTTCCGGGACGGCGATCAGCTGCTGGGGCTGCCTTTTTCCACACCTCCGGTAGTCATGTTCTACAATAAAACGCTGTTCGACAAAGCCGGCCTGACCAATCCCAATACACTAGCCGCTCAAGGACAATGGACGTGGGAACAGTTTGAGGAGTCTGCCAAGGCGATCACGAGCAAGGAGGCGACCAACCGAATCTATGGCGCCAACTTTTTTCGCGATTGGAAGACATGGGCGGTGCTTTCCTCCTATTCCTGGTCTAATGGAAGCGGTCCATTCGACGAAGGCATGACGAAGTTCACCTGGAACGACGCCTATGGCGTACAGACCTTTGAACTGCTGGAGCGAATGATGTTCACCGATGAATCGCATCCGAAAGCGGGCGAGCAGGTCAGCTTCGATGCTGGTAATGTGGGCATGTTCTTCGATAACTACAGCTATGTCTCCAAAGCAAGGGAGATTACGGATTTTGAATGGAGTATCGCTCCTATGCCTTCCGGCTCACAGGGCAGTGTACCGATGCTGGGGCAGGCTGGATATGCCATGTTCAACGACAGCAAACATCCGGAAGAAACCAAGAAGCTGTTGAAGTATTTCGCCAGTGAGCAGGGTATTCAGGCGACGGCCACCTACTTTGTGCCTCCACGGACCTCTGTTCTGAACTCCGATGTGTTCATTAATCAGCCGAATAATCCAAGCAAGGAGCATATTGTGCAGGCGGTAATTGATGAAATGCCAAAAGCGCGCCTGATTCCCGGCCATATCCGTTGGCAGGATATCGACAATGCGGTGTTGCAGGGATTTGACCGCCTGTTCGCCCGTTCAGCGAAACCCGAGGATAATCTGAAACAAATGCAGGAAGAGGTCCAAAGCGTACTGCAACAATAAATCTTTTATAGAAACTGGAGGGTGAGGATGATGGGCAAATTCAAGGAATTGCTTGATCGGAAATCGCTGTCACTAGTGGTCAGCTTGCCCGAGAACGATCTGTCTTTGGCCCGTGCAGCAATCGAAGAGGGAGCTGATGCACTGAAGGTGCATTATAATGTCGGTCATCGCGCCAGCGGAAATCAATTTGGTCCACTGGATAATTATGTCGAGGTATTCCGGGCGATCCGCAGTGAGTTTGGCGTTCCGCTGGGCGTTGTACCGTCCGGCAGTATTGATGGAGCAAGGCGGGAGGATGTGGAGCGCCTTTCGGGGCTGGGTTTGGACTTCTATTCCATCTATGCACATCACTTGCCGTCCTTCATGCTGGATGACTTGGGGCTGGACCCAACGTTTGCGATCAATGACGAATTTGAACCTTCCCTCGTCACGTCGGCGGCTCATTACGGCTTCACCGCCCTGGAGGCATCCATTGTGCCCGGGAGTGAATATGGTACACCCCTAAGCTTCGCGGATGTGCTCAAGTATCGCCGTCTGGTCTTGCAGGCCCAGATTCCGGTATTGGTTCCTTCCCAGCGTAAGCTGGTGCCGGAAGACGTTCGGGTGCTACACGATACCGGGGTCAAGGCGATCATGCTTGGAGCGGTTGTAACAGGCAGAGCGGAGGAACAGCTGCGAAGGGCTGTGAACGGCTTCCGCAATGCAGTGGACAATCTGAACCGTCCAGACTATATAAATTGAACTAAATAATATTTACACTTGCCACTCCGATACCAGAACAACCTTCCGATCGCTGTTATCCCCAGATTTTTTTGAATCCTTTTATAAAGGGGAAATCCGGGGATAAAGGCGAACACTTCGCTTCTTCAGGTTTTTCTGTTCTCTACGTTCTTGTGTATATGTATAGGTCAACTTATATAGAATCGTCACTGAGTTCAGTTTCAGGGAAGAAATTTGATAAAAAGGGGGCCTGACTGTGACCCATTCACGCAAGCGTACAGGAAGAGGTCCGCTCGCCAGAGAGGCCCAGATCGCGGGGTGGCTGTTCGTATCACCAATGGTGCTCGGGTTTACCCTGCTGCTGCTGTTTCCCATGGGTTTGGCGCTATACATGAGCCTGACCGACTGGCCGCTGCTGGGTGATCATCATTTTATTGGACTGGAAAATTACCGGAATGTGATGACAGACGCCATGTTCTGGAAGGTGCTTGCCAATACGGTCTATTTCACGGCTGGGCTTGTGCCGCTCAATATTGTGCTCGCCCTTCTGCTCGCATTGCTGCTATCCAGAAGTTTGCGCGGCATCGGGATTTTCCGCACAGCCATCTTCGTTCCGGTCATGACCTCGCTGATTGTATGGTCCATCGTGTGGAAGCTGATGTATGCAACTGAGTCGGGACTAATCAATCAGCTTCTGTTGATGATGGGCATCAAAGGCCCGGCCTGGCTCTACAATCAGGATCTGGCGATGCCTGCCGTTATCGTGACGAGTGTACTGAAAAATGTGGGTCTGAATATGGTACTGTTCATTGCAGCCATTCAGCAGGTACCGCGTTCACTGTACGAAGCGGCAACACTGGACGGAGCGGGCAGAAGGGGGACCTTCTTTCACGTCACGCTGCCCATGATTACACCAACGGTGTTTCTAACCATGGTGATGACCGTAATTGGCTCGCTCAAGGTGTTTGGACAGATCTACGTCATGACACAGGGCGGGCCGAGCAACAGCACAAAGGTATTGGTCTATTATATCTGGGAAAAAGCATTCAAGTTATTTCAGTTCGGCTACGCCTCTTCGCTTGCTTATGTACTTTTCTTTATCGTGCTAATCCTGACGCTGCTGCAATGGCAGCTTCGAAAGAGGTGGGTATTCAATGAAGGCGATGCCTAGTTCTTCATTTCGCAAGACAGGTAGTGCCCTTGGTACGTACTTATTGCTCACACTGATCTCGCTGATCATGATTGTTCCATTTATCTGGATGATATCGACGTCATTCAAGGAGCCTCATAGCATATTCACCTATCCACCGCAGTGGATACCGGATACGTTCCGGTTTCAGAACTACATCGATGTCTTTCGGTTGATTCCGTTCCATCGTTTTTATTTTAACAGTGTATATATTGCTGCTGTGGTTGTGGTGGGTACGGTATTCTTTGCATCTCTCGCCGGGTACGCATTTGCCAAAATTCCGTTCAAGGGACGGAATGTGGTATTTCTTATCCTGCTGAGTGCGATGATGATTCCTCATGAGGTGACGGCAATCCCCATGTTTCTGTTCATGCGGCAGCTGGGGTGGATTGATACACATCTTCCGCTGATTTTACTGCCGATCTTTGGGGCTGGCGGCGTGTTTGGCATCTTTGTGATGCGGCAGTTCTTCATTACAGTACCGACGGAGCTGGAGGAAGCGGCGATGATTGATGGCTGTAACCGATTCCGGATCTATGCGCGAATTATGCTGCCAATTGCCAAGCCCGGTATGGCTACGCTGACGATCTTCACTTTTGTGACGATCTGGAATGAGTTTTTTGATCCGTTGATTTTCATTAACTCGCGTGAACTGATGACGCTGCCGCTTGGGTTATCCCTGTTCACGGATGAAGTGGGTACCGCCTGGCAATATCTCATGAGCGCCACCGTCATGGCGACCCTGCCACTGCTAATTGTCTTTTTCCTGGCACAACGGCGATTCATTGAGGGAGTGGCCATGACGGGACTGAAAGAGTAACCCGTGCAATAGAACGGAAGGAGTGATAACACTTGAGTGAACGGATGAGGTTGAAAAAGGAAGATGCGGATGTGGTTATTGTGGGAGGGGGTCCGGCGGGCATAGCGGCTGCCATTGCTGCTGGACGGCAGGGTGTGCGGACGGTGCTAGTGGAACGGTACGGTTTCGTTGGCGGGATGTCGACCGCCGCCATGGTCTACCCTTGGATGACCTTTCATACGGAGAGTGGTGAACAGGTGATTCGGGGCATCGCCCAGGAGATCGTAGATCGGCTGCAGGCGCATGGCGGTTCCCCGGGCCATCTGCGTGATACGGTTGGGTTTGTACATACCGTCACGCCTTACCACCCGGCTATTTATCAAGTCGTGGCAGCGGATATGCTGCAAGAGGCAGGTGTCCGGTTGTTATTGCACAGCTTCGTGGATGAAGTGGTTGTTGTGAATGATCGGATGGAGGCGGTACGTCTGACGAACAAGTCCGGTCGAATGGAGCTCCAAGCGCACGTAATCGTGGATACCAGCGGTGATGCGGATGCGGCTTATCTTGCTGGCGCTGCTGTTGCAAAGGGACGGGATGAGGACAACCAGTCACAGCCGATGACGATGAAGTTCCGTATGCGTGGTGTGGACCTTGGACGAGTGAAGCAATACATGCAGGAGCACCCCGAAGATTTCTATGCCAAGACCCCGTTCGCTGAGCTGGACAGTATCCCGTTAACCGGGGTGAGTGGCTTCTATTCCCAATGGAAAAAAGCGGGTGTGCCAATTAATCGTGATCAGGTATTGTTTTTTACCGGACCGGCTGAAGATGAAGTATTGATTAACTGTACCCGGGTGCAGGGACTCGATGCGACGGATGCAGAGGATCTGACCTCTGCTGAACAGGAAGGCAGGAAGCAGGTGCTGATGATCGCAGCGTTTTTGCAGCGCGATGTGCCTGGATTCGAACGGGCCTCCATCTCAGCGGTAGCGCCGCAGATCGGTATCCGTGAATCCAGACGAATCATCGGGCATTATGCGTTGACCAAGGCGGATGTGGTTGCAGGGCGAAAATTTGACGATGTAATTGCCAGAAGCGGCTATCCGATTGATATCCATGATCCCTCGGGTCAGGGTGTCGTAGCGGCCTTTATCGAAGGAGATGGAGCATACGATATTCCGTACCGCTGTCTGATCTCCCGCAATATCCGCAATCTGCTGGCGGCAGGGCGCTGCCTTTCCACCACACACGAAGCTCATGCAACGACAAGGCTGACTCCAAGCTGCATGGCTACAGGGCAAGCCGCGGGAACAGCCGCTGCTTTAGCTGTGCAGATGAAGCTAGATCCGTTGGAGCTGCCGATAGCGGTGCTACAAAAGGAACTACGCCGTAACGGAGCGGCGATCTAAGGATGAGCTGATTGTGGGCGAAGTAGTGGGAGTGGTGCGGGTGTTTATTTAATCGCTGGGTCGAAAATTTTAACGAACCTGAGACGTCTAATTTGGGGATATAAGCTGAAATAAAAAATGTAACGAATCTCAGTGAAGCTATTTTACTCAAAACACTGAATTAGCGGGTAATAGCGGGGGAATCGGAGGAATAGAGCGTCTACGATTCGTTAGATTAGAAACGGTCTCAAAAATGGCTAGATAAGCTTCCCTCAGTTCGTTAGAAATGGGTGGGAAGTTCGTGAATTTATGAGCATAACTGTAGGTCCAAAAAAACTCCCAATCCACTGATACTTGGATTGGGAGTTTTTTTGGACACTTTCATTCTTTTCGTTAATTTGATTATTTCCTCATGTCTATTACCTTCATATCTAATCAACGATGAGGCGAAAGTTCCTTCATGATTTATATTCCTTCATGCCTTATTTCTTCCGATCATTAAGTCATTCGTGCTTCAAGTCGTCGCGCCACAATGGACAGCGTGTAGTTAATAACAAAGTACAATACGGCTGCGAGCAGCAGGGCAGGGATGACGTAATCGAAGCTCTGACCTCCGAGAATCTGCACATTGTGCATCAGCTCTGGCAGGGAGATGATGATCGCCAGTGACGTATCCTTCAACAAGGAGATGAACTGGCTCACCATCGGTGGTGACATGCGCCGCAAAGCCTGGGGCATGATGATGCCGCCGAGTGTCTGCATATAGCTCAGGCCCGAGGAGCGGGCTGCTTCGACCTGACCGCGTTCAATCGATTTGAGGCCGCTGCGGACAATCTCTGCGATCATGGCACCTTCGAACAGACTCAGTCCAACAACCGTGGACCAGAAGACGGACATTTTGATCCCCAGCTGGGGCAGTACGATATGGATGAAGAAAATGATCAGCAGCAGCGGCAGATTCCGGATCGTATCCACGATAACAGCCACAATCTGTGACAGGACCGGAATTCGGGTGTATCGAACGGTACCGAGCACCGTGCCGAGTACAAAGCTGAATACAATCGACAACCCTGCCACTTGCAAGGTAATCAGGAATCCGTGCAGCAGGAAACGAAGGTTGGGCCAGGCGTAGGCCCCGCTAAAGTCCATGATTCATCAGCCTCCTTCTGTGTGCGGACATAAAATGTAAATATTTGGAACAGTGATTGCATAACATATTAGAGTAGAGATACAGCTTGAACGGGTGTGCTGAACACAGAGAGAAATAGTTTGAGTGTTACAAGGTGACCTGACCCGTTGGTTTGGTCTTTTTCGGTTTGCCTTTGGTGCGGCTGGCGTCAGCATCACTTTGTCCGAACCTTCGCTCCATATAGTGAACCAGGAAGCTGAGCGGTAAGGTCAACACCAGGTAGAACAGGGCAACAATGGTGTAAACACTCAGCGGCAGGAATGTATCCGAGTTGATCAGATCGGCAAAATACATCAGATCCATACCAGCCACGACCGCAAGGATGGATGAATTTTTGACCAGATTGATAAATTGATTGCCAATGGACGGCAGTACAATTTTGATTGCTTGCGGCAGAATGACCAGGTTCATGGCCTGTACGTAGGACAGACCCGATGATCTTGCGGCTTCCAGCTGCCCGCGAGGGACCGTCTGAATGCCTGCCCGGATTGCTTCGGCAATGAAGGCGGCTGTATAGATCGTCAGGCCGAGTGTACCCGAGATAAATCCATCCAGTGAAATGCCCATTGCAGGCAATCCGAGATAGAAGAAAAACACGACGAGCAGCAGGGGGATGTTACGGATGAACTCCACAAAGGCCGTGCCGATCCAGTTGAGTGGTTTGATGGGCGAGATGCGAAAGATGGCCATAATTGCCCCAAGAATAAAGCTGCCAATCAGGGCCATGATGCTCACCTGGATGGTATTGAGGAAACCTTCCAGAAATCGATCCGAGTGTTTGATCAGTATACTGAAGTCCAATTTGCCCATGTAGGCGAAGCCTCCGTTCTCCAGATGTTGCAACAGCGACTGCGCTCTGCCCATGCATCGCATATCACAGGCGAAGTCGCTGCTTAATCATCATTAATCGGGGTTACTCGGGCTTGCTGCCCAGCCATTTCTCGTGCAACGTATCATATTCACCGCTGTCCTTCATGCTTTTGAGCAGGCTGTTTACTTCTTCGACGAAGGCCGTGTCGCCTTTGCGAATCGCCATGCCGTAAGGTTCACTGGTGAAATTGCCACCAACCAGCTTGTAGTTGTTATCGGTCTGCTGCATGCCGATCAGGATAATGTTATCGGTCGTCAGTGCTTCGCCTTTACCTGCTTTGAGGGCTGTGAAGGCATCCTGGTAATTGTCATATTCGAGCACTTCGGCATCCGGGGCCTTTTCGCGAATATTTTGTGCAGAAGTAGAGCCTTTGACGGCAAGTACCTTCACACCGCCGAGACTTTCCAGACCGGTAATTGCGCTGTCATTTTTCACAAGCAGGGATTGCCCGGCCTCAAAATAGACATCGCTGAAATCCACTTGTTCCTTGCGTTCATCCGTAATCGTCATCGTAGCGATGATGATATCAATGTCGCCGTTTTGCAGCATCGGAATGCGCGTTTTGGACGTTACTTCCTTCAGTTCTACCTTCGTTTCGTCTCCAAGAATCTGTTTGGCAAGGGCTTTGGCAATATCAATATCGAAGCCTTCAACTTCGCCGCTTGCGGGGTCTTTCAAACCGAACAATTTGGTATCGTATTTCACGCCGGCAATGAGCTTGCCGCGCTCTTTAATCTGTTCAATCGTGCCTTTAGCTTCCGTATTTCCACCAGAACCACCGCTGCTGCTTTCCTCTCCGGTACTACAACCGGACAATACAAGGGATAGAATCAAAACAAGCATAAACGACGGCCACTTTAATACATTTTTCATTTGGTAAAGACCCCTTTCAAAATGGATTATTCTCAGTGGTGAATCAGACGGCTCAGGAATTGCTTGGCCCGTTCTTCTCTCGGGTTGTCAAAAAATTCAGCGGCGGCGGCTTCTTCCACAATCCGGCCTTCATCCATGAAGATGACCCGGTCTGCGACCTCGCGGGCAAATCCCATCTCATGTGTAACGACAACCATCGTCATTCCGTTATGGGCGAGCGATCGCATGACATCCAGAACTTCCCCGATCATTTCGGGGTCCAGCGCAGAGGTGGGTTCATCAAAAAGCATGATTTTGGGCTCCATGGCGAGACCTCTTGCAATGGCTACACGCTGCTGTTGTCCACCGGACAACTGGGAAGGATAACTGTCTGCTTTGTCGGCAATGCCCACCCGGGTCAGATACTTCATTGCCGTAGAGGCTGCCTGTGCTTTGGGTTGTTTACGCACCTTCATGGGTGCAAGGGTAATGTTATCGATGACTTTTTTGTGAGGATAGAGATTGAAGTGTTGAAATACCATGCCGATGTCACGGCGGAAGAGGTTGATGTCCACCTTTTTCTGATGTAAAGGGACACCACTGACGACAAGTTCACCTTCGGTAATCGTTTCCAGACGGTTGATACAGCGCAGCAAGGTGCTTTTGCCTGAGCCGGAAGGGCCGATAATGACAACGACCTCTCCTTCTTCAATGTGAAGATGAATATCCTTGAGGACATGAAAATGACCGAAATGCTTCTGAACACCCCTAAATTCAATCAAGAGTACCCCATCCTTTCTGCAACGTCTGTTTGAAAAGGGATATTAAGGAATAAATTGAAACTAGTTATTTAATCATACATACTCATCCTGCTAAAGGCAATTGGTTTGTGATAAAACATGACATAAGTAATGGGTTTTATAGGGCTATAGCCAGTAACTGTGTTATATATTTGTCATATTATTGGTGTCGTTGTGACGAATCCTGACAGAAAAATGAATCGATTCTCCTAGTTCTTTTACAACCATTGGAATAGATGTATATAGTATACTGAAAGGGATGTTTACTTTATGACTCTGTTTATAAAACAAATAACATCAAATTTTTCATCCTACATGGCAAAAAAGCTCAACCTTACGCTCTGCACCATTGATATGATGGAGCGAGAATGCGCTTACCAGGAAGTCGTGCAATAGTAAAGACAGTCCGGTCCAATTATAGGTAGAGAGGATGTTCTGAACGATGAATACATATTATTCCCCACTTGGTACAGGAGAAGGTATTGGTTCCGATATGAAGGCTTATGAAGTGAGTTTACCTGTCATCCCTACACGAGATTTTCAGATTACGGATTATGGAGCAGTAGGGGATGGCTTGACGGATAATACGGAGGTATTTCGGTTGGCTATAGCAGCATGTTCAGAAGCGGGTGGTGGTCGGATTGTCATCCCGGCGGGCGTCTGGCTCACAGGTCCCATTGTGCTCCGCAGTCGGATTGAGCTTCATGTTCAGGCAGGTGCTCTGGTTACGTTCAGCCGCAATTTCGACCAATATCCCTTGATTGCGTCCAGCTTCGAAGGTTGGCAGGCGGTGCGGTGTCAGTCGCCCATTGATGGTGAGCATCTGGAGGATATTGCGATCACGGGTGAGGGGATTTGGGATGGCGGTGGAGAGGCATGGCGTCCGGTGAAGCGATCCAAGATGACCGCATCGCAGTGGAGTCGACTGGTTTCTTCGGGCGGTGTAGTGGAGCATGCTGATGGAGATGAAGCCATTTGGTGGCCCTCGTCTTCTGCCCTTGAAGGCGATGTGATTGCCAATCGTCTGCATCTGGAACAAGTGAATGATTTGGCTGCTTATGAAGAAGTCAGAGATTTTTTGCGTCCCAACATGGTTAGCTTGCGCCAGTGTAAACGGGTGTTATTGGACGGCCCGACGTTCCAGAATTCGCCGGCATGGAATCTGCATCCTTGGGCATCCGAGCATATTACAATTCGTAACGTGAGTGTGCGGAATCCATGGTTTTCCCAGAATGGGGATGGGCTGGACATCGAATCCTGCCGTCATGTCATTGTGGAGCAGAGTGTATTCGATGTGGGGGATGATGCGATCTGCCTGAAATCCGGCAAGGATGCTGAAGGCCGTGAGCTCAGTCTGCCCTCGGAGTATATTACGATTCGGGATTGCACCGTGTATCACGGTCATGGCGGCTTTGTAATCGGAAGTGAGATGTCCGGTGGCGTGCGGCACGTGCGGGTCTCGGATTGTACATTTATTGGAACGGATATTGGGCTTCGCTTCAAAAGCGCACGTGGGCGTGGCGGGGTCGTTGAAGATATTCAGGTGGAGCGCATCTATATGAAGAATATCATCATGGAAGCTATCTCGTTTTCCTTTTTCTATGCCAATCAGGAGGGTTCGGCTCGCGGTAGCGATCTGTCCCAGGAAGTCAGCGAAGAGACCCCGGTGTTCCGGGATATTCGAATTTCGGATGTGGTCTGTGCAGGGGCGGAGACGGCGTTGTTGGTGAGTGGCCTGCCGGAGATGCCTTTGGACGGTCTGGTCATCCAGGGATATACGGTGGCGGCCCGTAACGGGGTGCAGTGCGCTCATGCGAAGCATCTGCGAATCGCCGAAATGACTGCTCAAATTACTGAAGGACCGTTGATTCATTTGCATCAGTGTAAGGGTGCGGAGCTGGAGGCGATTGAGGGTGTGGGCGCAGATAGTCGACTTCTGATGGTGACGGGGCATGAATCGGCAGGAATCGTATGCCGGGAAAGTGATGCAGATACAGAGGGGCGCCAGATCTCCGTGGGTCCTGAAGTCAGAAGTGGTGTATTGATTCGCAGGTAGAAAGGGTTCGGATTAGCCTATCACCGCGGGCATTTTCTGGCGCGCGGTGTCATGATAGGTTGTCATATGTCAGACGTCCGGATTCGCCAGTCGCTGGAACGACCTATCGATGTTCTTTACGATAGCGAAGCGGCGTAGTCCCGGTCACCTGTTTAAACGTTTTATTAAAATGGGCTGTATGCTCAAATCCAACCTTCTCCGCTATCATTTGCACCCGCTCCTGAGTGGACAGTAAACGTCTCTGTGCCTCCCGAACCCGTGTAACACGCAAATATTCGCTGAAGCGAAATCCGGTAAAACGGCTGAACATCCGGCTCAAATAGGATGGACTGATGTAAAATCGTGCTGCGGCCTCTTCCAATGTAAGGGGCTCGGTATAATGATTGTTCACGTAAGTAACGATTTCACTGATTTTATCCTGCATGGGATGAGGCGAAACCGGAGAGGACTGCCGAGTATGCTCTTCGACCCGGTGGATGAGGATCAGGACCTGGGTGAGCAGGCTTCTCACCACGATTTCGTAATGAGGTCGGCGCTCCTTGCATTCTTGCAGCATCTGCCACAGCATTCGTTCGATCTCGGCTTGTTCCGCATCAGGAAAATGCAGCATCCTTGAACGATCAAAAGGAAGCAGACCACATATTCCGAGCTCCATCCCGGTGGCAAATGAAGGCGAGAATCCGATCAGAATTCGTTCAAAGCCGGGAATGTTTCCTTTGGATGTTGTATGTTCATCATGGGGATTGATCAGGATCAAATCACCTTTGCGGGCGGTAAGAAGCTGACCATTCATGGAATAAACCCGTTCTCCTTCAAGCAGATAGTACAGTTCGTAAAAAGGATGCGCGTGAGGCTGTGGCATAGCGTTTCCATCGTGTCTGCTCATGTGTTCAATGGTGAATGAATTCTCGCCAATCCGATATTTGGGTCCAATCCGATCTTCTATAACACTCATAACCCGTCTCCCCTCTGCGCCAGCTGATCTACGGTTAATATCCATATCATAACGGAAAATCCAGTTTGTTGTAAACGCTATCATTTGGATGAGGGGCCACCCGGGCTAAATGAATAGAGCTGGTTGTGATTGTTATTGGAATGATTTTGGGCAAGCCTATATATGCTGTAAAGGTGACAAAAGTCTATTCATGTTTTACAGTAGGGGGAGTGGGGCTAAACTCTGGATAGGAGTGTCTCCAATTTGATTTGGAAGGAAGGAAACAGAATATGACGACACATGAATTATCGCCACTCGTTGCTGCACTGAATATGCAGCCACATGTTGAAGGTGGTTGGTATAAGGAAGAATGGAAGGCATCGTATCAGATTCCGCAATCCGTATTGCCGGATACATACTCAGGCCCTCGCTTCTCGGCAAGTTCGACGTACTTCCTGCTGCACTCACATGAAGTTTCGGAATGGCATACCGTTTTGTCCGACGAACTCTGGTTGTGGCATAGCGGCAGTCCAATTGAATTGAAATTGGGCGGCAACGGGGAAAACCCAGGAAATGAAGAAGTACACGTGCTGGGTATGGATATTGCTGCTGGGCAATCACCGCAGGTGCTCGTTCCAGCCGGAGTATGGCAAACAGCACGTCCCCTCGGTGATGAGCCTGTACTGGTAACGTGCGTTGTAGCGCCAGGTTTCCATTTTGATGATTTCAAATTGGTTTCCAAGGGTTAATATAACCATGAATGAACAAGCAAAATCCCGATCAGGTGCGTGTGCATCCGAATCGGGATTTTTAGATGGTTGATATCCTGATTATAGGTTAAAAGTTAAAGTTGTCCGGATCGGAACCAAAGCGCTTGTTCTCGTTCAGTTGACTAATACGTTCCATTTCTTCCGTGGTCAACTCGAAATCATACAAGTCCGCATTATCGCGAATGCGCTGTGGTGTGATGGATTTAGGTATGGTCACGATGCCATTTTGCAGATCCCAACGCAGAATGACTTGTGCGGGTGACTTGCTGTACTTGGCAGCAATATCCTGAAAAAGCGGATGCTCCAGCAGATGTCCCTGACCCAGTGGAGACCAGGCTTCAATCTGGATCTGATGTTTGCTGCAATACTCCCGAAGCTCTGTTTGGATCAACAGCGGATGCAGTTCCACCTGATTCACAGCAGGTTTAATGGTGGCATCGGTCATCAGGTCCTCCAGATGGTGAATCTGGAAGTTACTCACCCCAATGGCGCGGATGCGTCCTTCCTTATGGAGCTTCTCCAGCGCTCTCCATGTATCCTTGTACTTGCCTTTGACAGGCCAGTGGATCAAATAGAGATCCAGATATTCCAGTTCGAGACGTTCCATGCTTGCTTCAAAAGCAGCCAGTGTGGATTCGTAACCTTGGTCCCCGTTCCACACTTTGGTGGTAATGAACAGATCCTCACGGGCGATTCCGGATTCACGAATACCTTGAGCTACACCCGTTTCGTTGTTATACGCTTTCGCTGTATCGATACTGCGATAACCTGCCTGAATGGCCGTTTTAACGGCTTCAACCACTTCTTCTCCGTCTTTAACTTTGAATACGCCAAAACCCAGCCAAGGCATTTTGACTCCGTTGTAAAGTGTCGTTGTATCCTGCACGTGTTTCATGGTCCGAAATTCCTCCTCTGATTCATTCATTATTTCCTTATGTAATTACCCTGCTGATCGCCAGCCAATCTTAAATGGAAGGCCGTCTGTATTGATTATACTAAAACCTTTTTGGTAATGGAAAAGAATACGACCATTTCGATAGGAAAAACCCCTCATTTATCCTTTTTCACCAGCCAGAGGTTTGGATTTGACGCGTACGGGTGATAAGATGAAGTATACGAAATATGGAAACAGAAGCTTTCCTATTGAAGAGATCACCTAAAGAACAGAGGAGCACGGGAGCGTAGGCTGTCATTGAACCCGTGTGATTAACGATAAAGGAGTAAGAATACAATGGCTAAACCTAAACAAACCAAAAAAGCAGCAGCCTGGTCTCTCGTCGTTATGGGGGCGGGGTTTGCCGCGTCGTTGCCTTTTCAGGGCGGTGTTGTAGGCAAACTGCTGGTAGGCTCATTTGAAGCGGGGTTGGTAGGTGGACTTGCGGACTGGTTCGCTGTAACAGCGTTGTTCCGTCATCCACTGGGTATTCCGATTCCCCATACGGCATTGCTGCCCAAAAATCGGGACAAATTGACGGAAGGCCTCGTTTCCGCAGTGGAAAATAACTTGTTGAACAAGGATAGTATCACCGAGAAAATTGCGGGTTTCAAGGCGGCAGAAATCGTTCTGGACACCATGAAACGGGAACTTCACAACGATGGAGTCAAAAGTATGATCGATACACTCTGCAAACGTATCCTTGCAGGCCTGCCGTTGGAGCAGATCGCTCCACTGGTTGCGGGTGAGATCAAATCACAGGCGGGTGCCTTCGACCTGGGTCCGATTCTGGAACGGGCTTCGATCCAGATGAGTGAGCGTGGATATGATGCCAAAGCGCTGGACTACGGTCTGAAACAGGCAGAGGAGTGGCTGGTGAAACCGGAGACCATCATGTTTTTAGGCGAAAGCGGCTTAAAGGCGATCAGCGGAATCCAGATGAATGGATTAATGCAATTTGCGATGAATGCGTTCATGGGCTATCTGAACGAGGAGCGTATGGGCAGCATTTTGCAAGGGTATCTATTTGATCGGGTAGAGGACATGAAGCGGGAAGGCAGCGCCCTTCGTTATAAAGTGCTTGATCTAATGCGAACCCAGGTGGTCCGGCTAGCGATGAGTGAGCATGTGCAGGATGGAGTCAACGGCTGGAAAAACAACATGCTGGACGGATGGAACGCAGAGGAAACCGTGCTGAACAAACTGGTCGAATTGAGGGATAAGGCGCTTACTGCGATGGAAGATGGTCAGTATGTGGATACGTACGCGCTGCCTGCGATTGAGCGAGTATTGTCTGATCTGCGCTCCGATGAAGCATTGTTGGCAGGGTTGAATGCGAAGATTGTGGAAGGCGTAACGACGCTGCTGGAGAAAAACCATTCCAAGATCGGCAACCTCGTGCGTGAAAATGTCGACAAAATGGATAATGCCTCATTGATCTCGTTAATTGAGGATAAGGTAGGACAGGACCTGCAATGGATTCGAATTAACGGGGCCGTTACCGGCTTTGTGATCGGGATTGCACTGACCGCGCTGCGGATGGTATTGGAGTAAAGCATGGATAATGGCAAGTTTAGGGCCGCTCTCTGGAGCAGGCTCTTTTTTTGTATAAGCAAAATAAAAAATCATGGAACTGATACAAAATCCAGGGAAATGGGTAATGTACACCGAAATGCCCTATTGGAATCATTTAGGAACAAAGTTACACAAAAACGATGCTAACAGCCGATGTGATCCTGTTGATTTTGTACTATGATGCAGATAACAGAAGAAAAGGGTGGATATACGCTGGCTCCTTATTGCATAGGCTACATCATGATGAAGCTTCTGCGAGAAATGTGACCAGAAGTTCAATATGGACATTCATGAATAGAAAAGAAAAGGTGATTGATATGAGGTTGAAGCGACAACTCGCATGTGTATTTTTGTTGACCATACTATCCACTTTCATTTTGGGAGGGTGTCAGAATATGAAGGAAAGTGAAAAACAGGCTTATTTTAAAGAAGCGGAAGCCGAAGCTGTAACATATCTGAAAAATAAATATGAACTGGATGTAGTCATCACGAACAAAGAGTTGTTACCTGAGATGGCGCTTGATTCGATTGCTATGGAAGGACATGTGGTTGCTCATGAAGAGCAAGAATTTACGATCTCGTATGACTATGAGGACAAAAAAATCAAAAACTTTGGCATGAGTCCAGCAATAAAGGAAGCCATCATCGCTAAGGGCTATGAGCCGTTTAACAAATAAAATCATAATTCAGGATGGATTTTCTTGGAGGTGCAGCGGTTGTGAGTAAATCACCGAAGATTGATGATGAAACATACAACAAGATGTCTGAATTAGCTTACGAGAATCTGAAATCAGGTATTGAGTTCGAGAATCTTCCCGGATGGCAAGTTCTAGAGGATACACACGGAAACAAAAAATCCGGTTTCGATGCGGTGACATTCTATAATCCGGAGACCAAACAGGCGGTTATCGCTTATCGGGGTACAGAGGGAAGTGCGTCGTTGGATCGCAGTACCCCTGATTATTATGCGGATGCTCAAATTGGTTTGCCTGAGCTTGGCCGAAAAATCGAACAAAGTACAAACCTGACGCCAGATTGGCTGGCTCATGGAATCCAGAAGGTAAGAGATGTTACCGGGATCACTACGGTAGAGAATGCTGTGGGGGAACTGGATAAAAAGCTGGATAAGACCATCGGACTGGGCCCCAATCAAATGTATGAAGCGGAAGACTACGCCAGAGATATGCAGAAAAAATACAAGGACTTGGATTTTTCGCTGACAGGACATTCGCTTGGCGGAGGGAATGCCCAGTATGCAGCTGCTTACACAGGACTATCCGCGGTGACGTTCAGCGCGCCATCCGTGATATCCAGTCTCACGCCAGAGGCGAAACGAAAGGCTGAAGAGGGTGGTTTTGATAGTCAAATCATCAACTATGGGCATCCCGGAGATTTTGTAACCAGCGGATTTTTTGGTGGATACGATCGTCATGTAGGCTCCATGTATTACATTAATTCCAACTACAAGGATATGAATGATGACATGGGCATGTGGGATAAAATCAGTAACACCTTTGGTGGCGAAGAGTATCACGGCCTGAAACAGTACAAGTTCGAGAACGGCTATATTTCCAACGATCTATATGATCCGGTTACAGGCGAGCAAATCAGTTATTCACCACGTCAGCCGTCCAATGTCCTGTCCGATCTGGCGGCATTCATGTGGAATCTGGGTGGGCAAGCAGGCAGCCTTGCAAGAAGCATGGGCGCAGCAGCAGGGGGATCTGGCCTGATTCAGGTAACGCCAGAAGAACTCAAAAGTGTTGCAGGCCGATGGAAGCAGAATGCACAGCAGTGCAATGCAGAGTTGAATAAGGTGCGAAGTCGGATGGCCCAATACCTGCATTCCAGCCGAAGCCGCAGGCTCGAACCTATCGTCACCCAGCTGGATGCATCTATTAACGAATTGAGCACATGGCATATGAAGCATACGAGCCAGTTCTTGAACTTTATTGAAGAGAAGGCCAAAGCATTTCGTCAGGCGGATGAGAGTCAGGTCAGTTTTAAATAGAGTTTTGCGCAAAGGGTATGGCGAGTAGAAATTACATAAGGGAGGGAGGAACGCGAGTGAGCGGTCAATTGCTGGTTGAGTTGAATGATCTCCGAATTGCTGAAAAGGAATTAACCCAGCTGCTTGCCCGTCTCCAGGCTGATGAGCAGGAGGCAAGAAGCCTATACAACCGTCTCGACGACTGGAAGGGCCAATCGGCTGATTATACAAGGCAGCAGATCGAAGCGTTCTTCGCAGGTCTGTCTGGACGGATACAGTCCATTGAACAACAGAAGAAGAACTTGCTGCAATATATTGAAATCATGATCCAGACGGATCAGGAACGGTAAAGGAAAGAGTCGTAAGGGTGCCGTAAGTGCGTAAATGAAGCAATTCTAGCCAGTGGTGGTAAGTATGAGTTTGGAATTGAAGTCTGCGCGAGCATACAGATAACAAAAAGGAGCCTTGGCACATCGGGAATAGACCCGTATGCCAAAGGCTCCTTTCTTTTTCTATCTACATAGTAGACTGCAGGTTAACTCTCAATTAACTCTTAACGTTTTTTGCGGCGGGTTGCCAGAGCGATTCCCAGGAAGGACATGATCAACGCCAGGATCGATACGATCAGTGTTGCCTGTTGCAGCTTCAATGTGCCTGGGTCTGAATCCGTGTTGTTTGGCTCACCCGTAACGGTGTCGTTCAACGCGTCACCCAAAGTGGTATCGTCGTTTGCTTTTGTATCATCACCTGTTGCTGCTTTATCATCATGACCCGCATTACCAGCAGTGCCTGCACTATCATGACCTCCGCCTGCAGCAGCATTACCTGTAGCCGCAGGATCTTGGCTGATGGCTGTGATGCTGTGCGGGTTGCTGTCACTTGGTTCGCCTGTCCACTCCACGATGCTACCATCGCTATAATACTGGAATGCATCCCAAGCTACTTCTGTTTCGGTATCCGGATTCTGTGCTACGAAGTTGAATTGCTGGAATTGACCAGCCAGAATTCCTTCGTTATCTCCGTCCACTTCCCAAGTGATTGACGTTACTTCATTCGCATCATTTTTTTCGGTAGAGATTTTCCAGCCTGCTAGTGGTTGGTATTGCTTGAATGCAACGCCTTGCGGTACTTTCAGCGTAACTTTGGTGGTAGGCAGCTCTTTTTCGGATGGAATCTTGATGCTATACGTCTGCCATGCACCTGTCTGTGCCACGGTTGGGTTAACGGTAACGTGTGCACTGGCGAATCCGGCGAACAGCATCAGCGCAGCGGCTCCAGCAGTAAGGCTGGATGTCAGTTTGGAAGTCCATGATGTTTTTTTCAAAATAATTTACCCCTCTCAATTTCTTATCATTTATGTTTCGGCCCATTTTCTAAAATAAGTGCCTGATGTGCAGCAAAGTCACCGTTCCGGTTACGAATCGTTCTTTCAATCGCTGTTATTCCCAGATTTTTTGGATTCACTTTATAAGTGAAAATCCGGGAATAAAGGCGAACGTTGCACTTTTCCAGAATCGATTTCGTCCCCTTCACTACAATTGCAGCTTGTTGAGACACTGATTTTAGATTGAGTCGCGTTTCAAATCTGAATGGCTTATACCTACGGATTAGCGGTGTCGATCTCAAATTCGCTATCCAGCGAATCCAGGGTTCGAGTTAGCAGATGCACCTTGATGTTCCAGCGTCCTCGCATGGAGATATATTCTTCTGCCTCATATACGCCAGTATCATTTTTTGGAATCGTAATCTCGTAAATGCCCATATCCATATCCAGGTGGGTCAGTGACAGTGTGATCTGTTCCAGATCGTTGACTGTACTGCCGTCCGGTTTCTTCACGTCAACCTTGAACTGGTTCTCACCGGTACGATTGGGACTTACCTGAAGCGTAATCGTAGTTCCGTCATCCATAGTCTGCACTTCTTTATAAGGCCCTACGGCTGCCGGTTGTCCGGGTGACAGATGTGTCAGCACGGCAGCAAGCGCAAGGACGACGGCTCCGGCAATCAGTTCGGCCTTCAGACTTCCAGCGAGTCGGTTGCCGCTGCCTGCACGTGCCATTCTGGCATGACGCCAGGCTAATACAAGCATCACAACAAGCAAGACAACTTTGGCGATAAGCACAAGACCATACGCCGTTGTAAACAGGGACGTAAGTATAGGTGCTGGCAAAATAATCAGGCTGCTATATATTCCCGTAGCGACGAGAGCAGCAACAGCACCAATGCCCCAGGCTGTAAAGCGCCGGATAGCTGTCCAATAGACCTCTCCTCGCACAGTGGAAGGCAGTTTATCTGCGAGCGGAGGCAGGCACACGGCCATGGCGGTTAATGCCCCGATCCAGAAAGCGGCTCCGATCAGATGAACGAAGTCCATTGCGATGGCGAGCGCGCGTTGTTCTGCCGCAGCCGGATGTCCGGTCATGGCATGGGTGAACAACCAGCCAAGAACGAGGACGAGTGATCCGTAGGAGGACCAGATGCGGGTACGCAGTGAGCGATCCCGGTCATAGCCGGAAAGGATGGTAACCGCCAGCAGCATCACAATGAGCATTTGTACCATCCAGATCTGGCCAAATGACGTCAATTTGAGTGCACTGCCCATCAATGCCCAGCTGAACTCCCCGATGGCAACGCCTGATTCATACAATGTGTTCAGGGGCAGGCTGATCAGAGCGGCAGCAGAAGCGGCGCCATAACTGATCCATAACAGCCTGTAGCTTCCTGGGACTTCCAGCGGCTCCCTCGCCATGGACTGAGGGGCAATTCGGAACAGCAGGAAAGCAAGTGTGCCCAGGATCACAGACAACGCAAGATATTGAATCCAGTCGGTCAGCGACAAAATCCATTTTAACGGTCCGCCAGCCTGGCCTGAACCTGAGGCTAAATCCGCGAAACCGGCAGGAGCGCCGGATGGTTCCCCGATGTGAAACACATAGGCTCCCTGAATTGGGTGACCATCGGCAGATACGGCCTTCCAATTCACAGCGTAGGTTCCGTTTCCAAGTCCGGTCCGCAGACCGGTCTCCAGAATATGAGGACGATCCTCATCGACATGCACATTCCCGTCATCTGCCTGTGTTCCGTCCGGTGCGGTGATTTTAATATCAAAAAAGGCCGTTTGCAAAGACTCGTTAAACTCCAGAGTCAGGCGTTCTGGTGCAGTCGCCACCAGTTCATTTTCACCCGGTGAGGCCTGCACGATATAAGCATGGGCAGATGCCCATTGCGGCATAACAAGGCAGCACAATAACATCAGGGCGACCATCAGTGCCCAGTGCCGTTTGCCCAATTTCATGGTGAATCTACTCAAAATCAAAAAATCATCACCCTTAGGTCTAGAATTGTAAGTCATTCTTTGTCAACCAAGCACAATCTATACCATTATAACTTTGTCCAAAATAACACCGTATGACTACATTGGGCTATAAAAAAACGAAATGATCCATAGAATTGTGACAAAAACATGAATGCTCCTCTATTTCCGAAGCTTACGACCCGCCAGTCCGCTTTCCAATGCATAGCGGGTTAGCTGTACACGATTTTCGAGCTGCAATTTTTGTAAAATATTCTTCAGATGGTTCTTCACCGTTTGGTCCGAAATGCCAAGTTGGTCGGCAATCTCACGATTGGTATATCCCGCAGATACCCATTGCAAAATCTCAAGCTCCCGCGTAGTCAGCGGATTATCGGGTACATCTTCAGTGCGAGGCGCAGGGAACTCTTGGAGAATTCGATAGGCAAGCTCCTTGCTCAGGGGTGCATCATCGCTGACGATGGCGCGAAGGTATTCGAGCCAGGTGGAGGGAGCCAGATTTTTGAGCAAATATCCTTGAGCCCCCTGCTTCAACGCTTCAAACAGGTACGTGACATCATCCGATACCGTGACCATGACGATAATGACATACGGAAAGCGCAGTTTGATCTGCCGGGTGGCTTCGAGTCCATCCATATCTGGCATCTGTACATCCATCAGGATAAGATCGGGCATCCATTGCCCGGTAAGCTCCAGCGCTTCCTTTCCATTCGAAGCGGTCCCAATCACTTCAAACAGGCTATCCTCGGATAAAATACTGCAGATCGCTTCACGCGCATGCGCGTGATCATCGACGACCAATACCCGTACAAGTTCCATATTAATCATGCCCCTTTCCAATCGTTATTCGTGTGTAGCCTGGCCTTGAATCGAGGGCGAAAGACCAGCCCATCTGAGCTGCACGTTCCTTCGTAATTCGCAGGCCGTACCGATCCTTCAAGTGAAGCGGATCTCCGCTCACACCAACACCGTTATCCTGAATGAAGATCGACCAGACAAAAGGAGTTCCTTCTGCAATCACCCGAGTATCTGTAGCCCGGGCATGTTTGCGAACATTGAGCAGTGCTTCACGAATGCAGGCGAGCAGCTCCACCTGCTCCTTTGGGGAGAAGAAGGTGCTGTCCAGATCCCACTCCAGACGCGCCGAAGGCACCGTCTCTTGTACAAGCAATTCCACCTGTGACAGCAGGGAAGTTCCCTCTGGTACTGCCGCTTGTCCAGGGACATAGCGAAGCTGGGCAATGGCCTGCCGTACATAGGCGTTAACCTCGTGTACGGTTTTGCGGATGTCTTGGATTTCATTCTCGTAACCACTTCCAGCTAAACTGCGCTCGGCCTTGTCTGTTTTTACCGACAGGAGAAAAAGAGACTGCGAGATGCCGTCGTGAAGCTCCCGAGCCAGTTGATCCCGAGCTTCGAGTGCCGCTTTGGAGGCACGCTCCTGTTCCAGAGCAGCCCTGGCACTTTCCAGCATGTTGAATAAGCGACTTAGCAAGGTGACGCTTATGAGGTAAAGGATAAGGGGGGTAAGCCAGTTACCCGCATCCATGGAAAGGTAGGGCATCAGGAATTGATGACGGATGTATTCCCAGAGGCCAACCGTGAATGTGGGGACCAGCAGAATCATCCATTTAATTTGTTTGTATGACATGAATACAGAACTCCTTTGATATAAGGTCCACTTTTATATGTATCCGTTTCGAGGGTTGGCACCATTATAACGCATGCTTGCTTCAGACCCTAGTCTGGCTTTCTTTGAAGGAACCTCGGGTGGATAAGGGAGCATTTAGAAGGATATCTAAGAACAACATAGGGTGAAATTATGTCACGCAGGGTGAGCCTTGATGAGTACAGATGAGCGGGGCTGTATCCATTTTCCCTATTGGAGGAGGTCCTCTATACTTATATAGAACACAAATTCATTACAAAAGATGTTAAGGAGTGAACGCAACAACATGAATCAAGAGGTATTGGAACGTCGCAGCGAGTTGCTCAAGAAGAACATTCATCAAATGCTTCTTCAAGACAATCAGCACGGAATCAGTCGTCAGGATAACATGTTTTTGCAGCAGATGATTAAAGAGCTGCATCAGACTTCACACGAAATGAATACCACTCGATAACGCAGAATCTGCACAAGAATAAAGTAGTCTCGTGCATGATTCATTCCATGATGAACATGAAAATGGCGCTATCCCCGATCAGACCGGGGGTAGCGCTTTTGGCTTTAATAAGGGGATATTCGGTGAGCGTTACAAAAGTTGCTGTTGCACGGTTCGTTTCTGAATATATCGGATGAACAGCTCGGCTAGCTCAGGATCGAACTGTGAACCGGAGCACATCTGCAGTTCCTTGATTGCTTCATCCACATTTTTCGTTTCCTGATATGGTCGCTCCGTTGTCATTGCATCGAAGGAATCAATTACTGTGAGCATCCGGCACAACCGTGGAATCTCAGAGCCTTTCAGGCCATAAGGGTAGCCTGCCCCGTCATACCGTTCATGATGCAATTCGATATAGGGAATGAGATCGGCAAAACGCTCGTTGGTCATAGCCATCTTTTTGCCCCAGGTGACATGGCCCTTGATCGTTTCCCATTCCTCAGCGGTAAGCTTTTCTTTCTTATTCAGGATGGACCACGGAATTTCGAGCTTTCCGATATCATGAATCAGTGCACCCAGCACGAAATTTCGCTTTTCCACATTATCGAGCTCCAGCAACTCACTTAAATCGAGGGCATATTTATATACGCGTTTGGAATGTTTGAATGTATCCATATCCTTATATCTGAACAAGTTGAGCTGCTGCTCAATATCGCGCACATCCTGGACCAGATCAATCTCATGCTCCATGCCGTCATTGCTGCCGTGGCGATGCACATTGTTTTTGCCTTGTTTCTTGGCATAATATAGCGCTTTATCCGCCTGATCCACGAGTTGTGACTTGTTGTACATATCAACCTCATAACGCGCAACACCTGCCGAAAAGGAGAGGCAACCGTGCGGAAACACTTCAACTCCTTCAAAAGGGGTGTCGTTCAGCTGCTTGCGCAACTTGTTCATGAACGCATAGGCCTCGTCCAGATCCATGCCTGGCATAAGCAGGGTGAACTCTTCGCCGCCATAACGAAAGGCGGTGACCTGAGTGCCCTCCGTCTTCCGGATGAGGAAATCTCCGAGCAGGGCCAGCAGACTGTCGCCCTGGAGATGACCGAAGCGGTCGTTATACTTTTTGAAATCATCAATATCGATGAGTCCCAGCGAAAGCGGGGTTCCTTGGGAACGGGCGTTACCAAGCTCGCTCTCCAGCATACTTTCAAAATGACTGTGGTTGAACAAACCTGTGCGTTGATCCGTATTCGCCTTTTCCTCAATACTCTGATACATCACGAACAGCTGTTTGAACGCATGCGATAGCAGAATGCTAAGACTGAGGTAGAGCAGCAGGCCGAGAACACCGTTGTGCACAACGAGAATGGTCAACACGAGCGCCAAAATCAATGTACATAAATAAACGAGCAGTGATTCGGTGACGAACACACGCTTCATCTGCTGTAATGCATCCTTTGTCGAGAAATGAAAGAACAGCCCTAGCGTGATCGTATTAATGATGAAGTAGGCTGCAAGTGCCGCAAAATAGGGCAGCAGGTTATATCCATCCAGTGCTCCCGGAATTCCTCCAGTCCAAGTGAATACGTAAGCGGCTCCAGCAATCATGAGGCTGTAGATGCTGAAATTAACGATATGCTTCCACCAGGCGAGTTTGCGATCCTTGATTAACAGTATGAGGGAAACGGGTAGCAGTACAGACAGACTGAATGCACCACCAAACATGAAGATACAGGCGAGGTACACGGAAGAGTCCATGGATTGCTGATTGCCTTTGGGCGGAATCTGAAACGTGAAGTAATCCAAAATCAGCGCCGCACCGAGCATCGTGTATACCATTACCCATTCGTCAGAGGATAGATGGAGATAAGACAACTTGTTCATATACAGAAAAATACCGATGCCTGTGCAGCTAAGCAACACAACATACATGGTGCTCCGATCTGCTTTATGGATAAGGTTACGAATAAAGTTCATAAAAATTCTCCTGCTTGGTTTAGTCTGCTCTTGATGTGAATATATCGGCTTGTACTATATTGATGTATAACATAACAAGTTACCTCCCAAAAATCCAGAAAGAAAAAACAGGCCGCTGGCAGCCTGTTTGTCATGGTTGGCGAGTATATGTACTAGCCGCCCAGCTTGTATCCCGAAGTCAATGCAACAACGACAGAAGCTACGATGATTGCGTTGATAACGAGACGAGAATATTTAATGCCTTCGAATTTTTTCATGGAAAAGACCTCCCTTCCTTGGAGTCTGTCCGAATCTCTTCAGGCCTGATGGAATTCACTGGCTTCAAAGCTTCTCCGGTTCGATTCACCATCATGTACTGGATAAACAGGAATATGCCAATGTTCATGACCACATCGCCGATGCTGATCACCTGTGTCCTCGGATAAGGACTGGACAGCGGGATGATATCGCCCAGAAACGAAAGATGTGTGGAAGCATCCATCATATAGTGCTTGGATACCGCTCCGCCTTCGCGCAGCATGTCCACATAATAGGGCCCAAGAACAGCAGAGGCATCCACGGAAACCGGCATACGCCCCCCATTTACCGCCATGACGATGAAATTGAGGAAAACACCGATCCAGATCAGCGTGAAACCCTTGTAATGTCGATTAAGCCACAAAAATGCTAAGCCTGTGACATAAACGGCAGCAAACAGGTATCCGTTGATGGATGCAACCCAATCAAGTCTTTCCTGCAAGTAAAAGATGAAGAACTGAGCCAGCAGCAGCACCGGGAATATCCAGCCGCCTCGCAGCTTGAGAGCTGCAAACTGGTGGAGACCATACCGAAATCCTCCCCGGAACAGTCCAACGATCAAGCCGAGCAGAATGCCATCGTATACCATGATTAACTCCTGTCTTACAGATATGTGTAAATGTAATTGCGTGTTTGTGTACCTATGTTATTCGACCTTTTACTGGTAAATCCTGCAATGAAATTATTTTTTTTGAGAAGAATTTTGCAAAAAAATAAAACAAAAACCGCCTTTACGAACCAATGGGTCGAATCCATGGGAAAGTTCGGTAAAGACGGCTTTATATTATGTCAAATTGCGAGTTTTAATTCACTTGGTATACGTTCAGTTTATTCTGATTCCCCGTTCAGATAATTGAAGAACGGTTGGTCCACCCAGAAGGTGTAACTGGAAATGTCCGCATCAGGGGCCAGCTTACGGAATCCTTCTTGAATTGCCTTGGAATTCTCCTTAAGGGAGAAAGATTGTGCATAATAGTTGCCAAGCGAAATTTTATTGTTGGCGATGACTGGATATTCCGCCTGAGTGGTTGGTGAGTAATACAGCGGCTGCCACCAAGAAGCATGAATTAAGGCAGAGGTGTCATCGCTGTTCTTTTTGGCATACTTCAATATAATGTCGTTGAAGCGGGCTTTGTCCGCTGTGTTATTGAATTCAAACTGAATGTCATATTCTTTGGCATAGGCAATGTAATTGCCATTCTCGATCTGGGTAACCTTGTAATCCGGTGTTTCTTTGGGCTCTCCCCATTCCTTCAAATAAATGAAGGCAGAAGTCTTCGGCTGGAATTGTACGTCCGCATCGATGCCTTCACTACGCAACAATCCAATTAACTGTACCGCGTGTTTAATATCATCATGCCCGTAAGTTAAGGTCAGTTCATCGATGAAGTTGGAATCGAAGCGACTGTCTTTAAGATTGTAACCTGTAACGAGATCATCCCGCAGTGCTTGATCCACAATGGTCCGAAGTTCCGGTGCTTCGATTAGATCAGCGGTGCGATAGGCAGCGTACAATTTGGAGTAAATGTCAGTATCGCCAGAACGACCAATTTCATTTTTGTATTTGCCCTGACTGGTCAATACCCGTCCAAGCAAGATGTTGGCAAAATCAGAACTTGCTTCGCCGCCCTTACGGAGAGCGGGGTACAGGCTTTCCGGGATCAAACCGGTATCAATGGCAGCGGCCAGCTCCTGCGCCGCTTGTCCCTCAATGCGACCTGGGCTAATGCCCAGTTTAGCAAGTGCCTTTGTTGTTTTGTCTTCAGGATATGTATAGGCCAGCTCTTTGAATCCGGCTGCTTTGACTGCGATGAAGACAGCAGCATAAGTGCTCAGTTTGTCATTGGCACGCACTTCCGTACCGGACAGGATACCGTTGTTATATAAGGAAACGGCAGCTTTATACGCAGAATCATTGGAGTTCAGATCAGTGAAGGCCGGAGCCTTGACTTCACTGTCACTTGCTTCATCTGTAGCAGGTGCAGCTTGACCTGTTCCAAGAATGGCAGCAATTGCTTTGATGAAGTCACCCTTGGCTAACTTCTGCGGCAATTGGATATTGTATTTGGCCTGCAGGAATTGGGCGTAATCGGCTGCACTCTCGGTATAGACTGAAGGAGCTTGAGCTACCGGTCCTTTAACCGCCTGTGAGGTAGTTTGTCCGGCGGGAGTAGCCGATGCTGCGGATGCCGAAGCGGGCAAGCTGAGACTGCTGAGTGTAACCGGAGCGGCGAGCAGAGCGGCCAGTGTGATCTGGGTGATTTTTTTCAAATGAATAGCCTCCTCAAAATAGGATAGGAAAATAAACAAGCTTGCGTTATAATTCTGACAAAACCTATCTGAATATAATAATTGGATTGACTTTAGCATGGGGCAGCTTCGGATGTCAACGGAAAAAAACTTGGTTTAGAGCGCCTTCCGACGCTTTGTAGAATGTAAATCAGCTATTTTATTCCGTTTAGTGTATACGCTCAAAGATTTATTGACAAGGATCGACAGTATCCGCTAGGATTATAAAAAAGAATTGTGAAAAGGGGAAAGTTCAAAATGAAAAGAGGTTTATCGTTCGTCTTATCGATCATGATGGTGGCTATTTTGCTGGCGGCTTGTGGAAATTCTGGTTCCAAAGACGAACAATCGGCTCAAGGTGGCGATAGTGAAAAATCACTACGCATGGCACTTGTCCTTCCTGAAAAAATTGGGGTCAACCCGTTCTTCGTACAGATGGATGAAGGTTTCAAAAAAGCTGGCGAGGAATTCAAGGTAGATACCAAAACGATCGAATCGACTGACCCGGCTGCATTTGAGCAAAATCTGCGTGCTGCAGTAGCTGAGAACTATGATCTGATTATTACAGCAACTTTCCAGGCAGAAGATGCATTGAAAAAGGTTGCTGCCGAGAATCCGGACAAGTCCTTTGCCATTGTAGACACAACCGTTGACCTGCCTAACGTTCGTAGCGTTGGTTTCCATGAATATGAAGGAGCGTACCTGCTTGGTGCAGCTGCTGGACTGTCTACGAAAACAGACAAAGTCGGCATGATTGCTGCGATGGACGTTCCATTAATCAAGAAATATACAGAAGGTTTCAGAGCCGGTCTGGAATCGGTTAACCCGGATGCGGAATTCCTCGTGAACTATGTTGGTGGATTCAATGACCCGGCCAAAGCAAAAGAGCTGGCGTTGGTACAATTCGGCAAAGGCGCTGACTTCATTGCTGGAGCATCTGCTGTAGGCGATCTGGGTGTGTTCGAAGCCGCGAAGGAAAAAGGCTTCTATACTTCCGGTCAGGATACGGACCGTACTGTTGAAGATCCAGAACATATCGTATTGTCTCAATTGAAGTCGACCGATACGGTTGCTTATCAGACCGTGAAGGATTTCGTAGAAGGAAACTTCAAAGCGGGTGCTGTAAATTATGGCTTGAAAGAAGATGGCGTAGGCCTGACTTATGTAACACGTGATAGCGAATCTCCATTGAATGCTTTTGTTGGACAAGAAGTAATCGACAAGGTTAAAGCGATCAAGGATGATATCGTATCCGGCAAAATCGTTGTAAAAGATCCATTGCAACAGTAGTAATCTTTGTTCCATAGGATGGATTAATTGAGTTGATCAGCCGGCTGCCCGATCAGGCAGCCGGTTTTGCTGCTATTACAATGAACTATATATGTTCAACTGAACATTTACCCGATAACGGAGAGGACAGAAAAAACCTGGAGAAGCGAAGCGTTCGCCTTTATCCCCGGATTTTCCCCTTTGGAAAAAAAATAAAAAAATCTGGGGATAAGCGATCGGAAGGTTGTTCTGTCATCATAGTGGCTAGTGTAAATATGCTTTAGTTGAACGTATATAGACCGAGAGGAGAGAACGCGAGATATGCTGTTGGAGATGGAGCAGATTACGAAGAAATACGGCGGCTTCACCGCTAATCGGGACATCCGTTTTAATTTGCGAGAAGGAGAGATTCATGCCCTCGTGGGTGAGAACGGAGCCGGTAAAACAACCCTGATGCGTATGTTGTATGGAATGGAGCAACCGACATCAGGCACAATCAAAGTTCGTGGACGTGAGGTAAGCTTCGCTACCCCGTCTCAGGCCATGGCAAGCGGTATCGGCATGGTGCACCAGCATTTCATGCTGTTTCCTTCCTTTACGGTTGCTGAGAACATCGTGATCGGCCGTGAACCGTCTGCTGCAGGTGTATTTGACCGTAAACAGGCAGCGGCCCAGGTGAATGAGCTGGGTAGAACGTATGGCATGCCAGTTGATCCGTGGAAAAAAGTATATGAATGCCCTCTGGGCATGCAGCAGCGAGTTGAAATTCTCAAGGTGCTGCATCAGGGCGCAGATATCATTATATTGGATGAACCTTCAGCGGTACTGACACCGCTGGAAGTGAAAGAATTGCTCGCGAATATGAAATCTCTCGCCAAGCTGGGCAAAACCTTTGTATTGATTACGCACAAGCTGCAGGAAGTCATGGATGTGGCAGACCGGATCACGGTTCTTCGTGATGGTCAGGTGACAGGTACGCTGGAAGCGAAAGATACGAATGTGGAGGAGTTATCCCGCTTAATGGTTGGACGTGAGTTGGTACGTATGGACAAGCAGCCATCCGTTCCGGGAGAAGCGGTGCTTCAGGTGGAAGCAGTGAGTCTGTCAGGGGCTGAGGACCGTTCCGCACTCAAGGATATTCATTTGGAAGTTCGGAAAGGTGAGGTCGTTGGAATCGCGGGTATTTCCGGGAACGGTCAGTCTGAACTAATCCAGATCATTGCCGGACTGCGCAAGTCGGATAGCGGCCGCGTCCTGCTGTCAGGGCAGGATACGACAAACTGGCCGGTGCGTCGCATTCGGGAACTTGGACTTGCCCATATCCCGGAAGACCGTTATATGTGGGGAGCGGCGAAGGATGCAAGCGTTCGTGAGAATGGCTTGATGGGCCATCATCATCGGCTTCAATCACGCGGTATCATTAAAGCAAAGGCAGCACGGACCATGGTGGAGAACTGGATCAAGCAGTTCAGCATCAAGACGGGTTCTGCGGAAACGAAGGCACAGTTCCTTTCCGGTGGTAACTTGCAGAAGCTGATTGCCGCACGTGAATTTGCCCAGGATACACCGTTTCTCATTGCGGCTGAACCTACACGGGGTGTAGATATTGGAGCGATGGAAACGATTCATGCCGAATTGCTGCGCAAACGGAATGAAGGTGCAGGAATTCTGCTCGTTTCATCCGAATTGTCCGAGATTTTGCAATTATCCGATCGAATCATTGTCATGTATGAAGGCGGAATCGCTGGGGAACTGAAGGCAGATGAAGCAACAGAAGAACAGATCAGCTTGTTGATGGCAGGAGGGAAAGAGCGGATATGAATCGGGTAAAAGAAACACTTCGCGGACTCGTACAGCCGCTGCTTGCCGTATTCATCGGTTTGCTGGCAGGTGCTGTAGCCATTCTGGTCGTAGGCGGGTCCGTGGTGGATACGTATGCGGAGATGTGGAAAGGGGCCTTCGGCAACTTCTACTTCTTCACCAACACATTAGCGCGTTCGACGCCAATTATTCTCGCGGGACTGGGCGTAGCACTGGCGTTCCGCGCCGGATTTTTCAACATGGGTGCCGAAGGACAGATGGTTCTCGGCGGACTTAGTGCAGCGCTGACGGCGCTCTACCTGCCGGGTCCAGGCTGGTTTGTCTGTATTGCAGCCATTGTGGCGGGGATCATTGCCGGTGGAGTGTGGTCGCTGTTTGCCGGTTGGCTGGATGCTCGCTTCGGTATGAATCTGTTGATCACAACGCTGCTGCTCAACTATATTGCGATTTATTTTGGAGGATACATGGTATCCTATCCGTTCAAAGACCGCACCGGATCGGCGGCGATGGCCCAGACGCCAATGATTGATCAGAGTGTCTGGCTGCCGAAGCTGTTCCAGGGCATGGGACTGCATGCTGGATTCATCATTGCTATCGTAGCGGCTATTCTCATCTACTGGTTCACACACAAGACGGTAACGGGTTATGAGATCCGCATGCTGGGGAGTAATCCTTCCTTTGCAACCTATGGCGGCGTGCGCCGCATTCGTATGATGATGCTGTCCATGATCATTAGTGGCGGACTTGCAGGTCTTGCGGGTGCAGGCGAAGTGTTGGGTACACAGTACCGTTTCCTTGATGGCTCGTTGTCATCTGCAAGTTATGCATGGAGCGGCATCATGGCAACCTTGCTTGCCCGCTCGCATCCGCTAGGAACAGCTGTGGCGGCAATTCTGCTTGCAGCGTTGCAGACAGGTGCCATGGGGATGGAACGGAATACGGATGTGCCGCTGGAAGTCGGCAGTGTCATCCAAGCGGTGTTGACGTTATTTGTATCGGCTCAGATCGGTTATTCATTCCTGAAGCGGAGAAAGGAGAAAAAGTCCAATGCAACAACTGTTTGATGCAGCCATGTTTGGCTCTACTCTGCGGATTATGACGCCGATTCTGCTTGCAGCGCTCGGTGGGGCTTTATGCTCTCGTGTCGGTCTGTTCAACGTGGGTCTGGAAGGACTCGTACTGATCGGCGCTTTCTCCGCTATTGTTGGTAACTATCTGTTCGGTAATGTACTGCTGGCCGTCATATTCTCGATTGTGATCGTTATGTTGTTCTCTGCGCTATTTGCCTTTATCAGTATTAATCTTAAGGCCAACGCGATAGTAGTCGGGATCTCGCTTAATTTTCTGGCGACAGGACTGACGACTTTTGCGCTACGGGCGATTTTTGACGTGAAGGGTGCGTACTACGACAAAGATATGGTGGGACTCCCCAAATGGGATATCCCTCTTATTAAGGACATTCCATGGGTAGGTGATGTCATCTCAGGGCATAGCCCACTCGTGTATCTCGGAATTATTATCGTAATTGCCTTGCAATTTTATCTGTTCAAAAGTGTCTCCGGGTTCCGTCTCCGCTCGGTTGGCGAGAATCCGGTAGCAGCACAGAGCATCGGCATCAAGGTGCGCGGCATTCAATATGGTGCAGTCCTGATGTGTGGTGTACTGTGCGCCTTGGCGGGTGCACAGCTATCACTTGGTCAGGTTACGATGTTTACCGAAGGCATGACCGCAGGTCGCGGTTTCATCGCATTGGTAGCGACTATGCTGGGGCAAGCGAATCCGCTTGGCGTTATGGGGTCCAGTGTGCTGTTCGGGTTCATGGAAGCACTCAGTATCCGACTACAGGGCTTCGCGCTGCCAACTCACTTTACCATGATGCTGCCGTATATTGTGACACTGGTAGCGATGTTCTTTTTCAAAGATCGTACCTACACACAGGATGCACTGAAAGCGGGCGGAAGCTCGCGTTAATTCCTGAATGTTATGCTGGAAGCATATAAAGAAGGAGGAATCACACTTGCATAATAAGGCTGAACGTCTGAAAAAAACGAAAAGCCCGGCACCCAAAGCGGGTGCTGAGCACGGAGACCGGCTGCCGCCGGGGCAGGTACTGACCGAGAAGTTCCCGATTCTGCATGAAGGTGAAGTGCCTGAATATGACCTCGCGACCTGGGATTTGAAAGTATTCGGCGAGGTTGAAGAGGAGAAGGTGTTCTCCTTCGCCGAGCTTCAGGCGATGCCTCAAGTGAACACGGTGAGCGACATTCATTGTGTAACTCGCTGGTCGAAGTTTGATACACCGTGGGAAGGCATCCGATTCTCGGATTTCATCAAGCTTCTTGGCGTTAAACCCGAAGCGAAATACGTCATGATCCATGCGGATCATGATTACGAGACGAACGTTCCGCTCGAAGAACTGATGCATGACGATGTACTGCTTGCCTTTAAATTTAACGGTGAGCCGCTTACACCAAAGCATGGTTATCCATTGCGCTTGGTGGTTCCGCAACTCTACTTCTGGAAGAGCGCGAAGTGGATACGGGGGCTGGAATTCATGAAAGAAGACCGCAATGGCTTCTGGGAAGTTAATGGTTTCCATCATTTTGCCGATCCGTTCAAGGAGCAGCGCTTCTCGGGTGAAGATATTCCGATTCCGGAAGACGAATGGACGAAGAAGGAGTTTGATTAAGATGTTGATGCCTATTTTGCAAATTCATTCCGAAGATATGCCTGCATACGCCATTGTCTGTGGTGATCCGGCACGTGCGGAGAAGATTTCCCGTAAGCTGGAGCAGGCGAAAGAACTGGCGTTCAGCCGGGAGTATCGCACATTTGTTGGATTGTACGAAGGTGTACCCATGGCCGTGGTCAGTCATGGCGTAGGTTCACCCGGAGCGGCTGTTTGCTTCGAGGAACTAATCCGTGCAGGGGTAACGACCCTGATTCGTGTAGGTACAGCGGGCTCGTATACCGCTGATTATCCAGCGGGCAGTGTTATCGTCAGCACGGCCGCTGTGCGTACGGACGGGCTGACACGTCAGCTCGTACCGGATGGTTTTCCTGCGGTAGCAGACCTTGGCGTTACACAAGCGTTAATTGAGGCGACTCGTAAGCATGCAAGTGGAACGGATGCTTCGAGTGCGGGTAAAGTTGGCGTGGGCATTACCGTTACGCTGGATGCTTTCTTCACTGGGGTGGAAGAGATTCCTCACCGCAAGTACAAGCAGGCGGGTGCTCTTGCCGCTGAGATGGAGATTGCAGCGCTCTACATCGTAAGCACACTGCGCGGTGCTCGTGCCGGGGCGATTGTCGCTATCGACGGTTTTGCAGATAGCGACTTGGCGGCAGAGTATGATCCGCATACAAATGCGGTAGCTGATGCGGTTGAGCGTGAGATCGAAGCGGCGCTGCGTGCGCTGGCTGCACTCGCTCGCCAGGATCAGGCGTAAAGCTGAGATCATCGGGGCATTTTGTGCTGCTGCTGCTGCTGGTAAAAAGAAAAACACTTCAATGATGTCCATCTAAGGTGGACAATATCAAAAGGGCGTCCCATAAGGTCATGTTCATGACCGATGGGACGCCCTTTTTGATTGGGAACAAGGAGCGACTGGCTCAACATTGGAAGGCCAATCGATCCGTTAACCTTGTCCAAACAATTGCTGCGCCGTCTCAATAAATAACCGGGATGCAGGGGAAGCATCGACAAGTGAAGGAACGGCAATCTCGATATTACGGTAGGCTTTCGGCTCCGTCGGGAGTGCTTTGACACCCGGAGGCAGCCAGGATAGAGAAATGGCAGGCAGCATGGCGGCTCCGAGACCCTGCTCAATCATGCTCAGACAAGTGTTTACGTTATACACCACAAATCCGAAATGTAATTCGGCATCTGCTCGATTGAATAGATCCACAATCGGCACTTCGTAACCGCCTTTGCAGATGATCATGGGGTGCTTGTCCAGCATTTGTACGGGCAGGGTTTCCTGATTTGCAAAGGGCTCATCGTTCCGAAACACAGCCAGCATCTCTTCGCTATACAGCGGGAGTGTCTCATAAGCCGTATCTATGGGCTCTTTGTCGGTTGCAATAATGAGAGCTACATCAATAGCCCGTGAGCTTAGCCATTCCTGAATTTCAAGGATGTTTCCCTCATGCAGCTCAAATTGTATCTGAGGATAGCGGTCCCGAATGGAGCGGATAATTTTCGGCAGCAGATGGGCTGATGACATGGGGAAAGAGCCAATGCGAATCGTGCCAATCTCCAAACCTTTTTCAGCGGCAACGACCTGCTGCACCTTATCAAATTGCTGTAAAATCCGGCGGAAAATGACCAAAATCCGCTGTCCCACATCCGTAAGCACGATGCCATTCCTGCGATCCCGTATGATTAGAGTGACATCTAGCTCATTCTCCAGCGAAGAAATGGCCCGACTGACTGCGGGCTGCGTCATATTTAGTTCCTGGCCTGCACGGGTGAAACTTCCCGTTTCTGCAATTTTCACGAATAACTGCAACTGTGAATTGTTCATATCAGAATTGGTATGCTCCTTATGATTAACATGCATTTCAATTATTATAATCATTATTGTATCATGGAGAAACGGAACGATCAAAGAACAGATGTATAACGGGTCTGGATCGGATTCCAAATGATTTGCAGGCACCTAGAGAGCGCGGGATAAAGTGTGATTGATTAAACTGTGCCTGTAGAAGTGTGCCGGATAGGAGAATAGACATATGGCTTTATCACGTGCAAAAGCAGGCTGGGTTCTGGCTTTTCTGGTACTCATGTGGGGAGTAAACTGGCCCCTGACCAAATACGCATTAAATTTTACACCGCCGCTTATATTCGCAGGCACGCGCCTGTTAATTGGGGGGGTGGTGCTGGGGCTGTATGCTTTTCCCCGCTACAAAACGCTGAGACTGAAACAAACTTGGCATATCTATGCCATATCTGCGGTGCTTAATATTATCTTCTTCTACGGCTTTCAGACCGTGGGGCTGACGGAAGTGCCGGCAGGATTATTTTCATCCATCGTGTTCCTACAGCCTGTGCTGCTTGGAATCGGGGCCTGGTTGTGGCTGGGAGAGTCCATGTATGGAATGAAAATCGCCGGATTGGTGCTCGGTTTTGCGGGGGTGGCTACGATCAGTATAGGCGGCATGACAGGCAAAGTCTCACCTGAAGGGGTTATGCTGGGGCTGTTTAGTGCAATTAGCTGGGCGATCGGGACCGTATATATGAAGCGAACTTCAATGAAGGTCGATGGAATCTGGATGACAGCCATTCCGATTCTAATTGGTGGAGTTGTACTGACCTTAACGGGTACGGTCACAGAGAGCTGGGCTGATGTACAGTGGGTGCTTCCTTTTATACTGGATATGCTGTTTATCTCGGTGTTTGTCATTGCGTTGGGCTGGCTCGCGTTCTTCAAACTGGTCAGCTCTGGCGAAGCCAGCAAAGTAGGATCATTCACATTTCTGATTCCGCTGATTGCCCTGTTTTGCAGTGTACTGTTCCTGGGAGAGTCGGTGACGGTCAATCTGATCGCAGGTCTCGTTATGATCATAGCCAGCATCCTGCTTGTAAATGTTAAAGTAAAGGGCAGCAAGGTGGCGAAAATCTAAAGCTATGCGGTGAACTTTCTCGAATCGGCTGTTGTGGCTGAAAGGGAAGGTTCACCGTTTTTTGGTTAAACCTAGAAAAAGAAGAGGGGATGCAGGTACCATAGCGAATTGTATTTGCATGGTATTTCATTAAATTAGGAGGGTGATTAAATATGAGCTGGAGTGAATTTCGTGAAATCCCTAATGAATACAATGAAGAAGTACAGCAGATTGATGGGCAACTACTAAAGTTGGTTGCGGCAAGAAAGAATATAACCGGAGCTGTCCAATATCAGCCCCCTCAAGATACCATCGATCAATGGGTAAAATTATTGGATATGAAGGAGGAAGATATTCGATATGTTCTCCGTAGTGTGCAGCCGATGCCACAACGGCATTACTTTCCACGTGAGCCCCTTCAATTAACGGGTGTTGTGCCGATCATGAAGAAAACGATTAAAGATTCGTGTGAGTACATCATTACACATTCGATGCAGTATGAAGGCGAAAGTCTCGTATATGTGGAAATTCAATATAAGGGAAATGAGTCTGAACGTATACAGTTGGTGCCACACTTGGCTCTTGAGGTGTTGAGCGGACAGAGACATATGACTATGAGACAAGGCAGTCGTGGAGGAGGTGGGGAGACACAATTGAGTTTCCGAGTAGTTCCTGCCCTGCCTTTTTCTCTGGAAAACGTTCAATTCTCTTTAATTCCTTCTATACCAGAGTTGGAACACAAATTGGAGGAAGTCACTTTGGATAAACAGGTGGACTTCGATTAATAACGCCTTTCTCCTTTTCATAGGTTTCAATATGCTGCTCAATCAGATACTCAATTTGCATCGCGAATTTCACTTTTCATCAAAGTAAAATACAAAAATCAGATGATATACTTGCTTGTCAGAATGACAATGAAAAAATTGGGTAAGTTATATATAGGAACATCATAATAACGATGAAATAATAGAAGGAGGACTCCAACATGACACAACAGAACAATCAACCTCAGGATGAGGCGGCAATTCGTAACAAGCTGGATGAAGACGGGGATTCCTTGATGGAGAAAAAGAAAATTTTGAATGGTGTAGATATTGAGCCGCAAGCGGACGAATGGGCTGCCAAACCGTCACCTGTAGCATTTGATGAAGGTAAATCATCTAAAGAATAGTAGAATCAAATATAGCTTGAAACAGAGCGGGTACCGTTAAGGTATCTGCTTTTTATTGTATAATTATGGGAAACGTTTGTGAGAGGAGAATACGAAGATGAGTGAGATTAACATTAGACGGGCTGTCATCGGAGATTATACGGGAGTATCTGCATTAATGGATGAGCTTCATCAGTTGCATGTAGAAGCTAGGCCAGACGTTTACAGAGAGCTGCAGACGAGAATGAGCGAAAAGGAATATGAACAACTCATGGGGACGGATCATCGTTATCTCTATGTTGCGGAATTGTTGAATCAAGGTGAGATTGTTGGATATGCAAGTGCACAGCTGAATGTTATTCAGAATGTGGATTTGTTAAAGGATCGAAAGATGCTGTACATCAATGAAATCATCGTTGGCAGCAAACATCGCGGACATGGGACAGGCAAGCGGTTGATGCAGGAGTTAATCGAACTTGGCAAAGAAATTCAGGTCGACAGCGTTGAACTGACGGTGTCTACATTCAATACTGGAGCTCAGGCTTTCTATGAGCAATTGGGTCTGGCTGTACGCAGCAGCAGAATGGAATACATACTATAGTCCGCCTGTACGAAGACTAATGGGGATGTCTGGTGCAATACTTCAATCGTAGGAAGCATGGTAAGCATCCGTTTTGAATAAAATAATGAAATAATCTTGCATACCCCCATGGGGTATGTTACTCTTATAACAGAACGAAAGAAAAGGGGTGTTCGTGATGGAACATCAGAGCCATCCCAAGGAACCTTTGGAGTCATCCGTAACAGAGGTGAACGAAGTTTCACAGACAGATGATCAGCAAGCCAATTCATGTCATACGGCAGGCAGTGACGGGAAACATGTGCGTAAGAGCCATCACTCCCAGGAGATGAAGGGCAACCTGATTTCCCGTTTGAACCGCGTTGAAGGACAGATTCGCGGGATCAAGGGATTAATCGAGAAGGATACCTATTGTGATGATGTGCTGACGCAGATCGCTGCGGCTCAGTCTGCTCTCAATTCGGTAGGCAAGCTGTTGCTGGAAGGTCACATGAAGAGCTGTATTGTTGAGCGCATTCAGGCCGGAGAGCATGAGGTCGTGGATGAATTGTTGGTAACGGTAAGGAAGTTAATGAAGTAATTATTTTTGAATGAACTCATCATTTATATATCCAAGGAGGAACTATCCATGTCTAATATTACGTTGAACGTTACAGGAATGTCTTGCAATCACTGTGTGAAATCGGTTGAAGAAGCCGTGAAGAATGCGGGAGCGAATGGTAAGGTTGATCTGGCAGCAGGAACTGTCGCAGTTGAATATGACGAGCAAAAAGTCAATGTGGATCAGATCAAGGCAGCCATTGAAGATCAAGGGTATGACGTAGTCTAATCATTGCAGGCTTAAACTGAACTTCCCCTTGTATGGAAAGGAACTCAACAGATCTTTTCCAATAAATGAGTTCATTGTTTAAGCCTGATTTTTTGTCTTTTATATACCCCTTGGGGGTATTGAACACGTAAAAATATTTTATTAAGAAAGGAGCTAACAACATGGATAAGTCATCGGCAATGGAAAACACATCAGCCTCAGAACCATCACCGGAAGCAGCGGGATTACAGACAACACTGCAAATCACAGGTATGACCTGTGCTGCCTGCTCTACACGAATTGAGAAGGGGTTGTCCCGAATGGAAGGGGTCAATCAGGCGAATGTTAACCTCGCCATAGAGCAAGCAACGGTTTCCTATGATCCGAAGACAACGAACATCAATGCATTGCGGGATAAGGTGGAGGCGCTTGGCTACGGTACAGTAACGGAATCGGTGGATCTGGACATTACAGGGATGACCTGTGCTGCTTGTTCTGCTCGAATCGAAAAGGGCCTCTCACGTTTACCGGGTGTAACCCGTGCGAATGTGAATCTGGCGCTTGAGAAAGGGCATGTGGAATACGTTGCCGGAGTATTGAAGGCATCCGATATTACGGCGAAGATCAAGCAACTTGGTTATGGAGCTGAGCTGCAACAGACGCAAGAAGAGACGAAATCGGTGCGTGAACGTGAGTTGCAGCGCAAAAAATGGAAGTGGATGATCTCTGCCTTGTTATCTTTGCCCCTGTTGTGGGCGATGGTAGGCCATTTCTCGTTCACATCCTGGATATGGGTACCCGACTTGTTCATGAATCCATGGTTCCAGCTGGTAATGGCAACTCCGGTACAGTTTGTAATTGGCTGGCAGTTCTATGTGGGCGCCTATAAAGCGCTGCGTAATGGCAGTGCCAACATGGATGTACTGGTTGCTTTGGGTACAAGTGCAGCTTTCTTTTACAGTCTGTATCTGACCCTGACCAGTGGCAGTACAGCTTCGACCATGATGGATCATGGCGGGGCGGGAATGACTACAGCAGTCATGCCAACAGTAGAGCTTTATTATGAGACGAGTGCGATTCTGATTACGCTGATCCTATTGGGAAAATGGTTTGAGGCCGTAGCCAAGGGGCGCTCCTCTCAGGCGATTAAGAGCCTCATCGAACTTGCTCCACGTGAAGCCAGAGTGATTCGTGATGGTCAGGAGGTTGTTGTACCGTCGGCGTATGTCGCGGTAGGTGATCTGGTTCTCGTGAAACCCGGAGATAGTATTCCGGTGGACGGCGTCGTGGAGGAAGGACAGTCTTCTGTCGATGAATCCATGTTAAGCGGAGAGAGCCTGCCCGTTGATAAAAAACCGGGAGATACCGTTACAGGTGCTACGCTGAACAAAAATGGAGTATTAAGACTGCGTGCGACCCGAGTAGGCTCTGACACGGCGTTATCGCAGATTATTAAAGTGGTTGAGCAAGCGCAGGGCTCCAAAGCGCCCATTCAGCGGATTGCCGATGTGATCTCCGGTATCTTTGTTCCGATTGTTGTAGGAATCGCGGCAGTGACGTTCTTGATCTGGTATCTGTTCGCGAGTCCTGGCGACTTTGCCGGTTCGCTGGAGAAGGCGATTGCTGTACTGGTGATCGCTTGTCCTTGTGCGCTTGGCCTTGCAACGCCAACGTCCATTATGGCTGGATCAGGACGTGCGGCTGAATATGGTGTGTTATTCAAAGGCGGCGAACATCTGGAATCGGCCCAGCAGATCCAGACGGTTGTACTGGACAAAACAGGTACAGTTACCCAAGGGAAGCCCGTGCTTACGGATGTAGTGACAGCTCCACATTGGACGGAAGCAGATCTGCTTCAGCGGGTGGGAGCAGCAGAACAAAGTTCGGAGCATCCTTTGGCTGAAGCGATTGTGGAAGGAATTCGAGGTAAAGGCCTGGAACTGAACAATCCAGAGCAATTCGAGAACATACCGGGATATGGTGTGCGGGCCCAGGTTCAAGGGCAAGAGATCCTGGTCGGGACACGCCGACTGCTTACGGATGCGAAGGTGAATGTCTCTGAGGAAACCATGCAGCAGATGAACAACCTTGAAGAACAAGGACGCACTGCGATGCTGATCGCGGTGGATGGTCAATGGGCAGGGATCGTTGCTGTGGCTGACACCATCAGGGAAACTTCACGAGAAGCCATTAAGCGGCTGCAAGCCATGGGAATTGATGTCATCATGATTACGGGAGACAATGAGCGAACAGCTCGCGCCGTGGCAGAACAGGCTGGAATCGGTAAAGTCCTGGCTGAGGTATTGCCAGAGGGCAAAGCCGCGGAAGTGAAGAAGCTTCAGGAGAGCGGACTCAAGGTAGCGATGGTTGGAGATGGAATCAACGATGCTCCAGCTCTGGCTACAGCGGATATCGGTATGGCGATTGGAACCGGGACCGATGTAGCGATGGAAGCGGCGGATATTACGCTGATGCGCGGCGATTTGAACAGTATTGCAGATGCCATCGAGATGAGCCGACGCACCATGGGCAATATCAAGCAGAATCTGTTCTGGGCACTTGGTTATAACGTAATTGGTATTCCAATTGCAGCAGTAGGCTTCCTAGCTCCTTGGTTGGCAGGTGCGGCCATGGCGTTCAGCTCTGTGTCGGTTGTACTGAATTCGCTACGTCTGCAACGAATGAAACTGAAACGGAACGACTGATTACCCTGTATGGAAGGGCTCAACGTTTCTATCTTCAAAAACCATAAATAAAAGCGCGGTCCGTTGCGACGGATCGTGTTTTTTTTGTTGGAAAAATGGCCTGAAAGGTTAAAGCAAAAGTCCGTTCCTTGTTAGTAGAAGACGGGCATATGAAGGAATGTCCTTTTATGAAAAGAATGACTATGGTTTGCGAAAGACATCTTTATCTTTTCTGAACCTTTCAGAAATTAATTGACAATATAGACATATGGATTTAAAATTTAAAACAATCGTTTGATTCAAACAAACGTTTAAATCAAATTAGAACTATCTAGTAATGGAGGACATCATTTATGTTACAGGCTTTACGCGTGTTATTGAAAAAACCACCAGTAATTGTAGGGATCGTGACGGCACTTATGTTCCAAGTGATCTTTAGCGTGATCTGGATGACAGCATATTCCGGAGTGAATGACCGGATGAATGAATTGACGGTTGCCGTTGTCAATGAGGATGGAGAGCAGTCCAAGGGGATCGCAGATCGCATGGCCGAGACACTTCCTTTTCATACCGTATCTAATCTGAGTGCCGCTGAAGCGCTGGATGAGTTAAACCATCGCAAGATTCATATGGTGCTGAATATTCCGGCAGGGTTTAATGAACTGCTTCAGACAGCCGGTTCCACCGCCGAGATTAAGTACACCATTAACGAGGCGAACCCGGTTACGATTAAAAGCATGATGCAAGGCGTGTCGCAAAGCGTGACGAACACGATTAACAAGCAAGCAACAGCTCAGGGTGTACAGACCGTGCTGACGGCCGCAGGAGCGCCTGCGGATCAGGCTGCTGAAGCTGCTACCAACCTGACTACCCGTGTGGAAGGCACAACCACTTCAATCAATCCGGTTAACGGCATGAATAACCAGATGGTTCCGATGATGATGGTACTGGCTTCTTATGTAGGAGCCATGATCATGGGTATGAACCTGCAGACAGTGATGGGTATGCTGTCCACTACTTACTCCCGTCTTACTTTGTTCGGTGCCAGAATGGTCATTAACATTGGGTCTGCCCTGGTGGTTTCCCTGCTGGGATCATCACTAATTGTGTCCTTGGGCGGACAGATTGAGCAAGGATTTATCGCATTCTGGTTGTTCCAGGCGTTGTTCCTCTGCACATTCATGTTCTTCTCCCAGTTCTTCCTGATCTGCTTCGGACCGGCGGGAAGCCTGTTCAATATCATTTCATTGTCTCTGCAACTGGTATCTTCCGGTGCAATGGTGCCACGTGAATTGCTGAACAGCTTCTACAGCGGCATTGGGCAATATCTGCCTGCAACGTATGCAGTACAAGGTATTCTTAGCGTTCAGCTCGGAGGACCTGGTGTCCAAGCGGCAGCTGGATCGGTTGCTATTGTGCTGGTCATTGCAGTAGCCCTCTCCCTGGTAGTGACGTTGTTGAAAAAACAACGCATGCCAGCCGGGGTACCAAGCCCGGCTCCAATGAACAGCTAATATTCCAGACGTAATGATCTTCATAGGATATGATCAAGCACCCCGGTGATTTTCACCGGGGTGCTTGGTTTAATAGTAGGTTGAGACTTGCAGGATTGCAGACGGCAAACCTTGCACTTTGATGCACAAACTTTCATAATGAAACGATAGAGCAGTCTTGCTGCAGCCCGGTGAGCTGGAGCATATGAATAGAACGGACAAGAGGAGCGGAACGAATGACGGAACCGGAATTGGATATCAAGACGAGGATTCTGCTTGCAGCCAAGAAACTTTTTGCACAGCAGGGGTATGATGGGACAAGTGTTCGTCAAATCTGTGATGAGGCGGGTGCGAATGTGTCGCTGGTCTCGTATCATTTTGGCGGCAAAGAAAAGGTGTTCGAAGCATTATTTGAGCACTTTTTTCCTGATCATATGATGAACGAGTTGGCTGCAGAGTCCATGTCCTCGCCTGTGGAAGGTATCCGACGAATCATAGGTGAAGTCGTAAAGTTCACGATGACGGACCGGGAGATGAGCGATATTGTACAGCTGGAAATTACGCTTCGTACTCATCGCACACATACCGTGTTTCGCTTTCTGGACCCCGTCTGGACCAGAGTGAGGGAACTGCTTCGTGAAGGCAAGGAGCAGGGCGTGTTCCAAATAGAGTCCGTGTCTTATGCGATGCTTCAGGTCATGGGTGTGGCTTTGGCGCACAAACGGGCCAAGAATTCACGGTTTAGCTTTGACTATCAGCACATGAATACAGATGAGCTGGCCGAGCAAACCATTGAATTCGTACTACGAGGATTGGGAGTGAATGGCAATGAACGAAACCATTGAATTGATGATGAAACACCGCTCTGTACGGAAATTCAAGCCAGACCCGGTAAGCGAGGAACAGCTGGCAGCAATCGTGGCAGCCGGGCAGATGGCTTCCTCTTCAAGTAGTGTACAGGCTTATACTGTAATTGCTGTTACCGAACAGGAGCAGAAGGCCAAATTGGCTGAATTGGCGGGTAATCAGTCTTACGTCAACGAATGTCCTGTGTTTCTTGTGTGGTGTGCTGATCTTTATCGTCTGAGTGATGCTGCTAAACGTCACTTGCCGGAGAAGGAATCCTATGAGGACTCCACTGAGAACTTTATGGTAGCGACAATTGATGTTGCGCTTGCTTCACAAAATGCGGCGCTTGCGGCAGAGTCGTTAGGTTTCGGTATTGTCTATATTGGCGGGCTGCGTAACCGCATTGAAGAAGTCAACGAAGTGTTAGGCTTGCCTGAAGGTGTCTATCCGGTCTATGGCATGTGCATTGGTGTTGCGGATCAGGAGACGGGCATTCGTCCGCGTCTACCGCTGGATGCCGTCTTACACCATGGCCACTATAACGCTGAGCAGACCCTCAAAGGCGTCGAGAGCTATGATGAAACGACCGCTGCATACATGAAGGAGCGCACCCAAGGGGAACGTTCGACACCATGGTCCGAAATGATGGCGAAACGTCTCACAGAGCCGGTACGTCTACAGATGAAGCCTTTTCTCGAAGGTAAAGGGTTCCTGAAGCGTTAAAAAGTGAATTCCAAAGAAGTCAGTACGGCGGATGCCAGCTGACTTCTTTTTTTGGTGCTTATGAATAGCGTCTAAGGAAGACCGTAGAAGCGTTTCGTATTCTGATAAAAGAGGCGCGCAGCCCGCTCTGTGCCCATACCGGTCACTTCGCTCCAGGCCTGAATCACTTGTCTGGTCATGGCAGGGTGTGTCATTCTTCCCTGAAAAGGCCCCTCGAAAGGCCAAGGTCCATCGGTCTCTGCCATAACTTGCTCCGAAGGATACTGGCGGGCCAGTTCGCGAATTTCCTCTTCATAGATGATATCGGGTGTGAATGAGACGAAGTGTCCGTTGTCAGCCATTCGCTGGACGGTCCGCTTGGAACCTTTGAACCAGTGAAAATGAGCGCGGCGATGCTGATATTGCTCCAGCAGGTCACAGGCGATATCGGCATCCTCGTATACAGCGTGCAGTACAATCGGTTTACTGTGCCGCTTCGCCAGCTGGATAAATCGCTCCAACAGATCGATATAGCCGCTCTGATCAAAGAGTTGTCCGGATTGTTCGGCTTCCTGTCGGTTGTAATAAGGCAATCCAACTTCCCCAATCGCTATAGCTTGTCCGATATACTTTTCGATCCAGTGGAAGAACAGATCCAGCTCTGCCAGGGACGGCAGGGCCTGTTCAGGGTGGAAACCAAAGGCTGGATATACGGCACGAGGGTATTGTGAAGCTAGTTCCAGGTTGGCTTGGGCAGATGCCAGATTCATGGAGACGGCGATGACGGCTTCAACTTGGTGGGATGAGAAGGAATGCAGCATCTCGCGTTGTTCTTCAGGTGTATATTTGTCCAAGTGAAGATGTGCATCGATCAAGGGTGCAAAAGCGGTTGAGTGCATGGATAAACTCCTCCTTTTTGTCTTTTACCAATGTTACGCAGCGTAGTCTCTCTTGGATCACCCATTTCAGGAAAATAATAACTTAAAAACCCGCACTATTTGGATAGGCGGGTCTTCTGTTGTTCTTCTCTCATCCACTGGGAAATTTGCCGCTTACGCTCAAGAAAAGCAGGTTCCTCCGTGATCGCTTCGCGCCGTGGACGTTCAAAGGGAACATCGACCTCGTGCAGTACGGCTGCAGGCCGGTTCGATAAAACATAGATGCGATCAGCAAGCAGCAAGGCTTCCTCGATATTATGCGTAATGAACAGCACCGAGCGGCGATTCTGTTCCCAGATATCGAGCAGCCAGCGCTGCATGTCGCTGCGGGTCAGTGCATCCAGCGCGCTGAATGGTTCGTCCAGCAGCATCAGCTCCTGTGGACTGAGCAGGGCGCGCAGAAATGCAACCCGCTGCTGCATGCCGCCCGATAACATATGCGGATAGGCTCGTTCGAATCCGGCCAGTCCGACACTGCCCAACCACTTCCGGGCATTGGCAAGCGCTTCGGATCGTGGCGGTGTGTCCGCAGACACCTCGCCAGCAAGCAGCACATTGTCTTCAATGGTACGCCACGGGAAGAGGGCAGGCTGCTGCGGCATATAACTGATCTTGCCGCGCTGTCCGGTAACATCCTGACCATTCATCAGAATTTGGCCCTCCTGTGGTTTCAGCAAACCGCCGATGATGTGGAAAAGGGTGCTTTTGCCGCAGCCGGAGGGGCCGACGATGGCTACGAATTCTCCTTGTTCCACGTTCAGGGACAAGCTATCCAGAACGGGTAATGTGCTACGCCGCTCGCGGAACGAGGCATGCACATTCTGAACTTCCAACGCTGGCGATGAATGTTTAGCAGTTAAGGTCACGGCTTCATGTTCAGGACCTCTGCTACCCGTTGGAGTTGTTGTACGCGCATCCGGCGAAGCAGCTGCCCGCTCGTTGTGTTCGGGTGTCATCTCGTCATCACTTCCTAACCTTTATATAGGGCATATTTCAAAATTATCGCTTCTGCGGTCGCCAGCGAACGAGCAGCTTCTCCAGTAGTGCAATGAGCAGGAAGAGCAGCAGACTCAGTGCCACAATAATCATGATTGCTACGAACAGACGGTCCGTCCGATAGGCCGATTTTTGCAGCATCATATAATACCCGATGCCCTTATCTGCTCCAATCCATTCCGCGATGATCGCACCCATGACGCTGTACGTAGCGGCAATTTTGATCCCTGAGAACACCGAGGGCAGCGCATGTGGAAGCTCAAGCTTCCAGAAAATTGAGCCGCGTTTTGCGCCAGCCATGCGCATATAGTTCATCATCGCCGCATCGGTGCGGGTCAACCCGTCCATGGCAGCTACAGCCACCGGGAAGAAGCAGACCAGAATGATGGTAATCAGTTTGGGCAGCAGCCCAAATCCGAACCAGATCAGCAAGAGCGGAGCGAGCGCGATGGTCGGTATATTTTGACTAAGAATAAGTAATGGATAGAGTGCAGATTTCAAAAATGGAATCAGATGCAGCACCATCGCAATCAGTAATCCCGTAAGTGTACCTGCTGCAAACCCGATCAATGTCAGTTGGATGGTTGCCCATGCGTGCATGCCAAGTCGCTCGGCCTGAGAGGCCGCTTCATGGGCGATGTCAGAAGGCGCAGGCAGCATCCATTTCTCGATATGAAACAGGGAGACAGCTCCCTGCCATACCGCTATAAAGAGAATAACCGCCACGAAGGGCGGCCATACGCTTTTCCAATAGGCATGCATTAGCGATATTTCTCCGTCAGGGTGTCCATGCTGAAGCCGCTCGGGCTATGGGCGATCTTGATCTGTGAGATGATGCTGGGGCTGCCGGCTTCCACAAGAACTTCATGCATTTTGCGGACAACCTCCAGCAGCTCCTCCAGTTCTCCCTCCATCGTGGTATCGAGTGGATTAACCTGATATTTCAAGCCTGACTGCTGAATAACTTCAATGGCACGATCAACGTAAGGATAGGAATTTTCGCCATTGGGCGTTTTGGGAATGACTTGAATGCTCAGTAGTGTGCTTGCCATGAAACATCACTTTTCCTTTCGGGTTAAATTGCATGAGTTGAACCAGCTTTACACTTTACCACTCCGATTGCAGTACCCTCTTCCGATCGCTGTTATCCCCGGATTTTTTGATTCCATTTTCCCCATGGGGAAAATCCGGGGATAGCATATGCTTCCGAAGGAGCTTTCTTTAAGAAAGCTTTTAGGCGACCGCTTCGCTTCTTCAGATGGGTTCTGCACTCTTCGTTCTGGTGTAAAAAAAGTTAAACTTAAACAATTTTTATTGGGGTAAGAACTCGTTTGTATACGCTTTGGACACATCTACCTGCTCATCGAGCAGTTTTTTGCTAAACATCCAATCCGTGTAGTTCTGCCATACTTCCTGCTTCTGCTCACCCCAGCGTGGTGCGTCATCCTGATATTTTGGACTCAGCCATTTCTGGCTCGCGAGTACAAGATCCTTGTCCAGATCCGGTACGGCCTTGATCAGAATGTTGGCAGCTTCTTCGGGATGTTCAATCGCGTATTGATATCCTTCGGAAGTCGCTTTCAAGAACGCTTTAACCAGCTCGGGATCATTCTGAATCGTCTGTTCATTCGTCACAAGCACAGGTGTGTAGTAATCCAGGGCTTCGGAATAATCCTTCACATACAGCATGTCGATCGGCTCGCCGCGAAGTTCGGCTTCAATGCCCGTCCACGCGTAGAAAATCCAGGCAAAATCGATATCGCGTTTCACAGCTGTGAAAAAGTCTGCATCGCCCATGTTAATATTTTTCACTTTGGATACATCCGCACCTTCGCCTTCCATAATGGACTGCATTACGGCTTCTTCTACCGGGGAGCCCCAGCCACCATAGGTTTTGCCTTCGAAATCTTTGGGAGACTTGATGTTCCGATCTACCGGAGCAGCAAATCCGGATGTATTATGCTGAATAACTGCAGCGATGGACACGAGCGGTACGCCCTGTGTGCGGGCCTGGGTCACACTCTCCTGATAACTTACGCCAAAAGGCACTTCGTTCGAAGCAACCATGGTATCCGCGCCTCCGGTACCTGGCTGAACAATCTCCACATTTAAGCCTTCAGTTTTATAAAAACCTTGATCTACGGCCGCATACAGGCCGGTATGATTCGTATTTGGTGTCCAGTCCAGTACCACTTTAATATCCTTGAGGGCTGCATTGTCACCCTCACTGCTGTTTTCGGTGTTGCTTCCGCTGTTCTCTCCTGAAGGTGCAGCTTCTTTGCTGCCGCATGCGGCCACAGTTACCAGCAGCACACACAAGAGCAGCAATCCCATCATTTTACGCCATCTCATCTTCATTTCTCTCCTTCATATTGTCCGGCCAGTGGCGCGGGGTGCTCCTTGGCTTCATATCCAAGCTTCTTGCATAAATCGACAGATTTATACCAGCTATGATCCGGATGACGTCACTTTTTTTAGCTCTCTGGCTATAAAAAGAACATTAAAAAAGCGCCCCGTTAATCCGGGACGCGTGCAGGCGTTAGAGATGTGGCACTCAGCAAAGAGGCTGGGCTGGGCCAATTCGATATACTCCGATTCCTACGCTGGCATGATCCAGATCAGGTCTAAGGGTCAGTATCTTGGTGGGATACACTCTCAGCCGGCCTATTCCGACTCCCCTGGGAAACTATGAAGTTACGGGCATTACTAGGTGTAATTATAGGCCAGAGGCCGTTGCATGTCCAGTCAGGAACTGGATGGAGGGACGAATCGTGGCGAATCATATAAGGAAATCTGGCTGAGTGCAAAAGCATCGGATTTCGGGTCATACCCCACCTGTTTCTGCGTGGTTTCCAGATTCAAGCGTTTAAACCGATTATTCGAGATCCCATGCAGTATGGTAAAGGGCTCCAGATCTGTAGCTATAATCGATTTGAACACCAGATCACACAAGTCAGCCGGACTAATATACGCGCTCATATCACGAGCCTCCAGCGGCGGCCCATCCGGTTGGAAATCATCATATGCCCCAATACGTATTGCAACACTTTGTAACCCCTCGGTATAAGCAAAATAGGAGGCGAGCGATTCACCAAAACATTTACTAACCCCGTACAAATTCCGTGGGCGTGTTGGCATGTCCGGATAGATCTGGGCATCAATGGGATACCCTTCGATCGTCTGTGCACTGCTTGCCAGGATGACTCTTCGTACGCCTTGATCCTTGGCCGCACGGAATACATTAAATGTACCTTTGATATTGATGTCCAATAAGGATTCATAGAAGCCGGCATACGGGGAGGGGGCTCCCGCCAGATGTACAACCACTTCCATACCTTCACAAGCTTGCTGACAAGCTTTGGCATCCGTCACATCCAGTGCCATGATCTCATGGCCTGTCCCAGAATACGTATGCAGTCTGTCGATATTCAGATCCGTAAGTCGCAGGTGAAATGCCTCTGATAAATGTTGAGATAAGTCGCGTCCAATTTTTCCGGCTGCTCCGGTAATTAAAATGTTCATCAAATCAGCTCCAATTCTTAGCGCTGGAAGAACTCAATCCATTCCTTTTCCGGTCCATAGATGAAGAAATAACGGTAACCGTTGGGCAGTGTAATGATCTCTCCATCAATAAATTCGGCCTCGGTTGCCTTAATGCGCTTGTATTCGGATTCAAGATCATCGACATGGATGGCAAAATGGTGCACCGTTCCTTCGGCAGGCAGCTTGTCACTGTATCCCTGAATCAACTCAATCTCGGTCTCGTTGCTTCCGTTGAAGCCGAGAAAGGCGAGCTGAATGACGCCGTTGGTATGGGTTACCCGGTCTTTCAATTCAAGACCAACAATCTCCGTATAGAAGCGGAGTGTGGTCTCCAGATCACGAACGGCGATGCCGACGTGGTCAATGCGCTTTTGAAAACTCATATCCAAAATCCTCCTTGTAGTAGATGAATCATTCTGCCATTTTAAGGAATATCATAGGGCTGGACTACGGGGTTGTCAAATAGGAAAGATACATTCCCTGTATGATAAAGATTCTAAAGAGATGCTTTCCAATGGTTGTAGAGTTCACAGAATGTTCACTTATGTGGGTGTATCCCGGATCTTTATAATTGTCAAAGTAAACAGAGAGGATGAGAGAATTGCCAACAACAAAGAAAGAACATATTATTTTCGGATTGATGATGTGTACAGGGATGGTCGTGGTCATGATGTTCTTCAATCTATGGCACAGTGGGTTACTCGGCAAGATGTCCCCGCTTGAAATACTGTTCCAATTCGTATTGTGCTTCATCATTGCATTCCTGGTGGAGTCCTTCATTGTCGGACCAGTGGCGAGGAAAATTGCATTTTCTTTACCCTTTGACAAGTCCAACAAGATCTTGGGCATTCTCGCTATGTCATTTTTCATGGTTATTGGGATGGTACTGATGATGTCCATATACGGAATGATCTCGGCATCTCTTGAAAATCAGCTAAGCGGGGCTTCGATATGGAGTACGTATCTTCATACGATCGCTCGAAATTTTAGTCTGGCGCTCCCTTACCAACTTATTATTCTGGGACCACTCGTGCGATATGTATTTAGATTCATCAAGGGTAAAGGAAATGTGGTTCCTTCTAATGTAGGTAAATGAAGTAGAAAGTAAGGTTAGCTCCGATTTTTAGCACGTAAATAAGTATTTCCTGGGTAATTACCTCCAGCTTCAATTAAATGTAAAACAGCCCTGCAGTGATTTGAACTCTATATGGTTAGACAACATCCAAGCGTGGAAGGTGCAGTTCACAATGAAGGGGCTGTTTTTTTATACTGGTTGGATTCATGTTGTTTGTACTGTTTCAACGATGTGCAATTATTACTTCCTGTAAAGTTCAATCAATTGCTGGAGTTTCTGCTGAATGAGGCTTCTTAATTCCGCAGGTTCGTAGACGTTGGCTTCAGCACCAAGCCCCAAGAAGAAGTGGACAGCCCACGACATGTAAGAAGAGCTGATAGAGCGCCGAATAACCCCTGAACCATCCTCGTGGGTATCAATCGAAGAAGACAGCCATAATTCGGATTGACAGCGCCTGACACCTTCAGGGGTTAATGTCACTTTAAGCTCAAGCGTATCTGTCTCATCCATCCTCATGATCCAGGGTCTGATATTCTCTACCTTGATTAATTTACTATGATCCACATGCTGTTGCGGGAGAACATCGAGTTCCTGAACCCGGTCTACCCGGAACACGCGATCACCCTGAGCCAATTCACAATAAGCCTGACAGTACCATAATCCGTTCATAGTATAAATTCCAATCGGATGAATCGTCCTCTCCTTGCGCTGTGCGGCCTCGTATGTAATCTGTACGGGTCGCTGCTCCAGCGCGGCATCCAGTAATCCTCTCAAATGGGGCAGCTCCAGTTGATGTGGTGGAATCCAGAAGACGAGCTTTTGCTGCATATGATCGATCTTCCGTTTAAGCTCATTCGGCAAATAATGATAGAATTTGTGCAGTGCACTATTTACCTCATTTTCAAACGGCAGATGGCGATAGTTCTTTAATGATTGGCCTGCAAGGAATAATGCGGTCGCTTCATGTTGGGTAAACTGGATGGGCGGAAGAACCTTGTCGCGCAGTACACGATAACCTCCACCAGGCCCAGGCTGCGAATACAGCGGCACACCAAGTTCGCTTAACTCCATCAGATCGCGAATCATCGTCCGGCGGGATACACCACATTCATCTGCGAGCTCCTGAATGGTAAAGGTTTGGCGTTCGTTTACCAGCATGATGAGCTGGACAAGTCGTTGTGCTTTGTTCATAGGTAGTTACAACTCCTGAATATATTTTAATGATCCCGATAATTAGTGCCATGAGTTGGCACTATTATTTCGTATACTAAGCCATGTAGTCAAGCTTATTGGAGTTTGCGCCGAACTGAACAACGAGAGGGATGGATAAGAGATGGAGAAGATGAAACAGGGGACAGAACAGATGGTAGAACTGGTAAATCACCCGGATGAGGTGCTTGAACTGGTTATGTTCAGATTGAAGGAAGGAACAGATCCCGTACAATTTATCACAGCTGCAGAAGAACTGGAGCAGTGCTTGGTGCGTCAGATTCCCGGTTTTGTACGTCGGAGTTTGTTATGCACGGAAGATGGGGTTAGCTGGACCGACTTGATCTATTGGCAGGATATGCAGTCCGCCGCAGCGGCACTGAAGCTGTTGCCTTCTACAATGGAATTCAGAGAATTTACCTCCATGGTGGATCCCAATGATATGGTGATGCGTCATCTGATGCCAGTACAGAAAGGAGAAAAAACAGCATGAAAGAAGTGACGATCATTGGACTGGGATCCATGGGGAGCGCAATGGCAACGGTTTTGCTGGAAAAGGGGTATCAGGTTCATACATGGAATCGTTCCCCTCACAAAGCAGAGACTCTGGTTGCAAAAGGGGCGCGTTACGTGCCAACGGTGGGTGAAGCTATTCGTGCCAGCAAGACGTCCATCGTCTGTGTATCGGACTATGCAGCATCTCGGGAAGTACTGGACCATGAGGACGCTCGGGCGGCCCTTTCAGGACGGACTGTGCTGCAGTTAAGTACAGGAAGTCCGCAGCAGGCAAGGGATTTTGGAGCTTGGATGCTTGGTTTGGGAGCCAACTATCTGGATGGAGCCATAGCTGCATCACCTTCACAGATCGGGAATCCGGAAGCGGCGATATTTTTCTCCGGTTCGAAGGCTGCTTATGATGAGAATGAAGATATGATTGAGCGTTTGGCAGGATATGCCCCTTTTCTCGGTGAAAAGGTCAGTGCTGCTTCTACAACAGATCTGGCGTTTCTCGCTTATCTGTTTGCAGCCTATATCGGTTTCTTCCATGCAGCACGAATTATGGAGTCCGATGGTTTGGATGTCGATCACCTGGGCCAACTGATAGCAAGCATATCACCCATGATCGGAGATGTGATGAAGTATGAGGGCGAAGTCATCCATCGTGCACAGTTCGATCAACCGCAAACCTCTCTTCATACGTGCATGGTCACCATTGAATTATTGCTCCAACAGGCCAGTGAAGCTGGAATGAACAACGATTTCCCTGTATTTGCCGAGCGTATGTTCAGCAGGGCGATAAAGGATGGATATGGGAACGAGGAAGTGGCAGCACTAGTGAAGACTTTACGATAAAAGGCAATAGGAAGCCGTATCATGGACTCCCATATTCAAGCAGGAGTACAGGATACGGCGCAGCGGCTTCGGTTATATTTTAGACGTGTGATGAACTGAATATTGCTTGAATCAGAATTGTTGTAATCGGTGATCTAGGATGAGATTGCAGCATATCGCCGCTGCCATTGATAGGCGATTACGCTGATCATGAGCAGGCCGACTGCAAATATGGCAAGCATCCATGCGGACTGGTTCACCTCCAGATGATCCAGACTCCAGCCTGTAACCAAAGGCAGAATGGCACCGCCTACCCCACCTGATGCAATCAAGATGCTGGGCGTCGACTCCTCTGTTCCAGGCAGCATCTTGCTCGCGAAGACAAGGGCAATGGAGAACACACCCGACAGTGCAAGGCCGAGTAACAGAATGATCAGAAATGCAGACCAGATCTGGTTGGTGAACGGAAAGATCATCAGCAGTACAACTGCTGCCAGACAACTGTACAGCACGTAGACGCGATATTGGAATCTCTCCGCAATATATCCGGCAAACAGTCGTCCAACAGACATGGCAATCCAGAAGCAGGTAACACTCAGCGCGGCACCTGCTTCCTTCATGTTCATTTTCTCAATCAGAATGGCTGGCATGAAGTTGGCCAGGCTCATCTCGGTGCCGACATAAAGAAAGAAAAATAGAACAAATAAAGACAGAAGAGCCAAATTACGGCCTTGATAGGTTGAATGGGTTGGCTTCATGTCTGGAGGGTTCGTTCCATCTGGCGATTCAGCTGCTGGAGCGTGTCCAGAAGTCTGGCCCGAGCTACGTCGACTCAACTCGCTGTCCAGCTCACCGAATGAACTTTTGGCCCAGAAGATAAAGGTCATCGCTGCACAGACGGCAACCACCAGAAATGACATACGCCAGTATCCGGCAGAGATCAGTCCGCTGGCAATGAGCGGCATTACCATGGCCCCGATACCAAATAACACTTCGAGTCGGCTCATGGCAACCGCTGTATTGTCTTTAATTGCAGCAATGATGATTGTGCCGATAACAGCTTCGATCATGCCGAATCCGAATCCGGCTGCTGGGGCAATGACGAACATCCAGCCCCAAGGAGGCAGCAGCATATAGGATAACTCTGCAATGCAGAGCAGCGCCGCGGCAATTAATAGACCGCCTCGTTTGCCAAAGCGATTATTCAACCACGGAGATAACAGTACACCACCCAGGAACCCAGCAAATTGGGCAAATATCAGTGTGCCTCCCTGACTGTAATCCTTCCCATAATGTTCGAGTGCAACGGGCAGGATGGAGCCAAGAACCACATGGGCGAGGCCGATAAGGAAATAGGACAAGCATCCAATCCAAAGTAATTTTTTCATGAAGAAAAACTCCTTCTAAAGATTATGTTTATGTAGTAAGTCTGCCATTCAGGAGCATTTCCTAAAAACAAACAATCTCTATCATAACAGGACATGTAAGGGTGTGCACGGATAACTTGCAATGGAGGCTAAAGTTCGTATATACTGAAAAACAACAATTACAGATCGGACCATGCCGTTGAAGAGCATCCAACTCGGAGGCGTTTTCGCCAGGGGAGCGAACCAATCCCCAAGTTAACCGGAACCGCCCGTTATCGCGGACCAAGAGGCTGAATCAGCATATTCTGATTTGGCAAGTTGGGTGGCACCGCGAGCAGAGCGCTCCTCGTCCCAAGGGATGAGGGCGCTCTTTGTATTTTTACAGCCAAAGGAGACGGTGACCATGTTGGAAATGAAGTGGATTCGGGAGCATGCAGAAGAGGTGCAAGCTGCGGCAGACGGCAAGAGAATCAATATCAGTATTCGTGAATTGTTGAAACGGGACGAAGAGCGCAGAGCACTTTTACAGGAAACGGAAGAGAGCCGTAGATTACGTAATTCGTTATCTGCGGATATCGGCAGACTGATGCAAGCCGGTGAACGTGAACAAGCCGAGGATTTAAAGGCTCGGGTGCGACAGCTGAATGATCAGTTGGAGCAGGTTGAGGCCAAGCTTACTGTTGTGCAGGAGGAAGTGACAAGGCTTCAGTGGTTGGTTCCCAACGTCGTATCGCCGGATACACCAATGGGCGCATCGGACGAGGATAATGTGGAGCTAAGACGTGTGGGTGAGCTGCCGGTGTTCGATTATGAGGCTAAAGATCATGTGGAACTGGGTGAACGGCATGATCTAATCGACATCCCACGTGGAGTGAAAATCGGTGGAACACGAAGCTATGTACTGAAAGGAGCAGGATTGCTCCTGCACCGGGCTGTACAGCAACTTGCGCTTGATCTGCTGCTGAAGCATGGATTTACGCCAATGGAGGTCCCGTTGATGGTGAGGGAGAACACGCTCTTGAACACAGGGTTCTTCCCCACAGGACGGGATCAGGTATATGAATTGCAAGGCGAGAACAAGTGGCTGGTGGGAACATCGGAAGTGCCGCTGGTCTCGTATTATGCAGATGAGATTGTAGATGTGGAGAAGCCAATCAAGCTGGCTGCCGTATCGACGTGTTTCCGCAGTGAGGTCGGCTCGGGTGGCCGGGATGTAAAAGGGCTGTACCGAGTGCACCAATTTGCCAAAGTGGAACAGGTCATTCTCTGTGCACCGGATGCAGAAGAATCGGAGCGAATGCTGCAGGAAATTACGGGACACGCCGAGGAATTACTGCAATTGCTGGAACTGCCTTATCGTGTGGTGGCTGTGTGTACAGGCGATATGTCGCAGAAAACGTACAAACAGTACGATATTGAAACTTGGATGCCAAGCCGCAATGCATTCGGAGAGACACATTCGTCTTCGAATCTGCATGACTTCCAGGCTCGGCGCTCGAATATTCGCTGTCGTGATGCCGAAGGCAAGCTTGCATACTGCCATACGTTGAACAATACAGCTGTCGCTTCGCCACGCATCCTGATTCCATTGTTGGAAAATCATCAGCAGGCGGATGGAAGCATTCGCATCCCAGCCGCTCTTCAGCCCTATATGGGCGGTGCCGAATATTTGATTTTGCCACATCAGGAGAAAGAGAATTAAACGGATTACAGGCTGTGTTGAGAAACAAAAAGGAACTCTATTCCGGGGTTCCTTTTTGTTTGCCTGTGGTTTTAGGACTAGTAGAGTAGGCTGCACTTTTATGTTATGGGGTTCTGCAGTACAGAATCGTTGGAAATGGCAAACAAGCCGGGTATGTCACACAGCTGTAACGTACAGATTGTATAGTAGAATCCAGTTTGGAAAGGAGGCGCAGATATGAATCTGCTACTTGCGGATGATGAGCCGCTGATGCTGCAAATCTTGAAAGCCTATTTCGTTAAAGAGGGATTTCAGGTGTTTTTGGCCGAGGATGGGGAAACAGCCTTGGATCTCTTTTATAATAACCAGGTCGATTTGGCGGTTTTGGATTGGATGATGCCAGGTCGCAGCGGTATCGAGGTGTGTCGGGAAATCAAGCGTACGAGCCGGGCGAAGGTACTGCTGCTGACAGCCAAAGGGGAATCGGATGATGAATTTGTTGCCTTGAAAGCCGGGGCGGATGATTATCTGCGCAAGCCTTTTGATTCGCGTATCCTGCTTCTGCGTGTTAAGAGGCTGCTGCAACTTTCCTCCAAGATTATTGTGGGAGAATTGACCATCGATCTGGATGGCCAGAAGATCTACCGTCGTGGAGTGGATGTAGGGGCCACTCATAAGGAATTCGAATTAATGAAGGTTCTGGGAATGAATAAAGGTCAGATCGTAACTCGTAAAATTTTGCTGGATCAGGTGTGGGGTTTCGATTACTTCGGCGAGGAGCGTACTGTAGACACACATATCCGCAGGCTGCGTGAGAAAATTGGAGAAGATTCGATCAAAACGTACCGGGGAATGGGTTATTGCCTAGAGGATAAAGATGAGTAAACTGACCCGTAAGCTGCTCGTGCGTATTATCAGTGCATTGTGTGTGGTCTTCTTCCTATCCTTTATCGTCAATACCTTTTTCCTGCCTACCTATTTTTTGTACCAAAAAAAGCAGAAGCTGGCCAATTTAACAACTGAAATCTCTGCCTCAGGACATGACGTTCCAATACAACGGATGGAGAGCCTTGAAACGCAATACGAGGTCGCTATCGCTTATACTTCGTTGAAAGATAGTGTGAATGATATTAACGATCAATTGTTATGGCAATATAACCGTAAGGGGATTGCCCTTAGTAAATTTTGGCTGACAGAGGAGAGTATCACTGCGCTGCGTGAGGGTGCACGGGTTAATAAATTCTATGATCAGACCAAGCTGAAATCAAGCTTCCTCGTCAACTTTGTGAAGGTGGGGGATTCCGTGTTTGCAGTTGGGGAATCCATCTCGCATTCAACGGAGACGATTCGAATTATTAATCAGTTCAATGCGTATATATGGCTCGGTATGCTGCTGCTGCTCATTCTGCTGTCCGTGCTGTACACCGCCCGGATCGTTAAACCGCTCGCGAAGCTAAGTGAAACGGCTGAGGCCATTTCCAATTTATCGTTTACGAAGGTTGATATAAAGACAGGTGATGAGATTGAGTCTTTAGGGCGCAGTATCAATGTGATGAGCGACAAATTGCAGCAGGCGCAGCATTCACTGGAAATAAAAAATGCCAATCTGCGAACGTTCATCTCGGATATCTCGCATGAATTGAAAACACCGCTCTCCCTGATTCGAGTCTATGCCTCTGGTATTCAGGATGGCCTGGATGATGGAACCTACGCTGGGGTAATTCAGCAACAGAGCGAGGAGCTGGCTGGATTAATTGACCGTCTGTTGGAGTTATCCCGTCTGCAGGCCGAAGTATACGATTTTGAACCTGTTGATCTTCGCCAACTGCTCACGGAGACCCTTCATACCTATGAAACCGTATTTCAGCAGCATGATTTGCATGTGGAAGTGGAGGATCGTTGGGCTGACGAGACCTGGGTGCTGGCTGATCGACGGAAGCTGGAGTCTGTTCTGCATAATTGGATGACCAACGCGGTGAAATATACAAGTGGCGACCGAATAACCATTACACTTGAGCTAAAAGGGGAAGCGGCACATTTTGGCATAGCCAATGAAACGGATAAAAAAGAACACGAGCAGTGGGATCAGGTTTGGGAGCCCTTCTATGTAATGGATAGCTCGCGCAGCAAAAAGTTTAGTGGAACGGGACTGGGCTTGTCTATAGCCAAAACGATTCTGGAGAACCACCACGCTGAATATGGTCTTGGAGTAGCCGATGGAAAGGTTATGTTTTATTTTTCTTTACCTTTAATACAGCGTTAACTGTGGATGCCGCCATGCAGATGGTGGTTTTTTTCGTGTGATCTGGCCTGAATGTGCACAGATAACTTGGGGGAAGCCACTAGTTTCCCTGTCGTCATACTGATGTAACACAATGGCCTTAGGATAGGCTTATCACCAAAGCAGAACTTAATTCATGGAGGGATATCCAATGTTCAATAAAACCTTTTTAATAACGGGAGGCACAGGCTCATGGGGGGAAGAGTTGGTCAAACAATTGCTCGTTAAGGAGCCAAAAGAAATACGTATTTTTTCACGAAATGAATCGCTTCAGGCTCAAATGAGGCAAGCCATCTCTGACCCGAGAGTAAAGTTTGTACTGGGGGATATCAGAGATCGATGGGAGCTGGCGGGTGCCTGCAAGGATATAAATTATGTCTTTCATCTGGCGGCACTTAAACATGTTCCGGTCTGCGAGGACCAACCGGATTGTGCGGTCAAAACCAATATTATCGGAACGCAGAACGTTATTGATGCTGCAATCGAGAATGGCGTGCAGAAGGTAGTATATGTCTCTACAGACAAGGCAGCGAATCCTTCAAGCATGTACGGCATGACCAAGGCCATCGGGGAAAAGTTGATATTATTAGCGGACACCCGCTCTGCTACAAGCTTTGCATGTGTACGAAGTGGGAACGTTCTTGGCTCAACGGGCAGCGTAGTCCCGTTATTCAAACGCCAGCTTGAGTTAGAGCAGCCTCTCAGCGTTACCGATTCCAGAATGACACGTTTTTTTCTTCCCCTTGGAGAGGGCGTGGAGATTCTCCTATCGGCGATGGAGCAATGTGAGGGCGGCGAGATTATTGTACCTCAAATGCCATCCTGCAAAATAACGGATATCGCACAGGTTTTGGCAGAGGATGCTGGGCACAAGGATGCTCCGATCCATTTCATCGGTGCCCGGCCGGGAGAACGGCTGTATGAGACACTAATTTCAGATTGGGAAAACGTTTGTGAAGTGGAAGAGGACAAGTCCTACTTTGTTGTCACTGCCTCCCCTTCATCCAAATTAGTGGAAAAAGAGGGATGTCGGGCATCTGCTTCTGCTGGCAGAGGATATCATTCGGAGGATGTCATCCTGACCAAGGCAGAGGTACGCGATATGCTGTGGAGAGGGGGATTTCTGTGTTCAAGCGGAGGATCATATTTACAGGAGGCGGCTCCGCCGGTCATGTGACAGCCAATCTCATTCTAATCTCCAGACTGCTCCAGGAGGGATGGGAGATTCATTATATCGGTTCCAAGCATGGGATCGAGCGCCAATTAATCGGCAAAATTCCGGCTGTTCATTATCATGCGGTTGCGACAGGCAAGTTGAGAAGATATTGGGCGTGGGCGAATGTTTCCGATGTGTTCAAGATTATGCTCGGATTGTTGCAGGCTTATCTACTTATTTTGCGAATTAAACCTCATGTTTGCTTTTCGTTAGGAGGCTTTGTGGCTGTTCCTGCTGTAATAGGTGCCAGCTTAAACCGGGTTCCTGTTCTGATTCTGGAGCCGGATCTTCATCCAGGTCTGGCCAACAGGCTGTCACGGCGGTACGCTCAAATCATGTGTACCACGTTTATGGATACAACAACGTTTGCCTCCGCGGAAGCTTCGGGAAAGACGGTGTACGTAGGCCCTGTAATCAGGGAGGAGTTAAAGCTTGGCAGCCGTGCGCGGGGGATTCATTTTTGCAGATTTGTCTCCGATCGACCCATTCTGTTGATTATGGGTGGCAGTCAGGGATCGGAAAGGCTCAATCGTATGGTACTTGAAACACTGCCGGAGCTGCTCAAGCGTTATCAAATCATTCATATATGTGGTACAGGTAAATTGAACTCATGCTTCCCACAGGTTGCAGGCTACAAGTCATTCGAATACGTGCATGAAGAACTTGCGGATTTAATGGCTATGGCAGATATGGTTGTGTCACGTGCAGGCTCCAATGCGATCCATGAGTGGCTATTACTTCGGAAGCCGATGCTTCTCATTCCCCATGCCCATGGCGGATCTCGTGTTGGACAGACGCTGAACGCGAAGTATTTCCAGGAGCGGGGTTATGCAAGGGTTCTCCATGAGGAGGAGCTGACTGCTCAGACATTCCTGCGAGATATTGACCTCGTATATAAGGAGAGGGAGCGTATGATAGACCATATGAAGGCGAGCGGCACGGAGAACGCCGTTGACAAGGTTCTGGAGCTTATTCATACAACAGTTTCCTCGGTGGAAAAGGCTGAAAATGAATAAAATATTTCCCGAACTGTTGCTGGTAATGTTCTTTTTGCTCATCGTATCTATCCTGATTATCTCAAAACGTTTATAAAGGCGAACGCTTCGCTTTTCCATGTTTTTTCTGTCCTCTCCGTGAGGCATTCTTCAGTCACTTCCATATGACTTGCAGAATGCCTCTGCTTATTTCGGAATATAAGGAGGGCTGCATCGGAGAACAGATGTCGAATGTTCCTCATATCCGAGATTTTGCTCCAAAATTATTCACTTTTATGTAATGTGTTTCCGATATAATATAATAGAAGTAAAATATTGGATTACAGGAGATGAAGATTGCAATGAATGGAATCAAAAAAGCAATACGAGGCACCTTGGCCCTTATTTTAGTATTGGCAGTACTGGCCCCTTCGCTTGCCCTGGCAGCCACGGGTGATGTGACGTCCATTGAAATTACCAACAGCAGTCCGCAGCAGATGAGTGTGTCCCAGACAACTACGCTTCAAGTCATGGCGGTTGTTGAAGGATTTGATAACAAACAGGATGTTACAGGCGGAGTCACATGGTCCACGAGTAACGATGCGGTTGTTACCATAACAAAAGGCAAGGTAAAGGCTGTAGCAGCAGGAGAAGCAACGGTATACGCACAGGTAAATGGTGCCAAAGCACAATTGCTGGTTAAGGTTCAGGATAAAATTAAAAGCATCAAAGCTTCCCCGAGTTCCTATAATTTTGTTAAAGGGAGTGAAAGTACGCTTCCCAAGGTAAGCATTGTGCGTGCAAATGGCAAGGAAGAAGACGTCACGTCCGAGATCGTATGGACGGTATCCAGTGCTTCCGCTGTGCTGGAAAGTGGGAAAATTAAAGGAATTACGCCTGGCAGAGTGCTGCTACAAGGCAAATATGGCTCAGAGACGGTGAAAGTTCCCGTAGCCATCACGGATGAGATCACCAAAGTTGAAGTGACACCTGCTGTCATGCAGCTGAATATTAAGAAATCCAAAGCGTTGAAGGTCATCGGTACATATGCCAATGGGAAAACGATTAATCTTTCGAAACAGGTGACGTGGACTTCTTCCAACAATTCTGTAGCAACCGTCAAAAATGGTACAGTGAAAACACTGACGGAAGGACAAGCCACCTTGACAGGAACTTATCAAAATCAGACAATAAAGGCAGAGGTTACCGTCGTTCCTTTGCTCAAAAAGCTGATTACAGGCCAGAAAACACTCGTGTTATCGCCGCAGGCAAGCACAACACTGAGTGTGATGGCGCAGTATGATACAGGCAAAACCACGATTGTAACGAGCAGTGCTGTGTGGAGCAGCACCAAACCAAGTGTAGCTACAGTAACGGGTGGCAAGATTGTGGCTGTAGGTAAAGGCAAAACTTCAATCACAGCCAAATGGGGCAATAAAAAAGTGACGATACCGGTAACGGTAAAATAAAGTTTCATCGAATCAAGCAAATCAATTGAGGTCATTTCATCATCATGAATAGAAACAGATGGGGCGTAGACATACGCCCCTTTTAGGTATAAAAAAATCTAAATTCAGTCCTGTAAAGGAGGGAGCATCTGAATGACAAATCACTTGCAACCTGAAAATTGGCCTGTGTGGGCGACAGAATCGATAGAGATTGTTGAGGCGAATCCCATGTGGGACCTACTGGCTCAGGAAGAAATCCAGCAGCTGAGAGACCTGTTACAGCAATTCAATATTCATAGATTCGAACATATCGGAAGCACGTCCATTCCGGGCTTGCCCGCCAAGCCCATTATTGATTTGATGGCAGAGGTGCAGTCATGGGATGATATGGACTTGATTGCCAATCAGCTGAAACCGGCCGGCTGGAACTATGTTCCCCCTGAACTGGATGGTCGGGAATACAGACGATTCTGGGTCAGGGTGAAAGATGGCAAGAGAGCTGTACATCTTCATATGATGCGCCCAGAAGAGTTACGTTGGGATCGCCAAATCCAGTTTCGGGACGTGCTGAGACAACGCCCGGATCTGGTTGAGGTATATGCAGCCCTGAAGGCGAAGCTTGCTGATGAGAATAAGGATGATAGAGAAGCTTATACCACTGCCAAAACGGAATTTATTCTAAAAGTTCTTGATGAGGGCATTTAATTCGTGATGACCGTATTTAGCAAAGATAGGCTCATTTATTTGACCGCAGTGATCATAACTATGGCGGCAGGGTTGGCGTCCAGGCATTTTGGTGCACTTTTGCCGTGTTTTGTGCGTGAGCATTTCGGTGACGCCTTGTGGGCAGGGATGATCTATTTTGGGATACGCATGTTATGGATTAATCGCAGCAGAGAGTGGGCGATGATAGTTAGCCTGATGTTCAGCTGGGCCATCGAATGTTCACAAATAATTCAGACCCCTTGGCTGAACGAAGTGCGTTCAACGTTGCTGGGTGCGCTTATTTTGGGACATGGATTTCTGGCAATGGATCTGCTGAGGTATGCTGTCGGCATTCTGTGTGTATATGGGATTGATCGTTATTTCCTGAGAAATAAGAAGGCTTGATAATGGGGAGTGGGGCTTACGTGAATATTGAGAAGCTTTTTGCAGAATCACCTGAGTTTGAGACAGAGCGGTTGGTACTGAGACGTCTTACGCTTAACGACCTCGATGATTATTTTATGTTTGCCTCCGATCCGAGGGTGAGTCAGCAAAGTTTGTGGAACTGCCATGAGACGTTGGATGACTCCGTTCAATATATTCAAAGAGTGTTGGACAATTATGAGAAGAAAACGGTCTATATATGGGCCTTTATTCTGAAGGAAACGGGGAAGCTGATCGGTCGAGGCGGTATTTTCCACCTTAATGAACCCATGCAGAGTGCCGAACTGGGATACGCGATAGCCAGCAGTTATTGGGGCAAGGGCCTCGCGGCAGAAGCGATGCAGCCAGTTGTTGAATACTGTTTTCAGGAATTGGACTGCAATCGGCTGGAGGGGAAATGTAATGCAGGCAATATCGGATCTGCACGAGTGATGGAGAAGCTGGGCATGTCAGTTGAAGGTTTACTGCGCAAACAATTGAAGATCAAAGGTATATTTACAGATCAAAAATTGTACTCACGTATCCGGGATGATCTATAATACATCCAATGACGTGCAGGATACATAGAAGAAATTGAAGGAGGCGGAACGATGATCTACAGTATTATTTCCCAAGCGGTATGGGAGCAGGTATCCAAGCAGAGCGTGTATGCACCGGATAGCCTGGAGACGGACGGTTTTATTCATTGTTCCACCAAAGAACAGATTCCATGGGTAGCGGCTCAATATTATCAAGGGCGTACGGATTTGTTATTGCTTGGTATTGATGAGAGGGACTTGAAGCCGGAACTGGTGTATGAGGACCTGTATGAGTTGAATGAACTATTTCCACATATTTATGGTGAACTTAATTTGGACGCTGTACGAAAAGTTATTTCCTTTGAACCGAATGAAGACGGGACGTTTTCTTTTCCTGAATAAAGTTGCGAAGGGTTGTGAACGCGTGGACATGAATCAGGTATTTCTGGATACAGCCGAGAAGCAATTTCTGTATTACAAGCAGCTTGGGGAGAAGGCTATGGGGCAATTGGAGTCTGAGCAGCTGTTTCAATCCTGGAATGAAGATGCCAACAGCATTGCGGTTATTGTGAAGCATCTCTGGGGCAATATGCTGTCCCGTTGGACGGATGTACTGACAACTGATGGAGAGAAGCCGTGGCGTGAGCGAGATGCCGAATTCGTGAATGATATCTCGACCCGAGAAGAGCTGCTTGCCAAATGGGAGGAAGGCTGGAACTGTCTGCTTGGAGCCATTCGTTCTTTTACACCGGAGCAACTGTCGCATATTATATATATTCGCAATGAAGGACATACCGTTATGGAGGCAATCATCCGGCAATTGGCGCACTATCCTTATCATGTGGGACAGATTATCTATGCAGCCAAAATGCTCAAAGAAACCTCATGGAACAGTCTTTCCATTCCGAGAAACGGTTCTAGTCAATATAATGGTGGCAAATTTGCCAAACCGAAGGCACGAAAACATTTTACAGATGATGAATTACGTATAGAAAAAGGTGAGGAACAGCAATGACACAGATCGCATTGATTCGCCATGGAAGCACGGCGTGGAATAAAGAGAAACGTTCCCAGGGACAAACGGATAATCCGCTGGATCAGGAAGGAAGAGAACAGGCAGTATTGCTTGCCGCAAGACTGAGTGAGGAAAAATGGGATGCCATCTATGCAAGTGACCTGGAGCGTGCAAGTGAGACGGCTCGCATCATCGGAGATCGCTTGGGAATTCAGGAGATTCAGTTGGACCCGAGGCTGCGTGAGATGGGCGGTGGACAGGTGGAAGGTACAACCGAAGCTGAGCGTCTAGCGCGTTGGGGAGCCGATTGGAGTAATCTCGATTTGGGCCGGGAGCTTGCGGATGCAGGCACAGTGCGAGGTAGTGCCGCGTTAGAAGATATTGTACGTCAGCATCCCAATGGTAAAGTGATCGTTGTCAGTCATGGCGCCATTCTTCGTAATACTCTGCGAGGTCTGGTGCCTGAGCTTGATGTGAGCGCAAAGCTGTCCAACACGTCGATCACCCGGATTTCTTGGGAAGCGGAATCTTGGCAGTGTGGGCTATACAATTGCAGCGTGCATTTGGATTCCTCCAAGGAGTTGTGATAGATGGATGCTCTGGCATTAAAACAAAAATTGCAGCATATTCAGTCGGCTAATCTATCCATCCATGAAGTGGAACAGCCTTACGAATTGGCGTTGCATATGATGCAACATATTGGCAGTCCGGACCCGGTCCTGCGGGATGAACTGATCTATGTTACATTTGCGACCTGGATTGGACAGGGTGTATTTTCGGAAGAACAGCTCGGGAAGCTGTTACAAATGGCGCTGGATGATCAGCACCTTTTTCATGGAATCGGAGAACAAGGCACGGACAGTGTGTTTACCCGAACCTTCTCTGTGCTGCTCCTGCCTCCAATTCTGAGTGTAGATCGTCTGCGGTCTTTTCTGAAAAAGGAAGATATAGAGTTTATTCATCAGCGGTTGACTTCGTATCTGGAGCGTGAAAAAGATGTTCGTGGCTATGCCGATGATAAGGGCTGGGCGCACGCTCCGGCACACGCGGCAGATGCGGTTGAAGACCTTGCGCAGTCGCCTTATATGGAGCAGGCCGCTTTGCGGGAACTTTTGCATGCGCTCGCAGTGAAAATCACCGAATCAAGTGTAGTTTACATCCATGATGAGGATCAGCGGATTACCCGTGCAGTGGTCACCATCCTTCGGCGCAATTTGCTGGAGCAAAACGATATTTCGTCTTGGATCGATTCACTAAATCCAAACGATATGACGGAGGGGAAATCTCTTCTGGAAATCAGCCAAATGAGCCTGAATGTGCGCGTCTTTTTGCAGACGCTCTATCTTGCGATACGGACGGAAGACGCAGAGCCTTTTCCTGCTGTCCGTTCACTTATTTTGCAGGCTTTGGAGAAACAATGATCAACGGATAATAAACTTGTGTACAAGGAGGGAGATGGCATGACCGAAATGCCGTATTCATGGACTGAGGATTTGCTGTCTCCTCTGGGCGAAACAGGGGTTATCATCCGTTGTGGGGATGCCATATCTGAAGCGGTGCACCGGAGGGTGATGTCGGTATGTGCTTTACTGGAAAAGAGCCTTATACCGGGTGTCTTCGAATGGTTACCTTCGTTTGCCTCAGTCACGCTGTTTTATGATCCGTTGATCATTCCGTACCACGAGGTATGCAAGGTACTGATTCGTCATTTGAATACAATGGATGAAGCAGCGGAGGATCACCACAGAACTGTTATTATTCCGGTATGTTATGGTGGTGAACTCGGTCCCGACCTGGAATACGTCGCTACTGAACATGGGCTTACGCCAGATGAGGTCATAGCTATTCACACATCTGGCGATTACCTGGTTCACATGATTGGATTTGCACCGGGTTTTCCTTATCTGGGAGGATTATCGGAGAAGATTGCTACGCCGAGACGACCCACACCTCGACTTCGGGTTGAAGCAGGAACGGTGGGTATTGGTGGCAAACAAACCGGAGTTTATCCGGTATCGACTCCCGGCGGATGGCAATGTATTGGTCGAACGCCGCTGGCGCTGTTTCGTCCTACGGAAGATCCCCCGAGCCTGCTTGCAGCGGGTGATCGGGTTCGTTTTGTGTCAATATCACTTCAGGAATATCTGGAACAGAAGGAGGGCGAACGATGAGTATTGAGGTCATTCGCTCAGGTCTGTTATCCACCGTGCAGGATGAAGGAAGAACGGGATTTCGCCGGTATGGGATACATCCAGGTGGGGTTATGGATACCTTTGCAGCCAGAGCAGCGAATGTATTGGTTGGAAATTCACGTGGTGCAGCTGTGCTGGAGATGACAATGACCGGACCAGAGCTTCATTTCTATGAAAATCAGCTGATCTCTTTATGTGGGTCGGATCTGACGGCAGCGGTGGATGGCCTGCCTGTTCCCCTATGGCGTCCGACCGTGATTCTTGCTGGAAGCGTGCTGAGATTTGGTCGATGCCGCTCTGGCTTGCGGGCCTATATGGCGGTTGCTGGTGGAATCGCAGTACCTGAGGTCATGGGCAGCCGAAGCACGGATCTCAAAACAGGTATTGGTGGGCTGAAAGGGCGTGCCTTACAGGTGGGCGACAGGTTGCCAATGGGGGAAGCTTCTCGCGAAGCGCAAGCGACGTTGCATAATCTGAGCCTGCGCGCTGAAAAGAACAACCGACGGATGCATGCACCTGCCTGGTATTTGTCTAGCAGGGAATGGCCCGCCTACCAAGCTGATCCTGTCATTTGTGTCATGCCGGGCAAGGACAGTGCAGCGTTTAATAAAAATAGCCTTGAACGATTCCATCAAGAACGATATGTGATCTCTCCCCAATCAGATCGGATGGGTTATCGATTGGAAGGTGCAAAGCTGGAACTCGGTCAGCCAATGGATCGGTTGTCTGAAGCCGTAATCTATGGCACGGTACAGGTGCCAGCAGACGGTCAGCCTATTATATTGATGGCCGATCATCAGACCATTGGAGGCTATCCTGTAATCGCACAGGTGGCCCGCGTGGATTTGCCCATATTGGCACAGGCACGGCCCGGGGCAAAAGTTGCTTTTAAGGAGATTACATATGAAGAAGCGCAGCAACTATTCCTGGAACAGGAGCTGAATTGGAAGCTGACCGATCAGCTGGTTCGCAGGAGATTGGCAGAAATGGGGGGCCTTCAATGAACATGGTGGTGGATATCAATTGTGACCTGGGTGAAGGTTTCGGGGTGTACCGAATGGAGTCGGATGTGGCGATTCTGCGGCTGATTACTTCAGCCAATATCGCTTGTGGATTTCATGCGGGTGACCCAGCAACGATGCGGCAAACGGTACAGCAAGCATTGGAGCATCAGGTTGCGATCGGTGCCCATCCCGGTCTGCCGGATTTGCAAGGCTTTGGTAGGAGACGTATGGACATTACACCACGGGAAGCCTATGACATGGTTGTATACCAAATTGGCGCGCTGGATGCTTTTGTCCGCTCAACCGGAGGACGCATGCATCATGTGAAACCTCATGGGGCTTTGTATAACATGGCTGCTGAAGATGATCGGCTCGCTGAGGGTATAGCCGAGGCCATTTATAAAGTACAACCGGATCTGTATCTATATGGCTTAGCCGGAAGTGCAATGATACAGGCAGCGGATCGCATTGGACTGCGCAGTGTGAGTGAAGTTTTTGCGGATCGGACCTACACACCTGATGGGACACTAACACCGCGCAGTCATCCCGGGGCAATCATCGAGCAGACGGAAAAAGCCCTTGCTCAAGTGTTGCGCATGGTGAAAGAGGGAATCGTGCTGTCAACGGAGGGCACACTTGTCCCCATTGAAGCAGAGACGATTTGCATTCACGGTGACGGTGCGCATGCTCTTACATTTGCTCAAGAGATTCGTACGTTGCTTGAATCTGAGGGAGTTACGCTGTCTGCGCCTGAAGTTGCTAGATAATTGCTACAGTAACCGAGGGTTAGGTAGGGGGCGAACTATACGAATTTGTAAGGAGTGAAACTATAACATGAAACCGATACGTAATTCGGCGAAGGCCGTTATCGTACAGGATGGACGTCTGCTGGTGATCCGGTTGGAGGATCAATATGGTGCAGCTTATGTTTTCCCCGGCGGAGGACAGGAGAAGGGCGAGGAGCTCAAGGATGCGGTTGCCCGTGAATGTCTGGAGGAGATTGGACAGGCGGTGACCGTGGGAGAACTGCTGCATATCCGGGAGTACATTGGGAAAAATCACGAATTTGCCGAGTGGGATGCCGATGTGCACCAGGTTGAATTTTATTTTGAATGCAAGTTAATAGATCCGAAAGCTACGATCTTTGAGGGCACCAGTCCAGACGACCATCAGGTAGCTGTAGAATGGATTGCCCTTGAAGAGCTGTCTCAGGTTCGTTTATATCCGAAAACAATTGGTGAGTTGTTGCAAAATAAGAATTCATCACGCATTTACCTGGGAGATTTGAATTAAACTCTCACGTTTATGAACGGGTTCATGGATTCACCATAGGTGAGGTGGGTACACTATAAGTACAGGCTTATTACACTTAACGTAAGCTGACTGTACTTATACACAGCAACGGAGTGGATAAAAGCCTAAAGAAGCGAAACCTGTAAAGTTGAGGCGTTGACAGGTTTCTGTTTGAACTTTAGCTTAGCCACTCCTCCATTTGGAAGAACTGTAGACGTAGTGGAGGGGACGGAATCGATTCTGAAGAAGCGAAGCGTTCGCCTTTGTCTCTGAATTATAACCATATAGAGATTCAATCAAGATAATCCAGAGACAACAGCGATCCAAAGAACGATCCGTACCCGTAACGGCCGCCTACAGGAGTTCTTCAAATATCCCCCAAAACCGAAAGGAGCAATCCCCATGAACCAGACTGAATTAGAACAAAACATTGTAAAAGCATTGGAAAACAACCCTTTTTGCAGTTTCTCCACGGTGGAGAACGGTAAACCGAAATCCCGCTATATGGCGCTTTTTAACGATGGAATGAACATTCATCTGGCGACAAACCGTCGTACGCACAAGGTAGAAGAGCTGGAGAATAATCCGAACGTCAGCCTTTTGCTAGGTTATGAAGCGGGTGGCTCCAAGGAAGTGGTCGAGATCGAAGGAACTTGTGAAGTGACGAAAAATGAAGGTTTGCGTGAACAGGTATGGAATGATGAATTAAAAGCATGGTTTGACGGCCCGAACGATCCCAATTATGTCATTCTGGACATTACCCCCAATCGGATTGAATACACTGGCAAAGATCATGAGCATCAGGTATGGGAGAAGTAATTTCAATGTTGGAAAAGAAATAGCCAACCGTGAACGCCAGAAGGCTTCACGGTTTTTTGGTATGAACGGATTCAGCTAATATGGATATAGATGTAAGCCACATGTAATATACGTTTTTAACAGAGTGTGTAAACTGTTTTCATCCAAAAACATGCAAAAGATGTCGAAATCACGCATGATAATGTAAACTGGGTCAGGTATGTGCGGATAACGTAAAAAATAATGCTTTTCAATGGCTAAACATTGCGTTATGATTTGGAATGTAAACGATACGCAAAGATATGAATAGATGTTCATGTGAGATAAACTAACCTGAAATTCTGATGCATACGATCAGAAAATCAGTACGCACAACCCATGAGATCTTTCGCATTTCTGCGCTTATTCGTTTGCTCACTAATGCATGATTCAATGTACATAACCGGGAGGGGTTATTTTGAGAAAGAGTAAAAAAGTATTATCGAGCCTGACTGCCGCTTTGGTTGCATTAAACGTGCTTGCGGTATTTCCGGTACCTGTATCGGCTGCGGACGCTACTAAGGTTAAATTGCGGATCATGGAAACAACAGACATTCACGACAACTTAGTTAACTATGACTACTATTCCGACAAAGAGACAGACCAGTATGGACTGGCGAAGACGGCTACACTGATCAAAAAAGCCCGTGATGAAGCAAAGAACAGCTTGTTGTTCGACAACGGTGACCTGATTCAGGGTAACCCGCTTGGGGATTATGTAGCGAAGATTGATCCACTCAAAAAGGGTGAGACTCACCCTGTATATAAAGCGATGAACCTGCTCGATTATGATGCAGGAAACATCGGTAACCATGAATTTAACTATGGTTTGGACTTCCTTGACATGACGCTGGAAGGTGCGAACTTCCCTTACATCAATGCCAACGTATATGTAGATGACGGTGACGACGATGAGAAGAACGACAAGAACTATTTTACCCCGTATAAAATTTTAGACAAAAAAGTGACCGACGAGAGTGGCAAAGAGCACACCATCAAAGTGGGTGTCATCGGATTTGTACCGCCACAAGTCATGCAGTGGGACAGCGCTAATCTGGAAGGCAAAGTCATTGCCAAAGACATTATCGCAACTGCAAAAAAATTCATTCCTAAAATGAAGGCTGAAGGTGCCGACATTATTGTGGCTATTCCTCACTCCGGTTTTGAAGATATTCCGCAAACGGATCTGATGGAAAACTCGGTATTGTATTTGAGCCAGGTTGAAGGCATTAATGCCATTCTGTTCGGACATGCCCACAAAGTATTCCCGAGCGCTGATTTTGCCGGTAAAAAAGGTGTAGACCTTGAAAAAGGTACAATCAATGGTGTTCCTTCCGTTGAACCAGGCTTCTGGGGCGACCACCTCGGGATTATCGATCTGGACCTCGAACAGGTAGACGGCAAATGGAAAGTGGTAGACTCCGCGGTGGAAGCACGCCCTATCTATGACACAGCTAACAAAAAAGCTCTGGTAGATGCGGATCAAGAGATCGTTGATGCTGTTCATGACGAACATGAAGGTACGCTTGAGTATGTTCGTGGCCCAGTTGGCGAAACCACAGCTCCAATCAACAGCTTCTTTGCACTGGTTCAGGATGATCCATCCATTCAGATTGTAACGAATGCACAGAAATGGTATGTCGAAAAACATTTGCAAGGAACAGAATATGAAGATATCCCTGTATTGTCTGCAGGAGCTCCGTTCAAAGCAGGCGGACGTTCAGGTGCTTCGTATTACACGAATATCCCTAAAGGCACAATTGCTATCAAAAACGTAGCTGACCTGTACGTGTATCCAAATACGGTACATGCCGTTATGGTTAATGGTGCAGAGCTGAAAGAATGGTTGGAATGGTCTGCTGGTCAATTCAATCAGATCGATCCGGCTAAAGGCGGACAGCAACAGCTGGTCAATATGGACTTCCCGACGTATAACTTCGACGTTATCGATGGTGTCACGTACCAAATTGATGTGACTCAACCAGCCAAATACGATGGCAAAGCTACAATTATCAATGCATCGGCTAACCGTATTAAAGACCTGAGCTTCAATGGTAAACCGGTTGATCCAGCTCAAAAATTCATCGTAGCAACGAATAACTATCGTGCTTCTTCATCCAAACTGGCTAACCCGGACGGTAAACGTATCGTCTTGGCTGCACCGGATGAGAACCGTCAGGTTATCATTGATTACATCCGTGAGAACAAAACGATTAACCCAACGGCTGACGGCAACTGGTCGCTTGCACCAATTAAGCCTTCCGCAGGGGTAACGGCAGCAGCTCTTAACGACCTTGAAGTGGTATTTGCATCTTCCCCAGATGCCAAAGCATTGGTGGAAGCGAACCCGGCGATGTCCTTTATCGGGACGAACAAAGACGGTTTTGCTGAGTATGGCTTGAAATTGACAGGAGAAGCAGCAACGACTCCAGAAACAGGCACGGAGCCTGCTCCAACGCCTACGAAGCCAGATCCAACTCCAACTAAACCTACAACCAAGCCACAACCTGAGAAACCAGCAGACGGCAAAGTGGTATATGTAGTGAAAAAAGGAGATAATCTCTATCGCATCGGTTTGAAATATGGCGTGGACTGGCGCAAGCTTGTCTCTGCTAACAAAATTACAAATGTGCACAACCTGAAAGTTGGACAGAAAATCGTAATTCCCGCTTCTTAAGAGTAGTTAGCGGTAAAAGAAGACCGACAGTCTTAGACTGTCGGTCTTCTTCATGCTATGAACCGTTGATGCACCAGTAACCATCATAGTTGGAGTCATCAAAACAGTAGAGATAAATTTGTAGACCCGTGCTATAATATTTACAAACTTTGGGTATATACTATTAATCATTAATGAGATAGAATCACAAACTGGCAAGGGGGTTCTACATGAATTGCAGTGGCTGCAGTCCAATTCATCCTATCGAGAATCAAGGTACCCTGTATATGCGTCCCATTTCCCCCGCTTTGCTGGAAGCACTGCAAATGCAGGAAAGACATGTTGAATATTCAGAAGAATTCATCTGGATGCATTTTTTGAACCTTGAATCTGTAGAGCGTTGTATTGAGGATATCCTGAAGATTGAAGCGACCCTGCCGGATACGTTAATGGTTCAGGTCACTCCACTGTATGGCCAGGCAAATGACGATAGCTGGATTAGTCTTTCCATGCAGGAAGCTCGCCTCAAGCATGCTGATCTGGTTTCCATTATCCTGGAACATCAATTTAGCAGTCATATGCAGCCGATCGTAGATGCGTCGGAGCAGATTATCGGATTTGAATTTTTACTTCGTCCTGCTGAACGGGGCAGGTCCTTCAGTGTATATGAATTATTCGAAGTTGCACGGGATACCGGACTGCATTCTTTTCTGGATCGGACAGCACGTATTGCTGCTATTGAGACGAGTGCTGTTCTTTTACCCCATGGTGTCAAACGTTTCGTGAATTTCCTGCCTTCCTCCATCTATAACCCCGAATATTGCCTGACGCACACGTTTGAGACGATTGAACGCCTTTCGCTAGACCCTAAGGATTTTGTGTTTGAAGTGGTGGAAACGGAACAGATTCAGCATATGTCCATCTTGCAGCGTATTTTTGAGGTATATCGTGCTCATGGAATGTCGGTTGCCTTGGATGACGTGGGGGCCGGATTCTCGACGATCGAAGTAATGAATCGGCTGGAGCCGGATTTTGTCAAAATAGATCGGAGTCTCATTGATCGTTGTGATGAGGATTTGACGAAACAGCAGCAAATTATCGACATAGTTGAAATGTCACGCCGTTTTGGCGGGCGGGTACTCGCGGAAGGGATCGAACGATTCGAGGAATTTGAATTTTGTCGATCCGTGGGTATCGACTTGGCCCAAGGGTATTACTTTGGTAAGCCAACAGCATACCCGCCACAAGGTCCCTACGGTAAAACCTCTGCCTGAATGAAATAAATTATGGATGTACCAGAAAGTCACTTCGCATAATTGGAGTGGCTTGTTTGACATGCCATGAACATTCTACAATCAAATAAATATGCTCATTCAGCCGATATATAGGATAGGCCTTCAGACTGCAGCGGTCTCTATAGGACACCGTATTTAATCAGGTTGGAGAGGTCCTACATAAAAAGAAAAAGGGCAGATTTATATTTGGAGGGGGAGAAGCAAGATGAATAACATTCGGGGGAATGAGCAAGAAAAGGCAGCAAGCAAGTTAGCCAAGCCAAAAGATAATAAACCGAAAAAGAAAAACAAAAAGAAAAAAGGCTTCGTCTGGAGCATAAGGAACAAATTATTGGTATCCTTTCTGGCGGTGCTGCTCTTGCCGAGTCTAACCATTGGAATGGTTACGCTCCTTATCGCGGACCATACGGTGGAAGACCAATTGATGGACAGTGCCAAACAAAGTGTAGACACAACGAATTCAATCATTGGCACACATGTGGATGCGAAGACTCATGATATCAACTATTTTGCCGGTTTGATTGAGAAAGACATGATTAAAGGACAAAATGAAAGTCCTGAGCTTGAAATGAAGTTGAAGCAGTATCTGGGTTTACATCCAGATGCTTTAAATATTTTTGTGGGAACCAAAGAGGGAATCATGGTCCGTGGTAAGGAATCTGCGGGAAGCTCACAAGGGTCCGCTTATGATCCCCGGGAACGCGAATGGTACAAGCTAGCAATGGAGAAGCCAGGTACTACAGTAGTTTCACCTGTATCCAAAAATACGGACGGCATTGCTGTTGTTTTTGTCTCCAAAACGCTTGATGATCAATCGGGTGTCGTTGGTTTGTCCATGGATCTGACAGAGCTGCGAGAACAGGCATCCATTAAGGTTGGCAAAGAAGGGTATATCATCATCATGGATGCGGACAAAAATTATATCGTGTCTCCAGTCATGGAAGCCGGTACACAAGAACCGACAACCGTTCTGGATCCAATGTATGGGAGCGAGGAAGGTGAGTTCAGCTATATCTATAATGATGATCCCAAAACGATGATTTTCTCTACTAATGAAGTAACCGGGTGGAAGATTGGCGGCACAATGTTCCAAAGTGAAGTATCCAATGCAAGTAAGGATATTCGGGTGGCTACTATAATCGTTATCCTGTCTGCCACAATACTTACGCTGGTCTTCATTATCTGGCTAACGCGTTCCATGTTGCGTCCGATCAAGCGTCTGCAGGAATCCGCGAGAGCCGTAAGTAAAGGCGACTTGACGGTGAAATTGGAGACCAGACGCAAAGATGAAGTTGGCGAGCTGGCGAAGTATTTTGAACGGATGGTCGACAATCTGCGCATGATGATTCTGGGTGTACAGGAGACGGCAGAGCAGGTCTCTGCCTCCTCACAGGAATTGTCCGCTAGTGCAGATCAAACGACCAAAGCTATTGAGCACTCAACGATGGCCATTCAGGAACTTGCCGAGGGTGCAGAGCAGCAAGTGAAGAGTGTAACAGATGGATCAGGACAAATGAGCCAAATGGCGGAAGATGTTCGGATGATGTCCGAGCGTGTGCAATCCATTACAACGAACATGCGGCATACATCCGGAGCTGCCTATTCAGGTAATGAAGCTGCAGGTGAGGCGGTGGAGCAGATGAATAGCATTCAGGAAACGGTGGAACAACTGGCGACGGTGATCCAATCACTGAATGTACGCTCCGTTGAGATTGGCAGCATGGTAGATGTGATTGCCACAATCTCGAAGCAGACCAACCTGCTAGCGTTGAACGCTTCCATTGAAGCGGCTAGAGCGGGTGACGCGGGTCGTGGCTTCGCTGTCGTAGCGGGAGAGGTACGCAAGCTTGCGGAAGAATCGGGAAGCTCGGCAGCACAAATTGGAGAATTGGTTCATAATATTCGTCAGGATATGGATGCTGCTCTGAGCGCTATGGAAGCAGCTCAGGCACGGGTTGGAGACGGACTTCAAGCTGTGAACACGTCCGGACAATCCTTTGCTCAGATTCGGGAGGCTGTGGAGGATGCTGCTCATACGCTGGATGATTTGTCCGAAACGACAAAGCAACTGGAGAGCGGCGCTTCCAACGTTGCCAAAGCAATGAACGATATCTCCATCGTGACCCAAGAATCTGCTGCAAATACGGAATCGGTCTCGGCATCTTCTCAGGAACAGCTGGCATCCGTAGAGGAGATCGCTTCATCTTCAGCACATCTGAACAGTATGGCGGAGCAATTACAAGGGTTGCTGGGTATGTTCAAAATGGTGGAGGACACAGCGAAAGATGGGGACAAGTCCTAACCATTAGACGATAATATTTCACCGCAGTTTCTACAGAGATTAGAAGGAAATAAAGATAGACTTTTCTCCTGCAGCCCTGTATAACTATTTCGTGGTTTACGCGTATGAATTGCGGTGTAATCATATCTGGCAGACCAGTCACATATCATGCTCCAAACATGATGAATATAGCGGGCGCAGGAGGCTTTATGACATATGTTGCAATTCTGATTTTTGTCCTGACCATCACGCTGGTTATCTGGCAGCCTCGTGGATTGGGCATCGGATGGTCCGCCATGGGCGGGGCTTTGCTAGCCTTAATATGTGGTGTTGTCAGTCTGAACGATGCATCTGATGTAGCTTCCATTGTATGGAATGCAACACTGGCTTTTGTTGGTATCATCATGATCTCGCTAATACTCGATGAGACAGGTTTCTTCGAATGGGCTGCTCTTCATATGGCAAGGCTGGCAGGAGGAAATGGCCGCAGGCTGTTCATCTATTCTATTTTGCTCGGGGCGGCGGTGTCCGCTCTCTTCGCCAATGATGGTGCAGCGCTAATTCTTACCCCGATTGTGCTGGCGATGGTACGGGCATTGAAATTCGATGAGCGTATGGTGCTCGCCTTTGTTATGGCTAGTGGATTTATCGCGGATACAACTTCGTTGCCGCTGGTTGTCAGCAATCTGGTCAATATCGTTTCTGCCGATTATTTTGGTATTACATTTGTGGAATATGCGGTGCGGATGATTGTGCCGAATCTATTTTCCATCGTGGCGAGTACAGGGATGCTGTTCTTGTTTTATCGCAAAAGCATCCCGCTTCGCTACGATATCACATCAGCACGTGATCCACAGGAAGCCATTCGTGATCCGCGGATGTTCCGCATCGCCTGGTTCATGCTGGTGCTGTTACTAGTTGCCTATGCATCCAGTGAGTTTTTGCCGATTCCGGTATCGGTTATCGTCGGTGCAGTGGCTCTTTTGTTCGCCATATTAGCCAGAAAGAGCGAAGCTGTGAACATGAAACGCGTAATCAAGGAGGCTCCATGGTCCATTGTGGTGTTCTCGGTGGGCATGTATATCGTGGTGTACGGACTGCGCAATGCCGGATTAACCGATTACCTGAGCCGCTGGCTTGACGCGATAGCAGACCATGGTCTGCTGGCTGCTTCAATTGGCATGGGCATGATTGCAGCGGTGTTGTCATCCGTAATGAACAATCTGCCCACCGTGTTAATTAACCTATTAGCGATTCAGGGTGCACATACCGAAGGCATTGTGCGTGAGGCGCTAATCTATGCCAATGTTATTGGATCTGATCTAGGCCCCAAAATGACACCAATCGGCTCACTCGCCACATTACTGTGGCTCCATGTGTTATCCCGCAAAGATGTGAAGATCACATGGGGATATTATTTTAAGGCAGGCATCATCTTAACCATTCCCACACTCTTAATTACTTTGGCCGGATTGGCTTTATGGTTATGGATTTTGGGTTAGTACAATCGTATTTTACATTAGCAATTCTCATATGATCCAACTTATTGTATAAAGCTGCTCTCATGCGCTGGTGCTCCACACTGGCTATGAAGCAGTTTTTTATTTCTTCTATAGAAGAAATAATTCTCTCTCTACATTAAAGGATGTAAACAAAGGCCAGCATCTATATAGCTGGCCTTCTCTTTTTGCCATCCCCAGGAGGCTGAGGATTAAAATGCCTGTGACACAACCAGCGCTGATTCAGCGCAGGGAACGAAACGATTGTGTAAAAGCGAAGCTTATTCTGTGTAAGGATTTTCCTTGTAAGAAAAGATCAAAATTATCTTTTGTTCTTGATGGGTAGATAAAACACCGAACGTAGTGGAGGGGACGGAATCGATTCTGAAGAAGCGGCAGCGTTCGCCTTTGTCTCCGAATTTTAACATTATAAATATCAGATCAAAAAAAATTGGAGACAACAGCGATCGGAAGAACGATCCGTAACCGGAACGGCCACCCGAAAATATTAGCGATTTATTCATTAAGTGATAAAAATCTGGACACAATATGGATTGAAACAACATCCGTTCCCGAAGTACCCACTTCAGCAAGCAATTTGTCTCAAATGCATTTCGATCCACAGCCCAACATTTTTAACACTGCGTTTACAAAACATTGATTTTGAGATGACATAACGAAACTACAATGAATAAAGAGTTGATGGTGAACAAAAATAAAAGCAAATCACCGTCACTAAATTGGGGGAGGAAAAGAAAACATGTTTAAAAAGTTGCCGTTCATTTTGATGACCTTAACGATCGTACTGGTTCTCGCAGCATGCGGATCGAAAAATGACGCTGGTACAGAGGGTGCCACAGACAATGGATCAGGAGAAACTGCTACTGAACTTAGCGGGAACATTCTGGCTGTTGGTTCAACAGCACTGCAACCTCTGGTAGAGCAAGCTGGACAAAAATTTATGGCAGTTGATGAATATAAGAACGTAACGGTACAAGTGCAAGGCGGCGGTAGTGGTACTGGTTTGACACAAGTATCTGACGGACAAGCTACAATCGGTAACTCTGACGTATTCGCAGAAGAGAAGATTGATGACGCAGCAAAAGTAAGCGAACTGAAAGATCACCAAGTAGCTGTTGTAGCAATTGCACCAGTAAGCAACAAAGATGCAGGTGTACAAGATTTGACGAAGCAACAACTGATCGACATTTTCTCTGGTAAAATCACAAACTGGAAAGATGTTGGCGGTAAAGATCAAGCCATCGTTATCGTAAACCGTCCTAGCAGCTCCGGTACTCGTGCAACATTCGAGAACTTTGCACTGGGAACAAAAGTTGAAGATATCCAAGGTTCGATTCAGGAAGATTCCTCCGGTACAGTTAAAAAGCTCGTAGCTGAAACGCCAGGCGCAATTGGTTATCTGGCTCTGTCCTACCTGGATGACAGCCTGCAAGTTTTGAAATACGAAGGTGTAGAAGCAACAGTTGAGAACGTTGAAGCAGGAACTTATCCGGTATGGGCTTACGAGCACATGTACACAAAAGGTGACCCGGATGCAGCAACACAAGCATTCCTCGACTACATCCTGAGTGACGAAATTCAACAAAACGACGTGACGGAGCTTGGTTACATCCCAGTATCCGGCATGAAAGTAAAACGTGACGCAGCAGGTACTGTAACTCAATAATCTTTGAACTTGCGCATACAGCGAGAGAGGCGGACCCAGGTCCTGCCTCTTTGCGCGGTTTGCTCTGGAATTATCCCATATTTTGCATGAATTCTACTATAGAAGGATGGTTGTTATGGAACAGACCGAAGGGGGAACGGTAATGAACAACAAGTTGAAACCGCGCCGGCCCTTGAGAGAAAAGCATTATTGGGAAGAGTGGACGGGACGGATCTATACGTCGATTTGTGTCGTTTTCCTGATCGTTGTCATGTTTTCCATCGTTTATTTTGTAGCGTCCAAAGGCTTATCGACCTTTTTCCAGGATGGCGTAAGTTTACGCGAATTTTTATCCGGCAAAACGTGGAATCCAACGGGGGAACCCGCTGCCTATGGAGCTTTACCGTTCATTACAGGGTCATTCATAACAACATTTCTTGCTGCTCTGATCGCAAGTCCACTTAGCTTGTGCGCAGCGCTCTTCATGACCGAGATTGTACCGGGTAAAGGTAAAAAAATATTGCAACCTGCGATTGAGCTGCTGTCCGGTATTCCTTCCGTTGTATACGGATTTATCGGTCTCAGTGTTATCGTTCCTTTGTTGCGCAGCATGTTTGGCGGAGCCGGCGTCGGAATTGCAGCCGGATGTTTGGTTCTGTCCGTTATGATTTTGCCTACTGTAACAAGTATTATGGCAGATGCACTGTCTTCACTGCCGAAAGGTCTGCGTGAATCGTCCTATGCATTGGGTGCAACTCGCTGGCAAACAATCTATCGTGTCATTATCCCTACGGTTCTTCCAGCTTTGCTGACAGGTATTGTACTTGGTATGGCTCGCGCATTTGGTGAAGCTCTTGCCGTACAGATGGTTATCGGTAATGCACCGCATGTGCCGACATCCCTGCTCGAATCGGCTTCAACGTTAACGAGTGTAATCACCCTAAGTATGGGTAACACCACAATGGGATCCGTTCATAATAATGCACTGTGGAGTATGGCGCTTGTCCTGCTGGTGATGACCTTTGTCTTCGTCATTCTGGTTCGCCTGCTTGAAAGGAGGAACCGGGTATGAAAATGAAGGCTAAAACGGTAGATAAAGTTGCCACTTCCATTATCGTTGTTCTGGCTTTGTTCATTGTTGTTCTCTTGCTCGGTTTGCTTGGCTTCATTCTGGTACGTGGGATTGGCCAGATTAACTGGCACTTCCTGACCAGTGCACCACAGCTGCTCAAAGGTGGAGGCGGGATTGGACCGCAATTATTCAACTCGATCTTCCTGCTTGTTCTGACCTTGATTATTACCATTCCCCTTGGCTGGGGCGGCGGTATTTATATGGCCGAGTACGCCAAGCCGGGCCGGATTACAAGCTTTATTCGACTGGTTGTCGAAGTGTTATCCTCATTCCCGTCTATCGTCATTGGTTTGTTCGGACTCTTGCTAATTGTTAATACATTTGGTCTCGGATTCTCCCTGTTATCGGGTGCCATGGCCTTGGCTATATTTAATCTTCCACTTATGGTGCGGACAACGGAGCAAGCGTTCCGAGCCGTTCCGAAAGAGCAGAAGGAAGCGGGTCTTGCACTCGGATTGTCCAAATGGAAGATTATCACTTCCATTCTGCTGCCTGTTGCATTGCCCAGCTTAATCACGGGTACGATCCTGGCATCGGGCCGGATCTTCGGTGAAGCAGCAGCTCTGATGTTCACAGCGGGTATGAGTAGTCCGCCGCTGGACTTCACGGACTGGAATCCAACAAGTCCAAGATCGCCGATCAATCCATTGCGTCCGGCAGAGACGCTGGCGGTGCACATCTGGAAAGTAAACAGTGAAGGCATTGGCCCAGACTCCAAAGAAGTAGCAGCTGGCGCTTCAGCCGTGCTTGTACTTCTCGTGCTGGCGTTCAATCTGAGTGCACGCTGGATCGGTCGGGTAGTCTACCGCCGAATGACAGCTTCGAAATAAGGAGGAACCAACATGGCCATACCTTTCGGTACGGAACAGTTAAGCATATATTATGGGCATTTTCAGGCTGTGAAGCAGATCAGCCTGACTTTCCCTGAAGCCAGTGTAACAGCCCTCATTGGCCCATCCGGCTGTGGTAAATCCACGTTCCTGCGGTCGTTGAACCGGATGAACGACGAGATTGCCGGTTCACGTACGGAGGGACATATCTGGATGGACGGCAATGATCTGAATGAGCCGGGTACGGATGTGATCAAGCTTCGCCAAAAGATCGGCATGGTGTGGCAGAAGCCCAACCCGTTCCACAAATCCATCTACAACAATATCGCGTTTGGCCCCCGCTACCGAGGTATCAAGAGTAAGAAGGCACTGGATGAAATTGTGGAAAAAAGCCTGCGTCGCGCTGCGCTCTGGGACGAAGTGAAGGACAGACTGAACGAGTCTGCTCTGGCCCTTTCAGGTGGACAACAACAGCGTCTTTGTATCGCTCGCGCGTTGTCGGTGGATCCGCAGATTTTGCTGCTTGATGAGCCGGCATCTGCACTTGACCCGGTATCTACGGGCAAGGTGGAGGAATTGATCTCGGAGCTCAAGAAAGAGCTGCGGATCGTGATCGTTACCCATAACATGCAGCAGGCGGCACGCATCTCGGATTATACGGCTTATTTTTATCTGGGAAGCATGATTGAACACGGGGATACGGAGCATATTTTCACCAACCCGGACAACCGTCTGACGCAGGAATATATTATGGGACGTTTCGGTTAATTGTTATATTGGATGGAGTAAGAAATAGAGATAGAGATAGATCTATAGAGATAGAAGGAAGCATAACACCCGGGCGAGACAGTTCGGGGGTTATGCTTTTTTTATGTAATTCTACATATGGAATAGTTTGCCAAAATAAAAACAATCATGCTACGATATTTGTAAGCGCCACCTTTAATTTGATAAGAGAAGGAGATGTGGATCATAACTACCCATAAGATATTCCAAGACATCATGGCAATTGAAATTATTTCGCATTATTCTATAGAAAAGCCATCCGTTTCCTTTATCCGACATAATGAAAATCTAACGTACCAAGTGGTGGATGATGTAACCGGACAGAAGTATTTATTGCGTATACATAAAGCCGCTTTTGCAAGCATGACGGGCATCCAGCATACACGACCTGCACTTGAAGCGGAGATGAATCTCCTTCATGAATTACGGGCTACCAGCCCATTGCGAGTGCAGACACCTGTACGCAATACCTCGGGAGAGTGGATCACCGTCTGGTTGGACGAAGCGGGAGAAGAGATCTGTTGTACTGTTCTGGAATGGATTGAGGGCAGGGATATCAAACAGGGAGAACGTCTGACGACAGCACAGATTCATGATTTGGGCGTACAGTTGCAGACGCTACATCAATATGGACGAAGACCAAAGGAAACTCCCAAGCCGCAGGTGGGTTCACAGAAGTCTGAAAGCAGACAGCAGGTGAATGACCGTGAACAGCACGCTGACAAGGCGATCATCCCAGAGATATATACCGATAGCCCCGCCTTGGATCAAACGGGAGTACGACCTGCCTACGGCTCGATCAAAGAGAATCTGGTCATGTTGGAGCAACTGGAGGAAGGCGTTAGACGTGGCATCTTTACTCCTGAAGATTTCGATCTGATCCGTGAGACGTTTGAGAACATTAACCGGCAACTCGAAACGTATCCTCACACTGCCGAGACTTGGGGAGTGATTCACGCGGATATTACCCGCGGCAATCTGCTGGTGACGGATCAGGGCATATCCATGATTGATTTTTGTTTATACGGTTATGGCTACTATCTCTTTGATGCCGGAGGGGCAGCTACGATTTTCAATCGGGAGGAACGGGATATCTTCCTATCGGGTTATACGGAGCAGGCAGAACCACTGACGAAGCGTGATATTCGGTTAATGGAAGGATTCATGCTAATCTTTACGTTTGGCTATTTCGCATTTCAGATGGAGAATGAGTCAAGGTACGAATGGATGAAAGAGCGAATGCCTCTTATTTGCAGCAAATTTTGCAGACCCTATGTACACAATGAGAGCATCTTCTATGAGTTATAATTTGTGATTTCTGTTGGGTGGGAAGCGCTATGAATAACATTCATGAAAAAAGAGTTGCTTCGAAGATTCCGTCTGGTGGCTGGAAGCATGCCGGATTGCTACTTGGCGGAGTGGGCATATCCAATCTAGGTGACTTCATATATATTGTGGCGATTAACCTGATGGTGCTGAATATGACACAGTCCCCAGCGGCAGTCGCAGGGTTATGGATTATCTCGCCAATTGCTTCGGTGTGCACGAAGTTATGGTCAGGCAGTCTGATTGATCGTTATGATCAGCGGCAGCTGATGATTGGTGCCGATATGCTGCGGGCATTGTTGGTGGCGATGCTCCCCCTGATTTCCAGCCTATGGATGATGTATACAGTGATGTTTCTGATCAGTATGTCTTCCTCCATATTTGTCCCTTCCTCTCAGGTGTACATTACCCGGCTGGTACCTGCTGAACGGCGCAAGCGCTTCAACTCTTTGCAAGCCTTAATCAGCTCAGGTGCATTTATTACCGGCCCGGCAGTCGCGGGAGTGATGCTGATTTATTTATCTCCGGCTGCAGCCATTTATGCCAATGCGGTTTCCTTTGCTGCTTCTGCTGTGATTCTATTGTTTCTTCCCAAATTGGGCATTGGAGAACAGAATCAAGGGACGGGAAACAGGCTGACACCTCGGTTGATTGCCCAGGATTGGAGGGCTGTACTGAGCTTTAGCCGGAAGTCGAGCTACGTGGTCGGTATATATGCCCTGTTTCAGATCATTCTGGTGGTCGGCATGTCGCTCGATGCCCAGGAAGTGGTGTTTATCCGTCAGGTGATGAACCTGCCTGAATCGCAGTACGGAGCTTTGATGAGTATCACCGGGATTGGTTATTTGGCAGGCTCCATGCTGGTTTGGCTGTTCGCCAAACATGTGCCGATCCGTCACATGATGGGTGGCGGTGTGCTTCTGGTCGCACTGGGTTATTTCCTGTTCGCCCGTTCGTTCTCGTTTGAACTGGCGGCGTTTGCTTTTATTCTGCTCGGTCTGTGCTCGGCACTGGCGAATACGGGCCTGGTTACCTTTTATCAAAATAATATCCCTGTCGGTCTGATGGGCCGAGTGAGCAGTATACTTGGATTGGGGTTAAGCGTGCTGCAGGTGGTTTCCATTTTGGTTGCAGGCGTGGTGGCAGAGCAGTTGTCGCTTCGTATGGTATATACGGTTGTATCTGGAGTGATGGTGCTGGCAGCGTTGGGATTGTGGGTGACGAGCATGTTTCCTTCCCGAAGCAGGTTTTATGATGAACCGGCGAAGCCCAACTCGATGGTGGGGTGACAGGCAGAAATCCGGCAATTCTAGTACAGAATAATGGTTGCCTGAATACCCGAACCGTTCTGTGGATCTTAACATAGATAGTACTAACCACAGATATTGCTCATAGAAAACAAACAAATGTATACGCTTTCTAAATGAAACGCATTAACACATTCATGTGATAAAAGTTTACAAATCGTTGGTTCATCCTGTTTATAAAATGGAAAAAAGTAAATATTCACAAAGAAATCGTTAAGTTTGTTGACACTGATCTTCCGGTCGATTAATCTTAATGAGAAAGTAATAAAAACTTCAATTATCGTTCTGGTACACGATCAGAATGGTTCCATACAAGCGAATGATAGCGAGCGGGAGAGTCCTGGGCATGCCGAGTAAAAAGGCAGCTGTCGGGCACCGAAGGAGCAAGCTGCTACGCACCCGGCGCAGTGGTTAATCTCTCAGGTAAATGTACCATCGTTGGACGCAACTCTGGAGAGTGCGCGATATGCGCCACCCAAGGGGTATATGGTCAAGCAGCACGGTGTGCAGGGGACATTACCTGTGAATACAGGGCATGCATCAATCCGCCGCGCTTCTTATCATGAAACTCTCAGGTATCGAGGACAGAGAGAGGGCCTTAAGGCCTTCTTCTGTCCTTTTCTTATGTCATCATTCAGTAATAAAGGAACATTATGGGTGTAGGTCTGGATGAAAATGACGATTATAAATGGAGGGTTTGCGATGCGTTTTAAAGACGTTTTTTCAATTATTGGTCCGTCCATGACAGGTCCATCAAGTTCACATACGGCTGGAGCAGCAAGATTGGGTCGAATTGCCCGTCAGTGGTTGGGGTGCACGCCTGAACGTGCCCGATTAACGCTGTACGGCTCCTTCGCCGATACGTATCAGGGGCATGGTACGGATCTCGCATTGATCGGTGGCCTGCTTGATTATGTGACGGATGATCCACGGATTCCGGATGCAGAGCAATATGCAGAGGAAGCGGGTATGGAGGTAGAGTTTTTTACAAGTGGTCTGCCTGCTCCTCATCCTAATACGGTCAAAATTGAGTTATGGCACGGAGACCGCGAATGTTCACTAATCGGTGCTTCCATTGGTGGTGGTAGTGTATCGGTACATGCATTGAATGATTTTCGTGTACAGATCAGCGGAGAGTTTCCGACACTTGTGCTGCGCCATTCGGACAAAGCAGGGGTGCTCGCCTCCGTAACCTCCACAATCAGTTCGTCAGGTGTGAACATCGGGTACATGCAAGTGGATCGGAAAGCGCGGGATGGTGAAGCACTGACGGCGATGGAGATGGATGGTGTGCCGAATCCTGAGATGTTAAACCGTCTGCGGTCGCTGGATCATATGCTGGACATTCGCGTGATTGATTTGAAGAGAGGGGTCGAACCGGATGCGGTTTAAACATCTACATGAACTGAATACCATCTGTACAGCAGAGTCCAAAACCATTGCCGAGCTGATGATCGAAGAGCAGGTTCAGGAGACGAATATCCCGAAAGCGGATGTTGTGCGGCAGATGTCGGATTACTATCAGGTGATGAAGGAAGCTGTTCACAAAGGGCTGACAGAAGATACGACATCACGCAGCGGCTTGACTGGCGGAGACGGCAAAAAAATGGCCGAGTACATTCGTAAAGGCGAGACTTGCTCTGGAGATGCATCTGCACTAGCCATGGCGTATGCCCTTTGTGTATCGGAAGTGAACGCATCCATGGGCCGAATCGTAGCGACACCGACAGCCGGTTCCTGTGGTATCATTCCAGGTGTATTTATCAGCTCCCAGGAGCGTTTTGGCTGGAGTGACGAGCATCTGGTGAACGGTCTGTTCTGTGCGGGAGCGATCGGTTATGTCATTGCCAACAATTCATTTATTTCCGGTGCCGAGGGCGGCTGTCAGGCTGAAGTGGGTTCTGCCATCGGCATGGCCGCTGGAGCGATGGTGGAGCTGCGTGGAGGGACGCCGGAGCAAGTGGTTCATGCAGTAGGTCTTGCGTTAAAAAACACATTGGGCCTTATCTGCGATCCCGTCGCAGGCCTCGTGGAAATTCCGTGCATCATCCGTAACGGACTGGGTGCCGTAACCGCGTTGGCTGCGGCCGACATGGCGCTGGCCGGGGTACGAAGTGCCATTCCGTCTGACGAAGTCATTGATGTCATGCTGGAAGTAGGCAGTGCCATGCCAAGCAGGCACCGTGAAACGGCCCAAGGTGGGCTGGCTCAAACACCAACGGGACGGAAAATGATGGAGAAGCTCGCCAAACCGAAGGCGAAGCGTGCAGAGCCTGAAGTTGAAGCAGAGTCTGAGTCCCCTGCTGAAAACAAACCTGAACCTAAGGCATGACAACCATGAACGAACATGAACTGAATTAACTCGGAGTCTGGATCATAAACGTCGATGCTGCTCCCATCTTGATATGAAAGCCGATACGAATTCTTCCTGATGAAGAGGCGTATCGGCTTTTTTGCTGTTCCAACAAAGAAAAAAATAAATAGGTATTGACGTTTATATATCGATTAGATATATTATTAACTGACATATATCAATATGATATATAGAAAAGCTAAATAACGTAATACAACCTAAGGAGATGAATAAGATGAAACGTGTTTTTCAAACGAGTCTTCTGTTTATGAAAAATGGAGCTACGATTGTCGGGTTGATTACGGCCGTATTATTCCAGGTTTTTTTTAATACCATTTGGCTTAGTGGGTATGATCAGGTTAATGCACGGATGACTCAGCTTGCGGTGACCATTGTGAATGAAGATGGGGCCGCGGCTGAGCCTGTAGCGAAGTCTCTTGCAGCGGGACTTGGCTTTGTGATCAAACCATCCGCATCGATGGAAGAAGCCAGACAGCTGTTAACCGACAGGGATGTATACATGATTATTGAGATTCCATCGGGTTTCATGCAGCAGGCGGGAGATTTATCGCAACCGGTGAAGGTGAAGTATGTGATGAATGAATCCAACGTAGCTACCGTGAAAAGTGTGATGCAGAACGTATCCGCACAAGTTACAGCGACGTTGAACCGTGAAGTACAGCAAAATGGCATTCGTGGAGTGCTGGATCAATCGGGTATGGCTTCCGATCAGGCAAATGCGCTGGCGCTGGGGTTATCTTCCCGGGTGGAGGCAGAAGTGGAACGGCTGAATCCAGTTCAAAACTTTGCCTTTTCGATGGTGCCGATGCTGATTGTGACGGCTACGTTTACAGGTGCGATGCTGCTTGGTATGAATCTGCAAAAAGTGTCTGGAGAACTAAGTAGCAAGGCGGGGAAATGGGAGCGTTTCTGGGCACGCAATATCATCAACCTGGGTGCTGCATTTATCGTATCGCTCGTTGGAGCCGGGATGATGCATGTTATGGGTGTATCATCAGCGGATGGATGGTGGATGTTATGGCTATTTCAGTTGTTGATTACCTTATCTTTTCTATTCGTCGCGCAATTGAGCTTGTTGCTGCTTGGAAATGCCGGGGCTTGGTTAAACAGTGCTTTGCTGCCTCTGCTGATGTTGTCATCGGGCGCAACCATTCCGCGTGATGTCATGTCTGATTTCTATCAACAGATCGGTCATTATCTACCGGCAACCTATGCAGTGGAGGGCATGATGAATCTGGTGCTTGGCGGCAGCGGGATTAGTCATGATGTTCTGCTTCTGGTGGTGATTGGAGCGGCGACGTTGGTTCTGGGTGTGGTGTGCACGTGGATCAAACGCTCGAGTCCTGCACAATCCGGCATTCCTTTAGAATCCAAAGCTGCTGCTGCTCCTGCCGCTCTGGCTGGGAACCTGACTTCGCCTGACCATGGATGACAAACATTTTTCATCCCTTGGGAACTCAATCGCAGATGCCTGCTGATGTTGAACGTATAAGGGAGGATGTGATACGTTAAGAGGAATTGGAAAGGAGCGGTACACCGATGAACACACAGCATGTCATCCTCGGAATACTGCACAATCAGCCATGTTCCGGATATGAGATCAAGCAGTACTTTGAACAATATTTTTCGTTTTTCTTTGATGCGAGCTTCGGCACCATTTATCCAACACTCGCCAAGATGGAAAAGTCAGGGTTATTGACCAAGGAATCCGTTAGACAAAAAGGAAAACCTGACAAAAATGTGTATACATTAACACCGGAAGGTTCTGCGGAGTTCAGTACCTATTTGATGAGTCCCCTGGAAGCCGAAGTGTTCCGTTCTGATTTTCTGATGCGTCTGTATTTCGGAGAGCTGGCAGATGAAGATACCGTCACAGGGTGGGTCCGGGCGGAGCTGAATCGTAAAGAATTGCTGTATGCCGAGCTGCAGCGCCAGATGAAGCAACTTGGCGAACAAATATCGCCTTCACAGCGTTTATGTATGCAAGTAGGGCTTGTGCAATATGAGGCCACGATTCAATTGCTCAAGCAGCAGTTATCCACGCCACAGTAAATTTCAGTCGTAATCGTGAAATGAATCGATCGGATCATCCATCCATAACGCAGAACAAGCGCTCTACAGAACCATCACAGGTCTGCGAGCGCTTATTTGCGTTGCTTTCAATGTAGCAAATTCCAAGGCCATAACAACATCAAGCTGCTACACGATATCTGTGCTGAGTACAGCATATCCATATGCGGGCAGCTCAACGGCCAGGATTCCCTTTTCCTTGGCTGTACGATAATTCTCCCCAAATAACTCCGTCCAATCCCCGGTGTCCGCCTCCAGCTCGACGATAGCTGTTTCTTCCGAACGATTGAACAGGATCAGAATTCGTTCCTTATCATCCTGTCGTTCCATTACAAGCTGGCTTCCACCTTCACGGGCTTGCAGGAAACGTATGCTGCCTTCCGCACGCAGGGCAGGATGGGCATGGCGAAGTGCAATCAGCTTCTGATAAAAGGTGAACAGCTCACGATCCTGCTTTGCCTCATCCCACTCCATGCATTTCCGACAACCGGGATCATGATCGCCGTCCAGTCCAATCTCGTCCCCATAATAGATGCACGGGGCACCCATATAACTGAATTGGAACAGCGCAGCCAGTTTCATCTTCCGCCGGTCGCCCTCACATAAGGTGAGCAGTCGTGGTGTATCATGACTGTCCAGCAGATTGAACGCCACTTCACTGGCCTGCAGCGGATAGCGGGACAGCTGTCGACCGATGGAGTTCGCGAATTCGTCAGCGTGCATGGCATCTTTTACGAAAAAACGATTTACCGCTTCCGTAAACGGATAGTTCATCGAGGCATCGAACTGGTCGCCTTGCAGCCAGGAGGAGGACTCATTCCATACCTCACCCAAGATATAGGCATCCGGATTCGCAGCCTTAACCACCTTGCGGAAATCTTGCCAGAATGCATTATCCACTTCATCCGCGACATCCAGCCGCCAGCCATCCGTGCCTACTTCCTTGATCCAGTACTCGGCGACCTCCAGCAGATATGCCTTCACTTCAGGATTTTCCGTATTCAGCTTCGGCATATGAGCCTCGAAGCCAAATGTTTCATAGGTAGGAATGCCATCCTTCACATCCAGCGGGAATTCGTGCACATGGAACCAGTCCTTATATTTGGACTTTTCCCCGTACTTTTGCACATCGACAAACGGCGCAAACATCTTCCCGGAATGATTGAACACCGCATCCAGCAACACCCGGATTCCGCGTTTATGGCATAGTTCAACCAGCCGTTTGACCGTATCTGCATCGCCAAAATGCCGATCTACTCGCAGGTAATCTTCGGTATCGTACTTATGATTGGTCGTTGCCTCGAAGATGGGTGTGAAATAAATGGCGTTAATGCCCAACTCTTCAAGGTAATCGAGATGGTCGATAACGCCCTGAAGATCACCGCCAAAAAAGTTAAACGGGGTTGGCTCGCCACCCCAGGGTTCCACATGTTCAGGATCGAGATCCGGGTTGCCATTGGCAAAGCGTTCAGGGAAGATCTGATAGAAAATCGCATCCTTTACCCATGCAGGCGGTGTGAATACAGCTCCGGGATGGAGGTACGGAAACTGGAACATGTGACTGGGATCGTCGGGTTCATGCTCCTGGAAATCCGTTTCGGTCATCCAAATCTGTTCGGAACCATTTTTCAGCAAAAAAGAATACTTCAGCCGATGATACGGAGGCTTTACTTCCCCCTCATAGTAATCGAACATGGAATCGGATGTGAATTTGGTTAAAGGAATCAACGCTTTGGTACGTTCCCAAGCGTATTTGTCCCCGGTCAGGGCATGCACCTCGGTGAGATCATTCTTTTTGGCACGCAGACGCAGACGAATGGTATCCTTATCGTAGGCGTAGGCCCAATTCCGTTTCGGTTGATGATAGATGGCTTCCAGCAGCATTTGAATCTCCTCCTGTTACATATGTAGTATGTCAGCAAGTCGCAGCATTCGATGCAGAATTATGCGAAGCGGTTGATTAAGGTATAATTTAAAATAAAGGACATCCAAAGTTGTATGCTAATCAGCTCGTACATTTTATACAAACAATATACTTGATTATGTTTCAAATATTATTAACCCAAAGGGTGCAGAAAGGAAACGAATACGCGCATGAAAACGAAGTTGTTATATATTGAAGACGATACCGAGATTGCCACATGGGTCAGGGATGACCTGGAGGAGCGAGGTTATGAAGTGGTATGGCTCGCAAGTGGCGAAGGCGCGGCTGAAGCAGCCGGGGGCTGCTCGTTGATTATTCTGGATGTCATGCTGCCGGGATTGGACGGATTTACGGTGGGTCAGCGACTCAAAAAGGAACATCCTACCGTCCCCGTTGTGATGCTCTCAGCCAGAACGTCCATTGATGACAAGCTGCATGGGCTTGATTTTGCTGATGATTATGTAACCAAGCCGTTTCATCCGGATGAACTCGCCGCGCGGATTGAAGTCCAGCTTCGGAAGGCAGGGACTGCGATCTCAGCCGATACCGTGGTGAAGCTGGATCACCTGTCCATCTACGAGAAGGATAACCGAATCGTGAATGAGGAGACGGGAGAAGAAATTATTTTATCGGGGAAACAGTTTCATATCTTCGCTTATCTGCTCAGGCATATGGGCATGATTCGGACCAAAGAGCAGATCTACGAAGCTGTTTGGAACGAGCCTTACCTGGACGGGGACAAGACATTAATGGTCCATATTCGTCATCTGCGCGAGAAGCTGGAGCGTGATCCGGCGAACCCTACGATCATCCAGACCGTTCGTGGTGTAGGGTACCGCGTGAAGAAGCCATGATGAGGAAGTCCGGCATGCGAGGAACACAGGAGAAAGGAAGAGGAAAGGAACGGCATTTCGCGGGAAAACGCAAGCTTCGTTTCGGTCGGTCCCTGATGTCCCGTTATATTATCCTCATTCTGTGTGCGGTTTTGTTTGTTCCGGTCGTTCTTCCGATTGTATCCGTGATTTATGTGGTGGTGGTAAACCAATCGAATACAGGAAATGCAGCACCTTATGGAGACTCCACCCATATTAGTAACCTCTGGTCACAGGCTGCGAAGAAGCTGGATGGGGCGACTCCGGCAGCAATAGATAAACGCATGGAGCAGCTGCACCATAAGTATCCTCTATCTTCCATGTACCGTGTGGATCAGAACGGGAAAACAGTCTTTGTTTTGCCTGGCGAAGGGGTAGTTGTATCCGAGTCTTCATCTAATAATACGACAATAACGACGTTAAAATGGACGTTGGACGATCTGAAAACAGAAAAGACGCAAATTCCTGCGCAATGGAATGTGTCCCAGACGCTGCAATTTATGAAGGACGCATCCTATCGCGATCCCCTGACGGTAGTTGCTTTTGTGGGAGGAAACAGCAAGGACAAGGGACAAGGCTTCATGGTGATTGAGGTGCCCCGTACACTATTGCAGAAACCGCAGAATAACTGGCCTATGGAGCTTCTTTATTTGGGTGCATTGATGATGGTCATCTTTTTGTTCTTCATCGTCATGTCGATCCTGTTCTTCGCGCGGATTCGCAAGCGGCTCATCCGGCTGCAGACCGCGATGATGACCCCGGGCAAGGAGGGCATCCCACTTCCGGTTGATATTCGCAGATTTGATGAGATTGGACAGCTGGAAGAATCATTCAACCAGATGGTGCATCAACTGACGGACAGCCGTCACCGGGAACAGGAGGAAGAGCAGCTGCGCAAACGTCTCATTGCCGGGCTCTCCCATGATCTGCGTACACCCCTGACTGTCATTCGTGGACATATGCATGCTCTGCATAAAGAAGCGCTGAGTGACAAGGGCGTTAGTTCATTGGGACGCATGGAGGCAAAGATGGAAGACCTGGGCGGACTCATCGACAACATGTTATCGTACAATTTGCTTACTAGCGGGAAGTACACCTTGAAACTGGAAGAAAGGGATATACTCCGTATTGTCAGGGAAGCGGCAGCAGCGTGGTATCCCGTTTGGGAGAAAGAACAATTCGACATCGATATTGATTTGCCGGATGAACCTCTGATCTGGCAGGTAGATGAGCAGGGAATGCGTCGGATTCTCGATAATCTGTTCCAGAACGTGATCCGCTATGCGACGGAAGGAAGATACATTGGTATATTCACTGAGCAGATTCAGGGACGAACCGCTCTGGTCATCCGGGATCAGGGTCCGGGCATGCAGTATGAATCGGAAACGAAAGGAACAGGACTTGGCCTGTCGATTGTGGATCTGCTCGTTCGTGAGATGGGGCTGCGCAAGAAGGTGGATAGCTCCGAGGCAGGTGTGCGGGTGTATATTTACAATGGAACGGTTACGGGAAGTGAATTGAAATAACATTTTTTTAAACTAAACTTAAACTTCAGCCGACTTCAGCTTTAACCTTGGAAGGTTACGATGATATCCGAGGTGATTAACAGTGAGTGATAATATTATTCAAACCGCTAACTTATGGAAAACATACCGGGACCGTGCGGCGGTCCGTGAACTTGATCTGCATATTAAAAAGGGAGACATCTACGGCTTCCTTGGTCCCAACGGCGCCGGCAAAACAACAACCATTCGCATGCTCCTTGGCTTAATCAAGCCGACCAAAGGTGTCATCCGTATATTCGACAAGGATATCCGCAAGGATCGCATGGACATTCTGCGACGTGTAGGGTCATTGGTTGAATATCCGTCTTATTATGGACATCTGAACGCGGTGGAGAATCTGGAAACCTTGCGCCGGATATTGGATGTACCCAAATCGAGGATTGCCGAAGTGCTCTCCATCGTGGACTTGACCCGGGATGCCAAACGTTCCGTAAAAGGTTATTCGCTTGGCATGAAACAGCGCCTGGGTATTGCGAGTGCCCTGTTGGGCCAGCCGGATCTGCTGATTTTGGACGAGCCGACGAACGGACTCGATCCGGCAGGCATTCAGGAGATCCGGGAGTTAATCAAACGCATGCCGCTGGAACACGGCATCACCGTGCTGGTTTCCAGCCATTTGCTGAGTGAAGTGGAACAGATGGCGAGCCGGGTCGGCATTATCCGTGAGGGGAAGATGGTCCTTCAGGATACGATCGCCAATCTGCACAGCCAGACGGGCAGCTCTATTCGGCTGACGGTCTCCGAGCCGGAAGAGGCGATGAAGCTGGCAAGAGAGCAGGGACAATTCGGTCAACGTGAAGGCGCGGCGCTCACGTTTCCGTATATGGATAATAGCGCGATTGCACTGCTGGTTCGTCGATTGGTCGAGCAGGACCATGCGGTCTATCGTGTGGAGGAGCACCGTCAATCCTTAGAGGACTTGTTCATGCGGGTCATCGGTGAGGGGGCAAAGGTATGACGGGCCGTGCGTTATCGTCCGATTGGCTCAAAATTCGTGGCAAAGGCATCTGGTTTCTCGTTTTTCTGGCGCCTATTGGTCTCACGGTCATGCAGGCTCTGAACTTCGGGTTGCGTTTGGACTACCTGAAAGAACTGTATGCAGGGAATCTGTGGGAGAGTTTGCTGGAGAATGTAGTTGTGTTTGTACCGCTTGCGTTGATGCTGGGGGCGACAATTCTCAGCTCGATGATCGCAAATGTTGAACATGAACAGGGCTCGTGGAAGCAGCTCCTGGCGATACCGATTACCAGACCTGCGGTATACCTGGCCAAATTTCTGCTCGCTTGTATGCTTCTTATCATCTCCTGTTTGTTATTAACAGCGGGAATCATTGGTCTGGGACTGGTGCTTGGATTCGATGCCGGAGCGATTCCCTGGTCACAGGCAATCAAGCTGGGGTTGCTGCCACTGGCTGGTGCGCTTCCGGTGTTATCGCTGGAGCTGTGGCTTACCATGGTAAACAAAAATCAGGCTCTTCCTGTCACGCTTGGTATTGTACTCGCTGTAATGGGCATGTTCGCACTTAGTATCTCACCGAACTTTCCGCTCGCTTGGGCACAGATGGCTTGGAGCAGCTCGAAGCCTTTCCTGTATGCAGGTATGGGTGTGGGTTCGGGTCTCCTGATCATGTTGCTGGGTATGATGCACTTTAGCCGGAAGGATGTGGCTTAAGATGAGTTTTGCGACGAGCTATTTCCGAATCCTGTCCTCTGAACGCCTCAAAATGGGCAAATCTCCTGTCTGGCTTCTAGTTCTACTGAGTCCGTTAATTGCTTTGCTTATTGGGCTGCTGTCCACTCCTTCCGGTCAATGGAGTGTACTTATGGGCACGATGGTCTTTCTGCATGGTTTGTTATTGCTGCCAATCCTGACCGGTGTATTTACCTCTTTCGTCTGTCGCTTTGAGCATGCGGGGGGAGGATGGAAGCAAATGCTGGTGCTGCCACTTACCCGAACAGGTGTATATGCAGGCAAGCTGACCATCGTGATTTTGCTTCTGGCAGGCACACAATTATTGTTGCTGGGGTCTATTCTGCTGGCAGGTACGATCCAGGGTATGACGGACCCTGTTCCATGGGGATTCCTTACAGGCAAGCTGCTGCTGGGGCTATTTGCTTGTGTGCCACTCGCAGCTCTCCAGATGTTCGTTTCCTTGGTATGGAGCAGTTTTGCCGCTCCGCTGGCATTGAATTTTGCGTTGACCGTACCTAATATTCTGATTATCAACTCGAAGACCTTCGGCCCGTATTATCCTTGGGCGCAGCCCATGATCCTCATGACACCGATAGAAGGCGGAGGCTTCGGAGCATACAATGTTCCGCTTGGGACGTTGCTGGCGGTCGTTGGAGGCAGTGCAGTTCTCTTCATTTTAATCGGAGTTTTGTATTTTAGAAAAAAAGAAATTTGATCCACCTTTTTCAAGGCAGATCGTCGTTAAATAAAGATCCCCATCAACACCGTACGCGGAAAAAAACGTATGGCGTCGATGGGGATTTATTCATTTTAATTTTAAAATATCAAATTTTTAAATGATGAGATTGTAAGCAAATTTGAACTGGAATCTGGTAAAATAAAAAAAAGCTGTTTCTAGGGAGGCTTTCATGGTTATTCGAGGGTAGGCCCATTTCGCCGAAAATTATATTTTTTGGTTGTTAGATGAAGATATAGGCTGAGAAAAGAGGGGTAAGCCTTGGATATTAATAAAACGGAAACCCTAAAGCGTGTTATTTCTGATGGAAGTTATTATCAATCGCTGTTTTTTAATCACCCGGATGCCATATATGTGATGGACATCCATGGAAATCATATTGACGCCAATCCCTCGTTTGAGCGGATATCAGGATATAAAATTGAAGATCTGATCGGAATAAGTCGTGATCGGATCTGTCCTCCGGAAAGTGATCGCCTGAGGAATAAATACATTGGCGAGGTGTTGTCTGGACGTTCCGTCAATGATTCAATGGCTTTTTACCATAAAGATGGTTCTGTTAAACATGCGGAGATTACGTATATTCCCATTACTGTGGGAGAAGAAGTTGTGGGAATATACGGGATTGCCAAAGATGTTACTGAAGTTGTGGCAATTGAACGGAAGCTGCAAGAGACACAGGAGAAATATCAGGTGCTGGCTGATCATGCCCAGGACCTGATCACTACCTGCTCAATAGATGGCAAGCTGTTGTACGTTTCGCCCTCCGTGTATACGTTACTGGGGTATAGACCGGAGGAAGTCACAGGCAAATCCTTCAAGGATTACTGTTACCCCGGAGATTATCCTGACCCGATGGAACTGTCCATGATTGGTAATGGTTGCAAAATGCGAGTGTTGCACAAGAAAGGGCATTATGTCTGGATGGAGACTCTGGCAAAGCCTGTGGCTGGAGATGAGGGCGAGAGTACGCAGATTGTGAGCATTAGTCGGGATATTACCCAGCATAAAGATGCGGAGAGACGGCTGCGGGAGAGTCGTCAGCGTTACAAATCTCTGTTCGAGCATAATCCGGCTGCGGTGTATTCGTTGAGTCTCGAAGGTAAGTATACTGCCGTAAATCGCAATTTGGTCAAAATGCTGAATATTCCTCGAAGCAAGCTGATCGGGCAGTCTTTTCTTTCGAACTTGGACCCATGTGAGGTACACAGCGGACAGGCTTATTTTGAACTGGTGAAGCAGGGCAAACCCCAACACTATGAATCTCGAATCGTGAATTCCGGTGGTAGGAAGGTGGATGTATCCATCATTAATGTCCCCATCATTGTGGATCAGGAACTCGTGGGGGTTTACGGGATTCTGTCGGATATTACGGAACGTAAGGACTATATGGAACAGATTCAGGAGCTTAGCAAACAGCATGCCCTGATCCTCAACTCGGTTACAGAGGGCATCTATGGATTGGACGCAGATGGCATCACCAGGTTTATGAATCCAGCTGCTGCTTCCATGTTCGGCTACGAAGCAGAAGAGTTTGTCGGCAAAAGCTCGCATCCCATTATTCATCATTCACGTGCAGACGGTAGCTATTTTCCAAAAAATGAATGTCCGATTCATATGACCGTGATGGACGGGAAGTGTCGTACAGTAAAGGAGGATGTGTTCTGGCGCAAAGACGGAACCAGCTTTTTGGTGGAATACCAGGTTACACCCATTATCGATGAGGGTCAGATTCGTGGTGCCGTTATCGTGTTCAATGATGTGACTGGTGATCGCGAAATTGTACGCGCCAAGGAAACGGCTGAACTCGCGGCTCAGGCGAAGTCGGAATTCCTGTCCATGGTCAGTCATGAAATTCGTACACCGATGAATGGAATTGTAGGCATGACTGAATTGCTGATCGGCACGGATTTATCGGACGAACAGCGGGAATACGCTGAGATCATTCGTGAGAGCGGCGATGCCCTATTAAATATTTTGAATGACATCCTTGATTTCAGTAAATTGGAGTCCGGGAAAATGGCTCTGGCCTACGAACCGTTCTCGCTGCGCATCATGCTGGAACAGGTTGCGGAGCTTTTCTCCCCTAGAGCGAAAGAGAAGCAGCTGAAGATCCGATATCGACTTAATCCCGATATTCCTGAATATATGGTCGGTGATGCAATGCGTATTCAGCAAATACTCGTTAATCTGGTGAGTAATGCCTTGAAGTTTACGGATCATGGGAGCATCGATGTTACGGTGGATATTATTCGCGGCAATAGACCGGAAGCGAGTGTACTGGATTTTGCGGTGAAGGATACGGGAATCGGCATTCCGGAAGATAAGCTGGATCAGCTGTTCCAGTCCTTCTCTCAACTGCATCCTGTGATTAACCGCAAATATGGCGGGACAGGCCTTGGATTGGTGATTTCGAAGCGGCTTGTGGAGATTATGGGAGGCAGTATCAGTGTGGAGAGTAAAGATGGAGAGGGATCAACCTTCCGCTTCGCTGTGCCTGCCACAAGTGTAGATGCGACCGCAGAGGCAGAGCAATCTGCACGTCAATTTAGTCATGACCGCACACGCCAGGGAGATAAAGTGGCGATACGTATTCTGGTTGCCGAGGATCATCCAGTAAATCGAAAGATTTTAACAGAGTATCTGGAGAAGCTCGGCTATCAGGCGGATGTATGCGCAAATGGAGTCGAGGCTATTGAAGCCATTTCGCAAAATGCCTATGATATTGTCCTGATGGATCTTCAGATGCCTGTTATGGATGGACTGAAAGCGACAGACCTTGTACACCGCTTAATCCCGCAGGAGCGGATTCCGGCTATTATTGCGGTAACCGGAAATGCCAAACGGGAAGACAAGGAAGCTTGCCTGGAGTTGGGCATGCGTGACTTTATAAGCAAACCGATCATGCTGAGCGAACTAAAGCGGGTATTGCAGCAATGGGGGCCGGCAGATGAACCTCAGCTTGCACCAAGCTGAGCCGTCGTCTGAACCAATCAACGACGAACACAAAATACGCCAATAACCTCCTATCCTATCAAGGAGCGTCATTGGCGTATTTATATTGTATGGTCACCTGGTTATAAACGTCTTCGAATGAAGGGAAGGGTTAGACCAGGGTAAGGCGATTGATGCTGCCTGACAAAACCTCACAGGACCGCTCGAATTTCTCACGTTCAGATGCATCCAGATTCAATTCAATAATCTCCTGAATCCCATTCCCGCCAATAATGGCCGGGACACCTGCACAGACGTTGCGCTGTCCGTACTCTCCCTCAAGGATCGCCGAGACTGCAATGATTTTGTGTTCATCATTGAGGATCGAACGGGTAATATGCGCGAGGGCGTTACCGATTCCGAATTGAGTGGACCCTTTGCGAGTGAAAATTTCCCATCCGGCATCTTTCGTTTTGCGGGCGATATCCTCCAGATCCAGATGTTTAAAGCGTTCCTTGTGCTGTTCCATAATGTGCATAATCGGTTTGCCTCCAATGGTGACATGCGACCATGCCACGAACTGGGATTCCCCATGCTCTCCGAGAGCATATCCGTGCACGCTGCGTGGATCGATGGAGAAGACCTCTGACAGCAGTGTTTTGAGGCGGGATGAATCAATAGATGTACCTGTACCGATCACTCGTTCACGCGGAAGGCCAGACAACTTCCATACCATATAAGTTACTATGTCAACCGGATTGGCCGCGATGACAAAAATCCCCCGGAATCCGCTGTCCATAATGGGAACAACGATATCCTTGGCAATGGACTCAGCTTCCTCCAGAATGTCAAGACGAGTCTGTCCTGGCTTCGGATTCGCTCCGGCAGTCAGCACAATGACGTCCATGCTGCCGCAATCTGCATAAGTTCCAGCATATACCTTCGTGCGATTATGTGTGAAGTCCATGCAATGGGAAAAATCCAGCGCCTGTGCAACAGCACGGTCATACGTCCGGTCAACCATCATAATTTCTCTGCATATCGATTGATTAATCATGGAATACGCACAACTTGAACCGACAAGTCCCGCCCCGATCACCGCTACTTTACCTGATTTGCCTAACACTGCCGTTCAGCCCCCGTTTACATTTGATTTATCCGTTCTTCATGGTACTTATGTTAAGTATAGTCCTTTATTTTATGGCAACTATTGCTTCTACGTTACATAAGATAACACATGGAAAAGCTGCGCAGCAATGATTTCCTCTGTCGCGGGAGCGTATTGGAGCGACGGAGTTAACAAAATTGACATGAATATTTCCATTTCATAAAAAATGACGGCGTTTGCACCAACGAATTTCGACATGACAACATTCGTGATCCTTGTCGGATGAAGGGTTATTTTTACGAATGAGCCATCTGACAAAAGTTCTTATGAATCCGCAGAAACAGAAGAAAAGCGTCAAAGGGATCCGCAAGGAGGCCGACGAATACATACGGACAAGCAAATGAAACATGCGTACTTGATCCATGAGACAGGTTGACCCGATCCGATGACAGTTCCAGAAGGGAACGCTGAAGCCACTACCTTGTATTCAAAAAGACTTCATTCCGGGAGGGAATAATAATGATTGAAGAAGCAGGAGCAACGACGGAAACGGCCAAGAGCCTGGGCATTGGTGCCAGTACTCTTCGTAAATATGCGGCAGCACTTGAGGAACAGGGATACCGATTCGAACGTTCCGCCAACAAATCGAGGTTGTTCAAATCAGACGATATTGAGTGCATTGAACGCCTGATGACAGAACTTAGGGAGCATAACCTGCCACTTGCAGACGCTGTGGTGACCGTACTGACTCCAAACGTGCCTGTGATGGCAATGGAGGAGGCTTTGGGGGCGGAGTGTGCGGCAACAGTGATGCCCGCAATATTTCCTGAGGAACCTGAACCAACAGGTACTCTGAGATCCTATGAAGGTTTGGGGCAGCTGGTGAGTGAAGTGACGTTCGGCGCTGTAGAACAGCAGGATGACCAGGTCCAGCTGCTGCAGCACCGGGTAGACGAACTGGAGTTAACGCTGCAGCATCTGGCGGACACCCATCTTGCTCTCCAGGAGCAGATGGAGAAGCAGCGCCTGTGGATGAATGAGAAGCTGGAAGAGGAGCGGGACCGTGAACTGGTCACCAATCTGCGCAGCTTCCAGGGAAGAAAACGCAAACCCAAAGGAACGTCGCTCCGAATGTTGTTCGGGCTGCTGCCGAAAAAGCATAAAGAAGCTTAAGGACAAGGTCCAACCTCGTCGTGATTTTGCGCAGATCGCTTGATATAATGAGCCCATACAACAACAAGAAGAAGACTGGCTGCTGATCTGCTCTGCACAACCGGAGAACAGGGAGAAATCAGATGGCTGGCGTGGGAGGATCTGTGGAACTGCGACGAAGCTGGCAAAGACTGCTCGGCCTATGGACTGATCGTCCCCGGCGGGAATGTACGGAGATCGCCGGGCGATATACGATAAATGGGTTGCTCGGCATGGGAAGCTATGGACTGACATATTTGTGTACAGATGAACATACTGGTAAGGATGTGGCTTTAAAAGAATCCAAACCCAGCAAGGGCAGACTCGCTGCACGCCTGCTGGACAGGGAGGCGGATGTGATGAATCGGATGGATCATCCAGCCATCCCTGAGTTGCTGGATGTGTTCACATACCGGGCCCGCAGTTACATCGTCACCGAGTATATCCTTGGGGAGACACTAGAACAGTGCATATTCGATCAAGGTCTCAAATATACGGAACGGCAATGCCTGGAGCTGGCAAGACAACTGCTGGCTCCCATTGTGCATGTTCATGAGCAGGGATTTATTCATGGGGATGTGCGTATTCCGAACGTCATTTTACGTAACGGGCAGGTGCATTTGATTGATTTTGGCCTGGCGCGGCGCATGGGGGAGCCGTTGTTGCCTGAGCTGAAACGCCGGATGCGTGAATTGCCCGAGCCAGAGGATGAACTGGCTGCACCTGACCAGGATTTGCAGGATCTCGGTCATTTTCTTTTGTTCATGCTGTATTCATCTTATGAGCCGGAGAAAGGTCGAAAACCAGCCAGTTGGCAGGAAGAACTCAGGCTCACGCCAGAAGTTCACGATATGCTGGAACGACTTCTTGGACTCCGTCCAGGATACGAAGGCGGGGCGCCGGAATTACAGGCGGATATTGAGCGTGTGCTGATGAAATTGCGATGATCAATCCAAAAATAAGGGGTGATCTGCTAACCGTGAGGACGGTTGCAGATCACCCCTTTCAATACATATGCGGATTAAGCGCCAGTCTAGGCTGGTATGAACTTCTGGTTCAAAAAATGAATACCCACTTAGCTGGAGCTATGTTTTCTGCTTTTATAATAACCGGAGCCGTGGCGGCTATCCCGGTGTTTTGCATCTGAAGATGAATATCGTCTGTAGTTGCGTTTGCCGGAGGAACTGCTATATCGCTTACGGTGCGAAGAAGATTTGGAATCCAGAAGTTTGCCTAACATTTTCCTGAGCATGAGGTTTCCCTCCTTTCGACTTCAGCCGTTTTAAGCATATACGGGGCTCCGTCGAAGCGGGTTTCGAATTTTTTAAAGGGGAATAGTATTCATTGGACAGGAGCTTGGCGTATAATAGGATGTTGAGGATTACACGGAATTTTTTATTTGGAGCATTTCGCGTTACAATAGAAGACAGGATAAGATTTTAACGGACAAGGAGAATCTGTAATGATTACGTTGAAGACTAAAGAACAAATAGAATATATGAAGAAGGCCGGAGAAATCCTTGCCGCATGCCATAGAGAAATCGCAGGAATGATCCATCCAGGGATCACAACACAGGAAATCGATCAGTTTGCAGAAGCTTTTATGAAGAAAAATGGCGCTACGCCGGAACAAAAAGGATACAACGGGTACCAATATGCGACATGTGCGTCAGTTAATGATGTGATCTGTCACGGGTTCCCGGGAAAATATGTACTGAAGGATGGCGACATCGTTACGATTGATATGGTCGTGAATCTGAACGGCTGGTTGGCCGATTCCGCGTGGTCGTACGCGGTGGGTCAAGTGACTCCGGAAGCACAGCACCTGCTGGATGTCACCAAAACCTCCCTCTACAAAGGGATTGAACTGGCCGTGGTCGGCAACCGGATCGGGGATATCTCCAATGCGATTCAGACATATGCGGAAGGTGAAGGTCTATCTGTCGTCCGTGAATTTATCGGTCACGGCATCGGTGAGAAGATGCATGAGGAACCGCAGGTGCCTCACTACGGCCCACCACACCGTGGTCCACGTCTCAAGGAAGGTATGGTAATTACGATCGAGCCCATGCTGAACATTGGTACGTACCGCAGCAAGCTGGACTCGGATGGCTGGACAGCGCGTACCCAGGATGGAAGTCTGTCTGCCCAATATGAGCATACGATTGCGATTACAGCAGATGGTCCTGTGATTCTGACTGCCCAATAATGGCTCCCGGTGTCTTCAATGGGATGATATTTGCATATTTCCAGGCGGCCCACGTTTGTGATCCGCCTGTTTCGGTTTAAACTATTTAGAGGCGATTCACATAGAGCCAGTGGTGAATGATATCAGCTGACTGAGGGTTAACCCTGGTCCACTGGCAAGAAGGAGGTCATTTTGGTGTCTGAAAATAAACAGATCGTACTTGCGTCTCGTCCCGAAGGTGCCCCATCCAGAGAGGACTTTAAATTCATTGATGCACCGCTTCCTGAACCGGATGCAGGACAAGTCCTGGTACGTACGCTATATTTGTCTGTAGACCCGTACATGCGGGGCCGCATGAAAGATACGAAATCTTATGCTCCCCCCTATGCATTGAATGAAGTGATTAAGGGCGGAACAATTGGTCAGGTGGTGGAGTCTTCGGAGCCCAATCTGCGCAAAGGGGATTTGGTATCCGGAATGTGGGGCTGGCAGCAGTATGCAGCCGTTAATACGGGAGACATTTCCCTGATTGATACAGGAGAGGCTCCACTTACAGCTTACCTGGGTGCGCTTGGCATGACCGGGTTGACCGCTTATTTTGGCATGGAAGATATCGGCAAGCCAAAGGACGGCGAAACGGTGGTGGTATCGGGAGCAGCCGGAGCGGTAGGTATGATAGCGGGGCAGATCGCCAAGATTGTAGGTGCACGAGTCATCGGAATTGCGGGTTCTGACGAAAAATGTGCTTATCTGAAAGAAAAACTGGGATTCGACGTGGTGTTGAATTATAAGCGTGAAGAAGATATGTCTGCTGCCATTGAACGGGCTTGCCCGGCTGGCGTAGACGTGTATTTCGACAACGTTGGCGGTGAAATCTCTGATGCGGTATTGCGCCATATTAATCGGAATGCGCGTATTCCAATTTGTGGACAGATTTCGTCATATAATTTGGAGAAGCCGGACATCGGTATGCGCCCGCAGACGGTGCTGTTAACCAATACAGCACTGATGAAAGGCTTTTTGGTAGGCGACTATGCCAAATCCTTTAAGGAAGGCCGGGCCAAATTAGCGAAATGGGTAAAGGAAGGCCATATTCAATACGAAGAGAACATCGTGGATGGTTTTGAGCGCACGCCGGAAGCCTTTATGGGCCTTTTCTCCGGGGATAACCTGGGCAAACAGCTTGTAAAGGTTGCTGACCCCGAGTAAATCGGGCTGTGTAGTCAATAAGTCTTCCTGTAACACAACGAAGCACCGCGACAGAGTTGTGTGCGGTGCAAACGTTTGCTATCCTATCAACTATAACAAAAAGTTACAAGTGTCGGTTAGTTGAGGCGGATTTAATTTGATAGTGATGTTAAGAGAGTGCAGGCCGTGCAAGCGATAAGACCGAAGGCACGCCTGTCGGATCGACAGTCCGTAGAAGCTGGTATCCTATCCCTGAATAGCCAAGGAAAAATCCCGGCGTGGCTATTGCACGGGGCACGCCAGTCTGCCAATGACCAGTCAATTTTTTCTCGCGGATCACATGCTGAGCAAGTAGTCGGGCTTTTTTCAAGTCTTCTTGACGTCCTAGGATCAGCCCGGATTGGAGTAGAAACTCCTGAATGCCCATATCACCGTGACATAGACAGTGGCTTGCTCCGATGCCTCCATTCAGCGATGAGTGGATGGCAGTTTCGATTTCGTCCAGCATCACAGTGCGGCCGCCAAAGGACTCACTATCTTGAAGCAGGAGTAAACGACTCAGCCCGATTCCCGTGGAACCATGGCACCAGAACTTAGACGAGTGGGCTTCTGGAGCCTCCAATTTCCGCAGATCCGTCCAGTTTTTTTTCGCCGAATCGTATAGCGAGCGGTCATACCTCAGTGCAGCTTCGGCTGCTTCCAGATAACGTGGATCGCCAATAATTCTGGCGAGTCGATTAAGCGACCAAGCTATGCCAGCCGAGCCATGTGCGAAGCCTCCCAAGGGTTGTTTACTTTTCAAGGGAGAAGGCCAGCCGAGCCCGTCTCCTACAGGTATCGCATATTCCAGCAGTCGGTCACCATAGAGGATGGCCGTGTCCAGTGCTTCTTCTACTCCTTGCTCATGGTAGAGATCTAATAGCACCGGTATGATACCTGCACCCCCACCCAGCACGTCATAGCAGTTGTCGAATGGCACACCCATACGTAGATGATTCAGGATCAGCGCTGTTTTTTCGCTCCAGTTTTTTTCACTTAAACCTAAATTGGACAATTGAAGCATGCTGTAAAGCACGGAAGCTTGTCCATAGAACGCCGATCCGAAGCTAGTGTTATAGGGCAGTGATGCAATGGATGTTCGCATAGAACGTTGAGCGAGGTCACTGTATTTATGTTGGCCTGTGAGACGTCCTAGCTGCGCTAGAAAAAGAGATGGCCCCGCAGCTCCGTCATATAGACCACCTTTCATCGCTGCTACGTTCCATTGCCCCCTATAGTTCATACCGACTCCAACCCATGTGGCGTCATGTCTTCCAACGCTAAAGATTGCTTCTCGAAGCAGGTAGTCGCCTATTTCCGAAGCCTGTTCCAGAAAATTATAATTCTGATCAATGGATTCTACTAGCTGGTCGTCGGATGCGTCCGTTTCTTCAAGATTTACCAAGATTTTATCCTTGTTGCAGTATTCCTTTTCTGTTGTACGCCAGTCAGCTGAGCCAAGAATGGAGGATATGATCCAGTCCACCTGTCGATCTTCTTCGTCGTCTAAGGAAAGTAGACGCTTTAAAGCTAGATCATAGCTAGAAGAGGCAAAGAATTCAGGAATACGTTGGCCTCGGCTATCGAACAGATCAAGTGAAGAAGGGGTCGTAGTGAAGTAGGGAATGTCGCCATATAGCAGATCCTGTCGTTCCGAAGCAATAGCACGTGGATCGAGTACTGTAAACCAGAGACGGTCCATTAGGAGTTCGCGTTTAAAAGCATCGCGTGTATAATTCGGATGTCCCGATTCCATCAAAAAGTTCGCATAGAACTGTGTAGCTCTCAAAATAATTCTCACGGTGTCGTTTGCGAAAGGTGCGAGTGGACCATTATTCTTGTCAAGTAGCAGCGTCCGATTACGACGAAAAATTGAACATGCTTGTCGGAAACCTTCCACAATATGATCCACATACTTGGCTGCATGTGTTGGAATATTATTCAGCATAGGGATGTTTTCTGATCCCTTGGTAGACTTGGCCTTGCGTACGAAACGCATCTCGTCAGTTTCGTCGTTTTCGACTTGAAGTACCGGGAATGGAAGTACTTGCTCACCACCACCTATACCGCTCATTTCGACTCCGAATCCTTCCTCGTTCTGATACAGTAGTAGTGGGAGTAGCCCCGTGCCGATGACCGAATCGACGATCTTTTTCTTGGCTTCCACATCGGCTGTATCCGGGAAATGAAGTGTAGGTGTATTGTGAAACACCGTTTCCAGGTCGATTGGGGTCGGGTGTTCGCCGGATGCAATCACGTTCTCCATGTGGAAATCAGTGCCGCGCATACTGTATAGTATTGCGAGCAAGCCACCAAGCCGAGTGTAATAGCGTTCTACCTCGTCTGAATTCGTACAGCCCGTCTGCACGATAAACTCTTCCCACCCGTAGTTTTCCTGATCTAGCACCCGCATCGGTTTGAATTCGGGATGGAATCCTTGACTGTTCATCCAACCAAGAAAATCACTGAAGTGTTTCGAGGCTCCGAGTGGTTTTGGCTTATAGACCAGTTCGGTACCATCTTCCAATTGCATGCGAATGACGGAACGACCCTTCTGGTGTGCATCGCCCATACCGGCTACAAACGATTGCAAGCGACCACAATCTTGTGGCAGCCCAAGTGTCAGGATCAATTTGGGGCGGTCTGCGGTAAAACGCTCTATCGCTTCCAATGTTGCGTTGACGATAAATATCGTTCGGATCATCAACATACGGGCGAGCATAGGATACTCATTGTACAAAAATTCGATCTGAGCTGTATCCCACAACTTTCTTTCCACGAAACTGCGAAATCGTTCTTCGGGGGTGCCCCCGTATAGCTCACCCATCTGCTTGGCTACATGCAGTTCCAGGACGAACGTTCGCGCCCCAAACTGTAATAGACACTCCGCTAGATCTTGAAGAAGCTTCTCTCTTAAACGATCCACATCTGCAATCAAGCGTACTTCTGTGCATTCGTCCACGAAGGTATCCCATTGTCGAGCTGCCCAAAGCAGGAAAGGACGGAATGCTGAAATCAGCTTGGTCGGAGCTCCACTTTGCAGAGGGATGGAGCGATTCAGAAGCAACGCCTCTTCCCATTCTTTAAGTCCGATTCGCACTTGCTCTTTTGCTACCGGATTATTTGTGCTCAGTGCTTTGGTATTCAACGAAAGCAGAAGCAGATTACCAAACTCTTCTTCACTTAAGCCCGACGCATTCAGGCGAGCCTGATATTGGTTATCATCTAGTAGTAGAGCTTCATTCCTCCAATGGTCTATTGCTGTTTTACGCGCTTCTGCTTGATTCTCAGACTGGTCCAATGTGTCCAAAAAGTCTTTCCGCTCTTCAAAAAAGAGAGCTGAAGCATTCAGAGCACTATATTTGGAATCGTGCGATTGAGTCGTTAGAGTTGACATCATAATTCCCCCCCGATTCATATGATGGGTTCATCATAACAAGAATGAATCAGAAATTGCACTTCGCAAAATAGCAATTTATGATTCATAATCAAGAATTCAGAGCAACGCCAAAAAGTGTACAACCCAGTGGTTGTACACTTCGCAAGAACTCAAAATGAATCGTTATAATCTTATGAGAATCTTCGTGATGATTTAACAGCTTTTGATTGTTAGAACGATTGTAACACCTACCGCGATCCCGCCACCTACAGCTGCGCAAGTTGCTGAAGACGCAGCAACGGTTGCAGCAACCGCACATACAGGAGTTGTCTCTGGTTGTACATCACCGCCGCCAAACACACGAGACAGTTCAGCATGACTCAGTTCAACTAATGCTTCTCCTGCCGGATTCGCACTTTCTAGGGCGTTCAGGACGTCTTCTCTTTTCATTTTAAATTCCTCCATATTTTTTATTTTGTTTTTTAGTAACAAAGTAAGGAAGGCATGATCTCATTAACAACTTGTCACCGAGAGAATAACTCCGATTCCCACACCTACGAGGAATCCGCATAATGGCGTAGTTTCCGGTTGTACATCGGCGCCGCCGTGTACTCGCATCAATTCTTCCTGACTCAGCTCTACCAGAGTCTCTCCCACTGGACTTTGGGTTTCAAGAAAACGAAGTGCATGTTCACGATTCATATCCGATCACCTCCTCTCGTGCTTGGTTTGTTGTTCATGGCTTAATCTTACTGGGCATGAGCATTTCGCGGTACTACGCAAAATGGCAGAAATTAACTTGCTTTGTACAACGCAACAGGAGCCTGACGACCCGCAGTTCATATCGCAAGAAAATGGCGTAATCTGCAGAGGTTGTTTTCGGTGCGAAACCACGCAGGAGCCTCTATGATGAAGCTCAAGCACCTCAATAAACGATAGGAGTGAAATGGCTATGCATCTAAGTGAGAAAGAAAAGGAAGTTGCGATTTTGGTTGCACAGGGTATGAAGGACATAGAAATTGCACAGCGCTTATTTATCAGTCGTAGACGTGTAGGTGAGATTATCTTCTCCATTAAAGTCAAATGGGAGATTATCTCCCGGGTACAAATCGGCATCCTTGCTTGCCATCTTGGATGGGTCTGCCCACCTGTAGATGCTCTCTATAATGAGGTACGACAACACAAGCGGGGGTTGACTTATGCCTAGATTAAGGGTCCCTTTTATTGAGCAGATGGAAGATTCAGAATGCGGAATTGCCTGTGTCGCAATGATTATGGCAAGTTACGGTTGCCGTGTTTCGTTACACGAGATCAGGGAACGCTTCGGCGTTGTTCGTGGTGGGAGTTCACTTCTGCAACTGATCACGATTTCTTCCGGCTATTCCATGAAGAGTAAAGCATATCGAGCTGACGTTGACGAGCTACGCAAACTGCCACTCCCGGCAATTGCCCATTGGGAAAATAAGCATTTTGTCGTAATCGAAAAAGTAGGCAAACACAAGGTCACGATTGTAGATCCTTCATTTGGACGCAGGACGCTCTCTTTGGTAGAAATGCGTGAAAAGTATAGTGGACATTTACTTTGTTTAGCACCAGATAATGGGTTTGAGCAGCGAAAAGGGAGAAATAATTGGGGATTTTTCATCAAGCTTGCATTTAAACAACCGAAATGGTTAATCGGAATTCTGTGTGTGTCTCTTATTCTGCAAAGTTTTGGTCTGATTGCACCTAAGCTGACTGCCTATATCACAGACAGTCTTTTGATGGATATGGATCGAGATCAGACTTCCTTGATCGGATTTGCTCTTCTTTCGCTGTTTGTCTTCTACGAAGCTTTTTGTATGTTGAGAGGTTGGTCTGTCGCCAGACTTCAGAGTGTAATGGATTTGAGTATGATGCAGACTTTCATTGGACGATTGTTCCGACTTCCTTATTCTTTTTTTGAATCCCGCACAGGCGGCGAGTTGATGTTTCGAACTAATGCGAACGTATACATACGGCAGATTCTGTCGAATCGCATGGTGACGGTCGTAATCGACTTCATTTTGCTGATATCTTATGCTGTGCTGATGCTGGTGGAATCGAGTTCACTCGCATTATTGGTCATCGGTGTGGGAATTGGAATATTCATGGTATTGGTCTTGACGACACTAGTGACCAGGAAGTTCTCCAGTCGCGAAATCACCGAGCAAAGTCGGACACAAAGTTTTCTCGCTGAATGTATCTACGGGATCACCGATATCAAGCTTGCAGGTGCAGAAGATCGGATTTTCAATTCGTGGCGCGGGTTGTTTACGGGGCAATTGGCGGTGACACAAAAGCGCAATGTTTGGGTCTCATTGCTCGAGTCCTTTTCGACGGGAATTCAGTTCATTCTGCCGTTGCTGCTGCTGTGGGCCGGAAGCCAAGCTGTGTGGAGTGGACAGATGACACTTGGCAGTCTACTGGGATTTAACGCACTTGCGATGGCTTTCATGATCCCCATCGTCTCACTGGGCTCAGCTTATACACAGTTGCTTACGGTCAGTTCTTATTTGCAGCGCATCTACGATGTAATTGAAGCGAAGCCTGAGCAAGAAGAAAATGGCGAAGTCGTAGAACGTTTGAGTGGCCGGATCGAATTGGATCATGTCTCTTACCGATACACCCCTTTTTCAGCCGAAGCAGTGCAACAACTGGATTTTCAGATCGAACCTGGTCAGAAAATTGCGATCGTTGGTCCTTCCGGTTCAGGCAAAACAACACTGGCCAAACTATTGCTTGGCTTCTATATGCCGACCGAAGGCGAGGTACGTTATGACGGGCGTTCGTTAAAAAACATGGATTTGCAGTCGCTACGAAAACGTGTGGGTTCGATTTTGCAGGACACACGACTGTTCCAACGAACTGTGGAAGAAAACATACGTATGCTGAACGACTCAATAACATTGGAACAGGTCGTACAGGCCGCCATCAAGGCGAATATCCATGAGGAAATTCTCAAGCTCCCGCTTGGTTATTCGACGATGGTGTCTGAAAGTGGTGCAAACCTATCGGGTGGACAGAGACAGCGGTTACTTCTGGCTAGAGCTATTGTAACTGAGCCTCATATTCTGCTGCTGGATGAAGCGACCAGTGCACTCGATAATTTATCCCAAGCCAGAATTGAAGAAGCTTTGTCGCAGATGAACTGTACACGGATCGTTATTGCCCATCGTTTGAGTACAGTGATTGATGCCGACAGAATCGTTGTAATGGACAGAGGATGCATCGTGGAAAGTGGCAGCCATATGCAGCTAATCAGTCAGAAAGGGTTATATTACCAACTTTATATGAATAAGGGGGAAAAAGAGCATGAACTGGCAGTCTAAAGTTAATAATTTGAAGGTTTGCGTTTTGTCCTTATCTATGGCCTTGTCAGCAGGATTAGTAGGAATATCAGGCGTAGCAGTGACGGGAGTAGCTGATGCCTCTGCGGCCATGGAGCTTAGTGTAACAGGGGATTCATACAGTAGACTTATCTTATTCAAGGAAGGTATGTTTCCAGAGCAAGCAGCTACTCTTTTAGAGGGATGGAAAGATATCCAAGCTACTATAGTGCCAGAAACAGGGCTATTACGGTTGAGTGGGTCCTCCCCCACACTCGTGAGAGAAGCGGAGTTAGCTGTTCTACAAGCATTCACAGATGTGGTGGAGTACACTGGCAGTGATCCGAAACTGGAACTTAAATTGGACGATTCAGAAGTGATTGCTGCTGCGCTCAATCCACAGGCTGTGCAACAAAATCTAGCAGATATTCAAGATATGGGAGAGAGCCCGAAATTAGATAAGTCAATATTCAAAACAATGGATTTCGAAGGATTAAATGCTAATCGTAGCGAAGAAACAGTTAGGGCAGAGGAGCTATTATATGAGAAATGGGGCTGGGACATCAAAGAAGTAACTGATGATTGGAAAAGTTATGATATTCAACGCGGAAGCCGGGATGTGGTTATCGCTGTGGTGGATAGTGGAATCGATGCTTCTCATCCTGATTTAAAGGATAGCCTTATCGGAACCGGGAAATCATTTGTGCCTGGCATAGAGTCCACTGATGATAACCTTGGACACGGGACGATGATTGCTGGAACGATCTCTGCGGATGGAAAGCTGCTTGGTGTGGGACCTGGGCTTGGATTGGTTCCTTATAAAGTATTCGATACGGGAAAGGCGGATAGTTCTTGGGTCGTTGAGGCCATAGTAGAGGCGGTAAACGATAGCGTCGATGTGATTAATCTCAGTTTAGGGACTTACAAGTCTTTATTGAAGCCTGATGACCAAGCAGCGCTACTCGCTTATGAACGAGCGTTGGCATATGCTCAATTAAAAGGGGTGACTGTGGTAGCTTCCTCTGGTACAGATGGGCTTAATATTGGTGATCCATCCAGTCTTGCCCAAGCGCTCAAATGGGATGCATTTGAGGCTGCCGTTCATGCACCTGGCGGTTTAGCTGGTGTCATCACTGTCTCTGCCTACAATCGTCAGCATGAAAAATCTTTTTATTCGAATTATGGTTTGCGTGATATGATTGCATCTCCGGGTGGGGATTATGGGAGTACCTGGTTCACCAAAGGTGAGCTGAACTTAACGAGTATGTGCTTGACGACATATCCTACCCATCTTCCGCAGTCAGAACTAAGCAAGCTGGTGGGTCTGCCAGTCGGTTATGAATTTATGATAGGGACCAGTCTGTCTGCTCCTAAGGTGGCTGCTTCAGCGGGGCTACTGATCGCTGAAGCGAAAGAGCAGGGTTACACACTGAGTCCATCTGCGGTGAAAGATATATTATTTGAGACGGCAACTGATTATGGGGAACCTGGAGCGGATGAAGTATTCGGTGTAGGGGGTGTGAATGTATACGCAGCACTAATGCGGTTGAACCCATGAACGGGCGAATTCAAGCAAGAAAAGCTCTTTATGAAAAGTATATGGAGCAGTTGATTCATGAGAGAATGAATATGCTTGAAAGACTATTTCTGGAGATGAATGCGTTTGAAATACTAGTAGGAACTCAAGAGATGGACGTTATGTTTGGAGATTCAGGGGAAGACAGCCCCATGGCGTAGGAGGAAGTGTTTTGAAAAAGAACCTGCTGGTTTTTGTTGGAGTGACGATTGTTGTCGCTCTGGCTACTTCGTTTTTGCTGGGGGATACAGAAGGTATACCAACACTAGGAGGGTGGGGGGGAGTTTTGTCGCTTCTTACCCTCTTGCTCATTATTGCAATTGCACTGGTAATAGCTATTATGTTACATGAATTCGGTCATATCCTCGGTGCACTGTTTATGGGCAACCGAGTTACCCATCTGATATTTGGACCATTTCTGTTTTCATTTTCACCGTTTCACCTCGAATGGAAATGGAAACAAGCCTACTTTTTTGGAGCAATGAAAGCTGAAGTCGCTGCTTATGAGGACGAGCGCACATTTGCCTCATCAATACGAGCTCAACGCGTAATTTCTTCGGCTGGTCCGACGTTTAGTTTGCTTCTCGGTCTGCTTGCTCTGAAGCTCTCATCCGATTTTCTCAGCCTGTGGGGGCTGATTGGTCTTTTGTCAGTCGCCCTCGGTATCGGTACGTTATTTACAGATGGAACAAACGCTCTTTTGCTCGGTAGACGCAACTATTCACTTTTCTTTGCTTGGAATGCGTTGATTACTGCTAGCGCTATGGACGTCAGGAAGCTGGATTTTCTGCTTAAGGATTCACGGCGGTATCTGTATGAAGTAGCAGAGAGAAATGATACTAAATGGAGCAAAGATCTGCACAATCTGAACGTTTTATATTTTTATACAGCGATGCAGGGTGAAAGAAATCATGAAGATATTTTAGTCACCAGGCTGATAAAGAATTTAGTCGAATTTTGGCAAGAAATAAGGACAACCCCCTTACACCAGAATACAGTAGCAATGATTCTGTCTGAAGAGGTCATTCGATTGAAAGAAGTGAGTGACCATAGGGGGGCGGACATTCTCTTACATCTTCTGCTCAACAAGCAGGTACTGGATCCATTGTCTTTACTCAAAGTGGAGGCTTTTACCCATTGTTCGGATGAAAGAGCGGATTCATACTTGAGTTATATTCGAAGTATGTATTCCCCGTTGCATCCTTACGGCGCATTACTCAGTTTTGAAGAACAGCGCCTAAAGACTTTAGAACAAGGTAGACTTCTGAATAAATCTTAAGTGGAGCTCTTCTGGCTACTATATAGCCAGAGGAGTTTTTTTGTCTTTAATTATTAGGAAGTTGATCTAAAAAAGATAAATATGATATCTTATTGGAAAATATATTCAAAATGGAAAAAAAGAGAATAAGGAGGATGTGTTATGGTGGAAGACATGAAGATCGAACAGATATTGTGCCAGGCTATAGAGAAAGAATTTACAGATGAGGTACTTTGCAAGCAAGCAGTGGAATGTGTCTTGTACAAGTTGCAAGGTGGAACTAAAATCGGAAATCTGACAAGTTTGCACTATCAAATCTATGGTGGTGAAGGCAAAGCGATTTATAGGGCGGTCGCTGCCGTCGAATTGCTTTTGCTCGCGCTAGACATGATCGATGATCTTCAAGATCGTGATAATACAGTGGCCGTTTGGAGCTCCATTCCACAAGAGTGTGTACTAAATATTGCGCTTGGTTTCGTATTCTTGTCCCAACATCTCTTGCTGGATAGCGACTTTGAGACCACGAGAAAATATAAGGCTGCCGCTCTGCTGAACACCCAGGCTATAAAAGCGGTAAACGGTCAGATGATGGATTTGACAAGCCGGATTCTCAGCGAAAGTGAGTATATACAAACAGTTGTCGACAAATCAGCATCCTTGATTGTGATGGCTTGTCAAATAGGTACGGTTCTCGCATGTGGAGAGAGCCGTGTGGAAGTAGAAGAATACGCCGAGCAGTTGGGTTTAGCCGCTCAGATCAAAAATGATATTTTGGATGTGATGAATCGGGAAGGGAAGAACGACTTTTGGAATCGAAAAAAAACCCTTCCTGTGCTTGCTTTAATCGCGCATCTGAATGGGCAATCCCACTGGGTGATTGATTATTTTGAAGGTCGATTAACGTACAAACAAGTTTGCAACAGAATAAACGAGCTACTAGAGTTATTGGAGAATTCCGGTGCATTAACATATGCTTCTGTTCATATGCGCATCGCTTATTATCGTTATCTCCGGTTGGTTGAGCAGTTGCCCATTCAAGATGGGTTCAAGAAACGTTTATCTGCTGTGATAGAATCCTGATGCCTGTGTAAAGAGGATTGCAGGTAAAGTTGCAGATCACGCAACAGAGCGCAAATTCTTTTGCGGGAATTACAATGTGGGTTGTCGTTTCATGTTCTTTGTTGTACTGATATAGTAAAAACAAGCCGGACAACCGCAGTTCATACATCAGAAGATCATCTCATACTCGTATGCAGCCGGCGTAGAATATATTAGGAATGGGATTTAATGCTCATCAAACTAAACTACGATACAGGAGGCTGACTGGAATGTTGAAGGAAGCTATTGAGATGTTGATGAAGGAAAAAAATGCGTGTAACAGTTTGAAAAGTGGACAATTGTTTTTCGCCGGACTAGGGGAGATCGAACACCGAGCATTACTGGATGTGTTCACTTTTCGATCGGAAGGTCGCTCCATCACCAGTCAGCAGATTTCAAACTGGGGCGATTAAATCATACATAAAATAGGTTGGAGGATTTTGAATTGAGGAAAGGGAATTGGCTAGCCGCAGTTTTGATATACATCGTCATTGTCGTATATGATATCCTCCTCGTTGTTGGGTCACCTTTAATTCATATTGAAGTTGAGACAGATGTAACAGGGTATTATAAAGTGAGCTCTGTTGGCGATGAGGGATGGGGTCGAGCTTATATGGAGCCAGGAGACGTCGTGATTGCCATCGACGGGGCTTCACCAGCGAGAAATTTCACTGTTCAACATTACGGAAGGATTGAACGAGCTGAGTCGATTACCAAAATAGGGGCAGATGGAAAGGAGCAGCTTCTGACGATCCAGAAGCTGCCTTTGCACGTATCACTACTTTCCATTAAAGGTCCACTGAGTGCGTCTGTACTTTTTCTTTTTTTCGTCGCCGTAATGGGGCGCTACCGACGGAAAGATTCATCGGCATTTCTTTTGGCGCTCTTCTTTCTGTTCACAGTTCTAGCCTATCTGGGTGGTTATACTACAGACCGATACGAACCTTTTGGACGTCTTTTTTTCTATTTATCCTTTCTAATGGTACCGATTCTATTTATTCACTTTATGAATAGCTATCTAAGAAAGTTTGAAGAACGGTTTATATCCAAACCCTGGCTTGTTCTGTTTTATATCTGCATCGTGTTCCACATAGTCATGAGGTCGATCCGTGAACTCATTGACGTGGAATTCTACTCTTATGGATCGACATTACTTATTTTATTTTTTGCGATACCCAACATTCTAATTGTCGCGAAGCTAATTCACAAGTATCGCAAACATCGCTTGGATCATTTGCATTCGTTGTTCAAATTGACGTTAATTGCACATACGCTGGCCTTTCTCCCGTTTGTCTGTCTGTACAGCCTGCCATCACTGATCAATTATCCAATTGTATCTAACGATGTGGCTGCAGCCTTCTTGTTAACATTGCCGATTATTTATATATATATGCTGACAACGAGAAGGATGTTTGATGTTGATTTTATACTAAACCGCTTTATTTATCATGCTCTTCTTGCCATAATACCTTCTGCGTTGATGGCCACGCTTGGGATGTGGATAGCCAATAGCGGAGGGCCGAACGGGATTGATGGCATCCGTATGTTTCTCTTGTTTTATTTCCTTCTGGTTATTACGCTGTTTGTCAAGGAATATATGGATCGTCGAGTGAAGAAAAAATTGGGTAGTCGTCTGGATATAAGGGACAGTTTTGAACGATTCTCTCACAATGTATCGCGTGTCATGAAACGCTCTGACCTTGAGAAAGCATTGGAGCAGGAAATAAATTCTTCGCTTCCTGTGTTAGATATGGCTTTCTTCGATTGGGATATGCATCAAACCGAAGTGCGGATTGATCAATTGAGTAAGACAGAGCGTACTGAACTGGCAAGTGAGTTACGGAAAAAAATGAATCGAATCGCTCCAGGATATCTGTTGACCATGTCTCGTGGCATTTGTCTTGTTATTGGAAAGCGTCAGGATTCTTTGTATATACTCTGGATTGACGACAAAGCAAATCATACGCGATTTAACCCGGACGAACGGAACTGGCTCAGTACGTTAGCCAATTATAGCGCTATTGTTTATGAAAATCTTTACTTAATTGAAGGGCTAATCGTGGATATGGAGACGGAAATACAAAAGCACAGTCATGCTCCATCCTGGGTGCTTCGACTAATCTTCAACTTGTCTGAGAATGAGCGACGACGCTTGGCTTCAGATCTGCATGACTCTGCCTTGCAGGATCAGATCATCTGGCTTCGGCGGTTAGAGACAGCTATTCTTGATGAAGAGATGTCTGATGGTTTGCGTAATGAACTGGAACAGATTAAGGAAGGGCTGCTTGATGTCATTCATCAGATCCGCGAGACCTGTAATGAATTGCGCCCTCCACTTTTAATGGAAATGGGACTTACTCAAGCTTTGGAACAGTTGTTTGTTGAAGCTCAGACACGCATGGATTACGTGGTAGACTTCTCGACAGAATCCGTTGATGGGCTGCTTGATGATGAACAGACGCTAGCCATCTATAGAATCACTCAGGAGCTGCTTCGAAACGCAGCCAAGCATTCGCGGGCTGCGAGAGTTGAGATTGGCATTAGATTGGAGGAGGGGGTGCTACATTATACATATCGTGACAATGGCATAGGGATGCAAGAGTCGGCGGCAGAGGACTCATTTAGTCATATGGGGATATCGGGAATAAAAGAGCGCGTCCGTAGCTTTGAGGGAAGCCTGGATTGGTACTCAGAGCCTGGAAAAGGACTATTCGCCGTAATCCGGTTGCCGATCCGTAGTCATGCAGTAACCAGAGCAGATGAAGGATAAAGTAAATGTGGGAAGAAAGGAGAGAATCCAATGATTCGTATATTGCTGGTAGATGATCACCCATCAGTAGGAGAAGGAACGAAGCTTCTGCTGGAGCAAGACCCGGAGATTCAAGTGACGGCGCTTACACTTCCCATGGAGGCGTTGGAACGATTGCAAATCGAGAACTTTGACCTATTGCTTTTTGATCTGAATATGCCTGGGATCAGTGGATTGGAGTTGACTAAACGGGTAATCTCGCTCGATCCGGAAAATCGAATATTGATCTACACCGGTTATGACATAAGTCCCAACTTCAACATCCTTATTGACTCAGGGGTGACAGGTTTTGTGAGTAAGACAGCAACCCGTGAGCAGCTTCTGACTGCAATTCGCTGTGCGATGCGTGATGAAGCAGTTATTCCGGTTCATTTGCTCCGTCAATTGCGTCGGAGTGAGATTCATTTGAGTAAACGTAAAGATCAGACCTTGAATAAGGTATCCATCACAGAGCGTGAACAAGAGATTTTGCAGGAAGTTGCAAGTGGCCGTAGTAACAAAGAAATCGCTGCAAAGCTACTCATGAGTCAACGTACGGTTGAGTACAGTCTGACCCGCGTCTTCGAGAAACTCGGCGTACGCTCCCGCTCCGAAGCGATAACAGAAGCGATGCGTATTGGGCTATTGCGTGACAATTCCATTTTATGACGAAAGGAAGATGTAGGCTCTGCTGATGTTGGTGAAAGATGGAGCGGACCATATGGATATTCGAATTCGCATGGATTTCAATTATGGGTAACTTCTGCCTTCTTCCATTTGAAAAATACGCCTAACCCACAAAAAAGACACGTTCTGCACGGTGAAGTGAAGTGCCAGAACGTGTCTTTTTCTGTTATTAGGGTGTTGCTAGGATTCGGCAGCAACAACTTCCTTGTAATGTTTGTACATATATACCCGCCAGCGCACGATCATGCCGAAGGCCAGAAGGAAGAATAATCCACCCGTTTGAGGAATGCTTACATAACGCTGAATGACTTCATGCAGGATTAGACGTATAGCCAGCAATCCAAGCAGAATGAAAGCAAAGCTCCGTGAACGTGTGGCAAAAATTTCTTCGTTAACTCGTTCAAACCGTGTACTGCGAATGAGGGGATACGAGAAGATAAACCAGCCCACCAACAGCGCAATAAGTGCCCATAGCAGCGGAACATGAGTCTCCGGTACAACAAACATGAGGAAACCTGTGCTCATCCCCAGAGGAGGAATAAGTATTTTGCGAATGGTTACCGGACGATGACTGGCTTTCATTCGAATGAAGATGGCAAGCAGGGCCATGATGAGCATACCCACGGTTGCACCGATCTGAAGGTAAAACGGACTGATTTGAGCCACGTAAAACGCCCTCTCTCTGGAATAAGATGTTATCCGGACATCCGGAACATGCTACGAATTACCGGAATTTTCTGTTCCTATTATATCACAAACGAAGAAAGCCGATAGAATGCTTAGTGTATCATTTATCCGGATTGTATAAACAGGGTTCATTTGAAAAATTTGTATTATTGTGCCCCGTGTGAAGCGGTTTATTCGAGTAAGGGCAAATCAGGAAATGAACTTACGAATGCAGCAGGATCAAGGAAATCGGCGGTTCCAAGATGGATATGCAGGTATCTGATTGAATCGGGCCTGTTATGCGGCTATACAAACACGTGAAACAGATGAAAGAGCGTGGACGTATTATATACATCCCGATCCGATCTATTGTATCAAAGTACCAGAGACATGGAGTCAGCTGCGAACCCGTGTGCTTGTTGAATGAATAGGATCGGTTCTGGCGTTTGGTGAAGTATGGGATGAAGAAGGACCATAAGAGCGGAAAGGGGTAATATGCCGATCATAGAAATACCTTGGAACAGAGCAAGGAGGAATACGCTTCATGAATAGAAATCACAGGCCGCTCACGGTATGGGCATTGGCTTCCCTCACCGTAGTATCAGTGGTCCTGGTTATCCCCTGGATTTTGTGGCAGTCACAGGCTCCGATACCGCTTAATATCATGATTGTCGATAAAGGTAAACCGGACTTCGCCTATGCGGGGCATAAGGGACTGGTATGGATTCTGAATCAGCAAAAGATTGTCCAACAGACAGGGGAGCATTATCGGTATGAAGAAGACTACTACGGAAATCATATACAAGATGGGATCTCTCGTAGTGAGCGGACATTACCGGATGAGGTAACCGACACGGACTTGATTTACCTGACGGCGAATCTAAATATTTCATCGACAGATCCGAATGAACGGATACAAGGCAAAGCATATGAGGGCCTTACGATATACGATGCGCACAAAATTAACGAAGCTGCAACCAAAGGTGTAACGGTTGTGGTCGAATATAGCGCCTTGTCGAACGCTGCTTCAAACATGACAAGAGAGCAATTGTATCCGATTCTGGGAATGAGAAGCAGCGGATGGCAGGGAAAATCCGTATTGGATCTGCAAAGCACAGATGAAGTGCCCCAGAAGGTACGGATGAACTATGAGCTTCGGGAGAAGAAGAATTGGTTGTTTCAAGGTGCGGGCATTGTACTGATTCATGAGGACGGACGGGTGATTGTACTGAAGCAAGGCCGGGATGTAAAGACGGGTAATATAAAACTTGCCTTCACACAGGAAGGGAAGAAATGGAGTGGCATTACCAGGGACATCCATTACAGCGAATGGTTTGACATCGTCGTGCCTGAACAACAGGCTTCTGTACTGGCATGGTATAAGACGGATCTGACGGAGAATGGTCAGCAGAAACTAATGGACGCAGGTATCCCGGCGGAATTCGCTGCTCTTATTCGGCATGAGGGCTACAACCGGACTTATTATATGGCAGGGTCATTCGGAGAGCTGGAACATTACTCATTCTGGCGCCGTATCAAGGGATGGGATGTCGTGAAAACGAAGCTTACACCCGATCAAGAGGGTGTTCCGGATCGTTTTTACTGGAAAGTATACGTTCCCGTAATGAAGAAGATTTTGCAGGAAATCCAAACAGGGCGAGTACCCTGGCGATAGAGTAACCGTTCCTTCGGTAGCGGGACGGTAGGATACATAAGGAGGGCTGCAGATGATCTGCAGCCCTCTTCCCATTTGGAATCAAGATATATATATCAGGTTGTATGAAGATGTTGCAATCCATTCAGGAAAGCAGTCACGGTCAGCTGTAGGCTCTCATCCGGGTCGAAGCTCATGCCGAAGCCGCCCTTCTCACCCATGGAGGCGAAGCCATGGCAAAGACTGCGTAAACCGCGAACGGCATGCAGCGCTTCCGCTTCACTTAGCGGATAGGGCTGCAACAAACGCAGCAGCAGATCCAGGGCAGCTGTGCTGGCGACAACGAGCTGCGGTTCCTTACGGTCCGGCGCATGGAAGAAGGCTTCGTACAGCCCTGGATGCTTGCGGACGAAGCCGATATACGCGGCAGCGACCTCCTGAATGGCTTCATCGCCCGAACGGCCAGCGGAAGCCTCGGTTAACGCACGGCTGAGCTGCTGGGCGGACATCAACGCCAATTCCTGGCGAAGCCCGGGAAGACCGTTGATGTGGTTGTAGAGCGACGGGGAGCGCACATCCAGCCGCTGGGCCAGAGCGGCCAGTGTCAGCGAGTGGAATCCGTCGCTGTCGGCAAGCTGGGCGGCGGCGCTTAACAAAGCGCCGCGATCCAGCCCTTGGCGGGGGCTCACAGGCGCCCCCCGGCAGGGCGCAGCCGCTGCTCCGCGTCTGCCGTAGCTGCGCGCATGGCCGCGGCGGGCTGACGCAGCATTCGTCCGTGCCCTACAGCGAGCACGGACGGTTCCAGCTCAGCCAGACGCTTGGCGCTGGCAAGAGCAAGTTCTCGGTTCCACGTCGCCAGCGCGGGGAACGGAAAGAGCGGGCGCAGGCGGCCGGATACGGCGAGGCCGCCGTGCAGCTGGTATGCGTCGCCAGCGATGATCACGCGGCTGCGCGTATCCATGAAGGCCATGTGGCCTGGCGTATGGCCTGGGGTAGCAATGGCGACCAGGGAGCCGATCCGGTCGCCGTCATCGAGCAAGCGGTCCGGCCGGGTGCGGATCGCTTTGGGCACACTGCCGCGTACTGGTGTCTGTGGTTCGCCGGGAAGCAGGGAAGCATCTCCGGCCAGCAGCGGGGCATCTCTTCTGGAGATGCAGACCTCGGCTTTAGGCAACGCATCCTTAAGACCATCCAGTGCACCAACATGGTCGCCATGGGCGTGAGTCAGAATGATTCTGGTAATCGGTTTGCCTAGGGATTGTGCGGTAGCCAGAATCCCCTTGAGACTGAATGGCATTCCGGCATCGATAAGGGTAAACCCGTCTTCTTCTTCAACGAGATATACGTTCACAGGGAAAAGACGCGGAAGGAATGAAACTTGGACAACATCATGCTCACGTGTAATTCGCATCATTGAATCCTCCTTAAAACTAATGTTGTTAGTAATATAACTAATGTCATTAGTTTTTGCAATACCCATGTTGATTTGCTTAAAAAATAGGATATTTTCAGAACCGAAGCCACTTTACAAAAAAAGCGTTTTCAAAATAGGAATAACCGATTATAATAATCTCGTAAGCCCTTTCATATGTCTATCTTATTGGAGCCTTTCGCGAAGCGATCGGCTCACTTTTTTTGTTCTGTTGCCCAAAACACATATAGAACTCAACCATTTCAATTAACCTATGAAAGGCCTGTATATACTGGAATGACAGGGGAATTCAGGCTTTCGAACCCCTTGGCTGAGAGTATTGACAAACATAACTGTTATTCCTATAATGACAGTTATACTTACCTGGATTGAATTTTCATCGGTGAAGGATAGGCCGGGAAGGGAGTAAGTAATGAACAGTGAATTTACCATTGCTGTGCACTGTCTGGTCTTTTTGTCCATGAAGGATGAGTGTATGGCCAATAGTGAAGATTTGTCCCAAAGTGTTGGTACGCACCCAGCCAGGGTACGCAAGGTACTTAGTGTTCTGCGGAAGCACGGATACCTGACAACCAAGGAAGGTGCCCATGGTGGATATCTGCTCAGCCGTCCGAGTGAAGAAATCAAGCTTGGAGACTTGTACAGGCTGGTAGCAGGTGGATCACTTGGACCCAGCTGGTGTTCGGGAGAATCCGGCTCCACATGCGTCGTTTCTTCCAATATGCAGGATGTGATGGGAAGCATCTACGATGGAGGAGAAGTAGCGCTAAGCGCTTATTTTGACCGCATATCTATTGAGGATGTGAAGCATCGTATCGGTAATGGGAAAGAATGTTCCTTGTCCATGGAACCCTTGTCAATGAAGGATAGTTCATGACAGATTTGATCATTACCAGCTCTTCATGATCTAGACCTGCACGGATGTTACCAAACATGTTGGAGAGGCTATATAAGGGCGTTTGCTCCGGTTGTATGATCCGAAGATGTTTCAGGCGATTCCGGGCATAACGTGAACACAGATGGAAGCGATCGTCTGCGCTGATGTTATTTTCGGAAGGTGAGTACTCGGTAGAGTTTGCCCTTGCGAACGTAAAAAAATAAAAAAAGAACTTGGGGAGTGGAACGCATGTCCAGCATTGAAAACAATGAAACACTTCGCGTGATTAATGAACGTCACGCTGTCAAAAAGTACGAAAGTGGTTTTGTTATGCCTGAAGCAGATCTGAATGCTATCCTGACTGCTGCTTCCGAAGCACCATCATCATGGAACCTGCAACACTGGAAATTCCTCGTGATCGAATCCGAAGCGGACAAAGCCAAGCTGCTGCCAATCGCTTACGGTCAAAGTCAAGTCACAGACAGCTCCGTTACTATTGCTGTACTCGGAGATCTGGAAGCTAACCGCAACGCCGTGATTTATGATCAGGCTGTTGAAGCAGGTGCGATCCCGGCTGAAGTTCGTGACGCATTGGTTGGACAGATCAACGGTGCTTACCAAAATCCGCAAATCGCCCGTGACGAAGCGATTCGCAATGCATCTTTTGCTTCACAGAACATTATGCTTGCTGCACGTTCCCTGGGATATGATACTTGCCCAATGGGTGGTTACAACCCGCAACAATTGATCGAAACATTCAACATCCCTGCGCGTTATTTGCCAACGTTGTTGATTACTGTAGGTAAAGCTGCAGTACCAGCTCGTCTGGCAGGTCGTTTCCCGCTGTCCGAAGTTGTTGTAAAAGGTTCTTTCTAAGACTGATCTTGGATCAGTTGTCGTTATAGATATAACGGAACAGCCGCATGTCCCCTTTAGAGGGAACGTGCGGCTGTTTGGTATTTTAAAAAATAAAAAAAACAATGGGGCATTATTTCTCTGGTGTTTCAGGGATTTTTGGTGCATTGAAATCTTCCATATACTCAATCGCGTTATACATCATAACCGCAGCTTCGGCGCGGGTAATCGTTTCCTTTGGATTAAAGTTGCCGTCTGCATCAAGGGTGTTAATCTTCAAGACAAGGGAGCGTTGGACAGCGCCTTGATATTCTGGAGTAAGCTCTTTTTCGTCCGTGATATCTACAGGTTTGATGTTAATCATCGGCAGGCCGCCTTTGGCTTCAATGCCCTGCATCAAGAAAAGGGTATATTGTTCACGGGTCAACGCTTTGGAAGGATCGATATCGTTTGACATCTTAATGCCATTGAACTGGGCACGGATAAAAGCATCACTGTACCATACGCCATCTTTTACGTTGGAGAAATAGTCACTGGGCAGTGGCTGCTTAATAAAACGAATCGTGTCCAAATTCAGATGCAGACCATCTGCAATGAGCTGTATGCCCTGAGCCGTGTTTAGTTCCTGTTCCGGTTTGAACAAGCTGTCACTCACTCCTTTGATTAAGCCATCCTGATGCAGGGATTCAATCTTGTCCGCGCCTGCAATACCTTGAATATCAGTGAATTCTGCTTGAGCTGCATGAATCGGACCCGCGCTCAGAGAAAGGGTGAGTAAAGCTCCGGCGGTTAACGTAGCCAACATATTTTTTTTCATATCAGGTTCGCCTCACTTTTCCGGGATTATCCCTTTGTATAAAAGCTATTTGCCCCTATAGACGACCCTATTCGTCAAAAGGTTGCTGCAATTTTCCAATTGAATTTTAATATGAAATGGATCGTTACTACTCCGTTCAACCGTTTCTGCGGTAATGAATCAGGCAATACATTGAGTTTTTGCATACTTGATTTCGTTGGGACATTCGCCATGCGGTGGAGCTCTTGTAAGGTTTCATACTTTGTATTATGGTGAGGGAGGATACCCACTGAAGCAAGGCGACATGAATTGGGTAAATACATAATAGTGGAATTAAACATACGGTTTACAGTTTCGTGTAACGGCATGTGATTATAGAGCAAGATCAACCATTTGAATGAATAGGGAGAGAATGAAATGATGGAAACGACAGCAACCAATGAAGTTTTGTTCTATACAGGTACTTATGCATCAGCGGATCAACCGGGGATTTTTCTATGTGCGTTGAATAAGGATACAGGCGAGATGCGGATTGTAAATCATATGGACGGGGTGGACAATCCGTCATATCTTGCTTTATGCCCGGATGGGACTTGTCTATATGTTGCAAGCGAAACGGACGAGGGCGAGGTGCTCGTCTATCGGCGGGATGCCGCAACGAGTGAACTGCATTTGATGGATCGCAAGTTGACGAAGGGCGCTTCGCCTTGTTATGTATCTGTGACGCAGGACGGCAAATGGGTGCTGACTTCGAACTACAGCAGTGGCAGTGTGAATGTATTCCCGGTGGGGGATCAAGGCACGCTTGGGGAGATGAGCGCGCTGGTTGAACATACGGGAAGAGGGCAGAATGATGACCGTCAGGAAGGCCCGCATGCCCACTCCATTCAGCCAGATCCTTCAGGACAGTATGCTATTGTATGTGATCTTGGTCTGGATCAGATCATTGTGTACCGTAACGAAGAAGGCCGTCTGGTTACACACCGGGAGATGAATCAGCTTCCAGGCTCCGGACCGAGACATCTGGTCTTCCACCCAAACTCGAAATGGGCATATGTGGTCAATGAATTGAGCAATACCGTTACAGCGTTCATGTATGATGAGCGTAGAGGAGAGTTCACTACGCTGCAGCATATCTCCACACTGCCTGAAGGTCATAGTGGAGAAGGTACGTCGGCGGACATCCGCGTGTCCCCTTGTGGGCGTTTCCTGTATGCTTCCAACCGTGGGGATGACAGTATTGTGCTGTTTCACATTGATCAGGAATCCGGTGAGCTGGAGGCTGTTGAATGGACCTCCACCATTGGACAGACTCCGCGTAACTTCAACCTGCTGCCTGACGGTATTCTGCTGGTGGCCAATCAGGACAGCAACAACCTTGTTGCTTTTCAGATCAATGGCGAAGATGGACGTCTGACTCATAACGGGTTCAAGCTGGAGCTGCCGCGTCCAGTATGTATTGCGCCAGTGGTTTAAGATTTTGTTGTGAGACATGGTGAAATAATAGTAGCACATTGCATCTGAAAAGCTGTGAGATCATGTATAAATGCATGGTTTTGCAGCTTTATTTATATTTTTAAAAAATATCTTGAAAATAGTGGCAATTATCACGATAAAATTGTTATTAGATCTTTTGTTCGCTGAAAGAAAAATAGACATCATTACGGAAAGATGTTTATTCTCACCTGAAAGCCTCGAATCCGTCACTTTCCATTGTTAGAGAAGAATCAGAACTTGCCCAAATACCGCAGCGCATCATCAGAACCATAGATCGAGAGACTTGATATTATCTTGCTCTCCAGATCGATGATACCAATTCGGGCATCCTCTGCATTTCAAAATGTCCGTTTGGCGTGCTGAAGAGGCGGTCATTGAAATAGAACTCCATCGTGTACACTATCCTTTTTTGTGAGCATACACATATACGACAACCGAGAAGGTTGCCTTGGGCATGTTTTTATCCATCCTTGACAGGAGGGGAAGTAAACATTATCATAATAACTGATTAACCGATCAATATAAAAAACATTCAGTCAATTCCATGAAGGTAGATGAAAAGATGAAAAACAAGCAATATTTAATAGCCGATGCCCGCAGAGAACAAATCATTCATGCTGCGATTGAGGTTCTCACAGAGATTGGATATTTTAGCACCAGCCTATCCAAAATAGCAAAAAGGGCTAATACGAGTACGGGACTCATCTCGTATCATTTTTCTGGCAAGGAAGATTTGATGAACAATACATTGCTCTATTTGGTTGAACAAGAGAAAGCTTTTATGATCGAGAGAGTAGAAAAAAAATCATCCAATCTGGAAAAATTGATGGCCTATATAGAAGCGGGAATCACCTATCGCGCTATAAAACGTGGGAACACCACGGCACTATTGGAAATCGTGTTTAATGTTCGCACACCAGATAATGTTCCTTATTTTCGGTTAGAAATCAATCCTGAAGATGAATTAAACGTCCTGTTAGAAGAGATTCTTCACGAAGGTCAACAAGCGAAAGAATTTCAAGATTTTGATCCCAAAGTCATTGCCATGATGATCAGAGGGGCTGTTTCTCTATCGATGTCCCTGCCCCAAAACGAGAGTATATTGAGCTTTAAAGATTACACAGAAAAGGTAACAAAGAACGTTTTAAAAATGATTCAATAAACCAAGAGAGTAGTAAATTTTTTTAATTTAAATTTGATTGATTGATCAGTATTTAAAATGTCTATTCAATATAAGAGTAAAGGAGGTAAGTTCATTCCATGTTTCATTTCATTCGTCAACGTAAACATCGTAAGAAATTGAAAAAAGTGAAAGCAGGCGATGGTCATCTTTTGAAAAAGTACCGGTTTTGGAGTATATTTACTCACTCCTTATTTCACATCGAAATAACTAATCATAGTAGTAGGAACACCACCTCATATGCCATAAAATCCAAATATTTTGCAGAAGAGCCCCGCGTTGATTTATACCGCGAAAATAAACATATTGCCTATTCTAAGCTTCCAGCAGCTTTTCCAGTCGAGAATGGCGTGATCGAAATAACAAACAATTCGACCGGGATTAATGGTATTCATTATGTTAGTGCTAGCGAGGACACCTTTTCCCTATCTCCAGATAGACGTTCGATACGAGGTTTTCGAATGTGGGTGCATCGACGATTTCCTATCCTCAGCGCATTCATTGGCATGATCGCGATTATGATCTTGTTAATATCAACCGCTTTAACCATTCCTCAATTTTTGGAAAACATCTCTGCTATTCCATGGGTTTCAGAAAATATAGGTGCATTTGAATCGCCGATCCAACTGTCCATTTGGACTTATTTTACGATTGGTATTGCCGCTGCAATAGCAGGAACAGAACGGGCTCTAATGCTCAAAAACCATTGGTTAATTGATATCGAAAGCACGCATTTGGATCAATAATAATGAAAATGAAGAAAGGGTGAACGTTACGATGATGAAACGACTCATGTCGATATACTTGTTGATCGTAATACTTGTAATAGCAGGGTGTACGGGCCCCAATAATGAGATGATCGAGAGTGAAGGGGCTAATGGACAAGATAATGAACAGCAAATAAGTGAAACGGCTCTTGATTATGAGGGAGATGGGGGATTTCTGTGGAAGGTGGTTCACGGCGAAACGATCATGTATGTGCATGGAACGATTCATTTGGGCCATCAAGACTTTTATCCTCTTGCTTCGGGAATTGAAGAAGCTTATGAGGACGCAGATGTCATTCTTCCAGAGATCAATATGTTTAAAGTGGATTTGAATGAAGAAGAAATAAACGAGATGGCATTATTTGAGGATGATACCACGCTGGATGACGTGTTATCGGAGGTGTCTTATGCCAAGCTTTCAGAAATATTTGAAGCGCACGAAATGACTTTAGCTGATTACAATCACTTCCAGCCTTGGTTTTTGGGAACTTTATTAAACCAAATTAGTAATGAAGAAAGTGAACTAGCGCCAGAGTATGGGGTTGATCTGTATTTTCTTCAACGTGCTTTAGAAGACAATAAAGAAATTGTTGAGTTAGAAACTATTGAGATGCAATATGAAGTGCTAGCTGGTTTTAATATGGAAACCCAAGTACAAATGTTAGAAGGTTCTATAGCAGATCATGAGGAGACAGCGAGTTTTTTAAACCAGTTGGGATATAATTGGGTTCATGGGAATGACGATGCTTTTAAGAATCAGTTAACTGAAGGTTTTGAAGATATTGATGAAAAGTATCAACAGGCAATCAATGATACTCGGAATTTTCATATGGCCAATAAGCTTGATGAAATTTTACAAACGGATGATGGACAGACTTATTTTGTCATCATCGGTGCTGCTCATGTTATGATTGAACCAAGTGTTCCAGGTGAGCTTGAAAAAAAGGGATATGAACTTGAGCGGATTTATTAACCTATCCCTTGTGGCGACAAGACCACTCCATTTATTTATTATTAATCAGCAGGAAGAACATTATTTAACGAATCAGAAGTATAGACTTATGAGTTTATTATGCATTATAATGTTTGACTTGGGATTAGTTATGATCGAAGAAGAAGATATTATAAAGTCGAAGGAAAAATCCTTCGACTTTTTTTATGTACTAATCATTTAATTACTAAATTAGACCTATGGATGGAATTATATGATTAATTTAAAATAATTTATTAAAGCGCTTACATATAAGACGGCGCTACCAAGGGCATCGGGCTTACCAATTCGATTGGGGAGGCAATGGCTTTATGGGAAAACGATCGTTATGGAAGTGCACTTTGCGGACTGCGGGGGCATCCCTGCTGAGTTCTGCGCTGCTGATTACTTCGCTCGGTCTTGGGAACACGTCGGTCACGCATGCTGCAGGTGCGCGTCAGATGGAGTTTCTGGACCGTGGTGTGGTTGCGGTAAAGACAGGCACGGGTGTATTTGTCAGTTGGCGGCTGCTGGGTACGGAAGGGTCGAATGTATCGTTTAACGTCTATCGGGATGGAACCAAAGTAAACGCATCGCCCATAACGAACAGTACCAACCTCCAGGATGCAAGCGGGACAAGCAGTTCCAAATATACGGTTCGGGCCGTAGTGGGCGGAACAGAACAGGCGGCGTCAGCCGCAGCGAGCGTTTGGGGAAATAATTACTTGTCCGTACCTCTCAGTGTGCCGGCAGGCGGTACAACACCGGATGGAGTGGCCTATACGTACAGTGCCAATGATGCAAGTGCAGGGGATCTGGATGGGGACGGGGAGTATGAATTAATTGTAAAATGGGACCCGTCCAACTCCAAGGATAACTCCCAAAGTGGCTACACGGGCGAGGTGTTTATCGATGCCTACAAATTGAACGGAACGCGCCTATGGCGCATTAGTTTGGGCAAAAACATCCGTGCCGGTGCTCATTACACCCAGTTCATGGTGTACGATCTGGACGGTGACGGCAAGGCCGAGGTGGCGATGAAAACGGCAGATGGTTCCAAGGATGGTACGGGAGTAGTCATAGGTGATGCCAGCAAGGATTATCGTAATTCCAGCGGGTATGTTCTGTCAGGACCGGAGTTTCTTACAATCTTCAATGGACAGACGGGTAAAGCACTCTCCACGGTAAACTATGAACCGGCGCGTGGCAATGTATCCGATTGGGGAGACAATTACGGCAACCGGGTCGATCGATTCCTTGCAGCGATTGCGTATTTGGATGGGGAGCGGCCAAGTCTGGTCATGGCACGTGGTTATTATACCCGGACTGTGCTGGTGGCGTACAATTGGAGGGATGGACAACTAACCAAGCAGTGGACGTTTGACTCCAGCACGTCGGGTAATTCAGGTTACGCCGGACAGGGCAACCATAATCTGAGTGTGGCGGATGTGGATGGCGATGGCAAAGACGAAATCGTTTACGGAGCGATGGCGGTGGATGATAACGGGAAGGGGCTCTACACGACAGGGCTTCATCATGGGGATGCCATGCATCTAAGTGATCTGGACCCCGATCGTGCGGGTCTAGAAGTATTTCAGGTTCATGAGACACCCTCCAATGCAGGCGTGGAATTCCGCGATGCACGTACAGGTCAATTGATCTGGGGCATACCTACAACGAAGGATATTGGACGCGGTATGGCAGCCGATATCGATCCGCGTTATAAGGGTGCAGAAGTTTGGGCAGACGGCGGGTTGTACACAGCCAAAGGACAGAAAATAGGGACTACCCTGCCTTCCTCCACGAATTTTGGAATTTGGTGGGACGGTGATTTGCTCCGCGAGCTGCTGGACAGCAACCGAATTGATAAATGGGATTACGCCAATAGCAAAACGGTGAATTTGTTGACCGCTTCCGGCGTTTCTTCCAATAATGGAACGAAATCCACACCGAATTTGCAGGCCGACCTGTTTGGAGACTGGAGAGAAGAAGTGGTATGGCGGACCAATGACAGCTCTGCGCTGCGTATCTACACGACAACAGCCGTTACGGACAAACGCATCTATACCTTGATGCATGATCCAGTATACCGTCTTGGCGTAGCTTGGCAAAATGTAGCCTATAACCAACCGCCGCACACTGGCTTTTATTTGGGGGATGGCATGAGTACGCCTCCAGTGCCGAATATTCGGTATGCCGGCAAATAAAGATAGGGAAATGGCAGGGACTCATGCCAAGTCCTGGGATAATTTTACGGCGTATAAAGCACGCCGCTGACAAGGGAACAACGGACTGGGGTTCGTTGTTCTTTTTTTCTGCCATTTACACAGATATTCGGTAGAAATCGGAAAAAAACGTTTGACAGCCATATGCACTGCCCTTATGATACGTATATAACTCACTAAACAGGTAGGAATAATAAAAATGACTTCGCTTGAATTGCGGAAGCAGTCATTTACAGTCACATGAGAGATCGTAACGTGAACAGAATAACGTTCTCACCGTATAGACGGAGGAACACCGTAGCGTATGAATTCTGGATGAAGCATACACGGCCTTTGGGTCGGCATGACTTTATGAGGGAGAAGTGCGCGGGGGTTCCTCCGTTTTCTGTTTTTTTCGGTGCGTTCCATGCTGTTCAGCCTGTGGAGGTAATCTTGCAGATCCATTCGGGGGGAGTGTTAACTATGAAAAAGAGAATTCATAAGGGTATTCTGGTTGGTCTGGCATTGGTATTAACAGGGGTACTGGCGGCATGCGGATCGGATGGTGGTGGCACGAATGCGGCGGGAACATCTGAGGAAGCGGAAGGCAGCAAAGAAGGAGCAAAAGCGATCGAGCTGCTGAATGTATCCTATGATCCGACACGTGAACTCTACGAGCAATATAACAAGGCGTTTGCGGCGTATTGGCTGAAAGAGAAAGGTCAGGAAGTAACGGTTAAGCAATCTCATGGCGGTTCAGGTAAACAAAGTCGTTCAGTCATTGATGGACTGGATGCAGATGTGGTTACGCTGGCATTGGGTTACGATATTGATGCCATCGAAGATAAAGGTTTGATCAATGCGGGCTGGCAGGATAAATACGAGCATAACAGCTCCCCGTATACATCAACGATTGTGTTTTTGGTACGCAAAGGCAACCCGAAAGGTATCAAGGACTGGGATGATCTCATCAAGGGAGATACGCAGGTCATAACTCCGAATCCCAAAACGTCCGGCGGGGCCCGTTGGAACTATCTGGCGGCATGGGGATATGCGCTCAAGCATAACAACAATGATGAAGAGAAGGCCAAGGCTTTCGTTGCAGAATTGTTCAAACATGCACCTGTTCTTGACTCTGGAGCGCGTGGAGCAACAACTACGTTTGTAGAGCGTGGTATTGGTGATGTGCTGCTTGCCTGGGAGAATGAGGCTTTCTTATCGGTTAAAGAGCTGGGTCCGGACAAATTCGATATCGTTGTTCCTTCGGTCAGCATTCTGGCTGAACCACCTGTAGCGATCGTGGATAAAAATGCAGACAAAAAGGGCAGCCGCGAAGTAGCGGACGCCTATCTGAAATATTTGTACAGCGAAGAGGGGCAAACCATTGCTGCCGAGAACTATTACCGTCCAACACTGGACAGCGTGAAGGAAAAGTTCAAGGATCAGTTCCCGCTGCTTGAGCTGTTCACGTTGAGTGATGTATTTGGCACATGGCGGGATACACAGGCCAAACATTTCAATGACGGCGGTATCTTTGACCAGATTTATGTTCCGGGCAGCTAATGCTATTAAGATCGATATTGTTGCGTGATCATGTAAGCGGCCAACCAGTCCTACCGACTGAAGGCAGAGAGGATGAACGTCCATGAGCAAGGTGATGGTAGCCCGGAGTCGTACACTGCCGGGATTCGGATTGACGATGGGTTACAGTGTGCTTTACCTGAGCCTGGTTGTACTTACTCCACTGGCAGCGCTCTTGTTTAACTCCACAGGGTTGACCTGGTCCACATTGATTGAGGTGGCAACAAATCCCCGGGTGCTGGCTTCTTTCCAGGTGAGTTTTCTGACCGCAGGCGCAGCGGCCTTGATCGATCTAGTCCTCGGGCTGCTTCTGGCATGGGTACTGGTTCGTTATGAATTTCCGGGGAAGCGGCTGTTTGATGCCGTCATTGATCTGCCTTTTGCCTTGCCGACGGCAGTTGCGGGGGTTGCCTTAACGGCGTTATATGCCGGAAATGGCTGGATTGGGCAGTTCGTGGAGCCTCTGGGTATCAAGCTGGCTTATTCTCAGGCGGGCATTACTCTGGCGCTGATGTTTATCGGGATTCCGTTTGTGGTACGCACGGTGCAGCCGGTTTTGCAGGAGCTGGAGGCTGAGGTGGAGGAAGCTGCGGCCACGCTGGGAGCGGGAAGATGGCGGATATTCCGGAAGATCCTGCTTCCGGACCTAATTCCGCCGCTGCTGACCGGCTTTGCGTTGGCTTTTGCCCGGGGTATTGGCGAGTATGGCTCAGTGGTGTTTATCTCAGGTAATATGCCGATGAAAACGGAGATCGCCCCCCTGCTGATCATGGCGAAGCTGGAGCAGTTCGATTATGCAGGAGCTACGGCGGTAGCCTTGCTGCTGCTGTTGGTCTCTTTTGTCCTGCTATTGATCATTAATTCACTTCAACGCTGGAGCCGAAAGGCAGGCAGAGCTTAATGTATATAAGCCAACCTATATAAGTTGAACTTAACATTTACACGATAAACGGAGAGGACAGAAAAATCTGGAGAAGCGGAGCGTTTGCCTTTATCCCCGGATTTCCCCTTTTTAGGATCGGTTCATAAAAAATCCGGGGATAACAGCAATCGGAAGATGTTCTGACCGCGCAGTGGTTTAGTGTAAAATCATTTGTTCAACTTATATAAACCAAAAGGAGGTACAGAATATGGCGGGTTCCGTTCCATTACCGCCTGCTGCCCGTGTGCGAACTGGACCGGGTCCCAACCGTGCAACCACAGAAGCCACATGGGTCAAATGGTTGTTAATCGGCTTGGCAAGTCTGGTGCTGATCTGGCTGCTCATCTTGCCGCTGGTGATCGTGCTGATGGAGGCGTTGAAGCAGGGCTGGGGTGTCTACATCGCCGCGCTTACCGAACCGGATGCGATGTCGGCGTTAAAACTTACGCTGCTGGTTGCCGGGATCACCGTGCCGCTTAATACGATATTCGGTGTGGCGGCTGCGTGGGTCATTACCAAGTTCCAATTCAGGGGAAAAGGGCTCATGATCACCCTGATTGATCTCCCTTTTTCGATCTCGCCGGTGGTAGGCGGGTTGATCTTTGTGCTCGTCTTTGGTTCGAATGGATGGTTTGGACCGTGGCTGGCCGAGCATGATATCAAAATTATTTTTTCCCTGCCTGGCATTGTTATCGCAACGTTGTTCATTACGTTTCCATTCGTCGCCAGGGAACTGATTCCACTGATGGAGGATCAGGGCACGAGAGAAGAAGAAGCAGCGGTAACGCTGGGAGCCTCCGGGTGGAGGATCTTCTGGAACGTGACTCTGCCCAACATCAAGTGGGGTCTGCTGTATGGCATCATTCTGTGTAATGCGCGGGCCATGGGTGAATTCGGAGCTGTGTCTGTCGTGTCCGGTCATATTCGCGGGGAGACCAACACGCTTCCGCTGCATGTCGAAATTTTATATAACGAGTATCAATTCTCTGCTTCGTTTGCCGTCGCCTCCTTGCTGCTCATTTTGGCTCTGGCAACGTTGCTTCTTAAGAGCTGGCTGGGTCATAAAACGATTCCCGAAAGGTGAGTAACGCTCCGAAATCCATGCCGAACATTTTGGTTTTTAAGAGGGTTCCGAATGAAAACAGATGTTGCCTCCGATTCATGAAAATTCGGATTGACAGCTACTGGAAGCCCTGCTAATGTATAAACCAAGTATATAGGTTGGATAAGAATGAATTATAAATCGGGTTGGATGACAGCACACTTGAGGAATATAGCGGGCAGTAGCCTGAGAAGAGGAGGCGGCTCTATGGCTAAGCCGTTAAAAGTGGATGAGGTATGGATGGATCGAATCGCCGGACAACTGAATGACATGGAGTTTGGCTCGCTGCACATCGTTGTACATGAAGGCCAGATCGTGCAGATGGAGCGGACCGAACGCAAGCGTTTTGAAAATACGCCCTCCGGCAGCGCCTCCAAATCCGGCAGCACTGCACGAAGCAGCTCACCTCGTTCATTGCGCGGATCGAATACGAGTGCGAAGGGATAGGCGTCGTCATCCTTCATGTAATTCGGGATTGAATTTGTAATTGTGCACGGACCTTTTATAAAATCGGAAATTGAATTAAGCAAATGCTGAAATAAGTGGAACCCAAAAAAGAGAAGCCGACGATTCTGTGGGCTTCTCTTTTTTGGGCTTTGAATGAACGGAGATTGCTGATACCAGGTCAACCAAATTCAGAAAGAGGTTCACTTTTCGGAAATTGCTCCGGATGTACGTGGTTTATAGAGGTTTAGCTCCATGTCCACATTCTCATCCTCCTGTGCTTCTGTACGGCTATTCCATTCCTTATCCGAATCGCTGTGTCCCACGAAGGGGCGATCACTGCGGGAAGGCGTTCCTGTCAGGCTGAAGCCAGAGATGAACAGAATGAGTTGTAATCCCAATGCGTAGGGAGCAGCAGCAAGTCCGATCAGATGAAGGAGGGAGCACAGGGCAATTAGGGTGACTAGGGCTTTGGTTACTGTGCCCGATGAACGCTGTTTTGGGCTGGACCAGAGCAGATAACCATAGAACACCGTGACGATCAAGGAGACGAAGCGTATCCATGGCAAAGCATTGAACCAGGAGTGCCAGAAAGGATACATCAAACCTTGTTGACGGAATACAAAATCAGCGATCAGGTACACTAAAGCAGCCACGGCGGCGGGTTCGGCAGCTGGACGAATGACATTCCAGACCGCTCTTCCCCAATGGTCTGGATGGGCGTACCGATTCAATTCATCCGATAATGCTGCACTCTCTCGTTCCAGAGCCCTGTGCATCAATGCGAGCCGAGCTGGATCAACATCAATGATACAGCTGCGGATTTGATCCTGAAGCTGAGGAGATAGATGGACTGCGGTTCTGCAGGACAGCATGGCGGTTAACAATTCATGATGCTCATGTTCCGTAAGAGCGTCATTCCGATGTTCTTTTACGGTGAGTTGTCCCAACAGGGTTGTACTTATGTATAATGTATCTCGTATCGCTTGTATTCGCCTGTCACGACTTCGTCTGACTTCTGTCGCAGACCATATGTATAGTCCAAGCAGTACAGCGATCATTCCGAGTAGTAACGCCCCGAAGCCCGGATATGAGAACAGAGCAGGTATCCAGCGTTGAAGCACAAATAGTTCCTCCTTTGCAAAAACTGTAGTGTAGCATGAAACACGGTTCACTTAAGCTTTCTCTCACTATTACACAGGAATTGCGTGAATTCAAGCAGGAACAGTAGGAATTTACGGTCTTAAGAAGGTCCAAGGTGCCTAAGCAAAGAAGATGTAATCACCCATGAAATTTTTATTTTGCAATTAATCGTAGGTTTAATTAGGAAGGGAGCATGATTCATGGACCACATCAACATTGAACATACACCGCCCTCAGCAGCCGAGTATCTTGCGCTACGAAAGAGCGCGGGTCTCAGTGCGATGAGCCAGGAGGGGGCCGAAATCGGGCTGCCGAATAGTCTTTTTGCCGTTTGTCTGCGTGAAGAAAATGAAATTGTAGGCATGGGTCGGGTCATCGGAGATGGCGGTTGTTTCTTTCAGGTGGTGGATATCGCCGTGCGTCCGGACCAGCAGGGAAGAGGATATGGCAAACTGATCATGAGCGAGATCATGAACTATTTGCGTGAACATGTGCCTGCTCGTGGATTGGTCAGCCTGCTGGCAGATGTCCCTGCTGACCGTCTGTACGCCCAATTTGGCTTCACCTACACCAGTCCGAAATCGGAAGGCATGTGGTGGAGGCAAGAATAGGAATCAAAAAGTAGCAGGTTGTCGAAAAGTGAAGAGAAGAAATATCCAGAACCTCATTTAATTTATGAGGGAATTGATGTGAGCCGCATATAGCGGCTTTTTTGTTTGAATTAATGAATAGAAGAGATTTTATGGCGATGGTTTACAAGTGGGGGAAGAGGGTTTAAGATGGCGTGAGCCGTTTAAGGTATATAACAATGGGATTAAGTATTAAAATAACGGTAAGTTGACAAGAGGATATCTACTGAAAAGAGGGATTTAATATGAAAGTTGCCATTTTTGGAGCAACCGGAGCGATTGGAAAGACGATATTGTGGGAATTGATGGACCGAGGACATGAAGTAACGGCGATTGTTCGTGAGCCTGCGAAGGTGGAGATGGAGCATGAGCGTTTGCGTGTGGTACAAGGGGATTTGCTTAACCCGGACCAGGTTGCCGATTTTACAGCAGGACAGGAAGCCGTTGTGAGTGCTTATGGACCGAAGTTTGGTTCGGAAGAAGAGATGCTGGAAGTTACACGTTCGCTAATCGAGGGTGTTCGTCGTTCGAAAGCAGGACGGCTGGTTGTGGTTGGCGGAGCGGGAAGCTTGATTACGGATTCTGGAGAAATGCTAATGGACACGCCAGGGTTCCCAGAGGAAGTCAAGCCACTGGCGAAGGCTCATGTAGATGCGTATAACCTGATTGAGGCGTCGGATATTCACTGGACCTACATGAGTCCTGCGGCTACAATCACAACGGGACGACGGACAGGCCTGTTCCGGGTTGGTATGAATCGTGTAATCACCGATGATCTTGGTGAGAGCTCCATTTCGGTTGGCGATTTTGCAGCGGCTTTGGTGGATGAGCTGGATGATCCACAATTTATTCAATCTCGGTTTACAGTAGGTTATTAAGAGCTGCAGGTTACAGGGCTGGGAAAACAGACGAGAACATTCAATGAAGCGAAGCAGCTTGGAAAACTAAAGAATCATCGTGAGAGTATAAGCTATTCGCAAATGCAATTTTCGGAGAAATTCACCGGGGAGGGATGAACATTGTTTATCGTAACCGCTGAACAGATGAGAGCTGTGGATAAGCATACGATTCACAAGCTTGGCATTCCGGCTGCCAGTCTGATGGAGAACGCAGGCAGAGCCATCGCCGAGGAAGTTATCCGGCTGTGCCGGGAAGGCCGGAAAGAGGGCGTTGGCCGCAGTCCGGAGCAGCAGGACGGCCGGAACGATGGTAACCGGGAGCGGGCGCACACCGGGCCCGGGGATCGGCAAGGTCATGGTGGCGACATCATCGCCGAGCCGGCGCTCGTGATGGGGCAACCTGGTGATCAGCAGTGGTACATGCTGATCGGCAAGGGTAATAATGGCGGCGACGGGCTGGTTGCGGCGCGCCATTTGGTTGAAGCGGGGCTCGGCGTGACTTTGGTATACGCCGATGTGCCTGATGCGTTGCGGGGCGAAGCCGCAGTGCAGCGGGATGCCGCAGCACAGCTCGGCATCCCTGCCCTTGTCCACGGGCGCGAAGCCGTGGACTTCAGCCGGTGCACAGGCATCGTGGATGCGCTGCTGGGCACCGGCTCCAGTGGGGCGCCGCGCGGAGCATACGCGGCGCTGATTGAGGCGGCGAACGATAGCGGCAAGCCGATCGTATCCGCCGATGTGCCAAGCGGGCTGAATGCCGACACTGGGGAGGTATATGAGCCCTGCATTCAGGCCCGGGTGACCGTATGTCTCGCGCTGCTTAAGCGCGGGCTGGTTCAGTACCCGGGCGCATCTGCTGCGGGGCGCATCGTGGTGCGCTCCATCGGCATTCCTGCGCGGCTTGCGCCGGAGCATGGCCCCTCGGTCCGTCTGCTGACGGATGAGGTGCTGCGTGGTGCGCTGCGCGTGGACACGGGCCGTCTCCGGGCACCGGACGGCCACAAGGGCACTTACGGCCACGTGCTGCTGGCCGCAGGAAGTCTGCCCATGAGCGGCGCAGGCCTGCTCTCGGCCAAGGCCGCGCTGCGCGCTGGCTGCGGGCTCGCCACATGGGCGCTGCCCGCGGCACTGCTACCGCATGTCATCGGCACCGTGCCCGAGCTCATGCTCGCTGCCGCCGCCGATGGCGACAGCGGCGAGTGGAACGCGGCTTCCGCCGACGCCGTGCTGCGTCTCGCGGAGAGCCGCGACGTGCTCGCGACCGGCCCGGGCCTCGGCCGCTTCAAGGGCGACACAGACTGGCTGCGCCGTCTGTGGCAACAGACGGATCGCCCGCTCGTCATCGACGCGGACGCCCTCAACATGCTTGCAGACGCTGGCCCAACCGGGCCTCGCGACTGGGGCAAACGAAGTGCGGCGACCATTCTGACGCCGCACCCCGGGGAGATGGGCCGACTGCTGGGCATGTCGACCCCCGAAGTGCAGCGTGACCGAATTGGACACGCTGCACGGTACGCCCGCGAGCAGGGCCTAACCCTGGTGCTCAAGGGAGCACGCACGGTCATCGCAACGCCATCCGGCGAGGCGTACATCAACACCACCGGGCACGCTGGCATGGCAACCGGCGGTGCGGGAGACGTATTGACCGGCATCATTGCCGGTCTGCTCGCCCAAGGGCTGAGCGCGGAGCAAGCTGCTGCCTTTGGCGTGTTCCTGCACGGCCAGGCAGCGGAGAGAGCCGCGTTGCTGCGAGGTGATCCGGCATCCCTGCTCGCCGGGGATATCATGGATGCCCTGTAAACCAAGGGCACGCTTGTTGCTGCACTCTGGGTACATTCGTTATTTCATAAGCTAAATTTACGTTGCTTTGAGTTCGTGTGATAGGTGCATTTAGAGAGTACGTGTCCTTCCTGTGCTGCATGCCTCTGACACAACAATGATATAAATCATTCATAACATAAAGAAAGGGATGTCCCATAGTCATCAAACATGACGTGGACATCCCTTTTTAGTGTGAATACCGTTTAACGAACCGAGCATACGCTATGATCTGCATTTTCCATTGATCTGCGTTTTAACGAATCACAGCGGCGTTATTTTCGCTGCTCGGCAGGTTCTGGCCCAAGTTTGTATCCGTATAATGAGAATTGGACCTCTGTCAAGAAAGTAGACACTTACGCTACGGAATTTCCGGTGAATTGCTGTGCAAAACGGGCAGGGGAAAGGTACCCCAGTGCGCCATGCATTCGTTTGCGGTTGTAGTAAAACTCAATGTATTGGTAGATAGCCATGTAGGCCTCTTCCGGTGTTTTAAAGCGCGGATTACAGTAAATGAGTTCCTTCTTCAAAATACTGTGCCAAGACTCGATACAGGCGTTATCGTAACAGTTTCCCCGGCGGCTCATGCTGGATTCCATACCGTAGGCACTTAATTGCTCGACGTACTCTTTGGAGGTGTATTGGGAGCCGCGATCCGAGTGATGGAGCAAACCCTTACCAGGTCGTTTGGCAGTGTAAGCAGCCTTCAAAGCATCCAGCACCAAGCTAGTTTCCATATGGTTCGACAAACGCCAACCAACAATTTCACGCGTGCACAAATCCAGGACACTGGCGAGATACAAGCGTCCTCCTCGGCACGGGATGTATGTGATGTCTGTAACCCAGACGGTGTTCGGTTTGAGCGTTTTAAACTGTTGATTCAGCGTGTTGGGTGCGACCGGATGGTTATGCTTGGAGTCCGTGGTCTGGACACGATATATGCGGCTAACGACGGAACGGAGCTTCATTTGGCGCATGTACACACTCACTGTACGTTCGGTGATCTTAAACCCCTCCAGATGAAGTAACCGTGTAATTTTGGGGCTACCATATCGCTTGTTGTGGTCGGAAAAATGGTACTGAATTCGCTTCATGATCTGGGATTTCCGAAGCTCCTGCATGCTTGTTTCGTTCTTCCGCCATTTGTAGTACCCGCTCCGTGAGACCTGCAGGGTTTCGCACATCTTCTCCAAGTGGAACTCGGAGCGATGATTCTCCACGAACTGGAATCTCAGTTCTTTGGTTTGCTGAAGATGTGCACCGCTTTTTTTACAATAGCTAGTTCCTCTTCCGTATCGGCAAGTCGATGTTCTTTCTCTTGGAGCATGCGACGCATCTCTTTCAGCTCTGCTTCGAGTTCCTTAACTCGGTCCATACTGGCAGCCGGTTCGTTTTTGAGCTCACGATATTGGCTCATCCATTGATGTAACGTACTTTTCGGGATGTTAAGCTCTTCTGCCAGATCACTGAGTGTCTTCGTCTGTTCTTGAATAAACTTGACCGTTTGTTTTTTGAATTCTTCATTGTATCGTTGCCGTTGTTCTCCCATGTGGACACACCTCCGTTAGTCTTATTATCCTTCTGTCCGTTAATGGGTGTCCACTTTTTATTCTAGCTCCAAATAGCTTGCCTGGAATTCGTAAACTGTGCATTCGACTCAAACCCTCCAATTAAGGTGTGGTCGATTCGTTAGAATGGATTAGCGCTTCGACCCGAGAAGGGAAGGCCACTTCCAGCTTCAGGCACAGCCTCTTCTTTATAACGCCTCCACTACAACCGGAACCGTAATAGCTCCTGATGCATCTCCGCACTGATATCCCGCAAAGACTTCACCTTGGTGCTTGCTTCATTGAACGAACGCTGCTGCTCAGCTGTTGAAGCGGTAATTTCTTCGCTGCTTGCAGCTGATTGCTCCGTAATGGCGCTGATGTTTTCAATCGCCTGCTGAACCTGTGCGCTAAGTTCACTGGACTGCTTCATGTCTTCCGCAAGCTGGTTAATGCTTGTACTGATCCGCTCCACACTGTGACGGATTCCGGAGAAGGATTCGCCGGTTTTTCCAGTAGCCTTCTCCTGTTCCGCAAAGAGCTGAATGCTCTGCGTCACCGAGCTTTTTACTTTGCCCATAGCCGTTGTAATTTCGCTGACTGCTGCAAAGATATGCTGTACCGATTGCTCCGATTGCTCGGCCAGTTTCTTCACTTCCCCTGCGACGACAGCAAAGCCGCGTCCGGCTTCACCTGCGCGTGCCGCTTCAATGGAGGCGTTCAGAGACAGCAGGGTGGTCTGTGTAGCGATGCCCGACACATAGGCAGTCATGGTGGCAATCCGGGAGGCGCTCTCCTCTAATTCCTGGACCGTCTGCTCTACCTCAGACATGGCAATCCGGTTGACTTCAGCCAGACGAAGCTGTTCCTGTACAGCAATGTGTCCTTCCTTCACGGAACTCAGAACCTCGTTGCCATATATGGCCGATTGTGAAGTCGCCTGAAGATTGCTTTCGAACGTATGCTGCATCTTATCTACGACCATGACCGTGTCACTTAGATCCTCAGCAATTTTCTGACTGCCAATCGACAGTTCTTCGGTCGTTCGGGACACTTGCTGCACAATGGCCTGAACAGTATCATTACCGCGGTCAATGTCCTGTGCCATTCCATCAACACGGTTTCCTGCCTCACCGATGGATTGGATGATACTGCGAATATTACCCGTCATAAGGCGGAAGGAGCGGTTTAAGTCATCCAGTTCATCTTTGCCTCGGGCCTCCGGAAGCTGCTGGGTAAGGTCACCGTTCGCAATTTGTCCTGCCGCTTCCTTCAAGGTGCGAATGCGTCTTGCCAATTGTCGTGAAGCGTTCATGTTGAACAGCAGGACAGCAATCAGCAGGACGATGGCTCCGACGAGAGCAATTTGCCAGGTTCGCTGGATGTCTTGTTCCAGATCCACCGTATATTGCTCATATCGATCCCGGGTCACCTCATCCAGCATATAGATATCATTTTGTATACCTTTGACCCGTGAGCTGAAACGTTTGGCGTCCGAACTGTTCATGGCTGTGATGGCCTCCGTGGCACCATTGTCCAGAGCTGTCAATTTCGTTTGGATTGATTGGATTAGACGAAGCTGTTCATCCGTATCCAGCAAGCCTTCCGTGAGCTCTTTCACCATCGTTTTACCTTCGTTCAGCAATCGGGCTACGTTATCCTGATTACCAGCTGTCATGGAGAACGAATATACATCGAGCGCCTGCTCGGTCTGTATCTGGTTTGCGTTCAGCTCAGTAACCTTTAGCATGGCAGGCACCAGGTTTTGGTTTTTGGCATTCATGCTCAATAATTGAATAATGATATAAGCGACCAGCGCGAGGCATAACAGTAACGAAACTATGGCATTCAATATCAGCTTTCCCTGCAATTTCATAAGCGTGCCTCCATTTTAGCAATTGGTTTATTGATCTAGGGTAATCTTGGTTTTGCCGGAAGCAATCTGTGCTTTCAAATCATCAAAAGTTTGCTCTTGTTCCTTCGTAAGGGTGATGTTATGTAGAGCGGTTAGACCTACTCCATTTTCTGCCAGACCGAAGAGCATTTCTTTTTGCGGGAATGAATGCTGGTTCTGAATGAATGTATTGATGGCGTTATGAAGAGAGATATCTACATTTTTGAGCATGGACGTGAGTACGGCTTTTTCTGCTAAAAAAAACTGATCCTGGTCCACGCCAATGGCGTATTTCCCTAATTTTTGAATCTCTGAAAGTGAACCTATGCCCGTAAGTCCGGCAGCGACGTAAATGACATCAACACGCTGTTCCTGAATCATCTGTGCTGCGAGCTGTCCTCCAAGATCAGGATTGCCGAAATCTCCGGCGTACACGACATGGACTGTGGCATTCGGATTAGCAGCCTGGACACCTTGCTCAAAGCCTTGCTGAAAATTGTGGAGTACGGGGATATCCATTCCACCCAAAAAGCCTACATGGTCTTCGGTTGTTGCAAAGCCGGCAATAATGCCCGCAAGATAGCTGCCTTCTTCTGCTTTGAAGGACATGGAGGTCACATTGGGGAGATCGGAATGCCCGTCAATGATGAGGAAATGTTGATCTGGATATTTCTGAGCAACCTTCTCCAGATCGGCTTTTACCGTGTCGCTCAGACCAATGATCAAATCGACTTTATCCGCCGCAAATTGCTCAAAGGCTGCCTCGGATGTCAAATCCTTTCCCGGTTCCTTGTAATCAAAAACAATGCTGTTCTCGTTTCTGGCCTGTACCAAACCCTCAAATGCTGCATCACTGAAAGAATGATCACCCAGGCCGACATCGGTAAGAACGATGCCGACTTTGGTTCGCTGATCTGCGGGGGAGGCCTTATCGGTTGTCGAACACGCTCCCAGCACCAGGACAACCAGAATCATCATCATGGTGAACCCGAGTTTGTATTTCCACTGTGTTTTCATGTGCTTTATGACCTCTTTTCTATAAGATGGAGATGATGTATGAGGTGAGCAATTCCCCTATATTTATATCGGACGGGAGCAGAGTCTCCGTAATGGGGAATGATGAAAATTTACGAAAATACTATGAAAATACAATGAAATTTCAATGAAAACCATGAATTATACATTGGATTTACATTAGAAGGGGTATGCATTCTCGACAGTACCTGTGCATCTTGCGGGTCAACGAGAAAAAAGATAGACAAAAAAGGCAAAGAAGAGACCGATTTGATCTCTTCTCTGCCTGTGATCCAAACATAATTTCATATGAACTACACTTTCGCATGAATCAATACATTCATATATATGAATGGTTTTCCCCGTTCACCCAGCATATGCAGTGCTCCAGGTTTTTCCGCTCTTAGTTAGCTGCACATACAACGGATTACCACGCTGCTACGGAGCCATCAGCCCGGCTTTCCGTGCCACCGCATAATACACCGCTGCCCGGATCTCGCCATATAATCTGACCGCGTCCAAACATCGACGGGTCGAGGGCGATCTGTATATCATGCCCCTTGCGGGCGAGTGCCTGTGCAATATGCTGAGGGAATCCGGGCTCAACCAGGATCGTTTTGCCTTTGGTCCACTGCCAGCGCGGAGAGTCGAGCGCAGCCTGCGGATTGAGGTGGAAGTCCACCGTATTCATGACGACCTGCACATGACCCTGGGGCTGCATGAAACCGCCCATGACCCCGAATGGACCGACCGCTTCATCGCCGCATGTGAGGAAGCCCGGAATGATCGTATGATACGTCCGTTTACCCGGCTCCAGCGCATTGGCGTGATCCGGATCAAGCGAGAAATTATGTCCCCGGTTTTGCAGGGCAATGCCTGTTCCCGGCACAACCAGCCCGGAGCCGAAGCCCATATAGTTGCTCTGAATGAAAGAAACCATGTTGCCTTCACCGTCCGCTGTAGCCAGATAGACCGTTCCGCTTGCCCGCGGATCGCCTGCTTCAGGCGGAAGTGCCATATCACCAATGAGCTTGCGCCGTTCGTCTGCATACGCTTCGGACAATATCTCCTGTACGGTTACGCCCATCTTGCGTTCCTCGGTAATGTATTTCTCACCATCGGCAAATGCCAGCTTCATGGCTTCCAGTTGTCGATGGTACCCCAGTACGGATTCTTTCTCGTCAAAATCGAAGCCTTTCAACAGATTGAGCGCTGCCAGAGCAATCAACCCCTGACCGTTCGGTGGGATCTCCCACACGTCATATCCGCGATAAGAGACCGAAATCGGATCAACCCATTCAGGCTGGAATGCGGCCAGATCTTCTTTCGTCAAATAACCGCCGTGCTCTGCCATAAAAGAATGAATACGCTCCGCGAGTTCACCTTCGTAGAAGTCTCGCGCTCCGCTCTCGCCAATCCGGCGCAGTGCAGCCGCATTATCCGGCGAACGCCACATTTCGCCCACGGCCGGAACACGTCCACCTGGGGCGAATGTATCAAACCATGCTCGCCCGGCTTCCGCATCACCCTGGCGTGCATAGATATCGGCTGCCCGTGCCCAATGGCGGGCCAGCCCCGGCGCAAGCGGGTAACCTTCTTCCGCGTAGCGGACAGCCGGTTCCAGCGCTTCCGCCAGCGTGAGCCGTCCAAATCGGCGGCTCAGCTCGGCCCAACCCGCCGGTGCGCCAGGCACCGTCACCGGAATGACCCCCAGCTTCGGCATCTCCGTATGGCCTGCCGCCTTGAGCGCCTCAATTGAAATACTCTGAGGCGCAGGCCCACTGGCATTCAGGCCATGCAGCTTGCCCTCGGTCCAGACGAGGGCAAAGGCATCGCCCCCAATGCCATTGGACGTTGGCTCCAGCACGGTTAGTGCAGCAGCAGTTGCGATAGCGGCATCAATGGCATTGCCGCCCTTTTTTAACACATCCAGACCGGCTTGCGCAGCCAAAGGTTGTGAAGTGGCGACCATACCTTGTTTGGCGTAGACGGGCACACGGTATGACGGATACGGTTGGTAGAGTGGATCGAAGTTCATCAGGTTGTTCAGCTCCTTGTCGCAAGATGTCAGGTTCCGGCTTGCCGGATCAATTACTCCTAACCCTCTTCGCAGCGAAGTTGCGTTCTCCTGCTGACCGTATGAAATCCAACCTGACATGACTGACAAACAGGGGGTTAAACCCATATTTATGTGAGTTGCGTTGCTTTGAATGGAGATACCTCTAGGTGATTAGGTGGTTACCATATCCCCGCCATTAACATGAATGCACTCTCCTGTGACATAGGAAGAATCGCGGGAAGCGAGATAGACGTAGGCTGGAGCAAGTTCATAAGGTTGGCCTGCACGGCCCATTGGTGTCTCAGTTCCAAATACCTGCACATCTTCAGCGGAGAAGCTGGAAGGAATAAGCGGTGTCCAGATCGGACCGGGTGCGACGCAATTGACCCGAATACCCTGAGCTGCGAGCGATTTGGCGAGTACACGAGTCAGAGAGACTACAGCCCCTTTGCTGGAAGAGTAATCGATCAGCTGCACTTCACCTTTGTAGGCCGTAATGGAAGCCGTATTGATGATGGATGCGCCTTTACACAGATGCGGGAGAGCCGCTTGAATCAGAAAAAAGTAGGCAAACACATTCGTCTGGAACGTATGGTACAGCTGCTCTTCCGTAATATCGACGATGCTCGGCTGTACGTATTGCACGCCATGATTGTTGACCAGAACGTCGATCTTTCCGAACGTCTCCATGGTTGTACGGATGACCGCCTCGCAGTTTTTCTTCAAGCGGAGATCAATCTCGATCAACAGACACCGTTGACCCAGCTCTTCAATGCGATCACGTGTCCTTTCGGCGTCGGTCCGTTCATATAGATAAGCGATGGTGATATCTGCACCTTCTTTGGCAAAAGCAATCGCTGCCGCTCTGCCGATTCCACTGTCACCACCGGTAATAATCGCCACCTTGCCTTCCAGCTTGCAGCTGCCAATATAGGCAGGATCTTCGCTGATGGGTTCAGGTACCATCAGGGTTTCCAGACCAGGCTGCTGATCCTGATGCTGGGGTGGGAACGCCAGCTTTTTCTCCTTGCACACCGTCTTCTCACCGTAAAAAGGATAGACAGGATTCATTTGGTTTACATCCTCCTCGCACGTTCGTTCATACGCCTAAACTATGCATTCGCCCAGAAGAAGGTGCGACAGGAGGAAGAAGGGCATTTGTTTTTAGGGCAAAATATACCATAATAAGGATGTAGCTATTGCAGCAGGTCATTAAATTGTGGAGGTGTCAGAAGCCAAATGAATATTCAGGGAATTAATCATCTGTGCTTTTCCGTATCCAATCTGGATCGGTCCATTACCTTTTATGAGCAGGCTCTCGGTGCCCGTATTCAAGTAAAAGGCCGGAAGCTGGCGTATTTCGAACTTGCCGGTCTGTGGATCGCTTTAAATCAGGAAGACGACGTCATTCGCAACTATACGGAACGAACGTATACACATATTGCATTTACCGTAAAAGAAGAGGAATTCGATGAGTCCGTGCAGCAGCTGCGAGCAGCCGGGGCTGACATTCTTCCCGGAAGACCACGTGATCCCAAGGATGCATTATCCGTTTATTTTACCGATCCGGATGGTCATCTGTTCGAGCTGCATACCGGAACTATGAAGCAAAGGCTGGATTATTACCGGGAGGACAAACCTCATATGACCTTTTATACGTAATCGAAGAAAGATCTAAATTGGAAAAAAATATGCCATATCTATTGTACAAACAATGGATGTACATATAATATGGACAAATACACCCTTAATTTACCACTGTTTGATACTTCATTCATACTTAAGGAGGTTTGTCATGATTCAGTTTCCCAAACCGGATGTTGAACAGTATTTCCAGACGTATTGGATTTCCCATTTTGCCGTATCGGCCGACGAGAAGCGTTTGTTTTTTGACAGCAATCTGAATGGCCAGCCCAATATCTGGGCTATGGATCTGCCGGGTGGCTACCCGTATCCTTTGACGTACTTGAATCAGAGCAGCCAGTTTATCAAACCAGACCCGGAAGGACGTCATATTCTCACCGCGTTTGATCGGGATGGTGATGAGAATTATCATCTGTATGCACTTCAACCGGAAGGTGGAGTTCCATTTCCTGTTGTTCCGGCAGAGCCCAATGATCGTTGTTATTTCTCCCATCTGTCCGAGGATGGACAGCGTCTGTATTATATGACAAGCAGGGATAACCCGAACTATCTCAATTCACGCCGGATTAACCTGGCAACGGGAGAGGATGAGCTTCTGCATCAGGGGGAAGAGGTTACAAGCAATCTGGCTGCTGTGAGTTCGGATGAACAAGCCTACGTAATCCTGAATGTATACTCCAATACCTACCAGACAGCATACGTGTATCGGAACGGTGAGTCAGAATCCATTATTCCGGTCTCCGATCGGCAGAGTCAGGTCCCATATGTCCTGTTTGCAGACAATAATCGGCTTCTGATGATTACGAATGATAACGAACCGTACTCCTATGTGGCTGAATACAGACTGGACACTCATGAATTCCGTCCTCTGTGCAAAATGGAAGGCGAGGACGTGGAGATCATCCGCTGGCACAAGGATTCAGAGACGTTATACTTCTGGACGTTTACAGGTCCTGAGAATCGGATGTACGCGTTGGACAAAGATTCGGAGCAGCCTCGGCGTGTGGACATGCCACTGGATACCGTAGAACATGTAACGGTTACCAAGGCCGGCAATGTGTATATTTCGGGGCGTGGAGCCGTCCAGCCGCATAATATCTATCGGTTAATGTCAGGCAGTGAGTCATGGGAGCCGTTGACCGCTAATCGGGTAACAGGGCTTGATCCAAGCGATCTCGTCTACCCGGATGTTATTCGATATAACTCCTACGACGGACTGGAGATCGAAGCACTCTTCTTCAAGGCGAAGCCGGAGCAGGCGAATGGCTACACAGTATTTTGGCCGCATGGCGGGCCGCAGGCATCGGAAGCGAAATTCTTCCGCCCGATGTTCCAATTGATGCTGGCGCAGGGCTATCATATTTTTGCACCCAATTTCCGGGGAAGCACGGGATATGGCGCCGAATTTGTCAAAATGGTTGAGAGAGATTGGGGCGAGGGCCCAAGGCTGGACTGCGTTGCCGGTATAAACTGGCTGTTTGACGAGGGTATCTCGTCACCGGATCGTCTGTTCGTGGTGGGAGGCAGTTATGGTGGGTATATGACCTTGCTTCTGGCAGGACGTCACCCCGAATTATTCCGGGCTGCGGTTGATATTTTTGGACCAAGCAACCTGTTTACCTTCCTGGAATCCGTGCCCGAAGACTGGAAGCCAATGATGGACAACTGGTTGGGTGATCCGGTCCGTGACCGCGAACGTTTAACGAAGGATTCGCCCATTACGTATTTGGACCAAATGGTGAACCCGATGCTGGTCATTCAGGGGGCCAATGATCCAAGGGTCGTCAAGGCGGAATCGGATCAGATCGTGGCTGCGTTGCTGGGGAAAGGGGTAGACGTGGAATACATCGTTCTGGATGATGAAGGTCATGGCTTCTCCAGAAAAACGAATGAGATTCTCGTTTATCGGCGGATGCTGGAGTTTTTGCAGAAACATCAGGAAGCACCGGTCGCACAACCGTAATGCATATGGGCGTATTAACTATTTAAATATAGATTCATAGTTTAAGAAGAACCGCCAGAAGGAGAGATATCTTCATCTTTCTGGCGGTTTTTTGGTGTACTAATCCAGCAAAGCAATAACCGCATCCATGTACTGCTCCGCCCAATGTGCAAAAGTCAGATCCGCTGCCCAGGTCACTCGGCCTGTTGCTTTGCATTCACCCCACAACAAAATGCGCTGATAGAGCAGATGCACCCTAAGCCGTGCAGCGAAGCGTTGGTATCGCTCTGAATCCGCTGTGCAGACAAGTTCCCGGTACCCTTGAAGGAATCGTTTGGCAAGCTCGGGTTGGCCTTCACGGATATACATGGCTGTCATTTTGGTTAGGTCAGCTGTGCCGTCTCCAAAATAGGCGGTCGTAAAATCGAACAGACCACTAATCTGCCATTCTGATCCAAGATCATCTCGTTTGTGAATCAGGAAGTTCTCCACTTTAAAATCTCCCATCACAAATCCGGGAACAGGCATCGATTGGAATGCAGATTCAGCATTGTTTAATTGCTCGTCCACCCACTGTATATCTTCATCGGTAATCACAGAGTATTTTGCAGCATCCTGCAGCCAGTGGTGGATAGTTCCATACAACCAGTCCAGATATTTGCCCGCAAAGGGAACGATTTGCTTCGCTACAGGATCATACTCTCCGGCGTCAGGGACCTTCCAACGGTGCAGTTCTGCTAAGGAATGGGAAAGCATCGTAGCGATATTCGCTTGATCCTCCTGTGACAGGGAGGCCTGTAATATCGGGTCATGCAGGTGTATTCCGGGTAATCGGGGCATGATGGCATAACTCCAGCCCAGCATGTCGGAATCTTCATGCAGCAAATATGGATTAGGTACAGGAATATTGGTGTGCTTGATGAGCTGTTCTACGAAAAATTGCTCTTCCTGGAGTTGTCCTGCATATAATGGGTTACCTTTCAGAATATATTCTCCCTCTGAAGAGTGAATAAGAAGTGTCTGGCCCATCACCCCCTCATCGGTTCGCTTATAATCTATAAGCGTTCCCAGATTGAAATCAAGAAGCGCCTTTTGCAACGATGCTTCCTCAATCTCACCAAGTTTATTGGAGCCAAAATAGATACGGGTTGTCATAAGCCCCTCCTGCAATTTCAGTCTTCGTCCTCTTCACCTGACAGATCAAATGTATCTGCATCAACCAGTCCGCGAATAAAAGCTTCAAAATTAGGTGCCAGATATGTAATCTCATAATCGTCTTCCTGATCCACATGAACCACAGCAGGTTCGCCTTCTGGGCCACAGAATCGATAATCCAGCATCACCACATCGTGTCCTGCAGAAGGGCAATCACAGATGACGATACCGAGATCAGGGTATCCCCAATCTTCAATCATGAATCGACTTCCAAATTCTCCGGCCAGTGTATTGGATTTATCCCGCCCAATGCCCATTATCCCCGTAATGGCGATGTGATCCTCAGCCCATGAAGTAGCTTCATTGGTTGGGAAAACGGTGTGTGCAGGGATTCCGCCATTCTGTGTGTTCATTAACTGGATATAGGAGGCAGGTAATTGATAGCCTAGCTCCTGTTCAATGGTTTGGATCAACTCTTCGTCAAAAGGTGGAGATACATAACTTTCTAACGCATATTCACTCTGTTCCCAGAAGGAAGCCGGATCGTAGGACCCGGAAGCGGCTCTAAGGTGATTTAGCCTGCCACTCTGCTCCAATTCCAACAATATCTCTTGGTGGCGCAGTCGGTTCTGCTGCATTTTTTCAGCTTTGGGCCGTGTCCATTCGAGAAATTCGTTGGTTGATTCGTCATGGGGCAAGAGCTCGTTAGCCATCTCAAACGCATGGAGCGCCTGTTCATACATGGCCATATGATAATAAGCGTAACCCAAACGGTACTGCCAGAGAGGGTCGCTTGTTCCTTGCTCATTCACGGCTAGTAACTGTTGGGCAGCCTCACGGTATCGTCCTTCATTGTTATACGCTCTGGCTAGTTGACCAATGAGCTCATAATCCCGGTCCACTTCAGGAATATCCTGAATACGTTCAATAATAAGACCGAACTCGTCCTGTTCATGCCACTTGTTTAGTTGTTCCAGCAGTTCGTTTGCCATCACTATGCCTCATTTCGACAGGGGAATGTGAACCTTTTTCCATTATATCTTACAAGCTAGCGGGATGGATGGTTTTAATATCCAGGCGTATAGAAAAAACACTCCCACAAGCAGAAAGCCATTAAGCATTCCAAGAAGGGGAGTGTTGAGTATTTATTTTAGGTTGTGTTCACTGATTCATCAGCTTACAGATCGTCCAGCTTACAGATCGTCAAATCCGTTATCGTCGCCGACTTTGCCGTAGTTACGGGACTTGGCTTCGAAGAAGTCTGTTTTCGTAGCATTCAGCGCTTCATCGGAGAAAGGTTTGATCCAAGGCATGCAGTTCACATCCACGCCTTCGTAAGCTTTTTCCATACCCATCAGGCGCAAACGTTTGTTAGCAATATACTTGATGTAGTCTTCCAACTCGTTCAAGTCAATGCCGCGTACGTTGCTGAGGGTGTAGTGTGCCCAGTTGGTTTCGAGTTCAACGGCACGGTTGATCGTTTTGTATACATAGTCCATGTTCTCTGGTGTGTTCAGTTCAGGGAAATCGACCAGCAGCTGTTTGTACACTTCAGCGAAGAAGTAGCAGTGTTGGTTCTCATCACGCTGAATATAAGAGATCATTTGGCTGGTTGCCATCATTTTCTGGTCACGGGCCAGGTTGTAGAAGAAGGCAAATGTACTATAGAAGAAGATCCCTTCAAGTACCAAATCAGCTACCATGGCCTGGAAGAACGTCTGTGGAGACGGATTATCCCGGAAGGTTTGGTAGATGTCGGCGATAAACCGGTTACGGTCAAGCAGCACTGGATCATGTTTCCAGTATTCAAAAATTTCCTTTTGCTCCCGATCAGATACGATGGAGGACAGGACGTAGGAGTAGGATTGGTTGTGTACAACTTCCTGTTGTCCGATAATTGCCGAGATCGCTTCGAGCGATGAATCGGTGAAATAACGTTTCACGTCACCTACAAACATCGTTTGCATGGAGTCCAGTACAGCGAGCAGGGAGATATTTACTTTAAATGTACGCTGTTCTTCCGGGTCCAATTGGGCAAATTGGGAAGCGTCCTTGGACATCGGAATCTCATCGGCAATCCAGTGGTTGAGCAGCAGTACTTTGTACAGCTTGTACATATGAGGCATACGAATATCGTTCCAGTTCAGAATGCCTGAGCATTCCCCTTCAATGATACGGGTAGACTGGTTAGGCGCTTCGGTATTGAAAATTTTCTGCAATTGCATAATCCGTTCACTCCTTGAATGAATTTACACTGTAATAATATTTCAACTTATATATTTGGGGCTGTAATCTGGCATCTATATCAACATCTCATAATGTTGTGATCGTGTTTTAGGCAAAAAAGTACCAGGGCAACGCCATTTTGCATTCAAAACAGGATGCCCTGGTAGTCATCGTAGATCTAGTGAGCTTTCAGCATCACGATAAACATTAGCTTGCGCAAGAATCGCATTCTTCAATAGTCAATGCCCGACTGCGGACATAATAAGTTGATTTGATGCCGGCTCTCCAGGCGTGCAGGTGCAGTTCCAGAAATTCCGTTGCTTTGATATCGGGACGAACATACAGATTGAAACTTTGACCCTGATCGACGTGGCGTTGACGGGCAGCAGCCATATTGATGGAAGCATGTTGATCCACCATGAACGCTGTTTTGTAGTACCAGATCGTTTTTTCGGACAGGTCAGGTGCCGGGTTGGCAATCTTGTATGTCGTTTTCTCTTCATAGGACAACAGTTCGTAAAGCGGATCAATGCTGGCTGTTGAACCGGCAATGATGGACGTTGAACCATTTGGTGCAATGGCGAACAACCAGGCGTTACGTACACCGTTTTGCTGTACTTGGGCTTGCAGTTCTTTCCATTGTTCAGTTGTAACGAATTCGCCTACGCGCTCACCTGACGTGTAATCCCGTTGGTCGAAGTATTTGCCTGTTTGCCAATCGGAACCTTGGAATTTCGGATAATGTCCTTTTTCCTTGGACAGTTCCATGCTGGCTTTCACGAGCAGATAGTTAATTTTTTCATACAGATTATCGTTATATGTGACTGCTTCTTCCGATTCCCAGCGAATGCCTTCGAGAGCAAGCAGGTGATGAAGTCCGAATGTTCCCAGACCAACCGCACGGTATTGACTGTTGGTGTATTGGGCTTGCAGCACTTCAATGTTGTTGATGTCGATTACGTTGTCCAGCATACGAACCTGAATCGGTACCAGACGCTCCAATACATCATGAGGCACGGCACGTGCCAAGTGAATGGAGTTCAGGTTGCAGACTACGAAATCGCCCGGCACTTTGGAAATCACGATGCGGGTTTGTCCATCTTTCGTTACGAGCTCTTCCTTTTCAACTACCGTTGCAGATTGGTTCTGCATGATTTCGGTACAAAGGTTGGAGGAATACACCATGCCGTGTGCACTGTTCGGGTTCGAACGGTTGACGGTATCCCGGTAGAACATGTAAGGCGTACCCGTTTCTAGTTGGGATTTCATGACACGTTTCATGATGTCAATCGCCTGAACCGTGATCCGGGACAGCAGCGGGTGGTTCACCGCTTCCTCATATTTCTGACGGAACGCGCCTTCGCCTACGGACTCATCATAGAAATCTTCCAGCCCGAGTGGACGACCGTTCTCGTCTTTCCAGCCCATCACTTTTTTCGTTTCATGCGGGCAGAACAGGCTCCATTCGCCGCGGCTGGCTACTCGCTCCATGAACAGGTCAGGCAGGCAAATGCCGTGGAATACGTCATGCGCTCGCATCCTCTCGTCACCATTGTTCAGCTTCAGATCGAGGAAGGCCAAGATGTCTTTGTGGAAAACGTCCAGATAAACGGCGATCGCACCTTTACGTGTTCCAAGCTGGTCTACGCTGACCGCAGTATTATTTAGTTGGCGAATCCAAGGGATTACGCCAGAGCTTGTATTTTTGTGACCCCGGATGTCCGAACCGCGAGCTCTGACTTTACCGAGGTAAACGCCGATGCCGCCGCCCATTTTGCTGAGACGCGCTACATCAGTGTTGGAATCGAAGATGCCCTCAAGGGAATCATCCACGGTATCAATGAAGCAGCTGGAGAGTTGTCCGGCCACTTTTTTGCCCGCATTGGACATCGTAGGTGTAGCTGCTGTCATGTACATATTGCTCATTCCCCAGTAAGCTTCCTTAACAAGATCCATACGTCTCTCGGCAGGCTCCTGGTGCATCAGGTACATCGCGATAACCATGTAACGCTCTTGAGGCAATTCCATGACTTTTCCGTCAAAATCGTGAGCAAGGTAACGTTCTGCCAGTGTGAGCAAGCCGATGTAGTCGAACAACAGATCGTTTCGGTAGTCGATGCATTCAGCAAGTTCGTCGATCTGCTCTTTGGTGTAACATTCCAGCAGTTCTTCGCGGTAGATACCTTTCTTCACAAGATCCACAAGAAGCGGGTGGAAAGCGCCGTAAGGCTCTTCCGGGTAAGATTTGTATCTGCGATTGGTGGCCGCTTTCTTGTAAAGGGAAGTCAGCAGGGAGCGTGCCGCTGCAAATTTCCAGTTAGGCTCTTCCTTCGTTACCAGTTCCAGGGCGCTCATCATAAAAGCGTTGCTGATCTCGTCTCCGGTAACTTCGTCACGACGGAGCTTGCTGTTTACCCCGCGTACCAGACGTTCCTTGTCCAGCATGTCCAGTCCTTCCAGAATACGATCTGCATATACCGAGATGCGCATATCATCAAAGGCAAGCTGGCGGTTGTTCGGCTTGGTCACAACTTGTGGCATGAATATTCCTCGCTTTCGCATGTTTAAGAGATAAATTGGAGAAATTCTTTATATAAAGAATTGAGTGTCTTCTTACGGTGAGATAAAGATATAAGCTTCATATTGCGGACTGAGCGGCGGTAATAGGACGTCTTGCCATCTTGCGACATCGGAGCAGCACGCAGAACATGGTCACATAAAAAGCATTCCCTCTGCCTATTGGCTGAAAATGCCCTTAGATGCCCTGAGTTCCTTGCTGTCTTTAATGATCTGGAAAAGACAAAAAAGGGTACTTATGTAATCTTTTGTCTATCGCTGACGCGCCTTTAATTTGAGGATACCGGTGCAGTCCAAATAGCCCCGTTAACCTCCGAGTCAAGTCTGTTTCGAGAAAGCGATTTACACCTACAGGGACGTGCCTTTGGAGGTGATTTCATCCTGTTTTTCGCGAGATTTCAGAAGATGACTAATAGAAGTGGGGTAATTCAATTTCACTACATTTTGTTGCTGTTATCACACTGTAACCCAACATATAGTGTTTGTAAACAGGGTTAATACAGTGAAACGTAATTCCGAGTATACCATTTAAGCCGAGATTCCGCAAAGGAAAAGGACTGGAAGATTTGAAGATTTATCAAAAAAAAATTTTTGATCAAATCGGATGACGTTATCACGTCAGTTTGAATTGTGGCTCCTTCAACTGGTAGAATAAAAACAGGCAGAAATCGACTAAAAATGAGTGGCACCGGTAACTTACGGGGTCCAGAGGAGGCGGAGTAAAATGGCAATAGCAGAGGTGACCGTAATTCCAATTGGCACCGGGACGACCAGCTTGAGCAGTTATGTGGCGGACATGCAGAAAGTATTGGAAAATCAGCGGGGCATTACATATCAGTTGACCTCCATGAGTACCATTATCGAAGGTCCGCTCAATGAGGTCTTTACAGCGATTGCGGCTTTGCACGAAGCTCCATTCCTATCGGGAGCTCAGCGAGTCTCCACCTCCGTCAAGATTGACGATCGTCGGGACAAACCGGATGCCTCCAGTGTGCAGAAGTTACAATCTGTTCAAGACAAACTGGCCTCCCGTCAGGCACGGCCGAACTGAGGGAAGGAAGTCTTTATCAGCAATAGAAGTGCAATCGTTTTATCTAACATACTGTAAGTCTCCGTTGGGGGCTTGCAGTTTTTTGTCATTCCATCGGTATAAAGAGAAAGACAGTGATCCGTCTTTAGGGTGAACCTGCCCAATTTTAACCAAAGCCCGATCTACTGCATGATTTTTGCATATAGTGAACTGTACCTCAAATAAAAGGAGGGTTTTCAATGAGTGGAGTTGTTGGAGGAGTAGGCTACGGTGTTGGTGGCGCATGGACATCGACTGGTGCCATTTTGGTTCTCTTCATTTTGTTGGTTATCATTTCTAAAGCATTCCTGATCTAATAGACTTTTTGGACCCTAATACTTTAGTAAAGGAGGGTTCCCTATGAGCGAAGTCGGAGGCGTAGGATGTGGATACGGCGGCTGGACATCAACTGGTGCAATCTTGGTTCTGTTCATTCTTCTCGTTATCATCACTAAATCTTTCTGGGTATAATAGGTTTGAACTCCGCCAGGTAACTGGCGGGGTTTTTTTTAACTTGAGGACAAGCCTACATGAATAGTAGAAACGCCCATTTTGTCAAAGTAGGGCCATAGCCCGGTCCAGAGGTAGGGCGAATACATAGCTTAGGGGTGTAGGCAAATGTTAAGGAGGAATGAACAATGAGCGAAGTAAAACCGAATTCACCGAACGGACAGGGACACGTATACGGGTACGTGGGAGGCTATGAGCACATGCAAGGTTACATGGGGCATGAAATGCATGGATACGGGTATGGTTACGGAACAATGCCAATGGGATATGGCTACGGATACGCTCATAATGCTAATCATGCTCCGATGCTGCATGGGTGTCATCAGGGTTGTGGAACCTCTTATGGGCATGCCGGAGGAAGCTGGGGATCCATGGGTACCATTCTCGTACTGTTCATCCTGCTGGTCATTATCTCCAAAACGATGTTTATCTAAATCGTGCAGCAGCAACATAATCAGGGAGTTGATCCATACAACTCCGAGGAAAGGCGCCGAGATTGTATCGGCGCCTTTTGCTTGTTCAGGTCATTTTTATCAAAAGTGGACATGGAAAAACACCCGGAACCCAATTCCGGGTGCTTTGTGTATGTTTTCAATCTTCTCAAGAATAAGTGACATCCAAAACAACAAAAGCCCTACCTCTCTTTTGTCCTTGCGGCTCCGATGACCGCGCCAGTGTGAATGGGAACATCTTGTGAAACTCTGTAATACCGGGTTATTGTGATTCAGGTTCTTCAATCTTCATAGGTTAATGTGCATGTTCGCTGCGGTCGCAGCATGAAGAAAATATTCCGGGGTTTAAAGAAGACAGAAAATCATATGAGGTTGTTTAATTACCAACTCTAATAGTATACCACAGGCTGTAATTTTTTGCAATAAAAAGGAAGGTTGAAGCTTTTTTTGAAAACAATTGCGAAAACATTTCAGATTTTTTCTTCAATAAGGTAATCCTCTTCAAATGATTCTGCGTAGGTTATAATAGGAGGGATGACACGGAAAGGGGCCCTCGCATGACTGAATCTATAGAGGACAGCAGGTTAATGCGGCAGATAGCGGAACGAGATGCTTCCGCACTGGAGCTTTTATATGACCGCTATGAGCGGGCGGTGTATTCTTTTGCTTATCGGATCGTTGGTGATCCAATGACCGCAGAAGAGACCGTCCAGGAATTATTCCTGCGCGTTTGGAACAATGCTGAACGATATGAGGCCTCACAGGGGAAGCTGACCACATGGATGTTTGCCATTACGCGCAACATTGCAGTGGACATGCTGAGGCGAAAATCCAAAAGCGCAGCTACGAGCTCAGTGGAGAACGAAACACTGGCGGCATTTGCCGATGAACATACAAATACAGAAGAAGAAATAGAGCGGAAATGGGAAGGTGTCCGAATCAAGGAGGCCTTGTCCCAGTTGAATGGTGACCAGCAACAGGTCATTGAATCGATTTATTATGCGGGCTTAACACAACAGGAAGTGTCCAGCAGATTCGGGATTCCGCTGGGTACAGTAAAGAGCCGTGTCAGGCTTGCGATGCGACAGCTTCAGAAGCTGCTCGCCGATGCTGAAATGCATTCGGACGCGGGAAGGGAGGGCATACATCCATGATAGAACGACATGAGGAATGGTCTGATCTGGCACCGGTGTATGTGCTGGGAGGACTCGAAGCGGAGGAAGTGGCAGCATTTGAAGCGCATTTGGCCCAATGCGAGTCTTGTCGCCAGGAGGTGAGGGAATTGCAGGAAGTAACTGGCTTCCTGCCACTCGCGGCGGAACCTGTTGCCCCGCCGCCTGGCATGCGAGCACGTGTGCTGGGCAACGTGCTCGGACACGCGCAGGTGAGCGCCGGAACGAAGCCGGCGGCTGCTCCTGCGGAGCCTGAAGCACCCGTGGTGCTTCAGGCGGATCTTGCGCCGCAGCAAGAAGCGGCGCAGCCCGGGCAGGGCTTGCCGCCGGAGACGGCGGTGCCTGCAGCCCGGGCAGAAGAGGCTGCACAGGCACAGCCGTGGCAGCCTCAAGGGCGCGTGCGTGCGCGCAGCAGCCGCGCCTGGCGCATAGCGAGCGCAGCTCTCGCGGCAGCGGCGCTCGTGCTTGGCATCTACGCCGGGCAGCTGCAAGGCCAGATCGATTCGCTGAAGCAGCAAGCTTCAGGCTCTTCGGCCGTGCAAGAGCAGCTTGCTCAGGCACAGGCACAGAATGCGCAGCTGCAAGAGCAGCTTGCTTCATCTCTGCAGCCTGCGCAAGGAATGCAGACAGGCGAAGCCGTCAAGCTTAGCCCGGCGACACAGGATATTGTGGCCCAAGGCTTGGCTACCATCGTCATTGACAGCAAAGGCACCCACCTGGTCGTCCAGGCAGAGAACTTGCCTAATCTGGAAGGCAACGAGGCGTTTCAGGTTTGGCTGATCAAGGGTGATACTCCTCAAAATGCAGGGACTTTCCTGAGCCATAATGGAACGGGAGCGGTATATTATACTCTAGACTCAGCCAACGACTACGACACGGTCGCGATTACGCTAGAACCGGATGCGATGGGTGATGAGCCGCGGGGTACAATGATTCTGGCTGCCAAGATTAAAGGATAAAAAATGTTTTGCTATTTCAGGCTGTTCCCTACGGGGAGCAGTCTTTTTTATGTGGTTGCATGAGTATATATAAATTACCTAAACGTTTTATAGTTCATTCAATACGGAGGTTTTCCACTCGCGAAATGAATTAATTTTTTCAGTCCGAGTAACCGATAACAAATAGGAGACTGTACCCTTAAATCTCCCTCTGTCATTATCAATGGGGAGAACTGGTTACACCTAGAGAGTGAGGGGTTGGGGTGGAAGTATACCGTTCATTTATCTTTCGTCTGATACGAAATTATCTTTTCGGTTCAATGGCGGCTGTTTTTGTGGTAGGTACAGTGGTTATGGTGTCTACCTTACAAATACCGAACATTCAATTTGTACGCCTCATTATCATTGTGTTGATTTCACTGTTATTCATGCTTGTTGCTGAACTGATTACACTATGGGCACAACTTGGCCCCATTCGGCAATTCTTTGCCGCCGAGCATCATGAAAAGGCTGAATTGACAAAAATGTATGAAACCATTCACCGTTTTCCGGGACAAACGATCTATCGTATTTTGGGTCCGCATATGCTTGGATTTTCACTCCCGGCAGCCGGATTGACGTTATGGATGATCTCCACAAGGTGGTTGGATTTTCCATACGGATATGTCGCAGTTGCAGCTGCGTGTGCCTTATTAATCGCTGTGATGCATGCCCTGATTGAATATTTTCTGACCGTTCGGACGGTGAGACCGCTGCTGCTGGAAGTTCGCCGCCGAGGCAAAGAGCAGCATGGCATGGAGCCATCTCTCGGAGGACGTGTTCTGGTGTCCATTCAGCGTAAATTTCAGCTGAGTACAGCGCTAATCGGTTTATTCCCATTATTTCTGTTCTTCCTGGCTACATCAATCCGTCTTCAGTATATGGATAGCGAGTTTGCTAAAGAGTATATTCTGTGGGCAGTTCTTATCGTTGTGCTGGGTGGGGGCTTTGCCCTTGTGGGTAGCTGGCTGCTGATACGGGATGTTCGCGGTCCGGTTGCGGAGCTAACAGAGGAGATGAATCGGATTCAGGAGGGAGACCTCGGCAGAAGAACCCCCGATCTGTACGCGGATGAATTTTCAACGCTCATCTCCGGATTCAATATGATGATTAATCGGCTTGAGATGAGACAGGAACGCAATCGGCAGTTGCTGCAAAGTTATTTTTCCACCTTGGCGGCTGCGTTGGACGCAAGGGATAAATATACCGCCGGTCATTCCATGCGGGTCGCAGAGTATTCCATTATGATCGGCAAGCTGAGCGGCATGAATGAAGAACAAGCAGATCTGTTATACAAATCAGCGCTGCTGCATGATATTGGGAAAATCGGCATACCCGATGAAGTGTTATTGAAAGATGGGAAACTCACCGATGAGGAATTCGCCATCATTCGCACACATCCCGTTCTTGGAGAGAGTATTTTGTTACAGATTGAACCGATTGATGCCATGGCAGACTTCCTGCCGGGTGTAAGGTCCCATCATGAAAGATATGATGGCAAAGGGTATCCTGATGGCATAGCAGGTCAAAAGATTCCGCTGTTTGGCCGTATCATTGCCGTGGCTGATGCTTTTGATGCGATGACGTCTGATCGTCCATACCGGAATGGGATGAGCCATGAGAAAGCGCTATCTATTTTGGAAGAAGGAAAAGGGACCCAGTGGGATCCCTATTTTGCAACTTTGTTTATTGATGAGTGGAGGCGGCAGCAGCATCTCCAGAACTCGTCGGAGCGAGGGGTCAGCTGATCCGCTCTGTCCACTTCGATTCTTTTCTGCGGCGACGGTGCAGTGAAAGCCCGGTGATAATTGTGAAAATGCATTCACCCAGAATGACCGCACCCAGGGCGTCATAGATTACATGTTGTTTGATCATTAAGGTGGATAGTATAATCAGAGCTGCCCCGGCAGCAACAAACACCTTCACCTGCTTTCGGATGCTCTGAACGGAAAGAACAGCACGCATAACCAGATAAGAATGAAGGGCATGAATACTTGGAAAACAATTATATGGACGATCCTGACCGTAGAGCCATCCAAGAACAGATGCACCGAGACCTGTACCTGTTAACTCGGGACGGGGCACCATGGTCTGGAAATTAAAATAGATCAGGTAACAGATCCAGACACAGATATTCATGGATAGCAGGACGCGATAATAAGTGAGCCGATCCTTGGCGCATAAATAAGCCAACACCCCGAAGACAAACGGATACCAGCCCAGATAAGGAATGGACATTGAAGGTACATAAGGGATAATCCGGTCCAGTGGGGAATCAAGTACAGAGAAACCGCGTTCCGGACTATTCAGAATATCATACAACATTCCCAAGACAGCCAAGGAAAGCATCAAGCTTACCGACAGCCAGTAGGATTTACTTTTTAACACGTGCACAACACCGTTTCTCCTTTCATCCATGTTCGCAAGGAACTGGATCACAGCAAATAAAATCGAACAACAATATATTTTACTACGTTCAGCGCACAAATTGAATCCTGATTTGTGTGTTTTTGTGCATTTTTTTGACGACGAAGAAATGTCGAAGGTTGAACGGGCATGATATGATAGATGTATACGGACTACAGGTTTTCTGTCAATGAATACACGACAACAGGAGTGAGTGAATGCAATTTTCAAAAATGTTCGTATTAAATATGGGGATGCTAATTACCATTGCTTACCTTGCCAGTGTGTTCTATAAATACATCGTAATACGTGCTTCATCACGGGTGAAACAGATCAGTTCGTTGTTTGTGTTCATTTTTGCAGGCTGGATCAGCACCGTATTTGGATTTCAGCTTAATGATGAAGTGGTCTTCGACCTTCGTTTCGTTCCTTTAATTGTTGCCGTTTTGACGTATAGACAACCCTATAGCGTTATTATCGTAGGGGTTGGGATTGGGCTGACCCGGTTAACCTTTGGTATCAACGATGCTACGGTGGCTGCACTTATTAATATGTCGATTCTGGGCGTGGTGTGTGCAGGGTTGAATATATGGATGAGACGCAGTGACTACAGGCTGATCGTTAAAGGTGTCATCGTCACCTTGATTGTAAATGTGGTCAATAGTGTGAACATTGCTATCGTCGGCGTTATCCCGGCTGCATATTTTTTCTCGCATATTATGCCGTATACCCTTCCTTTGGGTATTTTGCTTAGTCTTATTTTTGCTTTTATTTTGCGCGATTTCCAGAATGAGCAGAACCGGATTTTACTTATTCAGAGCACGAACCGATTATTGTCTGTACAGAAAGAAGAACTGCAAAAGGCCCAGATTGTGCTGGAAGACCGTGCCAAGCAGTTGATGATTGCTTCGCAGTACAAATCGGAATTTTTGGCAAATATGTCGCATGAACTGCGAACACCGCTGAACAGTGTCATTAATTTCGCCCAGATGATCAGCGAGAACGGTGATACGATGGAGCAAGAGGATATCACACGTTTTGCTGCAATGATTGAAGATTCTGGTCAGGAACTGCTTGCTTTAATCAATGACATTCTCGATCTGTCCAAAGTGGAAGCGGGCAGACTGGATATCGTTTTGGAGGATATCAGTGTTGCACAACTCACGGAAGATGTCATGAATCACTTCCAGCTGGTTGCCGAGAAAAAGGGAGTAGAGCTGCGACTGGACAAGAAGCCAGGGCTGCCAGAAACCATCTGGTCGGATCCCCAGCGGGTCCAGCAGATTTTGCGTAATCTGTTGTCCAATGCCATCAAGTTTACACATCAGGGGCAGGTTACACTCACCGTGAGCACCAAGCAAATCAAGAAGTCAGGCATTCTGAGTCAATGGATTGTTTTCTCGGTGCAAGATACGGGAATTGGCATTGCTAAAGATAAACATCAATCCATTTTTGAGGCATTTCAACAGGCTGACGGTTCCATTAGCCGCAAATTTGGGGGAACAGGACTCGGCCTGTCTATCAGTCGGGATTTGGCGAGATTACTGGACGGGTCGATCGAACTTGAAAGCGCTGAGGGCAAGGGAAGTACCTTCTACCTCTATCTCCCGTTGAACCGTGAAAAAATGAGTTGACAACCTTCACGCTGTGAGTAGAATTTGGGGTGACAACTAGCATCGACCGGCACTTGAAACCCGGTCTAAGGAGTGTATCCCCATACAGAAGACGGTCAACGTTAACCCTCCTCCGTTTGCAGGCAAACCACGGCGCAAGGGTTCGACACAACGCATGAATTTATCTATTGCAACATGGGAGGGTGTACCGGCAATTATTTTGCAGACGCTGCTGGGAGGCCCATTTTTAACCGGATTTCTGCTGTACCTTGGGGCCGGGTCAAGACATATTGGCTTTGTGCTCGCCATTACGACTTTTGTTAATATCGCCCAGATTGGAGCGGCTTACTGGATGCAGCGTATTCGGAGCCGCAAACGTATGCTTATATTGTTTGTGGGGATACATCGCATCCTGTGGAGTTCGACGGGACTGATTCCCTTCCTGTTTCCCAAGGAATGGTGGGTAGGCATTTATATTGGTGTGTATACGGTTGCATTCATAGCCAATACGATTGGTGGTATGATCTGGACCTCGTTGATTGGCGACATCGTTCCTGCCAAAGTAAGAGGGCGTTATTTCGGAATTCGAAACACGATTCTGAATGCACTTGGAAGCGTATGCTTATTTGCGGGAGGTATCGTTCTGGACCGTTTTCCTGGGGAAATGGGCTTCTTACTCTTGTTTATTCCTGTGTGGATTTGCGCTATCGCCAATACGGTAATTTATTTCTTTTATCCGGATGTGCCATTTGAACGTTCAACTGAGAAGGTTTTCTGGCGCATGTTCAAGAAGCCGTTTCAGGATCCTTCCTTTCTGAAGGCTGCACTGTTCCTCGCGGCCTGGTTACTGATCCAGACATTGATCGTTCCGCTATTTTCCTACGTGATGCTTGACCTGCTTAACATTAATTATCAAACGGTATCCATCATCACCGTGGTCCAGACGCTTGTAATGATGGCTGGATTCTATATCTGGGGCAATCTGAACGCGAGATTCAGCAACAAAACCTTATTATTTTGGACATTACCGATCATTGCACTCTCCTGTCTGTCCTGGGGATTGATGTCGTTTATGCCTGTTTTGATAGCGCTTTTTTTATCTCATATCTTTCTCGGCATTGGTGTTGGAGGGTTCAACCAGCTTGCCTTCAACTTTACAATCGGAGATACACCGAAAAGCGAAAGACCAATGTTTGTTGCCGTTTATTCGGCTCTGACCGGAGTAACCTCGTTTCTTGGACCGCTGATTGGTGGCTGGTTGTATGAGAGAATGGAAACCTGGCCGGACGCCTTGACCTGGGTTTCCGCCTATGGATTCCAAGTGGGTGTTGGTGCAGCGATGCTGGTTCTGACGTTTACACTTGGACGTCGTGTGCTTCTGAAATAGAGATATGTGGAGGGATGCACTTGGAAAATCACGAACGGCAAGCACTTGTGATTGGAGCCACTGGGCTTGTGGGTGGGCTGCTCGTACGCAGCTTGCTTCAGAATCCGGCTTATGGCCGGATATGTGTATTGGTCAGACGTCCGCTCGAATTGAAACATCCAAAGCTGGAGCAGCATGTCGTGGACTGGGAACGACTTGAGGTGCAAAAGGATCTGTTTCGCGATGTTGATGACTTATATTGTTGCTTGGGCACAACGATTAAAAAAGCCGGCAGTCAGGAAAACTTCCGCCAAGTGGATTTACACTATCCCGTAAAAGCTGCCAAACTTGCCAAAGAGCACGGTGTATCCCAGATGCTCGTCATTTCTTCCATGGGAGCCGATGCCGGGTCACGTGTATTTTATAGTCGGACCAAGGGAGAGATGGAGGAGGCGTTATCGGCTATCGGTTTCCGTTCACTGCATATCTTCCGTCCATCGTTAATCCTCGGAGATCGCAAAGAAAAACGGTTGGGTGAGCAGTTGGCAGCTCATGTTATGACATTTCTGGATCGCTGGATGAAAGGCAGAGTGGATAAATACCGGGCAATTCAGGCTTCCACCATAGCCCGGGCCATGATGAACATTGCACTTGTCCAAACGAAGGGAAAACATGTTTATTCTAATGACGTTATCCATGTACTTGGGTTGGATGAGTCCTGAGATGATCGTGGTTTCTCCTATTGGAATGAGTGCTGCGGATAGACATTTCTTTTCGTGCCTGGGGTTGGATCGTGGTATAATAAGCTTCAAAAATGAGTTCGAGGCTTGTCTCCTCGCGGTGGCAGGACAACGAACATGAAGGAGAACTCGTCCATGAAAAAACCAATCTCTACCGATCAGGCGCCAGGCGCTATTGGTCCATACAGCCAGGCTGTTGAAGCAGGCGATTTCATCTATACTTCCGGTCAGCTTGGTTTGAACCCGCAAACGGGAGAATTCGGAGCCGATGTACAGGAGCAGACTCGTTTGTCCCTGAGCAACGTGAAGGCTATTCTCGAAGCAGCAGGCACGAGTATGGACAAAGTCGTGAAAACGACTGTTTTCCTGAAAGACATGAATGATTTTGTTCCGGTGAATGAAGTGTACAGCACGTTCTTCGAACAGCCTTACCCGGCACGCAGCGCGGTTGAAGTTGCCCGTCTGCCGAAGGATGCTCTTGTGGAAATCGAGGTCATTGCCCTCAAATAGGGGAGACTGATATTCTCCAAGTAAATAAAGATACATAAAAAGCCGATTTTGGTCACAGTTCACACATGACCAGAATCGGCTTTTTTTATATGAACAGATCGGGATTAATCCCGATCCTGATTACGGGCGAAGAACAGCCATACCGCATAAATGGCCAGTACGATCGCAATGATAATTGCCGTATAATATACGGAAGTAACGTCTTTTTGTTTGAGTGCAATGGCAATGTATGCCCATGTAAAGACAAGTGGGTACACACTATCCCGGTAAGGAAAGCTCACCAGTACAGCCAGCACCAGACCTACAATTAACATGATGATAGTCCAGGTGGGTTCACTGAGTCCGAAGCCATCCCAGCCGACTTTATATAATAATACAGCCGCATTGATAATGGTTGCCACGCTCACCCACCCAAGATATATGCTGAACGGCAGCTTCACGAGCCAGATTTCGGCAGTTGTGGGAAGGGTGATTGCACGCGTCTTTACATACAACATGATCAGGGATAGCAGCAGCAGAACGATGACGACTAACGCGAGGCCGATTTTGAGATTTTGAAAAGCAAAGATCCACGCTACATTAAAGGCACAGCTTGCTAGAAACCAGTAACCGAGACGGGTAATGGAGTCCCTTTTCCAAGAAGAGGGAACGAATTGATAGATGACAAAGCCTGCGAGCAGCAGATAGATCAGTCCCCATATGGAGAAAGCATAGCCCGAAGGGGTAAGCAATACAGGGTACATATCCGAAACTTCCTTGTTGGTCCTGCCTCCGATCGGGAGTGCGTTGGAAAGGTAGTTTACGACGATAACAGCGATAAACCCAATCGCGTTTAACCACTTGTACGGATTGTTACGTGACATTGAGTTTCCTCCTTGGTTTTACAAAAATGAATGAACCACGGGTCAGTCTACAATGAATATACCCAGTTCTTTTGCATTCTAATAAGAAGCCGCAAAAAATTCACAGGATCGTTGTCTGGCTATCCTGCGGTTTGCCGCTCTCTTATTCTCTTTGTTACGTCTCAATGTACGCTGGTTGAAGCAGAAATATGTTAATACAAAGGACTTCTGTCCTTATTAATATAGCTGGTAAGTTTATCTATATTCGTTCACAACGATCTGCTATACTCAAATTTAGGACAAATGTAATCGGTGGGAAGACACGGCGAAGCTGCTCCGAAAGGAGGTGGAGCCGTGTCCCTTGATTTGATCGTGAAGATTCTGGACGCTTTATTAAAGATCGTCAGTATTTGTGCTGGCGTGAGAACTTTATTCAGCGTAAAGAAGACACGTAAGAACAAGAAAAACCACCGACGATAGGTTGGCCCCTTAATTCGGTGGTTTTTCATGCATTTGAAATTCGCGCCGTGGTCACCCATCGGTCTTTTGTCTGGATATCCGCAATGTTAGCGCATTGCGGATATTTTCATATTACCCAGAACTGCTTTCTAATATGACAATAACATATACTACAACTCACTACAACTCACTATAAACGTACGATTATTACTTTGATGTTATGACATAAGGCTAATTTCTCAGAGGGAGAGGAAGATGGTTGTTTACAAGAGAAACGATGGAGAAGCAACAAACGTGGTTTTATATTGCTGCCCTGCTTGTAGGAGCAGCGATTGGACTGGGTACCTCTGAATGGGGAACAGCACTGCATTATACGGTTTCGCCTGTGCTTGCCATTTTGCTATATAGCATGTTTGCACAGATTCCTTTTTTACAGTTAAAAGAATCCTGGTCCAACCTGCGATTTATCGGTGCTTTGCTGGTCGCTAATTTTATCATTGTACCTGTAGTTGTGTGGTTGTTAACCCTGGCATTTCCGCAACCTCCTGCCGTACTCATAGGCGTTTATCTGGTGCTGCTTACCCCTTGCATTGATTACGTCATTGTTTTTACACAGCTGGGCCGGGGCAATGAGAAATTGATGCTGGCAGCAACGCCAATCCTGTTTGTTATACAAATGGTTTTATTACCGGTATATTTGTGGTTGTTCATTGGGAAGGAGGCAGCACAGGTCATGCAGGTGGGGCCTTTCGTAGAAGCTTTTCTATTCCTGATCGTAATACCGTTGCTGTTGGCTATTCTTACGCAAGTATTGACCCGAGGCAAAGCCGGAGGAGAACGGGTGATGAACGCGACCGCTTGGCTGCCTGTACCCATGATGGCTCTGGCATTGCTTGTTGTTGTCGCATCGCAGATCGGGAAGGTTTACAATGATTTTGCTGTAATTGTGGATGTTCTGCCCATCTATATTATTTTTCTGATCGTTACGCCCTTCCTGTCAAGAATGGTTGCGGCTCTATTCCGATTGGATACAGGTGCAGGCAGGGCCGTTATTTTCAGTGCAGGGACCCGAAATTCGCTCGTCGTTCTGCCATTGGCACTAGCACTGCCCCCGGAGTGGGCCACAATTGCTGCCGCTGTAATTGTAACGCAGACGATTGTGGAATTGGCGGGTGAGTTGATCTACATTCGTATTGTTCCTTCCGTCATACTGCGGGATCGCTGATCCCATAGAAAAGAAAAAGGGGCTATCCCAGAGCCATGAACAATGGCGGGATGCCCCTTTTACAATTCAACGAATAGAGCACGCTTTATTTAGTGAAATTTTCACATATTTCCGGAGACTCATTAAGCATTTCCGTCAGACAACGTTTTGCGGTACTCCCCCGGGGTGATACCCTCCATTTTTTTGAACACTTTGCTGAAATACTTCTCGTCCTGATAGCCGACCATCTCCGAGATCTTTGCAATTCGTAGGAAAGGGTTCTGTAACAGCAGCTTGGCGTTATTGATTCGCAGCTTGCCCAAATACTCCGACCAGTTTAGCCCAAACTGCTGCTTGAATTTGCGTGAAATATATTCGCGACTCAGGTAGAACCGAGCAGCAATCTGCTGCAGAGACAGGTCCTCCTGATAATGGGCATCCATATAACGTGCAATCTCACTCATCGGGTCCGGTGTGGCGTGATGATGTGCAGTGAGGGCCTTTCCGGCTGCGAGCAGCCGCTGTTCCAGCAGAGAGCGAAGCAAAGGGAGTGATAACAGTCCTTCACGATCCAAAGGTAACTCGGCGAATGGAATCGGTTGTTCCTCTATCGCTTCATCTTCGTCCTTCGGTGGGGCGCCTGCGGCATCGTCGAGCCAACGGCCAATCATCCATTCCATTTCATCCACCCATTGCTGTATCTGCTCCGCTGTTACTACATCGAGCCGGGTGATGGGTTCCATCCACTCTGCAACCGCATTGGACACGCTGGTAGCGCGCCCGCTCATAGACGCGAGTCGTAAGGACTCCTCAAAGGCGGATAACCGCAGCCCCTTGTTTCCGATGGAGGACTCCAATGTATCGTGAATACACTGCTTCATTTGTAAGGCATTGCGTCGCCATAACCGCAAGCTTGCTTCCTGATATGCTCCCGAGGTTCCGGTAGGGTGAAATTCACAGCTGGATATTCCAAAATGAAGGCGGCGCTGGATGGTCTGCTCCAGACCATCATTCACTTTTTCGAGAATGGTTTGCAGGGATGAACACTGACCCCAGTACAGGAGAACGACCTCATCCGGTTGGTCAAGCTGGCGAAACACGACACCTTCGGCAGGTGGAGATAACATCTCTGCACAGATATTCAGTACGGAGAATACGAGCAGATCAGGCTGGCTGCGATATTTTGCCAAACATTGAGCATCGAGATGGGAAAGGCTGGTGACAGCCACACTGCAACTGTCGATCTGCTTGGGCAGATTTAATTCATCCCGCAGCCGCTGGAATTGGGTATTGTTGCTTCCACGTCCAACGACAAGCTCAGTGAGCAGTCTGTCATGATAATGCGGACGCATCTGATTGACCACCATGGATTGTCTTGTGGACTGCATCCGAACGGCATCGGCTTCTTTCCAGGCATCGACTGCCCTAAACAAAGATGAATTCAGTTCGTCTGCTTCGACTGGCTTGAGCAGGTAGTCCGTACCACCATATCGAATCGCATGTCTGACAAGTTCAAAGTCATCATAACCGCTGATAACCAGTACCTTGCTATGCGGGGCATGAACAGATATCCATTCAAGCAGTGCCATACCATCCTTGCCAGGCATTCGCATATCGCTGAGTACAATTTGCGGTTGATGAGCCGTGATGGCAGCGACCGCTTCGTGACCATCTGCCGCTTCATACAAGGTATCAATTCCTGCGGCTTCCCATTGACCAAGCAGCTTAATTGCATCGCGGACGTGTTTTTCATCATCGACAATCAAGGCTTTCATGTTGTTCACTCTCCCGCGTATAGTTTGACTATAATCTCTACACCATTCGGTTCCAGATTGCCGATCGTAAGCGTCGCATTGTATCCCGGAGGTGAGTTCAGTTGGAGCCTGCGCATCACGTTACGTAGTCCGATCGACTCGGTCTCGTCCATTTCCTGAGAGGAATCGGAGGATGTGGATGCCAGACGCAAGCTACGCTGAATCTCGGACCACTTCTCTTCCGGGATGCACGGTCCGTTATTTTCCAGATGAATCTGAATCCAATCGTCAGGCGTTCGGTGACTGGATATGCGTATCCTGCCTTTGCCAGGCTGAACATCGGCCCCATGCTTGAAGTAATTCTCAATTAAAGGCTGTAAGGTCATTCTTGGCATTTCGGCGCGCAAGGTATCTTCGGCAAAATCCAGTTCGACCTCCAGACGGTCACCGAACCGCTCTTTTTGAAGTTCCAGATAGAGCCGTGCATGCTCGGCTTCTTCGTGCAAAGTGACCCGAGTCTGGTCACGCATGCTGTAGCGCAGCATTTTGGATAGGGAAGAGAGCAGCACATACACCCGCTGTCCTTGCTGTTGAAGCGCCAAAGTACCGATGGATTGCAATGTATTATACAAAAAATGGGGATGAATCTGGGCTTGCAGCGCTTTAAGCTGATTCGTTTTATTCGCAATTTCCAGGCGATATTCCCGCAAAATCAAATTGTTCACTGTATCCATCATATCCCGGAAATGACGAGACAGTACACCGATCTCATCCCGACTCGTTAACCGGATATCCACATGCAGGCGTCCTGCCTGAATCTGATTCATATAACGCATTAATTGCTTCAGGGGTCCGGTGATGCGAATCGAGATGAACAGGGTTGCCACAATGACCAATAACAGCGCCGCAAGGGCGATCATGGCGTTATTCCACGTTAATGTGGTGGCACTTGCGTACAACGTTTCATTCGGAATCTGTTTTACAATGGTCCAGTTTGCAAATGGACTGCCTAACTGCTGGTACACATACATCGAATGATCTTGTTCAAAATGCCCTGACACGGTCTGTGCTGTCCCTTGGTCGGAACGTGCCAAATTGAGTTCAGTCGCCGCCTCCTGTCGTAATGCTTCCGTTCCACTAACTTCCGACTTTCCTTCGTAAATAATCTGGTTCTGATTGTCGATGACATAGATCTGTTCCTTTGCCGGATCATACAATCTGCTGCAAATTTCGGCAATGGTATCCATGTTCAAATCGATGGCGAGCGCACCCAAGCGTTCGGTCGAAGGCACATCCTTGATCACACGGTGGAGGGTGATCACTGTTCTTGGAGGGTCATCTGCTGACGCCGCCTTAAAGCCGTAGGAATGACTAAGATGCGCTGATTCGACCCAGATATCCTGACTTTTGTCGTCCGATCTTCCATGAAGCGTGTCGGAGTAGGCCTGTTTGCGCTCTTCCCGCTTCGGGAAAGGATTTGCAATCAATGTCGATTGATTGGCAGCAAAGGAGTGCAGATATAGCTGGAATACATCGGGCACAGCCGAGCGTATCGTCTGCAGGGTAGTGTATACCTCGGCAACTGCACGATAGTCGCCGGGGATTTTCGCCAAATTCCGCAGAAAATTCGGATCATTGTACACAGCCAGCGACGCTCTTGCCACGTTATCGACGTAATTGTTCAGATTGGTGGACGCCTGAAAGATCAGGCGTTTGTTCTCGGCGACAGCCTGCTCGCGCAGGGCGGTCTTGGTCTGGATGAACGTCATGCTGATGGATGCCAGCAATGGAATCGTTGTGGCAATGAGCATAAAAGCAATTAGCTTGGTGCGAATACTGTAGTATTTTGACATCGTGACACCCCTTCTGGTTGCAGGTTAAGAAAGGACAATATTTTACACCCAACTGTTCACCAGGGTCGGTGTTTCCCTGCGCGAGATTGGGGTTTAATAGAACAAGAGACCAATTTCATCCATCTATAGAAGGGGAGAACGATATGAAGCATCGCAAATCTTCACAGCTGTTACAGCAGCTTGTGTTCGTGGGTCCCTCCATCGTCTTTTTTATTCTCATTATCGTGGTCCCTTTCCTGCTTGGCATGGTGTATTCCTTTACCGACTGGAACGGGGTGTCAGCGAACATTCATTGGGTAGGATTCGACAATTTCAAGCAAATTTTCTCGAATGATCCCAAGTTTCTATCTGCGTTTTGGTTTACGGTACGCTTCACCTTGGTTGGTGTAATCTTGACCAATGTGATCGGTTTTTTCCTGGCGTATTTCCTGACCAAACCGCTCAAGACGAGAAACTTTCTGCGCACGATCTTTTTTATGCCTAACGTGATCGGTGGATTGTTGCTCGGCTTTATCTGGCAGTTCATATTTGTGAAAGGGTTTTCAGCAGTAGGCGACGTGACCGGATGGTCCTTCTTCAACCTCCCTTGGCTGGGAGATGAACCGACCGCCTTCTGGGGTATCGTCATTGTATTTGTCTGGCAGACTGCAGGTTATCTAATGGTCATCTACATCTCGTCCTTGACCAACGTATCACCCGATCTGCTGGAAGCTGCTGAAATTGATGGTGCCAGCCGCTGGCAGGTACTGCGCAGCATTATTTTCCCACTCATTATGCCGGGAGTCACGATCTGTCTGTTCCTTGCCATCTCCTGGTCATTCAAAATGTTCGATCTCAATCTGTCACTAACCAAAGGCGGACCGTTTGGATCAACAGAGTCGGTAGCACTGAATATTTACAATGAGGCTTTTGTTAACAATCGGTACGGCATCGGTACAGCCAAAGCACTTGTGTTCTTCGTAATCGTTGCCATTATCACCATGATTCAGGTGCGTGTGACGAAGAGCAAGGAGGTGGAGGCATAGATGGAAACGTCAAAAAATTATCGCTTCAGTACCATTGTAACCGAGATTGTTATGATACTCATTGGTTTAATGTTCCTGGTTCCGTTTTACTTCCTGTTTGTTAATTCGGTCAAAACATTCGGTGACCTGCTTACCAATTCGGCCGCATGGCCGGAAGTGTTCCAATGGGGCAACTATGCGAATGCCTGGGAGAAAATCAAATTCCCGTCAGCGCTGATGAACTCGCTCATCGTCACCGTAGTCAGCAATCTGCTGCTGGTGTTGATCAGCTCCATGGCCGCCTACCGAATGGTACGCAGCGATACCCGGTTCAACCGGATTCTGTTTGGCATGTTCATTGCCGCCATGGTGATTCCGTTTCAGTCTATCATGATTCCACTCGTTACTGTAACCAGTAATCTTGGACTGATCGACAGTCTGTTCGGACTCATCATCTGTTATCTCGGTTTTGGCGCACCGATGTCCATCTTCCTGTTCCACGGATTCGTCAAATCGGTTCCGCTCGAAATTGAGGAAGCGGCACGAGTGGATGGAAGCTCCGCTTACGGCGTGTTCTTCCGGATTGTATTCCCGCTCATGAAGCCGATGTATGTTACCGTCATTATCCTGAATACACTTTGGATCTGGAATGACTATCTGCTGCCATCCCTGATTCTGCAAAGCTCCAATTTGCGTACCATTCCGATTGCGACCTTTGCGCTCTTCGGACAATATACGAAGCAATGGGATCTAGCCCTGCCTGCACTGGTGCTTGGCATCATGCCAATTATTATCTTCTTCCTGCTGATGCAGAAATACATCATTCAGGGGATTACCGCCGGATCAGTTAAAGGGTAAGTGCGAGGGGGTTGTGCGGCTCCGGGATCATGTGGGGGAGTGAGAGGGCGGACCGCTCCGGGATCATGTGCGCTTTCGGTCGCTGTTGCTCCTCGGTGGCCTGAATGAATTAAGGCAAGGAAGCCACCGAGTATCAAAGGCGAGCGCTCCGCTCCTCCAGCGCATCATGATCCCTCCGCTCCGACCTCGCACGGTGGGTGCAAAGGGAGTCATGCCCGCATAGCATGCGCCTGACTTCTGAAGAGAAATGAACAAGTGCAAAAAGTTCAAAAAGGGAAGATCAAGTAAGAAAAGATGTAAGGCAAAATGGTAAGGCAAAGAGGTATGCAAGAGCGGGCCGCTCCGGGATCATGTGCGCTTTCGGTCGCTGTTGCTCCTCGGTGGCTGAATAAAGCCAACAAGCTGTTATACTGAAACTACTATAGGGAGAGTGTATGTATGAAAAGAATGACCAAGTTGACGTTGCTTATGCTAATTGCTTTTTCCGTAATGCTCGCAGGTTGTGGCAACGGAGATAAGAGTGGAAGTCCTGTTAACACAGACGCCCAAGGTGGCGGTGAGGCAGCAGCAGGGGACAAAACCATTAAAATCTTTCAATATAAAGTCGAAATTGCGGAAGCGCTTAACCGTCTCAAAGCGGAATACGAGAAATCCCATCCAGGCATCAAGCTGGACATTCAGACTGTGGGTGGCGGCAGTGACTACGGCGCTGCATTGAAAGCCAAGTTCGCTTCAGGCGAACAACCGGACATTTTCAACGTTGGTGGATATCGTGAACTGGACACATGGCTCGAATACTTGGAAGACCTGTCAGGTGAGGCATGGGTAAAAGATGTGCTTGATGTGGCCAAAGAGCCGATGACCAAAGACGGCAAACTGTATGGACAACCGCTGGCGCTGGAAGGTTATGGCTTCATTTATAACAAAGACCTTTTCCAAAAAGCAGGCATCACTGAAATTCCAACCACATTGGAACAATTGGATCAGGCTGCACAGAAACTTCAAGCCGCAGGTATTACCCCGTTCTCCAATGGATATCAGGAATGGTGGGTACTCGGGAATCATAACGTAAACGTGGCATTTGCGAATCAGGCAGATCCGGTGAAATTTATCCAAGGTCTTAACGAAGGCACAGAGAAAATCCCTGGTAACCAAGTGTTCACAGATTGGATGAACATGCTCGACTTGACGCTGAAATACAGCAACAAAAACCCACTGACAACTGATTACAATACACAAGTGACTCTGTTTGCAAGTGGAGAAGCGGCGATGATGCAGCAAGGGAACTGGACTCAGGTACAGATTGATGGAATTGATCCGAATCTGAATCTCGGCATTCTACCAATGCCAATTACGAATGAACCGAATGACAAATTGTTCGTTGGCGTACCGAACTACTGGGTTGTGAACAAGAATTCGCAAGTGAAACCGGAAGCGAAAGAGTTCCTGGAATGGCTCGTGACATCGGATATCGGTAAACAATACATGACCAAAGAATTCAAGTTTATCCCTGCGTTCAGCTCAATTCAGGCATCCGAAGAGGATCTGGGTGACCTCGCAACTGATATTATGAAATACAGTCAGGAAAATAAAACGTTAAGCTGGAACTTCAACCGTTTCCCTGAAGGTGTTCCACAAGAATTCGGCAGCACGATTCAAGCGTATGTGGCAGGCAAATCTGACAAAAAAGCCCTGCTTGATGCATTGCAACAAAACTGGGATAGTCTGAAAAAGTAAACGAACACGGATCACTTATCCGTATAAGTAAAGTATGAGGATCTCAACCTTGAATCGTTATCCACATACTAGTATCCACAGGCTTAAATTCATTTCGCAAATGATTGGATAAGTAGTCCACTCTAATAGGTCAGCCAGAATTCCATTCTGGTTGGCCTGTTTTTTTAGTTTTGGGGCTCCCCGATCGCAGATCGGAAGAATAATGCTTCAGAAATGTGGATAACCCCATCGTATCTAGCCTCTCATTGACATATTTAACACAGGGTTAATACTATATGTGGATATCCTGTGTGTACAACGTTCCAAATGTGGACAAGTGCGACAAATTTCGGGCAAAGAGCATCTTTTGTTAACGGCAAAACTTGTATTTGTTTAATTAGTACTGTATAGTTCTAAATATGACAAATGAAAAATCAATCTCCGGATCTTTAAAATCCAAGAGTTCCAATCCGGTCAATCGGACCAAGGCAGTGGAAGTAGCCGCTCAGTTATTTTTGCGTCAGGGATACAGCTATGTCAGCATGGACGAGGTCGTGCGGGTAAGCGGCGTATCCAAATCGAATATCTATTATCATTTCAAAAACAAGGAGGAATTGCTCCAGGCTGTGGTGCAATACTGGATTGCCCAGTATGAATCTGAAATATACCTGCTGCTCAGTCAGCGTGAACGAGAGGTGACAGAACGAATCTATTCGTTTATAGCATCACTATCAGCAGGCATGGAAGGGCGCGATTATAAAGGAAGCTGCCCATTTATTACACTGTATATGCAGACACCAGCCAGCGCGCCCGAAGTGAAAGAAAGTATAGCCCGCTTTTTCCGGGATCTGCAGCCGATGATGGAAAAGCTGTTACAGCAAGGACTGGATCGTGGAGAATTCCGTAAAGGAATTGAACCGGGACCGGCGGCTTCATTATTTATTGCGGCTTTGGAAGGGTCCCTTGTACTCGCGGAGACTGCGCGCGATATAGGGATTATTGAACAATCAGCACGTACATTTTGTCAAATGCTTCGGTAAACGAAGCTCTTTTTTTTGCATACAACTAGTACTAAATAGTACTAAATAAGATAGAGCTAAAAAGGGAGAGAGATTAGAAATGAGTATACATCATTCATCATTATCAAATGCAGAACGTAAGACCGGTCCTTATCAGGCTAAGAACAACATAGCGACTCAATCAACCACTATTTTGATGACAGGAAGTACCGGATTTATAGGTAAGGAGGTAGTGAAGCAACTTGGGGACAGTGAGGCCCAGTTATTGCTGTTTGTACGCTCTGAATCCAAAGCGAGGAAGGCTCTTAAAGCATACGGAATGACGGATTTCAGCCGAATAATCTGTATTCAGGGAGATCTGTCAGCCCCAGGTCTGGGTCTAACCAAAGCTGATCGTGAGCGTGCTCTTCAGGCCAACATCATTATTCATGCAGGTGGAACGATGGATGTCACATTGCAATCGAAGGTGGCAGAAAAGATTTTTATGAATGGAGCAAGAGGCATTGCCGAACTCGCCGAAGATATTCAGCGCAAACACGGATTGAGGCACTTTATCCACGTGGTTGGTTTTATGAGTCCATATGGAAGGAAGAACTCTCCGCCCATATCATCAGCCAATGGAGATGCTGAGGATAAGTCGAACAGACAGAAATCATGGATGAGCAAAGCGTTCCATTCCGAAAGTGCCTATGAGCATATGAAATTCGAAGCGGACCGTTATATTCGACAGCACGCTGAGCAGCATTCATATGTCTTATCTGTTGTAAACCCGAGTACGGTCGTCGGTCCATATCCCACAGGTGCAACTGAACAAACCGGCGGAATTGGCATGATGATACAAGCGATGAGAAGGCGTAGAATGCCGGTGATTCCTGGTGGCCTACAGCATTGGCTGCCCCTTGTATCCAATGATGTGGTGGCACAGACTCTCGTTTTTCTAACTCAGGACAGCAATCCATCCGGCGGCACATATCCCTTGTTGTCCAGAAAAGCTGACAGTCCGGATATGAAGGAACTGATTCGGTTACTTGCGGCAGAGTTGGATGTATCTGCACCTCGATGGTCAGTGCCTCTGCCCATGATCCATGCAGCGATGAAGGCTGGTGGCACAAAGATCAGCGGAATACCGCCCGAATCAATCGCGTTTATTACCAAACAAGAGTTTGAAGTGCAGCAGACGGAGCGGTTATTTCAGCGAATGGGACTAAAGTTGCCTGAAGTTAGCGAGCTATTGCCTTACGTGACAGCCGATTTGGATTATCGTTTCAGCTATCCTGCACAGAATGATCTGCCTCAAGGCTGGACTCGGACGCGCAAGGGCAATCTGGCGGTGCTGGTCCATGAGGGTCAGGGTGACCCATGGGTGATTGTTCATGGTTTGATGAGCAGTGCTGACGATATGATTTCTCTGGGAGATGCGTTATGGAGTATGACGGGAAACCCGGCATGGCTTGTGGATCTTGCCGGATTTGGGCGTTCTCCAGTTCATCGGAACAGGGGAAAAGGGATGGCTTTCAAAGGACAGGTCGAGGCGGTTCGAAGTGTTCTGAATGAGGTACAAGGTCCAGTCAAACTGATAGGACATTCCGTTGGGGCATCGATAGCCGCAATGGTCATGCAGGAGAGTGTGAGGGAACATATTCAGCTCGCCATGCTGCAACCCGTGTGGGGAGAATCGAAGGACAGAATACAGCGCCTGATATCAAAGTTCCCGAGAAGAATGCTGCAAGGAATGTTATCACGGATGACCCCACAGCAAGTGGTCGAGCAGCTAAAGAGCACAGATGCTTCTGAGATCAATCCAACCCTGCTGGAAGGCTATGCAAGGAGAGCATCTTCTGGTTTGAAGTCTCCCCGCATCGCAGGAGCGAATGCTGATTTGCTCCACTGGATACAGTCCCATCCAAACGATAAAGTCTCTCAGACGAATGCGCAAGCGCAACGTACCCTAATGGTTTGGGCGATAAACGATATGGGATACTCACGCCCCGAAAATATCCATTCATCCGTCCAACAAGTGGAACTTCCCTATGGACACCAATTTCCCCTGTTTCATGCGGAGGAAACGGCTTCACTGCTCGTGAAATGGCAAATGAACAGAAGGTAAGCGTAGAATTGAAGTGTGCATTCCCAAAATCACACCATATTCAGGGCACTCCATAATAAAATGTTAAATTATATTACACATACAGTTAGATAAAATGAATGAAAGCGTTATTTTCACTCCCATTTATACTTGTCGCACAATAAAACGATGCTCATTTTGGCAAGGCGGTACATTGTGACCCTCTTCTGAACTGCGATAGACTTGATTTCAAGATCAACAGCTAAGAGGAGGATGTGTACGATGCCACTTCAAAAAACGTTATTGGCACTGGACGCGCTGGACAGCGCTTATGTAAATGGTGAGAGTGTAAAGCAATTATTTGTTCAATATCCACAGGTTTCGGTTGAAGTGCTGACGGTACAAGGGGAAAAGGGAAGTACGGATTTTGTCAAAATCATCATCCCCGGTACGGACGGCAAGTTGTCCGGAGGGCAGGCCCCGACGATGGGAATTGTCGGACGGCTGGGTGGAATTGGTGCCCGTCCAACACGCATCGGACTCGTGTCGGATGCCGATGGCGCCGTCGCTGCTGTTGCAGCAGGACTGAAGCTGGCCGATATGCAGACCAAGGGCGATTCGCTCAAGGGAGATGTCATTGTGACGACGCATATCTGTCCGGATGCACCTACTCTTCCGCATGAGCCGGTTGATTTTATGGACTCCCCGGTCGACATTTTGCAGATGAATGAGCATGAGGTTCTGCCCGAGATGGAAGCCATCCTGTCCATTGATACCACCAAAGGAAACCGGGTGATTAACCATAAAGGCATCGCCATTTCGCCAACGGTGAAAGAGGGATACATTTTACGGGTAAGTGACGATTTGCTTCGAATCATGGAGATGACCACAGGGCAGCTACCGGTGACTTTCCCGATTACGACGCAGGATATTACTCCTTATGGCAATGACTTATACCATATCAATTCCATTTTGCAGCCAGCTGTGGCTACCCATGCACCCGTTGTAGGCGTAGCTATAACCGCTCAATCTGCAGTCCCGGGATGCGGCACAGGAGCGAGCCATGAGGTTGATATTGCAAGCGCAGTTCGTTTGGTCGTGGAGACAGCCAAGGAATTCACGAATGGCACCTGTTCGTTCTACAACGAGGAGGAATATAACCTGATTACTCGTCTGTATGGATCGATGAAAGTGCTTCAGACCCCGGGGATACAGCAGGCCGCTCCTTCTGCATAGTTTAATCCGAGAAGGTCACGATTGATGCGGCAGGTAGAAAGGCTGCTATGGATAAACGTGGCATCTACCAGCCGATCTGATATGTAGGAGGCTATAAGATGATTAAGCAGCTTGGCATGATTACGATTGGACAAGCTCCACGGACCGATGTTGCGCCTGTCATCGAGAAGCATCTGGAGGGGCGGGCCGAACTTGTTCAGGTCGGGTTGTTGGACGGACTGTCGGCAGCACAGATCGCTAAGCTGGCACCGGAGCCTGGTGATTATGTCCTGACTTCCCGACTGCTGGACGGCAGTTCAGCCATCGTATCCCGTGAAAAAATCAGGCCGATATTGGATCGCAAAATCCGTGAGATCGAAGCCTTGGGCATCTCCAATATTTTGTTGCTGTGCACAGGTTCATTCCCGGGTCTGCGTTCAGCCAAGGTGCACCTTATTGAACCTGATCGCATTATTCCTCCAGCGGTACAGGCCATGGCCGATGGGCGACGTCTCGGGCTTATCGGGCCATTACCCGAGCAAGGGGGACAGCTCGATCTGAAGTTTTCTTCCCTGGTCCAGCCTGCATTTGCCGCAGCTTCTCCCTACACATCCGGCGAAGCCGAATTCCGTCAGGCGGCTGAATCACTGAAGGGACGTGTTGAACTCATTTTACTGGATTGCATGGGGTATGATGAGCGCCACCGTCAGTGGGTTGCCAATGCCAGCGCAGGAATCCCGGTCATTTTGTCGAATGCTCTAATGGGTAAGCTAGTAGCGGAAATGGTCTGACACAGGAGGAGACGAACAGATGAATCAGCAACGAATTGACGTCAGTAAAAATGTTTTGGTGGAATGCCTTGGACTTCGCAGTGGTGAGACGCTGGCTGTCGTGGCGGATGATGCCAAGAGAGAACTGGCCGAATCCATATATGAGGCGGGCAAGGCATTGGGAGCAGATGTGGTGCTTATGGTGATGAAGGAACGAAGCAAATCCGGTGAAGAGCCGCCTGCACCGATCGCCGAAGCGATGAAGCGTGCAGATGTTGCCGTATGCGTAACCCGCTATTCACTAACCCATACGCAGGCTCGTAAACAGGCGGCAGCTGCTGGAACTCGGGTAGCGACGATGCCGGGTATGACGGACGATATGTTCATGAACGGCGCTATTACCGCAGAATATCCCAAGGTGAAGGCTTTGACAGATAAGGTCACAGCCATGCTAAGTGCAGGCAGCAGCGTCCGCATCGAGAAAGATGGACACCAGCTGTCGTTCTCCATACAGGGACGCAATGGCGTACCGAGTACAGGAATGTACCTCAAGCCAGGTGAGTCCGGCAACTTGCCTTCCGGTGAAGCGTATATCGCCCCCGTTGAAGGCATTGGAGAGGGTGGAATTTTGGTGGACGGCTCAATCGCAGGAATAGGTGCGATCAGCGAACCTGTTCTATTGACGGTTAGAGAGGGCCGCCTTGTTACGGCAACTGGCGCTGAAGGAGACAAGTTGTTATCCATGCTGGGCGAAGGTGATGGTCGAATTCTTGGAGAATTCGGCGTTGGTACCAATGACAAGGCTCGAATTACAGGTGTTGTCCTGGAGGACGAAAAAGTGTACGGCACCATTCATGTTGCTTTTGGCAGTAACAATACCTTTGGTGGCACAGTTGCAGCTGGTGTTCATATTGATGCCGTTGTGCAGAAGCCGGATGTGTACATTGATGATGTGTTGATTATGCGTCAGGGAGAATTGCTTGATCAGAAATAGAGCAGGAAAATCAAAGATATCCTTGTGGATCAAAGAAAAGGTGTATGAGAGCGTACACAACATATCCACAATGGAGACCGATACGTAAATTACGCGGTAGTTTTGGCGACAAATACACAACATATTCACAATATATAAATAGTTATCCACATAACTGGGGGTAACTATCAACAGTTTGTGGGTAACATATGCACAAGATATCCACAGCCTGGGGAGGAATGCCGATGTTGGGTCTTATCAGAGTGATTACGCTTCATCATGAAGAGGATATCCACAGACACGGGGCATTGATTGAAGGGCGATATGGCGTTCCGGTTCGGAGTCGCTGTATTCCCGATCAACCGCTGGGGGTATATGATCAGGCCACAGAGCTTCAATCGATTCCCAAAATTGTGGATCTGGCGCGGGAACTCGAACAGGAAGGCTGTACCGCTATCGGTATCAGTTGTGCAGCCGATCCAGCTCTCGCAGACATACGTTCCGCTGTTCACATCCCCGTCTATGGTGCTGGATCATGTGCTGCACATCTTGCGCTTACTTCAGCAGCGCGAGTAGGCGTATTGACCATCCTGAAGGAAGTGCCACTCCTGATTCGAGGAATACTGGGTGATGCCTATATTGGGATGGAGCGTCCCGAAGGTGTGGTAACTACGCTGGATCTCAACACGCCACAGGGGCGAATCGCAGCTATGGAAGCAGCCAGAAGACTGAAGGCGGAAGGTGCCGAGTCCATCGTTCTTGCGTGTACCGGTTTTGCCACGATGGGTTTCGCCATAGAAGTGGAAAAAGAACTGCATATCCGAGCGCTTGACCCGATCTATTCATTAGGGGCAGCCGTGTCTGCATTGAATGTGTGATCAAGGGCTTGCGGGATGTGTGCTATTGGCTGACTTTTAGGTTTGTAGGGTTTGTTTCTAACGCCGATGCTAGGTGGAATAACTGCATCGGCGTTATTTATGTTGGATAAAGGGTTGCCGGGTCTGATGGGAGGAGCGCGGCGAATGTATGCAAAGGGGGGATGTATAATTTATTCTGTTTTATTTTGATGTGGCGCGATAAAGCAATGAGTTTATTTTTAATGTGATTAACTACATCTAACAACGTATTATTGTTACTTTATTTTGTGAAATCATTTCATTTTATATGGATATCATAGAATTTCCCGTTTTTTTTGAATAGATAGTCTGGTAAACTATCCAAAAAAATGAGATGCAGTATGCAAGAATGATATGCAAATCTGGCTCAGGGTGGTCGATAGGCTTGAAAACGACAGGTATAACATTGAAAGAACTGTTGAATATTCCTATACTCAGCAAGGCCAAAGTCATTAGCGGACACCAGGGATTGGATCGGGTTGTGCGGTTCGTGGATATTATGGAGGTGCCCGATCTGCAAGGATGGTTGCGAGAAGGCATGCTTATGCTGACAACAGCCTACTCAATTCGCGATAATCCAGGGCTGCTCGGAGAACTGATTTATACGCTTAATGAAGCCGGGGCTGCTGCTTTGGCCATCAAGCCAGCGCGTTTCCTCAAAGAAATCCCGAAAGAAGCCGTTGCAGCCAGTAATGACTGCGGTCTGCCCATCATTGAGATTCCTCCGGAAATACCATACATGGATATTACGCAGCCTGTTATGGAATTGGTACTGGATCGACAGGCCGCACTGCTTCGCAGGTCAGAGGAAGTATATCGGACGCTGATGACCATGGTGCTTGAAAACAGCGGGATTCAGGCTGTAGGAGACAATGTGGCTGAACTACTTCAGGCACCTGTAGGTGTTATTGATAATGCGGGACAGATGATTGTGTCTTCACCACCGGATTATGACTGGAAGGAAGCTGTGGACCCACTTGTATGGGAGATTAATCTGGATCGGCGCATGGTTGCCCGGCTGCTGGTGGACAAGGACTCCCTGGATGAGATGGAACAAGTCGGAATTGAACAGGCCAGACTGGTACTATCGCTGGAATTGATGAGGAACAAGGTGGCGGAAGATACCGAATTGCGTCTTCGAGGCAATTTCATCGACGAGCTGCTGACACCCCCTCTACTGTTACCGCATGAAGCTGAATCGAGAGGTCGCAAGCTCGGCATGAATCCGGAGCATTTATGGGAAGTGGCCGTGATGGAAGGGGAGACGGCTCCGGATGAAGACCTGTTGACCGAATTGCTTGGTCAGGAGGCCAGAAAACGGAGAGTAGCGCCTCATATTGAATTCCGGACCAACAGGGCAGTCCTCTTTTTGCCAACACCGGAATCCAGGGATGCAGTGTGGATGGATGACGTTCAATCTTGGACCGATACCATTGGGCTATGGCTCGAAGATCCGGCCAACAAGCTTGGACAGTTCAGGACAGGCGTGGGCACCCAGGTTCCACTTTGGAATATGCATCAAAGCTATGGCGAGGCCAGGAATGCCCTGATGGTATCCTCCCGTTTGTCGGGTGGGCGTACAACCCGGTTTGAGGATGTGGAGGTATATCATTTGCTGAGTGAAACGGCGAATGATCCGGGTTTTGCGGCATTGTTTGAGCGGAAGCTGGGAAAATTGCGGGCTTATGACGATGAACACAGTGGTGACTTGCTGCGGACCTTTTTTTATTATCTGGAGAGCAGGGGGAGCCTGATCGAGACAGCAAATCGCCTCTATATTCACCGGAATTCCGTGAAATACCGGCTGGAGCGTATCCGGGATATTACAGGCTTCGACCTGAACCAGCCGCGTGAACAATTTGTATGTCATCTGTGTCTTGTGTATTACTACATGAAGCAGGATAAACAAGAGGTGTAGGTCCTGCCCATCGGGCACATGCTTCTACAGCAAAATCAACAATGGAGGATATGGTAGATATAGGTCGAAAAATAGCGAACTATGTCTTAGAGTGTAATTTAACATAACATTAATAGGAGACATTAGTGCACAATCGACAAACGGTTGTGCTTTTTTTTAGCTAAAAGGGACGTAGTTCGACGCAAGGATTATAGGTAAAATAAGCACAATTACAAAGAAGAGACGGATAAACAGACAAGTTTTTAAGACTGGGCCGTCCACAGAGAACCGTAAAACAGCAAGTGAGACATCAGAGTTAAAGGGGTTGATCGATTGTTTGCTTACACGCTCCGAAGGCTGCTGCAGATGATTCCGGCGCTGATCGGCATTGTGGTGATTACCTTCATCCTGTCCCGCGTTCTTCCGGGAGATCCGGCCATTGTCATGGCTGGCGAACAGGCCACGGATGATGTCATTGCCAAAATCCGAATGGACATGGGATTGGACAAGCCATTATTTGTACAATTTTTTAGCTACGTGGGACAGTTGCTTCAAGGCAATCTGGGCTTCGCCTACCATACTGGTCATACGGTGCTGAGTGATTTCGCCACCCGCTTTCCGGCAACCATTGAGCTGACGCTGGCCAGTGTGATTATAGCCATCTGTGTTGCGATTCCGGTAGGTATCATCGCCGCAACTCGAAAAGAGTCCTTTATAGATCACATCTCCAGAGTGTTCTCCCTGATTGGAGCATGTGTACCGATCTTCTGGCTGGGACTGCTATTTATTTACATCTTCTATTCCATCCTCGGCTGGGCTCCAGCTCCAATGGGACGTATCAGCGGAGACCTCAATCCACCGACGCATATCACCGGATTGTACGTGATAGACAGTCTTATGACTGGAGATATGGTTGCGCTCAAAAGCAGTCTTGCACATTTACTGCTCCCGGCAATATGCCTGAGCACAGGAACGATGGCGATAGTGGCGCGTATGACCAGATCCAGCATGCTGGAAGTCATCGGACAGGATTATGTGCGTACTGCACGAGCCAAGGGCTTGAGTGAAACCGCTGTCGTCGGCAAACACGCCCTGATCAATGCCCTGATTCCCACGTTGACCGTGCTTGGCCTTCAGTTCGGTGGATTACTCGGTGGTGCGGTAATTACGGAAACGATCTTTTCCTGGCCCGGTGTCGGTGGTTATGTCACAGATTCGATTTTGGCTGCCGATTATGCACCAATTCAGGCGTTCACACTCGTAAGTGCCATTCTGTTCAGCTTTATAAATCTGGCGGTGGATCTGGTCTATGGATTGATTGATCCACGAATCCGTTATGAATAGGGTCGCCGCGAAAGGAGGAGTACCGCTGTGAGTACTGCCGCACCGACTTCCATGGGAACTAAACCTGTACCAGCGGTTGTTCCTAAACCCAAAACCTTTCTGAGACTGTTGCTTCGCAATCGGCTCGCTGCCATTGGTCTGACCTTTATCGTCATGTGGACTGTCATTGCTGCTATTGCGCCCTGGATTGCCCCTTATGATCCGTACGTGACGAATACGGCCGTGAAGCTGGAATCCCCGTCAGGTGGTCACTGGTTTGGTACGGATAACTATGGCCGGGACATTCTGAGTCGTGTTCTGTATGGAGCCAGAATAAGCATCTGGACAGGCTTGATTGCCGTCAGCATCTCGTTTGTCATCGGGGTTCCGCTTGGTGGAATTGCTGCTTATTACGGTGGACGTACCGGCAATATCATTATGCGGGTGATGGATGTACTGCTTGCCTTTCCCTCGCTGGTCCTCTCCATGGCAATTGCGGCTTCCATCGGCAACGGACTGACGAGTGCCATGATTGCTGTAGGGATTGTCGGCATTCCTGAGTTTGCCAGATTGATGTATGGACAGACGGTATCCTTGCGCGAGAAGGAGTACGTGGAGGCCAGCAGAGCCATTGGTGTGAGGGACAGAGTAATTCTGTTTCGCCACATTTTGCCGAATGCTTTGGCACCCTTATTGGTACAGGCCACACTCGGTATGGGTTTTGCCATTCTGACGGCGTCCAGTTTGAGCTTTCTCGGTCTTGGTGTTAAACCGCCTACAGCCGAATGGGGAGCCATGATCTCTGAAGGTCGGGAGTATATCATTTCCGGACAATGGTGGCTCGTGACGTTCCCTGGGCTGGCTATAGCCACATCCATTCTTGGCTTTAACCTGCTCGGAGATGGTTTCCGTGATGTGCTGGACCCAAGGTTGCGTTCGGGAAAATAGAGGATGGTCATATCTGCCTCTACAGAACCGATTCATAGATAGCTGGATGGGGGAACCGATTTGCGGGGAATGCCTTGAGATAAAGGTGTGCAAGGTTCTATCACCACCGGCAGGCTGATCGAATGCTGCTGCGGTTGGTATCAGGAATATAGCAAGCTGCTTATCAGGTACTGGTGCACATATTCGCTCTGTCTAATAAAAGCTGCAACGTTTTACAGTATCACATCATAAGACTGGTTCAAAAAGGGGAGGAAACTAAAAATGAAAAAGCTCAAATGGTTTTCTGCAATGATTGCTCTTACCGTTGTTCTTGGCGGCTGTGCCAGCAATGCCAACCAGCAGCCTGCGGCATCCGGCTCAGGAGAGAATACGAAGCCCGCGCCTACACTGACGGTTGCTTACTCTGAGGGTGGAACCACAATGGACCCGGCGGAGGCGAATGACCTGACCTCGGATACATTGGTTCTGGCAACCTATGACCAGTTGGTAACCTATGGTGTCAAAACGGTAGATGGTGCTGACGTTGCCAACACAGAGGATATTCAGCCGATGCTCGCCGAAAGCTGGGAAGTGTCTGATGACAATATGACGTATACATTCAAAATCAAAAGCGGTTTGAAATTCCAAAGTGGAAATCCGGTCAATGCGGATGCAGTTGTGTACTCTTTTGACCGTGTGGCGAAGTCCAGCTCCGGCAGCTTTCTATACGGAATGGCGGACATTAAGAGTGTGACAGCCAAGGACGACTCCACAGTCGAGATCGTACTGAATAAAGCAAACCACATGTTCACCCAAATCATTGCCATGTATACCTTCTCCATTGTGGACCAGAAGTTGGTCGAGGAAAAAGGTGACGATTATTTGAAAACAAATGCTGCCGGATCAGGACCTTTCACGCTTGAAAAATGGGACCCGGCCAGTGAAGCAGTCTTCCAGGCCAACAACGACTACTGGCAAGGTGCACCGAAGCTCAGCAAAGTCACGCTGAAATTCACGAAGGAAGCCTCCAACCGTGTGCTGCTGCTGAACAAAAGTGACGTAGACATGGCGATCGAGATTCCTCCCAAAGATGTTGCGGCTTTGCAGGAGAACAGTAATTTGACGATCAAGTCGAATGCGAGTAACCGCATTTTGTTCTTCGCGATGAACAACAATGTCAAACCGTTTGATAATGAAAAAGTGCGTCAGGCCATCAGCTATGCGATCCCGTATGACCAATTAATCAACGATGTTATGTACGGTCAGGCCAAAGAGATGAAGAGTGCTGTAGCAAGCAACACACCAGGTTTTACGGATGCAGGCTATGTGTACGAGTACAATCTGGACAAAGCCAAGGAATTGTTGAAAGAAGCAGGTTATGCGGAAGGGTTCAGCTTTGACTTTACCCTCGGTTCCGGATTTGATGATTGGGAATATGACGCGGTTCTGATCCAAGCCGAGCTGGCCAAAATCGGTATCAAAATGAACATTAACAAAGTGGCTCGTGCTCAGTTCTTGGAACAGCAAAAAGACGGGAATTTAGTCTCTTACATTTCTAAATGGACTTCTTTTGTTAACGATCCTGGATACCACCTGGGCTTCCTGCTCTACGGTGAAGGCTCTTCCAACTACATTCATTACAACAATGCGGAAGTGAACAAACTGTGGGAAGAAGCAGGCTCCGAACCGGATCAGGCAAAACGCAACGAACTGTACATGAAGGCGCAGGAGATCATTACGACGGAAGCGCCATGGGCATATCTTTACGAGTACAACCGGGTTGTTGGCATGAACAACAAAGTCAGCGGATATGTATATTACCCGGATGAGGTTCTCCGTTTCTATCCACTTAGCAAGAAGCAGTAATTGAACGGACGTCTCGGGGGACAGGCAATTATGCCTGTCTTCTGACGATTCGTATTGACCACAATACAACCCATATTTGGAAGGAGCCTGATCAGGATGGATTGGAAAAGGAAGGTACTTGAGGCAATTGAGGAAGGCCAGGACGAATTACTGGAGTTATGTTCACAATTGATCCGTTTTCCCACGGAGAATCCTCCAGGGGATTCGCGTGAGATTAGTGCTTTTATTATCGAATATCTGCATCAGGCTGGAATCGACACCAAAGTACACGCGGCAACGGAAACCATGTTTAACCTGATATCGACGTTGAATGGAGAAGGCGCAGACAAGTCAGATAAACATCTCATTTTCTGTGGTCATACAGACGTTGTGCCAGCCGGAGATCTCTCCCGTTGGGATTTTGATCCGTTCTGCGGCGAAATCAAGGACGGATACATGCTTGGACGCGGAGCATCCGACATGAAGGGCGGGCTTGCGGGCCTGATCTATGCAACGGTTATTTTGGCGAAGCTGGGTGTGCCTTTGCGTGGTGACCTGTCGCTGATGATTGTCCCGGATGAAGAAACAGGTGGTGATCTGGGGGTGCCGTGGGTGCTCGAACGTGGTCTTGCAACCGGAACCGCCGCAGTAATCGCTGAACCTTCCAGCCCGCAGCATCCAACGATTGGACAAAAGGGGAGCTGCTGGTTCGAGTTCACGGTGGAAGGCACGCCGGGTCATGGCAGTTTGCAGCCCATTGTAGGGGATAACGCGATTGTGAAGGCAGCCAAAGGAATTGAAGCCTTGCAGCGGCTGTGGGACATCAAGCCGGACATCCCGGAAGAAGTAAAGGATATTATCCGCATCTCGCAGGAGTACGCGCGTGACCGCGAACAGGCAGGTCTGGCCTATCAGGTGTTCGACCATGTCACGGTAAATATCGGTTCAATTCAGGGTGGAACCAAGGTAAATGTGGTTGCGGATCGCTGCACTGTTCAGGTGGATTCGCGTGTCCCATTTGGTGTGGATTACCGGGATGTGCTCGACCGTGCCCGCTCGCTGCTGCTTGAAGCGGGAATTGAGTCAGAGCTGAAGCCGTTTGGGTTTCAGGGCAACGCAAACTGGACTCCAGCGCATGAACCGATCGTTAGCCAACTGGTGGAGAGCATCAGCGAAGTGAGCGGCGAAGAGGCGTACGGTGTGCTGCAATGGGCATCCAGCGATGCACGCCACTTCCGCAATCATCAGATTCCGGTCTTGCAATATGGTCCGGCAGAGCTGTCCACCATTCACAATTTTAATGAAAAAGCACCCGTGTGGCAGATTATCCAGTGCGCCAAAGTGTATGCGCTCAGCGCGCTTAAATATTTGGGTGTGGAAGGTCTGGAAGAGGAGTCCGCATCTAAGGTTTTGAACGATGCATCTTCGGAAGGAACTGCGACCTTCAACCGTTAATTCTTTTTGGGAGAGAAGGACGGTTGGAGAACCAAGCTGAACGAACGCAGAGTGGTAGGGACATGAGTACGGGTGTAGAAGATTCAGAATGTAATGGTATGGGAGGGGAACAACATGACTGCACTGCTCGAAGTTTCGGATTTGCGGACAGAGTTTATCACGGATGCAGGCGTCATCCGCGCCGTGGACGGGATCAGCCTTTCCATACGGCAGGGTGAGACGCTGGGTATTGTCGGGGAGTCGGGATGCGGGAAAAGTATTACCTCGTTATCGATTATGCAGCTGCTCCCCAAGAAGATCGGCCGTGTGGCGTCAGGACAAGTCCGTTTTCAGGGGAAAGACATGCTCAAGCTGTCCGGAAGGGAGATTCGCCGGATTCGGGGTAACCGAATGGCGATGATCTTTCAGGAGCCGATGACCTCGCTTAATCCGGTTTTCAAAGTCGGCAAACAAATTTCCGAGGCGGCACGATACCATCTGAAGCTGGGCAAAAAAGAGGCTTGGGCACGGTCGGTTGAGATGCTGCACAAAGTCGGCATTCCCCGCCCCGACAAAATTGCAGAACAATACCCTCACCAGCTCTCAGGCGGGATGCGCCAGCGGGTGATGATCGCGATGGCGATGGTATGCAGCCCGCAGCTGCTCATCGCGGATGAACCGACAACGGCTCTGGATGTGACCATCCAGGCGCAAATTTTGGACTTGATGCGTGACCTCCAGCGGACGGAAAATATGGCAATCATGATGATTACCCACGATCTTGGCGTTGTAGCTGAGATGTGTGATCGTGTCATGGTGATGTACGCCGGACAAGTGGTGGAAGAGACGGATGTCAAAACCCTTTTTGCCGATCCCAAGCATCCGTATACCCGCGGTTTGCTGGCTTCACTGCCACAGCTTGCGGGAGATCAGGATCGTCTTCAGTCCATTCCGGGTCAGGTGCCGAATCCGGCCCATATGCCGTCCGGCTGCCGTTTTGCCCCACGTTGTCCGGTGAAGGAAGCACGATGCGAGACGATACAGCCCGAATTACTGGAGACAGCACCAAGTCACAGCTGCCGCTGTTTGCTGCAGCAGGAGGGGATCATATGAGTGCGATATTGGAAGTCAGAAATCTGAAGAAGCATTATCCGATCCGCAAGGGCCTATTCTCCAAACAGGTCGGTGCTGTCAAAGCAGTTGATGGTGTTACGTTGTCTGTGGAGCGGGGTGAGACGCTTGCCGTGGTCGGAGAGTCCGGTTGTGGCAAATCCACCACAGGTCGTGCAATTTTGCGCCTGATTGAGCCGACGGATGGCGAGGTGTTCTTCGAAGGCAAGGATGTACGAAAGCTGCCCCCAGAAGAGCTGCGCCGTTTCCGAACGGATGTGCAGATGGTGTTCCAGGACCCGTATGCCTCACTCGATCCGCGCTGGACGGTACAACGTACACTGGAGGAGCCGCTGATTACCCATCACAAGTTGGGGAAAAACGAGCTGAAAAGCCGAATCGAAGAGCTGATGGAAGTAGTCGGATTGTCTCCCTATCAGGCGCACCGCTTCCCACACGAGTTCTCGGGTGGACAACGCCAGCGGATCGGTATTGCTCGTGCCCTCGCCCTGAACCCGAAGTTCATCGTGTGTGATGAGCCGGTCTCTGCGCTGGATGTGTCCATTCAGGCACAGGTGCTGAACCTGATGCAGGATCTCCAGGAACAATTCGGACTGACGTATATGTTCATCTCTCATGATCTGTCCGTCGTCAAGTTCATCAGTGATCGTGTAGCGGTCATGTATCTGGGCAAAGTGGTCGAGCTTGCGCCCACATCTGAGTTGTTCACTGAGGCACTGCATCCGTATACCAAAGCATTGATGTCCGCTGTTCCGGTTCCCGATCCGAATGTGCAAAAGGAACGGATCGTCCTGGGCGGCGATGTGCCCAATCCGGAGAATCCCCCCTCCGGCTGTACGTTTCATACCCGTTGTCCGTATGTGAAGGACGAATGCCGCTCTGTTATTCCGGATATGAGGGAGATTTCCCCGGGACGCCAGGTGGCGTGTCATTTGTATTAGGAAGGCTGAAAAGAACCAACCGAAGACACTTTCTTGTCCGCGAATCTGGTGGACATGAAGGTGTTTTTGACGTGGGTATCCTTGTCGAGACCGTTGTTCGATTCAAATGCTCTGCTCATCCATCGGGACACAAAATCGACATCCATCATTCCGCAGGTAAAAATTTATCTTACATAGACCGATATAATAGTAAAGGCTTGAGCAGCGTGCAGTCCAAGTAGCGACAAATGAAGGATCTAACGAAAAACGTGAGATCGTGTTCTTAGATCTGTAGATATCGTGCTAAGTAAATTCTCATGGTAAAGATTATGATAATCAAGACTTCCATGAAACTGAAAACAAGAAGGGTTTGGATATAACTATGGATGAGGAAGTTCAAGTTCAATACATTAATTTCTCGATTGGAAATCAGATTTGTGCGCTTCGTATTGATGAAGTTCATGAAATTATCAGAATGCTCCCTGTGACCACGGTTCCTTTTGGCAGTCCCGAAATCAAGGGCTTTACACCTCTGTACGGCAAAGTGGTTTCTGTGGTCAGTGTACGTGTTCTGCTGGGCATGCCTGATGAGGAGCCTACACCTGCCACACGCATCATTGTTGTGCCTTACCACGACGGTTATGTGCCGCTCGTCGTGGATTCCGTGGATTCCGTTGTGACATATGATCGATTTGAAGAGCCTACGGAAGAATATCGTCGTTACACAACAGGAATATTCAAGGAAATCGCCCACAATGACGATCATGAGGCAGGCATTCTTAATCTGGATGTATTGCTGGGCAACTTAACCAAATTGCAGTAAATGCAACTCTTAAGTGACATATACCAAGCGCATATCGAATGGATTATGAAAATGCTCCTTACCCTTTTCGGGATAAGGGGCATTTTTTTTGTGTAAACATCTTTCTTCAAACGCAAAGGCGTGGCGTGTTTCACCTTTTAATAGGCATACATAATATAGTATGAAGTGGTTCAGAGATGTTTTTTCGAAGTGATGTAGCACTTTTTATGCGTAAACGTTTTTAAATCCGAGCATTTTCGTATATGATGGAGAGTAACAATGCGAAGGGATGACGGGAGACTGTAATGATGCAATCGCTGTATGGAGTATGGCTTGGTGACGTATTTTTTTGTTTTTCCGGTGAAACATCGGAGCCGCGTGTGGATGCATGGAGCCACGTGGTAAGGAAGCTGAATTTTGGCGACGGGGGTCGTCTGTTTCAGCCTGCCGCTCTGCGTCTTGCGGAGCTTCGTTGGCCCAATCCGATGCGTAATGCCGCGGAAGCGAAGGGTACGAAGCGGCGTCAATTGCTCGGACGGACGTTGGAAGGACTGGCAATATCGCCTAAAGATACATTCAAGCTGCTGCTCCATTGGGATGACAGTATATTGAATGCGGCAGGAATTCAGGCTGGAGAAGAGATTCGCTACTGGGTAAAAGCAGCACAGTTTACACAGGAACTGCTGCTGCGCGGAGAATTTGCTCCGTCTGCTGAATTTGCCGCCAAGACGGGTGCGCGTCGCCGGACCGGACAAGAAACGCTGACAGGTGTATGGCGTCCGCGTCTGCTGCAGGAAGCGGATGTGGAACGTTTCCGGGAGTTGGCGGAATCCATGCCGCCGATTGGCTTGTCTGCTCCCGGAGCATACGCATCTTCTGAACCGGAATCACGGGAGGAAGCGGGAGCGGCCGTATTATTTTCATTTATGAGCGGAATGGTTCATGCGGTTGTCACGGGTGAGATGGAAGGCATGGATAGTGAACTGTCTCGATACCGCACGTCATTCCGGCGTGGCTCCTCTCCGGTAGTGGAATTGTGGTGGAACAGTCTGATCTCGATGTTCCGCCCGGTGACAGTTCAGGGACCTACGGAAGAAATGGCAGAGCTCATTGGAACGCTGCAAGAAGCTGGTGGTACAGCGAGACCGGTGGTAGGCAGTGAAGAAACGGCTCCCACAGAAGGTGAGCTGAAGCTGGTACTGCGGCTGGAACCGCCACTGGGTGATCATGAAACATTGTGGGGGATTACCTTCTGGGCAGATAGTGTGCAGGAATCTGGTCTGAGATTGCCTGCACGCACGATCTGGGCACATCCGGAGCGCGATCTGGATCGAGGGAAGGTTTGTTATAGTTCAGCTGCAGAACAGCTCCTGATGGCGCTGGGGCATGCAGCAGAACTGGCACCGGAGCTTGAAACGGCGCTGCTTCATGCACGACCGGAAGGAATGAAGCTGGAACAGCAAGCCTTTTTTGAATTTTTAACCTATGCTGTGCCTCGACTACAGAAGGCGGGAGTAACGGTACTAATGCCTTCCCGCTGGAGCCGTGCAGGGAAACGCCGCGCCGGACTACGTCTGCAGATGCTCAATCGCGGAACAGAAAGACCGCTTGGAGCTCCGTCTGCACTGGGCATGGAGCAGCTGGTTGCCTTCAAGGCAGAACCGATGTTGGACGGGAAACCTGTTACGGCAGAGGAGCTGGCTGCCCTTGCGGAAGCAACAGTGCCTTATGTGATGTTCCGCGGTGAATGGATTGAAGTGGATACGAAAGAGATTCGCCAGGTTCTGCGTTATATGAAAAAAGAAGAAGAACAATATATGCCACTCTCCGAATGGCTGCATCTCGCAGCTGAGGAAGGCGAAGATACCGCATGGAAGGGGCTTTCCGTCTTTGGTGCGGAATCTGAGGGGCTGCTGTCCTTTTTGCTCGACGGACAGGTGCTCCGCAGTATTGAGCCGCGTCAGGTTCCGGCAGAGCTGCATGGCGAGTTGAGACCTTATCAAGAGCGGGGGTACCAATGGTTGTCCGCCATGCGTGAACTCGGTTTCGGCGTATGTCTTGCCGATGATATGGGACTGGGGAAAACGATTCAGGTTATTACCTGCCTGCTTGACTTGAAACATGAGGAACAGCAGGCCGCAGCTGAGGAAGCGCGTGAGCACGAAGCGTTTATGGGAATGGAAGAAGAATCCGCGAACGGTGAACAGCCACATGTGCATGATGCGCATCTGCCAGCACTTATTGTGTGCCCTACCTCGTTGCTCGGGAACTGGCAGCGTGAGCTGAAGCGGTTTGCCCCGAATCTGTCGTTATATATCCATCATGGAGGACAACGCTTGCATGGCAATGCTTTTCAGGCAGAAGCGCAGTCCCATGATATTGTGCTGACGACCTATCATCTGGCAGGCCGGGATGGCCCGGATCTGGCTTCACTGCACTGGTCTACCGTTGTGCTGGATGAGGCGCAATATATTAAGAATTACCGTACGAAGCAAGCGCAAAGCGTCATGCGGCTGTCTACGCCGCATCGCATTGCGATGACGGGTACACCAGTGGAGAATCGGCTAAGCGAGCTGTGGTCCATTTTCCAATTCCTCAATCCGGGGTATCTGGGTACGGCTTCTTCATTCCGCCAGCGGTATACAGGAATGGGTCCGTCGGAAGAAAATGCAGCATCTTTGCGTGAGCTTCATCGGCTGGTATCGCCCTTTATGCTGCGCAGGCTGAAAAGTGATCCGGATATCCGCAAGGATCTGCCGGAGAAGCTGGAGTTAAAATCCTATTGTTCTCTGACACCAGAGCAGACCGTTCTGTACCAGCGAGTGGTGGATGACCTGATGGGCGGATTGGATGGACGAAACGGTATTGCCCGTAAGGGGATTGTATTGTCGTCTCTGACCAAGCTGAAGCAGATCTGTGATCATCCTGTACTGGCGGACAGCAGCCGCAAGGATCATGGCAAGGCAGAGGCGTCCGGTAAAATGGAGCGTCTGTTGGAGTTGCTGGATGCGATCCGTGATAACGGTGAATCGGCGCTGATATTCACTCAGTATGTGGCGATGGGCGAATTGCTCGTATCCCGGCTTACACAGCGGTATGAGGAAGAACCGTATTTCCTGCATGGCGGTGTTTCGAAGTCGCAGAGGGATGATATGGTGGAAACCTTCCAAAAAGGGGAGGGTCCGTCTCTGTTTGTCCTGTCTCTCCGTGCCGGGGGTGTGGGCTTGAATCTGACACGTGCGAGCCATGTTGTTCACTATGATCGGTGGTGGAATCCTGCGGTGGAGAATCAGGCAACGGACCGGGTATTCCGGATTGGGCAGAATCGGAACGTGCAGGTGCATAAGCTGATCTGTCAGGGAACCCTGGAGGAACGGATTGATGAGCTGATTGAGAGCAAAAAGGCGCTTTCTGAGCAAGTCGTCGGTTCTGGTGAGAACTGGTTGACCGAAATGTCGGATGATGAGCTGCGCGGTCTGATTTCGCTTCAGGGCGAGACATGGCTGTAAGTTTTAAGATATATAAGGAATATAGAATGTAGAGATAAGGAGGGGGATTGTTGTGAGCGAAAAATGGAATGTAGAGCTGCATATGTCCCCCGGTGGATGGACAGCAGAAGTCAGTGCCGCTGTTGATGCAGGCAAAGAGGCTTCAGCAGCGGCAAGCAAGGCCGAATCAGCCAAAGGCTTGTTCACGGTAACAGGCACGCTGCCGCAGCTCAGTGAAGCTGAACGCGAGGCTGTGCTGGCACAGCTGCGCAAGCGACCACTGTCGCTGTACGCGCTGCTGCGCGGCGGCCCAGCCCCGGCAGAGCTCGCCGGGCTGCTGCCCACTGCGCCAGCGGCTGAGGCCGTGCCTGGCACAGCCGCTGGCGCAACGCTCGGCGCTGGCGGTGCAGCGGCGTGCAGCTGCGGCCGCCCGGGCTGCGCGCATGCCGCGGCCGCTGAGCGCGCCGTTGCCGCGCGCTTCGCGGCCGAGCCGCTGCTGCAGCTGGCGCACGCCGGCCTGCCGCGCGAAGCACTGCTCGCCGGCGTGCTGGGATCATGGGCGGAGGAACTTGCCCATGATCCCAGCGGCCCCGGCCGCGCAGCCGAAACGGCCGGCCGGCCGCAAGCGCGGGGCGGCGAAGGCGGCGCAGCCGTCGGCGAGTGGATCGCCGAGGCAGCCGCGGACGGCGCCATGCACCAGCCGGGGCCTGGCTTCGGCGCCGTGAAGGTGCGGCTGGCGCAGCCGGGCAAGCCCCCGGCGACGCCGGAGCTGGCGGCGCTGCTGCCAGGCGTGCCTGCCGCCGCAGGGCTGGCATTGATCCGCGAGCGCGTAGCTGCGCGGATGTGGGAGGCTGTCCAAAAGAAGAAGGACAGCCCGGCAATCAAATGATGCACCACTCGGAGCGGGGGGAGATCTCAGATCATCCCCCGCTTGTTTGTGATGTGCATCAGCACAAGTCTTTTATCTGAAATGGTTATACCCATTTCCAATTAACATCTTTTGTCTAGAGAACCTTGGGATACGGCTCTAAAAGTCCAAAAAACGACCGTACAAGCTGTACACCCGGCATATCTTTAGGGTGACCTCCTCTCAAGGGGGGCTTTACTGGTGGAGCTTCGCTGCAATTTAAGGTATACTGTCGCAGGGGAAGACAAGCCCACATGCACGAATGCAGCAATCATTATTACAATATGCGATAGGAGTTTTTACATGAAATTACGTACAGGACGACAGCGCCACGTTGCGGTCATGCTGTCCTCACTTATGATATGCGGAGCTTTGCTGTCCGCTTGCCAGGACGGTTCGGGCTCAGAGGAGAACCAGGGTCTGAACGCGGCAGGCAGCGCACAGCAAGAGACGGATGGTACCACGGTTCATTTGACCGAGGATACTGGCAAAGATGGCAACAACACAGGTGGGGATGACAGCTCATCTTCGGACAATAGCAGTGAAGGCACGGACAGTGGTTCCGGCAATGCTTCAACCGGAGAAGAGGGTTCTTCTGACGCAGGCAACGGAGCTACAACAGAAGATCCACTCATGGAGAAGCGCAGCATTAGTGCACTGCAAACGACGATTGATACACAAGCTGTGGTTACCAACGCACAGGCGATGACCGTCATCGTTAACAAGCAGCGCAGCTTGCCTGAAGGCTACGAGCCAAGTGATCTGGTGGAGCCTAACGTACCGTTCTCCTTCGACGGACCGCATGAGAAGCGTCATTTGCGCAAGGAAGCTGCCGAGGCGCTGGAGAAGCTGTTTGCAGGTGCCAAAGCGGACGGTATTGAGCTTCGTGCGGTGTCTGGATACCGTTCGTATGAGCGTCAAGTATCGATCTACAACAATAATGTCAAAACCAAAGGTCAGGAATACACGGATCGTGTAAGCTCTGTCCCAGGCCACAGCGAACATCAGACCGGGCTTGCGATTGACGTTTCCAGTCCAAGTGTGGGCAATGCGCTGGAAGAAGTGTTTGGTACATCGAAAGAAGGCCAGTGGTTGGCCGAGCATGCAGCAGAATACGGGTATATCATCCGCTATCCGAAGGGTGAGGATGATATAACAGGCTATGTGTATGAGCCATGGCATATCCGCTATGTCGGCACCGATCTGGCGCCAGATATCGTGAAAAGCGGATTGACACTTGAAGAATATTTTGACGAGGCCAATATCAAACTGTAGGCAGATTGCTTCATATTTTGCATACAACTTACCAGTATCAAGAGTCCCTGTAAGAACGCCATTTACCGAGGTGAATGCGTTGTCTTACAGGGATTTTTTGATGTGCACAGAATTAATCGGGAAAGAAACGGATTCTGCTTGTCTGGAAGGGCAGTGGGCTGATATACTTCAAAGATTAATCAAGGAAAATGACAATTAAAGCGAGGGAAAGCAGAATGAGCAGACAACAGGTTTTTACGGGTTCCCCATGGGAGCCGCTTGTGGGATATTGCCGTGCCATCCGTGTTGGCAACCGAATTGAGGTGGCTGGTACAACGGCCATGCAGGACGGTGTGGTTGTTGGAGCGGGCGATCCATATGCACAGACAAGATTTGTTTTGCAGACTATTGAGAATGCACTGAAAGAATTGGGAGCAGACATGTCTCATGTCGTGAGAACCCGGATGTTTGTAACTGATATTTCCCGGTGGGAAGAAGTGGGCAAGGCTCATGGTGAATTTTTTGGTCAGATCCAGCCTGTCGCCACGATGGTGGAGGTTAGTGCGCTCATTGATCCTTTGCTGATGGTGGAAATTGAGGCGGAAGCGATTATTGATGCAGAAGCTGAAACGGATGGCGAAATAACGAAATAGTGCTATCACAATTACATACATTTCGTGAAAAATTTTTAGCACAGAAATTTATACATTGATTATGTAAAATCCAGGATAGAGAAATAACCTTACCCACACCTCCATGGAAAAGGAAGTGGGGTAAGGTTATTTCTGCATGATGAACATAATGTCACTATGCTCGTGGAAGGCAGCGAACTAAGCAGTTAGTCGTTCTTCCATGCTGCTTATTTTGCTTCAGGTTGCTCGGCTGGTGTTTCGATGACTACTTTCCAAGCTGTTCCGATTGGCGGCAGGCTGCGAGTCAGGACCGGGCTATAGAATCCAATGACTTTGGCCCCTTTGGTCAGTTTCTCTGCTTTGATGGTTTCCCCTTCATGGTTCACCAGTTGTGTATCCTTGCCAATGTTAAGAATAACGTGATCAGGTGCTGTCTCAGTCAGGCGTGTGCCAGAGATTTCAATTTGGGTCATGTTGTCTGCAGCCGTTTTTACATTTTCAATCGTGCCTGCTGTACCCAGAACCTCTTTCAATTGTGTTTCGGAATCCGAAGCAACGGTATCCAGCAAAGTGACCTTGTAGGTAGGTGTTTGCGGCGGTAAACTGAGGGTTGCAATCTCTGAATGCTCCGCTTCCACGTTCATACCAATGGTCAGATCAGTGAGTTTGATATCTTTGCCATCCGCGGATTTGAAAGTAGTATCCTCACCGACATTAAGTACGATACCGTCTGTACCTGCACCGCCGATATGGATGGATTGATATTTGCCTTCGCTATTGATTCCTGTAATGACACCACGCTCAGTAACGGTTTTCACGTCCTCTTCAAGAGAGATGTTTACCTGGTTTCCTGTTGTTTTCACTTGACCATGCAGTACTTCTTCTGCAAAAGAAGCGGGTACGAACAGTTTGCCATCCGTGATTTCGGGTGCTGTTCCCAGTTTAAGCAGCATTTTATTGACCGAATACTGGTCTTTGCCTGTAGTAACAAGTGTCCAGAGCGTTCCTTTGGTCAATTCGGCAGATTTGTTTTCCTTGTTCCATTTCAGTTCAATGCCAAGTGCCTCCGTGAGATCGCGCAGCGCAATCATGGGTACTTGACCATCTTTGTTCCAATAACCGTCAGCCATTGGCGCACCGTTCACAGATACTTTAACGGCTTCAGTTGCTTTGCTGTCAGCGGATACGGAGGTTGAATTAACGGGTTGTGTACTGTCCAGAGTAGCTGCATATGCAGCTCCACCGCTCAGGGCCAAGGACAGGACCATCAGGGCGCTTACTTTTTTCATGTTGTTGTTCATTGTTGATTTTCATCCCTTCTAATCTTGGTTATATCGCGGTAAACTCCTAATTGGGGCCGCGCTTCATTCTTATAGACGGGACAACTTGATCAAGGGTTGCACTTGTTATGTAAGTTATGGAAGAAGTGTGTCAGTTCTAATTTGCAATATCAGTCATCTTGCAGGTTACAGGCATCAAGATAGGGTTAAGTTTCAAGAGAGTGCTATAACCTGTGATTCATATTACGGATCGTCTTGATGTTGGTTTGAATTCAAGTGTGGTTGCTAACATTCAATACAAGGAGGAACAAGGTCAGATGAGTGATATGTTGGTGGCGCTTTACCATTTGCCAGAGCAAGAGAGTGGACTCAAAAAGTTGGAGGATTCCTCCATTGTCATCCGAAGAGCCATTGCACCAGAGAAGCAGCTTGTGCTGGATTGGGTAAGATCCCATTTTAGTCAGCCCTGGGTGGATGAATGTGATGTGGCTTTTGCACGTCAACCTGTGACTTGTTATATTGCACTTGAGCATGAGAAAATGATCGGCTTCGCTTGTTATGAGGCGACGTGTCGCAATTTCTTTGGTCCAACAGGTGTCAGTCAGGAGGCACGGGGCAAAGGTGTAGGTACAGCATTGCTGCTGGCCTGTATGCACGCCATGAAGGCAGATGGTTACGCTTACGCGATCATAGGATCGGCAGGACCCGTAGATTTCTATGCTCAGACACTGGGGGCCGTGAAGATCGAAAATTCAACACCAGGGATTTACAAAGGCATGCTCCGGGCAGACTAGACCATAACCATGTTCTGGAAAGGTAAGGAGGAAGAAGATGAGTACGAGTAAAATGCTGCATATCGGTATGATTGGCACAGGTTCTATCTCGGATCTTCATATGAGGTGTTACGCCAAGAACGAGAATGCCGTCATTTACGCCATCTGTGACCTGAACGAACAGCGTGCAGTCGCAGCCGCAGAGAAGTATAGTGCACAATCCGTGTACACCGATTATCGGGAGATGCTGAAGGATCCGCATGTGGATGCCGTTAGTATCTGTACGTGGAACAATACCCATGCCGAATTTGCCATCGCAGCTCTGGAGGCAGGCAAACATGTGCTGCTGGAAAAACCGGTAGCAACCAACGTGGAAGATGCGCTGCGGATTGAAGAGGCTGTGAAAAAAAGCGGATGTACCTTTGTTGTGGGATTTGTACGTCGTTATGATAACAACATGCAGATGGTGCGCAGTTTCATCGATGCCGGTGAGTTTGGTGAACTGTATTATGCCAAAGCCTCTATCCTGCGACGCTTGGGAAATCCCGGAGGCTGGTTTGCGGACAAAAACCGTTCCGGCGGTGGCCCGCTCATTGATCTTGGCGTACATATTATCGACCAATGCTGGTATCTGATGGGCAAACCGAAGCCTGTTTCGGTGAGTGGCAATACGTATCGAAAACTGGGCAATCGTGCCCATATCGAGCATCTTTCATTTTACAAAGCCGCAGATTACAGTTCTGCTGTCAACAATGTGGAGGATATGGCGAATGCGCTAATTCGCTTCGAGAACGGGGCTTCTTTGGCGGTAGATGTGAGCTTTACCCTGCATGCACGTGGGGAAGAATCTTCAGTGAGATTGTACGGCGAGCGTGGTGGGTTCGAACTGGAGCCCGAGACACTCATCGTCACCGAGAAACACAATACGATCCTGAATATCCAGCCCCAGACAGATTATAAGGGTCTCGATATTCACGCTGCCTTCCAGAACCAGATTGATCACTTTGTGGATTGTTGTCTGAATGGTACTGAGCCAATCAGTCCCATTGCGGATGGTGTGGCTTCAACCAGGATGCTATGCGGAATCTACGAGTCAGCCGAAAAAGGTCAGGAGATTCGTCTGGACTGATATAGGAGATTGAATCTAAAGTAGTATTAAAAGGGTGTTGTTTCTCCGTCTTAACTTTGGAGAGACAACACCCTTTGGTTGATTTTTGACCGTGATCAGACTAGACGGATATACGTTACTTTTCAAACCCTTCTAACACGATTTTGCCAATCGCAGTACCCGATTTGCTCTTTCGGTAGGCATCCAGCAGGTTAGCCGCATTAATTGGTTCGATCCGCTCTGCCATCGTTGTATGAATTTTTCCGGCATCCACCAGATCTGCGATTTCATTAAGAAGAAGATGTTGTTCAATCATATCATCTGTCTGGAACATCGGACGGGTGAACATCATTTCCCAAACGAGTGTTACGCTTTTTGAAAATAACTTTTGAAGTTCGGCTGGTTTTTCAAATGGCAGAATGGAACAAATCTTTCCTTGTGGCAAAATAACTTCTGCCATCTCGGCCATGTGCTCATCTATATGATTAAGCACGAAAATATATTGTACCCCGGCTAGTCCGAGATTTTTAAGTTGGGGTGCGAATGGCTGATGATGATTGATCACGTGGTCTGCTCCGTTTGATTTTGTCCATGAGATCGAGTCGGGACGAGAGGCAGTTGCTATGACTCTAAGGCCAGCCAACTTGGCTAATTGAGTAGCGATCGATCCGACACCTCCCGCTGCCCCGATAATAAGCATACTGTTACCTTCGTTATCCGATGCATTCCTGGAGATGCCCAAGCGCTCATAAAAAGCTTCTCCTGCTGTAAGGCTTGTCAGAGGTAAAGCTGCCGCTTGAGCGAAATCCAGACTTTTCGGCTTTCTGCCCACAATTCGTTCATCCACTAAATGAAACTCACTGTGTCCGCCTGGGCGCGTATTGCTCCCCGCATAATATACTTCGTCACCAACGTTGAACAAATGGCAATCGGAGCCGATGTCCACGACCACGCCCGCTACGTCACGACCAGGTATGGTCAGGGATAAATCGTCCGAATGTTTGGAACTATGCGACCTCCAATCCGTCGGATTGACAGACACTGCTTTCACTTCAATAAGTAAATCCTGTCCTGTAGGTTTTGGTTTCTCCACTTCCACCTCCTGAAATGGCGGTATGTTGGCCTCTAACCCAGGCTCGTAATATCCGAACGCTTTCATCATGATTGAATTTCCCATGTCGATAGTTATCCTCCTTGCAGAAATAAGTTAATGTATATATAAATATATGCCATAATATCAAAAAATAAATAGTAGTATCATTTTTGGTTTATAGTATCAATATTGATACTATTAGGACTGAATCTGTAAAAAAATAAAGACTTCCATCACTCCTGAAGCAGACAATGGGTCTGTCATCGGAGAGGAAGTCTTTGTGAAAAGAGTTCATTTATTAAGCGGTGAATTCTCATATCCCGGATCATCATAATCCGTATCTTGCAGCCGGGGAAGTACATTCATGCTCTCAATCGCCTGTCGGCTATCCGGAGTACCATGGTCATACAAAAAGGTATACAGCAGCGTCATGCCATCCGAGAATTGCTTCGTAGCGTCGTCATGATCAGCCGATTTGTAGGGTACCGGAGCTCGCTGCAGTGTATAGGCATCTTCATCCTCGAGTACTTTCATCAAGTCTTTCAGCCGATTTAACTGTTCATCGTCGACCATGACTTCAAACGGTGTTGATTCGTTCTTGGTCTGTTCAATGAGATTATGGGTTACCGATACATAGTAATGCTTTTTGCTGTCCTGCATATTCCAACCTCCATTCTAAAATGGAAAAAAGACGCTTCTACTGTTAATAAACAGCAGCAAGCGTCCTGAAACGAATGGCAATCTTTTACCTTCCGAACCGCCCAGTCACAGGAACCTTACGGGTACTGGTTTCCATCTTGCCTGAGCACAGCGGGCAAGGAGGGGGCCCAGACGCTGCCTTTTTGGATGCTTTGGACGAAGGTACATCCGGTTTTTGGCGCAGCCAAGCTTTGCAGGTGGAAGAACTGCACTTCCAAATCGCTACAGTCTCTGTACGTTCAGCATCTTCTGAGGTGCGCGATACCGAACTGGACGAAGAAGAAGTTGCCTGACTCACACCCGTGGTGCTAAATGCCTTGTGGTTCCCAATGATACCGCTTCCTCGTCGTTCACTGAGTCGATCATCGTCACGTTCATTATGAACATCGAAGTCACGACGTTCATTGTTACTGATTGTCCGTCTGTGTACCACGTTCCTACCTTCAGAACGGGTACCAGAGTGGGAGTTCTGACTATTGCCATTTCCCTTGCCGTATGACGCGTGATGACCAGTTCGGCCTTCATCGTTGTTTTTGCGTTTGTCCGGTACCTCCATGCCGAAGGCCTCCAGCAGAAAGCGGGAAACGTCCGCTGGTTTTCCGTGATGGCTCGCTGGCGACGTCACATACAGGTACTGCTTCGCCCGAGTGATTGCGACATAGGCGAGCCGTCGCTCCTCTTCCAGAGCCATGTCCAATTCTGCCTCCGTCTGCTGCACCGTAAGGGCAGCCTTCTGGTCTTCCGGAATATCCTGCCGCAATGCCGTGCTGTGAGGCACGATTCCTTCGCTGGCCCCGATCCAGTACACGCATGGGAATTCAAGTCCCTTGGCACGATGGATCGTCATCAGTTGTACCGCATCACTGTCCTGAGCACGGCGCAGTGACTCCATCTCACGGTGTCTGCGAGAGAGCTCATCAGCGAATTGAATGAACTCTTCCACGGTTTCGAATTTTTTGGCGGCGGCTTCGAACTCGTCCAGAGTCTCCAGCATCGTTTCCTTGTAATGGGTGAAGATGCTTGGATCACCGCTCTCCATATATTTGTCGTAAAACTGGCGGCGCATTTCCTGGATTGCAATCACCGGTTTCAGTTTCGTCAGCGATTTGATCAGCTTGATACGTTCCTTGACCTGTTCCTGCTGAAAAGACTTCAGCTTGTCCCATTTGGCCAGATGGATGAGCGGATATTTCTTCGCCTGCTGCTCTTCACTGCGCAGAATCCACTCCAGGCCAGCATCGCGGGACACATAGAGAGGTCCCAGCGCACTTGGCAGAGCATCTACAGCACGGGGGTTCAGCGACAAGCGCATATGATCCATTAACGGTCGAATCAGGGACTGGTCGTAGAAGACCGGGGACGCTCCATGCTGTACAAACGGCACATCCTTCAATACAAGCTGCTCAAATATAGCCCGGCTGCTGCTGGCTGTCCGATGCAGAATCGCGATATCCCGATATGTATGCAGACCTTCCTCGACTTGCTGACACAACTGGTTAACAACCCAAGCGGCTTCTTCCTCGGCATTGGAGGGGGTGGCGAACCGTGGCGCATCTCCGCGATGCCCGGCTGCGCGCAGCCGCTTGTCGCGTCTTCGTTTGTTCCGGGCGACCAATTCGCTGCCCAGTCCCAGAATACGCGCATCGCTGCGGTAGTTGATATCCAGCGTCACGATGCGTGCACCGGGGTATACTTTATCGAATTCCAAAATGGATTCCTGCCGTGCCCCATTAAACGTATAGATCGTCTGGTCGTCGTCTCCCACAACCATCAGATTGCGATGGGCGGCAGCCAGTTTTTGTACAATTTCATATTGCAGACTGTTCGTATCCTGGAACTCATCGACCATAATGTACTGAAAACGCTGCTGAAGCGGCCCCAAGACAGCAGGATCACGAAGAAGTGCGGCAGCTCGCAGCAAAATATCATCAAAATCCATTTTGTTGCGATCCTGCTTCCAGGCTTCATAACCAAGGAGAACACGTTTGGCGTCTCGTTCCTCCTGTGATTTTTCGGGGAGATCGCTTGTCTCAGATCCTTGCATTTTCCAGGCGGACAGCATGGCCAGCAGGCTCTCCGGCTGAAAGGCCTCACTCATGCCATTCTGGCGCAGGAGCATTTTAAGTACGGTATGCTGCGCGCGCGACTCGCCAAAAATTTCTTCCTGCACGCCGTAATGACGAAGCAGCGTCAGCGCGAACGAGTGGAATGTACGGGCCTGCACCGCTCTTGCAGCGGCTGGACGAATGCCAGGCAGCGAAGCGATGCGGTCTTTCATTTCGGTGGCAGCTTTGTTCGTGAACGTCACCAGCAGGATGCTTCCCGCGTGAACACCACTAACCTCCATCAGGTAGCCGGCTCGTGCAGCCAGTACAGTTGTTTTGCCGCAGCCAGCTCCTGCGAGAGTTAACAGGGGGCCTTTGCCGTGGCGAACCGCTGAGATTTGGGGCCCGTTTAGACGGATCCCTACCTCTTCCAGAGAGCGGAAATATGGGGCATCCCGTTCATCACTGCCCACGAGTTGTCTACTGGTCTCCAATGGAGCCGAAGGGGACTGGGGCAGGGATGCCGCCGGGGTAACCCCGAGCGGACGGGGGTAAAACGTTGAGTTCGGACTTAACATCATTCATCCACCTCTATATGCATTCAGGGATAGGACTATCCCGGCTTAAAAGTAATTCATTTGCCCTTTTCACAATCGCATTGTAAATTGGTATGATAGGGTTAACCGCCCAAGTAGGCGGATCAACAGGGCCAAAGCTTCATTATACCCGAACGTATGGTCCTGACGAAAGCCCCCGAATTCATCCAGCATCGGCAGAAAACGGGCATTCGCGCACGATTTCGCAACTTTTTGGCATGATATCGTATAAGTTATATGCTGAGCTTTTGCATAAGATCAGGAGAGTGACTTCCAATCAGCATACATATGGATCGGAATGCTCGTATCCCTCGATAGGTTGTACCGCTTGTGATTATATCGAGTTATGCAAAATGCTATACTATGGAAAATTAAAATGATATGGGTTTTGACGGGATGAGGAGGAGATGTAATGAAACTGCTTCAACGAATTAAAAACGGAGCAAACAAAGCAACAGAGCGTGCCCAGCACGCCGTTGAAATCGGCAAAATAAATAATCAGATTGTGGGCTTGCAGCAGGAACAGGAAGTCCATTTTACAGATATGGGTCGTATCTTCTATGAAGGCTATCGCGCACAGGACATGACGCGTGCCGAAAAAGAGATGGTGGATCTGTCGGGGCTGTGCGACGAATTGCAGGATGAGATCGATGGCTTGCGCAACAAGATTGCACAACTCAAAAATGAGCGCTTATGCGAGTGTGGGCATGTCGCTTCACTGGATGCCAACTTCTGTCCGAAATGCGGACGCAAGTTGGGCGAATTCAAACCCGCAGCAGCGTCTGTAGGAGCGACGAGCCCTGCGAGACAGGAAGCGGCCGTGGCTCATAGCCCGGAGCGACCGAATTATGATGCGCCAACTGAAGAGGAACTGGAGGAAGCTGAGCCATATCACACGGTGATTCCGTCCATTGCGGATCTGGAGACCGAATCCGAGTATAACAGCACAGAGTTTACCCAAGAGGAAAAGGAAGCGTTCGATGCAGAGTGGGAACGCCGTCGGGATGAAGAAATGCAGCGGGAGCGTGAGCGTCAGCAGGAGCTGGATGAGCGCATTCGGTACTGGAAAGAAAATAATCCGATCGTGAACACGGTGGACGTACAGACCGAAGTGCCACGCGAGATGGTGAATTGTCAGATTTGTGCGGCAGAGCTGCCCAAAGGTTCGAAATGGTGCCCACGCTGCGGAGCAGAACAGATCTGATGCAGTAGAAAGCGCTGCGGAATCATTGTGAGGCAGCGCTGGTTGCTTACAGCATGGGGGGACGGGAATATGGACCAACTGCTGCATCATTTGCGTCATCTGGGGTTTACCGAGATGGAATCTAAAATTATGGTGGAACTCGCTCGCCAAGGCTCGGCCTCGGGATATGAGGTCGCGAAAAGGTTGGGTGTGTCCCGTTCCAATGTATATGCCACCCTGCAACGGCTGGAACAGCGGGGGTTCCTGCGTTGCAGCGCAGGAGAGCCTGCAAAATACAGTGTCTTGAAGCCGGAGGAGATGACCAGCATGATCTCCGGTCAGATGCGTGCTTCCCTTGAATATGTGCAGAGCAGTATGCCGCAGCATGAGCCTGAGAAGCCGGTCTTCTACAACATTGAAGGCGACAAAAACGTATTTGAAAATCTGAGCCGTGAACTGGCAGAGGCCAAACATGAGATTGTGGTGGACGTGTGGCGTGAGGAAGCGGAGTTGTTGCGTGCCGACTTGCAGCGTGCCGAAGACCGCGGCGTGCGACTGTTATGGTCGTGCGATGGTGGAGAGGGCATTATGGATCAGCCCGCTCCTTGGCCTGGTTTGCCTTCATACGGGACAGGTAATGGCCGGAAATTCTCTTTAGTGGTGGATCGGCGTTGGTGCATGGTAGGGATGCGCGGGGAATCCTGCGTCACTCAGGCGATGGTGACAGAGCATCCGGTCATGACCGGGCTGCTGCTGAATCATTTTGCTCAAGAATTGGTGTTGTATGAGCTGGAGCAGGATATGGGAGAGGAACTGGAGTCTCGTTACGGGCATCGATACCAAAACCTCTCAGCGCGTTATTGGTCAGTGCCATCGGAGGGGATTAAGCCGGATTAAGGGTCTGGAGCTTCCGTGATTACGGCTTCAATCTAAAAAGAGCGGGCATCTTATGAACGCTTAAATACATGCTTAAAGGAAGCAGGCGCTGCCAAGAGGCAGTCGCCTGTTTATGCTACTTAACGGAAGCAGTGATGTTCATCACAGCAAATGTTCCCTGTTGAGCTAATGTAGTAGGGTATGAAGTCATGCTATTTTTGAGAAAATGAAGCTAGGAACGTAACGTAATCTTATAGAGGATTGGATCTGTCTTTGGGTATATTATATAACGCTTCAAGTACATCGATATAATATTCTGTACCGTGTGGCACGAACTCGGCTGCTTGAATCTCGCGAATGTGACGTGCTTGAACGGGAAGAGGAACAGAGTTACCATTTGCCTGATCCACCTGATTCGACGCCGACTGTACGGCTTGTACTCCCACTGCCTGAATCACATGGGTTTCACCACGGAATAAGGCAATCAGTTCATCCAAAGACACTTCATACAGGCTGTCGACTTCGCTTGCCTGCAAGGTGTAGGCTTCGAGAGGCTGGTTTAAGCATAGTCCATAGACGGAACTGAATTCCCGATCGACAAAAGGAACACCGCGAACCTGCCCTTCAAGTTGCTGTCTTGCAGTCAACAGATAGGTCAGCGTTTCAAAAGGCGCCTGCACGCCCAGTTCTTCCTCAAGCTCACGACTGGCTTCATGCAGCTGTTCGCCGGCAGTGAGATGCCCTGCTGCTGTTATGTCGTAACTTCCGGGGAAGGTATCCTTGATATCCCGTCGTCGTTGAAAAAGTACCAACCGCCGCGAACCTTCGTCGCGCACGATCCAGCAGTGAAATGAACGGTGCCAGAATCCTTTGGCATGCACTACGCTGCGAAGCTCTGTACCTATCCAGTTTTGCTGATCGTCGTAAATATCGAAACGTTCTGGGGTCATGATACGTATCTCCTTATATAGCAAGTTTTAAAGTTCAAAATTTCACAAAGTATGTTTTAAACGAAAGGGGAACCATCTTATGGAATGCATTGTACACTTTCAAGTCATTTATCCGCAACCTCAGGAACGCAAAAATCTTAGAGGTCTTATATTTGTTGGACAGGGACAAGAACCGGCAACCAATCAGTTAACGACCATGTTTAAGGATATGGGATTTCATGTACGTTTGGAAGATGAAGCACAGCTGTTGTTCAAACCTACGGATGCTTCGGCAAACTTTGAATATATTCGAGTGACAGAGCTTGATACCGGGGAAGAGGTTTATAAGGAAGATAAGGACTTGAAGTCGATTTTGGAGCATTTGCTGCCGCGTCGATTCTAGTTCGTAATCAAGTTGTGAATGTGAATGTAAGTGTGGTAAACAAGGCTGCTTGCGCCTGGCTCGTAAAATAAAATAAAGGAAAGGCCCCACCTTTACGGTGAGACCTTTCATGTGGGAGCTGTTTTGACTCCACCCGCCATCGTGCGGGTTTTCCAAACACACGGATGAAGGAAGAATAACGGACAGAGCAAGCAGGATTTACTTTACATAAATCCGATCATGATAACAATGGTCTTCAATTAAGTCCGGCTCAGAAATTGGATTCTGAGACGCTCGAAGCGTGGAAACGATTAAGCCATTGCACCAGTTCCTTCTGCTTCCAGTTCCGAGGTGCAATGTGAACAGCGAGTAGCGGCAGCCGGAATTTCGGAAAGACAGTATTTGCAAGCCTTGGTCGTTTTTTGTGGCTCGGGCTTTTTGTGTTCTTTGCTTTTGATGTAATTGATACCTTTCACCAGCATGAAAATACAGAAAGCGACGATGAGGAAATCAATCATCACGTTGATGAACTGTCCGTAGGCAATCACCGTAGCGCCAGCCTCATTGGCTTGAGCGAGTGTGGTGATGTCTTGTCCATTGGCTGTTTTGATGCCTGGGTCCAGATTGATGATTTTTTGACTGAAATCAATGCCTCCAAGCAGTTTACCCACCGGTGGCATAATGATGTCATTCACGAGGGATGTAACAATTTTGCCAAAAGCAGCTCCGATAATGACACCGACCGCCAGATCGATGACGTTGCCACGTACGGCAAATTCTTTAAATTCCTTCAGTACGCCTTTCATGTCTGCAAATCTCCTTTATCAAATAATTCATAATACAGGCGGCGTATCCATCGATTCTCCGTTCGGACACGCGCTTCCGTTCTCATATTGTACATAAAAAACACGCAGCAATCATCCCTTTTATGCAAATTAAGACAAGTTTCCGCAACTTCCATGAAAATACTTCTTTATTTCACGCCGCCGATTCGGTATACTTCTAACATTATCAATTCTGTTCACACTTTTACATTCAGGTTCGCGATCATACATTGTAACGAATCATGGAGCTTAAAAATTAAATATGCCGACTCGTATATGTGCAGGAATAGGCCTGCATGTTTCTACCCGATCACCGGAATGATCGGACTACGGGAAAGATCTGCAACGTTTGTAAGGTATGTAAAGAAAGGATTCTCGGGCAGTTTGTCTGAAAAAGAATGTTCAGGCAGCTTCAATTTAATATTTCTATTTCGATAGGGAGTTTTGATTGAGCTTTGCTCTGAGTCATCCTGTAATCAAGATTTTGCATTCCACTACACTCGCAGTATCCATGCGGCTTGTCCACATACGTACAAGTCCGTCTTTTCCCGTCTCCGGTCCTTCCGCAGCGTGTAAAAAGGCGGGCTTTTTGTTTTTTTACAGAGCGGATCGATGGTCATGCAGGCTTCTGTACGGGAGGGCGCACAGGGGGAAGAATTACGATGCAATTGTTAAAAGACAAGGTAATACAGGAAGGCATTGTTCTGTCCGAACAGGTACTCAAAGTGGATTCGTTTCTGAACCACCAGATGGATCCGGTTCTGATGAAGGAAGTGGGCAAGGAGTTCATCCGCCGTTTTGAAGGGGAGAACATTACACGTGTACTGACCATTGAATCATCAGGGATCGCACCAGGCATCATGACCGCACTGGAACTCAACGTGCCGCTTATTTTTGCACGGAAGCAGAAATCACTTACGCTTACCGAAGACATTCTTGTCGAGAAGGTGTACTCCTTTACGAAGCAGGAGACAAATGAAATTACAGTTGCGAAGAAGTTCATGCAGCCCGGTGACCGCGTACTAATCATCGATGACTTTCTGGCGAATGGCGAAGCGGCATTTGGTCTGGCCCGCATTGTGGAGCAGGTAGGTGCTGAAGTGGTGGGAATTGGCATCGTTATTGAAAAGGCGTTCCAACCGGGAGGTCGCTTGCTGAAAGAAGCAGGATATCGTGTGGAATCGCTGGTTCGCATCGGGGCGTTGTCAGACGGACAGGTTACGTTTGCAGACGAGGAGGTCACGATCTAATATGGCGCGCGAACGTATTTTTCAGCGGCATCGGCATCCGATCAAAACCTTCTCTTTGGGTCTCCAACATGTGCTGGCGATGTATGCAGGAGCTGTTGTTGTACCGATTATTGTCAGCAAGGCCCTTGGTTTTACAACGGAGCAGTTAACCTATCTGATTGCGATTGACCTGCTCGCCTGTGGTGTGGCAACACTATTGCAGGTATGGGGCAACCGTTTCTTCGGAGTGGGGCTGCCCGTCATGCTTGGCTGTGCATTCCAGGCCGTATCACCGATGATTTTAATTGGGATGAAAAGCGGTGTGTCTGCCATTTATGGTGCGATCATCGCGTCAGGGATATTCGTTGTATTGTTCTCGGGCATTTTTGGGAAATTGATTCGGCTCTTTCCGCCAGTCGTCACCGGATCGGTCGTAACCATTATTGGTCTGACCCTGATTCCGGTAGCGTTCAACGATCTCGGCGGCGGCCAGGGCGCAGAAGATTTTGGCAGTGGAGTTCATCTTCTGCTCGGCTTCGGCGTATTGTTGTTCATCATTCTGATGACAAGGTTTACTACAGGATTCGTTCGTTCCATCTCAGTGCTGATTGGTCTTCTTGTGGGTACCGTGGCAGCAGGGCTTATGGGTGAAGTTAACTTTGCGCCAATTCGCGAAGCGAGCTGGTTCCACGTTGTGCAGCCGTTCTACTTTGGTAAACCAACGTTTGAGGTTGTACCAATTCTGACCATGATTCTGGTGGCGATTGTCAGCGTGGCTGAATCCACTGGTGTATTTATGGCTCTCGGCAAAATTTTGGATAAAGACCTGTCTTCCAAAGATCTGGCCCGTGGATATCGTGCAGAAGGCTTGGCGATAGTACTGGGTGGTATTTTTAACTCGTTTCCATACACGACCTATTCTCAAAATGTAGGGCTTGTGCAGATGACCCGGGTCAAAACGCGTGATGTGATCGTTGTAGCAGGCGGACTGCTTGTGGTCATCGGCTTTGTACCGAAGATTGCGGCACTCGCACAGCTTGTTCCAGGTTCTGTTCTTGGCGGGGCCATGGTTGCATTGTTCGGTATGGTAGTATCGTCTGGTATTCGTATTCTGGGCAGTCAGGTCGATCTGAACCGCCATGAGAATCTGTTCATCATCGCCTGCTCTGTAGGTATGGGGCTGGGGGTAACGGTTGTGCCTCAATTGTTCGCAGGTGCACCGGACTGGGCACAGATTATGCTCGGTAACGGAATCATTGCAGGTAGCTTTACAGCTATTTTCATGAATTTGCTGTTCAATGGTCTGGGTACTCAAGCAACGGCTGCCAAAATGGCTGAACGTCAAGCGGATGTGATCCTTGGAGATAATGGCAAGTCTGCGTAACATATAATGTTATGAAATCGGGGTTGTTATTGCCTTCAACATGTATGTTATGTTAACTTTAAATTCCTCATGGATTGAATAATAAATGTTGTGAATAAGTATGTTAAACGGCTTGAACTATTCAGGGGATGAATCATCTATCCTGTGAATCGTTATTGAAGGCAAAATAAACCAAACACCGGAGACCTTGCTCGTTAGAGAGCAGGAGATCCGGTGTTTTTTTTGCCGAAAACAAGATGGATTATTATGTAGACTCACGGGATGAATTACTTTGAGATGAAGCCGATAGATACTTCTTACAGATGCCGCATCTGTTTCTCAGCAAAATCTCCGACCCACGGTAGCTTCAGCCATTTGCCTTGCAGACTGGTGACTACCATGAGAAGCCAGACCACTACGCCAAGCAGGGACAACAGCGATGCCAGCAGTGGACCAAACAGTGGGAGAAATGCACAGAGCACATGACCGACCATGATGATGCCAAATACCGTGACGGATTGGAGCGCATGAAACAGAACGAATCGGCTTCGTTTTTCTACAGCCAGAAAGACGATTCCACCTACAAAAGTGAACAGATAACAGAGCATGCCGGCAATATTTTCATCCAGACCGCTTGATGATTTCATGGGGGACATTCGGTCCAGCCTCCTTTGTCCTTTTTAACTAGGTTATGAGGGAGTGGGACAGAACTGAACCGGTTTGATCAAGGAATGTTCCAGATGGACAAAGAAAATGTAATACTCAATATAGGTAAACACCACGTGAGACTATAGATTCATTTGAAAATAGAAGTGCGTATATACACATCCAATTTGAGACTTTCTACATATTCAAAATATTCCATAAAATTCCGAATTATATAAATACAATTATAAAGGGGCACCATTAATTAATTTGAGATACAAGGAGGCTTATTCATGAATATATCCGCAACAACATACGGTCAGGTTCGGGTAACACCTTACGAAATCGTTCGCCTTCAAACCCTTGAAGTGAATAAAACGATGAACGGACATGCACGAATGAGAATGACGGCAGTGATACCGGAAGCCCGAAAAGACAGCTATGTCCAGGCAACAACATCCCAAACCGATATTAAAGTGAAAATTGCCGATGACGATGGACATGAGAAGGTGTTCTTCTCCGGTGTGGTGCTGCATGTGAAAGTGAACGTCATTAACGATGTACATACACTAATGGTTGACGCTGTATCCCATACCTACTTGCTGGATGTAAAGTTACACAAGCGTTCCTTCCAAAACCCTAATCTGTCCTACAAGAATTTGGTGCGCAAGATTATTTCTCCCTATGAAGGTTCAGATGTCATTGATTTTGCTACAGACGGCCGTAAAATCGGAGACTTTGTGATGCAGTATGAGGAAACAGATTGGCAATTTATCAAAAGGATGGCTTCCCATTTCTACACTGGAGTTGTACCGGATACAGCTTCAGGCAAACCCAAGTTTTATTTTGGCTTACCCGAAGGCCAGTATAAGGGAGAATTGCAAGCATCCCATTACACAGCAACCAAACGAATTGCCGACTTTCGTTCTGCCAAGGAAAATAAAGTACCGGGTGCCAAAGATCCGGATTATATCGTATACGAAGCGGACAGCAGGCAATGGTTCGAAGTGGGGAATGAGGTGGAATTCAAATCCAAAAAGTGGATTGTAGGCGAGGCGAAGACCCGATTCATCGATAGTTTGCTAAATCATACCTATTCCTTATTTCCTGCGGAGGGGCTTCGTTATAAGAAGAGCTACAATACTTCCATTATTGGCGCTTCCATACAAGCCTCGGTTCTTCAAGTCAAGGGGGACAAAGTTCGTGCGAAGCTGGATATGGATGAGCAGCAGGATGAAAGCACGGCCTATTTCTTCCCCTATTCGACGATCTATGCTTCTGAGAATAATACGGGCTGGTATTGCATGCCTGAAGTGAATGACAGCATCCGTATTTATTTTCCAAGCAAAAAAGAGGAAGATGGCATCGCCATAAGCTCTGTAAAAAGGCAAGATCCTGAGAGCGTGCCGGCTGTACCGAAGCAGGTTTCAACCGCATCACCAGCAGCTGGAAAGGGTAGCGCTTCGGGACAGTCTGGCGGAAGTCCAAGTGGGAGCAATCGTAATAGTTCAGGCGCGGGTGGAAGCGTAGGTAGAACTAGCTCGGTCAACAGGGTAGCTCCGCCCCCGGTGCCCGAAGATCGAATGGGCAATCCGGACATCAAGACATTCCGAACCAAGTATGGGAAAGAGATCATGCTGGCTCCAGACAAAATCGTGATCTCGGCGGGTGGAATGTATATCACGGTCAGTGACGAGAATGGCATCGAGATTGTAAGCGATCAGAATGTGAGCATTACAGCGGGTCAGGATGTCGTCATGTCCGGACAAACCATTCGGATCGCAGGCGAGAAGGTTGAGTTAACCGGAAAGGGCAATACCATCACTTTGGAAGAAGAGCTGAAGATGCACGGAGCAGAGATCAAGATGAATTAGCAGGGGGTAGAAAGGAAGAGATATGAACAAAGCGGAAGCGATCGTACATTTGCAGCAGGAAATATTGGAACCCGTACTTCAGGATCATCTCTCAAGCCTCCGGGTGTACATTATGGAACATCAAAACTCGTTAATTCAATCTTTCGTAGAGTCTATGCGGCAACTCTGTTTAAAAGCAGAGTTGGCCCAACAGGAACTCGGGAAAGAACCAATCTCAATTCTTCATTGTTCCATGTTGAGAACATCTATATTGGATGGGAGTTACACCTGCTTATTGGAGGCGTACTCCGATCAATGGTATTGGGATGAGGTAGAGTGTCTCCATACATATGATGCGACGTGGGCATTCCAGTCGTTAACTCCGTTAAAAGAGCTTCTTCATATCGAAATGAGACGCTATGGAGGTGTACTTAATGCTTCTGACGCGGAACGGATGATGTTGCAGTCTGCGGGTCGTTTCAATGCCTATGTCACTGCGATTGCACGTTTGGCTGTTCCTCATATGTTGAACTTGAAAGAGATGGAACGCCTGCACCGTGGGGATCAGTTTCAGATCAGGGTAGGTGAATACAAGGACTGGAGTGAGCCTGTGTATGTCAGGGACTATCGGTATAGGGATATTCAGAACATTCGCAAGAAATTGACTTTAGCAGAAGGGCTGGAATGTGCCTATGCAGACTATACGTCACTATCCTTGACAGAGGGACTATTTGATCACGTTGATATCAGGTATTCCGATTTCAGTCTTGCCGATCTGAGCAAGAGCGACTTAAGAGGTGCTGTATTGATTGGGACCAGATGGGAACAAAGCGACCTGAGTGGAGCTGACCTCAGAGGGGCGCTACTTATGGATACTGTGTTCCGGGAATGCAGTCTGCTTGGAGCCAACCTGTGTGATGTCAGTGACGGAGCGAGTATGGAATTCCAGGAAGGGGGTCTTGGTCTTCAGGGAATCTGTTTTGCTGGAGCCAATCTGGAAGGCGCCAATCTTAAGGGAGCGCAATTATTCCATGCTGATTTCCAGGGGGCTAGGCTGAGTCAGGCACAGATATGGCTTCATGACCGTGAACAGTATAGGCATGTTTTGAGTGAAGAGCAGATTGAATCGATACGCTGGGTTGTCTCCCATGAGAAAGAGGAGGAGTTATGATCCCACGATTTTATGAACTGACCGAGGATCATCGGATATTGAATCCGTTTAGGCCTCCTGCACTACAAACCAGTTTTGATGAGTTGTCCATTTCATCCGTCATGATGATTGAACGCAAACCGAATGAAGAGCCAACGGATTGGATAAGTAGGCCTTCATATTTTGTTAGTGATCGCATGAAGCGGCTAATGGAAATGGTCGATGAAGCAATGTTGTTCAAATCCGTCACCTTCATCGATCAGGGGAGCGGGGAGCAGTTGAGCTACTGGGCGAGTCATATCCCTGCTGTGCTGGCTTTGTCTGACCATAGCCTGTTTTATCCGAATGGTTCAATACAGCAGCCTGTATTGCAGGGTGGGGCGGTTAAAGATCAACGCATATTTACATTGGAGGGTGTAAGAGGGAGTGGTGTAATCGTACGTTTTGATGTAGCAGAGAGCATGCTTCGCAGAGGGTTAAGTGGCTTTGTTTTACGAAAGGTGGATCTGGAATGAACCGATATGGTGATGAGATGCTGCTGAAAATGGATCGGGATTTGCGTTTGGCAAAGCGTATTCAGGAAGCTGAAGCGGCAAGTGGGGAGCTGATGACGCAGGAAGAGGTTACATACGGAGTACGCCAGGGTCTGATCGAGACCGAAGCAGAAATCATCACGTTGAACAATCACCAAATCTGGGAGGGGATAATAACCCTTCCTTTACCGGATCATCTGGTCCAGGTTCCCCGAGGCAAACTACAGGAGGGCAGAAACAGACATGGACGAGATGAGGTCATGTGGATTGATGAGCAAAAGGGTATCAGCTTAAGCCTATCTAGATCATCTCATCCATTGCACGTAAGCCAGATTGAGGGAATGGGCAGTATCATCACAGATCAGATGCGAACGCTCAAAAAGGATGCGCAATGGTTACATGAGGAGACGGTACAAGGAGATAGCCTGATTGTCTTCTATGGAGAATCCATTCAGCCCTCAACCTCGGGATTGGCTTACGATATTGTGATCGTTACATCGGTAAAAGGAAGAGCGGTCACAGGAAATGTCCGTTTTCCGGTTGAGCGGCTTCATCTATGGCGACTTCTAACAAGGGCGATATTCACATGCGCTCAGATGAGTGAAAACGGAAATGAACCAATCGATTTATTGACATAGGAGGGAATTAGAATGCTGCTACCCATGCTGTTCAAAGCTTTGATGTCAGGAGGTTTCGGTGGTGAATTCACCTATGTGGTCAGAGGTGCCGAGATTTCCTGTAGTCAGGGGTCAGATCCGGGTGTACTGAACCTGCCTCTTACCCACGGCATCTATATCAAGGAACAGCCTGTATTGAACATTGCTGACGTGATTCCACTGGCTAACGTTGGACGATGCGGGTTTTGCAAAATGGACGGAGCATTGTGTGAACCAGATACGTTCTTCAACAAATGGAGCCAGGGCAAGGAGGACGTGCTGGTGGAAGGTGAGGCTGCTCTGCTCAGTCGATCTGAACTGATATGCCGAAAAGGCGGGATTATCAAGATTGAGGTCGATGGTCAGTTGTAAGATGCAGACGGATAAGAAAGGGGGAACACTGTGCAGACATTGGAAAAATCAACTCTAACTTATGGGGATATCCATGTCCATTGGCCGTATGGCAAGATACGCCTGGATAAGCTGGAATTGATCCAGCAAGCAGGGGCCCATGCCCGGTTATCCTTCAGTGGATGGGTCGATGAAGAATGGGAAGAGACCATTATCCAGAAAGCTGGAAGTCACGATCGAGTCGGATTCATCCAGATGGATGAATCCGGAAGGGAGTTACCCCTGTTCAAGGGACAACTCCATGAGATCAAAGTCGAAGCCACCAGAGGGATCGTATATGTGATGGCTGTAGTCATCTCACATACCTATGAACTGGATGCCTTACAGAGAACGAAATCCTATCAGAATGATAAGCTGCGTTATTTGGACATTGTTAATCGTGTTATGAAGGGTTATCCTGAAGGAGACTATATTGATTTTGCCTTTGATGAGACAAAGACAGGCGCTTTTATTATGCAGTATCAGGAGACCGACTGGAGCTTTCTGAAACGGCTCGCTTCACATCTGGGAGCAGATCTGGTGCCGGATGTGACTGCACACAAGCCCAGGTTCTGGATTGGATATCCTGAAGGCAGAGGGGCATTTGAACTGAAATCCATCCCTTTCGAGAAAAGTCGTAATATTGAGCGTTTTTTACATACCGAAGCCCAGGGAAAACATACGGTATCCGAGGAGGAGTATACAACGTATACTTTCGATCTGGGGCAGGAGCTTCAATTGGGGGATGAAGTATCCTCTGATGGCCATACCTACAACATAACCTCTCGCCAGGCGATGCTGGAACGGAGCTTGCTACAGTGGAAATATACATGTGCTTTGCCAGCATCGCATCCACTGCCCAGACAGCTTCAAACGATGATCACTGGTGCTGCTATCGAAGGGAAAATCATTGATGTGAAACGTAACCAGGTGAAGGTTCATCTGGATATGGATGAGGGTCAGCAGGCCGGGGAGGCACGCTGGTTTCCGTATGCCGCGGAAGGCAGTCAAGTATGGTACATGATGCCCGAACCCGGCGCGAAGGTGAAACTGTATTTCCCAAGTGCAGAAGAAGACGAAGCCATGGTGATGCAGTCGGTTCGTCAGGAGCCAACGGAAGCGGGACATGTGGAGAAGAGCGGCAAAGTGATGCAAGATCCCGGTGTAAAGTCTTTCGGTAACCCACAGGGGAAATCGTTCACCCTTGGCGACAGCGAACTTGTCATGAACGCCCAAGAGGGCGCCTTGTATATCTCGATGGCTGCGGGTAACGGCGTTACATTGAATAGCACAACCCACGTGCAGATCCAATGCATGGGTGACCTGAACATCAGCGGAGCCAGCGTTAGTCTGGAGGGTACAGAAGGTCTGTACATTCAGACGATGACAGATCATGTGGAGCTTGTGGAAGAGGTCAACGGAAAGAGTGAGAATGTAGTCCTGGAAGCCGAGATCCATCGTTCCTTTGGCATGATTCAGTCTGCGTTCGATCAGAGTCTGGCCAGTATGGGAGAGAGCGCGCTGAAGGAAGCGCGGCTA
>NZ_JAUKNS010000008.1:0-322525 GCF_030487755.1 Paenibacillus sp. 11B | reverse complement strand
CTATAAAGAAGAAGCTATTTTAGTCATTGAGATTTTGAATGCAGTTCAATGAAGCGAAGTGCTTCGTATAACATAATATTCATTCTTTGGCTCCGATGGAGCCTTGGTCTGATAGATGGATTTCGAGGAGGCATTTCGGCTGACAACCCCTTTGGGGTTCATGAATACAGAAATGTTATAAGAAATTGGGGCAAAGGATATAAAAACAACTCAAAGGAGTAATGTACATGGCGAAGACCTCTTTGGAAATGGTGGAAGAATTCAAAACCTTTATTGATTTTGTACAAGAGTTAAAGACTATAGATGAGGAACATTGGAACAGTCCCATTTCAGAAGGGAAATGGTCATTGAAAGATGTTGTAAGTCATATCATGCTTTGGGACAAATATTTTTATGAGGAAGGCATAGAGAAGATTAAGCTTGGTCAATCCGTGACTGTAAGGCATTTGAACTTTGATGAATTCAACGCTAATGCAAGGGAATATGCAAAGACCCAAACAAGAGATTCTATCATTAACCAATTCATTGAACACAGAAACAAGATCATTGATGATATCACCGGATTACCAGAGGAAGATTATATAAAGGAATATAAAGACGGAGACAGAAAGAAGTTTTCGATTAGGGGATATTTAAGAGGATTTATTCCCCACGATAAACATCATAAAAAACAAATTGAAAAGTACGTAAAGTCAATACAGTAAAGTGTAAGCGAATTCAGGGATGGCCCCAACATCTTATAACACTGTGTTCCAGCTTCGCGTCTGTCGCCGCTCGGTCTGCCTGAAGGATATCAAGGAAGCGGATTCAGGCAGACACATCAATTCCCCTAAGATAAGAGCTATCTATGGGGAATTGATGTCAGGAACACAACAACGTTAACTGAAATCTCCGGAAAGAGTATTTTAAGATCGATAAGTACAATTTAAGTTTCAGTAAGTCAAATAGGAAAGAAATATAAAAGCATTACTTAAATTATCTTAGTTTGTTTAGATTTTGCGATGTCTAGATCCGAATTGAATGCATAGGGTTACCTAGAAAGTACGTGCGTTTAATAAGAGATGATATTGTGAAATGTCCTTGGTCGAAAGTGAATGACCAGGGGCATTTTTTATTTATAGGCTCTGTTATCCTTGATTGTTGATTTGCTACTAAAAGAAAAAACCGCCACATTAGACGGTTTATTCTGAACTTGTTTCCCGTTAGCGTATTGCAAATCAATGGCAGTGAAACGCAGTTTAGTGCTTCAAACCTTCCTACTGGTTTGTGATGATTGACCTCCTTACTCTTTTTTCTCTATTCTTGTGCCCAGTATAATGAAAGCGGCATAGATTAAGATGGCAATCGAATCGATTAACGTATTCGTAAGTGTCGAAACATCATAAAATGCGGTTACACCGAGAATGACCATCAGACGAATGAGCAGAAGTGACACGATCATCCACGCAGCAAACCGGATCTTAGATTTCTCGCTTTGAAATGACAGGATAATGAATACTATGCCGAAAACCAGATTCTCAGCGGTGATAATGTGCCAGACATACGTAAATGTTATCCGTGTATCCAAGGCTATATCATTCACTAAGAGTGTCGGCAGTACAGCGGATTGCCCGTTCCATGCGTGCGTAACAGCAAAAAGTATTGCAAGAACGCCGGCAATCAAACAATAATAATTCTTAATTTTGATGTCCATCACAATCCTCCTTAGTTATTTCAGGTTCCTTCTTGTGAAGATCCCGGTAAATCTCCCGAACGAATACTGCCAGCCGTTGGTCACTTTCATGATTAAAGTCCCTTAGCGTTTTAACTGCTACGTCGAGCAACTGACTGACCTTTTCAAGATGTGCGATTTTCTTGCGTGTTTCTGCTTTCTTGGCATCAAGGAATTCAGCGACCTCCTGGCAATAAGCAGGATCTACACTCTGCATTCTGTGGAACTGAAACTTCCCCTTGATTTCTTCTAGAGAAAAGTCCGCATACTGCATGATTTGAATATTCATCAAATCAACGATGTCGTCCCTAGAATACCTGCGATAAGAATTGTGTCCCCGAGACGGCGATACGATTCCAATACGGTCATAATACCGCAGCGTATCCTTCGGGATACCAAGTATCCGTGAAACCTCTTTTATAGAATATTGTTTTTCCATACATTCAAAATAACATTGGAGTAGACTCCAATGTCAATCGTTTTTACTATCTTTTTGCACGCGGTATTCATGCAATCCATGCAACTATGCTGCCCGGTACTTCAATAAAAAAATTAACAATACAGTTTAACAAAGTCTATTTAAAAGAAGTAGTGAAATAAGAAAGGGAATGGGATACAATTCGAAATAAAGGTTTGAATAAGGTTTGAATAAGGGCTGAATAATAGCGTATTTTGAAAGCAGCTTAAGATGTCGGAGACATCAGTTAACATAGTATTCACGCGGCGAAGCCTGGCGGCTCCTTGGTTCGCCCGAAGGGATCGGCAGAGTAGTGGAATCAGGCGAACAACCCTGCGAACCTAACCGCAGTCGCGGCCGCCCCAGACGGGGCTTAAGGTTCTCGGGTTCGTGAATACAGGAACGTTATCGGAAATTCTCATAAAATATACTGAATAAAAAAACTGTACAGGAGGTGTAAAGAATGTTCAGCAACATGAGATGATTATAAGAGCAAACGATCAATTTGGATTAATCTTTGAAGTATGTTTAGAGGCAATAGAGTTTTCTTGGACATTTACTAAAAATTATCAGATCAGTGCCTGGATATTTGCTGGTTTTTTATCTCAAACCAATAATTCATTGTATTTAGCGATTTTATCATTAATTAGAAAGCATACTGTTCAAACAAGCTTTAATTTACGTTTATCAATTGAGTCTGCAGTATTGGCGTGTTATGCATTGTATAATCCTAAAATTGATAGTTTTGCTATCAAAAATGATCAAGGTTCAATGGTAGAGAAATCAGGAGTAAAATCAAAAGCAAATAAATGGATTGAAAATAATTATAAAGAAGACATGTCTGATACAATTCATGTGTATAAAAAGCAGATTAATAGTAAATTCGCGCATTCTAGTATCTTAAGTGCATTTGGAAATTTTGAATTGAGTGAAGAACACTATCAAGGAGTTTCTTGAATATTTGATAGAACTGAAGATAGAGATATTCATTTTCAACTACTAAGTTTGGTTAACCTTGTTCTTATACAGGTTGAAATGTTTTATAGAGTAATTAAAGATTATCCCATAGTTGGAATTGTTGATGACTTTACTTTCCGTTATGAAAAGATACATGGTACAGTGACTTTATTAAATGACTTTTATAAATTGATTGCTGAAGAACTTGCTAAAGGGGAAGTAGTTGAAATACCTATCTTACGTACATTGAATGAAGAAGAAACATGAGAACATCCGATAACATAATATTCAAGTAGCGGCTCCGTTGAAGCCTAAGTCTGCTGGAAGAATTTCGAGGAGGAATTTCAGCAGACACATCCGACTAAGTCGGACGTCATGAATACAGGAACGTTATCTGAAACCGATGATATCATTATTAAAACCTATTGGAAGTGGAGACATTGAATTATTCAGACCTGTCAAACTTTAAAGACATATATTTAGACCAGATTTATGAAACAAGAGATAATCATCTTAGATTAGTTCTAAGTAGAAGTAAGTCTAGCGAAGCAGCTGAAACAATTATTATAGGAAGTACGGAAATCAAAGATTCATATTCAATTGACATTGATGAATCATTGCCGTTTATACAATTGGATTTTGAATGGTACATCGGATATTCGGTAAGGAACGAAAGCTATACTGTTTGGGATGATTATGAAGAATTCAAAGGTAAGATATTTAGAATATACAGTAAGTCAAGATATCTTGATTTTATTAAATCAAGTACATTTGCAACTGAAGAATATCCCGGACCATATAAGCATTATGGAATATCTTGTTTGAACCATATCATTGATATTGTTTCAACAACAGAACCAATAATAAAAGAAATCCAAAGAGTTTAAATTTGAATGTATCTCAGGAAGTCATTGGCATCAGATAACATTATATTCACGCTTCGGATCCTGGAGGCTCCTCGGTCCGCCCAATGAGTTTGGCAGGGAAGCCAATTCAGCGGACACATCTGCACCGACTAACCACATCGCGGCCGGCTCCGGGCGGAGCCTTAAGTCGGTGAGACGTCGTGAATACTGGAACGTTAGACGAAATGACCAGAAGGGAGGAAATTCAAACTATGAATATGTTAATTTTATATCTGGGAAATAGTATATTAAATCCGCTGCAGCACTTAGTTTGAAAGAAAAAGGGGCGAAGAAACCTCATGACAAGTAGAATACTCATCATAGATGATGATATGGAATTGTGCTCATTAATAAAAAAATGCGTATCACAAGTAAACATAGAAACCGATATGGCATTTAACGGCCAAACGGGATTACTTCAAATCATGAATGAAAACGACTCGTATTCCCTAATTATTTTAGATGTAATGTTACCTAATATGGACGGCTTTCAAGTATTATCAGAAATAAGAAAATATAGTAATGTGCCCGTACTTATGCTGACGGCTAAAGCAAGTGAGCCGGATAAGGTAACAGGTCTTAGCCTTGGAGCAGATGACTATTTAACAAAACCATTCAGTATCAATGAACTTATTGCTAGAGTGCAATCTTTAATTAGAAGATATACTACTTTTAATTCTGGGGATTCCGTGAGCATGCTTATCTTTAAAGGAATTGTAATTGATAAAGAAATAAGAACTGTTCATGTTGAAGACAAGCTAGTTGATTTAACAGGCAAAGAATTTGATTTATTAGTATTTTTAGCTTCGAATAAAGGTCGTGTATTTACGAAGAAACAAATCTATACACAAGTTTGGAAAGATGATTATTCTTTTGATGACAATAATATTATGTCCTTTATAAGTAAATTGAGAAAAAAAATAGAACCCAATTCAGAACAGCCATTTTATATTTTAACGGTACACGGAGTAGGTTATCGTTTTAATAAGGAGGCTTAATTATGGAATGGATCTATATTCTACTTATGGCTCTAGCTTTTTGTATTATTGTTATCGTTTATTTGGTAACAAAACTGTATAAGGTTTCTGAACAACTTTCAATTATTGAAGATTCTTTAGTCGATATAAAAAAAGGAAATTGGAATCGTCGTATTTTGGTAAATGAAAATGATATCACCAAAACAATTTGTTATTTCATAAATGATATAGCAATGAATAGTCAAACTCAACTCGTACAGTTAAAGCAATCCGAACAGGCTTATAAGCGACTTATGACGAGTTTATCTCATGATGTAAGAACACCCTTAACTTCTTTAGTTGGCTATTTAGAAGCAATTCAAGAGAAGTTTGTTACAGGCAAAGAAAAAGAAGAATATCTTGAAATCGCTTTGAGTAAAGCACATCACTTGAAGGGTTTTGTTGAAGTTTTATTTGATTGGGTTAAACTTGACGCAAAAGAGCAAGTGTTTAAACTCGAAGAACATGATATAAACGAATTTACTCGTGATATATTGATAAATTGGATACCAACCTTTGAGGAAGAGCATTTTCAATACAATATTGATATTTCTGACAAAGAATGCTTCATCCGATTAGATCCAAATGCTTATATAAGAATTATTAATAATTTAATTCAAAATGCTATTGCACATAGTGAGGGAACTAAAATTGATCTAAAAATAAGCGGAAATGAACAAAACATTATCGTTCAGGTTAGTGATAATGGGAAAGGGATATCTACTCATGACCTGCCACATATATTTGATAGACTGTATCAAAGTGATGAATCACGTTCGACTAACGGAAATGGTTTAGGGCTTGCTATTGCTAGAGAACTTGTTTATCTGCATAAAGGAACAATCAATGCTCAAAATTTACTATCTGGTGGTACAACATTTATAGTCAAACTTCCAAGAGCTCTCTAATTTTTGAGGGCTTTTTTGTTAGCAAGAAACAAACAAGATTTCGGCAAGATTTTGGCAAGATATGTTTGATAAAATGTAAATAAAGGAGGTATTCATATGACAAACTATACCATAGAAACTAAACAACTTACTAAAATCTATAAGGATCAGAAAGCTGTAAATAATGTAAATATCCATGTGAAAAAAGGACGTATTTACGGTTTACTCGGTCGTAATGGCGCCGGTAAAACCACAATTATGAAAATGATCTTAGGGTTAACGTCTACCTCTTCCGGTGAGGTAGACGTATTTGGTAAGAACATTAAAGGTAGAGAAAAGCAGGTATATCCCAGAATTGGAGCGATTATTGAAACGCCTGGATTCTATCCAAACTTAACTGGAACAGAAAATTTGAACATTTTTGCAAAACTGCGTGGTACATCTGCTCCTAACGCTGTAAAGAACGCACTGGAAATTGTAGGATTACCGTATAAGGATAAGAAGTTGTTTGGTGAGTATTCTCTCGGTATGAAACAACGTCTGGGTATAGCTAATGCTATTTTGCATGACCCTGAACTATTAATTTTAGATGAACCTACAAACGGCCTGGACCCTATAGGTATAGCAGAAGTCAGGGATTTCATTAAGAATTTAAGCGTTGAACGTGGGAAAACAATTCTTATTTCCAGCCATATTCTTTCGGAAATCTCATTGCTTGCGGATGATATTGGAATTATCGACAATGGTGTTCTGTTAGAAGAAAATAGTATGGAGGAACTTAAACGAAAAAATGGTAAGTACATTCTACTTGAAGTTTCTGATGCTGCTAAAGCTAGCTTGATCTTGGAACGTCAATTCGATTTGAAAAGTTATTCTGTGAAAGACGATCATACCTTGCAAATCTATGATAATTCTCTGGATATGGCATCTGTTAATAAGGCACTAATATTGGGAGATGTGTCGGTTATTAGTTCTCAGCTTTGTAATGACACTTTAGAGGACTATTTTAGGAAAATTACGGGAGGAGATGGCATTGCTTAAACTTATTCAAATAGAATTTCTTAAGTTACGACGCAGAACATTTGTGTGGATTATGATGTTTTCAGCTCTCATCATGCCATTCCTAGCGTACCTATTATTCAAATATGCGTGGGATACAGGTGGTGACCCTGTACAGTTTTATAAATGGTCAGCGTTCGGACTTACACTTTTTATTATCTTACCTGTTGTTTTAGGAATATTAAGCACAATGCTAATGTACAATGAAAATCAATACGATATGCTTAAACAACTTTGGATTGTGCCTGTCAGCAAAATGAGATATTTTTTTAGCAAATTTTTTGTGGTTTTGATTTATTCTGTTTGCTTCATGTTAGTTACAGCTGTAGGTACCGTTATATTTAGCATACTTCTCGGAGATATCGCATTTGATTGGCAAAACGTTTTGTTCTTGATAAGGAAGTGTTTGGAGATTGGTGTTATTACAGCTTTTGCAATGCTGCCGATTTTGGCAATTGCTACAACGCAAAACGGATATATTCTTCCAGTTGCTATAACACTAGTTTATGCTTTTCTTGGTTCTATTATAGTTTCGATAAATATGTATATACATCCGTTATCCAGCATGGCAGTGATCGTTGCTCGAAACGGAGATATTCCAGGACTAAACTATACACAGGTAATTAGCATCCCTATGGCATTTCTTGGCATTTTTATCTGGGGGATTGTATCCGTACTCCTTGCAAACGTTGCATTAGCAAGAAAGTGAGGTGTTAATAATGCGAGCATTACTTTGGGCGGAACATCAAAAGATTCGCCGGTTAAGTTTTGTTTGGATTGCAATTTTTGCGACGGTTATGGTAGCAGTTATTGTTTTTTTATCCGGCTTAACAGACAATGACGGTATTCGAGATATAGATACTACAGGTTGGTATATGGCTGTGGCTCAACCACTGGCAACATTTTTCGTTCTTCCAGCGGTAATTGCTCTTTTAGGTAGTTACATGATCTGCCGTGAAGAACAGGAGCATACAATTGATTCACTTCGACTTATCCCTGTGAATGAAGCAAAGTTGACAATTGCAAAAATGATTATAACCCTCGTATATAGTATCGTTTTTTACTTGTTACTCTTTTTTATAACATTTTTCACTGAAGCAGCTTTACATTTTTCTGATTTATCCTTAGGGTTAGTCATGAATTTTTTGAAAGCTTATTTATTGGATGGTATATGTATATTTCTTGCAATATCACCTATTATTGCTTTGGTGTCATACATGAAAAAAGGATACTGGATCGCGTTAGTTATCACTGAATTTTATTCTTTTATTGGATTATTTGCGAGTACGTCAAATACCCTAAAAGCTTTATATCCTATTACAGCTGTATTTACCATATCTGGCTACTATGAAGCATCGACAATTCAGGTCATGCTTAGTTGCATTAGTTTACTATTTTGCGTAGGACTTGCCGCAGTAACACTTGCAGGCATGAACAAATGCAAATGAAATAGGGCATCTATTTGCCAAACCTCCAAAAAATCCTTTCCGACAATATGAGAAGTGAAGGTTATAAGAATGCTTGTTTAAGAGCTAAAGAACATATTAAAGATAGATTTCTTTAAAGCCCCCTGATCCAATTGGACACTCGAAGCCACCTCAGATACACTAAATGAAATGAGTCTGCAAGATGGATTTCGAAGAGGCATTTATGCAGACAACTCTTTTGGGATTCGTAAATACAGGAACGAGAAGAAGTTCAGTGAGAATTTAATTAAAGAATCATGTACTAAATAAAGTGAAATGATGCCTTATGATTGCAGGATAGATGGTATTCTTTATATTTGGAGTACATGTGAAAGAACAGCCCAGACATTAAACTGTACCTACTTTGTTAGTGAAGTCTAACAAAAGGTCAATTCAGGGGCTGTTTTTTCTCTATTCCTGTCTTCGTTTTGAGGCACGTACTGTACTCAATAAAATTGATATTCCTGACAACATAAAAATCGTTTCGTATCCTGATCTAGAATTTTCAAAAAGCTACCCAACACTCGGACCTTATGGAATTATTTCAACCGATATTAATGGCTTAGCATGTAGCATCGAATTATATCTTAGAATTGATATATTAAAATATGGAAATGAAAACTTAATTCCAGTCCAATGGAAAGGATATAATCAGTTATTAAAAAAATATCAAGGAGAGATCTTGAATAAAGAACAAATACTACAAAGGATATTTCAAATTACTTGATAATTTTGAAAAGGGGAAAGCATTCCGCATGATTGGGGTGGTATAAATACTATCCTTAATATGATTTATAGGGCGTTTGATTGATGATTTTGATTGTAACTCAAAGTTCAATCGTATAACAAACGCATTCACGATTCGGGGCTTACGCCCCTTGGTCGTCCGATGTATAATCATTGAAGAAGCTCAGACGAAACACGAGCCGGCCTAAGATAGGAGCTATCTAAGTCCGGCTCGCGTCATTAATACAGTGAACGTTATACGACAGAATCGAAAATAATAGAAAAAGAGCGTCACATAACACTCTAAATGCTATAGTTTTGCAATTCACTAAAGAGTTGTAGAGCATCTTTGAAACCTTGTATGTAGATACTTCTTTCTAAGATGGATTGAAGAGAAATTTGAGCGTCTTCGTAAAGAAAGACCGTATGTTTAAGTTGATCGGGCAAAGCATCACGAAGTGTTTTAAAGTATTGATCTGTCTCCGCAGAAAGCTGATTGTATTCCGCATGACATCCCATAAGTTCAGTATAGAGTAATTCTAGACGTATTCTTATAAGCGGTTCTGTTAGCGATTCTAATGTATTAACCATATCTATTCCTTCTTTGATTAACTTTATAGAGTCATTATATAACCCTATAAAGTTAATTGCAAGGTGAGTATTTGACTTTATAGAGTTAAAACTTCACTTTTCGTTGATAATTACTAGTGTGGAAGATAAGATAGAGGTATGGAGGGGAAAAGATGAACGTAATCAAGTGTAATATACGAGAACTCATGGCAGAACATCGAATAGATGATATAACCGAATTGATGGTGAGATCAGGTCTAAGTCGTAACTCAATTAACAAGTTATACAGGGAGACGAATATAGAAACAACAAAATTAGAAACACTTTTCAAGTTGTGTGATACGTTTAATTGTAAGTTGTCTGATTTGATCGAATATGTACCAGAAGAAAACAAATAGTGAGATCCGTTTCGAGAAGAGATTCCGTCGTATAACATAATATTCAAGCAGCAGCTCCTTCGGAGCCTTGGTCTGAGAGGTGGATTTCGGAGAGGGATTTCAGCAGACAACCCCTTCGGGGTTCATGAATACAGGAACGTTATGGGAAATACCACTAAAGAAATTTTATAGAAAGGAACGAAATTATATGACAATAATTCAAGAAGCTAGTATACAATCAAAAGTGATTTTTTCAAAAGATAAAAGGCACAGATATTTGCTTGAGAGAGTTTGGAACAGTGAGAAGAAAAAGGCGACTGTGATTATGATTAATCCGAGCTTTGCAGATGAATTGAAAACGGATGTGAGTGTTTGTAAATTGATGAATTTCCTAATAGATAATGATTTTGGAGCACTTAGGATAGTAAACTTATATGCATTTATTTCAACAGACCCTTCTGCTTTATCAAATAATTCAGAGGCCGTAGGTGAGTTAAATGATCAATATATTGAATGTTCTATAGCAGATACTGACTTGATAATTATTGGATGGGGAATTGAAAAGTCAAAATACACCAAAAGAAAAGCATACATAAGAAACCTATTAAAGAAAACTAATGTAGAAATCAAAGGATTCATAGATAATGAAGGGCGTATAGGGAGACATCCAAGTAGGATAAACCAATTTATATTGAGTGATTGTTCCTTGGAGTAAGGTACTTCCCATAACATAATATTCAAGCTACTGCTCCTATGGAGCCTTGGTCTGCTGGGTGATCTCGAGAAGGGGTTTCAGCAAACAACACCTTTGGGGTTCATGAATACAGGAACGTTAGATGAAAGACATGCAATTAAAAAAACAAAAAAACATTCGAATAGAGTTGATTAAAAATGGAACTTAAATCATTTGAGAGAAACGATCTCCTGAGATGTACCAATACTTTCACTAATGTATTTAATCAAGAACCATGGAATGATGAATGGTCTACAGAAACTGCATTTCAATATTTACTTGATTACACCAACTCATCTGGATTTATTGGTATTATCGCTGAAGACAGAGAAGAGATAATTGGTTTTGTTTTTGGTGTCCGGAAGCGTTGGTGGAGTGGAGATGAGTTTTTTATTAATGAAATGTGTGTAAGTGTAGAGAAACAAAAAACAGGAGTAGGATCAAAGCTTATGAAATTCTTAGAGAAAAAACTTGAATTTGATGGGATTGAGAACATAACTTTATTAACCGATAGAGGTATTCCTGCAGAGATATTTTATAAGAAGAATGGATTTACTGAAGTAGACAGAGTAATGTTTTTAAATAAGAACATAACATGAGTTTTATTTTGAATGTGAATTCAAGAGGGCATTGCCCATCGTCTAACATAACATTTCTGCATCGTCGCGTTCGCTCCTCGGTCGCCAAGAGGGGATTCTGAGAAGTGATTCAGACGACACATCCAACTGGCTAAGTCTGGAGACCCAGTGCAATACGTACCTTAAGCCACTTGAACGTCAGAAATGCGCAAACGTTATAAGAAATCCCCACAAGAATAAAAAGGAGTGAATCATAATGACTTCAGTTCATGACAATGAAGTGATTTCTTATGAAGTCAATCTGAAGAATAAACACATCGTTATTAATACAGAGAATAGAGAAAAAACAGTGAATATAAAGTTCTTCAATGTAATGGCGCATCTATTTGAAGATCATTTATATGGAAGTATCCTATTAGATATTGAAAATTATGAAATTGATGAATTTATAAAGGGAAGTAAAGATTTATTTGAAAGACATAAACCGTATTGTTGGCCAGTGAATTATGAAAGCATAGATGAACTAAAAGAATTACTAATTAAAGAGCAATATAAATGCTATATAATTTCTTCTTCTTATGGATTTAATGGATGGGTACTAGCTAAAGAAATGAGTATAACTAAGGCATAAAGATTTAAAAAGTTGACCTTAGAAGATGGGGACATCTTATAACAAAGTATTCAAGCTTCGGGCTATCGCCTCTTGGTTGTCAGATGTATAATCATGGAAGAAGCGCAGACAACAAACGACCCAGCCTAGATAAGAGCTATCTAAGGCTGGGTCGTTTCGTGAACACCAAAACGTTAGATGAAATTACGAAGATAATTGTGGAGGTATAACATGAAGCAGAATCTTTATGACAACCCAGAGTTCTTTAAGATGTATAAGAAATTAAGAGAAACGAGAATCACATACAATGACTTTATTGAACAACCTGCAATAAGAAAATTATTACCAGTCCTTAAGGATTTACAAGTACTAGATTTGGGATGCGGCTTTGGTGAACAGGCAAATTATATTATCGATAACGGAGCAACTCATGTTACAGGTGTAGATATTTCAGAGAAGATGTTAGATATGGCAAGAAAACGATCTAAAATTCATTATCTCCATAGTTCCATGGAAGAAATTGATTTCAATAATAATGAATTTGATTTGGTAGTCAGTTCATTAGCCTTTCATTATATTGAAGATTATAATTTATTAATTAGTAGGATTGCAAAATGGATTAAACCAAATGGCTACTTGGTGTTTTCTACAGAGCATCCTATTGTATTGTCAAATAAGAGTAAAGAAGGATGGATTAAAGATTCCGATAACAATATACTTCATTGGCCTATTGATAATTATGGAGAAGAAGGACTCAGAACAGAGTTTTGGGGAATCGATGGAGTAATAAAATACCACAGAAAACTCTCAACTTTACTTAATGTATTGATACAAAATGGGCTAGTTGTTCAAGAAATTGTTGAACCTGAATCAATTCCAGAGGGTCTTGAGAAGATGCCCAAATTAATATATGAAAGAAAGAGACCATCTTTTATATTAATTAAGGCAAAAAGAATTGTGTAGGTAAATCAATGTAACATCATCTAACAAAATTTTCACGCTGCGGGCTAAAGCCCTTGGTCCGACCGAAGTTTTAAGGAGTGGATTCGTTAGAAGTATTTCAGTTGCATGGAAGATAATCAGTCGGACACATCCCTTACCCTAAGATAAGAGCTATCTAAGGGTAAGGGACGTCGTGAACACGGGAACGTTAGATGAAATTACCAGAGCAAAGTGATGTGAACCCATGAAAAGGATTCAAATACACAAATGGATAATTGAATATGATTTTAATAAAACCAAAGAATTCTATAAATCTTATCATTTAATTACTGAGGGTTGCGAATGTTTAAACTGTAAGAACTTTGTTGAGGCAACTCCATTCCTACCGAAGGATGTTGTAACCTTTTTTGATAGTTTAGGAATAGATCCAAGAAAAGAAGGAGAAGTATCCGAATACTGTGAGAATGAAGATGGAACCCATTTATATGGCGGGTTCTTTCATATAGTTGGTAGATTGATTAGTGGACCTGATGTATGGAACAAAAATGATGAATCAGGAACAGTGAATTCATTAGACAAAGATTTATATAAAATCGATAACTTCAGATTTGGATTTACGAATGAGAAAAATTTAGTGCGTGATGGATTTCCAGAGCCAATATTACAAATTGAATTTGAAGGGATCGTTCCGTGGGTAATTTCGGAGTAGTCTGGTAACTTCATCTAACATGATATCCACGCATCGGAACCTAGGGGCTCCTCGGTCCGCCCGAAGGATATAAGCAGAGGAGCTGAATCAGGCGGGCATATCCGCACCGACTAACCGCATCGCGGCCGCTCGCGTTGGTCACTAAGTCGGTGGGACGTCGTGAATACAGTGAACGTTATCGGAAATCAGCGCAAAGAATTAAATGGCTTTAAGAACTATGTTTCTCTAAGCCATAACGGCACAAAGTAGGTATTTATGGATGGTGTTTAATTATATAATAGTTTGGTTCATTATTATTTTTTTAAAAGACTTACAATAGGGAGAACCACAATGAAGAAAATACTAAGTAAAACAGGCACATCAACAGTATGTATCATCCTACTTATCACAATCATTACAACTATAGTGTGTTGGAATGAACTTGGGAGTTTGGTAAGGACAGGGAATTATGATAATACGGATAATATGGTGGAAACCATAATGGCCAAATCAGCGACTCCAGGGGTGGCTATGGTAGTATCAGAGCAGGGCAAGACAGAATATAGGAATTACGGATATGCAGATGTTAATAATAAGAAGAGGGTAACTGAAGAGTCATTATTTGAGTTGGGATCGACTACAAAGGCATTTTCGGCTTTGGCCGTTATTCTATTAGAAAATGAGGGCTACTTATCTCTTTCAGATTCTACTACAGATTATATTCCATCGTTTGAGCCAACTATTAAGGGTGAGAAAGTTAATATTACGATTCATCAATTGTTAGCTCATACAAGTGGAATTCCACCGTGGAGTATTCGGTTAATTCCTGAAGGTACCACGGAGGATATGCTTGAAAAAACGATACATAATGTGTCAGACATTGCATTAGATACGTATCCTGGGACAGCATATAATTATGCTACAGTTAATTATGATATTTTAGCGATGATTATTGAAAAAGTTACAGGCAAACGTTATCAGGATTACATGACTGAAAACATACTGGTTCCTTTAGGGATGACTGATAGTTATTTTTCAACAGGTCAGGAAAAGGAATCTGATAAACTTACTAAAGGATATCGTGTATTTTTTGGAAGAGGCTTAGAATATGATGCCCCTAGATATTATGGGAATATCGCTGCAGGATATTTGGTAACGAATTCAAAAGACTTAGAACGCTGGATTAATGCCCAAATGGGGATAGGCGATATGCCAGATAATTTATTAAAAGCGATACAACAATCTCATCAAGTCGACATCAAAACGGCGGGATACGAAGATGAAAATCAATACTATTCATTCGGATGGAGTATTGATACGAAAAATAGAGTTGTTAGTCATAATGGATCTAATCCTAATTACTCCTCACAGGTTCTTATTGATTTAGAAAAGCAGCAGGCCATATTTGTTCTGGCTAATTTGAATTCAACTGCACCATCGCTAATTGCTAATAACATTTATGAGAATATGAATGGAAATCATATGAATAAATTTAATTATGATGACGTGTATCTATTAATTGATTTGGTATTTTCATTCTTAGTAATAATAGCCGTCGTTATCTTATGTGTACAAGCAATTAAACTCGTTAGAGGAATAAAACTAAATATTAAAGTTGAAAAGACAAGGTTCAGAAAAATGACAGGAAGTAGTATCGAACTAATCTTAAGCATTATGCTTTTGGTATTGGTAATGATCTTGCCTTATCTATTAGACAATAATTATTTAATGATAAAGGTGTGGATGTCGTATTCAATGTTTATTTGGATGGGGCTTACTTCTATCAATTGTATTTTATCGATAATAATTAATATTAAAAAAATCGGAATTATTAGAAGCAGTTTATAAAAAAAATATGAGGTGAAATGTGAAAATCACATACGATTGTTTGTCTGATCTTGATTTCTCAAATCTTTAAAGAAGAATAGGTATATTTCGAAGAAGGCGCTGAAATCCGATAACAGAGCATTCCTACAGCGGGCATTCGCCCTTGATCGCTAAAAAGGATTTCCAAGGAGATTATTCAAGCGATACATTCAACCAGCTAAGTCTGACGACACGTTTCCTACGGTCACTTAAGCTGCTTGAACGTCAGGAATGCCAAACGTTAGACGAAATGACCAGAAGGGAGGAAATTCAAACTATGAATATGTTAATTTTATATCTGTAAAATAGTATGTTTAATCAGCTGCAGCACTTAGTTTGAAAGAAAAAGGGGCGAAGAAACCTCATGACAAATAGAATACTCATCATAGATGATGATATGGAATTGTGCTCATTAATAAAAAAATGCGTATCACATGTAAACATAGAAACCGATATGGCATTTAACGGCCAAACGGGATTACTTCAAATCATGAATGAAAACGACTCGTATTCCCTAATTATTTTAGATGTGATGTTACCTAATATGGACGGCTTTCAAGTATTATCAGAAATAAGAAAATATAGTAATGTGCCCGTACTTATGCTGACGGCTAAAGCAAGTGAGCCGGATAAGGTAACAGGTCTTAGCCTTGGAGCAGATGACTATTTAACAAAACCATTCAGTATCAATGAACTTATTGCTAGAGTGCAATCTTTGATTAGAAGATATACTACTTTTAATTCTGGGGATTCCGTGAGCATCCTTACCTTTAAAGGAATTGTAATTGATAAAGAAATAAGAACTGTTCATGTTGAAGACAAGCTAATTGATTTAACAGGCAAAGAATTTGATTTATTAGTATTTTTAGCTTCGAATAAAGGTCGTGTATTTACGAAGAAACAAATCTATACACAAGTTTGGAAAGATGATTATTCTTTTGATGACAATAATATTATGTCCTTTATAAGTAAATTGAGAAAAAAAATAGAACCCAATTCAGAACAGCCATTTTATATTTTAACGGTACACGGAGTAGGTTATCGTTTTAATAAGGAGGCTTAATTATGGAATGGATCTATATTCTACTTATGGCTCTAGCTTTTTGTATTATTGTTATCGTTTATTTGGTAACAAAACTGTATAAGGTTTCTGAACAACTTTCAATTATTGAAGATTCTTTAGTCGATATAAAAAAAGGAAATTGGAATCGTCGTATTTTGGTAAATGAAAATGATATCACCAAAACAATTTGTTATTTCATAAATGATATAGCAATGAATAGTCAAACTCAACTCGTACAGTTAAAGCAATCCGAACAGGCTTATAAGCGACTTATGACGAGTTTATCTCATGATGTAAGAACACCCTTAACTTCTTTAGTTGGCTATTTAGAAGCAATTCAAGAGAAGTTTGTTACAGGCAAAGAAAAAGAAGAATATCTTGAAATCGCTTTGAGTAAAGCACATCACTTGAAGGGTTTTGTTGAAGTTTTATTTGATTGGGTTAAACTTGACGCAAAAGAGCAAGTGTTTAAACTCGAAGAACATGATATAAACGAATTTACTCGTGATATATTGATAAATTGGATACCAACCTTTGAGGAAGAGCATTTTCAATACAATATTGATATTTCTGACAAAGAATGCTTCATCCGATTAGATCCAAATGCTTATATAAGAATTATTAATAATTTAATTCAAAATGCTATTGCACATAGTGAGGGAACTAAAATTGATCTAAAAATAAGCGGAAATGAACAAAACATTATCGTTCAGGTTAGTGATAATGGGAAAGGGATATCTACTCATGACCTGCCACATATATTTGATAGATTGTATCAAAGTGATGAATCACGTTCGACTAACGGAAATGGTTTAGGGCTTGCTATTGCTAGAGAACTTGTTTATCTGCATAAAGGAACAATCAATGCTCAAAATTTACTATCTGGTGGTACAACATTTATAGTCAAACTTCCAAGAGCTCTCTAATTTTTGAGGGCTTTTTTGTTAGCAAGAAACAAACAAGATTTCGGCAAGATTTTGGCAAGATATGTTTGATAAAATGTAAATAAAGGAGGTATTCATATGACAAACTATACCATAGAAACTAAACAACTTACTAAAATCTATAAGGATCAGAAAGCTGTAAATAATGTAAATATCCATGTGAAAAAAGGACGTATTTACGGTTTACTCGGTCGTAATGGCGCCGGTAAAACCACAATTATGAAAATGATCTTAGGGTTAACGTCTACCTCTTCCGGTGAGGTAGACGTATTTGGTAAGAACATTAAAGGTAGAGAAAAGCAGGTATATCCCAGAATTGGAGCGATTATTGAAACGCCTGGATTCTATCCAAACTTAACTGGAACAGAAAATTTGAACATTTTTGCAAAACTGCGTGGTACATCTGCTCCTAACGCTGTAAAGAACGCACTGGAAATTGTAGGATTACCGTATAAGGATAAGAAGTTGTTTGGTGAGTATTCTCTCGGTATGAAACAACGTCTGGGTATAGCTAATGCTATTTTGCATGACCCTGAACTATTAATTTTAGATGAACCTACAAACGGCCTGGACCCTATAGGTATAGCAGAAGTCAGGGATTTCATTAAGAATTTAAGCGTTGAACGTGGGAAAACAATTCTTATTTCCAGCCATATTCTTTCGGAAATCTCATTGCTTGCGGATGATATTGGAATTATCGACAATGGTGTTCTGTTAGAAGAAAATAGTATGGAGGAACTTAAACGAAAAAATGGTAAGTACATTCTACTTGAAGTTTCTGATGCTGCTAAAGCTAGCTTGATCTTGGAACGTCAATTCGATTTGAAAAGTTATTCTGTGAAAGACGATCATACCTTGCAAATCTATGATAATTCTCTGGATATGGCATCTGTTAATAAGGCACTAATATTGGGAGATGTGTCGGTTATTAGTTCTCAGCTTTGTAATGACACTTTAGAGGACTATTTTAGGAAAATTACGGGAGGAGATGGCATTGCTTAAACTTATTCAAATAGAATTTCTTAAGTTACGACGTAGAACATTTGTGTGGATTATGATGTTTTCAGCTCTCATCATGCCATTCCTAGCGTACCTATTATTCAAATATGCGTGGGATACAGGTGGTGACCCTGTACAGTTTTATAAATGGTCAGCGTTCGGACTTACACTTTTTATTATCTTACCTGTTGTTTTAGGAATATTAAGCACAATGCTAATGTACAATGAAAATCAATACGATATGCTTAAACAACTTTGGATTGTGCCTGTCAGCAAAATGAGATATTTTTTTAGCAAATTTTTTGTGGTTTTGATTTATTCTGTTTGCTTCATGTTAGTTACAGCTGTAGGTACCGTTATATTTAGCATACTTCTCGGAGATATCGCATTTGATTGGCAAAACGTTTTGTTCTTGATAAGGAAGTGTTTGGAGATTGGTGTTATTACAGCTTTTGCAATGCTGCCGATTTTGGCAATTGCTACAACGCAAAACGGATATATTCTTCCAGTTGCTATAACACTAGTTTATGCTTTCCTTGGTTCTATTATAGTTTCGATAAATATGTATATACATCCGTTATCCAGCATGGCAGTGATCGTTGCTCGAAACGGAGATATTCCAGGACTAAACTATACACAGGTAATTAGCATCCCTATGGCATTTCTTAGCATTTTTATTTGGGGGATTGTATCCGTACTCCTTGCAAACGTTGCATTAGCAAGAAAGTGAGGTGTTAATAATGCGAGCATTACTTTGGGCGGAACATCAAAAGATTCGCCGGTTAAGTTTTGTTTGGATTGCAATTTTTGCGACGGTTATGGTAGCAGTTATTGTTTTTTTATCCGGCTTAACAGACAATGACGGTATTCGAGATATAGATACTACAGGTTGGTATATGGCTGTGGCTCAACCACTGGCAACATTTTTCGTTCTTCCAGCGGTAATTGCTCTTTTAGGTAGTTACATGATCTGCCGTGAAGAACAGGAGCATACAATTGATTCACTTCGACTTATCCCTGTGAATGAAGCAAAGTTGACAATTGCAAAAATGATTATAACCCTCGTATATAGTATCGTTTTTTACTTGTTACTCTTTTTTATAACATTTTTCACTGAAGCAGCTTTACATTTTTCTGATTTATCCTTAGGGTTAGTCATGAATTTTTTGAAAGCTTATTTATTGGATGGTATATGTATATTTCTTGCAATATCACCTATTATTGCTTTGGTGTCATACATGAAAAAAGGATACTGGATCGCGTTAGTTATCACTGAATTTTATTCTTTTATTGGATTATTTGCGAGTACGTCAAATACCCTAAAAGCTTTATATCCTATTACAGCTGTATTTACCATATCTGGCTACTATGAAGCATCGACAATTCAGGTCATGCTTAGTTGCATTAGTTTACTATTTTGCGTAGGACTTGCCGCAGTAACACTTGCAGGCATGAACAAATGCAAATGAAATAGGGCATCTATTTGCCAAACCTCCAAAAAATTCTTTCCGACAATATGAGAAGTGAAGGTTATAAGAATGCTTGTTTAAGAGCTAAAGAACATATTAAAGATAGATTTCTTTAAAGCCCCCTGATCCAATTGGACACTCGAAGCCACCTCAGATACACAAAATGAAATGAGTCTGCAAGATGGATTTCGAAGAGGCATTTATGCAGACAACTCTTTTGGGATTCGTAAATACAGGAACGAGAAGAAGTTCAGTGAGAATTTAATTAAAGAATCATGTACTAAATAAATTAATAACACAAAGAAAAAAATGTATCAAAGCGTGAAATAAAAATGAAAGTGACAATAAGAAATGCAAGTAGTGTTAAGCAGAAAAGCAGACTCTCATTAAGCCTCTCGGGTTTATAAACATGACGGATTGTAATATGAAGTGCGACACCTACTGGAAATAAAAAAAATGGCCCATAGCCTGGATCTATGCAGGTCGTCTATTGAAAGGTGCTTTGCATGTACTCCGACACAAGGGTAAGCGTCAGAAACCTGCGGAAACACGCCGTAAGTTTGCGGTAGGCAGACCCATTTCACAGCGTCCGAAGGATCCTGCTGCAGCTTTTCAAACTGCTACAACAGACCGTGGCAAGGAATTTGCCTGCTACGCGAACTTGGAGGAAACGCACGACGTACATATCTATTTTGCAGACCCTTACTCTTCCTGGCAACGAGGTTCAAATGAGAATGCAAACGGCTTACTTTGTGAGTTTTTTTCCCAAGGGCACAGACTTTACTCAAATATTAGATGCAGCATTGGAGCGTTCGCTTCATTTAATCAACCATCGCCCTCGGAAATGTCTGGGCTGGAAAACCGCTCACGAATCTTTCACAGAGGAACTGTCGCACTTGGTTTGACAATCTATCACATAAAAACGGTAGGTGAAATTAATGCAAATAAGATGAAGATGGATAAGATTTACAATTTAATCCGGTTCGAGGAAACAAAACAACTGGTGGCGTATGCAGGATCTGTAAGTATCAAAAACCCGACATAAATTGCGGGTTTTTGATACTTTATTGTTGGGAGATGAAAGGCGCTACCCAGTAAATTCCTGGACCCATGTGTTGTTATAATAAGCAATACCGATATGAGTATAACTATTATTCAGTATATTTGCTTTGTGGCCAGGGCTATTCATCCACTCCTTCATAACCTGGGTAGGGGTGGTTTGCCCTTTTGCGATGTTTTCTCCAGCGGTATTATATGTGATCCCGTATTCCTTCATCATATCGAAGGGGGATCCATGTGTTGGCGAATTATGATCAAAGTAACTGTGGTTGTACATGTCCTGTGCCTTGACCATAGCCACATTTGACAATTCTTCATTCCTACTCAAGGAACTTAATCCTGTTTTGGCCCTTTCTTGATTGACTAGATCCAGAACCTGCTGCTCAAAATCGGTTTTATCCGTAGTATTTTTTTTACCTTCCTGTACTTGTCCTGTTGGCTCCTTTTTTTCAGGATTTCCTGAAGGTGCCTGGTTTACTGGATTTCCATCCGGTGTTCGAATCATATCCAACAAATCCAATGGAATTCCATTTTGGGCTTCTTTTGTTGTAATAGATCTCTCTTGCCAAGATGTAGCTGTTGATGATGCCTGTGTGAGGACAGAGTTTGGTGCAGTAGCATGATCATGAATTGAAATTTGTTTTTGCTCAGGAGTCACTTGTTTTTGCATCATATTGTTATGGGACGAACAGCCTGCCACCAATAATAATATTGTTAAAACGAAAAACTTTGCCATTTGCCAACCTCCTAGATCCGTTAGTTATTGAAGTTCCCGGATTTATGTTTTCCTGTATGCCATTTACTTATTCCTAATATTTTATCCAGTACTTTTTTATGATCGATACCATTTAGATAGCCTTGTCTTTTTTTGTGTCTCGAGGAAAGCAAAGCGTGTTGCGAATGGTTATGGATAAAGAAGGCCATATCGGGTCATAAATGCATCACGGGATGAATGTTATCTATTTCAATGGGATTCCTGATGATTGGAGTATTTCGATGGATAATTGGGAGAATCTATTCAAACTAATTTCACTCATTCATTATTGCCGCGAGATACAGTGTACTTTTCGAAGTCCTGCTTAACTAAACGCCCCCGTTGGCGGTATAGACAATTTTATAGAATATAAACCATATGCTGCATCATATAAAACAAGCTGAAAGCGAGTATTTGATAATTCCATGAAGTCAGAAACTGCGTTTAACAAAGTATTCAAGCTGCGGGGCTATCGCCCCTTGATTGACAGATGTATAATCATGGAAGAAATCTCAGTCAACAAACGCCCCAGCCTAAGATAAGAGCTATCTAAGGCCGAGCGTTTCGTGAATACAAGAAAATTATGAGAAATCATCGTAAATAAATTACAAGATAGGAACTGTATAATGCTACTCATTATATACAGTTATGGCTAAGTGCTTGAGATATTCGTTTTAACTAATCCTATGAGGTGGTTATATTATGCAAATAAGAAAAGCAACGATTAATGATGCAGAAGGCATTGCAAAAGTTCATGTGGATAGTTGGAGAACAACTTACAAAGGTATTATTCCAGATGAATTCTTATATAATCTTTCATATAAAAAAAGAACTGAATTATGGATCAAAAATATTGAAAGAGAAGATAATTTTGTAGTTATAGCAGAAAACCCAGAAGGAGAAATTATTGGATTTGCAGATTCTTGGAAGAGAGAAACAAATATAGTAGCCAATTCTAGTGATTTAACATCTATATACATACTTAAGGAATATCACGGAAGAGGTTTAGGGAAAGAATTACTTAAACAACTGTTTCTACAATTTAAATTTTTAGGCTATCAAAAGATATTTGTTGAAGTTCTAGAAGATAATAAGACACGATATTTCTATGAACATTATGGAGCTAAATTATGTAAATCAATTCAAATAATAATCGGGGGAAAAGTTCTAAATGAATTAATTTATGAATGGGATAACATTGATGAGGTTTTAGCGAAATTATAAGTTTATTAAACTTTAATTGAAATAAAACCACATTTAATAATATTCTTGTATTTCATTGGAGTCGATGACATCTCATAACATTATATTCACGCATCGAGCATACGCCCTTGGTCCGGCAGAAGTATTTCAGGGAAGCAGAGGCTACCGGACACACACTTGGCATACGCCAAGCGTCGTGAATGCGGGAACGTTAGCCGAAAGAAGTTCTTAGTGTAGGAGGAGTCTATATGATATTAGAAAAAGTTATAAATAGAATTGTAATACAAAGTGAATATAAGGATTTTGTTGATAAGTATATAGATCATATACTTGCCGAATTTAAAGATAAGATTCATAGCATTTATATGTGTGGCTCGATTCCAAAAGGAACTGCTAAACCTTTTAAGTCAGATGCAGACTTTACTATTGTATGTGCAAATCCCAAAGATATTGATTACGAAAGATTGTCAAATATTAAAGACAGGCTTTTGGAAGAATATCCAGTAGTAACTAAGATTGATACGATAATTTGCTCGATTGACGATGTATTAAGTAAACCAAATGAGTGGGGTTTTTGGGTTAAGATCATTTGTGTTTGCCTATATGGTCATGACGTTGGTGAAAAAGTACCACCGATAATTATTTCTCCAGAGTTTATTTTAGACTTAAATACAGAGACCAAGGAGGAAGTAGATCGTATACATCGTTTACTTTCTAATGCTAGTGATCACACAATGAAAACTAGATATATTAAAGGTTACTCTAAGAGATTAATTCGTGCATTATACTCTTTGGTTTTAGAAGATACAGGGGTATGGCAAGATGACATTATTAAGATGAAGAATGCCATATTAAACTATTGTGAGATTGACTCCGCTTTAGTTGATTATCTGTATGCTTGTTACTTGGATAGTAATGTACTTGTTGAAGAGTTTCTGGGAATTGCAGATAAAGTATATAGCTATTTTGAGAACGCCTTAAATACAATGGCTGCCTCCAGAAATTCCCTCGGCTAACATCATATTGACGATCCGGGTCACTCTGAGAAGCGAGTGACCACATCCAGCCCCCTAAGCCCGTCGGGAAGTCACTGCATTAGGTGTTCGGCAAGCCTCACAACTATAAGCAGCGACTCTAAGGGGCCAGGACGTCGTCAATACAAAACGTTATCTGAGATAAACCTATTACATTTTAGGAGCAAATAATGAATATCACTTTCTCGAAATGGGTGCAATATTATCGAAGAAATAATCAAAACCTCAAATATATTCATTGGGATGACAACTATAAATTAACAACTAATGAAAGAGAAATAATCATTAAGTCAATTCAACAGTTTCAATTAGGAGAAAAATCTGAAGGTAAACATCTAATTAAACGTGCGCAAGAATATGTACATCAGACACAAGATCAGGATTACTATGAAGCACTTATAGAATTCATTAAAGAAGAACAAAGGCACGCTAGAGATCTAGGCAGATTTATGAAGGTACAAGGAATCCCACTCCTTCGTAGACATTGGGTGGACAATGTATTTAGAAGATTACGTCGATATGCGAGTCTAGAACAATCAGTCATTGTTCTATTAACTGCTGAGATCATTGCTAAGTTGTACTATAAAGCCTTGCAAAAATCTACAAAGTCAGAAGTATTAATAGATTTATGTAATCAGATTTTAAGTGATGAGGAGAAACATGTTCAGTTTCAATCCGAAACACTTCATAAATTTGCTCAAAATAGAAGCGTTCTCTTTAACAGAATAGTTTATATCCTTCGTAGAATCCTTTTTGAAGGAACGCTAATTATAGTGTGGTATCAACATAAGCCTGTATTTAAAGCTGGGGGATATAAACTCAAAAGTTATTACCATGAATGCCGTCATGAGTTTAACTTAACAAAGAAGATTATAGCTAATTCACAGTAGAGGTTTACGTCAGATAACATTATATCCAAGCTTCGGGTCCTGACGCTCCCTCGGTCAGCCCGAAGGGAATTGGCAGGGAAGTGGAATCAGGCGGACACATCCGCACCGACTAACCGCATCGCGGCCGCCTCTAACGTGGCTTAAGTCGGTGGGACATCGTGGATACAGTAACGTTATATGTAATAGCCGCAAAGAAATAATAAAAAAATTTAAATTACTTTGGAGGTAAGTGAGATGGAGAGCAAAAAAATTGATAGTAAAGAATTCCCGATATTGGAATTTGATGAATCGCGAGTTGCAATAATTGAGGCAACTAATTTTATCAATCCAAAAGAAGAATTTAAATACTGTGTCATAACATTTTTTAGAGATGTAATTGAAAAAATGAAAACGGAGGGAAAGTTGAAAGAAGTTGCAAGTCTACATTGCGAGACTGTAGATTTGCCAATATATGAAACATATTATCAAGGGAAAAAAGTACATATTACTTTGGGGTATTTAGGAGCTGCAGGTTCAGCAGGATTCTTAGAAGAACTGATAGCCTATGGTTTTCAGAAATTTATAGTTTGTGGTGGTGCAGGTGTATTAAAAAAAGACATTGCTGTTGGACATGTAATAGTACCCGTTTCTGCAGTGAGAGATGAAGGAGTATCATACCATTACATTAAGCCATCAAGAGAAATTGAATGTAATCTAGAGGTATTAAAAATTATTGAGGACGATTTTAATATACATAATATCAAGTATATAAAGGCCAAAACTTGGACGACAGATTCATTTTATAGAGAGACTAAAGAAAAGGTTGAGTTGCGGAAAGCAGAAGGGTGTGTAACTGTAGAAATGGAAGCAGCAGCATTTATGGCTGTTTCACAATTTAGAAATGTAAAATTAGGTATTATCTTGTATGGCGGTGATGATTTAAGTGGTGTCGAATGGGATAGTCGAAGTTGGAATAGCAGATCAGAAATAAGAATAAACCTTGTTCAAATATCAATGCGGATATGCAGTTCTTTTTAACTGGAATAGATTTAATCCATTTATTAATGCATTTATAAAAAGGGAAATACTAAATAGACAACCAAGAGTTAAATGTAAATATGACAACATAAATAAATTATGCGAAATCGAAGAAGGCGGCTACAACATATAACACTGTATTCGCGCTGTGGCCCCAAAAGGGGCCTTGGTTGCCAGAGGCATTTCGGGGAATTGGATTCAGGTAACACACCCGCACCACCTAAGCGCGGTCGCGCTCAGTCGGGAACCGGCTTCGCATATGGTTCCGAGCTCCTTTAAAGTGGTGGGGCGTCGGGAATACAACAACGTTATCAGAAATTACAATTATAAAAAATCGAGGTGTGAATTTGTGAAAGTAAAATTAATATTTGTGAGTACAGCAATGATATTTTTTCTATTATTAATAGGATGTTCTGAAAAACAAATTGCAATAGATCAAATAATTGGTGAATGGAAAGTAACAAGCGAACAGGTTAATCTAGAAAAATTCACTTCGACACATGGAATGATTAGAATATATGAAGGTTTAAGAATTGCAGAGCATTTTGAAGAGGATAACGTAATAACAATACTTGGAGACGGATCAATTGAATTTCCAACAATTACAGGTGGTTATGAGTTGGATTATCAAGATGGACACAATTATATATCAATAATTGGTGATAGTTCTGAATCGGTCCACCCAGTCTATGTTAATGATGATACCCTTCAAATTAATACATATATCTTAAAGAGAATTAAATAATTGAAGAAAATGAAAGTAATTCAAGGTAGTTTTCACTTCTGATAAACATAGTATTCACGCAGCGGCTACGCCTTGGTCACTGTAATGCTTTTGTCAGGGTAGTGAATTCATGTGACAACTTGCTGCGCAAGTTCATGAATACCTGAACGTTATCAGAAAGACTATGAAGGAGGAATAGAATGAAGCTTTTTCATGGAGAAGAAGCCTTAATTCAAGAAATTGATTTTTTACAACCTTCGATATCTACGCCCCTAGGGACCATTGAATTTTTACTTTCTGTCTCCAGCAAGTCTTATCTTTCAACGCAATGTTTTCGGCTTAAACATGGTGGATCATTATACCAATATGGCTACGATTTATTTGATTGCGAGTTAGTGATCTGCAAACCGAAGCTCGATCTTGCTTCACATCTGACAGCAGAGGAATGTTGGGGAGCCGTATTTAGAATCAAACCGAATAAAAATCACCAGATCGATACGTGTAGTTTTTCTGCTTATTGGCGGGAGGGATATAGCTGGAAAGATTACGGATCTAATACCGGGGAAGATCTTGAAGCTATTGAGTATGAGAACGAGAAATACCGATTACATTTAGGAACCCAGGACGGCCCCTTATTAATGGCAAGACGAAACCAAGGCGATAGGATTCCTAAATCTCTAGCTTTGAATTCTGATTTTGAGAAGTATGGTTTTATTATAAATTCGGATAAAGGTATTGAAGTTCCTATGACACGAATTCAATCTCATGAGACATGCCAAGTACATTTTTTAACAGCTTGGAATCGAAAGATAGAAGAAGATGTTTCTACATGGCTAGCGGTAGATCTGCCTTCGAAGCAAATATTAGAGGGAGAAGGACTTTTGTAAGTATTTTCGAAGAGGTCATAGTCCATCTGATAACATAATATTCACGATGCGGACATTCGTCCTGGATCCAGAATGCGCCGGACACTCAACATACGCTGAGTCGTGAATACAGGAACGTTATAGGAAATCAGCAACATATAAAGAGGATCAACTACACCTTACATACTTTCGACGGGAAGTGATTGAGTGAATAAAGATATTCTACTTGAATGGGATAGCAAGTATAATGCGGTGAAACGTACGAAAGAACATTATTGGAAGACATATAGGAAGTGGCGTGATGAAAATAAAGGTGACTATCACAATACTTTTATGGGCAAATTATATGATGAATTAATAACTCTTGAAGAGCGGGCCATATACCTAAAATATAGTTTTAACACAACAGAAGCTGTGGTATTTTGCTCGATTAATATATTCTACGTAGAAGACATATAGGAACCTATGATATAGAGTTCTTTTTGAACGGTGAGATCGCTGATGAGTATCTGGATTTTGGAGATGTGTTACTTAAAGATCGGATTACTAAAGTAAAGCATAGTTTGAAAATTGCAAGAAACGCTCTAAAACTAGGATTTGAAGCATCAGACATTTCGAAAATCACAGAAATCTCACTTGAACATATAGAAATATTAAAAAAGAAATATAGTTGACTTAAGGGAATGGTACAAGAATGATTTGTGTTTCAGAGAATCGGCTGACATCCTATAACATAATATGCACGCTGCGTACATTCGTCCTTGGTCCGGCATTCGCCGGACACCCAGCATACACTGGGTCGTGAATACAGGAAGGTTATAGGAAATCAGCGCAAGAAAACTCTTTTTTCAGGAGGAATCGTTCTAATGAATAGCATTTTTGAACAAAATCATACAAATGAAATTATTGTCCGTATCAAACAATTACGTCCAGATTCACAACCGAGTTGGGGAAAAATGAATGTCGCGCAAATGTTAGCTCATTGCTCATCTTTTCAGGAAATAGCGATGGGGAACTCTTCTTCATCAAGAAGCTGGCTTGGGTTAGTTATAGGAAAGTTTGTAAAACCCATGGTCTATAACGATAAGCCACTTCCAAAGAATATGTCCACAATTCCCAATATCATGATTGTAGATGAAAGATACTTTGATGTGGAAAAAGAAACATTAATACAAAATATAATTACGTTTCAAAATAATGGACCTGAGAAATGTACAACCCGACCACATCCTTTTTTTGGTAAACTTTCTCCTGAAGAATGGGGCAAGTGCATATATAAACATCTAGATCATCATTTAAAACAGTTTGGCGTATAGTTAATGAAATAAGCTATTCAGAGTAGGTGCTGACATCCTATAACAATATGTTCACTCTTTGTAGGGCGGGCCCCCTCGCTCCCGGAAGAAAAGTCGAAGGTGTAATTACCGGGACACATCCGCACCAAAAAGAGATTAGTGAATTTGAAAAGTTTATTTGGATTGAAGATCCTGAAGGTCGACTGATCGAGCTTTTGGAAAAATAACGTGAGTTGTAATTTAGCTGTATTATCGACTAAATGCAAGGAAGTGAGTGAGAAGCTTGCACAGATCACAGGAGTGATCGTGCAGGCTTTTTTTATTTAAATGAGGGTCATCCACAAAAAAAAAAGTTGAAAGCGTTTTATAACTGTGATACTATTTTATCAAGATAATAATTTATTATTCGTACAATAAAAATACATTGTTGAAAGAAGAGAAAGGAGACCAAAGTGATGGAGATTGAGAATCGTCAGTATCTTGAGAGATTTTTTCCGATTGCTTCATTTATCGCGGCAATTATAGGACCTAAATGTGAAGTCGTCGTACATGATATCAGTGATCCGGAGCACTCTATTGTTTTTATTGAGAACGGATATATTAGTGGCCGTGAAGTAGGCGATGCATCCACTGACCTTGTCTTGAGAATCCTCAAATCAGAAGCTTATCATGAGGAACAGTATATAGCCAACTACAAAGCATCAGGCAAATTCGGTCAGAGTTTCCGATCGTCTACCTACTATATAAAGAATGATCAGAATAAGCTGGTTGGCCTGCTCTGCCTGAATATTGACGTATCTCATATGGAAGTAGCGGCTGAATGGGTTCAACATATTTTACAAGGAGGACCTAACCCGTATGTAATGCCTGCTGCTGCTGCTGAAAAGTCGAAAGAAGAAAAGCAAACAACGGAGTACCTGCAAGGAAATGCAGATGATCTGCTGCAACATATGATAACTTCTGTCATTGGCAAATTAAAAATTCCGCCGGAACGTTTGTCATCGCAGGAGAAGATTGAAGTTGTCCGCGAATTAAACGAGCTTGGAGTTTTCTTACTGAAAGGCGGCGTTTCACAGGTAGCAGCTTCTTTATCAATATCTGAACCTACGGTATATCGCTATTTACAAAAGCTGAAATAAACAGAAATCTAGATGGAAAACAAGAAGGTGAGATCATGAGCTATAACTTTGATCAAGTGATTAGCAGAATAGGCACCAATAGCGCGAAATGGGACGGGGTAGTGAACAGCTTGGGGGATGATATGATCGTTCTCTCTGTTGCGGATATGGATATACAAGCGCCTCCTCAAGTCGTGAATAAGGTGAGCGAGATGGCGCGGCACGGAATCTACGGATATACCGATGCGTTCCCTCCGTATTATAAGGTCGTACAACATTGGCTTGATAAAGCTTACAGATGGGATGTACCTCAAGAATGGATTGTGTTCTGCCCGCGGATTGTACAGGCCGTATCGATTATAATCGAGAGATTCACAGAACCTGGTGACCGAATTTTGATGCATACTCCGGCATATCAACCTATCGCTAATGCTGTTGAAATCAACGATAGAAAACTCGTAGAGAGTCGGCTGGTACTTAGTAATGGACGATATGAAATCGATTTTGATGAAATGGAACGCCAAATGAGTGCAGGGGTCAAGATTGTTCTGTTAATCTCTCCACATAATCCGACTGGGCGTGTATGGACAAAGGTGGAATTGGAACGTATAGCCGAGCTCTGCATTCGTTATGATGCATTGCTCGTATCGGATGACATTCATGCCGATTTTATTCACGAAGGACATGAGCATACGATTATCGCGAAATTATCAGAGCAGATTGCGGAGCGTTCCATTATTTGCACTTCGCCAGGTAAAACCTTTAACTTAGCAAGTCTTGAAATCGCTAACATTGTTATCCCAAACAAGCAGTTAAGAGATCAGTTTCAACATGGGTTACGCCAAGCTGGCATTCATAATCCTACTTTTTTTGCCATCCCTGCTTTGGATGTCGCATATACGGAGTGTGATGATTGGCTTAACGAGCTTCGATCTTATATTACGGATAATATTTCATTTACAGAAGATTTTTTTACTGAACATATGCCTGAACTAAAAATCGTGAGAGCGGAAGGAACCTACCTTCTGTGGGTAGATTGTACTGCCCTTAGCAGAAACGAAAGCGATTTAATTGAATGGATTCAAAATAAAAGCCGTGTTAGCGTAAGCTTTGGTTCATCCTTTGGCGTGGATGGTGAAGGTTTTATTCGCCTGAATCTTGGTGCTCCCAGGGCGCTATTGCAAGAGGCTTTTGAGCGAATGGCCAGCAATTACCCTTTAAGTAACAGATAACTTCTTACATCATCGATAGGGGGAACCTTACAATGGCTATGCCAAATAAGGAAAAGACGGTAAAGCAACCAACTCTGTTATTAGCTTTATTACCGATTGTTACTATGATTTTGCTGTTATGTTTAGGATATGTTTTATTCGAATTGCCGCCTGAGCCGTTAATCATTATATCCACAGTGGTTGCCGGAATCATCGCCATCAAGCTGGGTTACAACTATGATGACATTATGGGTTCCATCGCGCAAAAAATCGCAAAGACCATGCCGGCTATCTTGATACTGATTACTGTCGGATTTATGATTGGCGCCTGGATGATCGGCGGTACGATACCGATGATGATCTATTACGGACTTGATATTATTAATCCGCAATTTTTGCTGATTACGGCATTCATTGTCACTTCCATTGTCTCCTTATGTACAGGTACTTCTTGGGGATCGGCAGGTACAATCGGGATAGCATTTATGGGGGTAGGAGCTGGCCTTGATGCGAATCTAGCTGCTGTTGCAGGTGCAGTCGTAGCAGGGGCCTATTTTGGAGACAAGCTGTCCCCGTTATCAGATACAACAAATTTGGCAGCGCTGTCAACTGGCGTTAACCTGTATGAACATATTGGTCATGTGCTCTATACGACAGTACCATCCTTTATCGTAGCAGGAACGGTCTACTTGATCACTGGTTTTAATAGCGGTGGCTCGGATGTGGCAATTCCTGAGAAGGTTATTACGATTATGGATACTTTAAGTACAGTGTTCAACTGGAATTTACTATTACTGCTTCCGGTACTGATCGTATTGTACGGGTCGATTCGCAAAAAGCCTACCATACCGGTGATGCTGATTTCCTCTTTTGTAGCGTTGGCGAACGGTATGATCTTTCAAGGGTTTACACTGCATGATGTAATTACTTCCGTCATTAACGGCTTCGATGTAGCTATGGTTCACATTCAAGGCTTTGATGCAGCTGCTGTGATTCCGGATATTCCTCGCCTTTTGAATCGCGGTGGTATGAACTCTATGATGGGTACATTGTTGATTTGTTTCTGTGCCATTACATTTGCTGGTGTAATATCGCTTACGAAGTCTCTGGAATTGATTGTAGATAAGATCCTCAAGTATGTGCATTCGACGGGCTCGCTGATCCTGGCAACAATTGCCACTGGTTTGACAATGATCGGTGTAACAAGCAATGGTCAGGTATCGATCTTGATGCCTGGTGAAATGTTACGTGAGGCTTATATCCGCCGCGGTTTGCATCCGAAGAACCTGGGCCGGACAATTGAGGACTCTGCTTCCATTGTCGAACCAATCCTGCCATGGACTGCAGCAGGGGCTTATATGGCTGGTACGCTTGGCGTCGCAACCCTTTCATATTTGCCTTGGGCAATCTTATGTTGGACAGGTATTATCTTCGCGACGATCTGGGGCTTCACAGGCTTTGGAATCACCAAGCTGACTCCAGAGCAGCAGCAGGAAATGCTCAAGGAATATGATGATGCAAAAGCAGCTAAATCATTATAAGAGGGGGGATGACACCCCTCGCTTGTAAAAACAGAGAAAAACAAAGCGCATTAATGCGTGGATAAAGGGAGAGAATTTCTATGACAAAACAAGAGAGAAAAACAATCGCAACTTCAAACGCTCCAAGTGCTATCGGTCCTTACTCACAGGCTGTACAATTTGGGAATATGATTATTACTTCCGGGCAGCTTGGAATGAATGCTGCAGGAGAGTTTCCGGATTCTGTATCGGAGCAGACGAAGCAATCGCTAACTAATGTGAAGGCAATTTTGGAAGCGGCAGATTATGCCATGGAGCATGTAGTGAAAACGACGGTATTTCTAAAAGACATGAACGATTTCCAAACTGTTAATGAAGTCTATGCCACCTTCTTTGCGGAGCCTTATCCGGCACGTAGCGCCGTTGAGGTTGCGAAGCTGCCGAAGGGCGGACTTGTGGAGATTGAAGTTATCGCGGTAAAATAACTAGTATTCGATGAGCCTCCGGGAAACCGGGGGCTTTTTTATCGGACAGATTGTCAAACCAATTGCGACAATTTCTCTGAGCGATTCTCCAGCCCAAACATTTTCGTGGTCTATGATCAACTTGAGCAAGGTGGGTGCCTTTCGGGAAAAACTACTGCCTGATACCCTGCGCGAAGCGGCCCGCTTAGTCGGCGCTAGTGAGTTTCGCATATATTTACAGATCATGTTTCCACTAAAAGCTTGATCAGACTTTCACATTTCAAAATAGTAAAAGCTTATGAGAAGTGGAAAAAATCGCGTGTTGATATTATAACAGAACTCGTGTCGCGGCTTGTTTAATTGACGCCAAAATATTACAATATTATGATATGATCATTGCTAAACATAAATTTTGGCTCCAAATGAAGAGAGCAAGGGGAGGTGCTGTAATGCCAAAATTAAAAGATATCGCAGAACGTGTAGGCGTATCCATATCAACGGTTTCGCGCGCGATCAGCAATGATACCAATCGACCGGTCAATGAAGGGACAAAGCGGAAAATTAGGGAAGCTGCTCTTGAGTTGGGATACAATTTGGATGAATCCTCCAAATCCATTGGCAAAGAGATTACCTCAGCCAAACGGATAGCTTGTATCGTGCCACAGGTTTTGATGGACGATCATCCGTATTTTTCACAGGTACTGACAGGCTTTCACGTTAAAATGACGGAAATGGGGCTGCCTCCAGCAATTGTCCGCACTTGCGAAGAACTTAGTGACACCGAACGGATCAAGATGATGCTTCAGGAAACAGGTACTCAAGGTATAGTCGCAATTAGCTGGTACGATCAAAAATTGTTTGAGCTGCTTGAGAAAGAGAATATCACTGTACTGGGTGTGAGTCTCAATGACGAAAGGCTTACTGTACCGGTCGTTGACTGTGACCGAATATATTCTGCCCGCACAGCAGTCCGTCATTTGATCGAGCAAGGCCATACCCGTATTGGATTTATAGGAGGCCCCGCATATTCGGAACAAATAGAGAGCGAAGAAAGGTATGTCGGTTATAAATTTGCCATGCTGGAAGCAAACCTGAATCTGAATGAACATTGGATTATCAACACCAACTGGAATGTGAATCTCAGCTACAGCAGACTGACAGAGCTCCTGACCGAGACGCCCAAGTCTGATTGGCCGACGGCAATTTTTTGTGCAAGTGATATGCTCGCTATTCCTGCCATGCGGGCAGTGGTTGAACAAAATGGCCGTATTCCGCAAGACATAGCCTTCGTGGGCATGGATAATATTTCTATGGCGCAATATACGACACCACCTCTGACGTCCGTGCAAGTTCCAAAATATGAAATCGGCAAAGTGGCAGCACAATTAATTAACGATTATCTGGAAGGACGTTATTCATCTCTCCATAAAGTTTTGTTGCCCAGCACCCTTATTGTGAGGGAATCCTCTGTTTATGATCGTACAAATGACTAGTTAGTTGTGTGATATTATATTACATATGAATCTAGATAACTTTAATATAAAACCTACGAGGAATGCATCCGCGTGGGTTTTTCTTGTTTTTTAGCCAAAAAATGATCCAAATAAAGCCAAAAAAATGTTTGACAACTGTCGATGGGCTATATTATGATGTATGAAATTAAGCGTTTGGATTTATTTTCTATGTTTTTGGATTTAGCCAGCAGCTAAGATTATCGCATAAACTAAATTATTGATTACGCTTACATTCCCCTATAAATAAGTATTTATATAAAATATACAAGAATCCTCTAAAACTCATTAATCTATTATCCAAACTGATATCTACTAATTTACATAAAATAAACTCCAAAATATAACCAAGTGTATATCCAAATATATATCCAAATTGACATCCAAATTCAGATCCAATTTCACATCCCAAAAATCCCTTTGCATTAGATAATGAAGTCATCTCTTAACGCTATTCACTCACTTTGTGTAACAATTTCTAACATATAAGTACTTTAAATCAATCTTAGAAATCAAGGAAGAAAGGTGGGTACTGCTTCGAACAGCGTAAGGACGACGGTGGTTTAACACAAAGACATTTTACCAGGCAGGATTGTAGTGACAATTTCCAGGGGGGATGTTCATGGCCAATACAACTGTACAACCTGCAATGAATGCAGTACATGAAAAGAAGAGAAGAAAACGTCAAAAGTGGAACCCCATTTTACGAAATTGGCAGCTCTATTTGTTAATTTCGCCAGTTGTCGCTTATTACATTGTCTTTCAGTACTTGCCGATGTATGGCATTCAAATCGCTTTTAAGGATTTCATTGCAACGAAGGGAATCTGGGGAAGCCCCTGGGTCGGGTTTGAACATTTTGAACGTTTTTTTCATAGTTATTTCTTCTGGAGATTAATTAGAAATACGCTTGGACTTGGGTTGTACAGCTTGGCGGTAGGTTTTCCAGTCCCTATCATTTTGGCGCTCCTGATGAATGAGGTAAGGGCGGAAAAATTCAAAAAGTTTGTTCAGACCATAACCTATGCGCCGCACTTTCTATCAACTGTCGTAGTCGTAGGCATGATGATGATGTTTTTATCGCCGCGATACGGAATCATTAATCATTTCATTGGTATGTTTGGCGGTACTCCCATTAATTTCTTGTCTGAGCCTTCTTGGTTCAAGACCTTGTTTGTGATGTCGGATGTATGGCAGACCATGGGCTGGAGCTCGATTATTTATTTGGCGGCATTAGCCGGCGTGGACTCTCAGCTTCATGAAGCAGCGCGTGTGGATGGGGCAACCCGGTTGCAGCGAATATGGCATATTAATATACCAAGTATTATGCCGACAATTATCATTTTGTTCATTTTAAATATCGGAAGCATCATGGGTATTGGTTTCGAGAAAGTCCTGCTGATGCAGAACACACTGAATTTAGAAACCTCGGACATTATCTCTACCTACGTCTACCGGAGCGGGATACAAGATGCTGAATACAGCTTCTCGGCGGCGATTGGTCTGTTTAACTCCATCATCAATTTCATCTTATTAGTCACTGTTAACCAGATCTCAAAACGTATGAGTGAAACGAGCCTATGGTAAGGGAGTTGCTGATGCATGCTTGTTGAATCTAGAGGAGATCGTATTTTTAATATAGTTAACCATTTTTTGTTAATTATAATTACGCTCATTGTTATCTACCCGCTTGTTTTTGTGTTAAGTGCTTCGTTCAGCGATCCGCAGGCCGTCCTGCGCGGGGAGATGTTCCTATGGCCCAAGGGGATCAATCTCCATTCTTATGAGAAGATTTTTCAGAACAAAGATATCCTCAGAGGTTATACCAATACACTGATCTATACGTCAGTGGGGACGCTGATTAATCTCGTCATGACGATTCTGGCGGCATATCCGCTATCTCGAAAGGATTTTATAGGCCGCAATGCCATCATGGCCCTGTTTGTTTTCACGATGTTCTTCAGTGGCGGATTAATTCCAACTTATATGCTAATCAAAAACCTTGGCATGTTAAACACATTGTGGGTCATGATCATTCCGAATGCCGTTTCGATCTGGAACATCATCATTATGCGGACATTCTTCCAGCAATCGATTCCACATGAGTTGCATGAGGCGGCGACAATTGATGGCTGCTCCAATATTCAAACGTTAACCCGGATTATACTGCCATTATCCATGCCCATTATAGCGGTGACGATTCTGTTCTATGCTGTTGGGCACTGGAACGCCTTCTTTAACGCAATGTTGTATCTGTCAGACAAGAACAAATTTCCACTTCAACTCATTTTGCGGGAGATTCTGATTCAAGGCCAGACGAACGATATGGTCAAAATGTCAACCGAGTCTGCGATTAAGCAGCAAAGGGAAGTGGAAGGCATCAAGTATGCTGTACTTGTCGTTGCCAACATACCGGTGCTTATGCTTTATCCTTTCCTGCAAAGATATTTTGTTAAAGGCGTAATGATTGGTGCCATTAAAGGATAATTCCTTGTATGGATATATCGATGGGACAAAGGGAGGAATAAGAATGACGCTCAAAAAGTGGGGGAGTATCGCTCTAGTTTGTATGATGTCCGTATCGATGCTGGCCGGGTGCAGTTCCAAGGATGCGGCTGATTCATCGGGAAGTACCAAGGATAAAGGAGCTACCAATGACAAAGTCAATGCGAGTGGATTTCCGATTGTAAATGACACCATTAAAGTGAGCGGATTTGCCGGAAAGTTTTTTGCCAATGCGGACTGGAACGATCTCAGACTCTGGAAAGAGTATGAGAAGATGTCAAATGTTCATATCCAGTGGGATACGGTGCAGAAGGATAATTTGAAGGAAAAACGCAATCTCCTGCTGGCAGGCGGCGCTTACCCCGAGCTGTTCTACGCCTCGGCGTTTTCCAGATCGGATCTGCTGAAATACGGCAAGCAGGGCGCATTCATTCCTCTAAATGATCTGATCGACCAATACGCGCCTAACTTTAAGGCTCTAATGGAGAAGTATCCGGTTATTGGCAAAGGGATTACGATGCCGGATGGTAACATATATGGGCTGCCAACCTTGTATGATCCGGAATTCAAGTCGGTTCTGTACGGAACACCTTGGGTGAAGCAAGAGTGGCTTGATAAATTAGGTTTGCAGGAACCGCAGACATTAGATGACTTCTATAATATGTTGAAAGCATTTAAAGAAAAGGACCCGAACGGCAACGGGCAGAAGGACGAGATTGCCTGGGGCGGTGTGGGAACGGCTGGTGTGGTGAACTACCTGAGAGGTTCATTTGGGGTGAATAATCATGGAACCTCCAACATTAACATTGATACAGATCCTCAGACGGATAAAGTACGCTTTATTCCAACCGATCCCCATTACAAGGAGCTGTTACAGTTCGTGAATAAGCTCTACAAGGACGGATTGCTTGAGCAGGACATTGTATCTGTTAAGAGTACCGAGGTGGATGCTAAAGGAATGGAAAGCCTGATCGGAGTCGTTGATAATGTCGATCCGGTTGCGATATACAATCAGCAAGGTTATGTTGGCATGCCAGTACTGAAGGGTCCTCATGGCGATCAGACCTACAACGCCTATGGTTCTCCACTCGGTAATATCGGGATGTTTGTACTGACAGATAAAGCCCAGAATCCAGAGGCCATGATCCGCTGGATGGATTATTTCTACAGCGATGAGGGCATCAAAACGTTCTTCATGGGCTGGAAAGATGAGACGTATAAAGAAGACGCAGACGGTAACGTAGACTATGTCGACAATATCAAAAACAACCCGGATGGCCTTAATCTGGACCAGGCGGTAGGTCAATACCTGATTTGGCCGGGTGGATACTACCCTGGGTTTGTGAAGCAGAAATACTTCAAGGGTGCTGAAGGTCTGCCAACTTCGATTGAAAATGCGAAAAAAGCAGAGTCTCACATCTTACCACAAGATCAAATTTGGCCTCCGTTTAATTTCACACAGGAAGAACAGCGGGATCTGACCACTTTCCAGACGGATATTGAAACGTATGTAGATGAAATGCGTGACAAATTCATTACTGGTAATGAATCCTTTGACAATTGGGATCAGTATGTGGCAGCTCTTCAAAAGATGGGCGTAGAACGATATGTAGCCATCTATCAATCAGCAGCAGACCGTTATACCCAAGCGGATTAGAAGGTCATCCGTAGATTTCAGATCATAAAGGAGCGAATAAATATGAGTCAACTGAAAGCAGTCCTGATTGGAGCAGGTGCGAGGGGAGCGGGTGGCTATGCACCCTATGCACTTGATTATCCGCACGAGCTTACCTTCATTGCAGTTGCCGAAGCCGATCCAGTGAGGAGAGCAAGATTTGCTGAGAAGTACGGGATTCCGCCGGAACATTGTTATGAGTCTTGGGAGCCCCTGTTGGCTGAACCTAAGCTGGCTGATATTGCGGTTATTTGTACACAGGACAGAATGCATTATGGCCCAACCATGCAGGCTTTAGATAAGAAGTATCATGTCATGCTGGAGAAGCCGATGTCACCTGATCCGAAGGAATGTCTTGAGATGGAACAAGCGGCGAGAGATAATGACCGGCTACTCACGATCTGCCATGTGCTGCGTTACACACCGTTCTGGAATACAATCAAGAAGGTGATACAAGAAGGACGTATCGGAGAAATTGTCTCCATTCAGTTGAATGAGAATGTGGGTTACTGGCATATTGCCCACAGCTTCGTGCGAGGAAATTGGAATAATTCCAACACATCCAGCCCGATGATCCTGTCCAAGTCATGCCATGATATGGACGTATTATCCTGGCTCGTGGATCAACCTTGCCTCAAGGTCAGTTCGTTCGGATCTCTTAAACATTTTCATGAAGGCAATGCACCCGAAGGTTCCACTGACCGATGCTTGGATTGTGCCATAGAACCAACCTGCGCGTATTCTGCACCAAGATTTTATTTGAGTGACCAGTTCAGGGGTTGGGCAGGGCATTTTACACAGGAGCTGACGAAACCGAATATCATACAGGGCTTGCGTGATACCGATTACGGCCGGTGTGTATACCGGAGTGACAATAATGTGGTAGATCATCAGGTCGTGAATATGGAATTTGAAGGTGGAGCTACGGCCATGTTCAGTATGTGCGGCTTTACATTTGAGCAGGAACGTAGAATCCAGATCATGGGGACTAAAGGAGAACTTCGTGGTGAGGAAGATCAAATCACCGTGTACGACTTTTTGACACATCAAAAAACAGAAATCACAATCCCTTCTCAAACCAGTGGCCATGGTGGGGGAGACAGCGGCATTGTGAGGAATTTTCTGGATGAGGTGCGTCACTATAACGGCCAGGAGAGCCTGACATCGGCTGCAGCTTCCGTCCGGAGCCATCTGATCGCATTCGCAGCTGAAAAGTCGCGGCTGAACGGGGGCGAGTCTATCGATCTGAATGAATATGCCCGTCAGCTTATGGTGAAGGAAGAGCTATCTAAATAATCAGCAGTGTATCGAAAAGCTGCCCCTCAAGGTATGAATATATTTTGAGGGATAGCTTTTTTGTTCGTTTGGGGGCGACTATCATGAGAAGGATACCGATCATGTTGTGTCGGCAGTCTTCTCGGCTAACGGGCAGGATAGCACAATAATTTCGCGAATATTCCACGTGTGGAGTGTTTATCGAAGTACGTGAATAAGAGTTATCGGAAACATCCGTAATGCGAGAAAACAAATCTAAATACCAATATCCTCTAGGAGGCAGAGTTATGTTTTATCGAAGAAAGTTTTATATCGTTAGTAATGACTTTGTAGAAATATTTAACAAGCACTTCAATGAAACCAACCTACCTAATCAGTTAAAGAATGGAGCACGACTTGTTGGTAGGTGGATGGCTAAACATTCAGAGAAAACAACTGAAATATTTGCTATCTGGGAATATGATAGCTATGAAAAATATGAAGAAATAGAACGAAATGTTAGAGGTGATAAAGAACACAATAAGAAGATAATTGATTGGTACGAACGATATGGCGGTAGAGATCATGTATACAAGGAATACCTTTTTGAAGTAAGAAACGAGGAGTTAATTACTACACTGTCTGAGGAGAACGGACATTTTAGGACAATAGTATAGAACAATTAAAAAATCAGAGATACAGTAAAGTGATAAACACTTGAGAGTTATTCGAGAAGTCGGATGCATCCGATAACAAAATGTTCACGCATCAGGGGACAAGCCCCTCGGTCTGGCCGAGGTATATCGGGGAAGCTGAGGCAGCCAGACACATCCGCACCGACTAAGTGCATCACGCCTAGTAGCTTCGCTGCCTTAAGTCGGTGGGACGTCGTGAACACAACAATGTTAGATGAAATCATTGCAGAGCGTAACCAACTTTAAGAACAAAGATAGGGGAGGGGTGCATGATGTCTATAACTATTCGAACTGAAAATATAAGTGATTATCTTCAAGTCCACAATGTCAATTTCATTGCTTTTGGAAATCGAGAAGATGAAGCAAGATTAGTTGAACGAATAAGAGCAACTCGTAATTTTGTTCCGCAACTTTCGATTGTTGCTGAAGAACATGGAAAAGTAGTAGGACATCTATTAATGAGCAAAGCCGAAATTATTGAAGGTGAGAAACGACATGAGGTAATTGTTTTAGCACCTATTGCCGTCAGACCTGATTATCAAAGACAAGGTATAGGTAAACAATTAATTCAAGAAGGAATAACGAGATGTAAAGAACTTGGTTATTACATTGTATTACTAATAGGACACCCATCATACTATCCCAAATTTGGATTCAAATCAGCTCGACAATATGGTTTGGAATTAAATCAGTTTGAAGTTTCAGATGAAGTATTCATGGTATGTGAATTGAAAGAAGATGAATTATTGAATATTAAAGGCGAATTGAAATATCCAAGTGTATTTTTTGAATAATTCAAGAGGGCATTAACACCATATTACTGCTGCGGGCCATTCAGCCCTGGGTCTGTCAGAAGCATTTTCAAAGAGGATTAAACAGGCAGACACATCGATCCCCCTAAGATAAGAGTTATCTAAGGGGGATCTACTTCGTGAATACAAGAACGTTATACGACAGATCGGCTCCAAAGACTTGTAAGTGATTTAACCGCAACGTCCTGTTGCTAGATGTTCCACATAATTCTGAAAGGGGATTCTAAAATGTATCTTTCTGAATTAGAAGTGGGTATTTTATCAAAAGACCAAATACATAAAATTTTGTTTGGAGATATTAGTAATGATGGAAAATGTTGAGATTGCGTGTTTGTTCCTTCAGGTAACACAAGTAATGAGATCCATTCCGCTAACATAGTAGACTTGGAAAACTCCATGCCACAGAAGTTCGTCGGTAATCTGAGTAACTTTGCGAATTACTTCTTGTGTAATATACTTAGTATACTAATATTATGATGTCAGGGTGGTTTTGTGGAATTGCATTTATACGAGCAGATATATATCTATATTGTACAAGAGATTAAAGAAGGTCGATTAAAAGAAGGAGACCGAGTCTCTTCTGAAAAAGAGTTGGCTGAAAAATTTGGCGTCAGTCGTATTACATCTAAAAAGGCTCTGGAGAAATTGGCAGATTCTGGGGTTATCAAACGAATGCAAGGAAAAGGTTCATTTGTGGCCGATGGTATAATTGGAGGACAAGAACCGAAGCAATATTCAGAGGTAAGAACGACCTTGGTTCCTGAGGATGACAAGCGGTTGATCGGGTTTATTATACCGAATTTTTCTGACGAGTTTGGCCTACAACTTCTTAGATCGATGGAAAAGCGGAGTGCTGAGCATAATTATCAACTCATTATCAAGCGAACTTGCGGGGATCGGGATGAGGAAAAACGCGCGATCGACTTATTTATTGGTTTAGGCATCAAAGGATTAATCGTGACCCCCATTCATGGTCAACACTATAATTCAGAGCTGCTTCGACTTGTATTAGATCGGTTTCCAATTGTTTTGGTCGATAGATATCTAAAAGGAATTCCGGTTTGTTCGGTATACACAGACAATAAGAAAGCAGCCATGGATCTTACGCGCCATCTGATTAGCAAAGGTCATAAAAAAATTGCCTTTTTATCTCCGCCGGAAGAGAACACTTCAACATTGGAGGAAAGGCTGCTCGGATATACGTTGGCCTTCACCCAAGAAGGAATGAATTTGAACAAAGATTATGTATTGACGAACTTGAAGGGCACCCTTCCCATGAACATAAACGGAACAGCGATTGAAAGTGATAAAGAAACAGTAAAGCATTTTTTGAAACAACACCCTGATGTAAAGGCGTTTGTCGCGTCGGAATTTCTAATAGCTACCATGCTGGCTCAGGTCATCCACTCGATGGGGAAATCTCTGGAGGAATTCGAGATTGTTTGTTTCGACTCCCTGAACGATCACCTGGGCCAACCCATCTTCACTCATATTAAGCAGGATGAGAAGCAGATGGGTGAATTGGCAGTGGATATGCTAATCTCTCAGTTGCATGGAACAGCAGTTCCCGAGCTGAACATTATTGAACATCGTATGGTCGTGAAAAATAACAGGTAGGGTTAGTACAAGTGCAGCTCAACAAAAGCAAGGATATTGTCAAAGTGTCGAGAAGTCCCCAGGGGCTTATCGGCACTTTTTTTGATATCAGAAATATAAACTTCGAAGCAAGGACCTTCCTGATATCGCAAGAAAAACTTCTTCTAGACGAGGTCTGTCTTCTGTGAAGTATGTCGCTAGACATTTTTCTTATGGTAAAGCTTGTTTTACATCGGGGAAGTGGTTGCGAGACCGGAGATTAACGAACCTCGAAGCGTCTATTTATATCTAATTATAGCCATACAGGCATGAACATTTATGTCGTAATATTGCAATTGACACTCTTCATGATGTCATATTAATATACTTAGTATAACTAGTGGGTTTCTATAACACATTCACTTCGTTCATGATTTTCTGTTTTTAATGATTCATATCATCAATCTTGTTAGCGCTTACATAAATTATGGATTTATCAGAAAATGAAGTGGATTTTATAGGAATTCAAGTTAAACTAATTCATTTAACTTAAGGGGGACTTTGAATGAGGAGATCCAAAAAATTCGCGTTTCCAATTCTTGCTTACTTTCTGGCTATGTTACTTCTTCTAACCGCTTGCTCAACGAAGGAAGGCTCAGGCGATCAGGCCGGAGAGGGGAAAACAACGGTTACGATGTGGCATGGTCTTACCTCAATTGATTTAGATAATTTGAATAAAGTTGTAAAGGCATTTGAGGAGAAAAACCCTACCATCAAAATGAAATTAGTTTATACAGAATCCAGCGAGGGATCCGATCAGAAGCTGCTGACTGCAGTCGCAGGCGGCAATCCTCCTGACGTTGCACTTTTCGACCGGTTTAAGGTCGGTACTTGGGCTGCGCAAGGTTCTCTAACTGACTTATCCTCGATGGCAGCAGAATCCGGAATTCGTAAGGAAATGTATTATCCATTTGCTTGGGAGGAGTCCAGTTATCAAGGAAAGCTTTATGCAATGCCGATGGATACGGACTCTCGCCTGCTATTTTACAATAAGGATCATTTCACAGAAGTAGGGCTGGATCCCAACAAACCACCACAAACGATCGCCGAGCTTGAAGCCGCCGCCGAGAAGTTAACCATCAAGGAAGGTAAACGTTTCAAACGGATCGGGTTCATTCCATGGTATTCGCAGGGCTGGCTGTATACTTGGGGATGGGCATTTGGAGGAGAATTCCAGGACGCTGCCACTGGCAAAATTACTGCAAATGATCCTAAAGTCGTTGAAGCGCTACAATGGATGACCGACTTCGGCAAAAAATACAATGTCGAGGATATTGCCGGATTCACAAGCGCAGCTGGCACGGAGGAAATGGATCCGTTCATTTCCGGTCAAGTCAGCATGAAGATAAGTGGAAACTTTACGGTGAAGGGTATCGAAAAATTTAAGCCAGATCTAAATTACGGCGTTGCACCGATACCGACTCCAACAGGAGCGGATTTTACGACATGGTCAGGCGGCGGCTCCGCTATTATTCCTAAAGGCGCCAAGAACGTCGCTGCTGCCTGGAAATTCCTCGAATTCTTAGGGGAAGAAGAAGGGCAAACGTTATTAAACGCTGACTCTCAAATTTCCGTTATCGATTCGGTTAACGACAAATATGGTTACAAGGACGATCCGATTATGAAAGAATTTATCAATATTTTACCCAATTCACATAACCGCCCGGTTATTCCTGAAGGACAACTGCTGTGGAATGAGTTAGCTTCCGCAACGGAAAAGGCTACCCGTGGTAACGGTACTCCGAAAGAGAACCTGGATAGAGTAACAGAGACTGTTAATAAGGCTTTAGAAAAATACGACAAATAGGGTGCTCGGTAGGCAGGGAGCGAACTCTCTCCTTGCCTACTAAAGAATGACAAATGGAAGGAGAATGCACATGGCGAAACTAGCCGATTCAGTTCAAGTAAACGCAATTCCATCGGCAAGGAAACGAGCACTCCACAGAACTAACGTGATTGGGTGGCTGTTTGCTTCACCTTGGGCTATAGGGCTGCTATGCTTTTATGCAATTCCGATGCTAATGTCCATCTACTTCAGCTTCACTACTTACAGCATTCTGCAGCCTGGTGAATTTGTCGGAATGAATAATTATAGAGAGCTTTTTCATGATCCTCTGTTTTGGAAATCCATATACAACACGATTTATTTTACCGTATTTTTTGTTCCCTTAAGTATATTTTTCGGTGTGGCACTCGCTATGATGTTGAATATGAAGGTCAAGGGGATGGCTATATTCAGAACGATCTTTTTCTTGCCTACACTTGTTCCACAAGTGGCTTTGGCTGTTCTGTGGATGTGGTTGTTACATCCAAACTTCGGATTGGTGAACGGGATGTTAGCGCATATCGGTATCGATGGGCCTTCTTGGCTTGGCGGTGAGTCGTGGTCCAAGCCCTCTCTCATTCTGATGTCGCTTTGGGGTATTGGGCAAGCTGTCGTTATCTACCTTGCTGGATTAGGAGACATCCCTGATGAGTACTATGAAGCGGCGCAAATCGATGGAGCTAACTGGTTTCAGAAGACGAGAAAGGTAACCCTGCCTTTGCTCACTCCCGTTATTTTCTACAACCTTGTCATGGGAATGATCGGTGCATTCCAACAGTTTACTCTTCCCTATACGTTGACCAAAGGGCAAGGAACTCCTGCAAATTCCATGACTTTTTACGTCATGTATTTATATGAGAACGGTTTCAGGTATTTCAAAATGGGTTATGCCTCCGCAATGGCTTGGATCTTATTTATTATCGTTATGGCATTAACCGGAATTATTTTTATTACGTCTAAACGCTGGGTTCATTATCAAGGGAAATAAGGAGGAGGAAGTAAGGGATGAATCCTATCGCTATCAAAAGAATCAATCGAGTGTTAGCCTATTTATGTCTAATTGTTGCTTCTGCATTTTTCTTGATTCCGTTCATTTGGCTGCTTTCGACTTCTCTTAAACCACTCACACAAATCTTTACATTCCCACCAGAGTGGATCCCGCATCCCATTCTGTGGAGTAATTATTCCCGTGCCGTTGAGTATATCCCTTTCTGGACATATCTGAAAAACACGGCGATTATAACCATCGTTAGTACGCTGGGTGTGATCATATCCTGTCCCTTGGTTGCATATAGTTTTGCCAAGTTAGAGTACCGTGGGAGAGGTATACTTTTCTTTGTTACCCTCGCTGTGATGATGATTCCCGGACAGGTGACGATGATTCCTCTATTCCTGTTGTTTACTAAATTAGGTTGGGTAGGAACATCTCTTCCACTGATTGTACCCCAATTTTTTGGAGTGCCAATTTACATTTTTCTGTTGAGACAGTTTTTCATGGGACTGCCTGATGCCCTGCGCGAAGCGGCCCGCTTAGACGGCGCTAGTGAGTTCCGCATATATTTACAGATCATGTTTCCACTAGCCAAATCCGCCGTTTTAGCCGTGGCATTGTTTCAATTTATGGGGAGCTGGACTGATTTCATGGGCCCCTTGCTCTATTTAACCAATGAACCATCTTACACAGTTTCGCTAGGATTGCAGCAATTTCAGAGTCAAAAGGGATCCGAATGGGGTCTATTAATGGCCGTATCCACCTTGATGACATTACCTATTATTGTTTTGTTCTTTTTTCTTCAAAAGACGTTTATTAGCGGCATTACATTTAGCGGTATAAAAGGTTGAACATCATAACGATGGATAGGTCTGTTTGAAAAAAAAGTTAATAAGCAAATAGGCAGCGCTGTGTAAAGCAGAAGCTGCCTTTTTGCGTACCAATGCATTCTGCATAATAATGAGGCTCGCGGCAGATGGAACGTTAGTTTATCGCTCTCTGGACGACTCATAAGAAGCAACATGTAGGAGATGGAGGATTAACCCTCTCTTCGTCTAATAATATATATGGAAACATTAAGCGAATTCGTAGATTTGCTCCTACACAGGAAATGGGTGGATTCGTAGAAAAGGAGTCTCTTAAATGATTAATATTCAAGATATTCTGCCTCATAGGTATCCATTTTTGTTAATTGATAAAGTACTGGAAGTCGAAAAAAACAAATGGGCTAAGGGATATAAAAATGTTTCAAATAATGAGTGGTATATGAATGAACGGAATGCTGTTATTCCTAGTACATTGATAATAGAGGCTTTGGCTCAGTTAGGTGCTTTTGCAGTCATTTCAGAAGAGAATGGTGTAGGATTTCTTTCTTCACTTAAAGGAATTGAAGTGATTGGGCAAGCATTTTCGGGAGATCGGATAGATTTATACTATGAGATCATTAAAAACAAGCGTGGATTTGTAGTGGGAAGAGGAGTAGCCTCGGTAGGAAATCAAGTAATTATAAATGCAGAAGAAATCATGATATATTTACAACCTACTATTAAGTAATCCGAAGAACACAACAACTTGTGATAACAGAGGATTCATGCTATGAGCTGACGCCCTTGGTACCGGCCAGAGGTAATTCAGGTAAGCAGAATCTGCCGGACACATCTGACTTTGTCGGATGTCATGAATACAAGAACCTTATAAGAAATCACTCTAAATAATATAAATGACTAATTGTATGTTGCAATTTGTTTCTATACTTTTATAAAAATTAGTTTTACTAAAAAAATTTAGGGGATGATTATGTTGCAGATCAGAGAAGCTACGATTAATGACGCTGAAAGAATTGCAAAAGTACATGTGGATAGTTGGAGAAGTACATACGAGGGTATTATTCCAGAGGAATTCTTAACCAATCTATCATATAAACAAAGAACTGAATTATGGATTAAAAATATCGGAAAAACAGACAATTTTGTGATATTAGCAGAGAACACAGAAGGGGAAATCATTGGATTTGCTGATTGTTGGAAGAGAGAGACAAATACGGTGCCCGACTCAGGTGATTTGACTTCAATTTACATACTTAAGGAATATCAAGGGACAGGATTAGGGAAGGAATTACTTAAAAGTATGTTTTTTCGATTCAATTCATTGGGTTATCAGAAGATATTTGTTAATGTTCTAGAGGATAACAAGGCACGCTATTTTTATGAGTATTATGGTGCTAACTTGTGTAAATCAGTTCAAATAAAAATTGGAGGAAAAGTCCTTAATGAATTAATTTATGAATGGAATAACATTGATGGAGTGTTAGCGAGGTTAACTAAAACTAATTGGTAATTTGGTTGAACAGAGAGAGGGAATGGTACAAATGGATCAGCAGGAGTATGGGCGCTATTTGTTAGCACTGAGCGGAGAAGAAATAGAACCAGATGATGATATGGAGGTCGAAGCAGATCATCTCTACGGCTTTTTTCAAGGGTTCATGCCATCTGGAACAGGAGTGGAACGTGTGTTTGAGCCCATTCCGGACGGCCAACGTTTTTTGGATAGAATACGTCCGATCTATGAGATGTTGAATCCTGAGGATTTCGCCGGCGAATATGTGCCAGGTTATTTCAACGGTGGAAATGAGGATGCTTCCGAAGGAACGTTGCGTGGTCTGGGGGAGGAGCTGATTAAAAGATTGAAGAGCTTGTTCTCCATAGTGCCCGAGAAAGATGTAGAGGCGGACTCAGCGAAGGAAGCAATCCGGGCTTTGGCATGTGTAAAGGAGGTCGTCGTATTGCCGCCGGGTGAAATTGGCAAGTTACAGCAAAGACTGATTCAAGGCACGGATGAAGAAGATAGTGAAGTCGTTTACGAAGCACTCGGAGAGCTCATCCGTTCACGTAGCGATTACAGCGAAAATATCGAGCTATTGAGCGAAGCGTACTATTCCATCGCTTGCGATTATTGGGTAGCCTATTATTTACAATGGCCCCGCTATCAAGGTTTACAGGAAGCGGATGACTGCCTGTATCCTTACTTTGAGCTATACCGTTATGGCTATAATCTTCATTGGAGTCAAAATAAGCTATTTATCGGCAGACGTTAATACCACTACAATTGTTTTGACCGAACTTCTAAAAAGGATACGAAGCAATGGGGAGGATGTTCATTGTCAGTTAGAACACCAAGGTATTAGCACAATTCAGTGATTTACAGGCCAGCTTAGACTTAGCAAAAACAACAATGTGATCTGAAAGGTACTGCCAATTTTAATGATAAGGGTGATTAATGTGGAACGAGGACTCATTATATTTTTGAACGGAACGTCAAGCTCGGGGAAGACGAGCATCGCGGTGGAATTGAAAAATCAGGGAGAGATTCCATTTCACCATCTATCTGTAGATCAATTTTTCCAAAATTATGATCATTTCATCGATACTACATATCCAGATATGAAACCAACAAGAGAATTGGAAGCCAATGTGATGTCAGATATCCTTTTTGACCCAATTGGCTCATTGTACTATGCAACCATTAAACTGTTTTCGGAGTTGGGTTTGAATGTCATCGTGGATACCGTCATCAGTAATGACAAGTGGTTTAATGGTTTTTATGATTTGCTTTCGGATTATCCGATATTGTTTGTAGGCGTACACTGCTCAAAGGAAGAACTCACCAGAAGAGAGCAAAGCAGGGGAGATCGAGCGATTGGACTCGCCCATTCCCAGTTCGACTACATATACTCCTATGATGAATATGATCTGGAAGTGAACACGGAAGAGCTTAGCTCAGCTGCATGTGCGGAAAAGATATTAAGTTATATAAATTCCGAACAGGAATACTCGGCATTTAAGAAATTAAGTAGAAGAGAGATTAGTGTTTCATAGAACATGGATGCCTCAGATCACACCCTACGCATAGAGACTATTGCCTATTTGATCCTGAGCCAGGTTAGAAATGAACTCATAGATATGACTTCTGTTACGTGGAAGAATTCCCACCTCGTCCTGCCTGTTGTCGATTCGCTTTAAATATTAAATAATCCTGTACGAATATATATAAATTTACAATTCAAAAGGCTTAATGGCCGTGGTGTAGAAGCTGCTAAATGAATCGACTCACTCCTAGATACACTTAGTCCAATCTATTGTTCCAAATTTATATGGCAAGCTTTTTACTATGGAGAGGGTTTTGAGATTTCTGATAAAGGTAAAATCGGTGATACTAATTTTTTTGTAACTCCTCAGCGTTTACTAAGTCTAACCATTTTGTTTATACAACCTCTTTTAAAGCTGTACGCAAGTAATTATGAATAAAAGCTACACAGAAACTCTGACTTTTCAAAAGTTAAAGAGTTTCTTTTCTTTAGAGATTAAAGTTGGTTTGATAGAATTAATGCCAATATTACCGTTAGGAGGTTTATATGAAAAAAACGGGAAGCATAAAAATGATTCTGAGTGGTGCTATAATTCTAGTCTTATTATTAATAGTCGGTTTTTATGTATTCTTACAGTTCAAATACAATTCTCTTGAAGCAAGCCTAAAAGAACACCTTATAAATGTCGAGGGATATAAAGAAGAAGAAATTGTTAGTATAGAGGCTAAGTTAAGCTCTATGCCTAAATATCCTGTATACGTTGTATTTTCAGATGATCCAGAAACTAAATATATCTTTACGGATGGAGATGGTGAGGTTCCGAAGTGGCATCAATTAGATCCTAAAACTCCTCAACGTTTAAAAAAAAGCGAAGAATAATTATTCAGTTTGATAAAGCAACGGAAGGTTATCTGATTCCTTATGGAATGGAGAAGAACCTTCCTTTTTTATTTGACAGATTGTCAAACCAAGTGCGACAGTTCCTCTGTGAAAGATTCGTGAGCGGTTCTCCAACCCAAGCATTTTCGTGGTCTGTGGTTTATTAGATCTAGTGAATTGGCAAGATCTTCATCCTCAACTTGAGCGAGATCGGTGCCTTTCGGGAAAAACTCTCGAAGCAATCCATTCGCATTCTCATTGGAACCGCGTTGCCAAGACGAATATGGATCAGCAAAATAAACGTGCAGGTCATGGCTTGTTTCCAGATTGGCATAGCATGCAAACTCCTTTCCCCGGTCAGCCGTGGCGGTGAGGAAAGTGCCTGTGGGATACTGTGAGATGGCTACACCAAGCGCAATTTCCATAGACAAAGCGGTGCGATCAGGCATGAGAATGGCGGTATATAGACGGGTTTTGCGTTCAATGAGCGTGGCTATGCATCCCTTACTTTTCCCACGACCTGATACGACGGTATCCAGTTCCCAGTGCCCAAACGTTTCACGAGAACGAACCTCTTGGGGACGATCCGAAATGGATCTGCCAATGGCAAATTTACCGCGATTTTCTGCGGGTTTCTGACGCTTTCCTTTGTGCCGGAGAGCCTGTAACGTGCCTTGAACCAGTCGACCTGCGTAGATCCAGCGATAGATCGTTTTGAAGGATACTGCTGGCAAGCCTTCGGTACGGAAGCGTTGATTGATCTGTTCCGGAGACCACGTTGCCTTCAGTTTTTCCTCCAGTGAAGCAGCTAAGGTGTCTGACCATTTACCTGAAGAGACAGAGGATTGACGACGCTTCTCATAAGCGTTCTGAGCGTGTTCTGCCTGATAGGGATACGATGAATTAGCACGATCTAGTTCACGGCAAATCGTGGACGAATGCCTCCCCAGTTCTTTTGCAATAGCTCTTGAGCTTTTGCCTTGTCTGTGGAGGATTTCTAGCTTGCTGCGTTCGATTATGCTAAGATGTGAATAACTCATGGACTGATTCTCCTTGTGTGAATGCTGGTGTGGTAACTTTCATTCTACACGAATCAGGCTATGAGCCATTTTTTTATTTCAGTAGGGTGTCGCACTTCATATTACAATCCGTCATTTCAAATTCTCGGTGAAACGATAACTAGTTGAAATAGAGGGTAGTTTCCCGAATGCATGAAAGTGCTATTCTCAAAGAAGACTCTGGTCAATTCAATTAAAATGTCTCCTGTCACTATCAGCATAATTATTTTTTGTTCGCTAATTTATTATTCAAAACGTATCCGTATGAACTATTATATTCGTAGTTTCAGATACATCTTGAAATGATGGTAAGGAGGGCAACTCTATGAATCCAGAAGATCATATCCAACACATGTTGCAGGCGATCATTGAACAAACACAAACCATCATAAACGACACTCATAAACAATCCTTCGGTTCTCTGGAATATTTCCTGGGACATATTTTAGAGTATCGCGATGAAAAGTATTACCTGACAGACGAGTGGCATATCCGTACACCGCGCTGGCTAGGGGAGTATGGAAATACGCCAGAGGAAGGAGAGTTTCTTTCAGACATTTACCGACTGCAAGCGTATATCGCTGAGAAATTAAAGGGCGGATAAGCGGCTGGTGATGTCGCATTAGTCCAGCTCAAATGTCGCAAAAGTACATGGTAACGCGATGAGGAGATCGTTTATACTCTCTTTATGTTTCGATAATGAAAATCATTATCATTAAATACATAAGGGGGGATTCATCATGAAACAAGGAATTGGCTTCTTCGTACGAGTCGGACCAAGGCCCGGTGATATGCCATATGCGAGGTGAACATCAAGTGACTGAATCACCACAGCGTATCGCCGTGCTGGATGTTCAATATGCCGATCATTTGCTCGCGCTTGGATTGTCTCCAGCAGGAAGTGTAGGATCGGGAGGTGCGGTGGTCAATTTCCCTCAATATATCAGAGCAGGACTTCAGGGTACCGAATTACTCGGGACGTATGAGTACCCTAATCTGCTTGTGGTGGAACAATTATTACCGGATCTGATTATCTGCACTGAGGTGCATGATCAGCATCATGAACGGTTAAGTCGAATCGCTCCAGTGATTATATTCAAGCGTAATGAGAGCTGGCAGACCATCCTGAGTCTGTTCGGTGAACTGACTGGCAAGCGGGCAGAGGCCAAGCGAATACTTGCGGATTATCATCGACGTACTGCTTTGCTGTCCGAAGAACTGGCTCCGGTACTGGCAGGTAAGAGTGTGGCACTGATCCGTCCGCTGGATTCTCTCGTTCGGGTTCACTCTGCTGCTCATCGTACAGGTGCTGTGCTGTACCGTGATCTGGGTCTGCCTGTTCCATTATTTGTGGCGGACACTTCCGACACGGCCTATCATATCTCGGTTGATAGACTACCGGCAGTACAGGCCAGTCACTATTTTTTGCTTAGTAACGAAATGATGCAGGAGGGCATATCCGCGACAGAACAACGTGTCTGGGGGATGTTAGATACAGATGAGCGACAGCAAATATACTCGGTAGATGCCGCGACATGGATCGGTTGTTATGGGCCAACAGGTATTAATGGGATTGTGGATCAGATCGAGCAGAAGTTGTTGGGATGAGGGGGAGTTCTGCTGTAACTCCCTCTATTTTTGTATATTCAGAATTCATCGAATTAGTGGATAACTTCTTTAAACAGAGGTTTATCATATCTTAAGAACACAATCATTCTATTATGTAGATCGCATTTGTTTCTTCATTTTATTGTTGCAAGGAACGTTGACAGAAGTAATTGACGAAAGATACAATCCATATATTCCCTATAGTTTCAAAAGCGTTTATATCGATTGATCGTTTTAAAAATATACTTCAACTCTCTATTTGGAATTTGGTTTCTTGGATATTCCTTCAGGGAGCGATAGTGTCTTAATACTTAGAGGATCGTATTGCACGAAAACAAATACCTTCTTTTTCTTATCGCCTTCAATGTAGCCGTGGAGGCCTAACGACTTGCTTAGATCGGGAGGAGAGAATCTATACTCCGTAAAACGAACGGTTTCACCGTACTTTTCGAGAATATAATTTGCAGCGAACTTCTCGGCGGAGGATACAATCATCTTTTCCTCTTCGGAGGCACATGCTCCAAGCAAGAGAGATGAGATAATTAAGATTACAAAAAGGAAGAAAGGTTTTCTCAAAAGGGACACCTCTACTTTCATAGACTGGTATTAATATACTATAAAGATTGAATTATCACTAGTTTACATAATCATATTGAAATGTTCAATTCAGGAGGTACTTATGCGGAACGATTACATTAGCGATGAGTTGTATAAGGAAATATCTGACTTAGCCTACCAGAAAAACGTTACTGCAGGAACATCACTTACGGAGGAGGGGGATTATGCACAATGGAAGGTCATTGAACCGGAAGGTGCCAAGCTCCACAATAAAGTGTCGGGTTTCGATTCCGTCATCCTCCACAACAATCAGACGAATCAGATTGTCATCGGTTACCGCGGAACGGAGCCAGATGGGAGCTGGCTTGGGAGAGCAGCCGATTACGAAACAGATGTGTTCGATGTTTTAGGTGGACGTACCAGAGAACTGGAGGATGCCGTAACTGACCCAAATCATCATAACATTTTCAAGAAAAGTTTTATTCAATCCATTAAGGACGATATCGATTGGGAGAACAACCAATTTCATCAGGCGGAAGTGCTTTATGAACAAGTCAAATCAAAATATCCTGACGCAAGTATCTCTCTTACGGGACATTCGCTTGGAGGTGGTTTAGCGCAATATGTGGCAGCGCGACAGGATTTGTCGGCCATGACATACAGTGCTCCGAGTGTAACCAATCTGCTGGACGATGCAAGCTTGGCGAAAGTGAATGAGGGTTATTATGATAAAAAAGTGGTGAACATCGTTCAGCCAAACGATTCAGTAGGTGCAGGAGGACTTTTTGAATATGACAGACATGTTGGCAGCACGTACTACAAAGGCCAGGATTTTGACTCGGCCAATGCGATGTACCAAAACTGGAGGCTGCAATTCCAGCTCATGGTGCCGATTCGTCCGATGGGGCCCAGCGGCCCGTTAGTCACATACAATTTCCCAATTGATATCGATCTGGACAAGTTTCAGGTCGGTAATATTGTTCGATTGATGGACTCGTTTTCCAAAAAAGAAGGCAAGGGATATCACTCGATGAACCAGTATCAGTTTGATGAACAGGGTAACTTGGTCGGTCCACTTATCGATCGCGCAACAGGAAAACAAATTGACATCTCACCACGCTGGAATGCTTATCAGGAATCACGGATGGCTTTGTCAAACCTCGTTGGCGGGTTGGTGGCCCCCTTGATTGCGGCTGCATCCAATGGAAAGTCAGGTCAAGGTGGTGGCACAATCCGACTAACGCCGGAGGAATTGGCACAGGCAGCCAAGGAAATGCGCTTTAGTCTGAGCGGGTTTTCCAGTGATGCACAAGCTTCCATCCGAATGTTCGAGGCTTATACTTCCACAAGTGAAAGCCATTCCTTCACGTCAATCGCTTACGAAGCTACGGCGACACTGGAACGAATTAACCGTTGGTATCAGGAATCCATCAGCGAGATTGCCGAGTACATTGAACGCAAGCACGAAGATTTCATTCAGGCAGACCAGTTCATTAACGGGAGGAGGTAAGTGACATGGCGAGAATATCGGTATTTTTATCCGATCTGAGAAGAGCCGTTCATCAATGCGAGCAGTTGCAAGAGCGCTTAATGCAGCAGGAGCAGAAGATGCGTTCAATACATAGTAGACTGGAGCAAGATTGGGCAGGAAATGCTGCCACAACGCTAGGATTCAAGATGCAATCATTTCTAGAGGGGACATCCAGCCGAATGGATGAATTGGAGGCGCATAAAGAAGCATTGCGACGATACATCCACAGGATGGAGGAAGCTGACCGTGAGGACTTCAGAGACCGGAGGGAGCACAGCATGCTGAGCTGAGATATCCGAACAGTGGTATGCAGATTCTGCTGCAACAAAGATCGGCACAGGGTTGTAATGAAGAAAGCCTGAATGTCAATCCACGAATTTATGACACTCTCCACGAATTTATGACACTCAGATGATGTTGCGGATCGATCACAATGCTAGTGTGGGCGTTTGCTCCTTCGCATAGCGTCGGTACCTTGCCTTAGATATAGCGGTGGTAGTTGTTGAAGCTATTGATGTGTTAAGTCGTAATGAGAAGGAACAGATCCTTTCTTAAAATTAAAAAAACAAAAGAAACCGTTTCGTAGTAAATGGAAGTGAGAGCAACCATATACCAAAGGAGACGGTTTCTTTGTACATTTTACATACTCAAGTGAGGATACATTGGACTAGGTTGGGTGTTATGAATACAGGAATGATATATGAAGTAAAGGTATATGTTAAAATGATAGAAAGTTGAACAAATACGAATAACAGGAGGTATAACACATGAAATGGCAAGAGGTTAGAGAACTGTTCTCTGACCAATTTGTTCTGGTTTCTATCATTCATTATCATGAGGAAGATAACAAAAAAATTGTAGATGAAGTTGCACCAATTCGTACTGTATCAGAAAAAGATGCGAATAAAGAATTTTTTCGAGTAGAGCCTGGTAACTTTGTATATCATACTTCGAATCAAGACTTTGTGATTCATCTCCGTAAAGATCCATTAATGAGAGTGAGACGTAATACGAATGAAAATTAACTATGATGGACAAGGCTTCAATCATGTTGTTATAGGAAAACTGGAGATGGGTGGTAGACAGTCCTATGAACGAAAAAGCTAAAGGCAAATTAAAAAAGCAATTTCTATTCATCGTTCTATTTATTTTTATAATCGTAATTCAAGTAACTACCAATAACTTAGCATATCATCCTCCTGCATGGACAACTGCGTTATCAATTTTTTGCTTTATTGTATTTTGTATACTTGGCTGTGTAACATACCTTGATCTCAAGAAACAAGAGCAGTTCAACACAATTGGACAAATAGTTGATGTGAATAATAACATCGTAATAGTCAAAGGATTGGGAAGAGGTAATACCAAGATTAAAATAGAAATAACGAGATTAAAATATTCAAAAATGATAACGAAAATAGTATATAAAGAACAAGAGATAGATCCTTGATCAAGTCATTGAAGAGTGTGGTACTTATAAATAAAAATAGAGGATATATCTTGATGTCCGTCTGAGGTAGAGGGAAAGAAGGTAAATGAAAAACATAAATTCTCATAATTGCAACCTAAATATAAGGTATGATCTGCCTGATGAGGTATGGGATAAAGTTTCTAAAGTGTATGAGAGTATGCCAGGGTGGATCGGTTATAAAAGTGGAATTCCATATTGGTTTGGGTCTGAAGAGGATGATGTTTTTATTGAAGCATCCGTTGAGCCTAGTGGATTAGCATTTTATGCACAGATGAATAATGATGATTGGACTTCTTGGATAGAAACGTTCAAATTGGAAGCGTCAAAAATAGGTTTTGATGTTGGTGAACCTGAAGATGGATATATGTGATGAATGAAGGATATTTATAAGAAAGAATAATGTGAGTAAAGTCGTTCGTTCCAATGGATTATTTTATAGGTATGGTGATCCGGATGCTAACAACGCAGGAAAAATCACATTACATATCGTTTCTGAGGAGAAGAATTCGAAGGCTGGACAAAAGAATATATAAGATACAGAAGAGCAGCATTAACACCAAAATGGACCGATGAGATCATCACGCCCAAATTAATAGGAAAAATGCTCCGACCTCTCTCCTGAATGGAGTGTAATTGCATTTGAGAATAACCTTGATTCATGCGGACTCTTTTGAAAACGCATACGTGAGAACAAGAGTATGTAATTAACATTTAAAATAAAAGGAGAGAAGCTAATGCAGATGAATCGTGGATATCACACTGTAAACAAAGTAATCGCTTGTGTTTTGTCATTCATATTTATCATTATGGCAATAGCAGTACCTGCCCTCGCTGATGAGAAACAGGTTGAGACTACACCATCCAGGATTCCTATATCCAAGTTAGAGGAAACGATTGATACTTATGTTGCCTCGTATGAGAAGTATACCGCTGCCGTTTCGGTTGTGGCTATTAAAGATGGCGAAACCATTGTGAATAAGGCATATGGTTACGCAGATATTGAGAATCAGCGAAAGGCGGATACCTCTACGGTTTTTGAATGGGCTTCAATCTCGAAACTGTTGGTCTATACGAGTGTGATGCAGCTTGTCGAACAAGGAAAGCTTGATTTGGATACGGATATCCAAGAATATCTGCCAGAGGGATTTTTCAAAAAGCTGAAATACGATGATCCAATTACCCTATTGAACCTGATGCATCACAATGCGGGTTGGGAAGATCAAACAGCGTCCGAAGTGTATTATTACGACGAGATTGAAAATGTTGATTTAGGAGAAACGTTGCGTAAAAACGAGCCGAAACAGATATACAAACCGAATAGCGTCGTTGGTTATTCAAACTATAGCGTTGGATTAGCCGGTTACATCGTGGAATTGGTAAGTGGGCAACCTTATTATGAATATGTTAATCAACATATTTTTGAACCTCTTCATATGAACGACACTACGGTTCATCCAACGGGGCAAGATCGTCCGGACATCGTGCAAAGAAGGAATGAGATTGAGGGGTATACGAAAGATTTGAAACGGATCCCTGAGAACAGAGTATACGTAACGTTTTATCCTACAGGGGCAGCGATCGGGACAGCAGAAGATTTAGGGAAATTCCTTGCAGCGCTGATGCCTGTTGATGATAGCCATGTATTATTTGCGAAGAGGGATACGTTAGACGAAATGTTGTCAACAAGTCTATATTATGACGAGACTTCGATTCCTCGGTTTGCGCATGGATTCGTTGAGATGGAATACGGGGTATCTACGCTGTTGCATGAAGGGAATTTAAAAGGATTTTCAAGCAAAGTTGTCTTTGATCCAGTATCCAAATTTGGAATGGTGGTCATGACAAACATTGCGTTCGAGGAGATTTATTATTATGGACTTATTAGCAAAATCTTCGGTAATAGTACATATGTTAATTCAGTCACTTCTGAAGGAGGATATTTTCAATCCGCACGACGGCCAGCCGCTAGATTTACTGATTTATTCAGGCAGCTTGATATAACCAAATTTTCAAAAGCTGAGTTAAGTAGTCTTTATAATGTTGTCGAGCATAATGGCGTTGTTGAGAAAATTTCCTACACTCCTTACATGGATTACCTACCTGTATCGAATTTGAAGGTGAACTTGATTGTAATATCTTTTATTCCTGTTGCGCTAGCCATCGTTTTCAGTTTAAGTGTGTTGATCGGCTATTTAATCCGGATGCTTCTTTACAAACGAAATAAACGGGGAAATCCTCCAAACCATTTTGATAAATATTGTCTTGCCATTAATTTCGCAGGTGCGGTACTTCCTCTTAACCTTTTAATCATACACACGAGACTTCCAAGTTATCCCGCTTATTCTTCGCTACGGATCAATTTAATGTTTAATTTACTTTATGTGGTTCTAGCAGTGGCATATCTTGGCTTGCTTATTTACAGACTGCGGAAGAACAATTACAGCAAAAAACAAAAGATGATGTACATCATGTCTGGCATCTCGGCTTTCATCTTGGCTGCTTTTGTTTTGGGATGGCATTTGTATGTTTAGAACGGTAAACGAGAATATAGATGTTTCAAGTATTACAAAGGCTCGGAGGATTACCTAAATGAAGTGATATTAAGTAGGGCCAATTATAAAAAACGTAAAGACAGCAGTTCCTATGGGGGGGCTGCTGTCTTGGTTTTAGTTCGCTCTTTGGCTAGTTTTTTCATGAACAATCTTCTGGTCGACATCTTACTGAGCGGAACGTGCAGGAGGTTTTTGAAGAAGTAAGACGACATGCAGGAATTGTAGAAAAGGTAATTATTCATGCTCTGAGACACTCCTTCGTCCTCATTTACTGGAAAACGGGACCAATCTACGATACTTTCAGGAGCTACTCGGTCATGCGAGTGCACTAACAACTCAGCGATATATGCATTGATAGTACGAAAAATATTAAGCGTATTAAAAGCCCACTGAATCGTATGGACATGGGGGATTGAGCATCCTAATAATTCTCCCTTTTTCACCAAATTTTTCTTCGCAAATATATCCGTATAGGTTATCATATACGTAGTTCAGATATCTGGCAGGATGTGTGGTATTTACGAAGTACATAGATTAGATGTTAGATGAAATTGCCGAAATGAAGGGATACTAATTCTATGGGAAACACAATAGTTTTGAAAAGAAATAGAGAAAATATTCAACCACTCTCAATGACTAATACTTTAACAGCAGTGTTCTTAGAAGTAATAGTGATAAGTGGTTCTATGACAGCAAAAACAAATCGTGAAAAAGAACTTATTATATGGTTGGCTCAGCGAGATCAGGAAGTTGTTGGAATAGGAACAGTAGGTTTTGATATCGATGAACTACCATGGGCAACGGAAAACTTTATAGAAGAGAAAGAGTTCCTAATAGAAGCATTAGATAATGCAATATGTGGGCAAGTTTGGAGCAAGTTGAGTTATGAGCCTAATAAAGAAATGGTCATTACGTGTTTAGAACATTTCAAAAAAATGATTATAGCATTTGAAGTAAATGATGTAGATGAGCAACAGTATTTAGAATGGATAGAAGACAATGATCAAGATGAGACACCAACAATACCAGTAGGTTATCCAAAATGCGACAAACATAATATTCTATTGTCATGTCACGGATGCTTGATATGTAATAATGAATATTGAGAATGGTATATCAAGAAGCCGGCAACATCATCTAACATCATATCCACGCTTCGGATCCTGACGGCTCCTCGGTCCGCCCGTAGGGGAATAGCAGGGAAGCAGAATCAGGCGGACACATCCGCACCGACTAACCGCATCGCGGCCGGCTCCTGACGGAGCCTTAAGTCGGTGGGACGTCGTGGATACAGTAACGTTATAAGAAATCCTCAAAGTATTTATAACAAGGGCTTAAAGGAGGTGGTAATCTTGTTATTACCGCACTATGGTATTGATCAAGAAGTGTTTGAAGTTCCGATAATGATTGAAAAAGCACTTAATCAATTAAGAAGTCGTGGCTATATTATTCACAATAACTGTCGATTTGAAGAATATAAAAAAAGAACTTTCAAGGATTATATTATTGCTATAACTTCTAAGGACTACAAAGCAATAAATGAAAACTATAAAAATTTATTAGAAGGCTATAAAGACTATTGGGAATTGATAACGATTGCAAACTCAAATAGTGTTTTATCATGTACAGATAATGCAGTTCGCGATGAAATTCAATTGATGTTTAAAGGGAGTATCATTGAAAATAATAAGAACACTGCACCATGGAATTACCAATTTCAATATTATCTAAGTTCAATATTCGAAAGATCCGGTCTGGAAGTCGAGCTTGAGGAACCAGATTTTACGTTTAATTTCAAGGGGAAGAAATATTCAGTAGCAGCTAAAAGATTAAATAGGCGAGGAAGCATTGAAAGCAATATTAAAGAAGCAGAAGCACAGATAAAAAAGACTGATCATTACGGATTTATTGCACTTTCACTTGATAAAATTTATAAAAATATGAATACAGTAGAAACGTTCAATCACGCAGATAAGTCAGTGAGAGCCGCCACTGAATTAATACGAGTAATTATCAAAGAGCAGTTAAATCAGAAATATTTTAGCGACCGATCTAGTCAAGTGCTTGGAATAATTGCACATATAGGATTTCCTTTTTTGCTGAAATCAGATAAACCCTTATTCGAATTAGGTTATGCAGCATACACTATGTTTTTACCAATGGGGGAGCCGGATTCTTCAGAGTGGAATGAAGTCATTGAAATAAATAATGCTCTTCATAGATTTAATATAAGAACGATTTGATTGCTGAGCATGGGAGTGGAGGACATCTTATAACATAATATTCACGCTGCGGGCATATGCCCTTGGTCCGGCATTCGCCGGACACCCAACATGTGTCGGATCGTGAATACAACAACGTTATCAGAAATAAGTAAAAAATATAAAAAGGGGAAAATAACTTGACTCAGAGTAGAGAAGAGATATTAATGGTATTAGCCCAGAATTATTATGAATTCTTATGTTCTTTACCCTTCGAGAATAAATTATATATGATTGGTATAAATGAAGGGAAAAATAAATTTTTGACAATATTACATATCCACTTATTAAAAAAAAATATATCGATGAAGCCAGCAGATAAACACTTTACTACTGATTACATTTCATCATTAGCTTTAAAAGTTCTCAAATCTGGAAAAAGGTCAGGATTGCGCTATGAACACTTGGTTCCGAAACAAAAATATATTCAAAAACCATGTGAAGATCTAGCAAAGGAAAATAGATTAACAATTGAATTCATTTACGACCAGTTAGAGAAATACCTTTGGACAGCTACCATTACTGAACAAGAAGAGAAGTTACTGACAAGAACTAATATGCCAAAAGAATGGGATAATATTGATATAAAAGCGAGATATTATGCAGTAGGAATTGAATTAATAGAACATCAAAGAGATTTTCATTTGTAACTCAATGATGGAACTCACTTCTGATAACATAATATTCACGCTGCGGCCGTTCGGCCCTGGGTCTGCCATAGATAACTCGGGGGAAGCGGATGCATGCAGACAACCCCTACGGGGTTCATGAATACAGGAAAGTTATCGGAAATTCTCGAAAAGACACAATAGTGGAGGTATATTACAAGATGTATTACATGCAAAGGAATGGAAAGATAAACCTTGAAAGTATTAAAATTAGCTTTAAAGATTTTCGTGTGTTTTTTGGTGAAGTTTATTTCTATTTTTATAATAAAGGATATTTTCAACTTGCTTTTGAGGGAGACAAACATAAGCCGTGTCTTATGGAACCCAGTCCGTCAGGATATTTTTTCTTACATACTGGAAACAACAAAGTTTATCCTATATATGAGTACTATCAAAGGTATGACCAAGAAACTTTATTTACTGTTATTGAGATATTACATAAGTATATTAGAATACGTGATGATTTTGAGGTTTATTGGAAAGAAGAGGCTCAAATAGAATTTAGAATACAAATAAATAAGTTTCTTCGGTTTTTGGATGATGGTTATGAATTGAATGATAAAGGATGGATTATTAATACCACAACAATGGCTTTAAATGATCTACTGAATAAGGATTTACCTATTGAAACAAGCGATGAAATAACCGAACAGATTGAAACGGCAATAAAAATGTTCTTTCATTACACAACAAATAACGAACAAAAGAAGAAGGCTATAAATATATTAGCAGATGTTTTAGAGCCAATAAGAGATCAGATGTTGACACTAACCTCTAAAGAACATGACAAAATGATATTTGGTATAGTGAATAACTATAAAATTAGGCACAATAATGATAAACAAATGGATGATTATGACAAAGATGTTTGGTATGAATGGATGTTTCATTATTATTTATCCACTATACATGCTGTATTAAAATTAACTAAATGAGGAAAGAAAATGTGAGAAAGTTCGAATATGTCGATAACATCCGATCACACCTTATCTACGCTGCGGAACTTTTGGCCCTTGGTTCGCAAGAAGTGTAAGCGGAGAAGTGGAGTCAGCTGACAACCTTGCGAGGCTAAGTCCGTCGGACCCGGTCGCTTTGCTCCCTTAAGCCTCTCGGGTTCGTAGATACAGGAACGTTATCTGAAATATCTGAAACAAGGAGGAAGATTATGAATCTTTTTTATTCAGAACTAGATAAAGAAAAATTGCACAAAAACTTTTTGGCTATCCGTGAAGATTCATATATTAAGAAAGTATTAAATGATTGGGCTCAAGGATTTGTAGACAGGGATAATAAATTTGTTACAGAATTTCAAACAACATTCAATTCAAGTTTTTGGGAATTGTATTTATTTGCTTGCTTTAAGGAATTAAAGTTAGATGTCGATTTTAGTAATCAATCCCCTGATTTTTTTGTTGAAGGAGAAAACAATAAAGAATTCTTAGTTGAGGCAGTGATTGCAAGTAATCCTAAGGACGGACTTCCCGAATGGGAAAGAGAAAATGTACTTCATGATATAGAATTGTTTGACAAGTACACAGAGTACAGTAATATCGTTGAGCTTGCAACTATCCGATTAATGCAGGCTTTGACATTTAAGTTTAATAAGTTTATTGATGACTACTCCCAAAAAGATTATTGTAAGAATAAACCTTTTGTTATTGCAGTAGCTCCTTTTGAGCAACCATTCTTTTTTACTCAGAATACCAATGCGATAAGAAGATTGCTCTATACATTCGATATACCTGATTACGAAGACATAGATGGAGAAAGATTTGTCTATGGTAATAAAAAAGTAAAAGCGGTTATCAAACCAAATGGAACAAAACTACCATTAGGACTGTTTTTGGATCCTAAATATGAAGGCATTAGTGCTGTTATGTTTAGTAATACTGCCACTTCCGGAAAGGCAAGAGTTCTAAGCGAAGATGACAGACTTATTTTGATTGCTTTTGAGAAGTATAACGATTATGGTCTTGATAAAATTAAAGGTGTCGAAGAGAAAAATATTTATAGAGAATCTTTAATAGAAGGAATTAATATATTTCATAATCCCTATGCAAAACATCCTCTAGAAATCGAGGAACTGCAGCATCCTGATATTGTGCATCATTATTACGATCCTGAAGAAGAGGAGTTCTATACAAAAATCAAACATGAAGCTTTGTTCCACAGATTAGTTTACACCGTTAGGAATAGCCATTTATTAACTAAGAGAGATAGGGAAAAATATAAAAAAGACATTATAAACAAGATTTTCAAAAATACTTCCGAGTAATTTCAAGAAGACAGATACATTCAGATAACAATATATTCACGCTTCGGGGCTTATGCCCCTTGGTCGTCCGATGTATAATCATGGAAGATAACTCGGACGACACACGAGCCGGCCTGAGATATGCTATCTAAGGTCGGCTCGCGTCGTGAATACAGGAACGTTATGTGCAATTACCGCAAAAGAAAAACTGAAAATAATGATTAATATTCAATTGGAGGATAGAAAATGAGAAAAATTGAAGAGAACTACACCCTACTCGTTAATAATATTAAGTATAAAGCGAATAATTTCGGTACTGAACTAGATTCTATTTTAGATGTTATACCCTATGAAGTTGAAATTGATTTTGAAAGCAGAACGGTATTAAATACTTATTTTAAAGCTGAAACTGAAGCGGAATTGAAAGAATTTGAAGGTTACTTTTTTTCATTTGTAGAGATGTTAAACAGATCCTTAATAGAAGAATATTCTAATGTATATTCATTTATTGAAACTAGTGCGAAGATTATTATTGATGAGATGAATAAAGAACAAGAATACAAAAGATATAAAAGAGACACCAGATTTGTGGGGAAGTCTGAACTTTTTAAGATGATTAGATTTATTGACGATAATATTTTCAAATTTAATACCTATGATTACATAACTATCGATTTTATTGATGACCATATAAGAAAATTTAGAAATAACGATCAACATAATCCGTACGAAAGTTTAGGAAACGTGATAACAAAAGCAATTTTAAAAGATAACAAAAATGTTGATAGTAAACTTAGAGCTGTCTTTTCCGGCTATGCAGAAAATATTAATTCTTTATATGAAGTAGCAGAAAATTACAAATCGATATTATTGAAAATACTTTCTGATAAAGTATAAAAATTTGAGAAGTAACTCACAGAAGGCGGTAACATCACATAACAACATGTTCCCACTGCGGGGCTTAAGTCGGTGAGGCGTCGGGAACACAACAACGTTAGTTGAAAGATAAGTGAAATTCATTCTTAAGAGAGAGGTTATTTACATGGGAGTGGCTTATACATTAAATTGCAAACAGTGCTCTTACAATCAAAATGTTTCTTTAGGAATTGGTTTTAACTACATAGATTTGAAAAATATTTTGGAATGGTATGAACAAGAAGAAGGGCGGCAACAAATCTTAAAATATATGAATGAAGAAGATACAAGTTTTGAATGTTATGACGGGCTTTATGTTTGTCAACAATGTGGATACTTATTAAATTGTACATTTCTGCATATAACATCAAAAGATTATTCTTATACAAATAACTTTGAGTGTCCATGTTGTCATATGCAAATGCCTAAAAAGCCTTTGCTAGATGAAATAGAAGAGAATTTTCTAAAGTGTCCTGACTGTAAGGACGAAGAATTAAAAATACAAGCATATTTGGACTGGGATTAAATACTTTTGTGTCAATCATAAAAGAGCCTATTGAACATTTGGAGAGCAACTCAACGAAGACTTATCCATCATCTAACATCATATTCACGCTGCGGGCATATGCCCTTGATCCGGCATTCGCCGGATACCCGACATACGTCGGGTCGTGAATACAGTGAATGTTATATGAAATAGCATTGAATTATATAATTTAGGAGAGTTGAAAAATGGAAGTAACAGGAACTGTTAAAACAAAAGCTATCTACTCTGATGCCAATAGAAACTACAGATATTATTTAGAAAAGAGTGCCGTAGAGAAAGCTAAACAAGGTGAGAAAATCGCAACAATTATTATGTTGAATCCTAGTTATGCCGATGAATACAAACTAGATTTATCTATAATGAAAGTATTTAATATGCTCCTTAAAGAAGGCTATACGACTTTAAAAGTGGTCAATTTATTCGCTTTTGTAGCTACTAAACATTCGGCTCTTGTTAGTACCGTAGCTAGTACTGGGGGGGAGAATGATAAGTGGATTAAAAAGGCAATTACAAACATTGATTTATTAATAATTGCATGGGGATCTAATGAAGACCAATATAAAAGAAGAAAATATCAAGTAAATAAAATTATTAATAGTATGAATATAAAAGAAAAGCCAAAGCAAATAAAGTGCTTTATTGACAAACAAAAACGTAAAGGTAGACATCCAAGTAGATTAGGTGAATTGGAACTTATTAATTATCCATAGAAGCATGCTACCTCATATAACATAATATTTACGCTACGGACAAACGCCCTTGGTCCGGCATTCGCCGGACACTCGACATGCGTCGAGTCGCGAATACAGGAACGTTATAAGAAATAGCAGGAAGATAAAAGAAAAGGAAGGATAGAGCATGAAGAACATAAACATCTCTTATATTGCTTTAGTAGTTTCACTAGCCGGTCTGCTAGTTTCTTTTATTAATGTTAACAGACAGAAGAAAGCTGCATATAAGAATGAAACAGAAAAATTTAAAAGAGATTTAAGATTAAAAGCTAATGATGAATTTATCGAATTGCTTTTTCAATTTCTAGAGAATACAAAAGAAAATCGAACACTTAGTATTCCATTTGATGATAGATATCTAAATAGTGATATAAAAACAAGAATAAGTGAATTTGATGAGAGGTTTTGGAAGATCACAAAAACTTGGGTCGAGTGTCACAGTGCACTAGAGATTTTTTATTTAAAACGTATTGTTGTAATAAAACAGTATAGTGATATGTACACAAAAATTAGACAATCAGGAATTAAACTTGATCAGGCTTTATGGGAATTGAAAAGTGAATACATTGGAACAGAGGACATAATACTTATAAGAGATAAAATAAACACATACCAGTTAAGGGCTGAAGAATTTATAAGTCTTTTAGAGGAAAGTATACAAAAGTTGCAAAAGGATTTTTTAGGGCATTTATTTGAATAGGTTATATCGGAGAAAGCTGATTCATCTTATAAAAAAATTTCTGATTATTTTAAGCGTGTCTAATTGGATTAAACTCGTTCTTCATTCGCTTGGTTGGTTTCCCCAGACACCCAGTATATGCTGGGGCGCGATAACAGAGACGCTGGATGAGATTAGAATTCTAAGCTATGTTAAGAGGTGATAGTTTTGATAAATATAGAATTAGATTATTTTGCTATCAAATGTGCTAATGGGCACCTAAATGAATGTACAAATGATGTATGTAAGGAATGTAATATATCACTTGAGGATCAACGACAATCTGATGATCCGTATGTAGAATCTCGCAAATTGTTATTGGACAATGTAGTATCATACATTGAAAATAGCGAATTGGAATATAAAGATCTAAAAAAAGCTATTAGAAAGGGTATAAGAACTAAGAATTGCTATGAGAATGAAATGGAGAAAGTTTCGGAGTATATTAGTATATTAAGTAACGAATTAAGGTTTGACATTTTCTACTCAATAAATATGACACAGGAGGGTATTAAGTTAGTTGAAACTAATCAAATTATTAATGACATAAACACATTTTTGATTAAATTATATGTTCTATTAGGTGAGGTCACTTTATTTGAGCCTACTAAAGTTTTTAGAAATATTCACAAAAGGCTTCTTCTTACGGTTATTGCTTATAAGGAATCCGTCGTTGAACTAATCATGTCAACTATTGCATTGAACATTGAACATGCTATGAAATTGAAAGACATTTCACAAGTGAAGTTGGATAATTCAGCGCAAGAATTAAAAATACTTTCAAATATATTTGGTGCTCGCAATATCGAAAATGTAACTGATTTGTTTCAGAATGGTGAATTAAACCACTCTGCTATATTAGGAATGGTATGGCAAACCTCCAATGAAGGAACGATTGAAGAGAAAATTAGTGATGTGTGCGAGCAAACAAGTTACTATTTTCGATCAATTTTATCTAGAGATAAAGAACACTACTCAAATGATGATTTATTAAAACTATCTATCTACAAGTATGTTGGTACTATAGCCTTTGATGATGAAAGTTTCTTTAGGAAGGTAAGTATTGCATACAAAACCTATGAGAAAGCTTTTGAAAAGAATAATAGCTTAGTTTGTGAGTTTCTTAGCCGATACACTGCAAAATACAAGTATATGTTTAAAAAGTTAAGTGACCTTTCAATAGCAATTGGATTTGTTTTTGGTCATAATCCTTCTGGTGATGTTCTTATGACAAATGGACTGAAGTGGTATAAAGATCTATGCGAGGGGATATATCGTGATTCCATGATTTTTTTGTTATTAGCAAGTTGCGTAGATAGGGAAAAGAGTTTTGATATCGATGAATTAATTGAATGGACAGGATTTGGTGATATTTGTGGTCAGTTTGCATCACTAACAAATTATAAGCTTAATTACTTTGTTGAAGGTGTAGATAGTATCATACGTCATTCTGAAGCGCATGTAGATTATGATATAGATATAGACAATCAAAGGGTAATACTTAGGAATAGACAAAAGAAAACCAAAACTATCTCCACTAAAGAGTATAGTTTTGATAAATTCTTCAACCAAATCAATCTACTATCTGAGACAGTGTATTCTTCGATTGCAGCATTTACGGTTTTTCTAATTAACAATAAGTATCGAATTGATAATGTAGATTCCTATTTAGCAGAAGATGAAGTGACAAACAAATCACTTGGAGCATACGCTGTATTAGGCTTATTTGGTATCGTAATAGACCAAGAGAGTGAAAATGACAGCGTAATGGAATTATCTGGTGTGTATATTGGAGAAGTTGAACAGTTCTCGTTCGAGTCGATTCTAGCGGTTTTTGCGCCATTAGTTCAGGCAAAACCTCATTTAACCAATGTTAAACTTGAATTGAGAGATCAAGAAGATGAAAAATTTGGGCATATTAAAGTCAGAACGGACTATATTCTAAACTCAATGAATGAAAACGGAATCAAAAAAAATTGTTGGGTATTACTGTCTATGTACACTACTGAAATTCAAAGCAGATATGAGCCTTATCAAGTAGAGAAGAAGAACGATGATAAATTCTTATTCGGTATTTTTCAGTTCATATTTCCTATCTTGGAAGAAATTAATAGTGAGAAAAAAAGAATTATTCGAACTGGGAAAGTTTATACTGCTGGATTTGTAGAAGCAATTGATCAAATAAAATATGTTGAAATGATTACAGGTGAATACTTGGAGTATTCGAGTGAACCAAGGTTATTTCGTCATGTAATTCAAATTCTCAAAAATATTTATACCGCTATAAATATAATTATAGAGCACGATTCTAACCCCAGTATTAACTTAGATATAGAATTCAAGAAAATATCGAATGAAATGATGAATGTAGCACACACTACTGAATACTTATCAGGAAAAATAAGTGAAATGGAACTTTTTTTTAATTATTCAGAAGAAGGTAAGAAATTGTACAAGAACGTTACGCTTAATTCACCTTGCCCTTGTGGAAGCGGGAAAAAATACAAAAAGTGTTGTAAGAATCATAAACTAACGAGTCAGAACACCACATAACACGGCATTATCCGATGAAATAGTTTCTTGAGCAAGGACATGTTTCTCTTTTTTCGCTGAGGCTTTAAAAAGAAGTAACGCCATGATGGCCTCAGAGAAATGAAATTAGGTGATGGAAAAAAACATGATGTGTTGAAGGCTTATGCTGAGGCTGAAGATCTTAAGGATTACTTAATACTTCATAACCAAAAAGTTCAGACCAACAATGGAGAATATCAAATAGATATTATGGCTAAAGTCATGGCCTTATCTGTAAGTTTTAAAGCTATTATCGAATGCGAGCGTTATACAAGACCTGTAGAACGTGAAAAATCGTGGTTTTAGCGGATAAGGTACGAAGTTTTGACACCGAAGGTTTATATCGGTGTTTTTTCATTTTTAATTCGAATTCCGCATTATAGAAATCACAGTTTATCTTACAATTAGGATTAGACGAAAGTATTAGTATACAACATTGGGTATAGATAATCGCATTAAAAATGGCTGCTCACGTCTAGTCTTAACAAGACATGGCGTAGTTTAGACCCATCAGAGAGGTGGATGTATGAGCCGGTTGCTTGACTTATTGGAAGAGGAACGGCGCAAGCTTAATCAGCTTGGAGAGGCATCCTTGAAGCAAGCGATTCCGTTGTGGGACAATCCGGAGGTTCAGGAACAGAGCCGGAGGGTGGATGAACTGGTGGCACGAGTGAGTGAAATGAAGGCGAGACATAGCCGAGTTGTACGATGATGAGTGAGGTACATATTAATGCATAGGGGAGGAGAAGCAATGAATTTTCCACCGTGGTTGGAACAAGCGATTCAGGCGAGGCTAGATGAAGTATCTGCCCGAATCGAGCATGACCCAGAATTGAGTCGTGTACGTGAGGAAAAGGACGAAGCGTTCGAAGGATTGTTTGCTGGCAAGGATATCGAGGAAACACCTGAATATGCTGAGTGGGAGAGCCGATACATTCTCAGTAAAGGAATAGAGAATGAGCGGTTGTATATGCAAGGGCTGAGGGATGGGGTTCAGCTCACAGTATCCTTACTGGACCAGTCGATGCTGGAGGAGAGCAATACAAAGGCTCATCAACCCTCTAACGCGAACCCGTAAGACAGGGGAGCGACCTCAATCTCTACCTAAAAAAACAGCCGAAGCGTGTAACTATCGCTTCGGCTGTTTTTATAATCTCTACTTTTCCAAAATCCAAATCTTACTTCGCACTTACCGATTTAAACCAGTCATTCACTTCTTGCGTGATCTGATCACCGCCATTGGATTTCCAGTTGGCGACAAATTGGTCAAAGGCATCAACCGGCAGTTGGCCGTAGATGATTTTGTTGAAGGTTTCCATCTCAGACTGGCGGAGCAGGTTCCATTTGGAGACCATGGTTGGCGTTGCAGCGCCAGTAAAGTAGTTTTGTTTACGGATGTCGATCTGAGACATAACGACTTTACCTGCATACCAGTTTTCCGGTTTACGGAATTCGGCCATTTGTTTCTCGTAAGGTGTTTCAGGCTTCTCGCCGTTGGCCAGCTTCACGAGTGTTTTCATGTACAGATCCGGGATACGTGCTGGACCGGTCAGGAACGGGAATTCGTTGGAGAAGTCTTTGATCTTCTCTTTGTCACTGGTCGGTTGTCCGTCAATGATATCCCAGTCGTAACCTTTGGCGAAGCCGTATTCATACTCACTGCCCGCAGCCGGGTTAGCCAGGTTATCGAGCAAGTAGTTGTAGTACAGGAAGATGGCTTCTGGATGCTTCGCATCCTTGTTGATCATGATACTTGCGTTGACACCAGAGTTCTGCCACTTCGTACCGATCTTGCCGTCTGGGCCAGCTGGAACAGGGTAAGCTTTATATTTTGAGCCAGGTACGTTCTTCAGCAGGTCAGGTGCAGGCCAGTCGGGTACCCAGTTTGCGCCAGGCAGAATGCCTGCTTGGCCCTTCGTCCAGCTTTCAGCAGATTTACCTTCGTCCCACAGGGCGGAGTCGGCGTGGATATAACCTTTGTTCATCCATTCAGCCAGCTTGGCAAGTGCTTGTTTCGCACCCGGGTTAACGGAGCCGTACTCCAGATTGCCGTTTGCGTCTTTGTTCCATTGCTCCTCGATTGTGCCGTATGCCCCGAACAACCAGTCGAGTTGGCCCATCCAGGTGTTGGTGTTATTTTTCAGCGAGATCGCCAGCGGGAATACTTTGTCTGGAGACAGACCGTCCGGGTTCTCGTTTTTGAATTTGTCCATGATGTTCTCAAGGTCTGCGATGGTTTTGGGAGCTTCCAGGTTCAGCTTCTCCATCCAATCCTCGCGGAGCCAGAGCAGCGTATCGTCGTTATCGGTGTACTCCATGATCGGCATGTTGTATTTCTTGCCGTCCTTGGTGAACGGATACCATAGCTCAGGATGTGCTGCTGCGTGATCTTTCAGGGTCTGGCTTGCGTACTTGTCGAACAACTCATCGATCGCGATGAATTGACCGGAGTCGATCAACTGATTGGTCAATACCGCATTGGTGGGTACGGTTACAAAATCAGGCAACTTCTCGCCAGAGGCGATAGCCAGTTGAAGCTTTTGTCTGTATTGATCGTCATTGGCCGGATACCAGGTATCTTTATGCTTCATACCCAGCGTTTCCAGCATCCAGCGATCGTGAACGTTATTTTCTTTGGTATCCCCTTGCACGTATTTCTTCGGCATCAATACCGAACTGAATTCGATGGGTGGGTCGTATTTTCCTTTAGCAAAAGCAGCTTCTGCTTCAGCTGAACCGACGGTCGCCGGTGTATCATCTTTGGTACCATTGTCACTGGCTGTATCGCCACTGCCGCACGCAGTGATCGTGATGAGCGCGATAACCATGAGCAGTGACCACCATGTTTTGAATTTGATCATTGTTCAATCCCCCTACGATGTATGATCTTTACAAGTGTAACTGTACCAATTTGGACGGGAGGGCATCTATATGAGTTTGTTAGTTTCGATAGGACTCTATTATGTTATTTATGCTGGTCTCGGTACTCTTGCGGCGTGACGCCGAACTGGCGCTTGAACACTTTGATAAAGTAAGCCGGGTCCATATATCCAATCTCCATGCTGATTTCATATACTTTTTTGGTGGTCGTAACGAGCTTGTGACAGGCCCGATCCATGCGCAGGCGCGAGATATAATCACTGATGCCTTCGCCCGTTTCGATCTTATAAATCTTGGACAAATGAGTCGGATGCAGATTAACATGGTCGGCCAGTACACGCAAAGAAACATCCAGATGCAGGTTCTTATCCGTAAAATCCTGAATCTTCTTCACATATTCGGAACGGATGTCCTTGATCTCGTTGGACGTGCCTTCCTTGAGTTTGCCAAGCACACTGAGCGACCATTTGCGCAGTTTACTGATGGTGGTAAAAGCTTCTCCGCTCTGCAACCACTCGATATCGTCTCCCATTAAATTGGCCAAAGTCAGCCTGTTCCGGTGTGCGAGATTGGTGAACGAAGCCGTAATTAGAAAACCAGCCTCCATACAATGCTCCCACGATTCCGACCATTTCTCATCCAGCTCCGCACAGACGGCTAGTATTTTTTCTTCTGCCGTATCCCATTGACCACTCTCTAACAGATGAATGAAAGTGGGTGGGGTATACAGGACATCCAGCGGACCTTGTGCCGACGGAGTCTCCACGTCGCTGACCCGCATGACGAATTCACGCTCGTCGCCGACAATTTGCCGGAAATAAGCGGAGGCTTGCCGAAAACGATCATATAGCTGATCTGGAAACGCGAACCACTCGGTGATGACGATGGAGAGGGACCCCTTCAGGAACTGCTTAACTTTGGACTGAAGCTGTACGGAAAGCTTCTCCAGTATGGTTTCTTTGCCAATGTCCGTATCGTTCTCTTTCAGTTGAAGCAGAAATACCAGATATCCATGCTCCTCCTTCACGCCCCACACTTCCATAAACTCACCCATAATCTCTTCCGCCATATTGATGACCGCATATTCAAGCAAGGTTTGATCGTTGTTGTCATATTGTCCGAATTCTTCTTCCATACGTACAAGCATTAATGCACAATCCCCGGCGTAGAAGGGCAGATCGTAATTCGCAAGTTTACGTGCCCATTCGCTGGAGGCAATTCGATGTCCTTGCAAAGCTTCAAGGAGCAGTCGACCCCGCAAATGCGGCAGATTCTCCCGCAGGGTAAACTGGGTTCGTTTCAGTGAGCTTACGAGTTCCCATTCGGTGTTTAATTGATCGATGGCCTTCTGAACGGCACCCATCAATTCATCGTCTGTTGGCGGTTTCAGCAAGTAATCAACGGCCTCGAACTGGATGGCTTTTTTGGCGTAATCAAATTCGGAATGTCCGGATAAAAGAATGCATTTTATTTTTTTGTCACGGACTCTGATCCGTTCGATCAGTTCAATACCAGTCATTTCAGGCATTTGAATATCCGAGATCACAATATCTATAGGGTGGGTATCGATTAGTTGAAGTGCTTCGTGCGCCGAGTATGCTTTGTGCACCTGTTCGATCCCCAGCGTATGCCAGGGCTTGGTCATGGAAAGGTTATCTACCCAGTGTGCTTCATCGTCTACGATGATCATTTGCATGTTGTATTGTCTCCTTAGTGGTTGAACGCAGACATCTGTACACTTGCCACTTCGATGACAGAATAACCTTCCGATCGCTGTTACCCCCGGATTTATTGAATGAATTTTATAATGTGTAAATCTGGTGATAAAGGCGAGCACTCCGTTTCTTCAGGTTTTTTCTGTCCTCTGCGTTATCGTGTACGTGATCTTGTTCAAAATTAAATCGTCAATTTATTGTTTGTATTAACTTTAACTCTTAGAAACATCTTCTCGCTCGGTATCCTCTTTCGGTATCTCCCAGATCATTTCGGTTCGGAATCCGCCGAGAGGGGAGGGACCGAATAGAAGGTAGGATTGATTGCCGAACAGGTGCATGATTCGCTGATTCGTGTTCCAGAGGCCGCAGCCCATTTCCTCCTGCAGCGGCTGCTGCATTTTCAGATTCAACGCCTCCAACTGATCCGGGTTCAAGCCGGGTCCGTCGTCATCGATGTAAATTTTGCAGAACCCGTTCGAGCTCTCGCCAGTAATTCGAATTTCACCGGATGAATACGACTTCGCCACGCCATGAATGACCGAATTTTCCACAATCGGTTGCAGCATTAATCGTGGTACGGACTGGGCGAGCATATCCTCAGGGATGTCGATGTGATATTCGATTCGTCCATTACGCAGCTTCTGGATGTCCAAATAGTTGACGAGCAGATTGATTTCTTCTTTTAGAGAAGATGTCTCTCGCTCCACTCGTGTCGTATAACGATAGTAGGCACTTAGGTTATGGGCCATGGAAACAACGGCTTGCTCGTCTTTCATCTGGGCCATGTTGATGATATAGCCAAGACAGTTATATAGAAAATGCGGATTGATCTGCGCCTGAAGTTGCTTCAGCGTAGCTTCCTTGGCTCTGATTTTTTCCTGGAACACGTTCTCGATCAGGTCTTGAATCTGATGTGACATATCATTGAATCGATGGAACAAAAACGAGAACTCATTCTGGTTCTTGCTATGCAGACGTACGGAATAATCTCCGCGCTGTACGCGGCGTAAGCCCTGGATCAGCTTTTTGATCGGATATTGAATGTTTCTATATAACAGGATCGAAGCGGAAATGCCCACCACAAACAGCAGAATCATAAAGAGATAGAACAAGTTCCGACTGAGCGAGATCGGCTGTAGAATCTGATAGAGTGGAACCACATCGACCAAATGCCAATCCAGATAGGAGGATTTCACCGAGCTAACCAGATACTTTTTCCCGTTCAGCTTGACGACATCCTGTGTGGTGTCCTCGGACGAGTGTTCATCCAGATAACGAATGAGTTCCTCGGATAGTTGCTTGTCTGCACTGCGGTTCAGAATGGGTGAATTTCCTTTGTGATAAAAGAAGGGATCACCTTGCCCACCTTCCTTATACGAATCCAGCATGTTCTGAATGTTCTCATAACTGAAGCTGGCTTCAATCACCAGATTGCTTCCCGTCAACATGCCCGGCTGGGCCAAGGAATCCGTAAAGAACCAGTAAAAAGATTGCATATCCTCTTTGGACTCGGAACCATCACCATACGTCCATTGTCCGCTCATATTTCTTTTCAGGTAATTCTCATCATACCCTGTTGTTCTATTGTAGTTGGCAATCACATCTTGGTTCTGCTGTGAATGCACCGCATATCGGGTAGGCCATATATCGGTAACCCCGGATTGCAGCATCAGCTTTTCTTGAATGACATAACGGGTCTGCATCTTGTCATAACGATCATTCCAAATGTTCAAGCCATTGAATGCTCTGACATTGGGATCTCTGGAGAGAATAAGACTGAAATCCATCATCTGATTGATGCGGGAATCGATCTGACTGGATAAAAACGTGAGCTGCTTCGTATTGGAAACCTGTAGCTCTTTGCTTACAACATCATAAGTGACGTTGTTCGAGTAGGTATACATGATAATAATGGGGATGAACAGGACCACAATTAAACAGTTTATTTTGGCAAACAGACTAAACCGGGATCTGGATGTTCTTCCAAATGATATAAAGCGCTTCCATATATTCATAAAGTGTCTCCTTCAAATTCTTATGTTAACAACCTCTTCAGATGATATTCCTAACAAAACACTATCAAGCCTAACAATGTTATATAGTCAGACCTGAGAAATGCCTGATACTATTTATATCAGAGATCCCCATTACACACAAAAACTTTTTTTTGGGAACAGGAGCGCGCTATGGAGGCTAATATGGAAGCTAACCGGGTACCTCAAGCGGACATTGGGAGCAAGCCGAACAGAAAAACAAAAAAACGCTATAAACAACCATGGATTCTGCACTTGATGGTGTTGCCGGCGGCTATTATGGTCTTTATTTTTTCATACATTCCGATGTCCGGGATTTTGATGGCATTTCAAGATTATAAACCTGCACTTGGTTTTTTCGATTCCGAATGGGTCGGGCTGAAGCATTTCAGATACATGTGGGAAAATGATTACTTCCTGCAAATTACGTGGAATACGCTGTTTTTTGCCTGTTCCAAGATCGTCATGAACCTGATCATTCCGTTTATCTTCGCCTTATTACTCAATGAGGTACGGAAGATGGCGCTGAAAAGAACGATTCAAACGCTTGTGTATCTACCACACTTTCTGTCATGGGTAACGTTATCAGGCATTCTGATCGACATTCTGGCCCAGACAGGGATCGTCAATCAGTTCCTGGTCTCGGTATTCGGTATCAAGCCGATCTTCTTCCTGGGGGATGGCAGCTGGTTCCGATTCACGATTATTGCGAGTGATGTCTGGAAGGAGTTTGGATTCAACACGATCATCTTCCTCGCGGCACTGTCCGGCATTAACCCGTCACTGTATGAAGCGGCTGAAGTGGATGGGGCGGGACGCTGGAAGCAAACGATGTATATTACCATCCCGGCACTTATTCCGATTGGGATCGTCATTGCAACGCTGGCACTGGGTAATGTGCTCAACGCCAACTTTGACCAGATCTTTAACTTATACAGTCCATTGATTTACCAGCAAGGGGATATTATCGATACGTTTGTGTATAGAGAAGGTCTGCTAAGTGGACAGTTCAGTTTCGCTACCGCCGTGAATCTGTTCAAATCGGTCATTAGTTTGATCCTGATTGTGATCTCCTACCGACTGGCTTACCGATTCGCCGGATACCGAATTTTCTAGAAAGGATGACGAACTCATGTATCATAAAACGATGCCTTACCGCATATTCAGCATAATCAACAATGTGTTACTGACCATCCTTTCACTGCTCTGCTTGCTGCCATTGTATCACTTACTCATGGTATCGCTTAGCTCAACTGCACCTGCTAATGCTGGACTCGTTACGTTCTGGCCGATTGGTTTTACACTGGAGGCGTATGCGAAAACATTCGCTAACAGCAATTTCCTTTCCTCCCTGTGGGTGTCCGTAGAGCGGACGGTACTGGGAACAGGGCTTGCGTTAATCGTCAATACGATTGCAGCATACGCGCTCTCCAAGGAGACGCGGGTGTTCCGTGCACGCAACATCTATCTATGGTATTTTGTCATCACGATGCTGTTCAGCGGTGGCCTCATTCCGGGGTATATCCTGATTCTGAAGCTGGGACTGATGAATACTTTGTTAGCATTGATCCTGCCGGGTTTGGTTGCGGTGTTCAACATCATTCTGCTGCTGAATTTCTTCCGTACCGTTCCCAAGGATCTGGAGGAAGCTGCATTTATTGATGGGGCAGGGCACTTTCAGACGTTTATCAAAATCTATCTGCCCGTCTCCGTACCCGTCATTGCAACCGTTTCTCTCTTCATGATGGTTGGACATTGGAACTCGTACTTTGACGGGATCATCTACATTCGTGATGCAGAAAAGCTGCCACTGGCGACATTCATGCAGACGATCATCGTTCAGGCGGATATGTCGAAGCTTGATCCGGAAGCTGTTGCGAACCTGTCCCAACGGACCATTCGGGCTTCGCAGATATTTATCAGTGCACTGCCGATCCTGCTGGTGTACCCGTTCCTGCAACGGTACTTTGTAACCGGGATCGTGGTTGGGGCTGTGAAGGAGTAGTTGAATGTAGGGGTTAGAATAGGGTTGTGAAAAAGGAGTTGCTGAACTGGTGGAAGGCCAGGGAGGTGGCTTCTTTTTTTGATGAAAAAATAACAATAAATGGGTGTCTTTACCCATCCCCTCAAAATGGTGGAATAAGAAACCTTCAAAACTCCATGCTCATATCCTACAATGCAAAACGAGCGCTTTTCTCTTATTCAAGAAAGGCGCTCGTTGATTGAAGACTTGATTTAAAGATAACTTTATTATATTAGAGGAATACGGCAATGAATATATTTTACGAATCGTTGCCACTCCCTGAATTGAGGCCTCACTCACTTTAAATGTCTGTCAACGCCTACCACTGAACCGTTTGATCGCTTCCTCGGTCACCGGCTCGAAGAGGTTAACGAGGTTGCCGTCGGGATCACGGAATAGCACAGAACGATTCCCCCACGGCATCGTGGTTGGTTCCTGTACCCAATCAGCGACAAACGGCTTCAAGCGCGCGTATTCGGCTTCGACATCGTCGACGCGGAACTCGATGATGACAGTATGATTGTTGGCTGCCACTACGGAACCAGCGCCGAATAGTTGCGCTGTCTGAGAGTGGCCGATTGCCAGGGTGCATGATGGCACAACGAGTTCGGCAAAAACGGGTGCGGGGCGCTCAGCAGTAACACCCATGACTTTCTCATAGAACTCGACGAGACGATCCACGTCGTCGGTAATGATGCGTACAGAAGCGAAATTCACAAAATATCATCCTTCCTATAATAAATAATACAATACATCATTTTGGACCAGAACCAGTGAAGCTTCCGTAAGGGGCAAAGTAGCTGTAGCAAATAGCCAAGCATCAAACAGCCCATTAGAAGGCCTAATTTGCGGGTTGACCGATGTTCGCTAGTTGTTGGTCTAATGACCATCCTTCCACGCCTAGTTGCGGCTCAATTGATGCATAGAGTGTCCCCAGCCGATGCAATTCATACTTCGCATTTATCTCTCGCTCCTTTACGTTTACTTACTCCGATTATAAAAAAACGCTACTGACAACGGTATGTCAGTAGCGTTTTAATATCTTTTTGGCTTCCTCACGAATCCAATTTCGGTACGGTCTGTGGCTACGAAGAAGAAAGGGTATAGCATGTTCTGTCATCGCCAGAGGTTAACGTGCTGGTAAACGTGATTTATTTTCGCAAAGAGGCATGAAGATATAGAATTTGAAACGGATCATCAGACTTTATATCAGGAATATCATTGAGCGCCATAATACCGTTATAATGTCGAAGTATCTTTGCCATAATTCAGTCCCAACTGATACGCCTGCTTCAACAATGTCTCGTAATGCTCAGGCTTCGCATCCAGCGTTTCATATAAAAATTCAACGCTCGACTGGGGCACGCCACAGTAATTGGCAATACCCACATTGAGCAAATTAGTGATCGACTCATCATAGTTGCGCTTTTGCATCTGTTCCTCCGTCACGCCCGCAAGAGCAATCCACAATATCTGCTGATGATGAAGTTTGTTCGAGCCGTAGGCAAACCCGTTGTTCAGGACACGATCCACATAGCCTTTCAGCATGGCTGGCAGATGCCACCACCAGAGAGGAAACACAAAAGCGACAGCATCGTGCTTCTTCAATCGCTCCATCTCCGTATCAATCTCAGGGGAGAACACCTGATGTTCTTCGGTAAAGTCAGGTTCATCCATGCCTCGGAGAATCGGGTCGAAGCCAATCTCATGCAAATCCAATATCTCATAACCGTGACCAGCCTCGGCCAGACCCTGCACGAAACGATCGGTAACCTGAAAGGTCAGGGAATCTTTTCTCGAATGCGACACAACGACTAATACGTTCATAATTGCATTTCACTACCTTTCTCAATAGCAGTCTTGTAGCCATGGCTTCATCGCTGATGCTATTATAAACAGGAATGAAAACATCTGGAAGTACGCACTTTGATGTTCTATAGGAAGAATGAAGTGCCATAGGAACATGAATGTACCCTGAATTGATCCACTGAAATAGGGTTTAAATAGTGGAACGAAAAGAAGCGGAGAAGGAGGGATGAATGTTGACGGAACATGGACAAACGGGCTCTCCCAAGAAATATAGAGTAGGCGTGGAGGTGGCTTTGGAAGTGATGGGTGGAAAGTGGAAGCCTTTGATTATTTATCATTTGATGACAGGGCGGAAACGTACTTCAGAATTGCGGCGGTTAATACCGGACATTACGCAGAAAATGCTGACAACACAGCTCAGAGGTCTGGAAAAAGATGAGATTGTACAGCGAAAGGTATATTCGGAGGTTCCCCCTAAAGTGGAATATGAGTTAACGACTTACGGCTGGGGGTTAAAACCTGCCCTGGACCATTTGTGTTATTGGGGAGAGGAACATCTTGAAAAGGTTCACGGGGATAAATCTAAAGTTTTGGAGGAATTTGACTCTCCAGAGCGTTGAAGAGAGGGGGGGGAAGATAGGGTATCTGGACGAGAGCTAGCCTGTCCAGTTAAATCATGAACATAGCGATTACCCATGGATGACGTTTGACGAAGCGAAATTGCCGGAAGCGATGATATTTTGCATTTTGTTGAAAAGCATTTTGCCAAGAAGACTCCTTCCAAATGGCTGCGGATTGAGGAAATTTGAATAGGAGGAATATCTTATCACATATTCGACGACTTACCCAAGAGCTGTACTGAATTTAATATGCATGCTAGCCATTGAAGTTATTTTTTTCAGAAATGTTATATTCGACGAAAATGGTATTCTGAAGTATTTCCTGATCGTTATATTGATCTTTATTCTAGGTAATATCATTTTTCTGATTCGGCGTTTGTTTTTTACCAAACCCAGCATTACGCTGGAAAGCGATCATGTAATTTCTACAAAACATCGGAAATATGATGCATCCCAGATTGAGTGTATTTATGTAAATTACAAACGGATAGGTTTTAAACTCTATGGAAAACGGTTAGTGCCGATGGATTTATGCTTTTATTTCCAAAGAAATCAGGAGACCGAAGGATTAGAGGAGTTACATGCATGGGCAGCACGGAATCATAAAGATATGAAACACAAGTTCTTTCAAACCTTAGCTTAGAATTGTACTTTTATTGCATTGAGACCATCTTGTCATGAGGGCATAATGCTGTTCACTTTTTCCAGTTCCCTTACATCAGTGAGCGGTGAATTTAAAGGTCTAATTCAGAATATCAACAGGAGAGATGCTCATGAAATATTTAACAAAAGAATGGTACGAAACGTGTCAGCAGATGGGTCTTCATTTTGGCTTAAGAGTACATAGCGGAGCTTGCAAATGGAACGAAGCTCTTTTCCAACGGCTGTATAAACGCAAGGAAAAAGAGCATGTAAAGCAGGAGCGCGGGATTTATGATCTGGACCCTCGTTTTATGCTGGAGCATGATGGTCAGGTCATGACTCGTGTAGAGAAAGCTTTTAGCGGGGAAGAGGTAACGGAAGAGGATCAGATGGTATACCACATGCCACCGGAAGAGAGAGCACATATTGAGAAGCTTATTGCGGAGTATGATGTCCGCCCACCTTTTGACGCGAAGAAATGCAAAGAAGAGTACAAAGAAGCGATGAAGTGGAATTTTGAGCATCAGACGGAGCGTTTGCCAAAGGAAATCCTGGAACAAATTGCAGATATCCGTGTGTTTACGCTGGGGTATTGCACAAGAGAAGTATTGAGACAATTAAAGAAAAAGAGCGCAGAAAATACGAAAGAGATGGAACGCGTATCGAAAGAATACAGGGAAGCTGTTGTGGCACAGGATATTCCAGGTGAAATACATAGCCGGGTTCAATTTCATGATTGTACAGTGACGGAACTGCTGACAGGAGAGGAATTTGTCATTCGTTTTGACACCCATGGAGGTTTCACCAATATAAATAAACTTACGCTCGTTAAACCCGAAATCATCAAGCAAGAGGGAGAGATTGTGGGCAGTTACTGGCTGTATCAAGAATTATATCGGATAGATCAGGGGTATGAGCTACACGTTCTTTTTGGAGGGGAACCTATGCCTGAACTGATTGTTCGCTGTGAAGATATTCTCGCTGATGAAGAGTGAGACAGAACCTAAGAGGCTGAGTATGGGGGGAATGTAGTGAATATCAGTACCATAAAAATCAAATTAGCTTGAAGATACGATGAGTTCGATCGTGAACAAGACGGTAATAAAAACACGAAATTTGCTGACATCATTATTGATGGTAAATCGCTCTATCAAAGTTTGAAATAAGCCACATGAATCCATGTATTATAGATATCCGATTTTAGTTTGTCCTTGGTGTGGAGATGAAGAATGTGGATTTATCTCTGTGAAAATTGATAGAGAAGATGATGTTGTGATCTGGAGAGATTTTGTATTGAATGATAAAAAATTAGATGTAGGTCCGTTTTATTTTCATTGGGAACATTATAAATAAGCCATTGAAAACACTTTTGGTACGGCAGGGGTTCAGTAACTAAAAAAGGAGGTCCATTCTACATGGGTATGTCTAACTATTATAAAAATCTTAGGGATAAGATCGGTAACCAGCTTATTTTTATGCCGGGTGTGGCTGGGGTTATTCGAAATGAACAAGGAGAAATTTTGTTCGGCCGTAAACACAATGAAACCAACTGGGGCTTAATCGCTGGAGCAATCGAGCTTGGAGAAACACCTGCTCAAGCGATTGTAAGAGAGGTATTGGAAGAGACAGGACTTATCATAGAACCGGAGAAAGTAATAGGGATTTATGGCGGCGAGGAGCAACGGTTTACATATAGTAACGGTCACCAAGTCGAATATTTAACCATTGTATTTGAATGCAGCATCAAGTCTGGACAACTAACACCCGATAATGAAGAGATGAAGGATCTGCAATTTTTCCCCGAGCAGGGGCTTCCACCTATTTCAAACAAGTATCCAGATTATATTTTTAGTTCCAACCAAGAGGAAAGAGCGCATTTTATTAAATAATCAATGAATCTATATGGGAGGAAATCAGAAGGTATGGATATTGAATGGAATACCAGCACATTTGGTTATTTATCCATTCCGGTGTCTGTCGTGGGTATTGTGTTGTACTTCTTTCCCGATATTTTATATAAATGTTTTGTTCTGATGAGATATAGGGGAATAAAACCAAATGAGGGATTTGAGGATATCCTGCCAAACGGTCAGATCTCTAAGTCTATAGAAGTTATCTTAAAAGTACTAGGAAGCATCATGATGATATTAGGAATCATATGGTTTTGGTTAGAGTTTTATCGTTTTTGGTTTGTTTAGCAAGAGTACTTATCTTACAAGCAGGAGTGAAATGAATGAAAGCATGGTTGTTAGATTACTATCCACCGAATAATACGATTGAGTTTAGCGATTCGGTGAAATTGGATCAAGTATACGAGGCATTAGGCTGTAATAAGCCTATTATTCAGGAATGGTCTGCACCTAGCGTAGAGTTTAATGATGTGGGCAAGCCAGCCGATATTTTAAACAGATACACGGGAGCGCTTGTCATCAGTAGGAAAATGAAAGAACTATTGGAAATGAACCAGATCGAACATATCGAGTTTTTGCCACTCTCAACGGCTACTGAAGAGGAATATTATATTTTACACGTGCTGAGTGTTATCGATTGTATAGATCCGGAAAACTCGAAAGTAAGAACTTATTATGACGACATTCCTCAGTTTGATGAGTATTCACTCGTTTTAGATCAAAAAGCATTGCAAGGACAACACATATTCAGAATAAAGCTTCCAAGTGAGGACAGAGAGTTATCTTACATATACGTTTCAGATTTTTTGAGAGAAATATTAAGTCAATCCATCGTGGGTTATCAATTAGTTGAGATCTGGGATTCTGAATTTTCCTGGAAAGCCAAAGAAGAGAAGCATGAGCAGATGAGTCGAGAAATTGATCGCTCCCTGCTAGAAGTGTTTGATTTTGATAAAGCCAAGAAGTTCGCTCGCAAAAATAAAGGCCATATGGTGTACTCCGGTAAGTGGGCGATCAAGGCAGATAAGGAAAAGCGAATTTGGTTAGGGAACCTTCAATTGGATGGGAGCTACTCATGGATCAACCCCATCTATTATCCTCCCATTTTGTTGGAACTTCAGTGGGGAATTCCAGAAAGAAGTAAAACGATGTTTAGCCGTTTGAAAGAGAGTATAGGCTTTAAGTAACAAAATAATGGAGGCCCACCTAAGATAATAGTTATCGGGGGAGGCCTCCATTATTAATTATATCTTCGTTAATTAAAGGATTTAAATAACCTTACTCATTCGTAATATTTATCGTTTCATCGGTTATGGTCTTACCGTCACTCCCCAATGCTTGAACATTCATGTGGTGATGCACAGACTTACCCGTAATATTCCACGTTATTTTCCAACCATCGTTCTCATTGGTATCGTATCCGATCAGTTCTCTTTCTCCCCAAGTATCTGTCCTGTTGGAACGCTCCAGAAAAGAAGGGTTTCCGCATTGGTCGCCTCTACTGTGACATTTAACTCTGTGCTATCTGTAGGAATTACAATCCAACCATCTTTTTTGGGAAAGTTAGTCTCAACATTCGTAATTATGGGCAGAGCTTCATTTCTTAGGACAACTTCAGTGTCGTGATTTTCAGCAGGAACTTCTGAAGCACAGGCTGTGAGAAGAAGGAAGAGCAGAAGAATCGGGAAAAATGCTCTATTTGTCATGATTATTACCTCTTTCTATATAGTGGTATTCACAAATCCTTCAGAGTAATTCCGTCGCACTTGGTTTGACAATACGTTTTATGCATGTAAACATAACAGTTAATCAATTACAGTTTAATTGTGGTTCTTATCTTTGCTGCAATAATACGTTATGCCATAGATTCATCTAAAACTTCGAAAAAGCTGGATATATTAATCAAAGAAGTACATTATCTGAAAACTGAAATTAAAACAGCAACACCATAAGCAGCAAGATGATAGCAAGCATATTATCGATGAGAAAGTATAGATGAACGACACGACTTGAAATTTTTCTAAGAAAGGAACAGACCATGATGAAACCACAGGGGAACGTACAAGCTGTTTTTATAGACAGAGATGGAACAATCGGTGGTACAGGTCATTTTATTCATCCGAGAGATTTCAGATTATACCCAAATGCTCAAGAAGCATTTATGCGTTTGAAACGAGAAGGAATTATGGTACTGGCTTTTACTAATCAATACCGAATCTCACGTGGAGAAGCAAGTGTTGAGGATTTTGAAGAGCAATTTCGCGAGTACGGATTCGATCACTCCTATATATGTCCGCATGAGCAAGAATGCAGCTGCAGAAAGCCTAAACCCGGAATGTTATTACAGGCCTCAGAGGAACACGGTCTGGATTTATCCAAATGCATAGTTATTGGAGATGTAGGAGATACAGACATGCTTGCTGCCCATGCCGTAGGTGCGACAAAGATCATGGTAAGAACAGGCTGGGGAGAATCTTCATTAACCAAATTCAGAGACAAATGGACGGAGACCGAACCTGATTATATCGCAGAAGATATTTGGAATGCAGTACAATGGATCATTCATGGAAGGGAACTATATGAGGAGAACCATATGCTAATCAATCCAACGATTAATGAGATCAATAACTTATTCAAGATGCATCATATTAACGAAGAAATAACTAAAATTAAAAGTTTGTCAGGTACCACAGCTGGACGTGTTTATCGGTTGAGTACCAATCTGAATAAGCATTATATTCTGAAATCAGATGAACCCGAACAGATTCACATCGCCCAGCAGTTTTTGGATACCTATAAGAATTCTTCGTTATTGCCTGAAGTTTTGTTGACTGATCGGGACAACACTTATCTAATTTACTCCTATATAGAAGGCACAACCCATTTCAATCGGGGACAGAAAAGAGACTGGTTAACTCGTCTGGTGAAAGACCTGTTCAATACATATGTGCGTTCTTCAGAACCGAAATCATGGGGCAGAATAGAATTCCCACAGAAGACATGGAAAGAATTCAATCAGATTAGTATTCATGAAGCAAAGATGAATATCGGAAGTATTTTAACGACAGATGATTATAATCTGGTTCAGTCCAAAGTGGATCGTCTCTTTCATGAGCAAGAAGAGAAGTTTCTTTTGCATGGCGATACGGGGGTTCATAATTTTGTATATGCTCAAAATGAACTCATCGGCGTCATTGACCCATCTCCAATGGTTGGACCTATCCTCTATGATTTCTTGTATGCTTTTAGCTCCTCGCCGGATGATATCAATACCGAAACATTATTTGCTGCGTTCGAACTTCTGGAACAGGTGGAAATGGAAAAATCCAGATTGATAGAGGAAGCTCTGGTCCATCTATATTGCCGAATTGGGCTGAGTAACAAGCATCATCCTGATGATCTGCCTGAATACTTGAAGGCATGGCAGGAATGGAAGCGATTATGTCAGGAACTTTGAACTAGCAAACTTTTTACAGCTATCGCAAATGCCTTAGTTCAGACTATACAAGACAGGAGAGATATCACAAGTTGGATAACAAAAGTAGTTTGAATCGTCCGAATATTTGGACGACCCCAGATATATTTCATGGCGACTTACTTGCCAGTAAAGAACTCATCTATGACAGGTGTGGCTTTGTTTGCTCACAACCACATGAAGAAGCACAAAATGCTGAATACGGGGCGTATGTATTCACCTTAAATTCTCTCTCCATTCGATTTCGCGTCGCCAAAACCACACCAACCAAGATTGGACAATTTGTTACCCTGTGGCAGCGGAGTGAGGATAGATCGACACAGCCATATGATGTATCAGATCCAGCAGATATGTATGTCATTAGTACGCGCACAGGTAGCAACTTTGGTCAATTTGTATTTCCGAAGCATGTATTGTTACAGAGAGATATTGTATCGGATCAAGGCAAAGGTGGCAAGCGGGCTATACGTGTATATCCGCCTTGGGACAAGCCAACAAGTAAGCAGGCTCAAAAAACGCAACAGTGGCAACTGGAATACTTCATGGAAGTACCTTTTACCGAACCGTTGAACTGTGATCAGGCCCGGGTACTTTATGGCACCGAACAATTAAAGTAAGTGAAACAATTGCTCAGATTCTCCAAGTTCTTTTCCTCCGAATCCCAGCTTTTCACCGATCTTTTCAACATATCTCCTCTATTCGTTATTTCCCAGTACTGAAGCGTGTGTTATGTCCTCCATTTGTTAAAAATAGTGAACGTCAGTTCATTTAATTTTTTTTGAAATTTGTGCTTGCCTTAATGTGAACATTAAGCCTTAGGATGTAAAAGAACCGGCCAAATGCATCCAAAAATGAACATAAAGGAGGAGTCAGCATTATGGCTTTCTCGATAAAAGAAGCTTCGGAGCGGCTGGGTTGTCCTGCACATAAAATTCGTTACTACGAGAAGGAGGGACTGCTCCCTTACATTAGGCGGGATCAACATGGAAATCGGATGTTCGAGGAAGAACATTTGGATTGGATGAGACTAATGTCTTGTTTCCGGGCAACGGGTATGAAAGTATCTACACTGAAACATATGGTTAGTCTGGCACTGGACGGGGATTCAACCATTCCACAACGGAAAGCGATCCTTCACGAATATAAGGAAGAATTACATCGCCGCCAACTAGAAATTGCCGAAGCACTTGCAGCGGTAAATAACAAATTGACCATCTATGAAGACATAGAAACAGGAAAGCTTCCTTCAGAAAGCAAGCTGCTAGATCAAATGGAAAGCATCGGTAAGGACTAATATTAACGGATGGAGAGATGGAGAAATGAAACAAAGAGTGCTGGGAAATAGCGATATAGTCGTATCTTCGATTGGATTGGGAATTATGGGCATGTCTCCGGGGATGTACGGGGAAACCAATGATGAGGAGTCAATGAAAACCATCCATCACGCGCTGGAGATTGGCGTTACATTGCTAGATACAGCTGATGTGTATGGTAATGGTCATAATGAAGAACTACTGGGGAAAGCGCTGAAGGGACGTCGGGATCGGGCCATTATTGCTACCAAATTTGCGTATACCCCAAACTATGAGACGTTGAATGGTCATCCGGATTACGTGAAAAAGGCTGTAGAAGCAAGTCTTCGCAGGCTGGACACCGACTATATTGATCTGTACTACCAACACAGGGTAGATCCTCAGATTCCGATTGAAGAAACTGTTGGCGCAATGGCTGACTTGGTTAAAGAGGGGAAAGTACGCTGCCTTGGCTTGTCGGAAGCATCGGCTTCCACTTTACGCCGTGCACACGCCGTTCATCCGATTTCTGCGTTGCAGAGCGAATATTCCCTGTGGAGCCGGGATATTGAGGACGAGATTCTACCGACTGCGAGAGAATTGAATATTACTCATATTGCATACAGTCCATTAAGTAGAGGGTTTATCTCAGGTGAGATACGTAAATTCGAAGATTTGGATGTTAATGATCTGCGCAGATATATGCCGAGGTTCCAAGGAGACAATTTCGCTAGAAATATAGAAGTTGTGGATAAAATCAAAGAGATCGCGATGGAGAAGAGTTGTACGCCTGCACAATTGGCTTTAGCTTGGACTATGGCTAATAACGCATTGCCGATTCCGGGAACGAAACGAATCAAATATTTGGAGGAAAACGCGAACGCTGCAACGATTGAACTGACACCTGATGACTTAGCTCGCATTGAAAAGGTAAGTCCCCAAAATGAGGTCCATGGAACACGATATATGAAAGAAATGATGACTCAGCTTAATGGGTAAAAATGTCCTTATAACTTATTATTAGTAGCGAAGTAGTTGCTCAGTAAAATACAAATATAGAATACAATAGAGACTCTCCTTTAGTGAAAGTCTCTATTTGTATTGATTCCCAATCGAGAGACACGATGTTGAAAGAGCGAGTGGATTCCATAGATCATATGAAGATGCTACGATGTTTGCGAGGGTGAGCTTCTATATTACAAACTTATTGAATGTTACTGTGGTTAACGGACAGGCAGGGGAGTCGAAAAGGCAAAAAAGGAAGTATGATTTAGTGTCATATCCTGTATAATTTAGAGAACAATCATGTTTGCATTTCTGTAGTGAATGAAGGATCTACGATTGGAAAATAAGGCATCCCTATTATGGGAGTGATTCTACTGCCACTTTGAATACTGGAGTGTGGTTATGATCGTATTAACGTCATCAATAGTATTTACCATCCTGATCCTAATCGTGATTCTCTTTCAAGTTGCTTTAGCGGTAGGTGTGCCGTGGGGCGAGTATGCCATGGGTGGGAAGTTTCCCGGGAAATACCCCCGATCCATGCGATTTGCCTGCTTGTTTCAGATCGCCATTCTAGCCTTTATCGCTCTAGTTGTCCTGAGTAAATCAGGTCTGATCTTGCCTGGATGGTCTACGTTTGCAGGTACGGCGATTTGGTTTATTGTTGCGTATTTGGTGCTAGGTACGATATTAAACCTCATTACAAGAAGCGTATGGGAACGAAGAATCTGGGCTCCCGTAACTTTGCTCCTACTTTTAACCAGTGTAATCATAGCCATCTCATAACAATGTGCCGAAATGAAATGCACGACCTTACAGCCCTGGCATTTATGCCAAAGGGCTCTTTAATAGTTGTGGGTCGTCATTTATACTAATGGGAGTTTAGCCCATACATAGAAAAGATCAACGGAGAGGAGAGGCCACGATGTCGCCTATCTACTACTACCTAGCAGCAGGTGTATTGGTTGTTGCAGCATATTTATTTTGGCGTAAACTCAGGATTTTTCGTCCAGCAGGAAGCCGCAAGAAGCACACGAAGATTACCTATAGACGAAAAAAAGTGCCTATGAATCTTGGACTTCGTGAAGAAGTCTCCTATGAGCAAACCGTTCAACAATTGGAAAAGAGCTTCAATAAGCATTTTGCCAATAAACTCAAGATCCGAATTCAACAGGAATATCCCCATATGAAAACGTTGGAGTATCGTTGGAAACTGCTGGAGCTGAAGCGGTACTTCATTATGGCTTCTTTGCTAAAGCAGGTGCCGATGTTCAGCGAAGAGGTAGACGAGCTATGGCATGAAATGTTGATGTTTACCAAGTCATATGCAGACTTTTGTGCGGAATTTATGGGTTCCACGGTACATCATGAGCCGACCGTTACCCGCCGCGAAACGCCAGGAGCAAGAGCCTGGTTTGACTGGGTGTATTGCCAATTATTTGAGTTCACTCCCTATAGCTCCGCGATCTGGGGTGATTTCTTCAGCTATCCGTTATCCAGTGATATGCAGAAGCTGATCGCGCATGGCAATCAATCTGAACTGGTGAACCAACTCTTTCATGCTAGACGCATGCAGGAGGATCCTGAAGCTGCGGGGGTTATTACCTACTTGATTGAACGACTACAAAGGTCAGCAAGCCTGAGCGAGGAAGAGCTATCTCTTGAAACTTCGGGTGGGAGCGATGTGGCTCTCATCATGGCTAGTGCCATGGTGTATCACTCTATGCATCACGAGCCGACATATGGAGTGCATATGGGGCGTCTGGAGCAGGAGATTCTTCCACAGGAAAAGGCCGCCTATGGTGCTTCGTCAAGCAGTGGTTGTACGAGCAGTTCCAGCTGTTATGCAGATCATTGTACTGACAGCAGTGGCTCCTCAGGAGATTCCGGATCATCCTCTGGGTCATCATCCGATTCTTCCTGCAGCTCATCCAGCTGCTCATCTTGTGGCGGTGGTGGAGATTAATGAAGGAGGGAAAGGCATGACCGAGAGATTTCATTTTAGATCAAGTAACCCAGGGGTATTACCTTTAAACAATCGGCGCCCACTTAATAAAAGATTGATTAGAGTGGGCGCCGATTATTAAATATGCTAACGTTAAATAACTCAAATTACTCGTTCGTAATATTTATCGTTTCGTCGGTGAGTGTCTTTCCATCACTCCCTAATGCTTGAACAACCAAGCGATGATGCAAAGACTTACCGGCAATATTCCACGTTACATTCCAACCATCTTTCGCGTTAATATCGTAACCAATCAGTTCTCGCTCTCCCCAAGTTTCCGTCCCCGTTGGAACAATCCAAAAAAGGAGTGTTTCTGCGTTGGTCGTCTCTACTGTGACATTTAATTCTGTACTTTTTGCAGGGACGACGACCCAACCTCCTTTCTCGGAAAAGTTAGTCTCAACACTCATGATTACAGGTGCAGTCTCATTTCTTGGGATAGTCTCCGTGTCCTGATTTTCAGCAGAATCTTCTGAAGCGCAGGCCGTGAGAAGAAGGAAGAAGAGAAGAAACGGATAGAATGCTTTTTTTGTCATGAACGTTACCTCATTCGATAAGTTTAATATAAGTAAGGAGTTGTTAACCTAAATGGATCTCTTTGGAGCTTTAATATTATTGTTTATATGTTTTTTTTGTATTTCTTATCATTGTAGTAGTTGTACGTTATGCCATAGATTCGTCAAAAACATCAATAAGACTTGAGTATCTGATCAAAGAAGTGCATGAGTTGAAAACTGAAATCAAAAAACAAAACAACAATAAACAAGATGAGAAAAAATTTATCATTGACGAGAGAATATAGATGTTAGTTATATATTCCTTTAATGATGATGACTTGTAGTCTATTGTTTTCCCTTAACTCCAGGTAGTTAAGAAGCAGAAGAAGCGTGATCAGGACAAGGATCACTGACAAAAACTTTTGGAATTTTCCCATGATCGATTTGACCTCCTCGTTATTATATTTGTCAGGTTAAGCGCAACAAAAAAAGCACTGTGCATTAACACGATGAATTCGAAAATGCCATCCTGTAATACATAACAACTGGAAGGAATTAAAGTTATAGACGAAATGAAAAAAAGGACTATTCCACTACCGGGAATCAGTCCTGTTTCAATTTACAGCCAACGGTCTCTAAATCTCAATGATGATGATGCGCATGAGCATCCGGTGTTTCACCTTTGACGGTGCATAATACCGAGGTGTCGTGCAGATGCTTTTCAGACTCTACCTGCAAGGTCACATGTTTGATTTCTTTATACTCCAGCAAATGCTCGATCTTCTGAACAAGCACCTCGGATGCATACACATCCATCGTTCCGTCCACCACAATATGTGCAGTCAGTGCATTCAGGTTGCTGGTGATGGACCAGACATGCACGTCGTGCACGCCTTTGACACCATCTACCTTCTGAATCGTTTGCACAAGGTCACTCACATCGACATTCGCGGGCGTTCCCTCCATCAAGATATGCAAGGATGATTTTGTGACGAAGAATCCACTGCGCAGGACCAGTACGGCAACAATGACACTCGCAAGTGGATCGGCCCATCCCCAACCGAAAAACATCATGAGCAAAGCCGCAGCAATGGCGCCAACCGATCCCAGCATATCGCTGATGACGTGGAGATAAGCTCCACGCATGTTCAGGTTTTTCTCGGTGTCACTACCGCGCATCATGATCCATGCCACCAGAATATTGATGAGCAAGCCAATGATGCTGATGATCAACATGCCGACCGTTGCGACTTCTGGCGGATGAATGAAGCGACCAATCGCTTCGTAAAAGATGTAGAGGGAGATAGCGATTAAGGTAACCCCATTTAACGTGGCTGCCAAAATCTCAAAGCGTCTGTACCCGTATGTTTTGCCTGTGTTCACCGCTTTTTCGCCAAAAGTGAACGCCAGCAAGGCAATCCCCAAAGCTATGGAATCAGACAACATATGACCTGCATCAGAGATGAGGGCCAAGCTGTTCGTCATGAATCCACCAACGGCTTCAACAATCATATAAACGGTAATAATAATGAAGGAAAACAATAGTACTTTCTTGTTATTGGTATGAGCATGATTGTGTCCATGGTCGTGATTGTGGTGATGTCCGGACATATGAAATCCTCTCCTTTGGAGCCGTGCTCCGGTATGTAATATAATTTCTTTTGTGACTAAAAGTGATCCTCGGCAATGATTAATCATTTATAAGTGAATATATGAGCAACCGTTCATATGTTATGTTTTTATTATAGGTGCGCTTAATAATAGTGTCAACCAGCTTTGAGAAAATATAAACATGACCGATGCACTCATTGCATGTTCGCTGGCGATTTACATTGCTTTTGTGCTACCATCTGTGCAGGATCAATATCGCGGTGGTTCCCACTACAAATTAGATGAATTTGAAACTAGAAGGGGCGGACAACGATATGAAGAATCTGCTTCTGGCGGACGATGATGCCAATATTAGAGCACTTCTCCGGCATGTTATGACCAAGGAAGGGTACCGGGTGCATGAAGCACAGGATGGAGTGGAAGCGGTCAAGGTGATGCAAGAAACGCCGATCGATCTGGCGATCCTGGATGTGATGATGCCAGGCATGGATGGACTGGAGTTATGTGATTTCATTCGCCAACATTATGACATTCCGATCATGCTGCTGACAGCACGGGATCAGCTATCCGACAAGCGGGATGGGTACTTAAGAGGTACGGATGAGTATGTGACAAAGCCGTTTGAACCCGAGGAACTGGTCTACCGGGTCAAAGCATTATTTCGCCGGTACCATCGCACGTCCAGTGACATCATTCGCATGAACCGCATCGTGATTGACCGGAACAATGTGGAGGTCTCCGATGGGCAATCGATTCTTTTTTTGCCAATGAAGGAGTTCGAATTGCTCTCCCAGCTGGCTCAATTCCCAGGCCGTTTGTTCTCGCGTGATGAACTGATTCGGTTGGTCTGGGGAGCCGATTACGAAGGAGATGACCGTACCGTGGATGTGCATATCAAGCGGCTGCGTGACCGTTTTGCCGATTATGCGGATGATTTTGTCATTCAGACGGTACGGGGGATTGGTTATAAGATTGAGGTGAAAGCGCATTGAGATCACTGTACTTTCGGGTATTTCTGATTACGATCGCGGTGATTCTGGTCAGCGCCATGCTCGGTTTTCTTTTATCCAACATTTATTATCATGCGAAGCTGAAGTCTTTCAATGATGAGAAGCTGGTGAGCATCGCAATGCAAATGAAGCAGTTTGTGGAGCAAGAACCCGCTACGGTGGAGCATTATCTGAATAATGCCGCAGCGCTCGGTTACGAAATCTATGTGACGGATGGAAAAGGGAATGACCAATTCTATGGTCGTGAATTCCGCCAGAAGGATCTGGACAAGCAGGCTGTAGACCGGGTACTTGGTGGTGAGATTTACCACGGGGTTGCCGAGTTTCCTAGCAAACCGTTCATTACCGGGTTCTTTGATAATCAACTGAGCAATACCGTCGGTGTTCATCTGCAGATGGGCACTGCAAGTTATGCTCTGTTTATGCGTCCGGATGTCATTTTGCAATTCGGTGAACTGCGTATCTTTTTTGCGCTGATTGGCGCGTTTACGGTGGGCATTAGCATCCTGCTCTTTTTGATCAGTACCCGCTATCTCGTGAATCCGATTGAACGTCTGTCGGAGGCGACCAAGCGCATTGCCCAAGGAAACTATAATCTGAAATTACGTACCACGCGGCGCGACGAGATTGGACAGCTGGCCCAGCATTTCATGACCATGAGTCGTGAGTTGGAACGGGTAGATCAGGCACGTCAGCAGTTTGTATCCAATGTATCACATGAGATTCAGTCGCCTCTGACCTCCATTCAGGGATTTGCCCAATTGGTAGGGGATCGCGAACTGCCTGAACAAGAACGGGAGCACTATGCCTCCATTATTGAGGAAGAGAGTCGTCATCTGTCTTTGCTGAGTAAACAGTTGCTGCTGCTCTCCTCCCTTGAACAGGGCCATGAGGATTTGACGAAAGTGAAATTCTCTCTGCGGGATCAGTTCCGTCAAGCGGTTCAGGTGCTGCAATGGCAGCTGGAAGAAAAGGAGCTGCTGCTCCGAATTTCGGTACCCGAATCCATCCAGCTATATGGCAATGAAGTGCTGCTCATGCAGGTCTGGATGAATCTGTTGGGGAATGCCGTGAATCATCTTCCACAGGGGAGAAGCATCGAGATTCGTGCCGAGGAGATCAATGCCCAATGCATAATCCATATTCGGGATACAGGGGATGGGATTGCGGCGGAGCATTTGCCTTTCCTATTTGATCGTTTCTACCGGGTAGACCGTGCAAGAGAGCGTTCTTCCGGCCGAACCGGGCTTGGACTTGCCATTGTGCAGAAAATTATCCGCATCCATGACGGTACGATTGAGGTGTCCAGTTCAGCTGAAGGAACGGTCTTTACCGTGACGCTCCCGCAGATGTAATCTGTTATTCATTTGCCGTTCATTTTCGCCTCCTATACTTGGGTTATCAAGAGGAGGTCAGAGAATATGTACTTGGCTATTAGAGAGATGAGGTTTGCCAAAGGGCGGTATGCGTTAATTGCTACAATTATGGTGCTTGTTTCATTTCTGGTTTTATTTGTAACAGGTCTGGCACAGGGACTCGCGTATGACAACGCGGCTTCCATCAAAAATATGGCAGCAACCCATTTTGTTCTGGAGCAGGATTCGAATCATCGTTTTACCCGCTCCCAGGTCAATCAGGAACAACTGGAGCAGACACGCTCCGCTGTGGGGCAAGAGAATGCTGAGCCGCTGGGTGTGAAAATGACAACGGTCAGTCCAGCTGGTGAGACGAAGAAGATTGATGTAACGCTTTTCATGGTGAATCCTGAAGGCTGGCTCGCTCCAACCGTAACCGAAGGGTCTCCGATCACGGATCAGAAAGACGGGCAGGTTGTGGTGGATCAAAAGCTGTCTGAATCCGGCGTGACGATTGGAACGGTACTGGTTGACCAAGCCTCGGGAACGGAGTGGACCGTGGGTGGATTTGTTGAAAATGAGTCCTTTAGTCACTCACCGGTTGTGTTCCTGAACGAACAGGAATGGCTTGCTATTCAGGAAGGTTCCCGTACTTCGCAAGGAACAGCAGACTCCAATGCTCCTGTATACAATGCAATTGCCGTTAAGGATGCAGGTGAGAAGGTAGACAGCCTGAGTAGCGCTCTGCCGAATACGGAAGTAATTACGAAGTCTGACGCGGTATCGGCTATTCCTGGTTACAAAGAAGAGCAGGGATCACTGCTCATGATGATTGCCTTTTTATTTGTCATCTCGGCGTTTGTACTTGCGGTATTCTTCTACGTCATCACGATTCAGAAAACGAGTCAATTTGGCATTTTGAAAGCCATTGGGACGCGAAATTCGTATCTGGCTGGCAGTGTTTCATTGCAAGTATTGCTTCTGTCCGTCGGCAGTCTGGTGATCAGTGTTCTGCTGGTTCAGCTGTTTGAGTCCATCTTGCCAGCTTCAATGCCGTTTCAATTAAGCTTGTCCACACTGGCACTAACCTGCGTGTTATTCCTCATTATGTCTATGGCGGGTTCGTTATTCTCGGTGTGGAAGGTTACCAAAATTGATGCGCTTGATGCGATTGGGAGGACTGCAGCATGAAAAACCGACTGGTATTACAGGGAATTACACAGACCTTCGAAGATGGTGGGGTCAAACGGACGATATTGGATAAGCTGGATCTAGAGGTGGCCGAAGGAGAACTCGTCGCAGTGATGGGGCCTTCCGGCTCAGGCAAAAGTACATTTCTGTCCATCGCAGGGGCACTCCTTGAACCGACGGAAGGACAGGTTCTGCTGGATGGCGCATCGATTATGGGCAAAAACAAACAGGATATATCCGATGTGCGGCTTCAGCAGCTTGGATTTATTTTTCAAAGCGCCAACCTCATTCCATATCTGAAAGTGGAGGAACAACTGATGGTGGTTGCGAAGCTTGCCGGAACGGACAAAGCCAAAGCAGCGAAGCGAGTCGATGAGCTGCTGGATACGGTAGGTTTAACCCATCGGCGTAAGGCATATGTAGAGAAGCTGTCCGGCGGGGAACGCCAGCGGGTTGCCATTGCGAGAGCATTGATGAATGATCCAGCCGTATTGCTCGCGGATGAGCCGACAGCCAGCCTGGATGCGGAACGCGGCCTCGATATTGTTGGCATGATTGCACGGCTCGTGAAGGAGCAGGGCAAGTGTGCAGTTATGGTTACGCATGATGAGCGGATTTTGCCGCTATGTGATCGGGTTCTCTTTTTGGAAAATGGGAAACTGGTACACCATTAGCGCTCGGAGTGGCATGTGTAAACATGTTTTAGTTCAACTGATATAACATGAGAAGGTCATGGATTCCCGATGGGAAAGGTGGCCTTCTTTTTTCTTTTTTGATCTATAATGAAAGATAGGATATAGATGGAAGATTTATTTTACATAGAAAGGATTGGATAGAAGATGAAGACTTTGGATCAGGAACAATTCCCGGCGCTCAGTACATCGATTCATTGGGGGATTGTTGAAGCGGAGTTTAGGTTGAACGATATCGTGGATGAAACGCTGGTAAGCAATGTGAGTATCATCCCGTTTGTCGGGGAACAAGTGGTTATTTTTCAGATCGATAATGGGAAATGGGAGCTGCCCGGAGGTACGTTGGAGGCAGGAGAGAAGTATATGGGTGGACTGCAACGTGAAGTGATGGAGGAGCTCGGAGCCAAATTGATCACGTATCAGTTGTTTGGACATTTTCATTGCATGTCGAGTGCGCCTGATCCGTATAGACCGCATATTCCGCATCCTCATTTTGTGAGACTCATTGGCTATGGAGAGGTTGAACTTGTGGGCCAACCGCTGAATCCAGTGGATGGGGAGCAGGTGATTGCTGTAGAGGTTGTAGAGATTGGTGAAGCGATCAAGAGATTTGAAGAACAGAACAGATATGACATTGCGGAAATGTACCAATTGGCTTATGTGCTGCGAGAAGAAGGCAAACAGTGAGTGGCTAGAGACATGTTTCGGTTAGAAAAAGAATAATTAAGAGCCAGGCATTAGACAAAGTCTTAAACATATGATTAGGTAATATCTATTCAAATATGTTGGGGAGGATATCCTAAAACTATGTTACCTATGGAGGAATATTTCGGAAAGTTAGAGCTCGTTTTTTCATTCTATGGGGCTATGCCTACAGGCGTTAGTGTATCAGAAACCGGGCGCATCTTCATTTGCTTTCCCAAATGGGGAGATGACGTTAGATTTACGGTAGCGGAAATTGTTGAGGGTCAGTTGCAGCCTTATCCAAATTTAGAAACGAATTTGATAAACCCTTTGAATATCAGTATGTCCTTCGTCAGTGTCCAAAGTGTAATTGCTGATGGAAGGGGAACTCTGTGGGTATTGGATACGGGTGCACCAAATTTTTCTGAGCCTGTTAAAGGAGGAGCCAAATTAGTCGCTGTAGATTTAAAAACAAATACAATAAGAAAAGTATATACGTTTGCAGAAGATGTAGTCTTGCCGACAACGTATCTGAATGACGTCCGATTTGATTTTCGTGTGGGTAAAGCAGGTTACGCCTATATAACGGATTCTTCTTCCAGAGGTCCAGGTGCTATTATCGTTGTTAATTTAGAAAACGGAAATGCGTATAGACGGTTAGATGGAGCAAGGTCAACCTCACCCGATCCGTATTTTGTGCCGAAAGTGGAAGGTAAAATTTTGATGAATCGAAACACGGATGGTTCGACATCTCCCTTTCAATTGGCCTCTGATGGTATAGCGATTTCCCCAGATGGAAAAATGTTATTTTACTGTCCACTATCCAGTCGTTACCTTTACTCGATCTCAACAGAAGCCCTAAGAGACAGAACGATACCGGATTTTAATTTAAGTTATCTTGTGCAGTATTGGGGAGAAAAGGGTGCATCTGATGGATTGATAACGGATGCAAAAGGAAACGTTTATGCTGGAGACTATGAAAACGATAGTATTCGAAAAATATTGCCAAATGGAATAATGGAAACCATTGCACATGATCCGAGAATTTTATGGCCGGATACGTTTTCTATTGGTCCGGATCAACACTTATATGTAATTGTGAACCAATTACATAGACAGGCAAGATTTCATTATGGAAAAGACATGCGACAAAAACCGTATAGTTTACTTCGTTTGAAAATTGATGAATTACCTGCTCCTACCTTTGGATAAATATATCCCACTTACAAAGCAGACTCTATTTGTGTAGAAAATGCATTTTATAATTATAAGGTTTTAAAGAATATGAGGGCTGTCTAGCGGCAGCCTGTTCAACTAACAGAGTATAGGTAAACAAGGAAATGTATGTGGAATTCTAGAATATTTAAATTCAGTTTATTATATCGTTTTTTAGGCCTGACCCAATTTGTTAGGAGTGATAACGAGTGCGTATCGAAAACGAGAAAATGTACCCTGAGTGTGAAATGATTAAGAGGACAGTAGAGGTTGGTGGACTTACGAAAACGCAGCTTTTTCAAAAATTGCAACAAAACTCTATCATGATGAATGAATTGGGAGAGAAGCTATTAACTGATGATCAATTTACAACTTCTGATACAAAGTACAGTCTGCAGACCGTTGAACTAACCGTTGGTGAACTTGGTTTTCCTGATGGAGCTACTACGGGTCAGATCTTTAAAAGAGCAAGCGAATTAGATTTGGAATTATGCCCGCTTGAGCTGGGGCCTCACCTAAGACTGGTGTATCTGGATCAGCCTGAAGGTTATTCGGGAAATCTTATACAACGACATCGAGCTCCAGTGGGCTCTATCACAATTGCATCAGAGATACTAACCGAAGACGAAGATTTTCCGAGTGGGTTTTATCTTAGACGAATTAACGGCGTGTTGTGGCTGCGTGGATACCGTGCTGATCATCTGCACGTTTGGAACCCTGATGATCATTTTATCTTTAGTCAAACTAATAAGACCTTGAAGGAAATTGAAAATGGTGCGTAAGAAGTCAATTAAAATATTCAGACGCGCCATAGTTAGTATCCTTTTAATCGTAATCCTCGCTCTGATCTTTCCCACATGGACCCCTGGGATCAAGGGAGAGAATAGTATCAGCACGTTAGGACAGGTTGAGATCAATGGTGCAGGTCATGAGGTTATGATTCGCGGGATGGACCGGAACAATCCGATTCTTATTTTCGTGCATGGTGGTCCTGGTTGCTCCGAGATTCCTTATGTAAGGAAGTATCAGCAGGAGCTTGAGCAACATTTCACCATTGTGCATTATGATCAGCGTGGAAGCGGAAAGTCATATCATTTGTTGGAGGATTATTCAGGTTTGACCTCGGATATGCTTGTCGATGATTTGCTCGCTTTAACGGATAATGTTACTAACGAGCTGGGACAAGAGAAGGTTGTGCTGGTCGGTCATTCATTTGGAACATACATAGGAACAAAAGCGGCAGCCAAAGCACCGGACAAATTCATGGTTTATATAGGCATTGGACAAATGGCGGATACTCCTCAGAGTGAGCTGGATAGTTTGGAATATACGATCACGCAAGCGAAACAAGCAGGCAATACAGAAGATGTGGAAAGTTTGGAGCTTCTTCGCCATTCAATCGAGCGAGGAGAAAAGTACACGCCAAGAGATCTGGTTCGCAAGTATGGCGGTGCAGCCAGGCTGATTGACGATAACAAGGATTATACGCTTGGCTTTCTACTGGGAACCGAATATAATGCGCTGGATGTGATTCGGTATTCCATGGGAGTACAGGCTACACAGGAAATTCTCATGAAGGAAGAATCTTCCAACCATTTGCCAGACATTGTAGATCAACTGGAGCTTCCGACTTATTTTGTTATGGGGAAATATGATTATATGACATCTGTGAAAGCGGCACGAGAGTATTTCACTAAGCTTCAAGCTCCCGAAAAAGATTTTGTTGTATTTGATGAGTCGGCCCATTACCCACAGTTCGAGGAGAAAGAACGATTTGCAGCGTGGTTGATCGGGATAGTAGACCGTTTGAAATAAAGTAATTCAGGGAAAAGATTTTGACTTTGAATAAGCGAGGGATCTTGATGGAGCAACTTAATACTAAACTCACAACTAGACTTGCATTACCGGAGGAAGCACCAACTGTGTTGAACCTATGGCAAGAGTCTGCCCGGTGGCTGAACTCCAAAGAGATATATCAATGGCGTCCCGAGTATTTCAATCTGGAAAAAGTCATTGAATTCATGAATGATGGATCAGAAGTATATCTTGCTGAAATGAATCATGAAGTCGTAGGCACGTACACCTTAACATGGTCAGATCCCTTGATTTGGAAAGAACTCGACAACCCGGATTCCGGATACATACACCGATTCGCAGTGAATAGAGATTTTAAAGGACAAAGTATAGGTCTACTTCTTCTAAAATCAGCAGAAGAGAATATTAGACATAAAGGCAAGACCTTGATCAGGCTGGATTGCATGGCCGATAATCTTAGACTTAATCAATATTATAAAGATTATGGATTCCAATATATCCGAAGAGTGGAACTGGGGAGCTGGAGTGCCAGTCTATATGAAAAACAATGATAGTGTCTCTATCGGAGTTCGTTAAGCCCGTACATGTATAAGAAGGAGGTCTATTTATGCTTTTATCCTATTATCCAATGAGATTAATTGATGCGGAAAGAATCGTTACCTGGAAGTATGATCATGAATACGAAATGTACAGTTTCTCTGATTCCGATGAAGATATTCATGAGTTGATGAATGGAGAGTACTTTTCAGTCCTGGATGAACGGGAGAGGTTAGTAGGATTTATTTGTTGCGGGGGATCAGCTCGTGTGCCGGGAGGAACCGCAATCGGACTGTATCAAGAAGAAAGATATCTGGATATAGGCATCGGATTAGATCCAGATCTGACAGGGCAAAAGATAGGATCTGTATTCCTTAAACAAAGTTTAGTATTCTTGCAAAACCAATTTAAACGTTCTCAGTTTCGGCTGGTTGTCGCCTCATTCAATGAGCGAGCAATTAAAGTGTATGAGCGGACAGGCTTTAAAAAAGATAAGGAGTTTTATAGCAAAGTGAATGACGAGGACTTGTTATTTATCAGTATGAAAATGGAAATGCCCATCTACTCTTTTGAAGAAATAAAAGAACAGGATTTGAATGAAGTCAAGGAAATATATAATTACTATGTCTCCAACACGACCATCTCATTTCATACCGAAGAATTGACTCTGGAAGAAATCAAAGCATCTGTCATGAACCCAAATCCGCGGTTTAAATCGTTTGTTATTAAAGAAGAGAACGAAATTAGAGGCTACGTGCTAATTACCCAATATAAGAGCAAACAAGCCTATGATTTCTCGGCTGAAGTAACGATTTATTTGAAACCGGGCACCGTAGGGAAAGGTATTGGCGGAAAAGCGTTACGTTATATAGAGGGTGTTGCACGTGAGCAAGGATTCTACACGTTGATTGCTACCGTTTGTATGGAAAACACACGCAGTATATCCTTATTTGAAAAGCATGGATATGAGCAATGTGCGATGTTTAAAGGCGTGGGATATAAGTTTGAGCGAAGATTGGATATTGGTAGTTTTCAAAAGTTGTTATAGCCTATGAATAATATTCAATATAATCTAAAATTCGAAAAACTCATCACTGATTTAGAACTTGGTGAGTTGATCAGTAAGCCCAAGGCAATCTCGGGTGGGCTTTTACATCGCATGTATGCCATTGAAACCACACATGTCAAATATGCTGTGAAAGCACTGAATCCTCAAATTATGAGTAGACCTACAGCTATGCAGAATTATATTCAATCTGAAAAAATAGCAAGCTTGGCAGCAAGTTTTATCCATGCTCAACCTGCCAAAGTGATAAACGGTTCTTTAATGCAAATATTAGATAATCAATGCTATCTTATATTTGACTGGATTCATGGTAAAAGTTTGGAGCTTCATGAACTAACCGAAACTTATTGTGAACATATGGGCATGATTCTTGCGGATATTCATAAAACTGATTTTTCGCAACTTCAAATTCCTAATCTTCAGTTGGATCATTCGAAAGAAACAGATTGGACTTATTATCTAAACAAAGGGCAGAAAGAAGACTCTGATTGGACGCTTCTATTAGGTAATAACCTTCAAAAGCTATATGAGTGGAGTGCTCAGGCAAAAAAATCATCAGTCATGCTGGGATCAGATACAGTTATTAGTCATAGAGATCTTGAACCTAAGAACGTGATGTGGCAGCAGAACAATCCCATCATTATTGATTGGGAATCAGCGGGTTATATCAATCCGATGCATGACCTGGTGGAAACAGCTATGTATTGGTCTGTAGATCACACCGGAAACGTGTGCAAAGAAAGGTTCATAGCTTTTATAGAGGGATATCGGTCTCGAGTTGGGAATTTAAACGCCAATTGGAGAATGGTTCTCGAAAATGGTTTTGCCGGAAAGTTGGACTGGCTCGAATACAGTCTAAAACGCTCCTTGTGGATTGAATGTACTGACAATGAAGAACAACAAATGGGAACATCACAAGTTACATGGACTATAGAGGCTTTAAAACAATACGAGGATATGATCTCAGATGTTGAGAACTGGTTGAGTATCTAAATCCGAGATAACTGTTATCTGATAAAACGGAAAGGAGTGACTCACATGGCAAACACTAAAGGAACATTAAGAACATGCGAACAAGGGCATGCCTATTACAAAAGTAGCGATTGTCCAACCTGTCCTGTCTGTGAGAAGGAACGAAAACCGAAAGAGGGATTTCTTGCATTGCTGTCTGCACCCGCCAGACGAGCGCTGGAGAATCAGGGAATTATAACGTTGCAGTTACTCTCGCAATACACTGAAAAAGAGATTTTGAAGCTGCATGGAATTGGGCCTTCAGCGATGCCAAAACTTCGACAAGCGCTCGAAGAAGAGGGATTATCCTTTAATAAGTAACCCTCTTCTTTTTTTATTTCCACTAATCCAAACCGGAAACCATTTCCTCAACCGTTACCTGGTACAACAGATTCCTTTAATAGAGGAGTAAACGGATCTGCCTTGCTTGAACGTTATATGCAGATATGCCATCTCTGCACGAGTTAAGTACAGTATGGTGGAAGAATACGTTGCTGAACATGGCAGAAGTATAGCTAAGGTTTTCATTTTCCGAATCATGACCTGAATTGGTGAATTTTGTATCGTTTTACTCCTCTGTGATGTACAATAAGGAAGTTGTGACAAAACCCGATAACAATGAAAGGTAGCAGCAGGGAGCTATCAGGGAAGTACTAGACAGATACATACAGAGTATCAAAAGAGGTTGAAAGTAACACGTAGCATGTTGAGAACTACAGTAGAGTAATCATCTCAGAATGACAAAACAGAATAAGGAGTGTTATTAGTGGAACCACATGTAGAGGAGTCGAAGGTAGACTATCGACCATTAGGTGTATCGGGACTTGGGGGATGGTTGATCCTCATTCAAATCGGACTTTTTCTTACAATCATTTTGCTCGCAATACAACTATTTCAATATAGTTTGCCAGCAGTGACTACAGAGTCATGGGAGTTGTTAACTTCAGATCAATCGGACTATTATCACCCGTTATGGGGCCCGGTCATCATTTTTGAAACAGTATATAATGCGCTATTTTTAATGTTTAGCATATACACTGTCATTGCTTTTTATAGAAAAAAATCGATATTCCCTCGTCTTATGATTATGTTTTATAGTGTCAGTCTAGTTGTGGGTATTATTGACTATTTATTGCTGCTTCAGATTCCGATGGCCAGAGAGCTTGAAGATGGGAGTTCGGTAAGAGATATTGTAAAGTCGGTACTTACCTGTGCCATATGGATTCCTTACTTTATTAAATCAGAACGAGTTCATAATACGTTTGTCAGATAAAAACATAAGCCCCGACCTAAGATGGAAGATCTAGGGCCGGGGTTTGTTATAAGAAGAATTCGAATAGAGGAGGAGATAACTTGAAGATTTTCTTAGTGAGACACGGGATGGATGAGGAGGGATACAGAGGTGGCTGGAGTCAGAGAGGACTCATTGAGCAAGGTATTATTCAATCGGAGAGGCTCGGAGTTTATCTGTATCATCATTCAGAGCAATATAAGATCAATACGGTGATTAGCAGTGACCTCCCACGTGCAGTACAGACTACAAAAGAGCTTGAAAAAAGGCTGGATATAAAAGCGCATTACCTGAAGGACTGGAGAGAAATGAACAACGGAGATTTGGCTGGCATGCCAAACAAGGAAGCTGAAGTGAACTATGCAGGAGTTTATTTTAACAAGCTTGGAATGGATACCCCGTTTCCAGGAGGAGAAAGCCCTCGAAATTTTTATAACAGAATATGTACATCCTTTCGAAATTTATGCCAGAGTATAGAGGAGCACAAGGTCGAATCCAATGTTCTGTTGGTTACACACGGTGGAGTAATTAACATACTTTATTATCTCTTAGGACACCAAAATTGGACTAATACATCGGAGTTTCATTCTATAGGGAATACCAGTGTTCATACGGTTGAAAAAGGACTAAATGGTTGGGAGTTTAGCAGCATGAATATGATGAATCATCTAGGTTAGAAAAGGGAGTAAATACATGGAGATTTATTTTGAAGAAGATAACGAACTTTTTAGCTGGGAAGCGGAGAGTAAGGGATACAGATACGACATTTATGTAAAAATCGATAAAGAACTGTTTCGAGTTGCGGCATATGATCTTGCTAGAATTACACAGGACTTTAATGATGAGGTAAGCCATAATGGATCTTATAGAATTGATAACAATCTAATTCTATTAAAAGAAGTCACCAAAGACGAGATTATATCCACCATAACTAGACTATACCTGGAAGATTATTTTAGAGAATTGAAGCCGTTGGATGAAGGAAACGTAATGAGTTTAAATCTTATAAAAATAAATTAAGTTCAATTACGCTACAATGGAATTAAATGGAAGTCTAAGGAGGTAGTCGCTATGAGTGATAAACCGAGTAATTTGTTGCGCGGGTTGAAGTCCTTGTCTGGACCTTTTCCATCTTGGGATACCGAGCTGTTACCGGATCGACCTGGGGAGCTTTTTTTGGATTGGCTGAGACTGGCTATTGATTATGAGGTGAAAGAACCTCATGCGATGACGATCTCGACAGTGGACTCGAATGGTTTCCCAGATGCACGAGTATTAATCTTGAAAGACGTAGTTGACGAAGCTTTTTATTTTGCATCTGGATCGGAGAGTCGAAAAGGACAGCAGCTGGCGAACAATCCGCAGGTGGCACTGACCTTTTATTGGCCTGCGCTGGGCAGACAGATTCGAATAAGAGGGACCGCCGAGGATATGGGCGAGGAAGCGGGGGCGGCCGATTTTCGGAAAAGATCAGCAGGGGCACGCGCAGTTGCGATGACAGGAAGGCAGAGTCAGGAACTTGAGAGCGAGGAAGAATTGGAACGTGCCATTGCCGCTCAGAAGGAACGAATCAGCCAAGATCCTGATGTTATTACACCGAATTGGAGACTGTACGCCGTGAACGCACAGGAAGTTGAATTCTGGCAGGGAGACCCGGAGCGGAAGCATCTGCGAATCCAATATGTTCTGCATCAAGGGCAATGGAAGCACCAGAAGTTATGGCCGTGATTTTATAAAGGGGGAATATGTGTGAGTCGTAGAACTACAGGGACACTTCTGCTGGTCATAGCGGCATTTCTGTACGGTGTTCGATATTTAACTGCTGCTATTTTTGGTTCTGGTGTAGCTTCATGGAGTTCGGACTTGTTCCAGGAGATGTTGAATTATGTTGGGACTGCTCCGAGAAATTGGAGTATAGTTGCTTTAATCCTGGGGGTGTTCTATTTAATATGGGCGGAATATGAAGCAACCAGCTCCAAAACCAAAGAAAGTCTCAAGCGATTTGTGAGTTATGGAATTGTAGATCAAGAAGCGGAAAGCCGGAACAAAACAGAATAACAGGACAAAGTGATTCCTTATAAGCAACGGTCGCAAAACTAACTTAAGGACCCGGGGAGGCATACAAATGAAGTCGATTGAAAGCTATTTCGACCCATTTCCAGTATTGGAAACAGAACGATTGCTCCTTAGGCCCATTACCTATGCTGATCTGGATGAGATGTACCGTTATTGCGCGGTTCCTGCTGTATCGGAGTACACAACCTGGGATGCACATCAGAGCAAGGAGGATACCAAAGTCTTTATTGATTTTATCATGAGCCAATATGAGGCGGATAAGCTGGGACCATGGGGGATCGAGGATAAACAAACGAAGAAGCTGATTGGCAGCTGCAATTATTTGGGGTGCGACAGCAACAGTATGAGGGTGGAATTGGGTTATGTGTTATCCAACGAGTACTGGGGTCGAGGAATCATGACGGAAGTGGTTAGCCGAATCATTCAATTTGGATTTGAAGACATCGGGTTGGAACGAATTCAGGCTAAATGTCTGGTCGGAAACATCGGTTCCGCAAAGGTCATGGAAAAGGCAGGCATGAAATTTGAAGGGGTTTTAAGGAAGTATATGAAAATTAAAAACGAAATGCAGGATTTGAAAATGTATGCGATCATACGATCCGATTATGATTCAGACACATATAATTAAAATAATATATTATAGTAGTTTCGTTTCATGATCTGCGATTGTTTAAATAGTCGATCTGTTATATCTATTATGTTGGTAATTCTCAAACTTTCCGAAAGGTAAGGTGTTAATATGGTTAAAGTTAGAAAGTATCCAGAACGTGTTACTGCTTCTATGTATAGAGTGTACCATGATAATGAGGCTTTACTATTAAGACATAATACATCTATTCATTTTGGAGAATCTACTAAGCAACTGGGCATGGTTATAATGACAAATCCGGGGAGTTTTGAATTAAAAAAAACACCAGAATGGAATTCTTATAAGAATGGTACAAGCGAGGGTGATACTTTTGAAGTTAATGATTACGCTGACTTGACTATGCGCAACATAATTAAGCTACTCAAATGTAGTTTTGAAGGACATTCTGAGCCAAGCGGTATTCTACGCATTTATAACCTTTCCAATGTACGCCAATCTGCTGGTCTGAAAGCAGAGGTCTACCATAATCGAGCAAAACAGGTTATTTCAAACCATGTACTCTCATTGCTTGAAGATCCTATAACTCATTCCCAAGATTCTTTTTTGGAAGAGTGCGAAAAATCACGTTTTGTAATAATGGGATTTGTGGATAAAGTGTTTGAAGAGAAGATGAGACGGGTTATTGATTGGTCTGAGCATGTTCGAGAGCGTCGTGTATGTGCTGTTGATAATAAGGGGCGTTTTTCACACCCACGAAGATGGATAACAGAACCTTTATTAATGGAAAAGGCGATTGAATCCTTGAAATCGGTTATACAAGTATAAGTTTCTGTTAAGTTTTTTGAATAATTGCAAAGACATCGTATTCTATACTTTTTGAAACGTACATAATGTCATATCGTGCATCGACCGAGATCCGCTATAATCTCCAAGTTGAAAAAACATGGATAAGGAATCGGGAGGTACATCAAATTGACAGCGAAAAACAGATATAAATCACTGGAACTTGAAACACCCGGCGTATATGAATTGGAAGGACTGGAGGTCGGTGTGACCTCCAATTGCAATTACAAATGCGACTATTGCTGCGCATACAATCGGGACGATGGGCAATGCATAAGCGGTCAGGAGGTTATCCGAATTATCCGTGAACTTCCGCGGCTCAAGCGGGTGCGTTTATCCGGGGGAGAGGTGACGCTGAAATATCAGGATTGCTTGGAGATTGTGAAATATTGTGGGCTACATGGCATCGACACGCAGTTAAATACCAATGCCATCCTGCTGACGGAAGAACGAATTCATGCCTTGCGTGATGCGGGCTTATCCAATATTCATATTTCGTTCAACTATACGGACCCAGATGCATATGCCGCCTATTATCGTGTACATCCCCGCATGTATGAGCGATTGGAGCACAACATCCGTCTTTGTACTGAGGCGGGGCTGGAGACCGTATTGGAGACGCTGCTATTTGAAGGTACCCAGGCCAACATGCAGGCCATTAGCGATAAAGTCTATGATTTGGGTGTACGCATCCATGAAATCCAGAACAGCATCGTGATGCCGCATAGCCAGTGGAGCCAGATTGTCACCAAGGAGTCACTCATCCACTCCGTAAACGAGCTAATCAAGCACAAGAAGCAAGATACGACGTTATATTTTACCTGCATGGATCGTTTTGCCGAAAAATTGGGTTTGTATGAACAGCCGGGTGTGTACTTCTCCAATTGTGTGGATGGAACCAAACAGCTTCATTTGCATGGGAATGGGGATATTCTTATCTGTGAGTTATGCCATCCAGTTGTCATTGGTAATATCTATCAGGGAACGTCCTTGAAGGATATCTATACCAAACGGCCGCAAGCGTTAACGGATTATCTGGAAAAGCAGCCCTGCCCTGCATACGATGCTCTTTTTGCAGGTGAACAACAACGTTTATAAAAGGCGGTTCAACTCTGAACTGTGCCTGTTGGGTTTATACATATGTAGGATAAAATCCATTCATCATCATTTAATCAGAAGGTTGCATGATCTCCTCGACGGAGACAGCGCGATCTTCTTTTTTTTTGCGTTCCCATGTTTCAGATTCATTTAAGCTATCCGACCTATCATGAGCCTAAGAACTTTATTAAGAGGTGAATTTCACGTATGACGATGCACAGAGAACCCAACCAGCGGAACAATGAGAACAACAAACTTAACACGAAACCCAAGTCCAGACGGAAATGGATGATCCTTACGCTTGTCATCATACTGGGGCTAGGCACAGTGATATACAGTTTGGCGAACCGGTATTTGATTCGACATGTAGAAGTGGTCGTGGCAGACGATAACACAGCAGCGGTCAGCAGCGATTCAAACACGGCTGAGGTTAACGCAACCGAAGTGAATGCAACGTCAGATGACTGGAACTACTCCAGCGATGATATGCAGGTCAAGATCGACAAGATGCAGACGGGCTCCGGCTCGGACCAGATCACGTATTACGTCGCGGATGTACAGCTGACGGATGCGAGCAGCCTGCGCTCGGCTCTGGCAGATAACAGCTTTGGCACGAATATTACCGAAAACACTTCAGAAATTGCAGCGGCCAACAATGCGATCTTTGCAATCAATGGAGACTACTACGGTTTCCGCGACGATGGCGTGATTATCCGTAATGGTACGGTATATCGGGATGATCCGGTGCGTGATGCGATGGCGCTATTCAGTGACGGTACGATGAAGACGTACAACGAGACGGAAGTTTCCTCATCGGAACTGCTGGCGGAAGGCGCGACCAATACATTATCTTTTGGACCGATTCTGATTCAGGATGGTGAGATTGTCAGTGACTTCAGCAATGTGAAAATTGATAACAACTTTGGTAACCGATCGATCCAGGATGCGAACCCAAGAACCGCGATCGGTATGATTGCCCCCAATCATTATGTGTTCGTTGTGGTGGACGGACGGCAGGATGACAGCCGTGGCATGACTTTGGCAGAGCTTGCTGATGTTATGAAAGGTCTTGGAGCAACAGAAGCCTACAATCTGGACGGCGGCGGTTCATCCACCATGTACTTCATGGGTCGGGTTGTCAACAATCCACTGGGCAAAAATCAGGAACGTGGTGTAAGTGACATCCTTTATCTGAAGGAGGGGCAATAATCATGACGATATTAATTCCATCATACGAACCGGATGTGCGGTTATTAAATCTCGTTTTACAGTTGCAGACGTTTAAGTTAGGACCCATTGTTATTGTAGATGATGGCAGCGGCCCGGGTTACCGGGGGATTTTCGAGACGGCTGAAGCCTATGGGTGCACGGTCCTGACACATACGATTAATTTGGGCAAGGGACGTGCGCTCAAGACAGGCTTTCAACATATCAAGGAACATGGGCCACAGGGCAGAATTGTGTGTGCGGACAGTGACGGACAGCATCTCCCGCATGATATCAAACGTATATTTGATGTACTATTGGAGCAGACCACCCCGGGCATGGTTCTGGGAAGCCGTCGTTTCAGTGGAACCATTCCAGCGCGCAGCCGTTTCGGCAACACGATCACACGAGGCGTCTTTTCTCTCACGACAGGTACGAAAGTATATGATACACAGACAGGCCTGCGTGGTTTTCCGTACTCGATGCTGGACTGGCTGTGCCAGATTCCGGGAGATCGATTTGAATACGAAATGAACATGCTGCTAACAGCACATAAAGAAGGGTATGAGATCACGGAGGAGTTTATTGATACGGTCTATCTGGATCACAACAAATCCTCACATTTCCGCCCGCTGGTAGATTCATTCCGCATTTATATGCCGATTCTGATGTTCAGTACGTCTTCGGTGCTGTCCGCTCTGATCGATTTAGGCTTATTGTTCGTCATTCAGTATTTCACGCATAATCTGTTCCTATCGGTCGTTGCAGCGAGACTATGCAGCTCAATCTTCAACTATACGATTAACCGGAAGTATGTATTTTCAGCCGTGAAAACGTCCAGGGTCCGCCAGTCATTACCGAAATACTTTTCACTGGTCATTCTGGTGCTGCTATTAAATTACGGACTGCTGTACTTTTATAACGAAAAACTGATTATCCCGCTGATCGCGGCCAAGCTGTTAACCGAGGTGTCGATCTTTGTGTTCAGCTATTGGGCGCAGCGTAAGTTTGTCTATTAATACAGAGAGAGTGAGCGTAAGCTTGCTCTCTTTTTTTCATTCAAAACCGTTTCATGTTTACCGCGTTATGGGGTACGATGGAGGTAGTTGGGATTTTCCTCCAATCGCAGTTGCCCCCAAATTTCAAATGATGTTTTAGCCGAAGAAATTAGGGGACAAAGGCGAACGCTGACGCTTTTCCGGAATTGCTTCGTGCTCTCCGCTGCTTCGTGCTCACCCCTACCTCATAAACCAAAAGAAGACATGGCCACTCAAAAGAATATTCTGCGCTTCTTGGTTAACAAAAAAAGGACGAGAACAGGGTAAGCCTACCCTTGTTCTCGTCCTTTTAAACTCAAAGGAGGACGAGCGTTACATCAGCTTCTTAATCTCATCCTTCAGGATTTCGGACTGGGTGCCGAAGATGACCTGCACTGCTCCGCCACCGAGCCTCATGACGCCGGAAGCACCAAGCTGTTTGAGCGCCTGGTCGTTGACGGCTTTGTCGTCCCTAACAACAAGTCGGAGGCGAGTGATGCAGGCGTCGATGCTCTCGATATTATCTGTTCCCCCGATCCCGGCGAGCACTTTGCCAGCCTTGGTGTCGTCAGACGCCGCTGCCACGGCGGAAGCATCAGTGGGGACATCGGCATCATCAGCGTCATCCTCGCGCCCCGGCGTTTTCAGGTTGAACTTCACAATCATGAACCGGAACAGGAAATAATAGACCACCGCAAATGCGAGTCCGACCGGGATCATGAGCAGCGGATTGGTCGACAGCTTCATGTTCACGAGGTAATCGATCAGACCTGCCGAGAAGGCGAAGCCCAGCTTAACATTCAGCAGGTACATGATCAGGGCCGCTGCACCGGTAAGAATAGCGTGCACCACATACAGCAGAGGCGCCGCGAACATGAAGGAGAACTCGAGCGGCTCGGTAATACCCGTTAAGAACGAAGCCACCGCTGCGCCGATAAAGATCGAAGCGACCATTTTGCGCTTTTCTGGCCGGGCTGTATGAATCAAGGCAAGCGCCGCCGCCGGAAGAGCGAACATCATAATCGGGAAGAATCCAGACATGAACATGCCTGCCGTAGGGTCTCCGTTGAAGAAGCGGGTCAGGTCGCCGTGCACGACTTCCCCGGCTGCATTGGTATAATCTCCGATCTGGAACCAGGCGATGGAGTTGAGGACATGATGCAGACCGAGCGGGATGAGCAGGCGGTTGGCGATCATGAACACCATGGAGCCAACGCCGCCAAAGCCTACAATCCAGGCGCCGAAAGCGCCGATGGCATCCTGAATCGGGCTCCAGACCATGCCGAACAGGATGGCCAATACCAGCATGGAGCCGGCGGTGACCATCGGCACAAAGCGTTTGCCAGAGAAGAAGCCGAGCCAGTCAGGAAGCTTGATATTGTGGTATTTTTTATACATATAGGCTGCTAGCAGTCCGGCAAATATCCCGCCCAATACGCCCATATCCAGCTTGACATCGTCAGGAATATAGCCGAATACACCTGGAACGGCTCCCAGAATCCGCGTCAGCACCATATAAGCGATCAGGGCGGAAAGCGCGGCGACCGCATCCCCCGCCAGTCCGATTGCCACCCCGATGGCGAAGATGAGCGCAAGGTTGCCGAAGATCGCCCCCGCCCCCTCATTCAGGAATGGAACTACATACTGATTGAGAAATCCCCCGATCACGGGTCCGAGCGGAATGTCCTTTTCATAATTAAGAAGACCCAAGCCTTGAAGAATACCTGCCGCAGGCAGGGTTGCTACAGGAAGCATCAGGGATCTTCCCAGCTTTTGCAGTACTTTCAGCATATTGTTCTTCCTTTCTTTTTGTGATTTATGTTATTTGGGCAAGCTGACTTTCATGATAGTTCCCAAGCCTGCTTCTACATTGCCATACTCCGGGTGTGACTCCCACGGCTGTTCTGCCGCATTCGCAACGATGACAGGGGTGATGACCGGATAACCGGCCGAAGCGATCGCATTCAGGTCAAATTCAATCAGGGTCTGACCGACAGCGACCTGATCCCCGGTCTGCACTTGGGGTGTGAAGCCCTGTCCTTTCAGGCTGACAGTATTCATACCGATATGCAGCAGCAGCTGCAGCCCGGAAGCATGCTCAATCATTACGGCATGATGCGATTTGATCAGGTGCACCACAGTGCCGTCGATAGGGGCGACCAGCCTGCCCTCCTGGGGAATCACTGCAACTCCCGGTCCCATAAGTCCTTGCGCGAACGCTTCGTCAGGCACTTCTTCCAAACTGACGCAGGTTCCGGTGAGTGGGGAGGCGACGGATATCGTCTCAGATGTTTTGGCAGATTTGTTGTTTTTCCATTTCCAGATCATTGTGTGTTGTCCTTTCTGTTGTTGGTTTTGGCATGGGTTTGAAAAAGCCGGTATAAATGCATGGCGAGAAAAGCCGTTTCTTCCTCGGGTACCTCTGTACCTAAATCCTCGGCCATTACAGCGCTCAGCTTTCTGGCCAGCTGGTATTCGGACGGATACTCATTTTGCACATATGGTGCGAAAGTGGGGGCCGTCATCGGCTGCTGATACAGGCGTTCCATGGAGAAGCGCAGGTGTATCATGAGTCTTGCCTGGCTAAGGCTGCCCTGCTCAAAGCGAACGCCACCCTCCTCTTCAATAATGGATTGAAGCTTGCTGATCACATTTGATACCTTAACCAGCTGTCCGACAGGAACGTGGTTTACGGAGGAGTACACATGGTATGTCAGGAACCCGGCCTCATCCTCCGGGACCTCTACGCCAAAGGCCTCTCCGATCATGGCCGCCGCTTCCGAGGCGATTTCGAATTCCTTCGGAAAACTAAGCTTTGTCTCCATAAGGAAAGGATTCAGAATCTCCATCCCGTTGCGAAGCCGATATAAGGTGAACTGAATATGACTCGGAAGAGCAAGGTAGATCTTGTCATTCAGCTTGCCGGGAAACTGCTCAGCGATGAGACGGATAATCCGGTCAGAGATGTCGATGACACTGGGGTCCAAGTCCTTCATCAGCTCCTGCGCCTGCCCCCACTCCTCCCGGTCCTCCAGTCGGAACCTTTTCTCAATCCGCGGATCATCGGCCTGCACGGTGCTTTCCCCCTTGAACGCAAATCCCAACCCTTTGCCGATCAGCACGTACTCCTTGGTATTCTGGTGCGACCGGGCCAGAACAATATTGCTGCCGACGACCCGCTCCACCTGCAGCATCATTCCTTTACTCACGGTTCACCGCCTCCTCGTTTCTAAAGTTAACGCTTTCATTCAGGAACGACAAAAAGAGCCAAGAAGCGAGTATGGTCTCGTCGCTTCTTGGCTCATGCCCTCTGGGGTGGTAACACGCCAATTCATTTTATGTTTTTATATAATACGTTCTTCCTACATCATATAGGAGCTGATATGACACCGTCAACCATAATTTTGTCATCCGTCTGTTCGTCGTTTAATATAGGGAATGTGTAAATGAAAAGGTACCTTCTAGGAGGCGGGACATGGCTTTTTACGGACAGCAGATTATACCGGCTGCCAAGAACATGAAGCAGTTTGAAGCGATATTGGATAGTGATTACAAGTTCGGAGTATTTCTGGATACGCATGTGGCGCAGCTCCGCAACCTGTATCAGATGGCCCGCGGCAGGGAGAAGAATATGCTTCTGCATGCCGATCTGGTGCAGGGTTTGAAGAACGACGAATATGCGGCACAGTATCTTTGCCAGGAGATTAAGCCGTTTGGCATCATTTCCACCCGCGCCGGCGTCATTACAACAGCCAAGAAGAAGGGGATTTTGGCCATTCAGCGCCTGTTCATGCTGGATACGATTGCGCTGGAGAAGAGCTACTCGCTGCTCAAGAAAACACAGCCGGATTTTATTGAGGTGTTACCCGGCGTCATGTCGCAAATGATTCCCGAGGTCAGTGAGCGGACAGGCATTCCCATTCTTGCCGGAGGGCTGATCCGCACTGTCGAGGAAGTGGAATTGGCGCTCGCTGCCGGGGCTACGGCGGTCACCACCTCGAATAAGAGTCTGTTCGATCAGTACAGTCTGTGAAAAAAATCATATTGACACCGCTTACATGTTACGATATGATCAACTCAAGTTAATACATCGTGACGGAGACGAGGAGAGCCACACAGACATCCCATGCTGCAGCATGGGGGATGTTTTGTGACGGCTCTTCTCTTTTTCGTGCGTTTGAAAGTGGTTACACGAAGTTTGCTAGGAAAATTAAGGGGGATAGGATGATGACACCATTTTTAGCCGAATTGGTAGGCACAATGATTCTGATTACACTGGGTGCAGGAGTTTGCGCCGGGGTGACGTTGAATAAATCACTCGTGAAGGGCTCAGGCTGGATCGTTATCAGCATGGGCTGGGGACTGGCGGTAGCGTTTGCGGTTTACGCGGTTGGCGGAATCAGCGGGGCGCATCTGAATCCGGCGGTGACGCTGGCGTTGGCATTCCAGGGATCGTTCCCATGGGCAGACGTACCTGCGTATATTATCGCTCAACTGATCGGGGCAATGGCCGGTGCAGCGATTGTCTATCTGCATTACCTGCCGCACTGGAAGGCCACCGAGGACCCGGGCGCGAAGCTGGGCGTATTTGCCACCGGGCCGGCGATTGATCATCCGTTTTCGAATGTGCTTAGCGAGATGATTGGGACGTTTATTTTTGTGCTCGCTCTCCAGGCTATGGGGGCTAACACTTTCACAGAAGGACTTAATCCACTGCTCGTCGGTTTCCTGGTCGTCAGCATCGGTTTGTCCCTGGGCGGTACGACAGGTTATGCGATCAACCCCGCAAGGGATTTGGGACCACGTCTTGCACACTTCCTGCTGCCGATCGCGGGCAAAGGAAGCTCCAATTGGAAATATGCGTGGATCCCGATTGTGGGTCCGCTGCTGGGCGGTTCGTTCGGAGGTCTTTTTTACAGTGCTGTATTTAAAGGAGCCTTGATTCCGGCGTTCTGGGTGGTGCTGGTTCTAATCGCTGTTGTGCTCGTTATTGCTCTGCAGGCCGGGCGCAAGAATGGAGCAAAAACCGCTGGCAAGCTGGTAGCTTGATGATTGTTCAATTAACTATATAGGAGGATGTAATTTATGGAAAAATATATTTTGTCACTGGATCAAGGAACGACCAGCTCCCGAGCTATTTTATTCAACCACAAGGGTGAAATCGTATATACGGCACAGCATGAATTCCCGCAATACTTCCCCCATCCCGGCTGGGTGGAGCAGAACGCCAATGAAATCTGGAGCTCGATTCTCGCAGTCATCGCCTCCTGTTTGTCCGAGTCGGGCGTCAAAGCCGCGCAAATTGCCGGCATCGGTATTACCAACCAGCGCGAAACGGTCGTGGTATGGGATAAAACAACCGGCCTTCCTGTATACAACGTGATTGTATGGCAGTCCCGCCAGACCGCCGAAATTTGCGAAGAGCTGAAAGCACAGGGATTGAACGACGTATTCCGCCGCAAAACAGGGCTGTTGATCGATCCGTATTTCTCCGGCACCAAGGTGAAATGGATTCTGGATCATGTGGAAGGCGCGCGTGAGAAGGCTGAACGCGGCGAGCTGCTGTTCGGCACGATTGATACCTGGCTGATCTGGAAGCTTTCTGGCGGCAAGGCGCACGTAACGGATTATTCCAATGCGGCCAGAACGCTGATGTACAACATTCATGAATTGAAATGGGATGAAGAGCTACTGGAAATTCTGGGTGTGCCGCAAAGCATGCTGCCGCAGGCTCGCCCTTCTTCCGAGGTGTACGCTCATACCGTCGATTACCATTTCTTCGGCCAGAACGTGCCGATCGCCGGAGCAGCAGGCGACCAGCAGGCGGCTCTGTTCGGGCAGGCCTGTTATGACAAAGGCATGGCCAAGAACACTTATGGCACGGGCTGCTTCATGCTGATGAACACAGGGGATCAGCCGGTCGAATCCGAGCATGGGCTGATTACGACGATCGCTTGGGGATTGGAAGAGGGGAAGGTGCAGTATGCGCTGGAAGGCAGTATTTTTGTGGCAGGCTCGGCCATTCAGTGGCTGCGCGACGGACTGCGCATGTTCAAAGAGGCGAAGGATAGCGAAGCTTATGCTGCCCGTGTAGAGTCGACCGATGGGGTATATATGGTTCCAGCCTTCGTAGGGCTCGGAAGCCCGTATTGGGACAGTGATGTGCGCGGAGCTATGTTTGGACTGACACGCGGCACGACCAAGGAGCATTTCATCCGCGCCACGCTGGAGGCCCTGGCTTATCAGACCAGGGATGTGCTGACAGCCATGGAGAGCGACTCGGGTATCAAAATGAAGGCATTGAAGGTGGACGGCGGCGCGGTTCTGAACAACTTCCTGATGCAGTTCCAGAGCGATATTCTCAGTTCTACCGTGGAGCGTCCCGCAATTCACGAAACGACAGCTCTGGGTGCCGCTTTTCTGGCCGGTCTGGCTGTTGGCTTCTGGAAGGACCTTGATGAGCTGCGCGCGCACATGAAGGTGGAGCGCTCCTTTGAGCCGGCTATGGATGAGGATACCCGGGAGCGGCTTTATGAAGGTTGGAAAAAGGCGGTTCATGCCGCTATGGCCTTCAAATAATAACCAGCTGAAAAGCGGCGGATTTATACTTTATTTTTCCGTAGCAGTATGTTACGATGAATCCAAGTTAATATCCTTGTCAGGAGATTCGGAGAGACCACGATACACCCGGCACCGCCGTGGGTGCAGTTTCGTGGTCTCTTTTTTGTCGTGCTATAGGATTATTTTGGGATAGGTGTATTTAAATAGAAATTGGAGGAAAATATATGACAACAGTTCAATTTGCGGGAAAAGAACGGGCCAAGCTGCTGCGGCGGATGGCTGGAGAGCATTTCGATGTGCTGGTGATCGGCGGCGGCATTACAGGAGCAGGGATTGCACTCGACGCGGCTACACGCGGCATGAAGGTGGCGCTGGCGGAAATGCAGGATTTTGCGGCAGGAACCTCCAGCCGCTCCACGAAGCTTGTTCACGGTGGTCTGCGTTATCTGAAGCAGTTTGAAGTCGGGATGGTGGCCGAGGTTGGCAAGGAGCGGGCGATTGTATACGAGAACGGACCGCATGTTACGACGCCGGAACGTATGTTGCTGCCGATGCATAAAGGGGGAACGTTCGGTAAGTTCACGACCTCCATCGGGCTGCAGGTATACGACCGGCTGGCGGGTGTCAAGCACAGTGAGCGGCGACGGATGCATGATGCACAGGAGACGCTCGCCAAAGAGCCGCTGCTGAAGCGTGAAGGCTTGAAGGGCGGCGGCACCTACGTGGAATACCGAACAGATGATGCCCGGATGACGATCGAGGTCATGAAAAAGGCGGTCGCCTCCGGCGCTCTGGCAGCTAACTATGCCAGGGTCTCCAAGCTGCTCTACGAAAATGGTCGTGTGATCGGAGCCCATGTGAAGGATCGTGCATCGGGCGAGGGCTATGATGTGCGGGCTACGCTGGTTATTAATGCGGCGGGGCCGTGGGTCGACACGATGCGTGAAATGGACGGGTCCAAGAAAGGCAAGATGCTGCAGCTGACCAAAGGTGTGCATCTGGTCTTCGATCAGCAGCGTTTCCCGCTGCACCAGGCGATCTATTTCGATACGCCGGATGGGCGGATGGTGTTTGCGATCCCGCGGGATCGCAAAACCTACGTCGGAACGACGGATACGGTTTATAAGGCGGATACGGCCCATCCGCGAATGACTACGGCGGACCGCACCTATATTATCAATGCGATCAACTATATGTTCCCGGACGTGAAAATCACCGCTGAGGATGTGGAATCCAGTTGGGCGGGGGTACGGCCACTGATTTATGAGGAAGGCAAGGATCCCTCGGAAATTTCGCGCAGAGATGAAATTTGGGAGTCGGCATCCGGGATGGTCACTATTGCGGGCGGCAAGCTGACAGGCTACCGTAAAATGGCGGAGATGGTCGTGGATCGGGCAGCAGAGCTGCTGAAGAACCGGGCAGGTGCCTCCTATGGCGGCGCAGTTACCAGAGACTTGACCATGTCCGGCGGCGATGTGGGCGGTTCCAAGGGTTTTGAGGGCTTCGTGCGATCAACTGCCGATAAGGGCGCTTCTCACGGAGTGCCACGCCAACTGGCGGAAGCCTGGGTCAAACGCTACGGCTCCAACGCTGAGCGGCTGTTCGCCATTGCCGCCCGGCCGAAGCAGGGCCAGGCCGAGGATGCGCTTCCGGATGAGGTGCGAGTACCGCTGCTGTACGCCATGGAGGAGGAGATGGCGGTCACGCCGGCTGATTTCTTCATCCGCCGCACCGGCGCTCTCTTCTTCAATATTGCCTGGGTGAAGCAGTGGAAAACACAGGTTATTGGGCTCATGGCCGAACGGGCAGGCTGGAGTGCAGAGCAGCAGGAGTGGTACACGGAGGAGCTGGAGACGGAACTGCATTATGCCGTGGTGCCTGAAGACGAGAAGAGTACTGTGTCGGTTGGATAGGCGGAGGAAGTCCCAGAAGCTCCATTGAACTGGGGCTTCTCTTTTTTATGTGGTGAAACGCTCCGGGAACGAAGCATTCCTCCAATTGCTATTGATCCTCCGGGCCAAAGGCGAACGCTCCGCTTTTCCGGAATTGCTTCGTGCATATTCATAAATGAAGAAAATAGAAGGAATCGCTAATTAACAGGATCTTCTGTTATTCCGTGAAAAAGGTCGAGAACAGGAGCAAACTTACCTCTGTTCTCGACCTTTTGTTCGTGAATAGTCCATTACGCTGTTAGTGCAGGAGCAGCAGTCCCACGAGGAACGACGCGATTGCCAGTGTGAACACTGCGGCCAGCACCATAGAGATGCTGGAGATCGTTCCGGTTAGCCGACTCAGTGATTTTTTTGCAAAAGAAACAGGACACCATGCACCTCTTGTCTAATGGTTAAAGTACCCACAATAACCTGAAGAGGGGGTGTCCTTAACAACAATTGACGTAAACATGACTTATTAACAGGTTGGAGTTATCCTATTCCAAATTCATGTTGAAAAGATATGGGAGGAGAAGAATATGGTTCCACAGCGAGTTAGTCTCGTAACTATTGGTGCAATGAATTTGCCCAAACTGCGTTCGTTCTATCAGAAGCTTGGCTGGAGTGAGACAGCAATCAGTTCAGATCAGTACAGTGTCTTTGAAACGACAGGTGTATTGTTATCGTTATATCCTATTCGGGAGCTTGAGAAAGATACGGGTATGACATTCAGTGCATCTGGTGGATTGAAGGGAACGTTACTGGCAATCAATGTGGATAAAGCGGAAGACGTGGATGATACCATTGGAAAAATTCGTGAAGCCGGAGGGAATGTAATCAGAGAACCATATGACGCTGCCTGGGGCGGAAGAATTGCTTATTTTCTGGACCCGGAGAATAACTGCTGGGAAGTCACTTGGAATCCAACCGCCGTATTCGATGAAAAAGGAGCCATGATCACATTTTAAGGTGAAATGAGTGTGACCGCATGTTGAATCGTGTTCGCAAAGATTTGCGTTATTATCTTCAGGAACATCAGGATCGGAACAACCTCATCTTGCATTATTTCGCATTTTTATCGGCGTTTGTAGCCTGGATTTTTTTGTTCATTAATATCAAAATCATGCTGGTTCTGGCACTTCTTCATTACGCCCTGTCCTGGATTGGGCACTTCTATTACGAAGGCAACAAACCGGCGGCATTCCGGTATCCGCATATCGGTTTTTATGCCGGGTTCACCTGGTTTTTTATCAAGACCATTGAGATCATCACCCGCAAAGAGATTATCCATCCGTGGATCAATCAAGAGGACTGAAACCAGCAGGAGTCCAACGTTATAAGAATAGGAGTGTGTCTATGTACCTTCGAAGTGTGGAGTTACTGTCTGATAAAGTGGAAAATCCGGATTAATATCCGTTTCATATACCGTCCATACAGTCATTGGAGCGATTGGAATTCAATAATAACATTACTTTTTTTGTTGGTGAAAATGGATCGGGCAAGTCCACGCTCTTGGAAGGCATCGCTCATCAATGTGGATTTAATACAGCCGGGGGCGGGAGAAATAACTACTTTGAGATTGATGCTGCAGAATCGTCATTAGGGGATTATTTGCGTTTATCCTGGCTGCCCAAAATCTCAAAAGGCTTCTTCATGCGCTCGGAGTCTTTCTACCAATTTGCCTCCCATGTGGATGAGATGGGTACTCTTGAATACTATGGCGGGCGTTCGTTGCATGAACAATCCCATGGGGAGTCTTTTCTCAATCTGTTTGTGAACCGATTCAATTCCAAAGGCATCTATCTGCTCGATGAACCCGAAGCCGCCTTATCTCCAGCCCGTCAACTCTCCTTGTTGCGCATTCTTCACGATCTATCAGCTAATTCCCAATTTATTATCGCGACACATTCGCCAATTTTATTGGGTTATCCGGGGGCATGCATTCTGAGTTTTGACGGTGGTGGAATCCAGGAAGTGGAGTATGAGGATACAGAGCATTATCAGATCACCCGTAGTTTCCTGGAAAACCGCGACCGGATGCTGAACGAGTTGTTCAAGGACTAAAATGAAATAATGGAGCGATTAAGTCATAAAGGAGGCATTGATATCAAACATCGAATACATATCTTTGGAGCATCAGGCTCAGGAGCATCTACCCTTGGTCAGGTACTATTAACGAAGCTCCCTCATGTAAACTTGGATGGGGATGATTATTTTTGGATTGAGAAATTCACTACACCGCGAGAACCTCTGGACAGATTAAAGAGGCTTACGGAAGATCTCAATAAACACCAGCAGTGGATTCTCTCAGGAGCAGTTTGTGGTTGGGGCGATCGTTTGAAGCCGCTTTTTGATCTGGTCATTTTTCTGCATGTACCTAATGAGATCAGACTTGAGCGTCTGAGAACAAGAGAAGCCTTGAGGTATGGTGATGCGATTTTACCAGAGGTGGAAGCATGTATGAGGAATCCAAAGAATTTTTGGCGTGGGCCTCGCAATATGAAAACGGGGGTTTAGACATAAGAAGCAAAGCTCTGCATGAATACTGGATGAGCGATTTAACTTGCCCGATTTTGAAGATTGAGGGGCGTCATTCCGTCAAGGAAAGAGTGGACATCGTGATGCAATATTTGAATGAAAATGCAACTTCATCAGCAGAAAATTAAATTTAGAGGAGAGATTATATGAAAATAGGTTTTCTGATCGTGGATATGCAAGAGAGTATTGTAAGGGATAAGTTGGATCAAAAAGCAATAGACCGCGCTTGTGAATATATCAATCATGTCGCAGATGTTCTTCGTTCGAGCGGGCATGTGGTGGTTCATGTGCAGGACGTGGAGGGGATGGAGGATTCAGATTCAGAGGCGTATCGTATTATTTCCGAGGTTGATGTGAATGAGAAGGATCTAACGGTTACCAAGGAAAGTTCCAACGCATTCTGGCAGACAGACTTGGAGCAGATCTTGAAGAGTCACGGTGTTGAGCTGTTGATCATATCGGGATTTGCCGCCGAGGAATGTGTTCTGTTTACCTATAATGGCGCGATGGAGCGAGGATTTAGACCTGTCATGTTGCAAAATGGGATTCTCAGCACGCATCCCGAAGCGGTGATTTCAACCTATAGGGACCGGAATGTGATTTCCTATCCTGTAGTTAATTATTTAATCAAATAAGTGTCGGTCGGTTAATTATAGATATCGTTGGTTACTGTAAAAATGGAGGTGATGGCTCTAAATATGCTTAGCATCGTTTTAGTCATGTGGTTTGCAGTAGGGTTAGTACTTTTCGTTCAAGGGTTAAAGAAAGGATCTCCACTTATGTTATTTTTGGGTGTGATATCGATCCTGGCTTCCATACTTACGTTTATGGGGGGGATGGCTTTTTTACCTCTTGTTAGTCCCGTTGCACTTGCCATTGCATACCTTGCGAAGAAAAATAAAACGACAAAAATGCCTAAACGGACTCTGTAAAGGGTCTCTTTTTATACATAAGCATTTTCTCCAAGACAGGATACTTGATGGTTTAAATCAAACTTTGCCTATATCTGTTTTAGCTGAAACCGTATATTTAGAGCAGGGCACAGCAAGCGCTGTGTATTACGATAAGCTTTGAGCCTAAATCCATGATAAGGGAGATATGCAATGATGATGAATGTACAAATCACAAGTATTTTGGCAGAAAAGAAGGAATTATTTCTCAACCTGTACAACTTGTATTTATATGATCTTTCCGAGTTCTCGGGTGAAGATTTGCTAGAAGAGGGGAAGTACGATCCGACGAATACCTATCTCTATCTGGAACGATCGGAATTACATCCGTTTTTTATTCAATATGATGGAAAGGTAATCGGATTTGTGCTGGTTTGCTCTCCTCCATATGTAGCTGAGGGTGTTGACTATACGGTACAAGAGCTGTTTCTGGTCAAAAAGTATCGTGGGCAAGGATTGGCTGCTCAAGCGGTTGATCTGGTGTTTGCACAATTTCAGGGAAGATTCAAAGTGGAGCAACTGGCCAATAACCAATCAGCTGTTTCATTCTGGAAAAAATACTATGAACAACATCACATTGAGTATGTAGAGTCTGAGTATAGCATTGTAATTAAAAACATCGCTGGGAGCCACCGGATTCTGTCTCAAACTTTTGTACGTGCAAGAACGGACTAGTCACTATTTCAATCTAACTCATTCTATGTTCAAGAAGTTTCTGTCTCCTCCCTTATTTGGGAGTCTGACAGGATCTTTTTTTGTGTTTTGTCTAGCCAAAAGGAATTGAAAGTAGATCATTCTGAGCTTATATAATAACTTCGCATTTACCAATACATGGGTTATGATGATTGAAAAGAGTTCACTGGTGGGAAAACATGCGTTATATCATAGGAAGGGGACGAAAATATGCCGATGCACCATTTTGTTATTGAAAATAAGTCGGAAATAAATGAATCTATCTACACCTCTTATTCATGGGATACTCATGGTGATATACATAAAAGTAGAATAATGGCAGATGAACATGCTTACTTGGAAGATGAGTTCATTTCATACATTCAGGATTCTCTTAACTGGTTGAATACGTGGAACCCATCTACCTGTAAAAAATGTAGTGGACTGAACAACTATGGAATAACGGTTATTGAAGAAACAGATACCTTGTTGAAGTTTCATCAACTAATTCGCGCATGGATTGATGTATTCAACCTTGCTCCTGATCAGATCAAGCTTACAGGGGATTATTGTTTGGATGGAAATGAACAGAGGGGCTATTATGAGAAACTCATGTATAACAGAGTTGAATTGATAAACGAATTAAATAAGCTTGCGAATATAGCAAAAGATGCTGAGGTGAATGGGAAGTGTATTGTGCATTTTGGCATTTGATCTTCTAAAGTGAAATTTCTTATGGAACATTGCTGCTGACTATAGGAGAAGCAGGCCATTTGAAAAGAGACGAGTAAAGAGGTGTAGAAATGGAACAGAACAAAATTTCAGCATACCAAACATTAATATACCAAGCGTTTTTAGATATACGTGTGATTGCATCCAAATTAGCAAATTCCTCAATTGAAGATGTCGAGGATACCAAAAGAAATAGTTTGCTCATATTTTATATGACAAACGCTTTTCACAATCTTGCATTATCAATTGCTGAGGGTACAAATTCAATTTATGAAGATGACTTCTGGAGTAGAATAAAGTTTATTAATGAGAAATTTCCTGATTCGACACAGTATAAAGACATATTTAATCAGTTGATTCAAAATTCAGATGGTTAAAAGATGAATCACTGAAGTACATTTAAGTTTGCAGTAGTAACCCATCATCCTTGGCATATGAAAAAGTAAAGGAGAGGCCTATGAACCAGTTTTCAGTGCCTGAGTCGATTGAAGATTCTGTAGAATCATTATTATCGAGCTTTTAGTTCTGGGTCGCAGACTGCAACAATTGATCGAGAAAAAGAATTTATCATTTGGCTTACGCAACACGACCAAAATTGTGTAGACCTTGGGAGCGTTGGGTTTGATATGGATGAAATGCCATGGACAGAAGAAGATTTTTATCCTATGAAACAATTCTTGTTAAAGACAATCGAAGGAACGATACATAAAACGGGATGGGCTTATGAGCCCAGTGTGCAATGGAGCAACATCACATTTCAACATTTCTATCATATGATTGAAAGTTTTGAGCAAAAACATGTAAATTCTCAAAATTACCTCGAATGGATAACACCTTATGAAGGTGACGAGGTGCCAACGATCCCAGAGGGCTATCCATTGTGTAATCAGCATTCGGTATATTTATCATGTTTTGGATGTATCATCTGCAATTCTTTATAATGGAAATCCCCCATTTTAATAGAGATAGGAGTATTACTATGCCTTGGCCCATGGTTCATTTTGCAATCGCATCTGAATTATTATCTGATCCAAGTCCTGAATTTATAGTGGGAAGTCTTGCACCTGACTCTATTCATGTGAGAACGAATGAAAGAGCTGAAAAGGCAAAAACGCATCTCATGCCAGAGACAGGACGGTTTGCAACAGATGAAGAGCTCAGGGCATTTTTCAATTCCAACAAGAAACGTGCGCAAGGTGATCCTAAGTTCGTGCAATATTTGTGCGGGTACATCTCCCATGTATATACGGATCGGGTATGGACTTTCGTGATTTATCCCGCATATGAGGAACATTCCAATGGAAGAAATATTTATACGGAGGATGTTACGAAGCTGGAATTTATGATTTTGAGAAAAAGGTCTGATGGCCATGATTTATTGGATAAGCTGGAAGCAGGTAAAGCTTTTGACTTAGGTGGATTGCCGGAGCAAGAGGTGTATCAGTATAGAAAAGAAAAAGTAGACTTTTTAAATAACCTTGAAAATGAGCCCTTAGGTGATTTGAGCATATTATCTATGGAAGCTATAGAAGAGTTTATTCATACGACAGCCCGGAGACTGAAACAATTGTTTACAAATTGGGAGGTGTTTTAACATTTAGGTGGCATTGCTTAAGTAAGGGAGTGATATTTTTGAAGGTATACAAGAAACAAGTTCGTAAAATAGCGATAAAGGACATTTTGTTCCTGTATGTTGTGGACGAGCAGGCACAAGATCTTATAATCCGTATATTTTCGAATACGTATAAATCTACATTTGTGGAGTTTGTTGTCCCTTGGGAAGATACGTGGGATATATTTGTCTATGAGCCCAAGCTGATTTCGAATCTCATTCAACACGCATTAAAACAAGGATGGGACTGCAACCAGAAAAATAATAGAATGAAATTCGATAACGCGACAAGTATCATAAGAGTATTAATGGCAGAGAAAGAAGCATGATGATGGCTTGGTTATACCATCCGATTTATTAGAAGGAGCTAACAAGGAAAGCAGAGGTGTTCAAAATGGAAAAACGGATTATCCTCGCCCCGTATCATGAGAAGTACGATCAAGACTTGGCTAATTTTTCACTGAGTGATGAACAGGTTCAATTTACTGCAATGCCTGCGCAAGTGATTGAGGAGGCATTCCAAAATCCGAACAAATATCCGGTAGTGATTTTGAATGATGAGACTCCAGTTGGTTTCTTCATATTACATAAGCATTCTGAATACGTAGAGGAAAGGGATTCTTCTCGAAAGATACTGGTACGAGCGCTATCCATTACGATGGAACATCAGGGGAACGGGTATGCATTGGCTGCTATGAGGGCTCTGCCAGATTTGGTTAAGCAGCTTGATCCGAAGGTCAATGAAATTATTTTAGCTGTGAATGAGGGGAATATTGTGGCACAAAAGCTGTATCTGAAAGTAGGTTTTCTGGATATGGGCGAGCGGAAAATGGGCATTCATGGTCTTCAATTGATTTTGCAATATAGAATGGAGTAGGGCCCGGGAATACGGTAATGCCAATATCGTCAAGCACAATACACTCCAAACGGGGGCTAAGTATATATTTGATAAAAAGGAGGAGTAATGTGGCGAACATACACAAGGGAAGATATTCAGCTGAGATTGAAGGCGAGTTTGTTGTTTTTATTATTGGTATGAGAATTAATCGTCTGTGGGCCATACACAAGTGGTTACCAGTGTTTAAATCCATGGGTCCGATGATTAAAGAACTGTACATGAACCCGGATACCGGGTTTCTGGGGACGGAATATTTTATGAGCTGGCGTGGAGTGACCCTGCTGCAATATTGGAGATCTTATGATGAGCTGGAGAAATACGCACGCGGTGGCCTGCACCTGGAGGCATGGAAACGATTTAACCAAACCGTTGGATCGGATGGAAGCGTAGGAATATATCATGAAACTTATAAATCTCAACCTGGTTCATATGAGACCATATATGCGAATATGCCCAAATTCGGATTAGCTAAAGTGTCTAATCATGTTTCAGCGACAGGCAGGAAGGAAACCTCCAGACGTAGAATAGGTGGAGAGAATGATCCCGCAGTACAATCACCGGAGAATCCTTAGCATATGACTCAAGTGAAGTTCGAATTTACAATCATCGCAAGTAGAGAGGAGCATGTTATTGAAAGTTAAAATCAAACTAGAAGATTTGGGTTCTGAGCAGCTTAGCTGGCTATGTGTCCAACCGATGTTGATCTCCGTTCGTGGTAAAGATGTTGCAGCAAAAGCAGAGGTATATCGGCAATTACATGAAGGACAACAAGCGATATTTCTATTCTATTCCTATCATAACCATACCAAGAGCTTGGCGGAGTTTTATTGGTTTTCGGCGTACAACATTATTGACATGAAGAGCTGGAATGGAATTAAGAACGGGATGCGCTATTTTAATCAAAATGAAATGGTAACTCTGCTGGACGACATCGAGCGTTTGATTACTGATAAAAATAAAGTTGGAGACACGTGGCGTGAGGTCCTGCCCACGGATTTGGAGAAAGACCCGATCCTGCTGCAAAGAACGGAAGAACTATACGCTAAATATCGAGCCACGGCTCAGGAAGCTATTTTACACATGAATGAAATCATTCGGCAAAATCAGGAGATGTATCTGGAGATTACGGAGATCCACACCTAAAGTAATCTCAAAATATAAGGAGTGATCTGTTCATGAAATCTCCAGGTGGATCCATTTTTCCTTATTATTATGAAGGTGGAGAAATCCATTGTCTAAAATATGGAAGCAAGCATAAAGACCAAGAAAAGCTTTTCGATGTGATGAGACAAGAAGAGGCTTTCATCTTAGGGATCAATAAAAAGCTCAAGGTTTGGGTGGATATGTATGAGACGAAGATTACCAAAGATGTTTTGGATCAGTTAATCTGCAATATGAATAATCTCAAAGATCATCTGGATAAGCTCTCATTTGTAGGATTATCATGGATGGATCGTTGGAAATTAAAAAGAAGATTGAAGAGCCTAGGGATGGGGCAATCTGTATCATTTTATGCTGATCCTGAAGAGGCAAAGACATGGCTGATAACGGATCGATGATTTGATCTTTAGCAGCAGGTGTGGGTAAAGGACATAGGAGAACTACTCTTCATGGGTAGTTCTTTTTTCATGATTTTGAAGGCGAAACGATGCTGCTGTAATTCGAAATTAGTCTAACATAAAAGAATGAGTAGTCCTTTTTATCGTGTCTATACGCTGAAAAATCAGTACCGATGTAACAAACCTGCAATTTCATGCAACAAAACGCAATTCTGTGGGTTTGTTGTGGCTTTACTTGTAATATGAGTTGTGAGAGGAGGAACAGTAAATGAAAGTCATTTTTGAAGAGGAACTGTTAATGGAAAAAAGCATGGCCAAGGTCATAACCCATCCTGATGAGAAGTCCCATTGGGACAGTATCCAAGAAGCGATCTGCCAATCGGAAACAAAACTTGTTGTCATCAATGCTAAGAACAATCGCAATGTGCAGATCGAGTTGAGTTCGGTGGTTGCGATTGAATCAGAGGATCGATTGTGCTGTGTGCGTGTCATTACAGGGGAAAGGTATTTGCTCAACAAACGCCTGAAGTTTGTGGAAGAGGATCTGAGGTCATCCCAGTTGGTGAAAATCAATAATCAAACCATCATTAACACAAGGCATATAAGTGAATTCTCGTCAACAAACCATGCCAGGATCAAGGTTGATCTGAACGACGGCTCCAGTTACTTTGTCAGTCGATTTTACATTAAAAATTTTAGGGGGAAATTATCATGATTAGTCAGTTGAAGCAATCATTTTTTCAAGTGTTTACGGTAACTTCGTTGTGGGTGACCTTGTTACTCACACTATTCTCTAATGGTCAGTCCATTGAAATGGGTTACTTGTGGAATATTGCCGGGATTTCAGCTATTGCCGCTATACTGTTTGGCGTATTGTACAATGCACTGTGGAACTACTTTACGATGAAACCCCTGTGGAATATCATCATTTCTTCCACGTTTAATATTGTAGGAGGCATGGCGATCGTATGGTTGTTTTCTACAGACATGTTCCTATTAATTGCTCCCTGGTTCCCTGGAATGTGGGTCTTATCCATCGTACTGCACATTATTGGTTTTTATTTCTATGCTAAAATGGATAGCAGGAAAAAAGCGGAAGAATTAAACAATATTCTGAAGTAAGCAAGGGGAACGAAGATGGACGAAAAAGAGATTTTGGAGTTGTACGGTTTAGATCCAGATACCAAACACAGGCAGCATATCAGGGAGTTGTTGCAGCAAGAGATCGAGAATCAAGAAGCAGTGGATCATGAATATCTCACAACCTTATGTATTATGTTATTCTGCATCGGAAATGTAGAGGACACTGGGCTGATCTGGCAGGCCAAACGCAAGAATCAGGATACGGGCAGTTATATTGATGTACAGCTTCTGTGTGGTGCCGGTTATGAGAAGACAGTGACTTATCTGGAACAGAAGGATGGGGATCAAGCGGTAGAACAGTTGAACTATCTTAGACAGTGTGAGCCATATGACTTTGTTGATTTTTCCAAAGAGGAATGGGTCTCTAACTATAAACAATATTATGAACTGCTTTAGTCATATCCAATACGCTAGAAATGAGATAATCAATGATGACAAATACGGCTTCCATTGAGGAACAGTTGCAGATGTGCCAGAAATATAATGCAAACTATGTGCCCAGCGAATTGCACCATAAGATTGGAATCGCCTGGAACGTCAAAGAGAAGTTGGAACCGATCCACGGAATGCGTATTCAGCCCGAGGGAGATACAACCGGATGGTATATTTGGGCAGAAAAATACTCGGATGCAGACGATTTTTTTGTACCTTTACATGTAACACACATCGATGACTGGGATCTGAAAATCAAGAAGTACCTCGGACTTGCGCCGGGATGGCGGTTTGTGATTGCAGAAGATTATGAGGATGTATGGTTTGACGAGCAGTTGCTTAACAGGTCATAGACAGAGCAGCCAACGAGTTTAAATGGAACTTTGAAAGGAGTCATAAAATGCCAAGTGTGCATGATAACATCATATTAAGTTACGAAGTCGATTTGGAGAACGAACGCATTAGGATGCGTACGCGTTCGTATCACTCTGATTTGTCTGAAGATACGGATATCCTTTTCTCGGATGTATTGGCACATTCGTTTGATACACCGATGCAAGGCAGCATTATCTTCGATATTAACGACGTTGGTTTAGATCATTTTATCAATTACAACCGCGATTTGTTGGAAAAGGAGAGAGGTCAGGGCTGGGCTATTTCGTATAAAACGGATGAAGAGCTGGAAAGCAAGTTGATTGAAGGGGAATATCTGTACCTGGTCATTACATCATCATATGGATTAAGTGGCTGGGTATTAGCTAAAAAGGTTGAATTGATAACAAAGCAGCGGAATGAAAAAGATGAAGAGTAGTTTCAGTTATGAACCCAACATGATCCGTAAATTACCAGTAGTTATGAGTCTTGTCACTTTAGTTGTCATTATGATTATTACCAATCCAACCAGAACCGATTTTTATACATGGCTGGAAAGCGAGTATGGTATACATGTCTCCTACGACATCAATGAAACGACGTATACACAGATCACGAACGGCCAGGAAAAAAGTCTTAATTTCAGAAGCGGACATATACAGCATGTGGGAATCTTTACTACGTATAATGAGATTTTTATGGATGCTGAGGGTAATGTGATCAACATTAAAGCCATTGGTGTAATGAACATGTTCTTTAAAAGATAGTTGGTTGCTGTTCAGATGTTGGAAGTTGGAAAGGATTTATCGACATACCACGCTTTTGTATGATGCGAACATGCAGAGCAGCGTGGTTTTTGTGTTGAGCAGAATCCGTAAGGAGGGAGGATTACGTTATTTGGTTCATTCGCAAATTCCACATTATGGGTTATGATGTACCTACAGAGAAAATTTAACATACATAGGAAGTTTTTCGGATTAGCGCATTCCAGTGGGAGGGATAGAATGAAAGCCATTTTCCTTGATTTCTACGGGACAGTTGTTCATGAAGATGATGACATTCTTCCCGTGATTTATCAACAAGTTCAGGCGACAGCGCAGGTTGAATGTACAACGGATGAGATCGGAGCATATTGGTGGAAGGCTTTTTCAACGTTGTTTTATGCAAGCCATGGCAGCCAGTTTACCACGCAAAGAATGCTGAATGTGCAATCTCTGGCAGAAACACTTCTCCATTTCAAATCGGATCTACAGGCTGAGTCGCTTAATCAGGAACAGTTAGCTCATTGGCGTAACCCGGGCATATTTGCTGATTCAATTCCCTTTCTTAATTCTCTTGAAATCCCTATATATCTTCTTTCCAATATCGATACGGATGACGTGAAAACCGCAATGAAGGCACATAACATTGAAGTGGCCGGAGTGATTACCAGCGAGGATGTTCGATCTTATAAGCCAAGGTCAGAGATGTTTGATGAAGCGATCAAGAGGTATGATTTGCAGCGAGATGAGGTGATCCATATAGGGGATTCTCTAGTGAGTGATGTACAAGGAGCGCAAAATGCGGGAATTAAGGCTATCTGGTTGAATCGAAAAGGAAAACCCAAACCGCAACAGATTACACCGGATTATGAGTGCAAAGATCTTGGCGAAGTTGTGCATATGTTGGAGGGTTGGGCATGAAAAAGTTAACCGTGTTGTCATTATTATTTCTGTTCTTAATCGCCTGTCAGGATAAAACAACCCATGAAGCTGTACCGAAACCAACGATTCCAGTGACGGAAAGCGTTACTGATGAAGCAATCGAGCAGAAGGACGATGAAGCAGAAGCACCCAAAGGCATTCCTCCTGTTTACCTTGATGAAACGAAGTATACAGGTGATGAACTGGAAATCGTCCAACTGATGAACGTTCGCATGCATTATATATGGGAAGAAGATGAGAAGGGCTATATGAGCCTTTTTGATCCACAATCGCCAGTCTCAGGCATGCCAGTTTCAAAAGTTCGCAAGGTGATCTCAATGAGCAAGATCAAGATTCGAGAGCAAAAGAAACTCTATGAGGCACTTGTGATGGTTACTGAATTAAGAGCGAACGGGGAAGAGTTCGGCCCTAGCATGGTGTTTTGGAAAAAGAAAGCGGATGGCGATGCTGCGAAATGGATTTTTGCAGACATCGATTAACAACAACTGAATGATATGAAGTTAAGGGTGATGAAATCATGACAAGACAATTGATACTTATTGAGGGATTACCGGGTTCAGGAAAGTCGACGATTGCCAAGATGGTATCCGAGATTCTGATTGAGCAAGGCAAAAAGGTGCAACTCATCCAGGAAGGGAATCTGGATCATCCTGCTGATTATGATGGTGTGGCCTTTTATTCTGCGGAAGAGTTCAGGTCTTTGGTCGATGCTCACGAAACATTTAAAGATATATTGGAGAGCAGAGCAAAAGCTTATCAGGAGGGGTTCCTGATTCCTTATCGCAAAATAAAAGAGGAATTTGGAGTGAATTTCCCTGACCATGTGGTGCAGGAGATATTCAGCAAAGATATTTATGAACTGCCTTTTGAACAAAATATGAAGCTGATCACCGAAAAATGGCGGGGTTTTACCGAAAGTATGATAAATGCGTCTGATGACTCCATCACTATATTCGAATGTTGTTTTATTCAAAATCCACTGACCATAGGTTTGGTAAAAACCAATCAATCCAAAGAAGAAAACGTGCAATATGTTTTGGAATTGGAGCGCATCGTTCAATCATTGAATCCGCTACTAATCTACATTCATCAGGAGGATCTTGCACATACCTTTGACAAGGCAATTCAGGAAAGACCCAAGGAATGGTCAGATGGATTCACACAATATTACACGAATCAAGGATTGGGACACGCGAAAGGATATAAAGGTGTTGATGGCACAGTAAAGGTTCTTCAGGCAAGAAAAGAGTTGGAAACCGAGATTTATCATTTGCTGAAGATGGACAAACACTGGCTGGATAATTTGAAATATAATCGCGCTGCTTGTCAGGAGGAGCTAGAGAAGATTTTGAAAGGTTCACTTTGAGATACTAAAGAACGGAGGAAACTAGAAACATGATTCAAATTCACTTAACCGAAGAAGATTATTGGCAAATGAACAAATTCGCGATGATTAAACTGTATGGGAAAGGTATGCTGATTGCTGTGTGTCTTCTGCCTGTAGCGATTGCAATTATTTTTAGACAGCTGGATTATTCATGGGTGCAAAGTATAATTATCGCTCTGATTAGTAGTGTGTTTGCTAATACAATGACTTACGTGCGAACCAAGCGGAAAATTAAGAAGTTGGCACGTGAGAGCAAAGGGATACTGGGTGACCAAAAGCTTGAAATTACGGAGCAGGAAATTCGCTGGAGTAATGATATGACTGCAGGTACCACACAGTGGAAAGGTCTGGAGAGTTTCAGTGAAACGAAGCAATATTTTTATATATTCATTAATAAGGCGAGTGCGCATGTCATTCCCAAAAGATCTTTTGAAACTGAAGATGAAGCTGCTCATTTTGCAAAACAGGTCAAAGCGTATATGAAAGTTGCCTAAAGTTAATCTTGAGCAGATTAAAGTAATAGTACGAGATTTCTTAGCACGGTAATACAATACATAACGGAGGTTTATTTTCATGTTATTTCTCGAGGCAACACTAATCGTCATTACCGCTATATTGTTCATCGTAGGTGTAAGGAGCAAACGTAAAACATTGGTCAGATGGGGTATAGGGAGTTTAACTTTGTTGATTGTACTTTTTATTCCATCGTTTGTTAACGGATTTGTGGAGGGGGTTTCCTCTGGTTGGTCGGCAAAGTAAATCTGGATGAACTCAAAAGGTATGGAGATTTATCCGGTGTTTTTGAAAAAGGATTTGTGCAATCTGTATGATATAGACGGTCTTAAGCATTACGTTCAAAATTAGGAGGAGCCTGTGGGAATCACATTTATTCGTCATGGTCACGCTGAACATTTGCTTAATTATCCTCATCAGCTAAATCACTTGCATCCGGGACTTACTGAACAAGGAAAGAGGCAAGCGACTGAGTTACGAAAGCAGATTAAAATCTTATCGGAAGACGTAGTTTTGGTGAGTCCTACGAAACGAACGATAGAAACGGCACTCCTCTTAACATCAGGCGATAAACTGACAGTCTGTCCACTCGTTGGCCCGAGAATGTTCCCTCAAAATCCGGAGTTTCCCGTTCTGCGCTGTGATCAAATCTATTCGAAAGACGAATTAAATGCTCAGTACACGGGGCTACGAATTCTTGATTATGAACTTGATTGCTGGGTGGATGGAATTAATCGGATGGAAGAACATCAATTTGCGGTTTATGCTGGACGGCTAGTTCAATGGTGTAGAGAGCACGGCGAGAGAACTTTTATCATTTCACATGATGGTACGATAACGAGTTACAGAGCTTTCCTTGGAGAGAAGGGGCTAACCCGAACTGACTTTCTCGGTGAAGCGGTTCATTACACGATTAGAGATCTGTAAGCAAAAAATAGAAGGTAGGGATTCCGTGAAATCTATTCCATTTTCGATCTTAATAGCCAGTGCAATCTTGGGCATATCGTTTATTGTTGGCTGCCTGTTGCTATCTAATCAGGGGAGCGCTAATGAATCGGCTCAGGCAGTGGAGCAGGAAGTGCCGAACAACAACAAACCATTAATGACGATCCAAGAAACGGCCGAGTATCTGAGTATAACTAAAGAACAGGTGATGGACATTATTAAGGCCGAACAAGGAAGTTTCTCGGCATCGGGTTTCTTTGAAGGAAAAATGTTTCCTTTCATCAAGGTTCAAGATCAATTTTTGGTTAGTAGAGTCGAGTTGGAATTGTGGGCTCAGGACGCATCTTCAAGTCATAGAAGATATATTAATGGGCAGATGCAATAAGGACTCTGGAAATTAAAAAAGGGAGAAATTCAGATGACCAAGCTGGTTTTGTTAAGTGATTTATATTTCGAATCAAATCAAAAATTAAATCAGAGAATAATGAGCTTGTTCAACTCTGACCAGCCTTCCATCGGTTATGTACCTTCGTGTTCTGACCCGGATAGAAGATATTTCGAGCTTACGAGCGGTTTCTATAATCGACTGGGAATCGAAACGATTGATTATTATGATCTGGACCTGGAGTACGAGGAAAGCAGATTCAATACGATTTTTGAAAACGATGCGATTCATTTATCTGGAGGGAATACATTCTTTTTTCTAAGTTTACTACAGAAGAGAAATGCAATGGGATTGTTGCGTTCGTATGTGAATAAGGGCGGCATTCTGATTGGAGTTAGCGCAGGCAGTATTCTAACTACACCAACGATTGAAATGGCCGGATATGGTAAAGATGCAGACGAGAACCATGTTGGATTAATGGACAAGCAGGCTCTGGCGCTCGTTGATTTTGAATTTTCACCCCATTGGGATGGCTCTGACGAAACTCTGGATTCATTAAGAGATTACGCGCTTACCAACTCGACAACAATCTATGCTTGCAAAGATGGTGCTGGGATCGTTGTTGATGGTGAAGTAGTAGAGTTATATGGCGATGTACGTCTTATAAACTGAAAAATAAGGTGGGTCTACAATGAGTGAAATCACTGTATATCATTATGATGCTTTTTCAAAGATTCCTGGTAAAGGAAATCCGGCCGGAGTCGTTTTTCATGCCGATTCGCTCAGTGAGGAAACGATGCAGCAGATTGCGCTTAAGGTCGGCTTTAATGAAACGGTCTTCGTGATGAGTTCTGAAATTGCAGACGTTAGTTTACGATATTTCACACCGGGTCATGAGATTAATCTGTGTGGGCACGCCACAATGGCGTCCATGTATGGGTTAAAGACTAGAGGATTTCTGGGAGATAAACAGTCGATCACCATTGAGACTAATGTAGGCCTATTGCCGATTCATTTCCAGCAGGAAGGCGATACGATCAACATTGAGATGAAGCAGGATCAACCCCGTTTCCTGCCATTCCAAGGTGACATAGAGAAGCTGGCAAATTCCATAAATCTAACCATGGATGATCTTGATCTATCCACACCCATCGTCTATGGAAGTACAGGCACCTGGACTTTGTTGATACCGATTCGTAAACTGACTTCTTTCCAACAAATGAAACCGGACTCCTCCCTTTTTCCTGAGATATTAAATGAGAATCCAAAAGCTTCTTTGCACCCCTTTACTCTGGAAACCCGTGATTCAGATGCTCTAATGCATGCCAGACATTTTTCCTCGCCCTTTTCGGGTACTACGGAGGATTCGGTTACGGGAACAGCATCCGGTGTGATGGGTGCCTATTATTTGGAGTATATGAATTCTGAGATGCATCAAGCTCATTTTGTTGTGGAGCAAGGCCATGAGATTGATAGAGATGGAAAAATTCACGTTAGCGTGGTTAAGGATGGACAGGACATGGATGTCAGAATTAGTGGAACGGCTGTTTTTGTGAAGGAAATGAAAGTGGAATTGGATACTTAACAATGTAAATAAAGGAGTGGGTTTAAGTGGATGAACAGGCGGTACTACATACAGCTACTCATTTGTTAAAAGAAGAATGTGCGGATTCCCTGGTGGGAATTTATTTGCACGGGTCCATGGCTATGGGAGGATTCCATCCGAATCAAAGCGATATCGATATACTGGTGGTATGCCGGGACCAGCTGTCCGCTGATACCTATCGGAGTATTGCGAAACGATTGATGCACATCGAAGATGAAATGCATATCATCACAGGATTTGAACTTAGTATTGTCTTGGAGTCTACGGTTGCTAATCTGACGTTTCCAACTCCATTTGAATTTCATTACTCCGCGTATCACCGGGAAAAGTATAGAAATGATGATCAATATCTTTGTGGTGGATACGAAGATCCAGATCTGGTAGCACACCTGGCCGTTATTGTTGACCGTGGAGTAGTGCTTGCTGGCAAACCTGTTAAGGAGTTATTCCAGCCTGTAAAACGTGAATATATGCTGGCCTCTATTACATCTGACGTTGGTTCAGCTCTGGAAGAAATAACGGAAAATCCTGTCTACTATGTTCTGAACCTATCACGGGTTCTATTGTATGTTAAAGATTCGGTAATATACTCCAAGCGAGAAGCAGGCGAGTGGGCACTTATTCATATTTTACCGAAATACAATGAAGTCATTTCACAATGTCTCGCAAAATATAACGGAGAGCTGGAAAGCGTGAATTTAAGTGATGATTTGCTTCTTGATTATGCGAAGTACATGTTGAACGAAATTAAAGGCTTGGCGGAATCTGGTTTGGAGCATGGTGGAAAGCGATGAAGGACAAGGTTGAGCACCAGAGCAAAAGTTAAAGGGCCGGTACGACACAGTACAATACAGGATCTATCAGTAAAAGGAGACATCATGATGACCATAACGACAGAGGATTTGGAACTAATTGAAGCAGCAAAGAACGTAATTTCGCGTTTGTATCAGGAGGGCAAGCATCACATAGGGGCAGCAGTACGAACTCGATCAGGAAAAATATTTACAGCGGTACATCTAGAAGCCTACATCGGTCGTGTCTCGGTATGCGCGGAAGCGATTGCCATGGGTAAGGCCATTTCGGAAATCCCTTTGAAGGTATGAATTCAGAGCCATATCTGATTGCCTGCCATCCGGATCATCGTGAATATTTCCTGAGTGTCGTTCGGGAGGGAATGAACTGATGATTAGCGAGCTTAAGCAGCATGAATTCTATAAGGTGATGCACTTCACGGACTTTAACAGCAATATTGAGGTGAAGGCTGTGGCATCTGGGTTGAATCCTGGCCGGATCTACGTTGATGATGCAGCGAATATCACAGCAGCTTTAATTTGGGTGAAGGGACAAAACGGTTTTCAGTTGATCGGAAACGCCCAAAGTAAACCCTTTCTGAACGATTTGGAAGAGTTCATGAAAGAACATATAAAACCTGAATTATTAAGATTAAATATCCATACAGTCGAAGTAGGTGTGGTGGATAAAAGTTGGGAAGATGTGCTTCATCATATGGCCGCGAATAAAGAGGTCCATAGCAATATTCAGCATGTATTCACATTGGATTCAACCCAAGGAATGACTGAGTATCGAAGTCATCAAGCAATTTATGAAGGTTATCCTTCTCAGATTAGACGAGACATTACTGAAAGTTGGAAAGTTCAATAATCTATCTTTTCTGAAGGATAAAATCTCGAGATTTTGGGATAACATGGATGATTTCTTGGAACATGGCTTTGGATACACTGCAGTACACAACGAGGATATCGCGAGTGTTTGCTTTTCGGCGTTTATATCAGATCAGTGGCATGCAATTGATATTGAAACTATCGAAGCCTACAAGAAAAATAATTATGGCAAGTGGGTAGCGCGGGCTTTTGTAGAAGAATGCAGGAATAAAGGTATCCAGCCGTATTGGGACTGCTCCCCAGATAATGCAGGTTCAATCCGTTTGGCAGAGGGGGTGGGTATGTCACTGAACTTTGATTACAGAGTTTACTGGTATAATCTCTCTTGAAGGATTTGGAAAAAACACTGGGAGGAGAATGATCGTGAACGAATTGCAGGAACAGATCCAATTTCTTATTGAAATCGATAAACTGAAAACGATTGAACGAAAAACGAGAATTATCCATGGTGACAGACTGGAAAATGATGCGGAGCATTCCTGGCATCTGGCGATGATGGCCTTGATTTTGCAGAGCCATTCCAACATAGAAGTGGATATTCTCAAGGTTATTAAGATGCTTCTGGTTCATGACCTCGTTGAGATCGATGCCGGAGATACTTTTGCCTACGATATGGTAGGGCATACGGATAAATATGACCGCGAGATTAAGGCTGCCCATCGATTGTTCGGGATATTGCCTGAGGAGCAGGCTCAAGAATTGTTGAACCTGTGGCTGGAGTTCGAGGCAAAGGAGACCAATGAAGCGCAGTTTGCCTCGTCGATGGATCGGTTGCAGCCGTTGATCCACAATCATCAGAATGAGGGAGATACGTGGCAGAAATACAATATTACAAGTGAACAGGTGTTAAACAGAAATCGAGAGATTGTGAACGGTTCCGAAACATTGTGGACGTACGCACAGCAAATTATCCAAGATTCCGTAGACAAGGGAATCTTGACTAAATCCAAGTCTTAGAGACACGTTGTTGAACTTATCTGATTCAAGACGGGGGAGAATCTTTATGGGATATATCATGGAGTTGAGAAAGCTGGTGGGTTCGCGCCCTCTAATCATGGCTGGTTCATGTGTGTTGGTCTTCAATGAGCAGAGCCATCTGCTATTGCAAAGACGTACAGATAGTCTGGATTGGGGAACCATTGGTGGATCATTGGAACCGGGAGAATCTTTGGAGGAAGCTGCTGCCCGTGAATTATATGAGGAAGCTGGATTGAGAGCGGGTGCGTATAAACTCATTACCGTTTTCTCAGGTCAGGACATGTATTACAAGTATCCGCATGGAGATGAGGTGTATAATGTCATGGCTGTCTATGAAGCTACTGAAATTCAGGGCGAACCAACCGTCATGGATGATGAAGGACTGGAACTGCGTTATTTTGATCTGAGTATGCCGATCCCTGAGATTAATCCATTCACGGAATATGTGCTGAAAAAAGCGGGATATATTAACTAAGAGTAGTGAAAGGGGATCGTATATGACACAGGATTTTTATTGTGATGAAGTGCTTAGTGGTAATACCAAAGTAAATATCGTCATGGAAACAGACAAGGTGCTGGCTTATCATCATACCCGACCATACTACAAACATCATATTGTTGTTATTCCGAAGATCCATATCCAATCGTTCATTTCACAGGAAGAAGCTAATAATGATGAACTATTACTGGAGATCATGCGCGTTATCAAAAAGGTTGCTGGGGACATGGTTGTTCAGACGGGTTTTTCCAAAATCGTAACGAATCTGGGTACTTACCAGGATTCGAAGCATCAACACTGGCATGTGGTAAGCGGTGAACGGATTTAATAGAATAAGTCTTCAGTAAAGTCTTCCAGCCGGATGCCCGGGGGGAGATTTTTCATTTTTAATGATTAGCATTAAGCCTATCAAGTGAGGAACTTGATTGAAGAAAGTAAAGAGAGGTAAAATATGCTAAAATAGGCTGGTGAATTAATAAGTTGGTATATTTATAAATCATGATAATTATATGAATTTTGAATTCATTACGGTGATAAAAAGGAGGAAGTATGATGAGTTTTTCATTCATTTCGACATTTGCAGTTTTATTTAATTTGGTGTTATTCGGATTGGGCGTATATGCCCTTATTTTATTTATCAAACTTGCTAAACGTGGGATTCAGGCGCTGGACATTTATTTATATGAGAAACGAGGAGAACGGTTCTAACCTGTAGAAATATCACTCAACAATAGAATTATCATTTTTCTCTCAGTGTTTTATTGTTGCTCTATTGATATGATTAACTCATCATTCAACTAAAGAGAGGGTAATTGACATGGATACTTTTTTAGAGCAAATCAACGAGTTGCAAGAGCTTCAAAAGGATTTGGTCAGTATACATCCCTTATTCAGAGAGCATTATCCTGTGGTTGTGGCATATGAAACTTTGTTATATATCTATGATTATTCGTCCAAGACGAAGCAATATGAATGGGTGAAAACCGTTCCGGATGATCTGAATATTCCCGATGAATGCTTGGCGGCATTTCCGGTGCATCACATGGATGAACGAATATGCGCAGTGGTGACAGATGCAGCGTTCCAAAATTTTGAGCAGAAAGTCTTCCTCTTTCATGAGTTTGTCCATTGTTACGTATATGAACAGTATCGTGACATTGGTGACCGACTTGAGATTAAACGCAGGATGGAGCAAATCAAACGTGTAACGTGGGAACTGGATTATGAGTTTCCTTATGACAATGAGATAGTTACCGAGCGGATCAATTCGTTGCTATCAGCCCTGAAGAGTAAGGATCTCTTGCAAGTCAAAGCGGCAAGATTGGCTCTGTTTAACTCTTTGAGTGAAGAACAAGGGGAGTACTTCAACTGGCTGGAGTGGAACGAGGGGTACGCGCGATATATGGAGAATCGGATTCGGGAGAAATTAGGACTAGATATGAATCATCTTGGGGATTCAGCTCCGTTTAATCGTCTTGTTTTCTATGAATGCGGGTCGGAATACATAAACCTGCTCGTTAACGAACAGCCGGATCTTCATACGGATTTGGAGCAGCTATTTGAGACGATACAAGCAGAGCGAGTGCAGGCTTGAGCATAGAATAAATTGATTTTCTTTTGTATGTGTAGCAGATTTTGCGAAAAAGGAGAATATCTCTATGCCACTGCCAATGGTTCATTTAAATGTTGCTGTTCTTTTTGCTGAAACCTTGCATGGACATGTAGAACGAGGTCCGTTCTATCTGGGGAATGTCGCACCTGACTCTATTCATATGCGCGAGGGTTGGACAAGAGCGGATAAGGAAAACACTCATTTCAACCCTAAGGATAAGAATGAAGGACAGTACGTTGAGCAACTAAAAGAACGTTATTCAACCTACATTCAACAGCACGCAGATGAGGGATGGAAGTGGTTCGTGCGGGGCTATTTTATGCATGTCCTGACAGACTTTTACTGGTTCCGTAGTGTTCATCCGCAATTTGTGGAGCAGGTTACTCTTACGGATCAAAATTCGGGTATAACCCGAACCAAGGATGAACTTGGGCGTCTGTATTACCAGGAGACGGATCAGATTGATTTTAACCTTTATCAACAGGCAAGCTGGATTGAAGACGTTTGGCAAATGCTTGAGATTGCGCCTGGCTATGATGTTGTTGATCTGTTAACCGCAGATGAGATCTTGCGCTGGCGGGATCGTACGTTTTCCTTTTTTAATGAAAGCGCCAACGAACCCGGTATAGTTCCCAAATTCATTACGGATGTAAAGATACGTACTTTTGTGGCCGATACCGCCCAGCGTTTAAAAGAACTGCTCCAAGGATGGGACTCCGAGTTGCGGTGTACAACATAAGCATCTAGAGCTACATCTAGATAATTACGTAGAGAGTTTACGCTCATGTTCTGATTAAGAATCGGAGGTATATATGCTAATGAAAAAAGCAGGGATTCTCGTAGGTCTCTTCGCGATGCTCCTTGCAGCCTGTAACCATCCAAATGATTCGAATGCAGAGGAAGATGATCTTCCGCGACTTATTACACTTATCTGTAGTCCAGATTCTAGATTTGAACCATGTCAAGATTTGCAGTTAAATGATCCCGACGAGATTCGGGTGATCGTAAAGGCCATTAAACAGGCGGAGCCCCTACCTGGAATGCCCAATTATGTAGCTCAGTATAAGCTGAATATAACGAATAAGGATGATTCACTGACAACGTATGATTTCTCTATAGGGAGCGACCCAGATATGAATGCCCTTCTTGTAAGAAATGAGGATAATTCGACCGGATATATCATACCCATTGAGAATTCAAACCAGGTAAGGAAAGTGATCCAGAGTCATACGGACTAACATCTAAGCCTACTGATTACATCGATAAGTCAGTTTACTATATAGGTTTAACAAAATAATTTACACGATAACGGAGAGGACAGAAAAAACCTGAAGAAGCGGAGCTAAAAGCTTTCTGAAAGAAAGCTGCATCGGAAGCATACGCTTCGCCTTTATCCCCGGATTTTCCCCTTTGAAAATAGGAATCAAAAAAATCTGGGGATAACAGCGATCGGAAGGTTGTTCTGTCATCGCAGTGGCAAGTGTAAATAACCTTTAGTTTAATTTATATAGCTATCGAAACGGAGAGACGGTCATATGAGTCACCTGACTACCATTCAACCTTTAACATCATCGGATATGGAGAGTGCTTGCCAGGTATTCGAAATATCCATTACGAGTGCATTTATACAAGAGGGGCTGGGTGCCCTGCACGAAGACATTCGGGATGAAATAGAACACAAAAAAGCAATGCTTCACTGCGCTTTGCATCCTGACAACAATAAGGAATCGAGTGTCTTCTTTTTGGTCGCCAAAAGAGAAGACACCGTCGTTGGCACCATTTCCTATGGTCCTTGCGGCAAGGAGATTCAAGAATGCACAAACAACCAATTGAACCAAATAGGAGAACTGGGTAGTCTCTACGTTTTGCCAGAGGTACAAGGTCAGGGGATTGGCTCTGCTCTTATTCAGGCCCTGGCTACTGAACTTCAGCGGCGTAAGATTACGCAATTTTGTCTGGATAGCGGCTACCGGACAGCGCAGCAGAAATGGCAGTGTAAGTTTGGAGAACCCTATGCCGTGGCAAAGAACTATTGGGGTGAAGGTTCGGACCATATGGTGTGGTTATGTGAAGTGAAGGATTTTGCTGCAAAATAAAATGACCCAGAGATGACGACTGTGCTGAACAGGAGTCATCTCTTTTACTAATTGAATCTTTCTGCATCGATAGAGGACTATTCTTCGTACAGTAAGAAAAAGGAGTGAATATATGCAGTACATACAGTGGAATACACCCGAGCAACGTTTATCCCCGAACGCCATAACTATATGGAGAATCAGTGCAATCATATCTAATGGAATAGGTCTGATTGTGCTTGCAGCACTGTTGGTTCTGGATTCCATTTATGGATGGAAGTCGTGGATTGGTTGGTTACTGTGGGGAGTAACAGCTATTTCGGTGCTGTATGCCGTGTGGGGGATTTTTATTCGACCTTCATTGTTATACAAGCATTGGTACTACGATGCGAATGAGGAGTTCTTGCAATTGAAACACGGGGCTCTGAAGAAGGTGCATCAGATCATTCCTATGGCGAAAGTACAATCGGTTACAACGAACCAAGGTCCCCTTTTGAGAAAATATGGCCTATATTCCGTATCGGTCGGCACGATGGGGTCATCTCATAACATCCCGGCGTTGCCAGAGGAAGTGGCGCTTGAATTGCGCCATCAGATTGCATCCTATGCGAGGATTAACGAGGTGGATGAATGAACGAGACGAAAAGACAACACCCGTTAGCCATGCTCTGGAGTGTATGGAAACTGGTTAAAAATTCTTTTGCATTTATCGTTTTTTTATTTATTCTTCGTCATGGCTCGGCGTCCAAGTGGATTATGTATGGAAGAGTCGCCTTTTATGTGGCTATGACGTTTAGTGTAATAGCCATCATCTGGGGCTGGTTTACGTTACGTTATACCGCAGAGGATAAGGCTTTCCAGATCTACAGTGGAGTATTTAACCGCACAAGAAGAACGATACCCTTCACCAAAATTCAGAACGTGAACCGGCATACGTCGTTGTTTCATCGTTTGTTCAGAGTCACATCCATTCGTTTTGAGACGGGCATCAAGGGAGAAGATGCTACGTTTCAGCTGCAAGTCGTTTCACTCTCGGAATCAGATCGGCTTGAAAAGATTGTAGCAGGACATATGTCGGAAGCAGATGCGACCAGTGATGTTATGGAACAACTCGTAGACTCAGAGAATCTGCCCGAAAACGTAACAACGGAAGAAGATACTCCAGTGCCTGTTAAAGAGGAGCTTGAACGGACTATACATTACCAGTCCACCCGTAAAGATATATTCAAAGCATCGTTCACCTCACTCAGCTTTCTGGTACTTATTCCGATTCTGGGTTCTCTCTATTCGTCGATAAAAGATTTCTTTCCTGATGAAAAAGTGACGGAGAGCATCGTATTAACGTGGCTGGATACCTGGTGGATTACCACATTGATTATCACGGGACTTATCGCTGTTTCCATTACGCTTGGTATAATTAGAACTTTTGTGAAGTATGGTGATTTCCAAATATCCTCAGATCGCAAACGAATCTATATTACGAAGGGCATGTTGGAACAGACCGCATTTTCGATTCTGAAGGAACGAGTCCAGGCGGTGAAAATCACGCAGTCTCCGATGAAAAGGCTGTTAGGACTGGCAGAAGTGGAACTGACGACAGCAGGTGGTTTGGGAGAATCCGACCAGGAGGTTAACTCGCTCTATCCTTTTCTGCCTGTAAAGCAAGCTTACGATATGATCTCGGAGATTTTGCCATCCTATCAGGTTACAGAGGAGATGCAGAAGCTTCCGCGAAAATCCTTATGGCTGCGCATGCTGATACCAAGCTGGGTGTGGATCATTGCTACAGGTTTACTGTTTTATTTCAAACCGGTGATTCTGGGACAGCATCAGGCGTGGTGGATGATTTCCGCTATTCTGTTACTATGGGTTGTCATATGCAGATTAGCTGATTTTTTCCATACACGCTACGTCCTGAATCAGAACTTTATTCAGTTGCGAACCGGCGCATTAACGTCAACATTATACATCTCTAAGCGTGAAAAAGTCATCGAGGTACAAATCACCCGGAATGTGCTGCAACGCTGGTTTGGGGTCGCTTCGATTCAAACGGTAAACCGTGCCAAACCTGTTCTGCATCACAACGTAAACGATATTTCGCTCGAAGCCGTAGAGGCGTTTCAGTTGTGGTACATGGAGCGGAGTCAGAACGTCCAGACTCGATAATGTAAAGGCAAGTGCAGGAATACTATTAAGTTAACTGTGCACTTGCCTTTTTTATTGAAGATCAATGCTTAATTTCCATAAACTGAAATAAACATTTACACGATAACGGAGAGGTCAGAAATAACCTGAAGAAGTGGAGCTAAAAGCTTTCTGGAAGAAAGCTGCATCGAAAGCATACGCTTCGCCTTTATCCCCGGATTTTCCCCTTTGAAAATAGGAATCAAAAAAATCTGGGGATAACAGCGATCGGAAGGTTGTTCTGTCATCGGAGTGGCAAGTGTAAATATTCCGCAATTCAATTTATATAGCTTAGGAGATGTTCCATTGATTAAAATCGTATTTATGGACGTGGACGGTACGTTACTCAGTGAGAAGGATCGAAGTCTCTCGCCAAGTACAGAGGAATCGATTCGAAATTTGGTTCGTAGGGGTATACAGGTCGTTCTGGTCACCGGCAGACCCTATAATTTATGCGGAGAGTTCAGGAAACTCGGAATGGATACCATAATTTCGGCTAACGGGGCATTGATCAAGAGCGGTGAAGAAGTGATACATAAATCGGTGCTTTCTGCACGAATGGTTAGAGAATTCAGTGAATTTGCCGAGCTGCACGGAAGCAGTATTTCTTATTTTACAGAGTCATTCGTGATGAATGGATTATGCACAACGGATGTGCGTGTCATCGATGCATTGAGAGATACGCTTGGCCTGATAGAATATCCACTGACCATTAGTTCTTTGGAACAAGAAGTGTATTGTATTTGTTTATATGCCGATCAAGCCGAAGTGGAGAAATTCCATTACCAATTCCCTACATTAAGATTCGTGAGGTTCCATCCTTATGTGTCTAACGTCATGGAAGAGAACGAAGTATCCAAATCGATAGCGGCAGGGAAAGTGCTCGCCCATCTGAATATTTCGAGAGAGGAAGCGATGGCTTTTGGCGATGGTGAAAATGATATCAATCTGCTAGAGTACGTGGGTCTCGGCATTGCGATGGGGAATGGCGGAGAGCGTGTCAAACAAAGTGCGGACTATGTCACTCTGCGAGCAAGTGAGGATGGCATCACACACGCATTGAGGAAGTTTAAAATCATAGAATAAGCAAATTTTGGAGTGATAAGGATATCCTTATTATGGGTTTTCATGTAGAATGATGGAGGAAGAACTAAGCCCTAAAGCATAGGGTGTGATCGAAGGGTGACGTATGAAAAAGGTTGTTATAATAATTTTGTCTCTTGTCGTACTTATTGGTGTATCTTCTTCTGCTTATGCCCATCCAGGCAGATTGGACAAAAATGGTGGACATAATTGTTCCGCGAAATCCAAACAAAAGGGCCTATGTACAGGATACCATTATCACAAAAAGAAGAAATGAACATGAGTTCTACAAGGTAAACCCAGCCCTGGTCTATTCTATGGTTGGGTTTACATGTTTATAATTCATGGTAGTCGCAGCTAACAAAATAGAAGAAACATTACGTTAGAGGTGAGTAGTTATGGGGTTTATTGGGATCATTTGTGTAATTATTATGACGGTCACACTCATCAGCATAGAAAGTAAAACGAAACGATTAATTCAAGAGCAGGCCGAAACCAATCGGAAACTGGAGTTGCTGTTGAGTAAAGAACGTTTGACAGACTAGACAGGAGGAGCATGACGATGGATCATATTAAAGCGATTATTTTTGATCTGGACAATACGATTCTCAACAGAATAAGTACCTTTGAAGGCTTCAGCCAGAGTCTGATTAACACTTATTTTGCCCATCTTGAGACTACGGATGATATTCTTAGACGAATTATTGAGCTGGATGAGGACGGCTACAAGGACAAGGATGTCTTGTTCAACGAGCTGCTCCATGAATTACCTTGGGCTGAGAACCCGCCTCATGAGGAACTTATGGAGTTCTATGGCAGAGAGTATGTGAGAAGTGCTGTTCTGATGGAACAGGCGCGAGAAGTGGTTCAAACTCTAAGAGGAAAATATAAAACAGGTTTGATCACCAATGGTAAAACTGAGATTCAGTACGGTAAAATCGATCAGCTCGGCATCCGGGATGATTTTGATCATATTATCGTTTCGGAAGAGGCTGGGGTCAAAAAGCCCGACCCTCGTATTTTCAAATTGGCATTGGATCATTTCAACCTCTCTCCCGAGCAGTGTATCTACATTGGAGATCATCCGGTAAATGATGTTGAAGGCGCGGCAAAAGTAGGCATGAGCACGATTTGGATGAAGGTCAATCAGCCTTGGCAGGACAGTATTACAACTAAACCATTGCATATTATTGAGCATCTAGGTGAATTAAAGGGGCTACTCTAAGTGGAGACAGTCAGATTAGATTCAAAATTACACTACATAACAGTGTGGAAGGTGCGCATGGACATCAGACAAATGGCAACGGCTGTTATAAAGGCGAGGATGTTAGCCATCCCCGCTTTTTTCTTAATAATGTTCAAGCTGTAATAATTCGATCTTTCGTGCGTCTTCTCCGATTCTCAATGGCTTCCTCATAATCCCCGATTAACCCGTCAAAAATGTGATCCCACGAACGCTGCTCAGCAAGTTTTCGTCCTTCAATGCCCATATGTCTTAGTTGATCCATATGATTACCCCAGAGGCATATCTCCCGAATCAATGCATCCGCTTGGCCTGGCTCGAACAGAACACCGCTTCGATGATGTGCGACCAAGTCTTTTACACCGCCACCATTCGCTGCGAGAACTGGCAATCCTGAAGCCATCGCTTCCAGCACCACATTGCCAAATGTTTCTGTTGAGGAAGGAAACACAAAGAGATCTGCCGAAGCATACATAACAGCAAGCTCCTCACCATGCAGGTACCCTGTAAAGGTGACATTGGTCGGGGATTGCATACGCATTTTGGGAAGCAATGGGCCATCACCAACAATGATCCAGTGTACACGGGATTGCATATGTTCAGGTAACTGCTGCATGGCAAGCGTGAGGGTAGCGATATCTTTTTCTGGGGCAATTCGTCCAACGTAGAGTAAAATTAGAGGAGCCGTTATATTGTAGCGAGAACGGATATCTGAGCTTCGTTTATCTGGTGAGTACAGGCTGCAATCGATCCCGCGGGACCAGAGTTTTAGACGCTGAATACCTTTCGACTGCAATGAGTTTAAGGTCTCCTGAGACGGTGCTAATGTGGAGTCACAGGCCCGGTGGAACCACTGAATGTACTTCCAGTAGAGAGGAATTATGCTGTTCAACCTGTAGTATTCGAGGTAACGATCAAAGTGGGTATGGTAGGAGATGACATGAGGAAGCTGATGCTTGAGCGCATATCTGAGACCGAGAAGGCCCATATTGAATGGAGTGGCGATATGCAGCAGATCTGGCTGAAAGGCTTTTAACTCTTGATGGATGGATCTCCGGTTAGGTAGGGCTATTCTACATTCCGGATAGAGGAAAAAGGGGATGTTGGTAACCGAACGGGCCGGTGCGGCGTGATTGCCTTCAATAACGGACTGCGGCGTAAGTAGCAGATGCTCAATTCCTTTGCGGTTTAACTGGTTACTTAAGCGGTGCAGCGTGCCGGCAACACCATTGGTATCCGGAACATAGGTATCGGTGAACAAGGCCAGGCGCATCATTACCCCTCCCATGACTCTTGATGACACGATCATAACAGCGGATCATTTTCCAGAGGTCAAGTGAAGGTTAAGTTTATCTGTATTTCGTGTAAAGTGTGTGGGCAGCGCGATCTGGTGCAAACATACATAGGATAAACTTATATATTATATTCTGCTATGATATAAAGGCGTTTCTTTACACTAGTTATGACTATGTAGTAATCCAGTGTGAAATTATTCGTTCAGCATATATAGATATGTTCAACACAGCGGTCGGAAGGTTGTTCTGTCATCGGAGTGATAGTGTAAGTATTCATAAGTTAAACTTATATAAAGAGAGATACAGGAGGCAGAGAGATGTACAAATTACAGGAAGAATTGCAGCAATTATTACCCTTGGATCAGCTTGAAAGCATGTCGGGTGAAGAAGTGGTGGGGAGTGTTGCCATGGATCTTTATCGTGCTGAATTTGCGACCATTCGGGAATGCGGCCCGGAACTTCCACAGGTACTGCGAGATACTATCCTGATCGTAGATCTGGATACAGAGCTGTCCATGAGTGGCATTACCGGTTTTCTAGAAAATGCGAGCGGACAGTTTCTCGGTGAAACGACGGAAGCGATGCAGCGCATAGGCAATGATGCAGATGCAGAGATCCTGAAGAACATTCAGCATATGTTATCCGAAAATGGTGTGACGCCTGAGCAATTAAGAGAGAATGTGAATGCACTCTCTGAACAGGATGTAACGACGACCCTGAATACGCATGGTCAACAGATTCATGAGGTTTTGCAACGGGTGGAACTTGAAGCGGGTAATTTAAGCATGCAATCGGATAATGAAGAGGTATTTGAACTCCTTTATCAATATGTGGATACGAACAAAGATCGTCTGAAACAGGAGATGGAACACCTCTTGTCTAATTGAATCTGACACGCAGGAGAGTGTTACGATGATTGTGATGATTAATGGGGCATTTGGCTCGGGTAAAACCTCTGCTGCGACCAAGCTGCAGCCGCAAATTCCGAACAGCATGATCTACGATCCTGAAGAGATTGGTTACATGTTAAGAAATGTGATTGTGGATGATGTGAAAATGGAAGAGGAGAAAACGGACGATTTTCAGGATATGGAGCTGTGGAAAGTCCTTACCGTGAAAGTCGCCCGTGAAATCAGGCAGAAGTATAACAAACATCTGATTGTTCCGATGACCATCTACAAGTCAGAGCAGTTCAATTACATCCATCGGGGTCTGAAAGAGTTAGATGATGACCTTTTTCATTTCACTCTGATGACATCTATGGAAACATTACATGAGAGATTGTTGAAGCGCGGGGATGAGCCTGAGAGCTGGACTTATAAACAAGCGGCTAAGTGTGCCAAAGCATTCCACGGAGCACGTTTTGAAGAGTATATTCAAACGGACGACCGAACAACAGATGATGTGGTGGATTTTATAATTTCCAAAGTGTTATCAGACCGTAAATGAGGAGGCAAAAAGATGAGTATCAACAAACGATTAGGTGTGGAATCCCTGTTGGTAACTTTGCTGTTCACAATAGGTTTTATGGCTTGGAATGTCGTTCAAGGTATGCTAATCACGCTTAATCATGTACCTGAAATGAACAACGGTTCATCCGTCACGATGTTGCAGTCCGAGGTTGCTTTTGGCTTCATTGCCCGTTGGGATACCACTTCCATTCTGATTGCTGTTATCGGATTCCTCTTGCTTGCTGCTGCATACTATGGTCTTCGATCGGGGATGCAGCGCTGGACACAGCGTTCTTGAGTTTGGGCTTGTATATTAATAAAAGAAAACATAGACAAAAAACAGTTCTAGACCAATGAAAGTTGGTAGGAGAACTGTTTTTTTGTTTTTGGATCTATTTTTAATAGATTATAAATGCTTGGAAATGACCTCTTCCAGTCCTTGGGCGACCGAATGTGCACCACGTGCAAGATGTCTCTCATAGAGATGCAGACGAACAAAGCTCTCATCCGTACCCATCGCTTCGGAGAAAATGCCACCGAGCCCACGTGCGCGGCGGTCGATCTGAAGCAGCAGTTCCATTGAATCTCCCATCGGGTTGAACAGTACTTCGAGCTCATCCAGATAGCCGCGGAACTTGTTCGTTGGCACGAATTCAAATTCCTGTACAAAGGGAAGATTGCCACCAAGCTTTGGAGCATAGTCGTTGGTCACTTCACGTAACTTAAAACCAAGGAGATCAATTGCATCAAGGATGGTATTCATATCTTTGGTAGGAACTACGTGTAGTCTGTCCCGGTCTGAAGGGTCCATGGCACTTGAAATATCGAGACCGGTCTCGACCCATACCTCTGCACGGTGCAGTGTAATCGGAAGATTTTCAGGCAGATCAAATGAGAAGGATTTCTCCAGTTTGGCTCCAGGTTGTAATAGGAAACCTTCTGTGAGCAAATATTTGGCAACAACGGCTGTTTCATTAACTTTTCGATCATTGTGCTCCCGTATGTAATGGGTTTTGATCGTAAGATAGATTCGGTCTACATTCTGTTCCACTTCTCCGCCCTCGATGTAGACGATCCCCGAGATGATTCCTCCAGGCGTAACCTCAGGTGTATGTAATTCTGTATTTACTTTGGCTCCTCCAACACCTACACTGGCTAACATTTTCTTGAAAAAAGACATTCGTTCAACCTCCACATCCTATTGGTTTATCCAAGTAAAAAAATACGACTTCGAGCTTAATACGGCGCCTGTGAGAAAAGCGTTTCAAATTTTAACAAGTACAAGATGAGAATGGATAAAACTCTTTTTACGAGAAAAAAGATAATCTATCGAACAGGAAAATCGACTTGCCAGTGTCGAATGTTGTTTAATATGGGATTTTCTTCTGGAGGTGTATCTGTTGGGCATGGCATAAGGAAAATATGAATACCTACCTTCGTATTTCAGATCAGGGGGTGTAATGGTTTGGATAGAGAAACATTAGAACAAACTTTAGGGCCGGATAATGTGAATACCAGCTTCGAGCAGATGGCTAATGGGGAACGGAAATACAAGATGGTTTCAGAGGATGGCAGTTATTATTGTAGAACGATAGCTTCATCTCAGGGAGCATGGCAAAATAGCCATTTTCATAACCATATAACCGAGTTCTATGTTGTGCAGTCCGGGTGGATCGCTTATGCAAATTTTGCGCATGATCAGGCTCTTAAGATTAGAGTTATGGGCGAAGGAGAGCATATCATAGTACAGCCGGGAGTACACCATAATTTATACATGTCAGCCAATAGCGTTATCCATACGATTAAATATGGTTTGAATACACATAGTGATTGGTCTGCTTCTCCAGAATTGGACAGCGTTACACAGACACTAATGGAGAGCGAATTACTTCAGATTTACAGTTAAACTTGGGGGTTAAATACATGCGTAGGAGTACGATATTTTGGCTGACTGGCATTGCAATTATTATTGTAGCAGTGTTTCTTGTATATAATAATCTGGCTCCAAGCGTTACAGCGCAAGATGTTAACATGAAGGGCACGATTCGGCAGACAGCTACGGATGAATACGAGGTGCAATTAACCATTACTCGCACAAAAGAAGATAAGGGTCAGCACATCGTATATCCCTTTGTACCTGGCTGGGGTTCAATATCTTTTGTTGACAAACAGGATAGCCGATTTATTCAACCTACTTCCGTCGGCAGCACAGGTGCAATGGAAGAGATTCTTCGTCAAGCGTTACAGAGGCAGTCATCAACAGCGATTATTGAATTTGCAGGGTTCTCCGTACCTGATGCAGTGGGCACCTACAAGATGCGTTTTACCATTCATCCTTTGGGTGAGGAGGCAGAACTGATTCGGCAACCGATGATCTATTATGTTCATCAGGAAAAAGTATTGGGCAAGGATCTGAGCTGGGTCTCGGGAGAGCCTCTGGAAATCATTAAGGAGTATGCAGAGTGATGCTAATCTATGAATTGAATGAAATTACAGTGCGTTTATTGGATGAGCAAGATGAGCAGCACCTTGTTCGATGGTTGTCTGACCCAGCTGTGCTTCAATATTATGAAGGCCGTGATCAGCCGCATGATCTGAATTTGGTCAGAGAGCACTTTTATAGAGAAGACGATACTGCACATCGTTGTATGGTTGAATACGAAGGTAAACCTATTGGATATATCCAGTTCTATGAACTGGAGGAGGAAGAACGAAATGAGTATGGTTATGCAGATAGAGATGAAATCATCTATGGAACAGATCAATTTATTGGAGAGGCTGATTACTGGAATCGCGGTATTGGCACACAACTGGTACAATCCATGTTGGCCTATCTGGTCAACGAAAAGCAAGCCCGGAAAGTGGTTATGGACCCGCAATCGTGGAACGAACGAGCCATATCCTGTTACGAGAAGTGTGGTTTCAGGAAGGTCAGACTGTTACCAGAACACGAGCTGCATGAAGGGCAGATGAGAGACTGCTGGCTGATGGAGTATGCCCATAGGCAGTGTGATGTGTATATTTAAACTATTTAACCAAGGAGGAATGATCGATGGATTTGAGGTACCCGATTGGATCATTTGAACATACAGGCGAGGTTACATCAGAGCAGCGGAAGCAGTGGATTGAGGATATTGCCGAGTTGCCGGAGCGCGCCCGCGAAGCGGTCAAAGGACTGAGTGAAGATCAATTAAGGTTGCCCTACCGGGAAGGTGGCTGGATGCTCAAACAAGTCATACACCATATGGCAGATAGCCACATGAACAGCATGGTCCGTTTCAAACTGGCATTGACGGAGGATAATCCTACGATAAGACCATATTACGAAGAGCGGTGGGCTGAACTGAGTGATTCGCGGGAGCTGGACGTCGAGTTTTCACTGCAAATTCTGGATGCACTGCATCGTCGTTGGGTTGCGTTATTAAACACATTAACAGATGCAGACTATGCCAAAACCTTTTATCATCCCGCATCCAAAGAAACGACCAGACTGGATTATAATCTGGGCGTATATGCATGGCATGGAAGACACCATGTTGCCCATATAACCTCGCTTAGAAGCAGGTTGGGAATCTAGCATTGAGATAAATAACTTATTAAGGAGAATGCATCGATGAGTATACATATCCGACTTTTGAATGAGAGCGATCCGGTTGTAATTTCGCAAGCATTCCAGGAACAGGGCTGGGCCAAATCTGCAGAGCAGTACATTCAATATCTTGCAGAACAGCAGAATGGTGAACGGGTGACTCTGGTAGCGGAGCTTAATGGAGTTTTTGCCGGTTACGTGAATGTATTGTGGAATTCCTGTTATCCGTCGTTCAGGGAACAGGGCATTCCGGAAATTAATGATTTCAATGTGCTGATTAAATATCAGCGCCAGGGAATTGGATCACGTTTGATGGACCGGGCAGAGGAAGTGGTTCGGGAGAGAACGGATACTGCCGGGATTGGTGTCGGGGTGTTCTCCGATTATGGCAAAGCTCAAATTCTATATGCCCGTCGTGGATATATCCCGGACGGTCAGGGCATTCACAAGCATGATCGTTATCTTAAGTGGGGCGATGAAACGATCATCGATGACGATGTGGTGTTGTATCTAACGAAGAAGTTAAGCTGATCGAATCATGAATAAAAATGACTAAAACGACGTCCGGGAGATAGAGGGTTTCTTTCTTCTGAATGTCGTTTTTTTAACATGTAAATAGAACATTTTCGGCTAGAAAAATAGAGTTATATTGGATGGAAATGTTATAATAGAGGGTAGTAGATTTAGCGCAAAAAACGTGATGAAGCGGGCGGTTTAAAGGGAAAGTGATCGATATATAAGAGGGAATATACAGGATACTTTGTATGAATTCGAGGGAGGAATGTGGTTATGGAGAAGACGATTAAAAATGTCCAGGATCTATATGACATTCTTGACGCCGAATTCAGATCAGCGAAGCAATTTTGGGAGCCGTTCTATGAAGATCGGAACCGGCCGATCCCCTTTTTTCCAAACAAACCGGATGAAAATCTGGTAGCGCATGTGAACTCAGGAATATTATCTGGGGGCAAAGCATTGGAGCTCGGTTGTGGCCCGGGAAGAAATGCAATATATCTAACACGTCAGGGTTATAAGGTTGATGCATATGATCTATCAGAGACAGCCATTGCGTGGGCCAAGGAAAGAGCAGTGGAAGAACAGCTTGACGTGAATTTTGAATGCAAATCGGTATTTGAACTTACACCACAAGAAGAATACGATCTCGTCTATGATTCGGGCTGTCTTCACCATCTGCTGCCACATCAGCGAATTCCCTACATACAGATGATTCACAACGGACTTAAACCTGGAGGATATTTTGGGATGACCTGCTTTGCTCCAGGGTTTGGCGGTCAAGGTGGACCGGAGAGTGTGATGGACGATTGGGAGGTATACCGTGAGAAGTCGATGAAAGGCGGTCTGGCTTTTACGGAGGACAAGCTTCGCTATTTGCTTGAAGATCCTTTTGAATGCGTGGAGTTACGCCCGATGAAGACGAAGGGACAGGATGATAAGTGTTTTGGTTTGCCAATTCTATGGGTGACGTTTTGGAGAAAACCCAAAGTGTAGTCTGAAGTCATGGGGATCATAAATTGATTATCCAACCAATCTTGCACAGAGCGAGAGAAAGGCGGGGAGAATATGGGACAAAGGTATTTTATTATTACAGGCACATCCAAGGGGATTGGCAAACAGCTCGCGGAATTGTTATTGGAAAAGGGAGATCACGTCTACGGTATTGCACGCGGAACGTCTGACTTGGAGGAAGCCTACGAGCGTTACCAGCATGTTCAGTTTGATCTGGCAGATATTCATAGCATCGACGATCTTGTCTCAGGCATATTGGAACAGATTCCACCGCAAGAAGTTGAATTCATTGGGCTCATTAACAATGCAGCCATGCTTGAGCCGTTGAAGCCAATCGATCAGTGCATCTCAGAGGAAATCAGCCAACAGCTGCATATCAGCTTGGCGGCACCCATGATCCTGACTTCCTCTTTTATACAGCAGACCAGTCACCTGAACGCACGGCGGAAAATTGTCAATGTATCGTCCGGGTCAGGAAGTTATCCGGCACCTTCGATGGCATCTTACTGTACCTCCAAAGCCGGGATGAACATGTTCACCCAATGTGTGGCGATGGAACAATCCGGGCAACCAAATCCCGTTGAAGTGATTGCATTCGATCCGGGGATGGTAGATACGGAGCTACAGGCTGTAGCAAGAGGCAAAAGTGTAAAGGAATTTGCGTTATCTGGGTTATTCAATGAGGTATATGAATCAGGTCAGCTTCAGTCTGCTAGTGTGGTTGCAGAACAATTAATGGAGCAGTTGGAACAATAGGATATCCTGTAAAGGCTCCATAATGACAAGTTATTTGCCAAGGCATTGCACTATATGTGATGCAAGTAAAGGATGAACTGTACGAATGCGTATAGTCGTCCTTTTTTTGTGGAGAAAAGGGCATATGTCGGGAAACTGTGAGTCCGAATTCAGTTTGTACGTCCATTTTTATTCTGCAGTCACGTTCGCACAAGAAACTATTATCTAGCTTTCATATACTAGGAATGTACTCCAAGATAGGAAAGGGGATGAAGCGAGTGGCTTTGACCATTTTGGATTATGCAGCGAGTGTCCCGGACAATTTCTCTGGAGGCGTGCCTCCAACAACAATTCCGCAGGTCCCTGTGCAGCTTCAAGTGGCAGATTTGGGGATATTTCTACCGCAGCTTACGACTTCTACTGCTGCCGGTAACGTCTTGTTATCCGCGGATGTAGGAGTCCAGAACGTTGGCCCGGAGTTTAATAATGCCCTTCAATTTCATATTTACAGAGATGGGCAGGAGATTTTTAATGGACAATTGGGCACACAGACGGTAGGTGCATTGAGCAATTATTTTTATAATATCAGCTTTAGTACAGTGGACGAAAATGTCCTTCCCGGTTTTCATGTTTACCAACTCAATGTTTCTTCGATTATAGGTGTTCCGGCATTATCTACCGTCCAGCTGTTTGGTCCAGTAACGTTTAGCGGGTTGGGATATACTACATCTTGAAGTTTGAAATTTGGGCTAAATTACCTGTAAAAGGAGGCTTTCAACACGGTGGTAAATCTACTGGCAGCTGCATCAAGTATACCTTCAAGAACGGCGGGAGGGATATTACCCATCTCGGTTCCCATTACGCCGCAAGTTGCTGTTTTGGCTTCCGCCAATCTGACACTCCCAAACGATAGTCCGTTAAATAATCGTATAGAACTGAATGCGACGATTGGCATTGCAGCCATACTCAACATTCCGCAGGTTATCTTTCGCTTGTACAGGGATGGGACACAAATCTTTGCTTCCCAGCAAGGCTTACAGAACGCAGCAGAGCAGTTTTATGTTATCCGGCTTATCACGGCTGACTTCAATGTTCCTCCGGGAACCCATATCTACTCGTTATCAGTAGAAGTGACCAGCCAGAACGAACCTGCTGCTGTAGCCGGTCCGATCACGTTGAGCGCGCTGGCTTTTGGTCCGGTACCCAATTAGAAAGGAGAGGTAAAGTTATGTCTTTGACTACACTGCTTGATTACAAAGCCAGTGTCCCCAGCAACCAAATTGGTGGCATTGCTGACATTCCTTTGACAGTGAGCCCTGGTGTTCAACTGGCTGACCTGGGTATCTTCATCACTCCTCCCATTCCCGCCGTAAATCGTGTGGAATTGAAAGGGACTCTCGGTTTGCAGGGAATCAGCGGCAATCCAATCGTGACCGTCACGATTACGCGTCTGCCAGACAATATTGGGCCCGGTTCTGTCATTTTCACTAAACAAATCAATATTGAAGCTCAGGCATTGACAGAAATTTTTTATACATCCTCTTTCAGTACAATTGATTTTAATGTTACATCTGCCACTGGTTTGATCGTGTACACCCTGACAGCTCAAATTGCAGCTGCTGGCAATGTGGCTAACGTGGTGGGTCCCATCACCTTTACAGGGATGGCTATTGGCAGCAGTACGTAATGTACAATGAAGTTGTCCCGGAACTGACAGTGAGTTTCCTGTTTTCTGGGGCAATTTTATTTTTTTTGATTTCGGGTGGGAGTGTATGTAAACTTGGCTTTAGAAGGGGAATGGGAGAGCGAGCGTGTACGCCTATAACTGTCAGCCCAAGAAGAACAGAAACGTGGTGAAAGTATATGTTTAAAATTATGCTCATTGAAGATGATGAATCATTATTCAGTGAAATCAAAGAACGGTTATCCCAGTGGTCATATGACGTGTATGGCGTACAGGATTTTGGCAAAGTGATGCAGGAATACAGTGTCATTCAGCCCCAGCTGGTGATTATTGATATCCAGCTCCCCCAGTATGACGGATTTCATTGGTGCCGTATGATACGTGCTCATTCCAATGTACCGATTATCTTTCTGTCCTCACGGGATCATCCTACGGATATGGTTATGTCAATGCACCTTGGGGCAGATGATTTTATCCAGAAGCCTTTCCATTTCGATGTGCTGATAGCCAAGATCCAGGCGACCCTGCGCAGGGTATACAACTATAATACAGAGCGGATTGAACTGCGTACATGGCGTGGGGCTACCATTGAATATGTGAAGAATACACTTACCCATGACAATGAATCTGTCCTTTTGACCAAAAATGAGATGTTCATTCTGAAAGTGTTGGTTGAGCGCAAAAATCAGATTGTGACCCGGGAAGACCTGATTCGCAGTCTGTGGGATCATGAACATTTTGTGAGTGACAACACGCTGACGGTCAACGTCAATCGCCTTCGCAAAAAACTGGAGCCGCTAGATCTGGATGGCTATATCGAAACCAAGGTAGGACAGGGCTACATGGCAACAGAAGAGGCGGAAGCATGATTGGCAAATACATACGGGAAAAGCTCAGTTGGCTATTGCTGCTTATCAGCATGCAGCTCATCATTTTATTTGTAGCCTATATTGACACGTCCATTCCATTCCGATCTGTAGCTTATATCGTTGTGCTGAATGTAGTGGTTTGCATCGTGTTTATCTGGGTGAGATATCCAAGGGAGACCCGTTTCTACAAAAGATTAACCACCTGGGATCATACCTATGATCCGGGGGATTTGGAAATCGCGGAAAGCCCTTATGAACGGATTGTGCACGATGCCGTGACTTCGCAGACCGAACGTTATCGGAAAGAGTCCTCGTCTCATTTTATTTTGCTGGAGCAGGAGAAGGATGAGATGTTGGCCTGGATTCATGAAGTGAAGACGCCGCTAACTGCGCTGCAATTGATGATTGAGCGTATGCCGGCTGACAAGCTACAGGGGCAAATGACGTATGAATGGCTGCGAATTCACCAACTGCTTGATCAGCAGCTTCACCAGAAGCGTATTCCATTTATGCATAATGATTTGTTTGTGGAAGAAACAGAGCTTGAACCGATTTTGAATGGCGAGATTAGAGCTTTGAAGTCGTGGTGCATATCCAAAGGGATTGGCTTCGAAGTGTCATTACATGTGACAAAGGTGCTGACCGACAGCAAATGGTTAGGTTTTATCATACGGCAGCTGCTTAGCAACGCAGTGAAATACAGTCATTCCTCTGACATTGTCATTGAAAGCCGGGAACAGGATGGGCATATCATACTGACCATTCAGGATTATGGACGAGGAATCGAGGCTCATGATTTACCGCGCATCTTTGATAAAGGCTTCACTTCAACGCAAGGTAGGCTTGAAGGAACGGCAACGGGGATGGGCTTATATTTGACCCGACAGGTAGCACAAACACTTCGTATAAACGTTAAGGCACAGTCTGCTCCCGGAGAAGGCACCATCGTCAAGCTGACCTTCCCGCGTAAGAATGACATGATCCACCTTGCAGGCGTGTGACAACATTGTCACATGCTTTTTGGTTTTGTTCGGTGAATCGCACGATAAATTGCAACATCCCGCCTATGATGGAGATATACCAAAGAGGAGTGAGTGGGATATGTGGATATTGGAAGCCAAAAAAATTCATAAAGTCTATGGGAACAAACTAAATAAACAGGAAGTCCTCAAGGGAATTGATCTCGGGGTAAGTAAAGGCGAATTTGTGGGTATTATGGGACCTTCGGGTTCGGGGAAAACGACGCTGCTGAATGTTCTTTCCTCGATTGACCGGGTAAGTCAGGGCACGATTGACATTGAGGGTCAGGAGTTTACAGGCATGAAGGAGAAACAGCTTGCTGAATTCCGCAAACATCATCTCGGCTTTATTTTTCAGGATTATAATCTGCTGGATACCCTCACGGTGAAGGAAAATGTATTGCTGCCGCTCTCCATTACGAGTATTCCGAAGCATGAGGCACACCTGAAGTTCGAACAAATTGCCCGTGAACTGGGCATATACGAGCTGAAAGACAAATATCCGTCCGAAATCTCGGGTGGACAGAAGCAGAGGACTTCGGCAGCGCGTGCATTTGTGCATGATCCGAGCATTATTTTCGCTGACGAGCCGACAGGTGCACTCGATTCCAAATCAGCTTCGGACCTGCTTGGCAAATTGAGTGATATGAACACCAAACATCAGGCTACCATTATTATGGTCACCCACGATCCATTTGCCGCAAGTTATTGTAGCAGGGTGATTTTCATCCGGGACGGTCAGATCTACACCCAATTAAACAAAGGAGACGAGTCCCGGCAATCCTTCTTCAATGACATTATCAAAACTCAAGGCGTGCTGGGTGGTGTGCAGCCATGAGCCTGAACTACATCATTTTTCGCAATCTGAGGAAAAACCTGAAAAATTATTATCTTTACGTCTTCGCCCTGATTTTTAGTGTGGCGCTGTATTTTTCATTTGTGACATTACAGTATGATCCCTCTATGAATGAGGTTGCTGAATCAACAAAAGGAGCGGCTGCGATAGGCGCATCCTCCGTGTTACTGATTGTCATTGTGGGCATTTTTCTGCTCTATGCCAATACGATTTTTATCAAGCGACGTAGTAAGGAGATCGGTTTGTTTCAACTGATCGGACTGACGAAGGGAAGAATTTTTGGCATCCTGAGTGCGGAGAATTGCTTTCTCTACTTCGGCTCTATGGTGATTGGTATTGTGATCGGTTTTCTCGGTTCCAAGCTGATATTGATGATTTTGTTCAAAATTATTGGCGTTGATGCGATTACAAAGCTGTACTTCTCACCGATGGCCTTGCTGCAGACGTTGATTGTTTTTGCCGTGATGTACTTGCTCATCATGTTGATGAATTACACCTTTATCCGAGCACAGAGCATTTTATCCCTCTTTCGGGTGTCTTCTACAACAGAGCAGCAGGTACAGAAGTTATCTATAGGGCAGATTCTGATGGGCATCTTAGGTATTGCTATGATCGTGTTCGGTTACATACTGTCTGCACGGCTGTTCAGCGTCGAGAAATTGGATATGCAGCAGTTAATGTACACAATGATTTTAATTCTCTTTTCGGTTATTTTGGGGACGTATCTATTCTATAAAGGTTCTGTCAGTTTTCTCTTTAATCTGATCCGCAGAAGTAAAAAAGGTTATCTCTCTATTAACGAGGTATTATCGTTATCCTCCATCATGTTTCGCATGAAGTCGAATGCCTTGCTGCTGACTATTATTACTACCGTATCGGCACTCGCCATAGGCATGTTGTCGCTCAGCTACATTTCCTATTATTCGGCAGAGGCGCAAGCCAAAGAAAGCCTACCGGAGGATTTCTCTTTTGCTCAGGCGAATGTGAAGGATCGTTTTGTAGCCGAATTGGATCACAAACAGATTCCATATGAGGAGAAGCACAGACAGCCTCTGTATATTGAAATTGATGCACATAAGGTGATGGATGATTCCCTAACGGATGAACTATTGTTCAGCAGTGTAGTAAGTGACAGCATGGTAGATAACATTGATCTGAAACCAGGCGAAGTCATTTTCATGGGGTACGGCAATGTGATTCAGCAATTCTTTTCCATTCAGGATGAAGGACCCATTGTTCTGCACGGGTTGAAGCATACCATTGACCAGCAACTGATTGGAACCACGAAACAGGGAGTTCTTCCCGTATACTATACCCGGGGTACACCTGTAGCGGTTGTGGATGAATCAGTTTATGCAGAGCTCGCGCAGGATCTTGATCCGAAACTTCAGAAAGGGGAATCGACCGATTATTACGGTGTGCAAATTACAGATCCAGGACAGGACGAGAATGCCTATGCTATTTTTGCAGATCTGCAATTAGAGGCCCCAAGTTTCTCCCAGATTGAATTTAGAAATAACCAGCGCACCACTATGGGCTTAATTATGTTCATTGTCGGATTCCTGGGTCTAACTTTCTTGATTACATCCGGGTGTATCCTCTATTTCAAACAAATGAATGAGAGCGAAGAAGAGAAATCGAACTATACGATTCTACGGAAACTCGGATTTACGCAAGGCAATCTTTTACGCGGAATTCAGTTCAAGCAGCTGTTTAATTTTGGAATTCCACTTGTTGTGGGACTAAGCCATAGTTATTTTGCTGTGAAATCAGGCTGGTTCTTCTTCGGCACAGAACTTGTCACACCTACCGTAATCGTCATGATTGTATATACGTTGTTATATTCGATCTTCGGTCTATTATCTGTATGGTATTACAAACGCGTAATCAGAGAATCGTTGTAGATCAGGAGATTAGGGACAGAGGAATACATTAAAGAATTCCGAAGAAAGGGCAGCTGTATAAAATACAGTATGTCCTTTCTTTTTTGTGAAGGTTACGTTAAAACTTAATGTTGTTTTTTACTCTAAAAAGAAAACAGCCTTATGTGAAAGGCAGTTCATTAATCTTTCGTGTCCTGTAACCTAACGAACGATTTAGCTTATCAAAATCATTTTATTGTATCGGCTATCTCAATTAATGTTTGGTGATCGTATAACGGTTCAAGATTATTATTTTTACCTGAAATAAGAGAGTAAGTTAAACCCTCATTTCTCCAATAAATGGCGTTAATATGTTCGTCTCCTTGGTCCCACGTCTGCGAACCGTTAGCTAATTTTAGTCCTTCTTTTCCATTTGGAGGCGTATCAGCCTTTGAGTTTGTCATCATAAGGATTAGGGACAATCCTTCATCAGTATTCTCATATGTGATTTCCACGGCATCAAATGTACCATTGGTATCTAAAATCCTTGCTGATTTTTGATTAACTCGAAAAGGAACGGACGGCTGTCTCATTTCAAACGGGATCTTAGCTTCCGCATCTTCAATTGAAATCTCAACTGGAGGATTCCAATCTGACTGCTCGGTCGGTTGGTTACTCTCCACGTCTTGTGAGCAGGCAAACAATAAAAGAGATATCATACATAGGAGCAGTAACTTACTTACAGCTTTCATTACATCACCCCGATATGAGAATAGTTACTTCTATTACGTTTCCATTAGCTGGAAAGTTGCATGATCCTTCCTGTTAGATCTAAAAGATAAAGCCGCTAACACGTTTTTCCCATAAGACTTGAAGCGGTGATGGTCTAAGCCTTTTGTGTAAAAAAAAGGAGGATGGCGAGAGGACGGAGAACTCACAACATATGGAGTGAAGAAGAAGGAGGGTTTCCATGAACTTGGCTAATAAAATCACCCTGGCGAGAATGGCATTGATTCCATTGTTTATGTTGTGTTTTATCCCGTTTCCGTCTTGGATACAGGAGTCGAGTGAGTTTATTCGTTTTTTGGATCAGCATGGCTTGGTGATTGGAGTTATTATTTTTGCAATAGCTGCAGGTACGGATAAGCTGGATGGGTATATAGCGAGAAAATATAATCAAATTACCAATCTAGGAAAATTGCTTGATCCACTGGCAGATAAACTATTGATTTCGGTTGCTCTGATCATAATGGTTCAGGAGAATCTGATCGGTTCATGGATTGCTGTGATCATTATTGGACGTGAAATTGTCATTACAGCGCTGCGTATGATTGCTACTGAACAAGGAATTGCTCTGGCTGCTGATCGATATGGCAAGATTAAAATGGTGCTCCAGGTGGCAGCCATCATCACTGTGTTATTGAATAATGTTCCGTTTAGCTTGCTGACTGATGTGCGGATTGATGCGATTTTATTATGGCTGGCGGCAGGAGTTACATTGTTATCGGGATTGAACTATATCTTAGTGAATTATAGACTACTGAAATAAAGACCTTCGGGCATCGGCGCGCAAGCCGCCATTGCTGTGTTCAACCTTTTTCCCGGGACATGGAAAGTTGCGGAGATGGAGACGAATGAGCCTGCTCAGATTTTCTGGCGTAAGGTCATTGCACGTTATACCCATAATAAATACCAAGAGGTTAGAGAGCCAGAGTGGGACGGTCCCATTCAGATATTTACCACGGAGTCATGACGAAAAGGGGGAGAAGAGATTGTCCCAAATCAACATCAATCCAAGTACTTCAGAGGATTCAGAATATGTTCGCCAGCAACTTATCGCATTTAATGCTGCGCATGTGAGCGAGGAATTAAGGCATCGTTACGAAGAATTGAATTTTAACATCAAAAATGACGACGGCGAGATTGTTGCAGGTGTGCTCAGTACACTTTGCTGGAATTGGCTGGAGATCGACATTCTTTGGGTGGATGCAGAGCAGCGGCATCAAGGTTACGGTTCCCAATTGCTACGTGAGATTGAACGTATTGCTCGCGAGAAATCCTGTGATTTCATCCAATTGAATACATTCTCGTATCAGGCACCGGAATTTTACAAGAAGCATGGCTATCATTTGATCACAACGATCGAGAATGCACCGACCGGACACCGCCATTATTATTTTAAGAAGCACCTAACTTAAGACAACATATGTGAAATAGGACACAAATCAGGAGGGTTATCATGGTTACCATTAGAGCAATCGAACTTGAAGATTTACCGGAGCTAAGCAAGCTATACAACGAGTTGATGGGTACACCGACCAATGAACAGCAGATGCAGAAAATGTTTCACTATATCCAGCAAAATGGACACTACCATGTACTCGGGGCATTTTACAACGGGGAATTGGCCGGATCGGTTATGGGTATTGAATGTATGGATCTGGCGGGTCAGTGCAACCCCTTCATGGTTGTGGAGAATGTAATTGTATCCGATCGGGTACGCAGACAGGGAATTGGTCAGAAGCTTATGCTTCAGATTGAGCACATTGCGAGAGACCTGGGTTGTGAATATATGATTCTGGTGTCTGGCGATCAGCGTAAAGAGGCTCATATTTTCTATGAAAAACTGGGCTTTAAGGATGAGAAGGTTCAGGGTTACCGGAAGCATTTTAATTAATCGAATTTTCCTGTTTTCGTGACGGAGAATAGGGAGTGTGATTAGGAAACACGTCGACGTGGGTGTTCTGGGGCGGTCGATCAGGGTAAGTTGACACGGGAAATGGAAAACAAAAAGAGAGCTGGCAGCTCTCTTTTTGTATTTATTCCTTACTTTGTTCTTTGGAACCAGATGAGGATGATCGGATATATTGTGGTGGATGAACATCGTCAATCATTAAAATGCCGTCATACTGATCGCGTGGGACAAAACTTTCAGGGATCATGCCCCAGCTGTATGCAAATCGTGGTTCGAACATCCAGGAGTTGCCTGTTTCCCTGCTCTGATATCGAAGATCCAGGAAGCTGTAAGGCGTATTCGTAGCGGACATAATGTCTTCAACGGAACCAGGCTCTGCTGGTTCAACGGCATGAACTCCGCCGGCATTATCAGCCGTTTGACCACTGGATGCATATAATCCAAGAACATAACTGGATTTCTTCATTTCCTCCGAAAGCATTTCACCCATTAAAGTTACTGGATAAGGTGAGCCCATTACTTCACTGTGTGCTTTACGTATATGATCATTATGCCCCCATACGATGAACTTTTCGTTTGGATATACTTCGGTTGCGAGCCACATGAGATTGTCATGCATCGCCTGATCGCGCCACTCCATTGAATCAAAAAACAAATCATATTTGCCATCATTCATTTCAGCCATTGAACGGATCGAAAGATCGACATATTCCCTCGCTACACGAATTCGATCATTGAGGCTTCGCTCGAGCAGTATGGAAAGTTTCGGTTGATTCGGGTATTCTTTTTGCAGATAAGTCTGGTTCGCTTCAGATTTCAGGGATTGAAGGACACTTTTGTATACCTTGATGATTTCATTTTTCTCAGCGCGGTAGGCTTCCAGATCCGTTCCGGCGGAGAATTCGGATAGCTTTTGTTCCGTTTGTTCGAGACGCTTGGCGAGCTTTTTATCCTTCAGCCAGTTACCGTCCAAAAACGGGAATTGCAGCTGCATGTCGAAACCGGTCAGGATGAGAGGCTGTTCGGTTTGTGCTTTTGTTTTGAGATAATCGAACAAGGGCGTGATTTCCTTGGACCACCAGACGCCGAAGATGGAGCTTTTCATCGTTTGTTCCGGACTTTGCTGTTTTATCGTGGCATTAGCCAGGGATGTGTTGGAGAGACCGCTCTCAAAGGCAAGAACGTTATATCCCATTTCCTGATGCAAAAACTGTATCAGCCGGGTCTTCGCCAGATTAAATTCGGCAACCCCATGGGAGCTTTCACCTAGAAATACAATTCGCTTGTCATGCAGCAGGGGCTTCAGCATATTCAGATCCGAAAAGGAATCTCGCTCCTGGCCGGTCTTCACAGGCTGGATGCTGTCTAGTCGATACGCATGATCTTTGGCCCATTCCTTCCACTCCACTATTTTCTCGTCCGACGTTTTCGCGGATTTCACTTGGGTTACCTGACCCTGTATAGTCTCCATGGCAGATGATGTGGCAGCACCTGCATGCGCTGTTGGATAGAGCGAACTCGCTAGTATGGCTGTAGTCAGTGCAAGTACAGCCCCCGTTTTTCTTTTCCTGAAATAAATCAAAATAATGCCTCCTTTATCATGTACGTGATAATAAATCTGGTATTGGAACCATCCGGCTTAAGTCTGCTCTTCGTCCCAGAACAGGTCATTCAAGGTTTTTGAGAGCGCCTTGCATATGGCAATACATAAGCTGAGGGACGGGTTATACTTTCCCAGTTCTATAAGACCAATGGTTTGCCTCGATACACCAACGATCCGTGCCAGATCGTCCTGCGATAGATCCTTTTCTACCCGGGCGACTTTTAATCGTATATTTTTCATGCCTTTTCACCCTTGTGTCCTTTCTATGAATTCCATTGATCTTTTTGTGCTGCTTTTTGACTCGCTTTGTTGGCAAAGTGGTGGACTACGACGTTGAATCCGATGAAGAAAGGGATATACAAGAGCAGTGAAGTGATAAAAACGAGAAAAAAGAACCACCACTTCTCATAAGACGTTTCTGCAAATAGAACTGAACTTCGTATGCCCAGGAACAAGGACAGGGAGATTCCGATAATTAGCCCGATGATGACATTGCGCCAGTTATACGAAATTTTGCTCGTCTGGTCATGGACTTCAACCTCATCCGAATAAATGCCCAGCATGATGGAGCGAACACCAAGATAAATACTTCCTGCCAGAATAACAATCAATTCCGTAAACATGGATGATGTTTCCAAATTGAGGAATGATTTGATCATAATCGAAATACCACAGATCAGCAGAATTAAGGTGTAGGCTTCCTTGTGAACCTTGTTCTTCAGATTGACGATGCGCTCATCATGTACAGTGCTTTTCTTGAACCATTTCATATTGATCTCTCCTTCATAGAAAATGCTTGTGGGAAATATTTCTTAATGAACTCATAGTAATATTATTTACGTCTTTTTGCAATATATATATGTCATTTTGTTTGATATAAAAGTCTATATAATAAAAATATATCCATGTCCTGCCTATTTCTAATGAGGTTTAGTAAAATATATACAAGAGTTTTAAAAAAGACCAAGGAGGTTAACCAGATCATGCGTATCGTGGATAACATTAAAGTCTGGGGGGAGCCGCTGGAGAATGCGGTAAGTCAGGCGGTGACATGCTCGCAGCATGGTGACGTACTGGGCGTGGCTCTAATGGCAGACCATCACAAAGGGTACTCACAGCCCATCGGGGGCGTGGTTGCCTACCGGAACATGATCAGTCCGTCAGGGGTTGGATATGATATTGCCTGCGGTAACAAGGCCGTACGAACCAACCTGATGTGGGAGGATATCCGGGGTCAGATTGCTGTCATTATGGATGATATTAATTCGACCATATCCTTCGGCGTAGGGCGCAACAATCCAACACCCGTGGAGCATGAGCTGTTCGATGATGCCAGCTGGAAGCTGTTTGATTCCATTGAGCCTGGACTACAGCACAAGTTGAAGACACTCGCGCGCAACCAGCTCGGTACAGTGGGCAGCGGCAATCATTTTGTGGATATTTTTGTGGAAGAGGCGACGGGTAAAGTATGGATTGCAAACCACTTTGGCAGCCGCGGATTTGGCCACAAGGTTGCGAGTGGTTTTCTGAATTTGGCAGCCGGACGTAAGTTCAGTGCTAAAGCGCCGGGAGAATCGATGGATCAACAACCGACATTGTTTGACCTTAAGAGTGAAATGGGTGATATGTATTGGGACGGAATGACTCTAGCGGGCCGATATGCGTATGCAGGCCGAGATTATGTGATTGAACAGGTTCTCGGTATTCTCGGGGCGAGCGCAGAGTATTCGGTTCATAACCATCATAACTTTGCCTGGAAAGAACAGCATATGGGCGAAGAAGTCGTGGTGGTCCGCAAAGGAGCAACGCCGCTGGCACCGGGTCAGCTTGGTTTTGTAGGAGGCAGCATGGGAGATATCTCGGTAATCGTGGAGGGAATTCACAGCGAGGAGAATACCGAGTCTTTCCGCAGTACCGTACATGGTGCAGGGCGCACTATGAGCCGAACCCAGGCGGCTGGTAAAATGAATTACAAGTTGCGTACCCGTATGGGTGGTGAGATTAGCGAAGAACAGATGCAGGCTGCGATTCGTGCCTATGGTGTGGAGCTGAGAGGTGCAGGAACGGATGAAAGTCCATTTGTGTACAAGAAGCTGCAGGACGTGCTGAATGCGCATGCTCATACCTTGAAAATTAACCATATCCTTCGCCCCGTAGGTGTCGCAATGGCCGGAGGCAATGAATTCGACCCGTATAAGGACTAATTGAAAGAAGAAGGTGAACCTCATGAGAAATTGTGCAATATACAGCTCCCAGTTTGATCTGGATCAATTGTTTGAAATGATTCAATCCATATACCCTGAGGATACAATTGAGCGTAAAGAAGATAAAACCCACATTCAAGTCACTCGCAAGAAGCTGTTCGGTAAGAAAAAGAAGGGCTTCAATATCATGACCAGCCAGACCCACCCTGAAGAATTTACCACAATGATTCAAGGGATGCTGGGGTTTCTGAGTCAGATTGAGGGAAAGAATGCTTCGCTACAGGAAAAGATACTGATTAAATGCTCTACACTGAATATGGTTGTTGGCATCGAGACGGAAGAGGACATCTCCGAGGAGTTCTTCAATGAGTTGTTACATCTGGCCGACGCCCTCGATGCAGTCATCTTCTGGGGTGGTGGCTCCCTACTGAATGCGCAAGGTCAGCTGCTGCTGGATGTCAACGGAGAATCCGAAGTAGAGGATTACAAAGTGACAGCGCACACCAGTTTCCTGGACGATGTCAGACCCCCGTCGCAATCTGCAACGCTGCGCAAAGAACGCTCCGAGCAGCTTCTAACAGAGCAAAGAATCCCATTCAATGTTCATCTGCCTGCAATAGCGGGGGATGAGCATACAACGATTCGTAATGTTCAAGAAGTGGCAGAGCGTGCGGTAGCCCTCTGTATTGCAGCTCTCAAGGGTGAATGTCTTGGAGCCGGTGAGAGCGCAGAAGATACAGCAGCGCTGGTCCAGGAAGTGATCGACAAGTATGATGCAGCTTCATTCTTTTCACCTGTGGAGAGAAGATTTGTGGAGCAGCATGGGGCAGAACATCAGGAGATTATTTCCTTTTCATGGGGATACGAGGCTTATCATGTCATGTTATGGGCACTTGGCTACGTCAAGGAGCTTGGAGCTCCGGTAAATCTGTGCAACGTGGGACAGGATGTAGGATATTTGCAGCAATGTGACGATGTTGAAGCCTTTGTAGCCGGAGCGCAGTTTCGCTCCAAAAGTGAGATTTTGGACGCAGCGGACCTAATTTACCGGTATAACTGGGTGTGTGTGAACAGTCGTGTGAAGGAACAAATACCTCCAGCGAATCTCAATGGCGGAGTGGCTTACGAACGTCACCGTGCTCTGAATTGGCTGATCTGTTATCTGGATCAGGACTGGGATGAAGTGCGGACAGATACGTAGCATGGACTCTTGGAATCTATTTTTATATGACATCCAAACTTAAACACCCCCAAGCCAGGCGAACACTGGTTATGGGGGTGTTTTGGTGTCTCTTGGTACCTTAACGTTTAACCGCTATGTCTTCCGTATTGTTCCCGAATCATAACATCTGCGAGAATCAGCTTTTTCTCTACGTTACTCTCCGGGTTCACAATACGCCATAACATCTGGTCCACTGCACGTGCACCAAGCAGCTCCTTGTTTACATTCACCGTGGCGAGTACCGGTATATTGTCGTACACATTATCGAAACCGGTGACTACACACTGATCGGGCACACGAATGCCGATACTCTCAAGAGCTTCAATGGTGTAGAGCGCAAAGAAGTCATTCGCACAAACAAAAACCTCAGGCAAGTTCTCCTCATTAATGACCGAAGTAAATGTCTTACGGAAATCATCCACATCCGGGCTGCTCAGTTCCGGGATCTGATTCAGATTCAAGCCGTGTCCCATCAATACTGAAGTATAGGCCACCCAGCGTTCATAGAAGCTGTGAGCATCACTGGTATTTCCAACAAACTGAAACCGTTTGAATCCCTTGCGCAGAAGATAGAGCATAATGTCACGCATGGATGCAAAATTGTCGGTGAAGATACTGTCACTGTGAAAAACGGGGTCCAGATGATCCACCATGACGACGGGAATGCCCAGACGCTTGATTTCAAGCAGAATAGGTGTCGAGATGGAACCAACCGTAATAATGCCCCGAATGGCATCCGGGTTCAGTAATGTGAACAATTGATCCGCAGAAGGCTCTGTCAGGGTAAGGATATTGATGCCTTTCTGATTCAGTCGGGATGATATGCCGTTAAAGACAGGCCCCCAGTATACGGAATCCTGATTCTGATAACGAACATTGGGAAACAAAATCAAAATGGTTCCACTCCACCGCGTGTTCTGCGGGTCCTGAAGCTCATTGCTGCTATACATATCACCAGATAACATGCTGTTATCTTTGAAATATCCAAGCTTGCCAGCGGCCTTGAGAATAACATCCCGTGTCTGTTCACTAACACCTGATTTTCCGGACAGTGCTCGTGAGACCGCAAATTTCGACAGGCCTGTAAAATGTGCAATTTCCTGAATAGTTACCTTCGTCTTCATCATACCATCCTTACACTCGTAGTTCTGCCGTATTCCTTACATTGCTCAATAAAGCTGGTTCTAGTATATCATGATGTATTTCTCTTAATCTAATAACGGCTGGAGAAGTGAAAATGTTAGTTTCCCATACATGAAACGACGGAAATAGACCTAGGTGATGGACATAATTCAGGAGAAAAGAACGAATTTTGAATGAGTTATTATCTTTTTGTTATTTTATAAAATAACAAAATTAGAAAATTGGTTTTCGTTTTGAACATAACTGTACTTAGAATGATATCAGAATAATATGCTATTTCAAAAGGATTTAAGCGATATAACAGCATTTTATCAGAATAAATAGAAAATGTTAACAATAAAAATGTTGACGCTTACATTGTGCTATGTTAAATTTTGTTTGTCAAAACCAAACAATAAAATAACAAATGGTGGTGATCATCGGATTTAATTAGGGGAATGGGGAGTCAGGGGATTATGTCAGAGCATGATTTTATACACATTCGGGGAGGTTGTTACATTCATGATTAGAAAATGGAATATTTTGCCGCTCATGTTATTGGCCGTAATGCTTTTTGTATCCGCTTGCAGTGGTGGTGGGACAGCTCAGCCGGGTACTGATGAAACAACCAATTCAGGCAGCAGCACTGGAACTGGAACCGCCGAGACAGACAAAGAAGGCGGAGCGGAAAAAGTGGCAGTCGATGTACCGGATTTGGGTGGACGTGTCATCAAGGTTGCGGCCTGGTGGGATCTGAAGCCAGCAGGGGAGACCGCATCGGATAAGGCGAGACTGGATAAAATTGCTGAAGTCGAGAAGAAATACAACGTAAAAATCGAGTTCGTGAATGTGCCATTCGAAGAATACATGAACAAATTCACAACGACTGCGCTGGCTGGCGAACCGTTCGCAGACATCGTTCAGATGGAATACAAATCCGCTCTACCCGCCATCCTCAAAGGGCAGCTGCTGCCTATCTCCGAATTCACCACAGCCGAGAATAACATTAACCAAGAGGCAAACCTGATCGCGAAATATCCTGCTATCACAGGCAACTACTACGCATTTGATTCTCCGACCAGCATCGGTCTGGGACTTCACTACAACCGTGACTTGTTCAAGAAGCTGTCGTTGCCTGATCCTCAGGAGCTGTATAACAAAGGCGAATGGAATTGGGATAAATTCATGGAGCTGGCGAAACAGGCGACCAAAGATACGGACAACGACGGGAAAATTGACGTATACGGTTTCTCCGGCTGGGCCATTGATGCGCTTCGTCACTTTACTGCAGCCAATGGCGGCACAATCGTAGATGACGAGCACTCGAAAGAAGGATTATCCGATCCGAAAACGATTGAAGCTGCCGAATTCGTCAAACGCCTGTATAACGTGGAGAATGTCGTGAAAGTCAAAACAGGCGACAAAACGAACTGGGAGGAAAGCAACACGTTCAAGGATGGAGATGTGGCCTTGTTCACTGCTGCGGAATGGCAACTGGGCGATATCACCTTTGCTGCTGGAGTCGTACCGATCCCGAACGGACCTCAGGGCAACAAGGATGTAACATACGCCAACAACGCGGCCTCAGCCAAATTCATTCCAAAAGGTGTGGAAGATCCTAAAATCGTATACCAAATCTATGAGGAGACTTTCGACATCCCGCAAATTGAAGAGTACCCAGGTCAGGATTACCTGGAAAGTCGTTATACCGACGAGAAGGACATCGCCATGATTCGCGAGCATATTGCGGGAACGGGCCGTATCCTGCTGGATGACGCCTACGCGGGCTATCCAATCGGTGACTATGTAAACGACATTATCAAAAACAATGCTTCCGTTACGGCAACAGCCGAAAAGTATAAAGCGCAGGCACAAGCCGCTGTTGATAAGCTTGGCAAACCATAATACCAGCATGACTCAGACAGGGGTGCCTCGTGTCCGGGCTCGCGCACGGGTGCCTCTTTTTCTGTATCACCGAATAGGCATTGCTGGTATCAGCCTTGATGAGGAGGGCTCGTAGGATGGCTGGAATTCTACAACGAAAGAAATGGATCCTGCCTATAGTCATTGCAGCAGCGGCAGCCTGCGTCATACTTTTGCTTACTTCCGGTGCAGGTGTAAAGAGTGCAGTTGTGCCTTCTGGCAGTTTGCCTGCTATTGAGGTGGATGCCATCTTGCAGCAGACGAGGCAGAAGAACGGATATGAACAATATCTGTCCCAAGCAGGCCAGGCCTCATCACCGAATGTGGACCTGACCATTGAAGCAGGAGACTACATACGGGCCGAGGGTGAAGAAGTACGCAAGCTGAATGATTATGAGGGCAAGCCAGGTATATCGCTTCATACCGGGGAGACAGGCGAGATCGACTGGGTCGTTGATGTGCCGGAAACCGGGCTGTACAACCTCTCTGCTGTCTATTTTCCCGTAGAAGGCAAGAGTTCCGCAATTGAGCGTGCATTGTATATTGACGGTGAACTTCCGTTTGCGGAAGCCGCCTATTTGCAATTTGACCGGGTATGGGGCAATGAAAAGCAAGCCGTTGAACAGGATAATCAAGGCAATGATCTTCGCCCAAAACAAGTGGAGAAGCCCCGTTGGATGGAGGAAACATTTCAGGACTCGGACGGGTACGAACAGGCTCCATTCAAGTTCTATCTGGAAAAGGGAGAGCACACGTTAACGCTGAAATCCTCTCGCGAACCCATGGTGATTCGATCGATACGGCTATTCAATGAGAAACCGGCCGTTCCTTATGCAGATACCGCAGGGGCGCAGCAGACGGACTATTCCGATCAGCCTAAGGATGTGCTCATCCGAATTGAAGGGGAAGCGGCTGTTGCCAAATCTTCACCTACGCTATATCCAACCAGTGAAAGATCAAGTTCAGCCGTTTCTCCGTACAGTGCTTCCCGGGTGCGTATGAATACGATTGGCGGCTTTAACTGGCGACTGCCAGGACAGTGGATCGAATGGGAAGTGGATGTGCCGGAGAGTGGACTGTATCACATCGGTTTTACCGCTCAGCAAAATTTTGTAAAAGGCATCTATTCCACGCGCAAGCTGACCATCGATGGCGAGATTCCGTTTGCAGAGATGACGAAGGCGCCGTTCCGTTACCAAAGTGATTATCGCATTGATGTGCTGGGCGGTGAGGAAGCTTACAAGTTCCAGTTGGCCAAAGGCAAACATGTCATTCGGCTGGAGAACAGCCTGGGCGACTTCGCACCACTTATTCGCAATGTGGAGGACAGCCTGTACAACCTGAACTCCATGTACCGGAGAATTCTGATGATTACTGGCACCAAGCCGGATGAATTCCGGGATTATCGGGTGGAGAAGCAGATTCCGAATCTGCTGGAGGTGTTCAGCGGGGAAAGCAAACGTCTGAAGGAAGTGGCAGGGCAACTTCGTCTCCTGTCAGGACAGTCCAGCGATCAGGAGGCGTTGATCCAAACGATGGCCCAGCAATTGGATGAGATGATCGATAAACCGGATACCATTCCAAGAAGACTTGCCGCTTACAAAACGAACACGGGCGGACTGGGGACTTGGGTGCAGCAGGCTCGCGAGCAACCGCTTGAAATTGATGCCCTCTATATTGCTTCATTGGACAGGAGTATTCCCGGTACGGGTATGGGTCCACTGGCGAAGCTCGGTCATGAAGCGAAGACATTCTATCATTCGTTCTTCATTGATTATAACCAGATCGGGAACGTAGCCACATCAGAGGATCAGCGTACGGTGACGGTCTGGATCGGCAGTGGCCGGGATCAGGCGAATACGATGAAAGCGATGATTGATGAGACATTTACACCGGAGAGCGGGATTAACGTCAATTTGAAGCTGGTCAACATGGGTACGCTGTTGCCGGCCACTTTATCGGGTGAAGGACCGGATGTCGCGATGCAGATCGGCAATGATCTGCCCGTGAACTTTGCCATGCGGAACTCGGCTGTGGATCTCACCCAGTTCAGTGACTATAGCGCGGTGGAAAAGGAGTTTAGAGAAAGTGCCATCGTACCGTACGCTTACGATTCTGGTGTATACGCCTTGCCCGAGACACAGACCTTTAATATGTTGTTTTACCGTAAAGATGTGCTTGCAGAGCTTGGGCTTGAAGTTCCTCAAACGTGGGATGATGTCGAGAGCCTGCTGGCGATTCTGAGCAAAAATCATATGGAATTTGGCATGCCGGTAGTGGCCCAGGCCAACATGCAGGGTGTGAACATCCCACCTAACTCGCAGTATGCCACGATGCTGCTCCAAAACGGCGGCTCCTTCTACCGGAATGACGGCAAGGAATCGGATCTGGATTCACGCATCGGTATTGAGACATTTAAGAAATGGACAGAATTTTATACCGATTACAAGCTGGAGCGGGAATACGACTTTGCCAACCGTTTCCGAACAGGACAGATGCCGATTGGTCTGACAGATTACACGATGTATAACCAGTTGTCTGTATTTGCACCGGAGACCCGTGGATTATGGGGATTTGTTCCGGTTCCGGGGACGGTGCAGCCGGATGGAACATTGAATCGGGACGTTCCAGGTGGCGGCAGCGCGGTCATGATGCTGGAAAGCGCCAAGGATCAGGAAGCCGCGTGGGAGTTCATGAAATGGTGGACCAGTACACCGGTTCAAGCCGAGTTTGGTCGCGAGATGGAAGGGCTGATGGGTGCGGCTGCGCGTTATCCGACGGCAAACATCAAGGCACTGGATTCACTACCGTGGCCTGCTGAGGATTATGCGAATCTGAAGGCACAATTCGAGACGGTGAAGGGCATTCCCGAGGTGCCGGGCGGTTATTTTACCGGACGCCATCTGTTCAATGCATTTTACAAGACGGTCGTGGGCCAAGTGGAAGCCAGGGAATCCATCATGGATTACACCCAGTATATTCAGGACGAGATTCGGATCAAGCGTAATGAATTTGGTCTTCCGTAAGCAGAGGGAGGGTTAACAGTGTCACAAATATCACTCCGAGATGGACAAAACAGTCCTCCTGAGAAAACACCAGGCATGGGCATGAAATCATGGTGGTCCTGGAAGCTCAAGGAAATGAAGGCCAGCAAACATTCCTATGTACTGCTCGCTCCCTACATGATTCTGTTCACCATGTTCACTGTAATTCCGGTGGTCATCTCCATCATACTCAGCTTCACCTATTTCAACATGCTGGAGTTTCCGCGTTTTATTGGCTGGCAGAACTATACCCGGCTGTTTCTGGAGGATGACGTATTCCTGATTGCCATCAAAAATACGTTGCTGTTTGCCATTATTACCGGACCCATCAGTTATATTGCCTGTTTCGTATTTGCGTGGATCATTAATGAATTAACACCCAAATGGAGAGCGTTCATGACGCTGATCTTCTATGCCCCATCCATTTCGGGGAATGTCTATTTTATCTGGCTCATGATTTTCTCGGGGGATCGCTATGGGATAGCCAATGGACTGCTGATCAAATGGGGATTTCTGCTGGAGCCAATCCAGTGGTTGAAAACGGAAGCCTACATTATGCCAATCCTCATTCTGGTGCAATTGTGGCTGAGTCTTGGCACAGGCTTTCTGGCTTTTATCGCCGGTTTGCAGACCGTAGACCGGACGTTATATGAGGCAGGCGCGGTAGATGGAATCAAAAATCGCTGGCAGGAGCTTTGGTATATTACCTTGCCTTCGATGCGCCCACAGCTGATGTTCGGTGCGGTCATTCAACTCACAACCTCGTTTGCCGTGGCGGATGTCTCCATTGCACTGGCTGGGTTCCCGAGTGTGAACTATGCGGCAGAGACGGTGGTGACCCATTTGATCGACTTCGGAACAACGCGGTTTGAAATGGGGTACGCTTCGGCAATTGCAACCGTGTTGTTCATGATTATGGTGGGCACCAACCTGCTGGTACAGAAACTGCTTCGAAGGGTGGGAGAATAGCTATGGCTGCAATTGCGACAGGCAAAAGGCGGGTAAACCGCTCTTTATCAGGAAGCATCTCCCTGTTTGTCCTTCTGCTCGTATTTGGTGCTTTCATGGTGCTGCCGCTGATCTATGCGATTAATAATGCATTCAAACCGCTGGATGAGATTTTTACTTTTCCACCAACACTATTTGTCAAAAATCCAACGTTCAGCAATTTCACTGATTTGCTGAATCTGCTGAGTGACTCGTGGGTTCCGTTCTCACGATATATATTCAACACGGTATTTATTACGGGCATTGGCATCGTGGGCCATGTGCTGCTTGCTTCGGCAGCGGCGTACCCGCTCGCCAAGCACAAATTTCCGGGCAAAGTGTTCATGTTTCAGGTCGTTGTGCTTTCCCTGATGTTTACACCTGCTGTCACGGCTATTCCCAACTATATGATCATGTCATGGTTGGGCTGGATTGACACATATTGGGCTGTGATTATTCCGGCATTCGCCTATTCATTAGGTCTGTATCTGATGAAACAGTTCATGGAGCAGATCCCGGATGCATTGCTGGAAGCAGCCAAAATTGACGGTGCGAGTGAATATCGGATTTTCTGGTCCATTGTTATGCCAAATGTAAAGCCAGCCTGGCTCACCCTGATCATTCTGTTGTTCCAGATGCTGTGGGGCAGTGATGGCAATGGATACATTTACAGTGAACAGCTCAAGACCTTGCATTATGCGGCGGGTCAGATCATTCAGGGCGGGATATCCCGGGCCGGGGCAGGTGCTGCGGTGGCGCTTATTTTGATGAGTGTACCCATCACGCTGTTTATTTTCTCACAGAGCCGCATCATTGAGACGATGGCGAGCTCGGGCATGAAGGAATAAGGGGGAACGATATGGCACGCACAGTGAAAAGATGGCTTGTTCTCCTGGCGGCAGTATCGCTGCTGCTGGTGAATGCCGTGCCTGCGGCGGCCTCCCCGGCGCCGTATGAGAGCTATAACTACAACTACTGGAAAGAGGCTGTTCCTTCACCGGATGCCTACCTGCCTCAGCGAACCATTTCGGGCAGCGACCTGGGTATTGGTGAATTTAAGGACCCCGCTGATGTGAACGTCTCTGCCTCCGGGCAGATTTATATTTTGGATAGTGGCAACAGCCGAATTGTTGTGCTGGACGAGAAATATAAGCTGCTGCGGGTGATCGAAGGATTTATGATGGACGGCAGCAAGGAGAGTTTTAATGCTCCAGGTGGATTATTCGTAGACGAAGAGGAGCGAGTATACATCGCTGATACAGGGAACAGCCGCGTGGTTGTCCTGGATGCGGAAGGCCAGCTGATCCATACCATTACGAAGCCAGAGTCTGATATCCTCGCCACCAATTTTCAATTCCAACCGCTGAAATTGACGGTGGATCGGGTAGGCCGGGTGTATGTGGTGGCTCAGGGTGTCTACGAAGGAATAATGCAGTTTGACGAGCGTGGGCAATTCATCGGATACGTCGGTACGAACAAGGTGGAACGCGACTATGGCGAATACATTTGGCGGATGCTCTCAACCAAAGCCCAGCGGGCGCAGATGGTTTTGTTTGTACCGACCGAGTTTTCCAATGTGGATATCGACGCCAAAGGGTTCGTGTATGCGACCAATATCGACCCGGGTTCCAGCGAACCGATTAAACGTCTCAATCCATCCGGCGAGGATGTGCTGAAGAGATTTGGTTACTTTGAAGTCAAAGGAGATATCCGATTCCGCAATAATCCGGGTCCGTCCAAACTGATTGATGTGAAGGTACTGGGCAACGGTATGTACAGTGTGCTGGATGCGACGCAAAACCGGGTGTTTACTTACGATGATGAAGGTCATCTGCTCTACGTATATGGAGGCAAAGGTAATCAGGTGGGAACGCTCAAAACACCAGTCGCCATGGAACAATCCGGGGATCATCAACTGGTACTGGATCGAGGGAAAAGCAATCTGGTTGTCTATGAGCCAACACGGTTTGGAGCCAGCGTGAATGAGGCGGTTGCCCTTCATTATCAAGGTGAGGATACGGAGGCTGTTCATATTTGGAAAGAAGTGCTGAAGCTGAACGCGAATTATGATATCGCCTATATCGGTATTGGCAAATCCTTGCTGATGGAGAAGAAAAACAAGGAAGCGCTGGGTTACTTCGAGCTGGGTATGGATCGCAAAAGTTACTCTGTCGCGTTCAAAAGATATCGGCGAGAGATGATGAAGGAGCATTTCGGCACCTTTCTGACGCTTGCCATCGCACTGATTTTCATGCTGATCCTGGTCCGAGTGGCGGTTAAATGGAGACGGAGGAGGCAGATTGACCGTGAAGCAGGATTACATTAGGTTTCCGCTGCATCTCATTTTTCACCCCATTGATGCATTTTGGGATATCAAGTCGGATCAGCGGGGCAGGTTGACCGTTGCTTTTGGTGCACTGGCGCTTACTATCATCATGATGATTTTGCAAAAACAATACGCGGGGTTTCTTGTGAATTACATCGATCCTCGCACAATCAACAGCATAGGGGAGATGGTAACGGTTGCAGTGCCGTTCTTTCTTTGGTGCATAGCCAATTGGGCGGTAACCACCCTGATGGAAGGTGAAGGAAAGTTCAGGGAGATTTTTCTCGCAACAGGATACTCACTCATTCCGATTATTTTGATCTATATCCCGATGATTATTATCAGCCGGTTTATGGTACAGGAAGAGACGGCTTTTTATTATTTGTTTAATAGTATCGCGTTCTTCTGGTTTCTGCTGCTGCTCTTCATTGGCACGATGACGGTACACCAGTACACCGTGATCAAAACGATCCTGACGATGCTGCTGACAGTAATTGTCATGGGCATTATTGTGTTCCTCGGGGCACTGGTGTTCAGCATGTTGCAGCAGTTATATGAATTCGGTTACAACATCTATCGTGAGTTGATTTTTCGGACCTAAAGGAGGCGGCATCCGTGAACAAAAGGCAACGAATATATACGGTGCTGGCCAGTGGTGCTGCTGTGATCCTGATTGCGGCTGGACTGCTGTATATCAATAACAGGGGAGTACCTGCTGTGGAAGCAGCGGCTTATCTTGAAGCAACAACAGAGGCTGTATCAACCGAGACGGAGTCACTGCAATTCCTCACGGATTCTTCACAGGGTGTGCCGGGTATGCGACTGGTCGAAGAAGATCAGGAACTGGCGCTGTATTACAACGAGGAAACGACGGAAATTGCCGTTCGTGATATAGCGAGTGGGCAGATCTGGTACAGCAATCCGAAGGAACGGTCTGCGGACGGTCTGGCTTCCGCTTATGAAAAGGAAGTGCTGTCCTCCCAGCTGAACGTGTCATTTCGGGATGCGATCGGTACACTGGAGAACTTTCCAAACTTTAGCTCCAGTATCAGCAACAAACAGTTCGCAGCCGTCAATGTGGATCAGGGCATTCGCGTTACATACACGCTAGGGGATACCTCGCTCGGCATTGATGCCCTGCCCAAACTGATCAGCAAACAGCGTCTGGAGGAAAAGGTTCTTTCGAAACTGGATGCCACAGTGGCAAGATATACATCTGCTCGTTATTATCCAACCAAAACCAACCCGGATGTGCTGGAACGGTTGGATGGACAGATCTCAAAGCAGCTTGTACTGAACAAGATGCTGGATGCCTTTGAGGCGGCGGGGTACACCGCAGACGATCTTGCTTTTGACAATAAGGAAAATGGGGTTGAAGGCGGGGGCACATCGGATAAGCCGAGCTTCGTCATTCCGGTGGAATATCGGCTGGATCAAGGCTCGCTGGTTGTAACCGTGCCGCTAAGTCAGGTGAAAGAGAACGGACAATACCGCATTCGTAATATCGATCTGCTCGCTTACTTTGGTGCCGCGGATACGAAAGGTGAAGGTTATATGTTTGTACCTGACGGTTCAGGCAGTCTGATCCATCTGAATAACGGAAAGGTCAAGGAGGAGCAGTACGTACAGCGTGTGTACGGTGCAGATCCGAACGACAATTCACTTAGCCGCCCGCAGGTCAGTGAATCTGTTCATATGCCTGTCTTTGGTTTGAAGAACGGTGAACATGCCTGGTTTGCCGTGATTGAAAAAGGGGACGGCATGGCCAGTATCTCTGCGGATATTGGAGGCAGGCAAAATAGCTACAACCACGTATACGGCACATTCTCCCTGCGGGGTGAGGATGAGCTGGAGATGTATACCTCGCAAAAGATGCAGGAGATTCAGCTATTGAGCGAGGAACCATACCGTGGGGATATTCAGGTGCGATACCATTTCCTCAACGGCAAGGATGCCAGCTATTCCGGCATGGCCCGCTTGTATCAGCAGCAATTGGTGGGGCAGAACGTACTGAAACCGCTGGAAGACGAATCGGCATTGCCTTTTTACGTGGATGTGTTAGGTGCAGTGGACAAAAAAGCTTCATTCCTGGGTGTACCTTATCGCACCACATTGGCAATGACGACATATGAACAGGCGGCTGAAATGGCTGCCAAGCTGCAGCAGGAGGGTGTGAATCGCGTGCAGATGCGGTATCAGGGATGGTTTGGCGGAGGTTTCAGTCACCATACACCCACCCAGGTCAAGCTGGACAGTGAAGTGGGCACTCGGTCCGAGCTGCATGATCTGTCTGAACAACTGAAACAGTCTGGCGGAGCGTTATTCCCTGATGTGGCGTTCCAGCGTATTTATCACGACGATTGGAACTTTGCTCCCTCCTCCGATGCAGCGCGATTTGTCACCAAGGAGACAGCTGAATTGTATCCCTACAGTCCTGCCCTCAACCGGATGGATCAGAGCAAAGACAGTTATTATCTGTTGTCGGCCGCCAAGCTTCCGTATGTAGTGAGCGAGTTTGCCGGGAAAATCAATAAACTGGAGCTCAGCTCATTATCGCTGCGTGATCTCGGGCAGGTATTGAGCTCGGATTATCGCGATCGTCGTGTCATCCACCGGGAGACCGCGAAGAACATCGTGAAGGAGCAGCTGGGCAAGCTGCAGCAGGAGTATCCGAACATGATGTTATCCTCCGCTAACGCCTATGCATGGGGATATACGCAGCATATAGTGGATGTTCCCTCAGGCTCCAGCCGATTTAATATTACCGATGAGGAAGTTCCTTTTTATGAAATGGTCATTCATGGATATATGGATTACGCTGCTTCCGCAATGAATACGTCAGGGGATCAGGATCTGCGCAAACAGCTGCTTCGCAGTCTGGAGCTGGGCTCCGCTCCTCAGTTTCAATGGACGTATGAACCATCATCCAAGCTGAAGCTGACCAGTTATGATTCGGCATATGCCACTGACTATGCATATTGGGTAGATGACGCAGCTGCATTATACAAGGAAGCAAATGAGGTATTAGGGAATTTGCGGAACCAGCTAATAACCGAGCATGAACGAGTTCAGGAAGGTGTTGTACGAGTCACTTACAGTGGCGGTGCATCTATCTTGATCAATTACACGGATGATCCGGTAACGATGGATGGAATTACCGTTGGCGGGGCGGACTATGCAGTGGAAGGAGTGAACCGATGAGAACCCTTCGTTTATCGCTGAAATCCAGGAGAGCACTGCTTGGACTTGCATTTATTTCACCATGGCTGATTGGTTTCATCTTCCTGTTCGCTACGCCACTGCTGCAATCGATCCGGTTCAGTTTGAGTAATCTGTCGGTTGCCCCAGGAGGATATGTACTGGATTTTGTAGGATTGAAAAACTTCAAGGATGCCATTCTAGTCGATGCTACATTTAACCGGATCTTGGTGGATTCGGTTGGAGCGATGCTGCTGAATGTGCCCATGATTCTATTCTTCAGTCTGTTTACAGCGACTCTGCTTAACCAGAATTTCAAGGGCAGAACGATGGCGCGTGCCATCTTCTTCCTGCCGGTCATACTGGCCTCCAGTGCGGTGGCAGCTGCTGAGTCCGCAGGGTTGATCAATCTAATGGGGGACGCGAGTGCGATTGAATCGTCTACCGAAGGGGGAGCCTCATTTAACGTCATTTCAATGGTGCGAATGCTGAATGATGTGGGGCTGCCCATGGCTTATGTGGATTATATCGTGGAAGCCATTATGCGTATTTACGATATTGTCAGCAGCTCTGGCGTACAGATTCTGATTTTCCTTGCGGCGCTGCAATCGGTACCCGGTTCCATGTACGAAGTGGCCAAAATTGAAGGCGCAACAGCCTATGAATCATTCTGGAAAATTACGTTTCCGATGGTGAGTCCATTGATCCTGACAAATGTTATCTATACCATCATTGATTCCTTCGCAGGCAGTCCGGTGACCGAGGCCATCTATCAGACGGCGTTCAAAACCCAGAACTTCGGCCTAAGCTCGGCCATGTCCTGGCTGTACACCCTGGTCATCGGTCTGGTATTGGTTGTTGTCGGATGGCTACTGTCACGGCGGGTTCATTATAACTGAAAGTTAACGAACGTTGAAGGAGGCATGAGACTATGGCTGTATCGGGAACGGATCGCATGGTGGTGGTTCCGAAAGACAACTACCGCATGCAGAGGGGACGAAACAAGACATCGGACCTCCTGTATTCCATATTTAGATATGCACTGGTTATCGGTATTTCATTTATTATTTTGTATCCGTTATTTCTTAAAATCTCGGTTGCGTTCAAGGATAAACAGGATATCTATAATCCGACTATCTATATGATTCCTCAGCATTTTACGTTGGATAATATCAAGCTTGCGGCACAGGTGATGGATTATTTGCCTTTGCTGGCGAACACGCTGTTGTTCGTCACGATTACAACGCTGCTCACAGCCATATCCTGTGCGTTAGCCGGGTACGGCTTTGCCCGCTTTTCTTTTCCTGGCAGCAATGTGCTGTTTGTGTTGGTCATCCTCACCATTCTTGTTCCGACAAGCACCCTGATGGTGCCGATGTATCTGCATTTCCGCAACTTTGACATCCTGGGGATGGTTCATCTGTTCACGGGGCGAGAGGGGGTTAATCTGCTGAATACATACTGGCCGTCCATGATTACCGCGGCTACGGCAGGCGGGCTGAAGGCAGGGCTGTTCATTTATATTTTCCGGCAATTCTTCAAGGGTATGCCCAAGGAAATTGAAGAAGCTGCGCTGATCGATGGAGCAGGTGGGTTTCGGACCTTTGCCCGAATTATGCTGCCGAATGCCATTTCACCGCTGATTACGGTCATTCTGTTCTCTTTTGTCTGGCAGTACAACGATACATTCTACTCGGCGCTATTCATGAGTGAAAGTCCACTCATCTCACTGAAGGTGGCATCATTGCCTGCTCAAGCTAACCAGTTGATTCCCCAATTGATGGGTTTTGGTTCTAACTCGGGCATGAAGGCAGATCCGAACTATGTTGCCATGATCGTGGATACAGGCATTCTGCTGGCGATTGCACCGCTCATTATTTTGTATTTGTTTGTACAGCGTTATTTCGTGGAGAGTATTGAACGCTCCGGGGTTGTTGGATAAGAAGAAAGTACTCACGTTTACTGGGGACTGATGAATTATTTATGGCAAGGGCGTCCGAAAATCTATCCAAGTGAGGTGGATGATTCGGGCGTTTTTTTAGTTGTTAACTGCCAAAGACAATATTTCTATTTCGGCTACGATGAAAAGATCATATCCTTCGGGTTTAGAAGACATACAGCCCGAGTTCTCTGAGCAGAACTTGGGCCGTATGTTACACTTCTTTTATTTGGCAATAATTGTTATACCTGATAGATTTAAATCACTGTAAGTAGTCCAGATAGGCTCATACACTTTATAAGTTCCAGGAGGAATAGGGCTTTGATCACTAGTTAGTGTTACAACGCCAGTATGAGTACCAGCCAAGTCGAATGTCCATCCCTGCAGAGAATTGTCATAGGCATAGTTAGTCAAAATGGGGCCGCCACTGTCACCTCCTATTGAAGTATATCCTGTTGCAAGTACTTCATTATGTTTGTAGCCGTACCCAGCTCCTCCCCAATAAATATCAACGTTTGAATAAGCAATTTTTCCTGAAGTGGTAGAACCGCTATTCGCTCCTCTTAAATACACTGTATCCCCAGGGGTATCACTAACATATACGCCGGTAACCATAGCCATATTTGAAGTGGATGGGTATGGAACTCTTGGACGTCCTGAATAATCAGAGTTTAATGTTATATATCCAGCATCCGAGGAAGCATTTGAACCATCCCCTGAAGATGTTGTTCGAAATGTGAAATTTCCAATAGTTGAATAGCTCCAAGTGGGTTGGTACCAAGCATTTACTGTGCCTGTTGGTTGGCAATGTCCAGATGTCACTAGTACCTCTCGGTTATTTTGATTTACTCCAAAGTACCCAGCCGTACATACCGAGAGTTGATAATTATCTCCGCTTACCTTTTCATAATTTCCTCCTATTTTAGATCCCATGGGAAACTGGGAACCGTAATTAGTATTATCAGTTTCAACCTTAAGTGAAGAAGCTGGTAGAGTTGTGAATTCAAGCATATCTGAATGTGTAACAAGATTAGCGACTGATTCTTCGCTTAGACTGGATTCTTCATCCATCGCGATGATTAGTTTATTGTTTTGTACATCGGGAATAAGCGCGCGAACGGTACCGGGCTTAACATTTTCTCTAATGGTTTTCTTTGCATTCTCAATATCTTCCCAAGAAAATTTTGTGACTTGAAATTCAATTTTATCGCTATTTTTAACCGAGTTTAGAACCTTTGTTTTTAATTGTTCGATATCTTGGGTAATCTGCACTACCACTGTTCCCTTGTCTTCAGAGTAATAATGTCCCGAGAACTTTGTGGGCTCGTTTTCTATTAATTTTTTAATTATAGGGATATCATACTTAATTCTGTTTTTCTCCACATAATTTTTTAAAAGGGATGTAGTTTGGAGCTTTTCCTGAGATTCGAACATTTGCAAGGGATATGGAGTTTCATTCAGATTGTTTTTCTGTGTGATTTCTGCAATGTCCCAGATAGAACCAGTTAATGTTTTCCAGCTATACTCATTATTTTCTTCTGCACTTGAAATTCCACCCATATTGAGGCTTAGTAGAACAGAAGAAACTAGAGTAACCAAACCTATTAATTTTCTGATTTTCATTTTAGCAGTCCTTTCTTTTTTGTATTAAAGCTTTTCAACAAAATTAAAGACGAAGGTGTAATAAGTTGAAAATACCCCCTTTCACTTCGTTTTTTATGGAATATTATACAATTAAATGATATATTTGTGGTTATTTTCAGTGATTTATTTGAATTAAATCCCTTTTTATGATTTTTTTATTCGAAATAATCTTCGATCATGAAACAATTTATGAATTATCTACGTCTGTTCTAAAAGGGAGGTGAGTTAGCTTGAAAATGTTTATAGCTTTGTTTGTTTGCCTAAGTTTGTTTGGATGTCAATCACTAAAAGAAGATAAAGCTATGATTAATGGATGGGAGGGATTACCCAAATTGGAGAAGCAAGAAGACTCTCTTTTCTCGGTCAATATCTCTGCTCCAAAAAAAGTAAGGGTCAATGAAATGTTTACTGCCATAGGTAATTTTGATGTGAAGTCCAAGCAAAAACTGCAAATAGCTAGCAGGGAGAAGGTGTTCACATTTTTTGTCAAAGATAGCAGTGGACGACAAATTAATTCTTCGTTTGTCTCTGATGCAGGCATAATTCGTGAAATTTCAAGAAAAACCACCATTCCCGAGGAATTCAATTATAAGATTAAGGAGCCAGGCAGCTATGAAATATCTGCTGTTGCCGAATTTACTATAACTAAGAGCGGTAAGTCTAGTAACTACACTATTAAAACAAATACTCAAAGAATTGAAGTTATTGAAGATAATCAATAGAAAGAGCTCTTCAGGAAAGTTGTTTAACTCTGGGGTTAAAGTCTGAAGAAATCGACAAAGCCTTAAAGGGCGGATTTCGTGGAGTGCAAAGTTTAACGAATTATTCAGTTACAAAGCTGCCATGGAATTTTAAAATGACAAAATAACGTCTCTGTGATCGGTTAAACCACAGGCTAGTGGACATTGGGGCGAATAGTGTTCACTTGAGTCTTTAGACTGGAATATACCCGCTAAAAAAAGTAACCGTCATTTTAATATTTATGGACATTCGAGTCTGATCAGGTATTTTATTTGCAGTTAGAATTGTTCTTGCCACGAACTAAATTTTTCACTCTGAAGAGTTATGAGTAAGCATCGAATTAATCTTCGGAAATAAAGCCTCATTGGAAGTAAAAAGAATGTAGGATTGATTGGTTGTGCGGATTAGAATTGTTTCCGAAGCACCATACGCTGCGCCGATTCGAACGGCTGAAGATTCACTTCCACCATATGTATCATCAAGGGTAACCGCTCTAATATCTGAGATGGGAATTTCTATTTTGGAAAGCTGCCAACGGATGATTAGTTGATTCTCTAATTGCTGTACCTTAATGCCTAACATAATAAAGCCCTCCTTTAGTATCTCAGCTAACCATGTAATTCTTCTCTTTATAAATAAAATACTATTCAAAATTTATAAATGGTAATACATGGCTTAATTATACTCGATGAGTACTTAATAGGATATATAAGCAGGACAACAGGCGATCTAAGCAGCTTAAAATTATACAACCGTCAGAATTCGTGAAACAAGATATTAGACGGATTGTCTTATAGAAAAAAACAGCAGCAGTCATGGACCGAAAAATCCTAGACTGCTGCTGTTTATTCGAGCCGGTTTCTCCCGTTTACCTGAGTTAGACGAAAAAATCTTTTAAAATCAAAGCCAGTTCCTGTGGGTTATCTTCGGCGAGCGTATGTCTGGCATTCTGCAGAATAGCCTGTTGTACCAGAGTTGCTCTTTCGTGCGCAGCTTGAAGTAATGGTGCTTGCGGTAGGCCGTGAGAACCGTTTAAGACAAGAAGTGGCATGTTTAATTTCTGTGTGGTGCGCTGCCGGTTAATTTCCCCATCTCGCAGTAAAGACTCGTAGTGCATAAAACTGGCACGCATTGCTCCAGATAATTGATATTTGCTGAGTAGCTCGTCTTTTAACGTTTGCTCAAGTGGATGGAGAGGAGACATATGACGCCAAAAGGATTCCAGATATTCGGCTTCTTTGCCACGGGTTAATCTATCGGCCAGATCAACTTGCATGTGAAATCCGAAATGCCAGGAGCCACCTTTGGCTACATCCATCAACTCTTCCAGCCCAAAGCCCGGCAGAACGGATTCGGATAAAACGAGCCGCTGTACACACTCCGGATATGAGACTGCAAACGCATAAGCGGTCATTGCTCCAATGTCGGTTCCAACTAAATGAATTTGATCCAACCCCATTTGACTGACAAGCTCATGGATATCCTTCGCGCTATTCGTTTTCTCATAACCATGATCCGGCTTGGCGGAATCTCCGATTCCTCGCTGATCAGGAGCGATGACTGTGTAGCCTGCTTCAGCCAGCAGAGGCATTATTTTGCGCCATACGGCCCAGGTAAACGGTCAACCGTGAATCAACACAATGGCGGGTCCCTGACCTCCAGCAACATAATGTACACGCGTTTCATTATCGTCGGCATAGCCATGAGTGAAACCAGGCAAACCGGCCACTTCGCCATGAGGCACTTCATAAATCTGTTTTTCAGAAATCATTTCCATGTTCACCACCGCATCATATGTTTTCATTCAACCTTCGCTGAATGCTTTCAGCACTGTTTAATCGATGACTTGGAACCAGCCCGGGATGTTGGTGATCATTGCCCACAAACCATCAGGGATCGCTAGCTCTTTTTGCGAGGAACGGGAGATTGTCATTTTTATTTCCTTTTCCCGTCCACTTTGTACCAAGGCGATCCAATCCGGGTTCAAAATCATGGCATGACCGAGCGCGACCAAAGGAACGCCACTCTCCAATGCTTGAACGACATCATCCGGTGTCGACAGTCCACCAACACCAATTACAGGCACGCGGTCGCCCACTCGTTCCTGGATCATAATGATTCTGGAATTAGTTGCACTACCATCTCTTCTTAGGCCAGCCCAGAAGCGATCCAGGGAAACGTGAATATAATCCAAATTCTGTTCTGCCAAAACGCCAACAAAATGAAGTGTGTCTTCCATGGTGATACCCGGGTTTTCAATTTCCTCCGGTGAAATTCGATATCCAACGGCAAACGGTGATGTGGCGTAAGTAACTACCGTTTCTTGAACCCGTTTTATGACTTCCAGAGAGAAGGTCATTTGCTTATCCAACGTTCCTCCCCATTGGTCTTCTCTTCGGTTAGAGTGGGGGGAGAAAAATTGCTGGAGCAGGAATCCATTAGCGCCGGGACCAGACCTGGATTGCTTAATCTTCCGCCATGATAAATCTGAACAATGGCTCGAGTTCCATTTTCCTGAATGACAGCCGCCAGTTTTTTCAAACCAGGAATCAATGCATCGTTATCGATACCAAATCCGTTTTCTGTAAGCTTCCCGTTTGGCGACACTAGTGCGCTGGCTGTAATAATTGCGCCTACTCCATAAGACCGAGCACGATAATAAGCCAATTCTTCATCCGTTACTTCTCCATTCGCTCCAGATGCAATTATCGTCATCGGGGCCATCAGCATCCGGTTCATGAATTGCACACCGGAAGGCAGTTGAAACGAAGTGAACAGGGATTCGTATTTTGGGTTCATAGGATCATTCCTCTTTCTTGTATATAGATATTCCATTAATGGACCTTTCGGTCCGTAATAGATAAAAAAATACTCGCTCTTATGTTCATAAAGGACCATTCGGTCCATAATGACTATAAAGAAAGCGAGCAGTTCGCTCGAGTTATTTCAAATTTTCTAATATGACGAGAATTGAATCCTCGATTCTTTCTCGCTTGGATTGTGCGCGTACCATAACGTTAATTCCTTGCAGGGAGACGGTGATAAAACGCGCAAGTTTTAAGGAATCCATCTGGGTATGCAGTGTTCCATTGCTCTTTCCTCTTTCGATGGCACTCAGAAAAGCAAGCTCAACATCGTCAAAATCGCTTTCAACCATCTTCTGAAGCTCGTGGTCATGAGGGGCTAATTCGATCGCTTCATTGGATGTCATGCAGCCCAACGAATTGGCGCCGTCAAGGAGGGCACGAAAAGCAGATTCAATTCCTCGATAAACGTTCGCGTCGCTCAAGCAGTCAATTAAGCCTTCCATACGTTCAGTCCGGTATAACTGGAATGCTCGAAGAAAGAGATCATGTTTGTTGCCAAAAGTCTCATACAGACTGCTTTTACTGAGGCCTGTTGCACTAAGCAAATCACTTAGGGAGGCTGCTTCATACCCTTTGCTCCAAAATAGGGTCATCGCTCTTCTCAGAACATCGGTTTCATCGAAATTACGCGGTCGAACCATATGTAATGCACCTCCAAAACATAGTATATAACGTTACGGACCGAAAAGTCCATAACTTTTAATTTCTTCTGACTTCAGTAACCAAGCAAATCTGGGAATCAGCAATATGATTTCCATACATGTTGGCATGATGTACACTATGTCTAACGAAAACGGGGGACGAAAAGATGTAAATGGAGGCGGGATCCATATGTCAGACCTGAACGCGTATCATTATTTTGAAAAAAATGTTGGACCATTCCGTAATCTCTCCAGTCTGTCCGAACAGGATGCAGAAGCTGTTGCGCAGCGTATCCGGCGGAAAGGCCGGAATTTTGCCAGTCAGCGATCGGCAGATTACATGATGATTCGAAGAGAACTTGAGAAGAAAGCGTACGAGCAGTTTATCACCAAAGGTGGGTATCCGGCCAACCATTATCCTCACTATATGACACTGGGTGCATGCGCGTGGTTGGAATCATGGTATACCGAACCGGAATGGGTCACGATTTTATGGGAGGATCTTCCTGCTGATTCCGTAAGTTTCACCTATGGCGATTTGTTTCCAACGATGCGTTATATGGACGATAAACCTTACCGTAAACAGATATACACGAAAGATGAAATTCTGGACCTTATCCAATCCTACGGCTGGCCTCAGGAATGGAATCGACAGGGTGATCTCGGACCGGAGCGTTATATCGAAGTACAGGTGTGGAGTGAGGAAATCATCAGACCATATCGTCAAAGGTATTGACAACACCACCGTATCCGAATATTTGCCCTGCCGTGTACAATGGGGAGAACGAGTCTTAAACCTAACCATAAAAGGGGATGCTTGAGATGCATGATCAGCTGCCAAAGAAACCTTCTTCTTGCTGCTGCGCTGCAAGCCGGGGCGGCAAGCTGGATGAAAAGAGCCTGTCAGAGGAAACGGCTGCATCGTTAGAGGCTGTTGGGGACAAGCCATCCAGTTATACCAGCTCTACAGCCGATTTCACGATAGCTCTAACCGATAGGACAGAGGAGAAAGAAAGTATTCGTATTGAAGGTGGACGTTTTCTGATGGGCACGAATGACCCCGAAGCTTTTGCCGCAGACGGGGAAGGTCCCGTCAGGGAAGTTCAGGTGAACTCCTTTTATCTGGATTCCTGTACGGTAACCAACGCGGAGTTTGCACAGTTTGTACGTAAGACAGGGTATCGGACTCAGGCAGAACGGTTTGGCTGGTCTTTTGTTTTTCATCTGTTCGTATCTCCGCAAACGGCGACTCAAGTTCGAAATGTGGTACAACAGACACCCTGGTGGTGGGTAGTTGAAGGTGCTGACTGGGCTCATCCCGAAGGACCCGATTCTAATGTAAGCGATCGCGCTGATCACCCGGTTATTCATATCTCCTGGAATGATGCCAATGCTTATTGCCGCTGGGCGGGTAAACGTCTGCCCACAGAAGCGGAATGGGAATACGCAGCACGGGGTGGCCTGATTCAGAAGAAATATCCTTGGGGCGATACGTTAAGGCCGAATGGACAACACTATTGCAACATCTGGCAGGGGGTATTTCCAACGAAAAATAATGCAGCCGATGGTTATGCAGGCACCGCTCCAACCCAATCATTCCCTCCGAATGCATACGGACTGTACAATATGTCAGGCAATGTGTGGGAGTGGTGCGCAGACAACTACGTAACGGATCATGAGAAGTCTACAGTCGTTAACACGGTACTATCTCCCAATGAAGAACGCAAGGTGTTAAAAGGCGGTTCCTTCCTATGCCATCGTTCCTACTGCAATCGCTATAGAGTGGCGGCGAGAATCCCCAACACGCCTGATACATCTACTGGGCATATCGGTTTCAGATGCGCAGCGGATGTATAGCTTGTTGGTTTGTACAAATTAAGACACAGGGTGCTTCACCCGAATGAGTAACCCGAACAGACCCAGTACGGCAAAGGCCAGAAAGGCAGTGGTATTGGAGAACATTTCAATGGTATAGCCCGCCATCGATGAACCAAGGAACTGACCCGCACCGAGCGCGAGAAAAGCAAGGCTGATCCCGATGGACGTATTTGGATGAAATAGCCTGGTTGCCCATACAATGAATACACTGGTCAGAAAAATATAGGTACTGCCAAACATAACAGCTGAGACAAGGCTGGCGGCCATCGATGGAAGAAGGATAATGCCAAGTGAAACAGACAAGAGCAGAAGGCCTATTCGATAGGCCCATCCAATCCCAATGCGCTCAATAATACGGCCAGCACACCCGCCGAGAATCCCCATAATCCCCATCACAATCCAGAACAGTACGGCTTCCGAATCGGAGGCCCCTTTTTCGTCTGTAAGGAAGTTTCGGGCAAAGGTCCAATAGATCGCAGAACTGATGCCTGTCAGAAGGGAAGCCATGAGCAGAGCCATACCCGGTTTGGTTGGCTTCATGCAAGCCCAGAGCGACTGGGTACAAGGCTCCGTTTTGCGTGTGGAAAGAACACGTCTATTCCACACCACCACCACAACACCGAGAACAGCGAAGAAGATGTAGGTTAACCGCCAATATTCGGTGAACAGCCAGTAGATTGGACCGGATACGATGATGCCAAAGCTGGTACCTGTGTTAATCCAGCTGTTTCCTCTGGCTTGCTGCTCAGGCGCAAGCTCAGCGTAGACGGTGTTACCCAATGCAGGGGAGGCCAAGCCTGTACTTAATCCGGCGAGAAATACGCCTATTGTGAGAACAAACGCGTTTGGAGACAAGGCAATGCCCAGTAAACCGAGCACAGCGCTAACACCCGCCATTTGAATGACATGATAGTGCCCCATGCGATTAATAAGGAGAGGAGCACTAAGCAAGGATAGGCAGTATGCAATGTAGGTTGCGGAATTGATTGCTCCGGACTGGGCATCGTCCAGTTGCAGTGCTTCCGAAATTTCCGGCATAAACAGCCCATAGCTGAATCTCCCGAATGCATAACATACAGCAATAAGTGCAATCCCTGGGAAAATAATTTTCTTCATCAAATCCACCGCCTTTTAGATAGAACGATCATTATATTTTCTTTGAAATAAAAAAGTGAGTTGAAATACTAACTCACCCAGTGTGGGACTATTTGAAACTATTCTGCGTCATGTGAACGAGTTCCCGACACACATTATTTACATTTTCTGTCTCAGCGAGCGCGGTGGAACCCTCCAACAGCAGGATAAATTGTAACACTGCACGGTCGCTTGCGGCAGGATCAAGATTTTTAATCAGGGTCATCACATGTTTCTTGTGCGCATTAACGGTTTGTACAATGATGTTATTTGTATCTCCGCCAAATTCCTCCTTGGCACGCAAAAACAAACATCCTCTTGACTCATGTTCCATCAACCAGCGTGCATGGCCTTCCGCCAGATTGAGCAATACAGGCTGCGCTTTGTTGTCGGCATACTGCCGCAGTTGTTCCAGATAGCGCTGTTCACGCCGTCGTAGTACTTCTACAATGAGATCATTCTTGGATTCGAAGTGATTATATAACGTCATGATGGCAATCCCGGCATCTGTGATAATTCGCTTCAAGCCAATGGAGTGGAATCCGTGAAGGTAGAACAATTCCTCCGCCACGTTCAACAGCGTTTCCTTTTTGCTGCTCATAAGGAATAAGACCTCCTTCCAGAATAAGATAGAACGATCATTATACTTCTAAAATATAGAAAATAGCTAACATTGTCAAATGCTGTGAACCATTTCAATTTCCATTTGATGAAGAGCCTCTACCCATTCTTCAGGGCATCCGGGATCTGTGATTACCATGGATATTTGTTCCAGCGGTGCAATCTGGGCGAAGGTGGAGCGTCCAAACTTGGTATGATCAGCGACCAAAATGGCTTCCTCGGCACGCTCCATCATTTTGCGGGAGATGAGTGCCTCATTCAGCACATAATCTGTGATGCCATCCGTTAACGAAACGCCGCCTGCTGAGATGAATGCCTTGTTGACTTTGAATCGACTCAGCAATTCATGAGCAATAGGTCCGGTAGAGGCTTGTACGACCGGGGTGACTTCTCCTCCGGCGAAAATGATTTTGCCTGCAAATTCCTCTAGTGCACAGGTGAGAATGGGAACGGAGTTGGTAATGACGGTCACCTGAGAACGATGTCGCAACTGCCGCATGATCTCCAGTGTTGTTGTGCCATTGTCCAGCATTACGGTCTCTCCATCCTCAATCAGAGCGGCGGCTGCCACGCCAATGGCCTGCTTTTCGTTCAGTAGAAGCTGCGCACGCTTTTGAAAAGGGGCTTCGGTCATTCCCGAGCGCACACGTACAGCGCCTCCGTAAACTTTGCGCAATTCGCCTTCCTTTTCGAGTCGATCCAAATCCCGCCGGATCGTTTCCGTAGATACCTGAAACAGATCCGCCAGAACCTGTACCTGAACCTTACCCTGCGTAGCAAGCTGGATAAGAATGGTGTGTCTGCGTTCTTCATACGTTAAAGACATGGGTTGTGCCTCCTGAAGTTTCAATCTAAGTTCTATATATTTTAGAGTTGTGAGATAGTGTGGATTGTTGTTGTTTTAATAGTTTAAGTTGGTGAGCAGTCCTTGTCAATTTTGAAATGGTAATCGAGGTATAAATAAGGTTTGGATTCTGTTCTTAATATGTATTGACAGTAATATGATGTGACGATAAGATCATATAAAACAACGTAAAACCACAACAAACAACATTATATATTTTGGTCTATAGTACATGGATCATCAGGGAGGAAAAAGGGTGAAACGTCAGCTTGCTTTTCAAGAAAATGGAACTTTTAAAATCGTACAATTTACAGATCTGCACTGGAAGGACGGGCGGCCTGAAGATCTTCGGACCCGGCAATTAATGAGAACGATAATTGAAGTGGAACAACCCGATCTGGTTGTATTTACAGGCGATGTCATCTACACGGGACCGGTTGATCCTGGCAAAAAGGAATGCGAACATCCGGAGCAGGCATTCCGGGATGCCGTGTCGGTCGTGGAAGAACGTGGTATTCCGTGGGCTTTTGTGTACGGCAATCATGATACAGAGAATCGGATTACCCCCGATGGATTAATGGATGTGATTCAGCAGCATGCACATACCGTGACGGAACGTGGGCCGCGTGAGATTGCCGGCTTGGGCAATTACACACTGGAGATTGCCGGTGCGGATGGCCGTCCGGCGGCCGTGTTGTATTTACTCGATTCGGGGAACTATTCCCAGATCGAGTCGATTCCGGGTTATGGCTGGATTCAGCCCAATCAGATCCAATGGCTGATGTCTGAATCCACACGCGTCAATCCCGGCCGCAGCCGCGGGGATAAGCTCCCAGCCTTGGCGTTTTTCCATATCCCGATTCCTGAATATCAGTCCATGTGGGACACGCAGATCTGTTACGGCAGCAAGTACGAACCTGTCTGCTCTGCCCAAGTGAACTCGGGTCTGTTCTCTGCACTGCTGGAGATGGGCGATGTGATGGGGACCTTTTGCGGACATGATCATGTGAATGATTTTCAGGGGACGTACCATGGTATTCGTCTTTGCTACGGGCGTTCGAGTGGACACAGTACATATGGGAGGGAAGGCATGCTGCGCGGAGGTCGGGTCATTCATTTGCAGGCGGGACAACGCAGCTTCGATACCTGGCTTCGCTTGGAGGACGGCTCTGTTGTGAGGGAACAGCCAGAACATCAACCTGAGAACACTTCGGCACAATAGAAAATATAGAAGAGCAAGGGATTAGAGAGGAACGTTTTGATTATGATTTTACCTATAGTTCTAGTGCTCGCTTCCGGGATGGCTCACGCGGTCTGGAGCATGTTCACCAAACGCAGTTTAAACAAAAGCGTGTTTTTATGGTCCATCATGATGATTCCGACCGTGATTCTCCTGCCTGTGCTTATCGTAGAGTTGGTGCGTGAACCTTTATCCATGCCAGCCTATGCACTACTTGTGTTATCGATGGCGCTGCAAGCCTTGTATTCCTGGCTGCTATCGCAGACCTACGAATTGGGAGATTTGTCGCAGATTTATCCGATTATGCGGGGAACGAGCACCTTGTTGGTGCCATTGATCGGCGTTGCTTTTCTGGGTGAAACGTTGTCTCTGTTCGGATGGATGGGTATTGCCTGCATGATTGTAGGATTTACGGTGCTTAGTGGTGTGGGAAGCAGAGACGGTAAGTCTGGCTCAAGGGTAACAGGATCAAAGCCGGTTCTGATGGCCTTATGTGTTGGCTTATGTACAACCAGTTATGTGTTCGTGGACAAATTGAATCTGGAGCATATTTCACCCTTGTCTTTACTTGAAGTGACAAATATCGGCTTTGTGGCTGGATTAACTCCGGCGCTGCTCGCTTCCCGCCAACTGCGTCAGGAATGGAAAAAGAACCGATCAACCATTATGTTGGGAGCGTTGCTGAATCCGGGGTCGTACTTGTTATTCCTGTTTGCATTACAGCAGGCGCCGATGGCGAGATTGGGTCCGCTTCGGGAAGTGGGGACGGTATTCGCGGCCTTCCTCGGTATTTTGTTACTGAAAGAACAGCAGGGGAAGAAGCGTATTCTCTGTTCCATCGTTATTTTTGGCGGCATATTACTGATTGGCATGTGGGGTTAATGGAATTCCAGTAGGCCCAATCCCTTATTTGATCTCCTCATTCAATCCCCTCAGGGTAAATAATCTTAAGGAACATCTGATCAGATGAGCTTAAGGTGACTCCTGAGGGGATTTGTTTATTTTATTGAGGGTACTCAAACATGATATATTGGAACAAGAGTGTTTCGGTAAAGTGAAATTGAGCAATGGTAGCTCTACAATTAAAAAGACAAAGTAACAGGGAGAGACGCTATATGCTGCATGAGGAAAAGTTGATTCAGGCGATTACGGAGCATGGACAATTCATGCACGACCTGCGGCGGGTTCGCAGTCTTGAACTGCCTCAGTGTTACATAGGTGCGGGGTATATTCGCAATTATATCTGGGATGTGCTTCATGGCTATCCTCTTCGCGAACTGCACAGCGATATTGATGTTGTTTACTATGATACGGAAGATATGCGTGAGGAGCGGGATCAACTGCTGGAACAAGGGCTTCGCGAAGAGACGGGTAATTTGAAGTGGTCGGTGAAAAACCAGGCTAGGATGCATCTGCACAATGGAGACAAGCCGTATCAATCCACAGAAGATGCTCTTCGATATTGGCCAGAAATCGTGACTGCTATTGGTGTACGTTTGGATGAACAGGATCAGGTGGATATCTGTGCCCCGCATGGGTTGGAAGATCTGTATACGTTAATCGTACGCCAAAGTTCGTTTTTCACGGATGCAGACTATTATAATCAGCGTGTAGAGAAGAAGTGCTGGCAACAACAGTGGCCCAAGCTTACGATTATAAGATCCTGAATCAAGGGCATATGACGTAAGTGAAGGCCCGAGAAGGAGTGTTACTGGATTTATGAAAAAGTTTATACAAGAAAAAGGGCTGATTCTTGATCTTATTTTCATTGCATGTTTGGTGTTCTTTCTGGTCTTCTGGGGCTGGAACTTCGCGGTGAAGTTTTTTGGCATGATCACTGTAGCTTTTATCGTGCTAAGACGGATTGATTATCAAAAGCATATCCTGCTAAAACGCATCCTTCTTACAGGGTTCGGGATCGCTGCGGTTTCATTTGTCATTATTGAAGCGCTTGTGTTTACTCAGCTTCGTGCGAATGATCCGGAAGAAGCGGATTATGTCATTATTCTGGGGTCGGGCATCAAGGGAACGGAATTGTCATTGACCTTAAAACAAAGACTGGATGCCAGTCTGGACTATATTCGTAGCCATCCTGATACGCCAGTGATTGTGTCCGGCGGGCAGGGGCCTGGAGAATCGATTCCGGAAGCACTTGCCATGAAAAACTACCTTGTTGATCAGGGAATTAGCCCTGCACAAGTCATTATGGAAGATCAATCAACGAGCACCCAGGAGAATATGGCTTTTTCCAAAAAAATCATCGATGCATCCGGGCTGGAGCATCCCGAGATCATGATTGTCACAAGTGACTACCATATGTTCAGATCCAAGTATCTGGCGGCCAAGAACGGTTACGCTGCCGAATACGGCATCTCGGCTCCATCACCGGGCTATCTGAAACCGATTAATATGATCCGTGAGTATTTTGCAGCGGTTAAAGCGTTTATCTAGACGATGTTTGCTTCTCCAATAGGAACACGAAAGGCAACCTATGCTCTCCTGAAAGAGTAAGGTTGTCTTTTTGTTATCGTTAAAGTGATTCAAGGATAACCCACCAAAGCATGATATAATATACGTCATTAATAGAAGAACGATGTAGGAGTGAATGATCATTACAGCATATAGGTTACCTGCTCTCTATGAGCAAAAGAAAATTTCAGCGCATGACATGGAAGAGATTGTACGTCTGTTGGCACAGGCACCATTATTATATGATGACGGGCTGACAATTCAAGTTCAGGACTTCATGGAAGGGGTGGAAATCGAGCTTGAGCATGAGGTACGACTCGCAGTAATCGAGTTGTATGAACTGGCTGTGCAAGCATGCCGCCCCTTCTCTGAGCCATTTGGTTATGAGCAGCTTCAGGATGCGCTTGGACTACAGGCCGAGCTATGGCAGGAAGAAGTACTGACGCTTGCCGAATGGATGGAATGGTTGAAGCAGATCGGTAAAGGACAAAGAAAACTGCCAGAATACAATTTTACAGCTATGCTGGGGAATTTGCCTGAAGGGTTCATGATTCATGATTTCCATGACGAGCTTCGGTATCAGTTGGAGCAAAACCCAACAAACGCATGGGCGATCGAAGAACGCAATCGCTTATACGCAGCATTGGGCGCAAATTAAAATAAAACAAAACAGTCGCAGAAGGTGTTAGTCCATATATAGCGTACTTGCTTTACCCAGTATGGGGAAATGAGGGGATACCGTGAAAAAGGTTGTGTTGGCGGGTGGAACAGGGTTTGTTGGTCAGGATTTTGCCCAAAGATTCATAAAGCTTGGTTATGAGGTGCTCATTATCTCACGTCAGCCCGGTCATATTGCCTGGGAGAACCAGGCTGAAATCAATCAGGCACTTGAAGGTGCAGAATTGCTAATTAACCTGGCCGGAAAATCCGTAAACTGCCGTTACACGGACGAGAACCGCAAAATCATTCTGGAATCCAGAACCCGGACAACCCGCACTTTGGGCGAGTCTGTTCTGGCCTGTAGCAACCCTCCTGAACTATGGATTAATTCGAGCACGGCCACAATATATAGACATGCAGAAGATCGTCCTATGACGGAGAAAGAGGGCGAGATTGGCTCCGGATTTTCGGTGGATGTCGCCAAGGCGTGGGAAAAGGCTTTTTTTGAATTCAGTCTGCTGTCTACGCGCCAGATTGCATTACGGATTGCCATTGTTCTGGGAGAAGGCGGCGTCATGGAGCCACTGACCAATCTGGTCCGTTTTGGCCTGGGTGGATCACAAGGACCGGGAACCCAGCAGTTTAGCTGGATTCATATAGAGGATTTGTTCCGCATGGTGCTCTATGTTCAGCAGCGTCCGCAACTGGAAGGTGTATTTAATGCTTCTTCTCCGCATCCTGTCACGAACCGCCAACTTATGGAGAGCCTGAGGCGGCAGATGGGAGTTCGGCTCGGACTTCCTTCGCCTCGCTGGATGCTTGAACTGGGAGCGCGATTCATTCGGACCGAAACAGAACTGGTTCTCAAAAGTCGCTGGGTGATCCCCGAGAGGCTTGAACGGGAAGGATTTACGTTCAAATACGATACGCTTGATCTTGCTCTGGCCGAGATTTTGAAGCAGGGAAATGAATCAGTGTGACTGAATAAAAACAAAACCGGAGGGGCAGAGATATCTGCCCTTCGCTGTATTTTCTGCCCTTCATTTTGGCGTTTAGCATAACAGCGATCGGAAGGTGGTTCTGTCAGCGGAGTGTCAGTCTATATATTCATTAGTCAGAAGATAGAAAGAGGTAGGTCATATGCAGCTTAGAAGAGTGAGGATTGTTGGAACAGGCAAGTATTTACCTGAACAGGAAGTCACGGATGAGGAGCTGGATCGCCGTTTGCACGTGCCTGCGGGCTGGGTCAGCAAGGCAACAGGTGTAGGTGTGCGCCATTACGCTTCCGGTGCAGAGACCTCTTCATTCATGGGAGCGAGGGCTGCCGAAGCCGCACTTGCGGATGCAGGATTGACGTTTGCGGATATAGACTGTCTGGTGTGCACGAGCGGGACAAAGGAACAACCTTTACCCAGTACAGCGGTATTCATTCAGCAGGCGATGGGGGAACAGGATTCAGGTGTACCGGCTTTTGACATGGATGCGACCTGCTTAAGTTTCCTGAACGGATTGGATGTTATCTCCTACATGGTGGATGCCGGTCGTTATAAAAGGGTGCTGCTTGTAGCTACGGAGATCGCTTCGAAGGGATTAAATTGGTCGAACAAGGAAAGTGCTGCTTTGTTCGGTGATGGAGCCGCTGCTGTCATAATTGAACGCTCCGCTGAAGGAGAGTCTTCACGGATCGTACATGCCTCGTTGAAAACGTATAGCCGCGGCGCGCGGTTTTCGGAAATCGCAGGTGGAGGTACTCGTCTGCATGCCTCGAATTATGTGGCAGATCAACCGGAGCCGTTTCTTTTTCATATGGATGGACAGGCCATCTTTCGTATGGCTTCCAGATTACTTCCAGCATTTATTGACGATATGCTGCAAGCGACCGGTAATCAGATGAAGGATTTCAATTTGGTGATTCCACATCAGGGAAGTGCGATGGCGATGCGGCTGATCCGTAAAAAGCTGGGAATTGAAGAGGATCGTTTTATGGACATTACACGAAATCACGGTAATACCATTGCCGCTTCCATTCCGATGGGATTGCATGAAGCGATCAAGCAGCAGCGCATTAAGCGGGGAGATCGGGTGTTAATGATCGGTACAGCTGCTGGATTGTCACTGGGGGGACTCATTTTTGACTACTAGATCCACGAAGAATGAACATCATGCATCAGTATCCTTAAATGTGCTGCTTACGGGCGGCCGGGCCCCGGTAACACTCGATCTGGCACGAATGCTTCAGCAGGCTGGGCATCGGGTTTACGTCGCGGAGAGCGCGGTGCGTCATTTGTGCAGATTGTCCAGTGCAGTGGAGCAGTGCTTTACGGTCCCATCTCCACGTCATGAAACAGAGAATTACTTGTTAGAGATGGAGCGTCTGGTTCAAGCCTGGCAGATCGACATGTTGATTCCGATGTGTGAGGAAGTTTTTTATATAGCTCAAGGAGCAGAACGTCTGGGCGACCACTGCCGTGTACTCGTTTCGTCTATAGAGCAGCTGCATGAATTACATCATAAATATGATTTTATCCAGCTTGCAGAATCGCTTGGTCTTTCGGTTCCGGATACCCGCCTGATCAACAGTCGGCAGGAATGGTTGGAAGCACAGCCTGTTCTGGAAATGGAGGGAGAGTGGGTATGGAAGCCCGTATACTCCCGCTTTGCTGCTAAAGTTCGTATGCCGATATCCTCCACAGCAGACTTTGATGGAGGACCATCTGATAAGAAGAAATATACGGGTAATATGAAGCAGTACCGTTTACAAAACGGTCCTCCTGGTGACGTGGAAATATCCGTGGCTTCCCCTTGGGTTGCACAGGCCTACGTTGCCGGGCAAATGTTGTGTACATACAGCGTAGCATACGAAGGTAAAATCGTTGCACATACGACCTACGACAGTCGCTACCGAACGGGCAGCGTGGGGGCGAGTGTTTTTTTTGAACATGTAGAGCATGAAGGAGTTTACGAGTGGGTAAGGAAATTTGTGCACGCGACTGGGTTTAGCGGGCAGATTGGTTTTGATTTTATCGAAACAGAGGATGGGCAATTGTATGCCATTGAGTGTAATCCGAGGGCGACGAGCGGTATCCATTTGTTTCATCCTGGCGATGGCTTGGTCCGTGCTTTAATTGCACCTGACGAATACGAACTGGGGAAAGAAACAAAAGTAGTTACCCCCGAGCAGGGCAGTAAGGCGATGTTAACACTCCCGATGCTGGTGAGTGGATTGCAGCAGCTCTGGCGGAAGGGTTCCCTGGGGGCATGGATAACAGCCTGGCGAGGAACGAGGGATGTGGTGTACCAGAGACACGATCCGAAACCTTGGTTTGAGCAATTTGCAGTTGTACTGACCGCCTGGCGTCTGGCAAGGAAACATAAGCTTTCGCTGACTGAAGCTTTGACTCACGACATAGAATGGAACGGTGAACAACGATGAATAGAGCATTGGTTACAGGCGCAACCGGATGTCTGGGCAGACATCTGGCGATACGGCTTGCTGAGCAAGGCTGGGAAGTTACAGGTATGGGACGCCAGCAAAAGCACGGTGCACAGCTTGAGGCGGCAGGCATCCGATTTTACAACGGAGATATACGGGATCAGGCGGCGGTGAATGAGGCCTGTTCGGGCCAGGATGTTGTGTTTCACTGTGCTGCATTATCGTCGCCATGGGGCAAATATCGGGATTTTTACAGCAGCAATGTGGAGGGGACACAGCATTTGGTAGATCGTTGTATAAAAGGTGGCGTACAGCGATTCGTCCATGTTTCCACGCCGAGCCTATATTTTAATTATAATCCCCGATATGACATACATGAGAATGATCCCTTGCCATCCAAATCAGCTAATCATTACGCAGCCACCAAGCGGCTTGCCGAGCAAGTGGTTTTGCAGGCTCATACCAATGGACTTCCATCGATCATGATTCGTCCCAGAGCTATTTTTGGCCCGTATGACCAGACCCTTTTTCCCAGAATCGTTGCAGCAAATGCCAAATCGGGTGTACCTATGATCGCAGGCGGACAGGCACTCATTGACCTGACTTGTGTGGATAACGTGGTGGATGCGCTGTTGTTATGCAAGGATGCCAAGACAGAAGCGCTGGGTCGTGCCTACAATATTTCCAATGGAGATCCGAGAGCGTTCCAAACTTTGGTGAGCACGTTGTTTGGAATGTTGGAAATGCCATTACGCCGTCGAAACATTCCATACAGAGCAGTATACGGAGCAGCCGCATTACTGGAATATGTGCACCGCTGGTTTCCTGCCTTGGGCGAACCTCAATTAACACGATATACGGTGGGTTCGTTGTCTATCCCACAGACGCTGGATATTACGGATGCCTGTGAGAAGCTGGGGTATGTGCCTCGGGTGACCATTGATGAGGGATTACAACAATTTGCAGACTGGTGGAGGGCTGAATCATGCTGACAACAACTTCGGTTAAACTTCATTTGGGCGCAGCAGGATACTGCACACATCCAGAGTTTCTGACGCTGCGTGGAGGAAGTTTACGTCCTGTAGCTTTTCCGGCAGGATTTGCCTGCATCATTCATCCTGAATATGGTCCAATTCTGCTGGATACGGGGTATAGCTCCCGTTTTTTCAAGGAAACCGCTCACTTGCCAAACGCACTGTATCGTCATATTACACCTGTGGTATATCGTGAAGAAGACAGCGCAGTACATTTTCTGGCTCATTTAGGGCTGAAAGCATCGGATATTCGCTATATCATCCTCTCGCACTTTCATGGTGATCATATTGCAGGTGTGCGGGATTTCCCACAGGCGCAGCTGATCTATCTGCCAAGAGCCTACGATGCGGTGCGTTCACTTGGACCCATTGCGGCTGTAAAGGCAGGGTTTCTGTCCGGGCTGCTGCCGGAGGACTTTGATGCCCGATCATTGCCTGTTACGAAGCAGCCGGAGCGATGGATAAGAGCGGGGGAGCATTTTCCTTTTTCTGAGGTATACGATATTTTCGATGACGGCAGTCTGCTGGGTGTTGACGTATCGGGTCATGCGGAAGGCATGATGGGGATTTTGCTCCGTACAGAGGCGCATGACTATTTTCTGTGTGCGGACGCGGTGTGGTCGAGTCGTGCTTTTCAGGAACAACGCAGACCTCACCCACTCGCTGGAATTATTATGTCGGATCGTTTGGAGTATCGAAGGAATTTTGACAAACTGGTTCAGTTGCATCAGCAGTTTCCCGAGATTCGGATTGTGCCCAGTCATTGCCGTGAGGCGCTGGATTCTTGGGGTACAGGGGCCGAGGATATATGAGTAATACACTGCGTATTGTCTATCATTATGCACTTGCACGGGGATTGAGAAAATGGAAAACGAGGGCGCAGCTTGAACGCTGGCAGGAACGCCAGATCATTCGGCAAGTGGAACGTGTTCGTGAAAAGTCCCCTTTTTACCGGGAGTGGTGGGGTGATGTTGATGCATCCAACTGGAGAAGCTTTCAGCTGATTGACAAAATAATCATGATGCAGCATTTCGATCGGCTCAACACGGTGGGCATTTCCAAGGACGAAGCGATGGCTCTCGCCGGGGAAAGCGAGGAAACGCGTGATTTTAAGCCATCCGTTCAGGGCGTGACAGTGGGCTTGTCCTCGGGTACATCAGGTAACCGGGGGCTCTTCCTGGTGAGTGATCGGGAGCAGGATGCGTGGACAGGGACAGTGCTGGCCAAGCTTCTGCCTGGCGGACTATGGAAGCCTGCCAAGATCGCCTTTTTCCTGCGGGCCAACAGTAATCTGTATGAATCGGTACAGCGGGGCAGGCTGCAATTTCAATATTTTGACCTGCTGGAGCGTGTCGATACCTTGGTTGAACGTCTGGAAATATACCGACCTACCGTATGGGTAGCACCACCCTCCATGCTAAGAATGCTGGCTGACGCTTATATATCAGGCACATTGACCGCTGTACCGGACAAAATCATTTCGGTTGCCGAAGTACTGGACCCGCTGGATCGCAAGGTACTGGAGCATGTCTTTGGTCAAACGGTTCATCAAGTGTACCAGTGCACAGAAGGGTTCCTGGGCGCGACCTGTCGCTTTGGTACGCTGCATTTGAATGAAGACATCGTTCATATTGAAAAAGAGTTCATTGATCCTGCGACTCGGAGGTTCGTACCTATTATCACGGACTTCTCCAGAACCTCACAGCCGATTATTCGGTATCGGCTGAACGACATTCTGACCGAGGCAGCGGTTCCTTGTTCCTGTGGTTCTCTGTTCACTGCTATTGAGCGGATCGAGGGCCGCTGTGATGACACGCTTTATTTTCAACATCGACAAATGGGTGAAGCCGTACCTGTATTTCCGGATTTTGTGACGCGTGCGGTGATTGCAGCCTCTCCGAATATCGAACATTATCGCGTCGTACAGCGTGGTAACGGGACGCTGGAGATATCGCTTCGGCTCGGAGGAGGAGAAGGGATGCAGCAGGTGGAGGCCGAAGTACAGTGTGAACTAATGAAGCTGGGTGCGAGGCTGGAGTGTAGTATACCCGACATCCAATTCGTTCCCTATACGTTTGAACCGGGAATTACAAAGCTGCGCAGAGTGGAGAGACAGCTTGAATGAGATGTTATAATGCCGACTTCTGTTTATATGCACTGCTACATCGCGTGTCGGGAGCAGCGTGTGTATGGTGAATGCTGATTAATCCACCGAGGGAAGAGGTGAAACAGATGAAGGAACAGAAGATACCAATAGAGGAAGAACATAAAGGAAGCCAAACAGGCTCAACAAAGGACACATGGAAGAGCATTGGCGACAATGCTCCCGTGGCGTTAATTACAGGCACATCAAGCGGATTCGGCATGCTCACGGCGATTACGCTGGCCAAACAAGGATATCGTGTTGTGGCAACGATGCGTGATTTGAGTCGGAATTTAGAAATGGCAAGGCTGGCGAAGCAGGCGGGGATTTCGGATCGGTTGCAGTATATTCGCCTGGATGTGACGGATCCTGATTCGGTACAGAAGGCTGTGCAGACGGTACTACAGAACAATGGGCGAATCGATATGTTGGTGAACAATGCAGGATTTGCGCTTGGCGGATTTATTGAGGAAGTATCCATGGACGATTGGCGTAGGCAAATGGAAACGAATTTCTTTGGCTTGGTTGCCGTTACGCGTGCTGTCCTGCCTGTCATGCGTGAGCAAAAGCAGGGATTGATCATCAACTTGTCCAGCGTGAGTGGATTGTCCGGTTTTCCGGGTTATGCGCCGTATGCTGCATCCAAATTCGCTGTGGAAGGTTTCACCGAAAGCTTGCGTCACGAAATGTCCTCTTTCGGCGTTCGGGTTGTGTTGGTAGAGCCAGGTTCGTATCGCACGCCTATCTGGAATAAAGGTTTGGGTGAAATCCAAAGGAGCGATGGCTCTCCATATAAAGAGAAGCTGGATGCGATTCTCCGTTATTCCCAGCAGGCTGGAGAGACTGCACCTGATCCGCAGGAAGTGGCCGATCTGATTGCCCGTATCGCACGGATGCGTGCACCAAGGCTCCGTTATGCGCTGGGCAAAGGCTCGCGTTTACTTATCATCGGCAAATTGCTGCTGCCATGGAAATGGCTGGAGTGGATTATCGCGCGTGGACTGAAATAGGAGCTAAACATGAAAATCAACGCCGGGGGGAATTTTTCCATGTTCGAAATTATTGTCGTCATTTTACTTTTGTCGATTGTAGGACTTCTCTTCCGTATTAACAGCAAGCTGCCTGAACGAGATTGGGTAAAAGAAGCGATGGAGCGGGATGCGTCGAAATAAAAACACTGGAGGACTTTCATATGAAAATCGCTTTTGTTTTGTTTGATGGTTTGACTTTCCTTGATTTTGCAGGATTTTATGATGTGATCAATCGGTTGAATTTCTTTGAACAAACCAAAGGTACCACATGGGAAACATGTGCGATGACAGATCAAGTTACGGACGAATCGGGTTTATCGTTGAAGGTGGACCGGGTGAAGCCTAATTTGGCGGAATATGATCTCGTATTTGTGCCTGGTGGCATGGGAACGCGCAAGCTTCGATTTGATGAGGCTTTTGTGGGCTGGCTGAGGCAGGCCGAGAATGTTCCGTTGAAGGTATCCGTGTGCACAGGTTCTTTGCTGATGGGGGCGGCGGGGTTTTTAACAGGTAAAAAAGCAACGACGCATCCCAATGTTTATGATCTGCTTGAGCCTTATGTTGCCGAGGTGATTCAAACCCGCATTGTAAAAGACGGCAATGTGATTACAGCTGGGGGCGTAGCGACGTCCATCGATCTTGGAATCTATGTCGTAGGTCTGCTTGCAGGCCAGGAAGCCGCAGCGAATGTTAAGCTCCAGATCGATTATCCTTATGACATGCAGGGAGTTGTTGAAGAATGAAGAAAGGTCAAAAGGAGGACATGTTCATCCTTCGCAATATACGCAGCGATGAGGCAGAGCAGTATTGGCCTTTGCGGCTGGAGGCGCTGAAAAATCATCCGGAAGCCTTCGGCGCTTCGTTTGAAATGTCGATTCAGCTTCCCATGAGTGAAGTACAGGAACGTATACATAATGAAGCTGATGATTACATTCTGGGGGCATATACCGAAGAAGGCACCCTTGCAGGAACGATGGGATTCAAACGGGAACATGGACTTAAGCTACAGCACAAAGGTTATATCTGGGGAGTCTATGTCTCACCGCCATATCGTGGACGTGGCCTTGCTTCCAGATTGCTCCGCGAAGTGTTGGAGCGGGGCAGGGAGCTGGAAGGCATAGAACAAATCAATCTCAGTGTGGTTACCACAAACGAGTCAGCCCGACGATTATATGAGCAGTCTGGATTTGAAACCTATGGCATTGAGCGTAATGCGCTGATCGTTCAGGAAAAGGGTTACGATGAGGCGCATATGACGTACTTTTATGCTGAACGTTTGAATTTAGGCGAGCATGTTAAAACAGGTGGTGACATATGACGGAAGCAGTTCAGCTTGAACTTGACGGCATTTCCTTTGTGCTAAAAGAACCTCATTCATTCGAGTGGCTTGCTAACCTGGGTACCGTATTTCGTGTGTTTGATCAGCAGGATTCCGGCAATTTGTCCTTTGGTGTTCTGGGTCAGGACGGAGAGCGCAAATTCGTGAAATATGCTGGAGCACGCACGATCCATGCGGGTGAGACAGGGACGCCTGCCGAAGCGATTAATTATCTGAAATCGTCCGTTTCAATATATGAAGATTTGGCACACGACACATTGATTCAATTAAAGAATCATTTTGCAACGGAACATGGCTACGCCTGTGTATTCAATTGGGTGGAAGGGGAGTGTTTGCATTCCCATTGGGACTTTCCACCCCCAGCCAAATATGAGGACCCGCGTTCCCCCTATTATCGATTCAAACAGCTTACTGTAAAGACGCGCATTCAGGCGATGGAGCAGATTTTGGATTTCCATATCGAAGTGCAGCGGAGAGGGTATGTGGCTGTTGATTTTTACGATGGCAGTCTGATCTATGATTTTGACAAGCAAACGATGAAAATATGCGATATTGATTTGTATCGCAAGGGTTCTTTTGTGAATACGATGGGACGGATGTGGGGTTCATCCCGCTTTATGTCTCCTGAGGAATTGGAGTTGGGTGCGCCAATGGATGGAGTTACGAATGTGTTCAATATGGGAGCAATGGCTTTCTCATTGCTTGGGGGCGAGTTGGATCGTTCGTATGCCAGGTGGGATGGTGGAGAAGCGCTGTACCAGGTGGTTATGCGTGCGGTAGACCCTGAGCGGGCAAGTCGTTATGCGTCGGTTGCTGAATTAGGTGCTGCATGGAAAAAAGCCGTGCTGCAGGATAAATAAGATAACACGGAATGGTTGTCTCACTCGTAAAATCCTCTCGTATAATACCCATACGCAATTGTGCACATTGGATTCGTAACTGCACGTAATATACCGTATAATGGAAATTAATGAGGGGGTATAGGCAATGTGCAAATATACGATGTCAGGAATAATACCTGAATTTCAGCAGCATGGAGCTGAAAAAAGAAGTGTAGGTGAACCATTATTGCAGAAACTAGTTCCGCAATTATGAATCCTATATCGAACCTTTCACCCATGGATATGATGGAAATTCAGGCAGATACACTGTATACGATGGACGATCAGAAACGTCTGGTAAGTATTAATGAACCGGATAGCGGGCAGGCTCCAGCCTTATTTATCGGGATAACTTCTATGGGGCAATGCTCCTATTTTCATGAGCAATTGCCGTTCACTCTGATTGAGGAGCTAGGCTGTGACACTGAGCTTCCGCTCGATATTGCGAAGCTGATTCGGAGAGTTGAGACGTTTAAGCCCGTGAAGAGTGTATGGATGGGCCCGGCTTATGTCTTTCCCGAGAAGTGTGGCGAATGGCATCCAAATGTTCAGATTATAGATAGTCATTGTTCTTTTCTACTGGCAGAGCATTTTCCTGAATTAATAGAATGTCTACATGAAAAAACACCCGTTGCCGCTTATGTCATGGAGGATTCAGCAGTCGCTGTATGTTGTTCAGCCCGTGTATCCAAACAGGGTGCCGAGGCAAGTCTCTATACCGCGCCTGGTTTCAGAGGGCATGGTTATGCAGTGGAGGCGGTGAAGTGCTGGCAGCATCATGTTAAAAAGGATGGGCGCATTCCGATCTATAGTACATCTTGGGACAATGTAGCTTCGCAGACTGTTGCCCGTAAGCTGGGACTAATCCAGTTTGGTGTGGATTTCAGCATCACGACTTCGTCATAAAGGATGAATTACATGTATGTTAAATGAAGGGTGTCAATCCGCTGTGTTGAAACCCGGAATTATGAGGGGGTGCTGCAGCAATGATTAGGACCTTTGTACAAAAGGACCTGGAATATGTCATTGAAGCGCATATCCGTATCTATCGAGATGAGTATAATTATGATCATAGCTTTGCCGAGTTTATTAAAGATGCCGTAAATGAGTTTAAACGCTCCGGCAATTACGCGAGAGAAATGGTATGGATTATTGAGCTGAATCAGACAGCTTCTGGCTGCATTGGTCTGACTCAACTGGATGAACAGACAGCTCAATTGCGCTGGTTCCTCATCGAGCCGGAAGCCCGTAATGGAGGCTGGGGACGCCAGCTTATCGAGCAGGCTGTCCATTTCGCCAGAGAAAAAGGTTATTCATCCATCATATTATGGACCAACGAGTCTCTGTCGGGGGCACGTAGATTGTATCGATCATTTGGGTTTGAAGTGGTTGAATTCCGAAAACAGGTCCTGTCAGGACAGGAGCTAACGGAAGAAAAATGGAAATTGATGCTGGAACTAGGGCGGGAGTGATTCCATGATTCGCAAACGTATTGAGAGCGGCACGGTATTGCTATGTATTGCATGGATGTTGGTAGCATGCTCTAATCAGACGCAAAGTCAGGACGTAAGCTTGAAGATTGATAGCAACCTTCAGCAAATCCTGAATGGTCCTGAGATGCTTCTGACCAGCAGTAATCCAGGTGATTATATTGGTGCTAACACTGAGGCATATGTTCAAATTCTGGATACGGGTGAAGAGGGACTGAACGTTCTAATTCAGCAATTGGAATCAAGTTCGCACGACGGGCTTAAGGAATGGATCATGGCTCAGGCAAGTACTGAGCTGCTCGGAGAACGTAATCCCGTTGACCACTGGAAAAGTGGCAAAGACTGGCTCAGCCAGTATAAAATGAAGGTAGAATAATGATAATGACTCATCATCGTTAGTGTATGATTTACAGCGAAAGTAGTGGAGGGAACGGAATCGATTCTGAAGAAGCGGTAGCGTTCGCCTTTGTCTCCGATTTGCACATTTATAAAATATATCAAAAAATTTGGAGACAACAGCGATCGAAAGAACGATCCGTAACCGAAACGATCACCGCAGGTCGTCAAGCGTTAACGACTGTGATGACCCGGAATAACATAACTCACCTCCCAGTCATCATGAGCAGGAATGAGAGGTTCCAGGAACCTGAAAGAATACGTTATAGAGGTGAAACCCTTGAAGAAGAAAATTGCATTTTTTGACTCGGGAATCGGTGGTTTAACCGTCTTGCATAAGGCTTTGCATCAATTCCCTGAAGAATCGTTTCTGTATTATGCCGATACATTGCATGTTCCATATGGGACCAAGTCAGCGGATGAGGTAAGAGGACATATTTTCAATTGTGTGGAGGCTATTGTTCAGGAAAATGTGCAAGCGATCGTGATTGCCTGCAATACAGCGACAAGTCTGACCGTGAAGGATTTGCGTGCCAGGTATGATATCCCCGTTATCGGGATGGAGCCTGCTGTGAAACCGGCTGTGGAGATGAATCGAAGAAGCGGCAAAAGGGTGCTTGTATTTGCTACAGCCTTGACCTTGAGTCAAACCAAATATCATGAGCTGGTATCCCGTGTGGATGATCACCACAGTGTCGATTCCATTCCATTGCCTGAACTGGTGGAATGGTGTGAGCAGCTGGATTTTGATCCACAGAAGATTGCGTCGTACTTCCGTCTCAAGCTGGCTGATCTTGATCTGGACTTATACGGTACAGTGGTACTTGGCTGCACGCATTATCCGTTCTATACATCCATTCTGCGTACGGTTCTGCCAGATCACATACAGATTATTGATGGCAGTACGGGAACGGTTAACCGTTTGAAGCAGCTTCTTGGGTTGGCAGATCAACAGGGCATGTGGGCCGAGGATAACGTTACTTTTCTTAGTTCGTCTGGCCGTTTGGAAGACCGGGAGAACATGCATATTGCACTCCAATATCTGGAGAAGCATCGAATGTAAGTTGAATCAACAGGAGGTGAGGGTCGATGCAGTCTATTTATCTCATCCGTCATGCCCAAGCAACCGGGCAAGAACCGGATGCTGAGCTTACAGATGAAGGACTTCGTCAGGCAGAAGAACTTGCTGAGATGTTGGCGGACCACCCTATACAATACATTGTGTCGAGCCCGTGGAAAAGGGCACTTCAGACCGCAGCGCCACTGGGCAAAACCGTCCTGCAACATATACATACGGATGAACGTCTTCAAGAGAGGGTGCTTAGTACCCTTCATCTGGATAACTGGATGGATGTGCTTGAACGTACATACAAGGACGAAGACTGGATGGAAGAAGGCGGCGAATCTTCACGTTTCGCAACAGCTCGGGGTCTTGAAGTATTGGACGAGTTGTGGCGTCGACCTGAGCATGGCGCGGCTGTGATTACACACGGCAATATGCTCTCTCTGCTCATTCGAAGCCATGATGCATCCTTTGGATTCGAAGAGTGGAAAAGTCTAACTAATCCTGATGTATATGTTCTGGAGAAACAGCAGGGTGATGAAGTCACACACAGCATTCGCCGTATATGGCGAAGTTAAACATAAAGAGAGTGCTCCAGCGATTTGTAAGATCGGCTAGAACACTCTTTTCCGTTTACGATGTTGGTTCTACAAAGCGGCGATTAATAACATGATCCAACCGGCCAAGAATGCTACTCCGCCGAGCGGTGTGATCGCACCCAGTTTTCGAACTCCAGTTACACTTAGGGCATACAGGCTGCCCGAGAACAAGAGAATGCCGGCGAATAGCAGCCATCCGGCCAGTATAACCAGAGAAGGTTGCTCCAGCCGATCAGCGAGCAGGCCGAGAAGAATGATTCCGAGCCCGTGAGCAAGATGATACTGGACACCGGTCTCGTATATTTTGATCATATCAGCAGACAATCTGCGTTTGAGTGCGTGCGCACCGAATGCTCCGAGGGCAACAGCAAGAAACATCATGATACTTCCGAGTATAACCAGGGTCTGCATGTGTCTTGTCTCCTTTTTTAATGAGTATTAAGCAGAATGTTTCTGCTCATTATGACGCTTATAGCTTACGCAATTGGATGCGCTGAATGGAATGGTCGGCTTCCTTTTTCAAAATCAGCCGGGCTCGTCCTTTGGTTGGCAGAATGTTTTCATGCAAATTTTTGGCATTGATATCTTTCCAGATCTGACTTGCCGTAAGAACAGCCTCATCTTCTTCCAGATTGGCGAAACGACTGTGGAAAAAGGAATTCTCATTCTGAAACGCTGTATTGCGCAGCAGCTTGAAGCGCTCAATGTACCAGTGACGGATATGCTCTTCTTCCGCATCGATATAGATGGAGAAGTCAAAGAAATCACTGACCAGCAATGGAGTTTCCTTTTTGACCTGGAGCACGTTAATTCCTTCAATAATGAGGATATCCGGCTGACAGATGGCCTTCTCCTCACCTGCAATGACGTCATAGGCAAGATGGGAGTATACGGGAGCCATCACTTCGGGTTTGCCTGATTTGACATCACCCATGAATTGAATCAGTGACTTGATATCGTAGCTTTCCGGGAATCCCTTTCGGTTCATGATGCCTTTCTCTTGCAGCACGGCATTGGGATACAGGAAACCATCCGTTGTGACCAGATCCACCTTGGGATTTCCTTTACCTCTGGCTAGCATAGCTTGAAGCAGACGGGCCGTTGTACTTTTGCCCACGGCAACACTGCCCCCAATACCGATAATGTAGGGAGCGTGATGTGCTTCTTTTTTCAAAAAAGATGCCGTTAAGTGATTCAGCTCTCGTGAAGCTCCTGCATATAAGTCAATAAAGTGGGTAAGAGGTAGATAAATATCCTCAACTTCTTGAATGGATACTTCTTCATTTAATCCCTTTAGCTGTTCCAATTCCGCTTTGGTTAGTGGAAGAGTGGTCTGATGTTTCTTCAAGTCAGCCCATTCCTTGCGGTTAAACTCGGTGTAAGGAGAGTATAAATTCATGAGATCCCGCTTTCTGTATGTAGTGTTATGTTGGCACAATCTTTAGTGTACCAAATTTCAGGGAACTGACAACACCTTTACATTTGATGCTTCCTTTGTATATTCCCTGAAAGTTGAATGAAAAGCAACTTATAGGAAATTGTAAACCAAATTATGTTAAAGTCAACGTATACCATGCGGGAGGGTGACAGCAAATGATCGTATATGAGAGAGAGCATGATTTTGTTTTGACCGCACAGCATGAGCATGGACTAGTAGCCGGAGAAATGGCTTCCCATTGGAAAACGGAATTGTTAACGGATGAAGCGCATCGGGAAGATCTGATTCTTGCCGCAAGAGAGCATGATCGGGGATGGATTGAACTGGATGCGGCGCCATTCTGGAATGATTATAGTCAGATCCCATATTCTTTTCGTGATTTTCCGCTACGTCCGCGATTTGTATTTTACCGTAAAGGTATTGAAGAGGTTCGTGAGAAAAACCTGTATGCCGGGCTGCTGTGCAGCATGATGTATACAGAGTTGTTTCAAAACAATCTGGGTGCTAACACCAATGACGATGAAGACATCAGGGAGTATCTGAATGATGAACGGGAGCACCAGTTACGTTGGGAACAGCAGCTTGGTGGTGGTGAGGCGTTGAAGCTCAGGCTGAAAAATGATGTGGAAATCATGCTTTTCTGTGATCAACTCAGTCTGTTTCTCTGTATGGAGGAGCCGGGCACACCTGCTGCACGTTATGATTTTTTCGCCGAAGGACTCGGCTGTACCTTCGATGCCTGTTCAAGGCAACCCATTCATGCCGAGTGGCTCTCCAATGAGAAAGTGGGATTATCTTTTGTGCCGTTTGATGAGGAATTTACGGTTAATATGCCTTACAAATCGGTGCCGAAAGCGAGTATCCGTAAATTCGGTCTGCTGCAGGCTTATCGCCGTGCCGAGTGGAAAGAACGTCGAGTGTTAATTACAGGCATGAGCTGAATATCGCCTATTCCATATCCGGTTTAAACAAAATAGCGCTATGTATAATGAGGCGGGCTCCCGAACTTTTCCGGTGTCCGTCTTTCGTATGTGTTTATCATTGAAGCAGGAAAATCTATCTTCATACCAGAAATAAATTTCAAGGGATTAGGTTTATATCAGGCAAGTGGGGGGATGAACATGGATACTAGAACAGAAATTCTAACGATGTGTATGGTGTGGGACAAACAGAATGATCAGGTATTATTAATGAATCGACCGGACCGGAAAGGATTTCCGGGATATATTGCTCCAGGAGGAAAAGTCGACTTTCCGGAAAGCATTGTGGATGGTGCCGTGCGAGAAGTTAAAGAGGAAACAGGGCTTGTGGTGAAAGAAATTACATATAAGGGTCTTGATGAATTCTGTGATCCGGAGCAAGGATTGCGTTATATGGTGTTCAACTACCTGGCTACTTCTTTTGAAGGGGAGCTACTGAGCGAACCACCGGAAGGCGAACTGTTGTGGGTGTCTTTAGGGCAAACGCTAGAGCTACCCATGCAGGATTGGTTTGCGGAACGTTTGCCGCGTTTTTTTCAAGCAGGGACGTTTGAGCGGAGTGTGATCTGGGAGAAATCAACGGGGCGTACACTGAAAGAGACATTTATGGTGTATGGCGATTCGGTTCTTGAACAGAGTAAAGTGAAATAATTCAAAACGCTCAGGAGGTGGAAAAAATGATGGGATACCAGCATGCATTAGAAGGATACATTGCAGCGACAAATACACATCAGTTTGATGAGGTAAACAAATGGCTATCACCGGATGCCGTATATTGGTTTACGGGAACATCTTGTACTACGCCTGACGAAATTCGGGCTTATTTTGAAAACGCTTGGGAGACCGTTAAGGAAGAGGTATATCGTGCAGAAGATGTCATGTGGATTACGACAGGCGAAGAGCAGGCGGTCTGTATTTATACCTATCACTGGAAAGGAATGTATCAAGGAGAGCCGGCATCTGGAAAAGGTCGGGCTACCAATATATTTGTTACAGATATCAACGGAGAATGGAAATTAATCCATGAGCATTTAAGCGCGGGTGAGTAACGTGTGGAAGTGGAATAGAACGTGTTCTGTTTTTATTACAGATGACTTGAATAAGAAAAAAATGAGGCTGTATTTGAATCTTGTCTCATATGTTATCATCCAATTCTGTATATTTATATCCAGATATTATGATATAATGAAGTTTACTTTTTAAAAGGAGATGACTTGCTATTATGGAGATTACATTTCGTGAATCGCTGGAGGGAATAAGTATCGACCAACTTCGCGGTAATTTTTTCGAAGGTTGGCCCAACCCTCCGTCTACGCCTACGTTCCTGAAGATGCTGGAACAATCCTATGCTGTTGAACTGGCTGTTGATGAAACTACTGGGAATGTAGTGGGCTTTATTCAAGCGAACTCAGACGGAATTCTCAGTGCATATATTCCTCTGTTGGAAGTGCTTCCGGAGTATCAGGGTAAGGGGATCGGATCAGATCTCATCAAGCGTATGTTCAAGCGTCTGGGTGATCTCTACATGATTGATCTTTTGTGCGATAACGAACTTCAGGAGTTCTATGAGAAACGAGGTATGCAAAAAGCATCTGGCATGGTGATTCGTCATTATCACAATCAAGCTGGAGTGGTGAATTGAATAGCTAATAGATTTAGGTGAACTAGATGGATGATATAAAGCCTTCAAATGGTTCCGAAGTAATCCGAGGTTATAAAAAGCGAAGAATATGAATTTAGACCCAAACCTTTATAGACGGAATGTTGTTATATATTTGGTGATCAAGCCATACATAGGCTTCTGCAAACGGGACGTAAATGAATATGTACGAGGAAAAGGTGGAGATTGGTGTGAAATTGTCGTTCCGGATTTTGGACTGGGAAGAAGAAAAACCTTATGGGCTTTTATTAATGGCTGATCCGTCCAAAGCCATAGTTGACGAATATCTGAGTCGCGGTGTTTGTTTTATCGCTGAATATGAAGGAGAAATGGTAGGAGAGTTTGTCTTGCTGAAGACGCGTCCAGAGACAGCAGAGATCGTTAATATTGCCGTACAGGAAGAATTACAGGGACAGGGCGTTGGCAAACACATGATCAAGGAAGCGATAGAGGCCGCCCGCAGGCTCGGTTGTCGAACAGTAGAAATTGGGACAGGCAACTCAAGCTTTCATCAGTTGAAGCTGTATCAACGCTGTGGGTTTCGCATTATAGGGGTCGATCGGGATTTCTTTGTGAAACATTATGAAGAAGAGATTATAGAAGATGGCATTCGCTGCGTGGATATGATCCGTTTGGCGCTGGATCTGGAAACCATTGTCGAGGAGAACAAGAAGTGAAAATAGTTCGACTGAAATCAGAGGATTATCGCAGCATCACCGCTTATGGCAGTAAGGGAGCGGAGATTACGCCGATACTCCGAAGCACATCAGCTTGTCACGTAGCCCAATTGAAACTGTCTGCAGGTGAAAGTGTGGGTTTGCATCCAGCGGTGGGTGAGCAGTTGTTTCTGGTGCTTGATGGGGAAGGTTGGGTGGAAGGCGAGACAGGCGAACGGGTAGTAGTCCGATCGGGAGAAGCCGCGTACTGGACCAATGGAGAGAATCACCAATCCGGCTCGGAGACAGGGTTAACTGCATTGTTGATTGAGGGTGAAGAACTAATTGTTCGGTTATCGCTAGAGTCGGGAGACTCTGAAGATAGGGGCTGATAAGCGCATTCGTAGATTGGAAGAGCAAGTTAGGCATCTTTCAGACGAGAGGATGAACCTTTAAGTGGATCGGTACACACACATGGGGGTATACGGTTTAGTCACTTGGGAGCAAAAGGTCCTGTTAATACGTAAGGCAAGAGGAGCCTATATGGGGAAATGGGATTTGCCTGGAGGAAGGTTGGAGTTTGGTGAGCAACCGGAGTTCGCCCTACATCGTGAGATCGAAGAGGAGACGGGCCTTTCCGATCTACAATTGGTGATTCATTCTGCGGAGTCGAATGTACTAGAGTGGACGGACGAAGGCGAGCCGGAAGAGCTGCACCATATTGGGATTCTGTACGATGTATATTTGACAAGTGAAAGTAGACCCTCTGAGATCAAAAGGGGACCGGATGGCGAAGATTCACAGGGCGCACAATGGTTTACTTTGGAAGAGGTCGGAGCGTTATCGTTGACACCATTTGCAGAGAGTATGATTAAAAATTTTGATAGAAACTTATTTTGATTTGAATTTTAGGACTGGTCAAATGGAACAGAATCGTTTATTCTGTGATAGATAGATTACAAATTTTTAAATTGAATAGGACTGACACCTTAAAGCATAAGGCTATGAATCTGCGGATTCGTGGCCTTTTTTTGTGTTTTTACAGGTGAATTGGGTCTTTGGAAGGGGAGGTTGCATGCCTTGTAGTGATGGGGTTGCTGAAAAATAATACCAAAAGCCTAGATTTGCATGGTAGAATATTGATGATTATGACAAATTTAGGTTTTGGTTTGAAAAGTAGTACGAGCGCTGAAGAAGCAGAAGTTTGCCCCATACTAAGGTACATAGGAGAGTGAGTAGATTGAAGAAACAAATGAGATTAACTGGTAGGAAATCAAAAAGGAACGTATTGATCGTCGGTTTGTTGACAACGGCATTGATGGCAGGAACGCTGCTGACCAATGGAACCGTGGGTCTGGTGTCTACTGTGGATGCTGCTGCAGGCACGAATGGAGCGGACACAACAGCTTCTGCGCTTACGAAGTTCAAAGATATCAAAGGGCACTGGGCGCAAGCTACCATTATCAAAGCCTATGATAAAAAACTGATTTCCGGCTATCAGGATGGTACATTCCGCCCCAATGCCAAAATCACCCGTGGTGAGTATGCTACACTTCTCAGCCGTGCAACCAGTTTGGAAAAGGTACAAGGAGAGAATCCTTTTGCTGATCTCAAGGGACACTGGTCTGAATCAGCTGTGTCACAGTTGGTGGGCCAAGGCTTCATTGATGCTGGTGATTATCCGAAAGGATTCAATCCGAATGCCGAGCTGACACGCTACGAGATGATGAAATGGATTGCGAACGGACTGATCAAATCGGGAACCAGTTTCCAGGATGCTTTTAACGACACTCGAGATACACTGCTACCTACCCCAGAAGTGAATCGAGGAACGATTCGTGCAGAGCAAATTCCTTATCTCGCACTTGTTCGCGGGACCGGCATTGTCGGTGGATTTGAAGACGGTTCTCTGAAGCCTGCTGATCCCACAACGCGAGCTGAAGTGTCTGCCATTTTGCTGCGTTATATGGATGTGGAAGGTACGGATGCAGGGAAGTACAGTGATCTGAATGAAATGCGTGAGGTTGGCACGACGGGGACGAATTTAACGACGATTAGTAATTATTTTTATACTAAAAATTCTGTTACGGTTAGTGAACTATCTAAGGAAGATATAACTCTCTCTAATAATTCTGGCATACTTCGACTGCATCGAATTATTGTAGTAGATGTTACTAAAGGCAAGCCGAAAGGGGTTTACTCATCACTGTTTATTGGCCCCGACTCCATTCAGTTTCCAGGAAGCTACATGACATTTGCTGATATATCGTTTACATCCAATATAGAAAAATCAAACCTCTTGGCCTTTAGCGGTGGTCTAGACAGTGCATTTTTAAGATTTAATCGTATGGATGTTAAACATGCCGAAAAAAATGGATTCATAACTATTCCAGAGATGTCTAGTAATCTTATAAAGAAAGATGTTAAAAAACGTTTTTGGACATCCTCTGTGCTCATGGCTAAAGGTGGCTCTTATTATTTAAAAGCTAACAATAATGATTTAGTTCAAATTCAGAACATGTAGTTTCTTCAAGGCGGTGAGTGAGTACTGAAACCCCATTATAAATTAATGATAGTGTTTATCGTTATGTTCTTAACAGTAGGAGCTATGGGTACATTTTATCTTCCAATTGAAGCAGCTATCAATGATCCGTACGGTCCAAAATCAATGAAGAATCCATCATTCTTGACCGTACAATCTGCACCAAGAGTCGCTAATCCAGGTGTTTATTGGTATCAGCTTGATGATGGAAGTTTTAAAGCTGATCATACTACAGGGCCTACTTTTTCTAGAAACATGAATCCCTTGTCTTGTTCGTCTCCTTATCCTGACGAAAAAGATATACCCAATGAAGTTGACTTTTCCAATTGGCCTGCTACTCAATGGAATGAATATAATGGATATCCTATAACTCCATCAGTTCTTAAGTCTGTAAGAATAAAAAGTGTTACTTATCAAACTAGGCTACAGCAAAATTCCTATACAGGAATAGGAGAAACAGTCATACGAAGAGATAGTACTATTGTAAAAATTAACACAAAAACAGGTGGGAATCACTCGGTAAGTGATCGAACAGAGTTCGAAAATGGTGGTAAAACTAATCAAAACTGCGTAAAGCAAGTAGTTGCCTACCATACACCAATGGACATTGTCTGGGAAGGCGATCTGGTAGAAGAGAAAGAAATTGATGTTACACCAGATTCATCTCTAACTGTAGGACAAACAAAGCAGATGAAAGCGGAAGTCAGTACCCGAAACTATGGGGCAACTGAGTTTAGTGAAGGCATCGACGTAAGTCGGCGTGAAGCTGAGACCACCTGGTGGTCATCCGATCCGAGTATTGTGAGCATTGAACCCAAAACAGGAATGGTTAAGGCTGAAAAGCCGGGTACTGCCTTTGTACGTGCAATTTGGAACAACGGTACATATCTCATCTCGGACACTGCGGAAATCACAGTAACGTCCGAGCCGGGACTTACAGTGAACCTGCCAAACGCCTGTAAAGCAGACACAGCTACACCGCTGCAAGCTAAAGCTATCCTGACCAAATCAGACCTTTCTGTTCATGAGCTTACCGCTCATTCCAAACTGACCTGGCAAAGCTCCAATCCAGCCGTAGCGACCATAGGTGCAGATGGGAAAATGACGATCAAGGGCATCGTCGGCAGTACCACTATCACCGCGCGATTTTTGGACCCTGCCCAACAGTTGGATGAACAAGGGACGCAGGTGTTAGAGGTAAAGGATTGCACAGGCAACGGAGGAGACGGGGGAACTGATCCAGGTAACGGGGGTGGTGTTGTAGGTTGCCCCGTGAACATCAGTCCACCTAGTAAAGGAGCGTTGATTGAATCGGCTGCCATGGACCCCTCCGTCCTGGGCGTGCTGAAGGCTGATGAGCGGGGGTCTGAGAAGTTTGATGTCACCCGAGGCATCCCGACTTCTGAAGATCTCTATGCTAATGTCATGGCTAAAGGATACTTGTTCCAGCACCGTTGGGTGAACATGACGGGCACAGTAACTTATACGGTCAACGTAAAAAAGAAGTATCACAAAACATGGACGATTCCGGGCAGAGCCTCGACAGGACCGAATGATCCAGGCACACCTCCAGAACCTAAGGAACTAGACGTTCCTGGGGACAGACCAATGCAGGTCATCCGACAATATAGTTATTGGCAGATTGATAATTTGGAAGTCTATCAGTTAAATCAAGCTACGATATCCAATTATGCACTTGGTGGCTACGGTGGTACAGTAACGCTGACTCCAAATGGATATACACCGCCGACCTTACAATCGGCTAATGATGATGCCATTACCGCACATGTAAAACCTGCACCTTGCAAGGAAATTGACCTTGGCACCGAAACTGTTCCAGGCGGTTCCACTGAACCGGCTACACCAGTCGAAACATCATTGTTCCAATCCAAAGCGGAGGCTGAGGTCAAAGAGAACACTGTAAATAATGACAAGGTCGTGTTTAACGGTGCCACTGTGATGGATCCTGCTCCGATGGATAAGACTGCTCCCCGACCTGGGACAATTCCTCAGCCTGGCATGATCGGTGACAACGTGCTGTACCAAAATCGTTTAACTGTTCAGAATACACTGGTCAACAAGGCGGACCAACCGACAACGGGCGAGATCACATATGGGTTGATTCCTGGCAACATTAAAGGCGGTCAGGATCAGAAGTTTTCTATTCAAGGGATCAATTCTGTCACGGTGCACACACCTGTCGTTAACTACGCATGGGTGTCTGATGATCAGCCGCATAACCAGAAAACGGTGCCTGATCCGACCAGCTCGGCGCTCATTTTGGAACGACCGTTTATTGTACGCATCCCGACTTCAGGACAGCATCTGGACGTAAGCAGTTACCCGGGTTATGGAAATAGGGACTATGCGAAGTATTTTCGCATTAAGCAGATTCGTTTCCCCTTTGACGTCTATAACGCCGATAGAAGTCAGTTCATTCCAGCCAAGACCTGGGTGGACATTCCAGTCAATCAGCTGGATACCGTTTTCTATCTCCCAGTATGGGTGGATGAAGGACATTACCGAATTGAATTTCGAAATATTGCAGAAAATGCTCCTTCGACATTCACGGAACAGCAGGATGCCAATACGAATCTGACTCATCATGTTGCGTCAGATACGGTTCCGGTGGAGGTTATTGGGCGATTGTATGATTTTCATGTTACGGATATCGCTGATTATAATTGGGAGAACGTTTTTCGCCAGCAGCTAGGGAGTTCGGAGCCGACAGGGGCAAGCTACTGGACAGGACTTAACAGTATTGATGGTGATCCGAGAGGTAATCTGGCACCGTTTGTGTTACCTGTTCGCCCAGGCAGTCATCCTGTGCAGGGTTTCAGTAATGTAGCCGTGAAAACAGGTTACCATGTCAAATTCGACCTGAAAACAAAGGGCAATATGTGTGCGACTTGTTTTGCTATAACTGAGTAATCAGGAAACGCAAGGACATCCACGGATGTCTAACTTTCTATCCAAGTACAGGAATGAAGAATCCATGTTTTTCCGAAACTGTACCATTAATACTCCTACATGCGTTTTGTTCGGCAGGATACAACGTATGAAGCTAGGTGAAGTCGGCAGAAAGAAGCTATAGCCACCACCATAATGGAAGGTAAGCTTACCGATATGCCGGATGGCTGAAAAATTGTCTATGGTGAGGATATCCTCAAAGGATTGACGAATCTCTGAATGTAAGGATCTAAATGCCTACCTCATGGAAACATGTTGACCAACGAATGTTGGGGCAAGCGGCGCAAAGTACGATTACATGTTAGGAAATGCGCTATACCGAACTATGGCGGTATCCAACTTGCAGGTCCAAAGGAGACACCTAAGGGCAAAACGGATAGCTAGGATAGAAGGAACAAGGAAAGCAAGGGACGTCGCAATGAAGGACTGCCATCCCAGACGGTTGCTATAAGGTAACGAAATGCATCTATCCTTGTGAGAGTAAGGGTGTGACCTATGAAACTTCTGTAATGGAAGCGGAGGAATAGCCCTGAGTCTTGATACTTTGAATTAACAACTTTCCAAAAAGTGAACTGTATCGGTCAGGTAAGAATGTGGGGACAATCTCATACAGGAGGTTGCCACAATACAGGCTCTACGTTACTGGGATTACTACAACCTGACGGAAACCTTTACCGACTTGCACGCGAGAGCTAAACGAGGAGAGACATTTGATCGTCTCTATGAATTAATTACTTCAAGAGACAATATCCTTCTTGCCTACCGCACAATCAAATCGAACAAAGGCTCCAAAACAGCAGGAACAGACGGCAAAACAATTGAGAAACTTAAACCAATGACAGAGTTGGAACTTGTGAACCTGGTCAAAGCGAAACTTAATAATTACCAGCCCAAAAAGGTCAGACGCGTTTACATTCCTAAACCTAATGGAAAGAAAAGACCACTAGGAATTCCATGTATCATTGATCGTTTGATACAACAATGCTTCAAACAAATACTTGAACCTATTGCTGAAGCACATTTCTACAAACATAGTTACGGGTTTAGACCCTTACGATCTACACACCATGCTTTGGCAAGAGTTCAGTTCTTGGTTAACAAAAGCAAACTACACTTTATCGTAGATATCGATATCAAAGGTTTCTTTGATAACATTAACCACAGAATTTTGATAAAGCAATTATGGAATCTCGGAATACGCGACCGGAAAGTCTTACAAGTCATCAGCCGAATGCTAACAGCGGAGATAGAAGGGGAAGGTAAGCCCGAAAAGGGAACTCCACAAGGAGGAATTTTATCCCCTCTACTTTCTAATATTGCCCTGCACGACCTCGACATCTGGGTTTCTGGGCAATGGGAGAATTTCCCGACCAAACATGTATACACCCAAAGGAACAGATACAACGGTCTCAAAAAGACCAAACTTAAAGAAGGGTTCATCGTAAGGTACGCCGACGACTTCAAAATCCTTTGTCGTAACTGGGAAACCGCTAAGAAATGGTATCATGCTGTAAGACTCTATCTGAAAAACCGTTTGAAATTGGATATTTCCCCCGAGAAATCGAAAATTCAGAACCTGAGAAAGAAAAAATCTGAATTTCTTGGTTTCACCATAAAGGCTACATTGAAGGGGAAACAAGCTGTAGCACATACCGGGTTGATTGATAAGAAAAAACAAGACATCAAAGTGCAATACAAAAAACTTATTCAACGAATAAAACAATCACCCACGGCTGGTAATGTATATAGGTTCAATAGTTTTGTACTAGGGATTCACAATTACTTTAAGAAAGCCACACATGTTTTTATTGAGTTCTCACGAATTGCCTATGACCTGAAAAAGTTCACTTATAATCGTCTGAAACGCATTGGCAAATACGAACATCCAGATCATCCGTCCCTTACATATAGGCGATTTTACTCAACGAGGTACCGGACGTTTAAAGTTGACGGGGTTTATCTATATCCAATAGTGGACGTAAACACCTCAAACAACCTCAACTTCAGCCAAAAGATAACCCCCTTTACTGCTGAAGGACGGAAAAACATTACGAGTATGATGGATAGCTTCACAAAGTCTGAAACGACAAAGTTGATGAAGTCAGACAATCCAAAACGTAGTGTGGAGTATCTGGACAACAGAATCAGCCGATACAACATGGTGAAGGGCAAGTGCGAAATTACGGGGATATTTCTTTATGCTGACGAAGTACATTGTCATCATCATCTTCCGTCTCACATGGGCGGAATGGACAATTACAGCAATCTGAGAATCTTGCATAATGACGTCCATACACTCATCCATGCCACGAATCAAGAAACGATTATAAAACTCTTAGGAGTGCTTAATCTTACAGGAAGCATGATCCAGAAGGTAAACCAATACCGTAAAAAGAGTAACTTGGCACTGTTGTTCAAAAAGTAGCAAGATGGAACGCCGTGTGCGGTGAAAGTCGCATGCACGGTGTGGAGGTGGGGAAAAGGTGGAGAAAAAACTCAAAGCCTTACCTATACCGATTTGGCAAACAGGATGGTGTTCGGATTACACCAACGTTCTATTTTGTGAGCAAAGATGGCTCTTCCAGACAAGAAGTCGATTTATACTATCACCGCGGTCAAGAGCGACTTATCCGGATAGGATCGGCACAGGATATGGAGAAACGGTTTGTTGTCCTGAACTCAAGGTTGCGTAATGTACCCGGTACGGAATTGGGTGATACGGCGCGTTATCAGTATACTTATGAACTGACCGCAGATGAACGCAACCAGAGTTCGCTCGCTGACTATATGGTTCGGCTTGTAGATCAAACCTCTCACCAGAAGACTTGGGTAGGCCGCTATGATTGGATGATTCTGCCCGCCTCCATTCGTACACTGATTGGACCAAAGGAGGACATTCCTTCCGGTGTTAATGTGGACCGAGCGAATGCGGCGATCCAGCGTTGGTACGGGGAATACAGCCTGCCTGCAGATGTTTACGCCGTGCCAAAGGGAACCGATCTCGAATCGCTCGCCAGACAAAATCAACTGGATGAAAAGGCTTCTGTATTTCTGAAGGACGGATATATCGTTGTCAACTTCAATATCGAGACACTTCGGGATGGAAATACAGAAGCTCCACACCTGCAATATATTTATGCGCCACTAATGAATCAGTGGCAGATGGAAGGTTTCAACAAAAGTCCTGTAGACAGTAATGGCAGAACTTGGCCTCTGAAGGATGGCGATGTGGTCTTTTACCACGCCGATCAGTCCAGCCGGAACGATTTTCAGTCTCAGGTGCCACATTAAACGACTGACATCAGTGCTGGTTGGAACATTCAACAGATCTAAAGTCTGTCCGCATTAAAACAATAAATCAAAAAAAGAAGCCGCCCGGATGCTTTTAGGCATTACAGGCGGCTTTTGGCTTATAACAATGAATTGCAATAAATGCCCAATTTTTTGTTGAATACCAAACCAATTGGTTAATATTTAACTTGACGGTTTGTTTTTGAACATTATGGACCACAATTCTATATAAAGGAGGATCCGAGGGTACACTTGTGGGTCGGAAATGTTCTAATTATTCGATTCATCTAATTTATGCATCAATTGAACTAAAAATAGGAAATGCTCCTGAGCGCAAAAGTTTATAGAATAGATATTAGAACACGGACTTCAATTCATAAAGTTGAGGAAGGTGAAACCCTCGAACGGATCAGGACAGTATTCGACATCTGTGCGACGGTATATATAATCATCAGTTTACTATGATTTTGAAAACGCAGACAAACCTTGACGGGAGCGTCGGAACAACGTTACTACCACCAACAGCACGATTATTGGACTTCATGAAAAATTTAGCTTAAAATGTTGAACGAACGCAAATTACGGCTTAGTCAATGATTTCCGTCAAAAACTTATGACTAAATCAAGACGGAGGGAACGTCGATGACGATCGAGGAAGGCAACAAGAAACCCTGGGAAAGTTATTATGGCCCGAATATGGGATACGTACAGGAACAATATGAATTATACTCCCAAGACCCAGGTGCAGTTACACCGGCTTATCGGGAATTATTTGAACAATGGGGTGCACCGCCGATGTCTGGCAGGGATGCACATACAGCCTCGTATTCTGGCAACGCCCAAAAGGCTTCCGGAAGCGTGGATATTAAATTATTACAGAAAGCGGTTACAGCTGGGAAGCTGGTAATGAATATTCGGACGTATGGTCACCTTGCGGCCGATATTGATCCACTTGGGATCAGTGAAGATTCAGATACGTCCCTGCTTGAACCGAAGCATTTTGAATTAAATGAAGAAGATTTGAAAGCTCTGCCCGCTTCCCTGATCTGGGAAGGTGCAGATGGACAGACAGTGACAGGATTGGATGCCATCCAGCGCCTGCGGCAAATATATACGGGTCCCATCGCTTATGAATTTAGCCATGTGCATGAAGTTCATGAGCGGGAGTGGCTGAACCGCCGTGCAGAATCTCGTACTTCGCCGGCACCGCTTAATCCAGAGGAGCGTAAGGCTTTGCTGGAACGTTTGGTTGAAGTAGAGCAATTTGAAGATTTCCTTCACAAAACATTTGTTGGGCAAAAACGTTTCTCCATTGAAGGTAACGATGTGCTAGTTCCTATGCTGGATGAAGCAGTTCGAATTATGGCACACGCAGGTTCAAGCCATATTCTGATGGGGATGGCTCACCGTGGTCGATTGAACGTACTTGCTCATGTACTGGGCAAGCCGTATAGCAAAATTTTCTCTGAATTCCATCATTCTCCGAATAAGGATTTGGTTCCTTCCGAAGGGTCAACAGGAATCAATTACGGTTGGACGGGGGATGTCAAATATCATCTGGGTGCAAACCGTTATGTTAAAGACGGTGAAACAGTACAAGCGCGCCTTACCCTTGCCAATAACCCAAGTCACCTGGAATATGTAAACCCGGTTGTACAGGGCTTTGCACGTGCAGCACAGGATGACCGCCGTGATCCGGGATATCCGAAGCAGGATGTAACCAAAGCGGCAACCATTCTGATGCATGGTGATGCGGCTTTCCCTGGGGAAGGTATTGTAGCAGAAACACTCAATTTCAAAGCATTGCCTGGTTATCAAAATGGCGGAACGATTCATATTATCGTGAACAACCGTCTTGGATTCACAACAGATAGCGGCGATTCACGCTCAACGTACTATGCGAGTGACCTTGCCAAAGGATATGAGATTCCCATTGTGCATGTCAATGCAGACAATCCGGATGCATGTATCGCAGCTATTCGTATGGCAGCAGAATACCGTAACCTGTTCAAAAAGGACTTCCTGATTGACCTGATCGGTTACCGTCGTTATGGTCATAACGAAACGGATGATCCGGAAACAACACAGCCGACAGTGTATGAAAAAGTGAAAGCTCATCCAACGGTTAGCCACTTGTATCAGGATCATCTGAAAGAGGAATCTGTAATCGATGATGCTTCTATCAACAGCATTCGTGAGGCTGTGACGAACCGCTTAAAAGAAGCATACGAGCAGATGAAGAATAATGAAGTACATGAATATTACCAACGTCAAATTAGCGAGCCAGAAGCAGTTTCGGTTATTCCAACTGCCGTACCATTGGAAAATCTGCGGGCAATTAACGCAGACTTGCTGAAATGGCCAGAGAATTTTAATGTTTATCCGAAGTTGCAGCGCATTTTGCAGCGCAGAAGCACATCTCTGAACGAAGGTGAGAAAGTAGACTGGAGTCTTGCAGAGACGCTTGCGTTCGCTACTATTCTTGCGGATGGAAAACCGATCCGGATCAGTGGACAGGATGCAGAACGTGCAACGTTTGCCCATCGGAATCTGGTGCTGCATGATTCCGAGAACGGAGCAAAATTCTGCCCACTGCATAATCTGCCGCAGGCAAGAGCATCCTTTGCCATTTACAATAGTCCGTTGTCTGAGGAGTCTGTAGTTGGTTTCGAATACGGATATAACGTATATTCACCAGATACGCTTGTAATTTGGGAAGCTCAATTCGGGGATTTCGCCAACTGTGCTCAGGTTATTTTTGACCAGTTCGTATCTGCAGGCCGTGCCAAATGGTCTCAGAAATCCAGTCTGGTCATGTTGCTTCCGCACGCGAACGAAGGTCAGGGACCTGAGCATACAAGTGCTCGCCTGGAGCGTTTCCTGCAGCTTTGTGCAGAAGACAATATGACGGTTGCGAACTTGTCGAGCGCATCGCAGTATTTCCATCTGCTGCGTCGTCAGGCTTCCTTGACCGAGACAGAGGATGCCCGTCCGCTGGTTATGATGTCGCCAAAAAGTCTCATTCGTAATCCACGTGTTGCTTCACCTGCTACAGAATTCAGCGAAGGCAAGTTTGAGCCGGTGCTGGAGCAAGCAGGATTGGGCACGAAGCCGGATCGCGTAGAGCGCATTATTTTGTGCAGTGGTAAAATCGCTATCGATCTGGAAGATGCTTTTGAGAAAGATAAAACGGATTGGTCTTGGCTTCACATTATTCGTGTTGAACAGCTGTATCCGTTCCCGGCGGAAGAAATCAAGCGTGTACTCGCACGTTTCAGCAAGTTGAAAGAGCTGGTGTGGGTACAGGAAGAAAACAAAAACATGGGTGCCTGGACATACATGGAGCCTCGTCTTCGTGAAATCGCGCCAGAAGGCACAACCGTTAAATATGAAGGTCGCCCGGAACATGCGAGTCCTTCCAGCGGTTATCAGCTTGTGCATGGCATGGAACAGCAACAGATCATTACATCCGCGTTGAAGCAAACGACGAAGAATAATATTCCACTGGGGAGGTAACAGCTGTGAGTGAAATTAAAGTACCTGCAATGGGCGAGTCGATAACCGAAGGAACCGTATCCAGATGGCTGGTCAAAGAAGGCGAAACCGTTAATCAGGGTGATGTTCTTCTGGAGCTGGAAACGGATAAAGTAAATATTGAGATTAGTGCTGAAGAGAGTGGTGTGCTTGAGAAAATTATTCGTCAGGAAGGCGAGACGGTAGAGATCGGTGAAACGATCGGGACACTCTCGGCAGGAGCAGGAGGAGGAAGCGGCGCGTCCGCTTCCCAACCGGCAGCATCCGAGCAGAAACAAGCGGCTCCTGCACCGGAAGCTCCAACTCCGCCACCAGCACTCGCTGCTGCGGCACCGGAATCTTCAGATAGCAGCTCGAAGACAGCTTCACCGTCTGCACGCAAACTTGCACGTGAGCGTGGCATTGAGCTGGATCAGGTACAGAGCAAGGATCCAATTGGCCGGGTTTATCAGGATGATGTGAAAACTCACAGCACTCAGGCTGCCGCTCCTTCAGCGCCTCCTGCCAAAGCGCCTGCGGCAGCACCTAGTGCTCCTGCAGCTGGAGGATCCACTTTTACCAAACCAGTGGAACGTCAACGCATGTCTCGCCGCCGTGCTACCATTGCAAAACGTCTGGTAGAAGCGCAACAGACTGCAGCGATGTTGACTACTTTTAATGAAGTGGATATGACGGCCATCATGGATGTTCGTAAACGCCGTAAGGACAAGTTCAAAGAGAAACATGAAATCAATCTCGGCTTCATGTCCTTCTTCACCAAAGCGGTTGTAGGCGCATTGAAAAAGTTCCCAACCATTAACGCTGAAATTGATGGCGAAGATGTTGTACTTAAAAAGTACTATGATATCGGTATTGCGGTATCTGCCAAAGAAGGCCTTGTCGTACCGGTTGTACGTGATGCAGATCGTCTTGGCTTCGCTGAGATTGAGAAAAGCATCGCTGACCTGGCGTCCAAAGCTCGTTCCAACACGCTGGCGTTGTCTGATCTGCAAGGAGGAACCTTCACCATTACCAATGGCGGAACGTTTGGCTCCCTGTTGTCCACACCAATTTTGAATACACCTCAAGTGGGTATTCTGGGTATGCACAAAATTCAGCTTCGTCCAGTAGCGATTGATGCAGAGCGGATGGAGAACCGTCCGATGATGTATATCGCCCTGTCTTATGATCACCGTATAATCGATGGTAGCGAAGCCGTACGTTTCCTCGTGACGGTGAAAGAATTGCTTGAAGATCCAGAGTCTTTGCTGATCGAAGGGTAATCCATTAACACTCCAAGCTTACTTGCCATTTTCATATATCTAACAGAAAAGCCCCTGAACGCGGAGCACAGTGTACGCTGTGCTCCCGTTCAGGGGCTTTTGCCATTGTAAAAATCGCATCATATTAGATAGGATCGGCTTTCTCGGCATTTGTTGTAGAATGATGGGGACTCTGTTCAGGCATATGCCTTTCAAGCCACTGCACGACATGTTGGGCTACTTCAGTCCGATTCGTCTCGTGCAGCATTTCGTGGCGTCCACCTGGATAAAGGCGGTATTCGACATCTTCTAGCTGAAGCTCCCGATATTGGGAGACCAGGTTAAGCACTCCTTTACCATGAAGGCCAACTGGATCTTGTTCACCCGAGAAGAGATATACAGATTTATCCTTGGGAATACGTTTCATGTTGCTTGGCAAGTGAATGTCCAGCAGCAGTTTGAAAAAGTCGCGGAAAAACCCTGCGGAGCAGACGGCTCCACACAAAGGGTCATCGATGAATCGCTTGACCTCTTCAGAGTCCCGAGACAGCCAATCAAACGGTGTTGTTGCCGGACGGAAAGAGCGGTTAAAACCACCAAATACGAGCGCATTGAGCAGCATACTTGGATGACTAGCCCCTTGAACGCTACATTGCAAAAGGGCCAATCTCTCTCCAATCCGAAGCAGACCACGTTTGCCATTGGTACCGGACAAAATAAATGCATGGTAACGCTCGTGGCCAGCATACATGAGATGCTGTACCAAAAACGACCCCATGCTATGCCCCATTAGAAAGAGGGGCACATCAGGGTTTTCTTTGGCGGCAACTTCGCCCAGATTCATCATGTCACTCGCCATCCATCGGAAAGCATCGGTGCCGGCATTGCCCAACAAATTCAAATTTTCTACCGTTTTGCCATGACCACGATGATCATTCGCGTACACAGCGAAGCCGTGAGAGGTGAGTTGTTGGGCAAATTCAGCATATCGGGCAGCGGTTTCGCTCATGCCATGTGCAATCTGGACCACACCTTTAACGTTGCACTCCGAATCGGGAAGCCAGCGGTACACATGAATACGGGTACCTTCATCGCCAACCAGGCTAAAGGCAGATTCCTGCATCTCGTGTAAAACCTCCTTCACAGGTCACATTAAAGCCAATTCAGTTCAAGGAAATAACCTTGAATAGAAGATATTTAATTATTTGGATTAAGGCAAATAAGAGCGAAGAACAGTGGTGTTGCCATCCAGCGTATAGGAACCCAGGTTGGCAGGCAGTAAGTAGCATTGTCCTGCTTTCAGTTCAATCTTATCTGATTCTGCGTTATCCCACTCCAGCGTTCCACTACCTTCACAGACTACAAGAATAGTGAAGCTTTCCGCACTTGTAGAGAGCTCCCAACGTTCTGTGACAATCCCTTTTTCCACTACAAAATAAGGGCATTCCGCAAGTTTCAGCCACTCTCCTGGAGTCGCGTCGTTGGTTTTCATCGTTGTGGCACCAGCGCCCTCATAAGCTGTTACATTCAGTGAATCCTCAACATGCAGCTCACGCGGTTTGCCATCCAGGCCCGGACGATTGTAATCGTAAATCCGATAGGTTGTATCCGAGTTTTGCTGGATCTCAGCAACAACGACACCTGCACAGAGAGCATGTACCGTTCCAGCAGGGATAAAGAATGTATCTCCAGCTTCAACAGGAACCTGACGAAGGGTATCCATCACTGTACCGTTCTCCAGCGCTTCCTTCAGTACCGCACGATCAACGCCTTCATTCAAGCCATAAATGATGTGTGCTCCCGGTTTGGCGTCCAGCACATACCACATCTCCGTTTTGCCAAGTTCGCCGGGAGGCAGAGCTTCGTAATCATCTGTTGGATGAACTTGTACTGACAGATCGTCGTTGCAGTCAAGCAGTTTGATCAGAAGGGGGAAACGTCCGCCCTTTTCCGATACACCTTTGGTTCCAAGCCATGCTGTGCCCAGTTGTTCACGAACTTCATCAAGGCCTTTTCCGGCAAGTGCTCCATTTAGTACTTTGGTTGTACCATTAGGATGATCTGCGATCATCCAGCCTTCTCCAATATGTCCTTCAGGCGGCGTCAGGCCGAATTGCTCCAGCGCACGGCCTCCCCATACACGTTCTTTGAACTCTGGTTGAAATTGCAGTGGGTATGGCGTAGACATTCCTAATCTCTCCTCTAGTATATGAAATGGTGGATCGCTTTAATCAATCATGACCGCGTAGCTGGCATGAATGTAACAGTGAATACGGTTGCACGTCTTTATGTAGAACACAAATCGCATAAATCCATCCAAGATTACTTTGTTGCGATTGTGTCTAGTTTATTGTATTTGTGGAGTAAAGGAAATTATTTTTTCTCAATGCCAATCAAAAAAGGGGAAGCCTTACGCTGCAATTGGCGATAGATGACTACCTGTGCCTGCTCTACAGGCAGAGCAGAGGACCATTCCATTACCGCATCTGCTTCCTCTGATCCTCCATCATGACCTGGATACAGCACAACAGTAATAATGCCCCGCGGACGGAGCAATTCCAGGGCGGACTGGAGTGCGGCAATGGTACTGTCTGTTTTCGTGATAATGGTGGAGTCTGCACCTTCCGAAGGCAGGTACCCCAAGTTGAATATGACAGCACCAACATTACCCTGCCATGTATCAGGAACGGCTTCAGCCATTCGATCATGGCTTAGTTGAAGCAGGGAGATAGAGCCTAGTTGAGTACTGTCCTCTTGTTTGCGAATACGGCCTTGTGCCAGGGTAAGTGCCTCGCTCTGAATATCGAAACCAATGACTTGACCACGTTTACCCACTTTTTGAGCCAGAAACAGAGTATCCGCCCCTGTGCCTACCGTTGCATCAATGGCTAATTCTCCAGGTTGTAGACGGGAAGAAATCCACTGATGAGCACAGCTTAAAACCGAAAGAAAGCCCATCTTACGCCCCCCTCCAGTATTTTCCTTGCCATGAATCCCGCTCACGCAGTTCACGATCAATGGAATTCAATACTTCCCATTTGTTCATGGACCACATCGGTCCTATCAGCAAATCACGCGGTGCATCCCCTGTAAGGCGGTGTACAATCATTTCGGGTGGCAGCATCTCCAGCGTATCGACGATCAGTTTAATATACTCGTCCTGCTCCAGGAAACGAAGAAGCCCGGCTTCATACTGCTTTACCATTGGCGTTTTGCGCATCAGATGAAGCAGATGAATCTTAATCCCCTGCACATCCATATTGGCAACAGCCCGTCCGGTATCCAGCATCATTTCATGGGTTTCCTGCGGCAGTCCATAGATGATATGTGTACACACCCGAATATTCCGTTTGCGCAGCTTCGCAACGGCTTCCTCATAACATTGAGTATCATGAGCACGATTAATTAGGGTTGACGTGGACTCGTGAATCGTTTGCAGCCCCATCTCAACCCATAGGTAAGTGCGTTCATTCAATTCAGCCAAGTAATCAACGACGTCATCCGGTAAACAGTCAGGGCGAGTGGCAATGGATAGACCGACTACGCCAGGCTGTTTCAAAATTTCTTCAAAGTATTCACGCAGTTCCTCAACAGGAGCGTAGGTGTTGGTATAGGCTTGAAAATAGCCAATGTATTGGGCTGTAGGCCATTTCAGATGCTGTTTATCCCGAATGGTATTAAATTGGGTGACCAAATCATCTCGTCTGCTACCGGCGAAATCACCCGATCCACGAGCGCTGCAAAATGTACAACCACCCTTGGCGATGGAACCATCTCGGTTTGGGCAGGTGAAACCGGCATCCAGCATCACTTTGAAAACCTTATTGTTAAACTCGTCTCTCATTTCGTAATTCCATGTATGGAATCGTTTATCTCCCCATAGAAGAGGAGGTTGTAGTGAAGGTGCATTCATCTTCAGGGTACTCCTTTGGCTTACCTAATGGCTTGCTTATTATATACCTAATTCGACTCTTTTTGAACTTTTACCATTGTATCAAAAAACTCAAAAAAAGGGGAATCTAGTCGCAAAAATAGGCCGAAGAAACGTGGTTTTATCCTTGCTATAGTTTACACATTATGTTATATTTAAACCAACGTCAGACACCATCTAATGGGTACTATTCATCATAGCATTTGAATCAATGTTGACGTCATGGACCATACTATACCGTGAGGTGATATGAATGAATTCCCAAGTCAAAAATAATGTTTCTGTAGAACTGACGGCAGAAGAAGCTCTGGCTTTGACAGGTGTTCGTTTCAATGGCAATCCGAAAGTGAAAGCGGCTGCAAGACAAAAAGTTCGTGATGCTTTCGAAAAGACATTTGATTTTTCACACCAAGATAAGGTAGACTATGAACTATTAAAGTAGTTGGACCCCAATTCCAAATAAATCGAAGAGGGAATCTTTGAGATTTGCCCCAAAGTGGCAGATCCGAAGATTCCTTTTTCATTGCTCTTTACAATTCGCCGGTTCTTCGGCAAAATGATTCTGAGACAAGTATGGATAAACGGAGGAATAAGATGCGTTTACGTGGCAGAAAAGGGATTCGTGAAAATCTGGAGCAACAAGTCGATCTCGTTGTTCTTGATCCCAAACAGTACAAAGGAAAATGGTCTGAACTGTTTGGTAATGACCATCCGATTTTTGTGGAATTTGGTATGGGTAAAGGTCAATTTATCAGCCAAATGAGTTATAAATATCCGGAATATAATTTTATCGGTATTGATATGTATGATGAACTGGTGCGTCGTGCCAGCGAGAAGGCTCGGAAAGCATGGAGTCAGGCGGAAGTGGAGACACCTCCCAACCTGAAGCTCGCCCTGGCCAATATCGAACAGATCGAGGAAGTATTCGAAGAGGCGGAGTTGGAACGGATTTATCTGAACTTCAGCGATCCATGGCCAAAAGCCAAGCATGCACGTCGCCGTTTGACACATCCGCGCTTCCTCAAGAAATACACAGAACTGCTTAACACAAAAGGACAAATCCATTTCAAAACAGATTCGGAGACATTGTTTGATTTCTCTCTCAATGCGATTGCCGATTTTGGTTTGCAAATGACCAATTTGTCCCTGAATCTGCACCGCGATGGATTAAATGAAGAGCATGTCATGACAGAGTATGAGCAGAAATTCATGGGCAAAGGCATGAACATTCACCGGGTTGAAGTCATCGTTGGTGAAGAGGCATTGCGCGAGTATCAACAAATCCGTTTGGACAAGTATAAAGTTCGGGAAGCTACGGACGAGTCTGGCGAAGATCAAGAGTAATATATTATAAAAAAGCGTGATATGGATCTGGCTACCAGACTCTCATATCACGCTTTTTTGCTATTTTGATCGAACTAGCCTCATGAAAAGCTGGTGGTTCTTTGGTTTACTGCTACTAAAGCTCCGAATGAAGATCCTTGCGGCGATAATCGTTGGGAGTAACCCCGTTGAATTTCTTAAACATCCGATAGAAATAAGAACTGTTGGTGAATCCGGTTTGCTCGGCGATATCAGCCACAGAGTTTTCCGTTTCAATGAGCAGATATTGCGCTTTGGCTATGCGGGTTTCGTTAATGACATCAGTGAGTCCTTTTAACGTTAGTTGTTTATAGAGTCTGCTGACATATATGGGTGACATGGATAGTTCATCCGCAATTGAGGTCAGACAAAGATTGGTGTCCGCGTAATCTCGTTCAATAATGCAGTTGATTTTGCGAATGAGTTCTTCATGTTTGAGCGTTCGCTTTTCCTCTACCTTGGATCCAAGCTCGTCGAACATGCGATAGAAGTGTGCGTGAACTTCGCTGAGATCCTCTGCATCATGAATCGGCAGCATCGAACGGTCGGATATGGATTCAAGTGTGAGCTGGTTGTTCTTTTTGAGTGTGTTTCGTACATGATTCAGAGTCATGGTCAGATGAGACAGAGCAAGCTGAAATACGGTAAACGGATAGGTTGCCGTTTCACTCACGATATCTGCATAGACCTGCTTGGCTTCTCCTGTTTTGCCTGTCATCAGGCAATCAATCAGCTGTCTTTCTTTTCCAACAGGGAAAGCATACTCTTTGACATCATACGCCATAATGTCCGACGTATAGATCAGGCATCCAGGACCCATGAACAAACGGTGAAGCGAAGCCTCTGCCGATCGGGTGTAAGAAGCAATACTGTTTTCCAGTGAATCTTCCGCAGTTCCGATGGTAAAAGAAATGGAGCATCTCAGATGTGTCATCACGGCAGCCTGCATCATGCGCAGTAGCTCCTCAATGGAGCCTTGGTCATTATCAGCTTCATTCTGAATTTTGTCATTAAAGATAAGGGTGATCAGATCTCCTCCCATATCCACCGCTTCGGTGTGATAGTTGAGATCAGCCGTTTCGGTGCAAATGTTCATCATCGCGTATTTTACAAGTTGGACTTCATCCCTGTAGGTATCACTGAAGTCGGTAAAATGATCAATTCGCAGTAGTACCAGTCTGGTTAGACGATGAACATCAACAGCAGAGCCGTAGAACTTCATTCGTTCCTCCAGCATGCCTCCCGTTACCGTTTCCCGCCCTTGCAAAGCCCCGCGCAAAAAATCCTGTCGCAAAAGATGCAGACTGCCGCGACGCTCCGCTTCCATCACACGCATACGGACAAGCACTTTATCGATGGGATGATATAGCTTCCGTGAAACGAGGTAGGATAGCAGCACTCCCGCAATTAATAGCCCAAGACAAAAAAGAACGGTATGTGTTCGCATATGACGAATATCTGTAGTAATCAGGTCATAGGGCGTGATTCGTACATACCGCCATCCAAGGTTGTCAGGAGCGGTGTAGGTAATGAGAGACTTCTCTCCATCAACCTCTGCGGTAAAGTAGGCGGACTGCTCCGTATTTTGCAGGATTGGCTGTATAAATGTTTCATTGGACAGGTCTTTCATCAACGCCCGATCACTGAAATCGGACAATAACTGTCCCTGTTCATTGATAATAAACGTTTTCCCTGGCTGATCGACTGAGTTCATATTAGGACTGAGCCAATCGTCCTTGATATTTACAACAACCGCATAATTCAGTGTGGCATTGTCATTGATCGTGTCATAACAGAGGTATGTATAGCTGCTGACCTGAGTTTCCTCGGTCGAGCCCACTTGGTATGTACGCGGAATGGGGACAAAAGGTTTGTAATCATGGAACCGGTCGAGGATGCTTGTAATCCCTTTATCGTCAATTTCCGAGATGGACTGTTGTCCATTGCGAACTTCATTGGAACTGATAAAGAACTCATCATTTTTGGAATTATATACATAGATGGATTCGATAAAAGGGAGGGACATGCGATAGTTGTCGAGTTGTTCCATCGCTGGCGTAATTTCATAGATACTCGGATTCGAATACAGCAGCAGAGCAGAGATGGTGTAATCTTGATAAATCTGATAAGACAGTGATTTGGCGGTTTCGGTCATCTTGGAGACTTCGCGACTGGTCTGGGTGAGACCATTCATATCTGTGTGGTAGACCTGACGAAGGGCAATACGATTATAGTTGACGTACAAAATGGTAGAAGCCACAAGCAAGGTGGCAACGGTGCTAACAATAATGCCGATGAGAATCCGTGCAAACACCTTCTGGCTGTCCTCTGAACGTTTACGCATGACCTTTCCTCCCGTGGACCTCCAGTTTTGGATGAACAAAGTTAGACTTCATAACGAAGGATAAGATTTCATATGTGGGCGTAGTGAATCACGGATGTATCTAGAATTATATATTATGTATGCGTTTACATCAACGACAGACGGCATGCTATGCCCGATTTCCTTAGCTAAAGTTCAACTTTCGCTGTATTGTTCACTAGGTTCAACCTATGCACGATATCAACTTTTGTGAACGCTCAGACATTCATTTCAGTGTTCGTTCATATTGTTCATATTCCATTTCGCAGAATCGTTCATGATCCGGCCGAATGATTCAGTATCCGGTAGCGCTTAAGGCATCTACAATAAAAACAGAGCTCCACTGCGCGCCGCGCCGTAAGAAATTCGGGAGGGATCGAGCCATGCTCAAAGAATTGAACAAAAACAAAATCATGTTCCTGATGCTGCTGCCTACACTGATCTTTTTTCTGATTAACTCGTATTTTCCGATGGTCGGCATCTATTATGCGTTTACCCGTTATGATTTTGAAGGTGGTTTGTTCGGCAGTCCATTTGTGGGCCTGGAGAACTTCAAGTTTCTGTGGCAATCAGGAATGCTGCTGAAGCTGACAACCAACACCGTGGGGTACAATCTGGCCTTCATTATATTGGGAAACGGGCTAGCGATCTTCTGTGCGATTTTACTCAGTGAAATTCGGGGGAAAGTGTTTAAAAAAATATCGCAGTCGGTCATGTTTTTACCGTATTTCATCTCGTTTGTACTATTAAGTGTAATCGCTTACAACATGTTTAACTATGAATCCGGTTTTGTGAACACTGTACTCAAACGTTTTGAAGCAGGTCCAATCGATATTTACAACACACCCTGGATCTGGGTGTTTCTGATCATCATTTTTTATCTTTGGAAAAATCTCGGGTACAGCATGGTCATCTACCTTGCAGCCATTACAGGCATCAGCGATGAGTATTACGAGGCGGCTCGCATTGACGGAGCTAACATCTTTCAGCGCATTTGGTACATCACCGTACCGATGCTAAAACCGACCTTTGTTATCCTGTTGTTATTCTCGCTTGGGAGCATTATGAAGGGGCAGTTTGATCTCTTTTACCAACTCATTGGAAATAACGGGGTCTTATATAACGCTACAGACATTATCGATACGTATGTGTACCGTTCCTTGAAAGTAACGTTTGATATCGGAATGGCTACCGCGGCGGGTCTGTATCAATCGCTGTTTGGTTTTATCCTGATCATGACCGTGAACTATATCATCCGCAAAGTCAATGAGGACTACGCCTTGTTCTAGGACGCCCGCAGGGCAGAAGGGAGAACCACCATGCATACTCGTGCCAGAGATTCCGAATTCACCTTGTTGTTTCAAGTCATCGCTTACAGCGTGATCCTGATCCTTTCCTTAATCTGTATCGTGCCATTTCTTTTGATTTTATCCGGCTCCTTCAGCAGCAATGAATCCATTGTGAGAGATGGTTATCACCTCTTTCCCACCGATTTTTCCCTGGAAGGTTACAAGATGGTGTTCAAATTTCCGACCCAGGTGCTCAAAGCCTATGGCGTGACGGTCTTTACAACTGTTGTGGGTACGGCCCTTGGACTGTTTCTCATTACGATGGCGGGATTTGTACTGCAGCGCAAAGATTTCAAATACCGGAACGCCTTCTCGTTTTTCATCTACTTCACAACCCTCTTTGGTGGGGGATTGGTACCTTGGTACATCATGCTGGCAAACTATTTCAATCTTACGGATACGTACACGGTGTTGATTTTTCCGGGACTGATGACACCATTTCTCATTATCCTGATGAAAAACTTCATTCGTTCAGCCGTTCCGGATGAGCTGATTGAGTCAGCCAAAATCGATGGGGCGAATGACTTCCGTATTTATTTTAGCGTAGTGCTGAAACTGGCGATGCCCGGCATTGCCACTGTGGGGTTATTTCTGGCACTGGGATACTGGAATGACTGGTTCACATCATCCTTGTTCATTAACAACCCAGACATGTACCAGCTGCAATTCTACTTGTATAACACGATGAACACGATTACCTTCATTGACCAGATGGCCATTGGTACCGGCATAACACTCAGCCAGGATGTACCTACCGAATCGACGAAAATGGCCATGGCTATTGTGGTTACTGGCCCCATCTTGTTCCTGTATCCATTTGTGCAGCGCTACTTTGTTAAAGGGCTTACCATTGGTGCGGTAAAAGGTTAGAACGTGCACGCGCTGTGAGGGCAGATCGCTGAAATAGTTGTCTGCCTGTCTGAACCACGGCGAGTCTGCGCTAACATATAAGGTTGACCACAAAAAGGGAGGATGCGTATGCGTAACAAAACAATTCGGCACCTGTCGATGGTACTTGCCCTGATGCTGTTCGCCGGGGTGCTTGCCGCATGTAATAACGGTTCGGGGGGATCGACGCAAGGAAGTGAGCAGGGAGGCTCTTCTGAAAACAAAGGGGAGAAGGTAACGCTGCAATTTTATATGCTTGGTGACGCACCCAAGGATCTGCCTGTGATTGAGTCGGAAATTAACAAGCTGGCTGAGGCTGATCTGAACGTTAATGTAAAATTCAATTATACGTCCTGGACAGACTGGGATCAAAAATATAAACTGCTGCTGTCTTCCGGTCAACCAATTGACCTGATCTTTACAGCGGATTGGACGTTTTATCAGTCCTATGCAAAAAAAGGAGCATTCCTGCCGCTGGATGAACTGTTGCCTAAGGCAGCACCAACGCTTAAGGCTTATGTACCTGAGGATATGTGGAAAGCGGTAACAGTCAATGACAAGATCTATACGGTGCCCTCTACATGGACTGAGTATGTGACGGAGGGTATCGCGTACCGTGAGGATTTGCGTGAGAAGTACAATTTGCCCAAACCGGAATCTCTGGAGACCCTCGAAGCTTATCTGGAGGGAATCAAAGCCAATGAACCAAATATGATTCCAATCGCGGATAGCAATGCAAATCATACCCATGGTATTCGTCAATTGACATCCAAGCTGGTGAATACAGCAGGTCAGCTCCCTTATGGTCTGGACATTATGTACGATACACCATCCGATATCACTTCCTATTGGGGATCTGCACAGCATCTGGGAGATCTGAAAACGTACAAACGCTGGATGGACAAAGGCTTTTTCCCAAAAAACGTGCTGAATGTAAAGGATACGTCCAACTCCTTGCTGCAAAATGGCAAATCGGCTGTTGTTCTGTCGGGAGAGAACCCGAACAAATTTAATGCCGATGTGATTAAGGTCCAGTCCACTCACCCGGATTGGAAGCTCGGTTATTTCCCTTACCCGAATGCGAAAGGATTTGCACAACCTGTTCATCCGATTCATAATGGTTTCGCCATCCCACGCAGCAGCAAAAACCCGGAGAAAGCACTCGCATTCTATGAGAAACTGGTTACCGACAAACGTTATAATTGGCTGACCGAATATGGCGTAGAAGGTAAAAACTTTGAAGTACAGGACGGTTACTATAAAATGGTGGGCGATGCCCAGAGCAATGGATTTCCGCGTGAAGGCATGAATGGCTGGGCTTGGCGTAATCCGGAATTCATGCTCTATGATAAGAGCTTTGATGATGTGCTGGCTATTTTCAAAGAGCTGGACAAAATGAAAAAGCCGGATATTTACACCGGATTTGCTGAAGATTGGACGCCATACCAAGCCGAGAAGGCTGCCCTGGAGCAGGTAGAGAAGCAGTATCTGTACCCGCTAAATGTAGGGTTGGTGGACGATGTAGAAGCAGGGCTGAATACATTTATGGAAAAAGCCAAACAGGCAGGTCTTGAGAAGATCCAGAGTGAGTACACCAAACAGTGGCAGGATTACTTGAAGTCTGCTGGTATTCAATAGTTTGTACTTTTCTTCATATTAAAAAAGGTGCCTTCGATTCGAAGGCACCTTTACTGTGTACATACAGGCTTGTTTGAAGCCGTTACAGTCTGGCTTGGTCTGCCGAGTAGGGACGCAGGTCCAGAAGGTCGATAATACTCTGTGCGCTCTGCATCGGGTGATACTTGGCAATTTGCGCCATGTGGCGTTTGCGTTTACGAACAATCTCAGGATAGTTATGAAGCAGTTTGTTCATCCATTTTACAACAACGTCAAGCGAAGTAATGGACTCTCCCAAACCTCGTGCGGTGAAATACTGAACATTCTCTTCTTCCTGGCCTGGTATGGGATTATGGAACAACATCGGGATTCCCTTTGCCAAACCCTCGCTGCATGTCATTCCTCCCGGTTTGGTGATCAGGAGATCGGATACTTCCATTAATTTGTCCACCTCATTGGTGTACCCGATGATATGGATATTCTCTTTTTGATACAACGGATTTTGCTCCATGCTGATTCGGCTTTTGTCATTGCGCCCAAGGCAGAAAATAATCTGAACATCCGCATGCCAGCGTGTCAATAATTGGTTAACTACTTCATCGCTGAGCATTCCCCAGCCCCCGCCCATTACAAGCACAGTAGGCATGTTTTTCAAATTGAATTTACCACGGATTTCATCCCGTCCGGGATGTTCCCAGAAATTGGGGTGGATTGGGATGCCGGTAACCCGAATTTTGTCTAAAGATACACCACGCAGCATTAATTTGGACTTTACCTCGTCTGTAGAAACAAGATACAGGTCTACTTCTGGACTAATCCATGTCCCATGCGCGTCATAATCGGTGATGACTGTACAGAGTGGAACCTGTACCCCCAGACGTTTCAGTCTGGAAATGACGGCACTGGGAATAGGGTGTGTGCATACGATAACATTCGGACGAAGCTGACGCACAATACTGCGTGTATGGGTATAAAACAATTTATGCAGCGCGAGTGTGGTCAGCCGGTTTAAGGATTTTTTATATTGATGCCTGTATACATACCCGATGAGCTTGGGCTGATTAATGACCGTCTTTTTGTACGCTGTAATAATGAGTGGCGCAACTCTAGGGTTCAGAAAACTTCCCAACTCAAGCACTTTGGTCTGCACATTCGGCGAAAGTTTTCGCAAACTGCTGGACAGTGCATAAGCGGCTTGAGTATGACCTGCGCCAAAGCCTTCAGATAATAGTAATACTCTTTTTTTCTCCACGCTTGCTTCACCTGTTCCTGCTAGGTTTTCCTTAGTCTAACATATTCACATTAAGTCCATAAAGCAACTGTTGCAAGTGCGACTAAAGTACCGATCGTAGCACCTGCAAGCACATCTGAGGGATAGTGCAATCCCAGGTAAATTCGAGAAAATCCGACAATTAATGCAACAGGGAGTAACATCAGCAACAGGAACGGCTCCATTGTCATAAAAGGGACCGTCACCGAGAATATGGCGGTAGTATGCCCTGAAGGGAACGAATGGTCCGTCAGGGGATTGCGGAACGTAATCGTATCCGGCAAGGCCAGATAAGGCCGAATGCGTGGATACAGCTTTTTGGCGATGGCTACGGGAATGTGACTAACCGCCAGAGCGATGCATGCCTGAAGTCCTGTTGTGCTCCAAGGAGCTGGAGCCAGAAGCCAGATCAGTAAGGATACTGCGATAGAAGAAGTTGCTCCTCCCAGATGGGTGAAATAATACAGCCAAAAATTCATAAATCGATTATGAAGTCGACCATTAATCCACATAAATACATTTCGATCATACTCTTGAAACTTTACGAATAAACGGCTCATATTGGCCTCCTGCCAGTCAGGCCCCGTGTTGGCGGCAGTATTTCCGGTAAATTGCTGTGTCCGGTTTCGTCCTGATTTAGTATATAACCGTTTTTCGTGAACTTGAGGTTATTTCAGGTATATGTTTATCATATTTTTAAATGTTGTCCTTTTCAAGAAGAACACATGTGAAGAAGGTAAAATTCATGTTAAAGAGTGGTTAAGAACCCAACTTAACTTTTTGACTTGGACGATCTAAAAAAGATACAATGATTCAACATGGCTGAAATGCGGTTAAAAAATTGTGAGTTTAAGACTGAACTTTTTGCGGTCTGTTTACGTTATTTGATATAGAGCCTCTGTCGATATGGATCAGCCTGATGAAAAAAGCAGGGACTTTAGAAATAAAAATCAAGTAAACGGCTGAAAATAAGATATAACAGGCATGAATGCGAGGTTGGAGTATCACAAAATGCCTATTCAGCGTTTAAAGTTCACATTTCTGCTTCAGGAAGTGGAATTGCGGTTTTGACAAATGGCTGAAAAGAATACAAAATCGATAAAGCAGCCAACTGGCAATCAACCATGCTTGAAACATTGTCTGAAATATTTGCGTAGTAAACAAAAGAACAGGGTCATATTCTGCGCGTCACAAAAAAATAAAAGTGCAGAATCCAGGAAGAGAAATGATGTAAAGTAATCTGGTTTTGAAAAAAAGGGGGTAACAGAGAACGATGTTGGACGCTATATTCGTCACGATGCAGGTCATTCTGGCACTGCTAGCCGTGTACCAATTCACGTTTTCGCTGTTCGGTCTGATTAAGAAAAAGAAAAAGAAACACTATCCGGCGACAAAGTCATTCGCTGTACTCGTCGCAGCGCACAATGAGGAACAAGTTATTGGTGCGTTGATGGAGAACTTGAAACAACTGGATTACCCGGAAGATATGTATGATGTGTTTGTCATTTGCGACAACTGTACTGATGGAACAGCTCAAATTGTAAGACAGCATGGACTGAATGCTTGTGTACGTACCAATGCTGATCTCAGAGGTAAAGGGTATGCCATCGAATGGATGCTTAAATACCTGTGGAAATTGCCACGTCAATATGATGCAGTCGTCATGTTTGACGCGGATAACCTCGTTGACCGTAACTTCTTGCTTGAGATGAACGACGACTTGTGCAATGGTTCGCGTGTTATTCAGGGATACATTGATACGAAAAATCCGGAGGATTCTTGGATCACTGCAGCATATGGTGTATCGTACTGGTACATCAACCGTCTGTGGCAGCTGTCCCGTCATAATTTGAATATGGCGAATTTCCTCGGAGGTACGGGGATGTGCTTCGAGACGAACTTGCTCAAGGAAATTGGCTGGGGCGCTACAAGTCTGGTTGAGGATCTGGAGTTTACAATGCGCAGTGTTCAACGTAATGTGTATCCTGTCTTTAACTACGATGCCAAAGTATTTGATGAGAAGCCGTTAACATTTAAGGCTTCCGCACGACAACGCCTTCGCTGGATGCAAGGTCACTTTACCGTCGCGCGTAGATATTTCTTCCCGCTGCTGTGGCAAAGTATCAAGGAAAGAAGCTTGGTGAAATTTGACCTTGCTGTGTATGGCGCAAACGTGTACGTTGTTTTGCTTACGTTCCTGATGACAGCTGTATTGTGGGTGGATACAGCGATATTCAGTGGTCCGCATATCGCAAACATATACGGGTACTTCCCGCTTTGGGTAGGATTCGTAGCGATTGGTCTGAACATCCTGACATTCCTGTTGTCCATGGCGCTGGAAAAGGTTACTTTTGCCAAAGTGTATCTGTACCTGATCTTGTTCCCGATTTACCTTCTTTCTTGGTATCCAATTACGTTCTACGCGTTCTTTACGCAGAACAACAAACAATGGAGCCATACCCAACATACACGTGTTGTACGTTTGGATGAGGTGCAGAGCAAGCAGGGATAATGAATTATTGACTTGGACGAAAGCCTCTCTGTAAAAAACATTGTAGATATGTTGACAATCGTTTTGCAGGATGTTATAGTATTCAAGTGCGTTAAATGAATAGCTATGGAATCACAAGTAGAAGTCCGACTTCTCACCTGATCAACAAACATGTTGGCTGGTCAACGATCCCAATAATTTATGAAGTGTTTACTCATGAAGAATTGTGTTGATTACAGGGATGTCGGTAGCTTAACCGGCATCCCTTTTATTTTTTTGTGTAACTGGATATTCAAAATGACCTGGAGGTGGACGGTTATTAGTAAAGATCACATGATTAATGATGAGATTCGGGCGAAGGAAGTACGCCTTGTCGGAGCTGAAGGAGAACAAATTGGGATCACGCCGATTCGGGAAGCACTGCAAATGGCGATTGACCTGAACTTGGACCTGGTCAATGTGGCACCACAGGCTAAACCGCCGGTATGCCGCATCATGGACTATGGCAAATTCCGCTATGAGCAACAAAAGAAAGACAAAGAAGCCCGTAAGAACCAGAAAATTGTTGATATTAAAGAAGTATGGTTCCGTTCCAATATTGAGGAGCATGATTATCAAACGAAGCTTCGTAATGTAGTTAAGTTCTTGAAAGAAGGCGACAAGGTAAAATGTTCCGTTCGTTACCGCGGACGTGAAATTGCGCATGCCGCTATTGGTCAACGGATTTTGGAGCGCGTTAAAGTGGAAGTTGCAGAACTCTGCACCATCGAACGTCAACCAAAATTGGAAGGCCGCAGTATGATCATGATTCTGGCTCCTAAAGCCTGATAACATTGAAGGAGGAAACACAAAATGCCTAAAATGAAAACACACAGCAGTTTGAAAGGACGCTTCAAAATTACCGGTTCCGGTAAAGTCCTGCGTTACAAAGCTCACAAAAACCACTTGCTTTCCCACAAATCAAAACGTGCTAAGCGCGTTCTGAACGGTAACCCAGTTATGGCTGCCGGGGACGTAAGACGTTTGAAACAAGGTTTGGCTAACTTGAAAGGCTAACTTGAAATAGTACATTCCGTATGGGGGATCGGCCTAGGCCGTACACATACCACGGATACATTTAATATTTATTGGGAGGTTCTTTAATATGGCAAGAGTAAAAGGCGGTTTTGTAGTACGTCGTCGTCATAAAAAGGTTTTGAAACTGGCAAGAGGTTACTTCGGTTCCAAACACCGTATTTTTAAAACAGCTAACGAGCAAGTAATGAAATCCCTGGTATACGCATATCGTGACCGTCGCAACACGAAACGTAACTTCCGCAGACTGTGGATCGTTCGTATCAATGCTGCAGCACGTATGAATGGTTTGTCTTACAACAAACTGATCCATGGATTGAAACTTGCTGGTGTAGACATGAACCGCAAAATGTTGGCTGATCTGGCCGTTAACGACATCAATGCGTTCAACTCTTTGGCTACTGTAGCTAAAGGCAAAATCAACGCTTAAAATTGCTTATTCAAGCCGCCGTACCTATGGCGGCTTTTTTTACGGCTTAAAGAATGATCTTGCTAAAAGGGCCGTTGTGCGAAACGAATATGCTGCAGTCTGTAAGGACACACTGAAAGCATATAACTTGCGAATAACAGGCCGTGATAATACATAAAATACGAACGGTGAAATAATGCAAATGAAAACTGGTGAAATCCATTTCTTACTATAGGATGTGATATGATTTTGTTACATAACATTACATCGTTGTAACGTTAGTGTGTTAAATCGCTAAAATATTAAGCGCTTTCAATAAAAAAAGAGCAAAAATAAGTGATATTTGGTGATGAAACATCTGGATTTTACCACGGGTTGAATGTATAATCACCTCTAGTAGGCTAGTCCTAAAATTTTCTCTTCATGTCATAATGTTCGGTTTTTCGACAGGTGACACAATCGTTTCAGGGTAAGAATGCGCTTTTAATGTCGAAGAAACCATACATTCCACATAAAAGCCATATTATCAATCTGTTGATCCGTTCCGTTTTGGCCTGGACAGGAATTAGGTATATATCATTAAGGGGGAACAAGAGAAATGAAAAAGATGCTCAGCTTGTCTTTGGTCATGTTGCTGGCAGTATCGGTTATGCTCGCAGGTTGCGGTAGCAAGCCGAAAGAGGAAACAAATGCCGGAGGAACTACAGGTGGCGAAAACACTGAAGCTAAATCCGATTTGAAAATCGGTATGGTTACTGACGTAGGTGGAGTTAACGACAAATCGTTTAACCAATCCGCTTGGGAAGCACTGCAAGCAACTGAAACTGAAACAGGTGTAGCTGTTAAATACCTGCAAAGTAAATCCGATGAAGAGTACATTCCAAACCTGAACGAGTTCGTTAAAGGTGGATATGATCTGACTTGGGGTATCGGTTTCCAATTGGCTGATGCAATCAAGACTGTAGCTGAACAAAATCCTGATTCCAAACTCGCGATCATTGACAGTGTTGTTGATGCTCCTAACGTTAAATCGGTGACATTTGCTGAAGAAGAAGGTTCTTACCTGGTAGGCGTTGTAGCTGGTCTGACAACTAAATCCAACAAAGTAGGTTTCGTTGGTGGTATGGACAGCCCGCTGATCAAAAAGTTTGAAGTAGGTTTCAGAGAAGGGGTTAAAGCTGTTAACCCTAAAGCTGAGTTCATTTCTAACTACACAGGTGCTTTTGATAAGCCTGACCTGGGTAAAGCAGCAGCTGCTACAATGTACAACCAAGGCGTAGATATCATTTTCCACGCTTCCGGTGCAACGGGTAATGGTGTGTTCAACGAAGCAATCGCTCGTAAGAAACAAGGTCAAGATGTTTGGGTTATCGGTGTAGATAAAGACCAATCCCTGGAGTTTGGTGATGATGTAACACTGACTTCTATGATCAAAAAAGTTGATGAAGCTGTTAAGCGCGTAAACGCAGAAGTTATTGATGGAACATTCAAAGGTGGAGCTGAGAATCTGACTTTGAAAGAAAACGGTGTAGGCATCGCTGATACTTCCACGAAAAATGTTTCTGCTGATACACTTGCTAAAGTGGACGAGTACAAAGAAAAAATCATCAACGGCGAAATCAAAGTTCCTACAGAGTAATTGATTTAGCCTATAAAAAGAATAATCATCGAGGCCGGTCTTGACCGGCCTTATGATTGTCAGAGCAGGAAAATTTGCTCAAGTCACCATAACAATTGTACAAGCATGCAATACGAGCTTTGGGGAAATCCCTTAGCAAAAGCAAGAAGACTTCGTATCAACGCTCCGGTAGGAGCTTTTCTTAAGATTATGGAATGCATAAGTTTCAGTGAAACTGAAGGATTCGATAATCCCAAGAAAAAGTACCGCTAAGAAGCGGTCATCTTCCTTGAATAAACGTCGATAGACGTTTTTCTTACGTTTGCGGAACCACACTATATCAGGTATAAGGGTGATTACATGGGTGCAGCAACCCCCGTCGTTGAGTTGAAACAAATCACGAAGCGTTTCCCAGGCATTGTTGCCAACGACGCCATCAGCCTTCAGCTTCGTAAAGGCGAGATCCATGCTCTACTGGGCGAAAACGGCGCTGGTAAATCAACGTTAATGAATATTGTCTTTGGTCTCTATCAGCCGGATGAAGGTTCCATTGAAGTGAATGGCAAGCCTGTCATCATCGACAGCCCTAATAAAGCAATCGATCTTGGCATCGGCATGGTGCATCAGCACTTTAAGCTTGTACAGCCGTTCACGGTAACAGAGAACATTATTTTGGGATCTGAACCAAGGAAGGGTCTCAACATTAATTATAAAAAAGCTGCTGCTGAAGTGCAGCGTCTGTCTGAACAGTATGGACTCAAAGTGAACCCGCATGCCAAAATTCATGACATTTCCGTCGGAATGCAGCAACGTGTCGAGATTGTAAAAACGTTGTATCGTGGTGCAGACATTCTGATCTTTGACGAGCCTACTGCTGTATTAACACCTCAGGAGATCAAAGAACTGATGGTGATCATGAAAAAGTTGGTGGCCGAAGGCAAATCCATTATTCTGATCACACACAAACTGAAAGAGATCATGGAGATTTCCGATACAGTGACGATTATTCGCCGTGGCAAAGTGATTGATTCGGTTACAACATCAGAAACGAATCCGAACGAACTCGCCGAAAAAATGGTTGGACGGAATGTCACTTTTAAAGTGGACAAAAAGCCGGCTACACCAGGAAACAATGTGCTGGAAGTCAGCAAATTGACCGCCAAAAATAAAGAGGGTATCTCGGTTCTGAACGAACTCAACCTGAATGTACGTGCAGGAGAGATTGTAGGAATCGCAGGTGTTGATGGTAATGGACAGAGCGAACTGATTGAGGCGCTTACCGGACTGCGTAAAGTAGATAGCGGTTCGATTCGCCTTGAGGGTAAAGAACTGTCTAATCATTCTCCGCGCCATATTTCGGAGTCGGGTGTAGCCCATATTCCGGAAGACCGGCACAAACATGGACTTGTTCTTGATTTTTCTGTGAGTGAAAATATCGTCCTGGAATCGTATTATAAATCTCCTTATACGCGTAAAGGATTCCTCAACTTCGATGCGATCAAGAAGCAAGCGAAGCGTCTTGTCGAGGCATTTGATGTGCGTACACCAAGCATTGAAACAAAAGCCCGCTCCTTATCGGGAGGGAACCAGCAGAAAGCCATTATCGCACGTGAGGTTGATAAGAACCCTGAACTGCTTATTGCTGCCCAGCCAACTCGTGGTTTGGACGTAGGTGCTATTGAGTTTGTTCAAAAACAATTGATTGCACAGCGTGATCAGGGCAAAGCGGTACTGCTGATCTCATTCGAGCTGGATGAAATTATCAACGTATCCGACCGAATTGCTGTCATCTATGAAGGACAGATCGTGGGCGAGGTGCTGCCGGAAGAAACCAATGACAGGGAGCTCGGCTTGATGATGGCGGGCAGCACCCAAAAGAGAGGTACTGTGCATGAGTAACGTATTGAAATGGTTTACCCGTGATTCATTTATATTACCTATTGTAGCCATCATTATGGGTCTGATCCTGGGTGGTATTGTCATGCTGATCGGCGGATACAACCCGATTGAGGCCTATAGTGCACTGTTTACGAAGGTTTTCGGAGACATGTACAACTTTGGTGAAGCGGTCCGGGAAATGACACCACTGATTATGACAGGACTTGCATTTGCATTTGCGTCACGTGCAGGGCTGTTTAATATCGGGGGAGAAGGACAATTTCTCGTCGGTATGACTGCCGCGACTTTTGTAGGCGTAAAGTTTGCAGGTCTACCAATCTACATTCATGCTCCACTGGCCTTGATTGCCGGTGCGGTATTTGGTGGTCTGTGGGCAGCAATTGCCGGTTACCTGAAAGCAGCGCGTGGGGTTAACGAAGTTATCAGTAGTATCATGCTGAACTGGATTGGTCTGTATCTGGCCAACCTTATCGTGCGTCAATTCCTGCTGTTAAAAGGGGAAAATCGTTCGGTCGATATCAGCGATACTGCATCGATTAGTCTGACATGGCTTTCCGAACTGATGGGTAACTCTCGTGTTCACATGGGGACATTGATTGCTCTTGTCATGGCTGTGCTCTTTTATATTTATATGTGGAAAACCAAACAAGGGTACGAGATTCGTGCCGTCGGATACAACCCGAATGCGGCAGAGTATGCGGGTATGCATGTCAATCGCAATATTGTAAAAGCCATGTTTATCAGTGGTATGCTTGCAGGTCTTGGCGGTGCATTCCAGGTACTTGGAGTGTTCCAATACCAGACCGTTATGTCGGGCTCACCAGGAACAGGTTTTGACGGCATCGCGGTTGCACTGATTGGTTTGAATCATCCGTTTGGTGTGTTGCTGGGCGCGTTGTTGTTCGGTACGCTCACTTATGGATCTGCGGGAATGAGCTTTGCTGCGGATGTACCGCCCGAGATTATTCGGATTGTTATCGGTTCGATTATCTTCTTCATTGCGGCACAAGGCATCGTGCGCTGGGTACTTAAACCGTTCTATTCCAAGCGCAAGAAAGAGAAGGTGTTGTAGATGGACTTGTTGACAATTGGGCAAATTATCAATACGACGCTTGTCTTTGCCACGGCATTGATTTTTGCATCATTGGGCGGAATCTTTTCGGAAAAATCAGGTGTGACCAACCTTGGACTTGAAGGTTTCATGGTATTTGGTGCCTTTGCAGCCGGGATTGCTGCGCACTATGCTCAAGAAGCCGGTATGGGAGGAACGACATCTGCCTGGATGGGGATTTTGTTCGCGGTTGTGCTGGGCGTAGTAGTTTCGTTGATCCATGCGGTTGCCTCGATTACATTTAAGGCGGACCAAATTATAAGCGGTATCGTAATCAACTTCCTGGCAGCAGGAAGCACACTTTATTTGGTAAAACTGCTGTTTGAAGGATCAGGCGATTCGCCACTGGTACAAGGTTTTAGCAAGTTTGATGTACCACTATTAAAAGATATTCCTTTGCTTGGGGAAGCTTTCTTCAAGAATGTGTACCCGACAACATATCTGGCTATTCTGTTCGTTTTTCTGACTTATTACATTATGTATAAAACCCCATTCGGCCTTCGTCTTCGCTCTGTTGGTGAACACCCAAGTGCTGCGGATACCGTGGGTGTTAAAGTGCGTCGTTACCGTTATGTTGCGGTGATGATCAGTGGTGCGCTGGCTGCTATCGGTGGAGCGGCAATTACGTTGACTACGACAGGCACATTCTCTCATAATACGGTTTCCGGTCAAGGTTACATTGCGATTGCAGCGATGATCTTTGGTAAGTGGAATCCGATTGGTGCCTTTGGTGCCGCTGTGTTCTTTGGTTTTTCACAAGCAATTCGGAACTATGTACAGCTGTTCGAATGGTCTCAAAGTATTCCCCAGGAAATTATTTATATGCTGCCATACCTGCTCACCATCATCGTGCTCGTTGCGGCTGTCGGGCGCTCGTCTGCTCCGTCTGCACTCGGGGAACCGTATGATCCGGGGAAAAGGTAACGACAGAAATGATGTTTTCCCATCTTATTCTTTACTTCAAAAGGCTCGCCTCGTGCGAGCCTTTTTGTGTTTTTATAAGAAAAAAAGCGAACTGCCAAGATGCTCGCCGGTGACGGGGAAGACACCCATATTTTCATTTAGGGACAAAGAAACAGGCGAAGCTGGCTCTGGACGAATACACTGTTTTGAACGATCCGAGGAGGAGGGGAAAGTATGAAACAACAAGTTACGCGTGATGAAGCGATGAAATTAATAGGCAAAAATATTGTTGCGATCAAAAAAGACGGTACTCGGGTGACCGGGAGGCTGGTGAAAGTATCGGGCGATAAATTGGTGCTGAAACGCTCAGTTGGAAAAAAAGTACGCACCAAAGCCATTTTGCCATTGGTATTATTTGATCTGCTCGCCATCGGTACGCTGCCTTATGCTTACGGAGCTGGTCCTGGATTAGGTTTTGGTCCTGGTGCTGGTCCAGGATTTGGGCCGGGACCAAAACCAGGCCCAGGGTACGGACCGGGATTTGGTGGTGGATATGGACCAGGACCTGGATATGGACCGTACGGACCACGGCCACCAGGCTTTTTCTAAACCGATTTATAATGTTTTTTCCAACTCGTAGCAGCGGCTTAACATAATGTATCGAATTGTGCTATATCCATTTTTTTGGTAAAAATGAAGTCCTTTTGTATTGCCTTCGTCAACCATCACTTTGGATCTTTTGCAACCTCGAGATGCCGCAAAGTTTTCCGCTTTGAGAAGCAAAGTCTGACCGCACCTCTTTCGCTGTTCTTTTGGGGCAACAGCCATCATATCCACATACAGCAGTTCGCCGTGCATGAGAAAATGGATGAATGCGACAGCTTCGTTGTCAGAATTCGGTGAGACAACAAAGGTCATGCCCCTGTTCATTCGCAGGGGTAGTTCTTTGCGTATTTTATTGATTTCACTTTCACTCATATGAGATAGAGGAACAAGTTGAGAGTCAATCAGCCTCATTATGGCGGCATCATCCAGCTTTGATTTACGTTGCCGAAGCACCATCGGAAGCCTCCTTTCAGGACCAGTCGTGCTGCTCGTATATCCTATGCCTGAGGGAAGTTGAAAGGTGACTGAATGAAGCGCAGGGATTGGGGTAACGTTAAAGATTCAGGATGAAGGATTAGGGATGTTCTGAATTTTTATACAATAGGGTATTGACTTATCGGTTGGAGGAATCATATAATGTTCCTAACATTTAACGAGAATATTTCATCGGCTATGAAGAGGACGAAGTTTTAAGGGCTCTTTTGCTCAGAGAGTGGCTGGAATTGCTGAAACCACCACCATTATCCCTTATATACGAGCTCACCTCGGAGCTGTTTTCCTGAAAAGCATTGGATGTCACTCCATTGGGTTATTAGGGAAAATCGTATGTCTGCGTTACAGACAACAGGTATGGAGAACGGGTATGTCCGTTTGGTCTATCATTTTTTGTACCTGGTAAGGTCCGTTATTGCGAAATTTCGGACAAAGTTGGGTGGTACCACGGAAGCAATAACCTTTCGTCCCTCGCAAGCATGAACTTGTTTGCAGGGATGGAAGGTTTTTTTTGTAACTTTAAATGTCAGAATGATGTAAATTCCGAGAGGAGGATGACTGATGGGAGCTCAAATTCCAGAAGTACGATCGACAGATGAATTACGTGAAAAATGGATGAAGCCGGAGGTCATTAGCGGTTCCGAAATTCTGCTGAGAAGCTTGTTGCTGGAAGGTGTAGAGTGCGTTTTTGGTTACCCGGGCGGCGCAGTGTTGTACATTTACGATGCGATGTATGGTTTCGAGGATTTCAAGCACGTGTTAACCCGTCACGAACAAGGCGCCATTCATGCAGCTGACGGATATGCACGGGCGAGCGGAAAAGTGGGTGTCTGTATCGCTACCTCCGGACCTGGAGCAACGAATCTGGTTACGGGTATTGCAACAGCGTATATGGATTCCGTACCACTCGTAGTCATTACGGGAAATGTCATTTCCAGTCTGATTGGCTCTGATGCATTCCAGGAAGCGGATATTACCGGAATCACGATGCCAATCACCAAACACAGTTATCTGGTAAAAGACGTAAAAGATTTGTCACGTGTCATTCATGAGGCATTTCATATTGCGAATACAGGACGTAAAGGTCCCGTATTGATCGACATTCCGAAGGATGTATCAGCTAACAAAACGTTGTTTGAACCCGTGACTGAACCTGTTATATTGAGAGGGTACAACCCACGGACAGTACCGAACAAACTTCAGGTTGATCGTCTGGCTCAGGCGATTCAGGAAGCAGAGCGTCCGATGATTCTGGCAGGCGGCGGTGTAGTTTACTCCGGTGGACACGAAGCGCTGTTCGAATTTGTGGAAAAGACAGGCATTCCAATCACGACAACACTTCTCGGACTTGGAGCATTCCCGAGTGGTCACGAATTGTGGACCGGGATGCCGGGGATGCACGGAACATACACTTCCAATCAGGCGATTCAAAAGTCGGATTTGCTGATTAACATCGGAGCACGCTTCGATGACCGGGTAACAGGCAAGCTGGACGGATTCGCTCCACATGCCAAAATTGTGCACATTGACATTGATCCGGCTGAGATTGGCAAAAACATTGCAACGGACATTCCAATCGTTGGTGATGTGAAGACGGTTCTGGAAATAGCGAACAAAGAGGTTCAACGCGCTGAACGTGCAGACGCATGGAGAGACCAGATCAAACAATGGAAACAAGAGAAGCCTTACAGCTACACAGATTCAGAGGAAGTATTGAAACCGCAGTGGGTTGTGGAAATGCTGAATGATACAACCAAGGGCGAAGCAATCGTCACTACGGACGTTGGCCAGCATCAAATGTGGGCAGCTCAATATTATAAATTCAACAAACCGCGTTCATGGGTAACCTCCGGTGGACTGGGAACGATGGGTTTTGGATTCCCTTCTGCAATCGGTGCTCAAATGGCCAACCCGGACAGACTTGTTATTTCCATTAACGGTGACGGCGGCATGCAGATGTGTTCTCAGGAGCTTGCGATTTGTGCCATTAACAACATCCCGGTGAAGATTGTTATTATCAACAATCAGGTGCTTGGAATGGTACGTCAGTGGCAAGAGATCATCTATGAGAACCGTTACAGTCATATTGATCTGGCAGGAAGCCCTGATTTTGTGAAACTTGCTGAAGCTTATGGGGTAAAAGGATTGCGTGCAACCAACAAGGAAGAAGCCGAGCGTGCTTGGCAAGAAGCCCTGGATACACCAGGACCGGTCGTTGTTGAATTCGTAGTTCGCAAGGAAGAAAATGTTTATCCAATGGTTCCACAAGGAGCGACAATCGATCAAATGCTGATGGGGGATGCTGAGGAATGATTAGACATACGATTTCGATATTGGTCAACGATCAGCCTGGCGTCCTGCAGCGGGTATCAGGGTTGTTCGGTAGACGGGGATTCAACATTGAGAGCATCACGGTGGGTCAATCCGAGGAACCGGGTTTGTCACGGATGGTCATTGTGACGATCGGTGATGACAAAACGCTGGAACAGATTGAAAAGCAACTGTACAAAATCATTGATGTCATCAAAGTGGTTGATTTTAGCCTAAAACCGATGGTTGCCCGTGAACTTGCATTGATCAAGGTAAAGGCAGAGCCATCCGAACGTCCAGAAATTCTGGGTGTGGTGGAGACATTCCGCGCCTCAGTTGTAGATGTTGGTCCAGGCAGCCTGATTATACAGGTGGTAGGAGATACGGATAAAATTGATGCGATGATAGAATTGCTTAAGCCCTATGGCATTCGCGAACTGTCACGTACAGGAATAACTGCATTGGTACGAGGTAATGTTTAAACAGTCATATTAAAAAGCGATGGTCTGATGCTTATCCATGGAACGACAAAGGTATGTTAGCAGCACGGAGTTGAAATATACCGTTAATCTTAGATAAGGTGCCAGTCCCGTACAAGTTGCAATTTAACATTTTAGTGATGTAACGCTTGACAATATAGCCACACACCCGCATTAATGGGCGGGTGTCTGAACGGATCGGATCAGACCAGAAACGCTTAGCAGGAAAAGCGTACCGGTCCCTTGAGACACCCGCTCATTAATGAAGGGTTCTTTACAATACAAAGGAGGACTTATAAACATGCCAGTAACTACTTATTATGAACAGGATGCAGAGCTTAGCGTATTGAAAGGAAAAACGATTGCGGTCATCGGTTACGGTAGCCAGGGCCATGCCCAAGCTCAAAACCTGCGTGACAGTGGATTGAACGTAGTCATCGGACTTCGTGAAGGTAAATCTTTTGACACTGCAAAAAATGACGGATTTGAAGTTCTGTCCCCGGCTGAAGCAACTAGTCGTGCAGATGTAGTTCAAATTCTGCTGCCTGACGAAACACAAGCATCTGTGTACAAAAACGAAATCGAACCAAACCTGAAAAAAGGCGCAGCATTGCTCTTCTCCCACGGTTTCAACGTTCATTTCGGTCAAATCGTTGCTCCAAAAGACAGCGATGTATTGCTGGTAGCTCCTAAGTCCCCTGGCCACATGGTACGTCGTACCTACGTGGAAGGATTCGGTGTACCGGGCCTGATCGCAATTGAGCAAGATGCAACAGGTAAAGCAAAAGATATCGGTCTGGCTTATGCCAAAGGTATCGGTTGCACGCGTGCAGGGGTTATCGAAACTTCCTTCCGTGAAGAAACAGAAACAGACCTGTTCGGTGAGCAAGCTGTTCTGTGTGGCGGTGTAAGTGCCCTGGTAAAAGCTGGATTCGAAACGTTGACAGAAGCGGGTTATGCTCCTGAAATGGCATACTTCGAGTGTCTGCACGAATTGAAACTGATCGTTGACCTGATGTATGAAGGTGGACTTGCAAGCATGCGTGATTCCATCAGTAACACAGCAGAGTACGGTGACTATGTAACTGGACCTCGTGTGGTAACTGAAGATACGAAGAAAGCAATGAAAGAAGTCCTGACAGATATCCAACAAGGTAAATTTGCACGTGACTTCATCCTGGAAAACCAATCCGGCCGTGCGTTCCTGACAGCAACTCGTCGCAACGAAGCTGAACACCCAATCGAAGTGGTTGGCGGACAATTGCGTGAGATGATGCACTGGATCAAGAAGTAAGCATCGGCTTTAAGGTCATCAAGTAAACTTACAGCTTTAACCGGGAATAGCGGCCGTGCATATGCGTGTGCCGCTATTACTGGTTTAGAGGAACATAAAATACAAGTCTAGGAGGTGCGAGGCGTGCGTAAAATCTATGTATTTGACACAACGCTGCGTGATGGAGAACAATCCCCGGGGGTCAATCTGAACACTCGTGAAAAGGTGGAAATTGCGCACCAGCTCGAGCGGCTTGGTATTGACCGGATGGAAGCCGGTTTCCCTGCGGCCTCTCCAGGCGATTTGGCTGCGGTTAATGCAGTAGCCAAAGCAGTCAAAAATGTTACCGTCATTGGCTTGTCCCGCTCCAGAGAGCAGGATATCGATGCGGTGAAAGAGGCGTTGAAGGGCGCTCAAGACCCGTGTATCCACATCTTTTTGGCAACTTCACCCATTCATCGCCAGCATAAATTGCGCATGGACAGAGCTCAAGTTCTCGATACAGCTCGGTCAGCCATTCGCTATGCGAAGAATACTTTTTCGAAGATTGAATTCTCTTTGGAGGATGCAGGTCGGACTGAGTATGATTTCCTCGTTGAGATGGTGAATATGGCTGTGGAAGAAGGCGCAGCTGTTGTAAATATCCCGGATACCGTTGGCTATCTGAGCCCATACGAATACGGAAATATTTTCAAACATCTCAAGGAAAACGTACACAACATTGATAAGGTGCAGCTGAGTGCACACTGTCATAACGACCTGGGGATGGCAACTGCCAACACACTCGCAGCAATTCTGAACGGAGCCGATCAGATTGAGGGCACCATCAACGGCATTGGTGAACGTGCAGGTAATACCGCGATTGAAGAAATTGCCATGGCACTGGAGACACGTCAGGAATTTTTCCAGGCGAAAACTTCGCTGCAGCTTTCTGAAATTGCTCGGACCAGTCGTCTCGTGAGTCGTTTGACGGGTATGGTTGTGCCTGGGAATAAAGCGATTGTTGGTGCGAATGCGTTTGCACACGAGTCAGGAATTCACCAGGATGGCATGCTGAAGGAGAAAACAACTTACGAAATTATGACGCCAGAAACCATCGGTCTGAAGGAAAGCAAGCTCGTATTGGGTAAACACTCGGGACGTCATGCCTTCCGTGAGCGCTTGATTGAGCTTGGTTATGAACTGGAAGATGAAGCATTGAACCGTGCTTTTGCCCAATTCAAAGATCTGGCTGATAAGAAAAAAGAAGTGACAGATGAGGATTTGCTGGCGGTCATCGAAGAGAAATTGCAGGATGCACCTGAAGTGTTTAAACTGGAATCCATCTTTGTGACGTATGGTGATGAATCCATTCCAACGGCTAAAGTTCGTATTGCTACACTTGAGGGTGATACGGTGGAACAAAAAGCTGAAGGTAATGGGTCTGTTGATGCCATTTATAATGCGATTGATCAAGTGAGCGGAGAAGAGGTAACGCTATCCGACTACTCGATCAAATCGGTTACGCATGGTAAGGATGCATTGGGTGAGGTTCATGTCGTACTTACTCAAAATGAAATATCTGTACAAGGACGTGGCGTAAGTACCGATATTCTGGGTGCCAGTGCTCGTGCTTATGTAGATGGCTTGAACAAATTGATAGAGAAACGCAAGACTTACACGAATCGCGTTAATGTGAACCTGTAACATATCATTTGCAGCAAGCAAAGCTCTTCATTGGACTGGAATTCATCTGGCTGGAGAAGCTGAGATGGAGTTCCCAGCCGGGGTGTGTCAGTGCAGTGAGGTACATAAAAAGTCTGACCCTCAACATGTGAAGGTCAGACTTTTTTATTGTTTCATCATAGGATAATTGATTTCTATATAGAGCATTTTTCGTTAAAAAGATGTATTCAGTTTAAGCTGTTAAGCTTTTACCAAGCATATGCGTTCGGAGCTTGTCCTCCCGGACCCGGAAAGATTTCATCCAAACGTTTGAGGACCGCTTCATCCAAAGTAACATCCAAACATTTGAGTGCCGTTTCAAACTGCTCCAGCGTACGCGGCCCAATAATGGGTGCGGTAACTGCCGGATTAGCGGCAACCCAGGCCAAAGCTATGGTATCCTGTGGTTCGCCGAGTTCACGGCAAAGTGCCGCGAATTGTTCCAGCTGCGTTTGGTGGGACTCAATCCGTTCAGCAATGCCACCACTGCGTGTACCTTCCAGCTTTTGGAGCGCATTACGTCCAAGTAACCCACCATCAAGCGGACTCCACGGAATAACGCCAAGGCCCAGCTCTTTCGCTGCGGGCAGCACTTCGAGCTCAGGCAAACGGCAGTTGAGACTGTACTTATGCTGCTCGGATACAAGCCCGAGGAAATGACGATTCTTGGCTTCACTTTGAGCAATGGCAATCTGCCATCCAGCAAAGTTGCTTGAACCTACATAACCAATTTTGCCCTGATGAACAGCGTTCTCAAATGCGCCCCACAGCTCGTCCCACGAAATAGCAGGATCAACATGGTGCATCTGGTAGAGTTCAACATGATCGGTTTGCAGGCGGCGGAGGGAACCTTCCAGATGACGTCTGATTTTGTAAGCGGAGAGACCGGCATCGTTGTTTGGACCGTCTGTATCATCGTGCATGGAGCCATAGACTTTGGTCGCCAGAACGACTTTTTCACGTCTGCCGCCGCCCTGTTTAAACCAGCGTCCAATGATCTCCTCGGTGAGACCCGAATTTTCGCCCCATCCATAAATGTTAGCGGTATCAAAAAAGTTCACACCGGCATCGAGTGCCGCATCCATGATACGGAATGCCTCTTTTTCGTCTGTAGCAGGCCCAAAATTCATCGTGCCGAGACAGATCCGGCTGACTTTAAGACCTGATTTTCCCAAGTACGTGTATTGCATGATTGCAATCCCTCCTGAGTTACCTGAATTTGTCTTCAGGGTTTATTTTAACTCAGTCAGAGGTACAGAACAACCAATTCAAAACCACTTATAGGCAAAAACTATTAAAGTCATAGATTGTATATCTTGGTCAAATGACCTCTGAATATGATACAAAAGAGAGAGTTATAAATGACACGTTAATTATTGAAGCGAACAATCGAATGAATCGATATAAGGAGTGGACAACCCATGGCAGACGTGAAAAAAATTGCAGTAATCGCAGGCGACGGAATCGGTCCTGAAGTTGTAGCCGAGGCAGAAAAAGTTCTCAAACGCACGGAGGAAGTGTTCGGATACCGTTTTGAGACAGAGCATGCACTGTTTGGTGGAATCGCCATTGATGAGAAAGGTACACCGCTTCCTGAAGAAACACTGACCGTATGTAAAAGTGCAGATGCTGTGCTGCTTGGAGCCGTTGGCGGTCCAAAATGGGACAACAACAGCAAGGAATTGCGTCCGGAAACAGGCTTGCTTGGCATTCGTAAAGCGCTCGGACTGTTCTCGAACCTGCGTCCGGCCGTCGTATTTGATTGCTTGAAGGATGCTTCCACCTTGAAACCGGAAGTGCTGGAAGGTACGGATCTGATGGTCGTGCGTGAATTGACCGGAGGAATCTACTTTGGTGAAAAGTTCAGACGTGAAGGTGCACAAGGCGAGGAAGCCGTGGATACATGTGTATATAATGTAACCGAAGTGGAGCGCATCGTTCGTCAGGCGTTTGTAATTGCTCAAGGACGCAGCAAGAGGCTGGCTTCTGTAGATAAAGCCAACGTGCTCGAAACTTCCCGTCTTTGGAGAGAAGTCGTTAACCGTGTAGCACCGGAATATCCGGATGTTGAAGTGGAGCATGTACTTGTTGACAACTGTGCAATGCAGCTGCTGCGTCGTCCATCCAGCTTTGACGTAATCGTGACTGAAAATATGTTCGGGGATATCCTTAGTGATGAAGCAGCGATGCTGACAGGTTCGATCGGCATGCTGGCATCCGCATCGCTGGGTGAAGGCAGCTTTGGTTTGTATGAGCCAGTACATGGTTCAGCACCGGATATCGCAGGTCAAGGACTGGCGAATCCGATCGCAACAATCCTTTCACTGGCGTTGATGTTCCGTACAACCTTTGGTTATGCGGAAGGTGCTGACGCAATTGAAGCAGCTGTGTCTGATGTGCTGAATGCAGGACATCGTACGAGTGACATCGCTGTAGACAAGAGCAAAGCGATCAGCACGACGGAAATGGGCGATCTGATCGTCGCGGCAATTCAGAAACAGGCGTAATAATAGGAATAAGAGAACAGCTCTTTGCTCCGATCCGGAATTGCAGAGGGCTGTTCCTTTATGATTTTTGCCACGAAAAATCCTTATTTATAATTATTATAAAAAAACAACGATTATAATCTTGACTTTGAGAAGTCCGGATGATAACATTTTACTTGTACTTGTTATCAAGTAACAATATTACTTTAATTAGAAGAAAAACGTTCACGTTTTTCTTAATGATGAGCATTCAACTTGAGTGCTTACATAATCCCAAAGGAGGAATTGTTAGTTATGGCAGAACGTTTGGTTGGTAGACCCGCACCGGATTTTGCAATGGAAACAGTATCGGGAGATGGACAAGACTTTGGTTCCGTAAAACTGTCCGATTATCGTGGCAAATGGCTCGTATTTTTCTTTTATCCTTTGGATTTCACTTTTGTGTGCCCAACTGAAATTACAGCTTTGAGTGATGCTGCTGAGCAATTCAAAGCTTTGGATACTGAAGTTCTTGGCGTGAGCGTTGACTCCGTACACAGCCACAAAGCTTGGATCAACACACCTAAAGACAGCAATGGCCTGGGTCAATTGAACTTCCCATTGGCGTCTGACATCACGAAACAAGTTGCTAAAGATTATGGCATTCTGATCGAAGAAGAAGGCGTTGCACTGCGCGGCCTGTTCATCATTGATCCAGAAGGCGAATTGAAATATCAAGTGGTAAATCACAATGATGTAGGCCGCAGTGTTGAAGAAACACTTCGCGTACTGCAAGCTCTGCAATCCGGTGGATTGTGTGCAATGAACTGGAAACCAGGCGACAACAACCTGTAAGCCTGATTTAACTTGAACGTTTGTAGTTCAAGCCCTCATCCCTCATGGGATTGAGGGCTTTTTGCACCCTTTTGGCAGAATATAAGCCTATAGGAAGAAAAGTGTTTAAGCAGGGACGTAAACGTGGTAATGATGTAATAGAAGAATGCCTTCATTTTATCTTTGGAAAGAGGAATCGAAGTGCCTTAAGGCGAATAGGGTATGGAAACCCGGTAAATATTCCGGTGCTCTGCATTTATAATTTGTACATGAATGTGATACACTGATGGAACTATTCCTTTTTTGGAAGTGCTTGAAGTGTACGGGACTGCTGTCCATTAAAAAGTCTCGGCACGTTATAAGGAGGGTGAACAAAAATGAGTTACTGTTGTGGGGCAAGTATGGTGGGAACAAAGGGCACGCTGAAGCATTACCGCACCCAGGTTCATAATGTTCCCCTGCTGTTTTGTCCGGTATGTCACCGGGTAGAAGTGCATTATAAAGTGGAAAATGAATATGAAATTCTGGCTGAATATGCGCATGGAGATGGTGCGTCGGAGATTGATTTTCAAGATTACGTGACGGAAGATGAAGATGCGATTTTTGAAAATTGCGTGAATCGTGAAAGCGAGGATGCTATGGTCATTGTACAGCGTCAGATCGACATGTCTCTGGATCTGCTTCGGCTTGCCAAGGAAATGAAGGATGAGAAATGGGAAAGCGAACTCAAGCGTCGGTTAGCCGTTATGAGTCAGCGTAGACTCAAAATTCAGCATAACAAGAGTGGACTATAGATTGAATTGAATTATTTAAAATTTAAACTATACGAACGAAGCTGATTCGCCAATAAAGCGAAAAAGCTTCGTTTTTGTTGTATAGAGAAACTAATTCACGGTTTTTCTTAAAATAATTTCCATTCGACACTTTCTCCGATTGACTCTCTTCTATAAACTTGTCTATGATAAAAACAGACTTGCAAAAGAGGCGGAGCAAAAAATGTTCGTGTTTGGGAATAGGAGAAGCTTAGAATGGAACAGACGTATAATGTTTTCCGGATCGACACTTGGTTACCCGGAATAGACCAGCTTGGGTTCCGGACATGCCATCCATATTTTCGGCTCAGCCCCCTAATGAAAGGGCACCGGTAATGAATATAAAATCGGCCCTTCCTGTTTCTGTGATGATATGATGTCCGAATGGCAAGTTTATCATTTACGTGAAAAGGAGGAACCTGACATGATTAGTGAATTTCAGGATACAGTGCCTCGACCAACGAATGGATTCCCGCCTGTACATCTGGATAACAACAAGTATGAGAATGTCCTGGAGCATCTGGATAGCGGTATTATGTTGTTTGACAGTAATGGTGTACTGACGTTTATTAACGTTCAGATGGCAAAATTGTTGGAGCTTCCTAGAAGTCTATTGAGCGGCTGCACCCTGATGCAAATGCTGCATCATCCACAGATGAGCCGATTCAAGAAAAAGAAAATTTTACGGATTTATCGGGAAACCATCTTTCATCGTAAGCGCTATCATGAATTGATTGACGAGTATGGCAGGCATTGGTTAGTTACAGTAACGTACGGGGATCAGATGGATGGAGACTTCCTATTCAGTGTGAAGGATGTTTCCGATTATAAACAGATTGAGCAGACCGCTTATCAAAATGACAAACTTGCAATGTTGGGGCGGATTTCGGCATCTATTGCCCATGAAATTCGCAATCCTTTGACGGCTATCCGCGGATTTATCCAGTTGCTTCGGCCCCATTTGTTGCAATTGGGGAAAGACGAGTACGCTCGAATCATTCTAACGGAGATTGACAGGGCGAACGACATTATCTACGAATTTCTGAATTCCTCGAAACCGTCAGCTCCTCAGAAGACCATTATGTCTGTTAACTCTTTGCTCAAAGAGGTGGTCCTGCTGACAGAAAGCGAAGGATTAATGAAGGGATGCGAGATTACCCTGGATGAAGCAGAAGTCCCGTTAAATGTGTCCATTGATGTCAAACAGATTAAGCAGGTAATTTTGAATATGGTCAAAAATGCGATGGATGCCATCGAGGATGTGGGCGAAGAGCACACAGGTCTGATTCGGATCTCCACAGGAACCGAGAACAAGTATGTGCAGATCTCCATTGCCGACAATGGACAGGGAATGGACCACAACACGCTTGTACGCTTGTTTGACCCATTTTTCACCACTAAGGAGAGCGGAACGGGGCTAGGACTTTCCGTGAGTTACCGCATTATTAAGAATCACGGAGGCAACATCTCAGTGGATAGCAAAAAAGGGGAAGGCACCCGGTTCATCATTATGCTTCCCTTGGTGTAAAGGCAAAAGCAGAACGAACAGGAATTGGCTACCCGCCGGTTCCTGTTGTTTTTTGTTGAGACGATTAGGGTTATAGTTAGAATGAATGCGAATACATATGCTCAATTCACGGGAGGAAAAACCAATTATGAATATCCAGGGATTGGAACAAATGAACAAGCAGCTAATGGATCATGTAGGGAAGATCATTGTGGGGAAAGACCAAACGATTGAGCTTGTGATGACAGCCATCATTGCTTCAGGACATGTTCTGCTGGAGGACGTGCCAGGTACGGGGAAAACCATGTTGGCAAAATCGGTAGCCTCTTCATTGGATTGTACCTTTCAGCGTATTCAGTTCACACCGGATCTGTTGCCCTCCGATTTGACGGGTATTCATTTCTTCAACCAAAAGGAGGGCGACTTTGAGTTCAGACCTGGCCCTCTGTTTGCCAATTTGGTGCTGGCCGATGAGATCAACCGGGCTACACCGCGTACTCAGTCGAGTTTGCTGGAGTGTATGGAGGAACGGCAGATTAGTATTGATGGTTCGACCAGACAGCTGGAGCGACCATTTATCGTCATTGCTACGCAAAACCCGGTAGATAACCAGGGAACCTTTCCATTACCAGAGGCACAGATGGATCGTTTCATGATGAAGATTCGAATGGGCTATCCAAGCAGTGAAGAAAGTGTGGAGATTCTGAGACGTACGGTAGCGAGCCGTTCTGTTGCTGATCTGTCCGCGATCATTAGTCGTGAGCAGCTGCTTGAGGCGCAGAACACGTATACATCGGTCCAGATTGACGAAGATCTGTTGCGCTATATTATTCATCTGACAGAAGCTACGAGACAGCATCCCGAGCTTTCACTTGGCGTAAGTCCACGAGGAGCTCAGGCATTGCTCAAGGCAAGTCAGGCTTGGGCTGCATTACATGGCAGAGACTTTGTGCTTCCTGATGATATTAAAATATTGGCAGTGCCTGTCCTCGCCCATCGACTTGTATTCCGCAACCGGGTGAGGCAGCAAGAGGGCTTGGCGGAACGCATTATTCAGGAACTTTTGAGCCAGATTGAAGTGCCGACGGAGAATCTTGCTGCAGGCAACGGGCGATAACTTATGGCATTACTATGGCTTGTCATTGTTGGAGGTATTGTTATTGGAGTACACGGCATATGGTTTGGACGTCCCGCTTTACGCAAGCTGAAGTATACCCGACAGTTCAGCAAAACGCGCTGTTACGCCGGAGATGAGCTGGAGATGGTAGAGACCATTGCAAATGAAAAACGAATTTCGGTTCCATGGCTTAGACTTGAAGCTATGATGCCAGTATCATTTGTATTTCGTTCTGGCTCGGGCATGGATATCAGCCAAGGAGATATTTATCAGAATCATAAAAGTATCTTCACTTTGAAACCGTTTACCCGTATTACCCGCAAGCATCCTTTTGTATGCAGCAGACGTGGGATATATACGTTGAACACCGTGACAATGACCGGAGGGGATCTGTTTGGCCTTTGGCGTACCTCGAAGCCAATCCCCGTTCATCTGTCCATGATTGTATATCCTTCACTTGTTCATGCGGAGGATCTGCCTGCGATCTATCAGGTATGGCAGGGTGAGGTTGAGGTATCCCGTTGGATTGTCGAAGATCCCTTTATGATCCTCGGGGTACGTCCCTATGGTGCGGGTGATCCGATGAACCGTATTCATTGGAAAGCGAGTGCACGTACGGGAGAATTGCAGGTGTACAAGCAGGGATGGACTGCGGACCCTCAATCCTGGATTGTGGTCAACATTCAGGAGTCTGCGGATATGTGGAGTGTCGTTACCCGCCCGGAGATGATCGAACGGGCACTCCGTTATGCGGCAACTGCAGCGGTAGATGCGATCGGAAGAGGGCTGCCCGCAGGATTTGCTCATAATGGCTACCGTGTAAGTGGAGGGCGTGAACCATTACGAATTGAGCCGGATTACGGCAGTCCACATCTGGAAATGCTGCTGGAAGCTATGGCGGAGACGGAGTTAAAATGCATGGTTCCCATGGAGCAGTTTCTGAGTGATGAAGTAGAACGCAATGAAGAAGCCCAGCAGGTTCGCAGTTATCTCTTAATTACGTTCTATGTATCTCCAGCCATGGAACATGAAATTGCGCGTTTGCATGAGCAAGGACACCGTGTGACCATACTCCCGGTAGAGGGTGGGAAAAGCGATGCTAAGGCGGTGAGTGCATGAATGATGCCAACAGTACCAGTACCAAAGAAAGAGCGCTTTTATCCATGTCGGCCGTTCTGTTGATCGGCTTATATCTTTATCCGCTTCTGACCCTAACAGCCCTTTATGCATCCGGACCTTTGCCGTATACACTAATGAGTATCTTTGTTGTAGCTGGTTGGTTAGGTCAGTGGGTGCAGCACAGGTTGCCAACCATTAGCGAAAAAAACACTTTTATTCGATGGGGTGCAGCGCTGGTTATGGGGCTGCCGGTCTCATTGGTTATTGCAATAGTAGGCGTTCTTCCTTTACCAGATTTGCTCACGGCAGTGGTATGGGGTGTGATTTCAGCCTATATTGGGTTGAATTTTCAACCTGTCTTTCGTTCGATTTTGATTTGGCGCTTGCAGATTTGGGGTGTGGTCAGTGCAATTGTGCTCAGTGGAGCAGCCAATGGGATTGAATTCATGCAACCCCTCCTGATGTACACCGGAACCATATATACAGCGGGAGTTATCAGTTTTGCTGGATGGTTGGTAGGTCAGTACAGTGTGCAGCTGGATCGGGCGACATTAAATGATGGCTCAAGAAGGATTGTGCTGCGTGAGTTTGCCCGAGCGAATCACCAGCGTCTGTTATGGATGCTGATTGTGATCGCAGGGATCGGCGCTTTTCCCAGTCTTGTTGCCTGGCTAGGTCCACTGCGTGACCGTCTGCTTGCATGGATCAGAGGATTAATAGGTTCGAGTTCCAATCAGGAGCCTCCTACTCCGCCTGCTGCTCCAAATGAACCGCCGATGCTACCTGAAGGAATGGAACAGCCAGGGGAGCCCTCTATTTTCTGGGATATCCTGGGTTGGATCGTCATGGGGGCTGTTGCCGTTGTTATTCTGTGGCTTATCCTGCGTCTAGGGCAAAAGGCTATAAATAAACTTTTGGAGCGTTTCAAAGGGCTGCTGCAGCCAGGTCAGAAGAAGGTAGAACCCAGGACGGAGTATGTGGACATCAGCGAAACGTTAGAGGCGCCGGCAAAAACACGCAAATCCTGGTTCCGCAAGAAGGAGCTGCTGCCCTCCCAGGAAGCTGAACGTATTCGATATTATTATCGGAAGTGGATCGACAGAGCTGCACATCGGGGTGTGGATATACAGCGTGCACATACGCCACTGGAGGCTGCGGAGACGATTGTTCAGCACGGAGCTAGAGAAGATGAACAGAGACTCTCTGCGATGCTGCCAGATACCTATAACGCTGTACGCTATGGAAAGAAATCTCCAGAAGATTCCGAGATGAGTGAGATGGATCGGATATGGAAATCTTATCGAAGTAAATAAGTCGGGAATCCCTTTACTTTTCTTGTTACGTTCAAGTATCATGAGAGGAATACACAAGTTGGTCAGAAAAGGAGCAGACATTAATGAAGACAAATCATTGCAAAATAGTAGATTGTACAATCCGTGATGGCGGATTGGTAAATAACTGGGACTTTAGCGTGGATTTTGTTCAACAGCTCTATGCTGGATTGAATGAAGCTGGCGTTGATTATATGGAAATTGGATACAAAAACTCACCTAAGCTCTTGAAAGGTGCGGAAGATGCAGGACCATGGCGTTTTCTGAATGATGATTTCTTGCGCAAAGTTATTCCTCAAAAAGGAAACACCAAATTGTCTGCACTGGTTGACGTTGGACGTGTGGACGAGAATGACATTCTGCCGCGCAGCGAAAGCATGCTGGATCTGATCCGTGTAGCCTGCTACAGCAAAGATGTAGATAAGGCTCTAGCTCTGGTTCAAACGTTCCATGATCGTGGATATGAAACAACGCTGAATATTATGGCATTGTCTAATGTAATGGAAAATGAACTGCTGGAAGCATTTGAACTGATCAAGGAAAGCGCTGTGGATGTTGTATACATAGTAGACTCCTACGGTAGCCTGGATCATAACGATGTGAAATATCTGGTGGAGAAGTTCAAGACTCATCTGCCGAACAAACGTCTTGGTGTTCATACACACAATAACATGCAGCTCGCCTTCTCCAACACATTGGTAGCAGCAGAGCTTGGCGTTGAACTGCTGGATGCTTCCGTATATGGCATGGGACGTGCTGCAGGGAACTGCCCAACTGAACTGCTCGTTGCTCATCTGAAAGGCACGAAATACAATCTGCGTCCAGTCCTTGGTGTGTTGGAGCAATTGATGGTCCCTCTCCGTGAGAAGGAAGAATGGGGTTACATTTTGCCTTACATGATTACAGGTACGTTGGACGAGCATCCTCGCTCGGCTATGGCACTGCGTTCGTCCGAAGACAAAGACAAAGTTGTTGATTTCTATGATAAATTGACAACACCAGAAGTGAATTTTGACAAATAAACAGGTTGCATCATTGTTGAATTGGACTTCCAGTGAACCAGCGCTGGATCTATTACATCTATAGCTTTAGCGCATTAGCGTTTTAAGTCGAATGGTGCACGTAAGACGAAAATTAGTCTAAAATACAGTTGCAAATCCAAAAAAAACATGAACTCCGATAGGGGGTTCATGTTTTTTTAGTTCTTATTGCCTTGTTTTTCTACATATCTATGAATAAATATTCCTAGGAGTACTCATTTTTTTGTTCACGTCTGCGGAAATAAATGTTATTATGTACCAGATAGCATGTATTCACATGTGAATTGAACGTTGGTAGATATAATAAAATGTCGAAAATTGTAACAAAGTAGATTTATATTGTTAATGTTATTTCAGGATAGGTGATCCCGGGAAGGAAAAACACGGCATGAAGGCTAATCAGCAAGATCAGAGAAAAATAGGTTGGGTCGCGATAGGCGGCTTATTGTGTTTCCTCGCAAATCAATGGTTTCGTTCCTCTGCAAGCTCTGATCTGATCATATCGGGTTACCCGGTTTTGACACTCTTGGGTGGATTCGCTGCGGCAGCGGCCTGTATCGGCATTTATAATCAAAGCTGGTTATTTCAGACTCAAAGACTGACCCTCCGAAGGGTCCTTATGACAACGTTGTTTTTATTGATTGGTTTATTTGAATTGGTTCACATCGTTTCTTTTGCGGAAGAGATGCCGAATGGTGCGATGGTGGAGTCGGAGTTCTCGCTGAAGATGATGTCGCTTGGATCTCTTGTTTGTGCGGCTGGTTTGCTGTTCATATATGCAGTCAGCGAGAGGAAAATTGCGTTACCACGCAAATTTTTACTGTTCGGCGGAACGCTGGGTATTTTTATTGTTTTGTATACATTTGCTATTCAGGAATGGGCTGTACTTCCGAACTTGCTGGAGGGGAATGTGCTTGGCGGCATGTTTACCCGATTTCATTTCCTGGTCGGCATTCTGTATGGCGTGACTGCGGTCGTGTTATTCATTCAATGGAAAAAAGGAAAAGATCGTGATCTATCTACCGTCCTTTGCGCCATCCTCTGTTTTTTCTATGGAGAATGTTACTTTGTTTCGGCTACGAAAATTAATGATCTCAATCTGTTGCTGGGTCTATTAAGTAATTGTTTTGGCTATTTCTTCATCCAGAAGGGGCTGTATTCGTCTGTGGTGGATACGCCTTTCCTCAAGCAGCAGGTGGCTGAGGCAAAAATGAACTTTATTGCTCACCATGATGATGTGACAGGGCTGCCCAATCGCCGTCGCCTTTCTCAACGACTGAAAGTGATGATAGATGCAGCTATGGTAGAGGAGCAGCTTGTCGGGGTGTTGGTATTAAATATTAACCGATTCAAAACAATTAATGATTCATTGGGCCAACAGGCGGCTAACCGTGTACTTCGTCAGGTAGGACAGCGTTTGAAACATTCTTCGCTCCCGGGAGAGGAAGTATTCGGACTGGGAAGAGATGAATTCGTACTCACAATGACAGATTTCAGCACAACAGATACGGCATTGCGGCGGACAAGATCAATCCTGCAGCTGTTCGAAAAGCCTGTAACTGTAGATGGAAACGAGTATCATCTCACGCTGGGTATTGGTATGGCAATATTCCCGCATGACGGGGACTCACCGGAGGAGATCATTCAGAATGCGGATACGGCGCTGCATAATGCCAAAGAGCAGGGAATGGAGCTGAACCGATATGCCCATGCGATGCAGATGAAAGCCCAGGAACGTTTGCAGCTCGAGAATGATTTGCGCAAAGCGCTGGATCGTGGGCAATTCTATCTGGTCTATCAGCCGCAGGTCAATCTGGCGAGTGGCTTGATTGTAGGTATGGAGGCTTTGGTGCGCTGGCAGCATCCGCTGAGAGGGTCAGTATCCCCTGCGGAATTTATTCCTCTTGCTGAGGAGAGTGGACTGATCGTACCGCTTGGAGAATGGGTACTGCGTGAGGCATGTGCTCAGAACAAACGGTGGCAGGAAGCGGGTTACCGCAAGTTGTGTGTGTCGGTTAACTTGTCCATGAGGCAGTTCAGGCACTCCCATCTGCTGGATAACATCAGCGGCATTCTCAAGGAAACGGGCTTGGAACCGGTGTGGCTTGAACTGGAGATTACCGAGAGTATGACGTTTGATAAAGATCGTGCCTTTGAACAGTTGCGTAAAATTAAAGAGATTGGTGTGCACATCAGTATTGATGATTTTGGCACCGGGTACAGCTCGCTGCATTATCTGAAAGATCTGCCGATTGACCGCCTCAAGATTGACCGTTCCTTTGTCAATGAAGTGATGGAGGACAGTAACAATGCGGCGATTGTATCGACCATTACATCGATGGCGCATCACTTGCAGTTGAAGGTAACGGCTGAGGGCGTTGAAAATGAGGACCAGCTTTCGTTCCTTCGTGATCAGCATTGTCATGAGGCTCAAGGGTACTTTTTCAGCAAACCGATTTTGGCAGCCGATTTTGAAGAAAAGTTTTTGAGAGATGTGGATAAACCAACAGGTTAAGGATAGGCAGGGGCGTAGACACGCTTCTGTCTTTTTAATTTTTCGAAACGGGGAGGGAAAAATAGTAAAAAGAAGTTGCAAAGCGTTGGATGATCATGGTATATTAATTTTGTAAAATTCATGTTAATGTTCCCCGGAACTTGACGGGACGTAGCTCAGCTTGGTAGAGCACCTGGTTTGGGACCAGGGGGTCGCATGTTCAAATCGTGTCGTCCCGATCGTCATTCGCGCGGGTGTAGTTCAATGGTAGAACTTTAGCCTTCCAAGCTAATAGCGTGGGTTCGATTCCCATCACCCGCTTAACTAATGCAACACCTGAAACCCTTGTGGAAACAAGGGTTTTTTCTTTTTTTTCGAAGTTAGTGTATTCCTAGTCGCGTTGGAATGGAGAATATCCTGACTCCAAATTCAAGACCTTTGCTTTTTCTCCATCATCTGGTACAATAACGGAGAAATCGATACTACACATGAATGAGAGGTAACCATACGTCCCATGAAGTAAAACACATGAATTCAACCCCAGTAACTGCAGAGAGTGTATTGACGCAGTCAGCCAAAGCGGCTGAGCAATGAGGGGATTCGTGTGTCCAAATTCAGCTATGGGATCAGGTATGGAAACAGGCAGGCTGATCTGGCTTGTGTGTACCCTTTTAGGGTTATTTGTTCATGCCATGGGTATCTTATGCTTGTTTTTTGACGCTTTATCCAATCCTGAATTGCCAGACCGCCGGCTGATGCCAGCGGTTTTTTTATTTTGAATTGCAGGAAGGATGAGGCCTCATGATGACAATGGTACGCCTACATGAAGTATCGAAAGAGTGGAACGGCAATGAATTATTCGCAGAATTGAATCTGGAAATAAATGAAGGCGAGCGGCTCGCCATTCTGGGTCGCAACGGGTGTGGCAAGACCACCTTGTTACGCATCATTCTTGGAGAAGAAGATAGCGGTGGACGAATCGAACGCCACGTTCCGCAACAGGAGTGGGGATTCATGCGTCAGCGCTCCTTGATCAAGCCGGAGACGAATGTGCTTGATGCCGTCCGTCAGGAAAGTGGACGGATCTACGAGGTGAAGCGTGACCTGGAAGAATTGGAAGAACGTATGGGCAAAAGTGGAGCGGCAGATGAACAGCGGCTGCTTGAAGCTTATACAATAGCGATGGAACAATATGAGCAGCTGAACGGGTATATGTGGGAGACGGAGGTAGAGAAGGTACTGACACGTCTCGGGTTATCGTCGGACCATTGGAGCAGGCCATATCATTCCTTGAGTGGTGGTCAAAAAACGAAGGCCCGTCTCGCTGGATTACTGGTCAGTAAACCGAAATTTCTGATTTTGGATGAACCGACGAATCATCTGGATGAAGAGAGTATGCGCTGGCTTGAAGAATGGCTGTCCACCTATGCAGGAACATTATTGTTTGTCTCTCATGACCGGACCTTTATAGATCAGGTGGCAACGGGTGTGATTGAGTTTAGCCCGGGTGCCCTGACCAAATATAAGGGGGGCTACACGAATTACAAAGGCCATAAGGAACGTGAATTGCGTGAGCAGGAAGCAACCTATCGCAAGCAGGAACTGGAACGGAAAGCGCTAGAAGAGACGATACGCAATTATCAGCAGTGGTTTCATCAGGCTCATAATTCAGCGTCCGATGTGGAGGTCAAAATCACCCAGAGCTTTTACAAAGCCAAAGCCAACAAGAACATTTCCCGTTACCATGCCAAGCAAAAGCAACTGGAGCGCTTGGAGAAAGAGCGCGTGGATAAACCTCGCGAAGCTGCGAAATTGAACATGGAGCTGCAAGTGAACACGCTGGCTGCCCGCCAGCTCCTTGCACTGGAAGATGCCAGTTTTGGTTATCCGGGAAGCCCGACATTGCTTCGCAATCTCCGGATTGCGGTCGAACGCGGAGATCGTCTTGCTGTACGCGGTCCCAATGGCACAGGCAAGACAACGCTGCTCAAGATGATGATTGGGGAGTTGGAACCTTCGCAGGGCAAGGTGACACGTCATCCGCAACTGAAGATTGGTTATTTTTCGCAAGAGCTTGAAGGATTACCGGAAAGTCAGACGCTTCTGGACAGTTTGCTCAGTCTTCCATCCATGACACAAAGTGCTGCACGCACCATTCTGGGATGCTTTTTATTTTCGAGAGATGATGTGTTCAAACGCATTGGGGATTTGAGTATGGGGGAGAAGTGCAGAGTTGCGTTCCTGCGTTTGTACTTCGGGGGAGCCAACTTGCTGGTGCTGGATGAACCGACCAATTATCTGGATATTGACACACAGGAAGTGATGGAGAATATATTGAAGCAGGCGTCTGGCGCACTGGTGCTCGTATCCCATGATCGTATGCTGACCAAAGTACTCGCCAACCGCTTGCTTGATCTGGAGCCGGGTGGAAAGGTTACACTGTTTGACGGTGGAGTCGAGGACTGGGAGCAATCCATCAAATTGCGAGAATCCGCCCTTGAGATTCGGGAGTCAGATGATGAACGGTTACGGCTTGAAATGCGTTTGTCTGAGTTGTTATCTCCTATGAGGAGTGCGAGCAATGAGGTGTTGACTAATCCTGATGATGTGATTGAGCGGGCGGCTGAAGTTGCCGAGGTTCGCGAAATTCAACGTCGTTTGAAACAGCTGCGTGAGCTGAGAAAACGCAAGTAATCCATTGATTAAGCTTTTGTCGTTTTGCTTTTGGGCTTAACGATGGATCAAGCGGCTTTACGGCTTGCTATTTCGAGCGATTTTGCATATAATAATGGACGATCATCAGTAAATTTGAAGTTTTTTTCTGACATGAAAACGTGATGATGGAGACAAGTAAGCAGTGCCTCTGGACAGGGAGGAAGCGCCGTAGATTGAGAGCGTTTCTGTAGAACAAGGCTGCTGAAATTCACTCCGGAGCGGTTCCCTGAACCATATCTTGCGATCCATCGCAGGAGTTAGTAGGGGGTAACGGTTAACGGTCGTTATTCCGTATAGAGTGAGGCAAACATGTTGCAGGCCGGAAGGGCCGGGCAGCACTGAATGTCTAACAAGGGTGGTACCACGGTCTTTTCGTCCCTTCAGGGGAGAGAAGGCCTTTTTTTGTTACATTAACACCACATAAAGGGGGCATTTACACATGAAAGAACGTTTGGAGGCATTAAAGATCGAAGCGCTGGAACAACTGTCCGGTGTGAACGATCCACAGACGCTGAGTGATCTGCGTGTAAAGTATTTGGGGAAAAAGGGTGCACTGACTGAGATTTTGCGTGGTATGGGTGCGCTTAGTGCAGAGGAACGTCCGGTGATTGGTCAGGTCGCCAATGATGTTCGCGGTGCAATTGAAGAAGTCATCGACAGCAAGCAGGAGCAGTTCCAGAAGGAAGAGACAGCGAAACGTTTGCAATCCGAGAAAATTGATGTGACCCTGCCGGGACGTCGCGGACGTCAAGGCGGACTGCATCCACTGACCAAAGTGGTACAGGAAATCGAAGATATTTTCATCGGTATGGGATATCGTGTAGCAGAAGGTCCTGAGGTTGAGATGGATTATTACAACTTCGAAGCATTGAATCTGCCGAAGAATCACCCGGCGCGTGATATGCAGGATTCCTTCTATGTAACAGAAGACCTGTTGATGCGTACGCATACGTCACCGGTTCAAGTTCGTACCATGCAAAGCATGAAAGGTGAAGTGCCTGTTAAAGTCATCTGTCCGGGCAAAGTATACCGTCGTGACGATGACGATGCGACGCATTCATTCCAGTTCAATCAGGTTGAGGGTTTGGTCATTAGTGAGAATATTCGCATGAGTGACCTGAAAGGCACCTTGCTGCAATTCGTACGCGAAATGTTCGGTTCACACACTGAAATTCGTCTCCGTCCAAGCTTCTTCCCGTTCACCGAGCCGAGTGCTGAAGTGGATGTCACTTGCGTGCAATGTGGTGGAAGTGGCTGCCGGGTATGTAAACAGACGGGTTGGCTTGAGATTTTGGGCGGCGGTATGGTTCATCCGAAAGTACTTGAGATGGGCGGTTATGATCCGGAGAAATACAGTGGGTTTGCATTCGGAATGGGCGTAGAGCGTATCGCCATGCTGAAATATGGCATTGATGATATTCGTCATTTCTACAACAGTGACATGGCGTTCCTGAAACAATTTGGACGCCTGTAATTACCGAGGTAGCATACAGGGCGAACGCCCTTCATTTGCAACACCAATTCATAGATTAGGAAGTGAACGTCCATGAGAGTATCGACAGATTGGCTGTCTGATTATATCGCGCTGGAAGGCGTGGAACCGCAGGAGTTGGCAGAGAAAATCACTCGTGCGGGGATTGAGATTGATGTAGTGGAGAACCGGAACCAGGGCGTGAACAAAGTGGTTGTCGGTTACGTGAAGAGCAAGGAGAAGCATCCTGATGCCGACAAGCTGAATGTATGTGTAATTGATGCCGGACAGGAAGAAGATCTGCAGATCGTATGTGGTGCGAAAAATGTGGATGCGGGTCAAAAGGTAGTCGTTGCCCTGGTTGGAGCGAAGCTCCCTGGTGGACTTGATATCAAAAAAGCCAAGCTGCGCGGTGTTGTATCCCTTGGCATGATCTGCTCTGCGAAAGAATTGGGCATGAACGACAAGTTGCTGCCGAAGGACCAACAGGAAGGCATTCTTGTTCTGCCTGCACAAACGGAAATTGGCACACCAATCAGCCAGGTGCTTGGTCTTGATGATCATGTCCTTGAACTGGATCTGACACCGAACCGCTCCGACTGTCTGAGCATGCTTGGTGCAGCTTATGAAGTGGGTGCCATTCTCGGTCGTGAAGTGAAACTGCCTGATCCGACTCAAAAGTTGGTGGAAATCGGTGATGCGGCTGCAAACCATATCTCGGTTGAGATTACGGCTGGCGAACAATGCAGTCATTATGCAGCCCGTTATGTAACAGGGATCAAGCTGGGAGCTTCCCCGCAGTGGATGCAAAACCGTTTGATGGCTGCTGGCATCCGTCCGATCAATAATATCGTTGACATCACGAACTATGTCATGCTGGAATACGGACAGCCGCTGCATGCTTTTGATGCAGATAAGTTGGAGAAGGGCCATATTGAAGTACGAATGGCCAAAGAAGGCGAAACGATCGTGACGCTGGATAGCCAGGAGCGCAAGCTGGAGCCGCATATGCTGCTCATTACCGATGGCGTGAAACCGGTAGCCATCGCGGGTGTAATGGGTGGCGAGAATTCCGAGGTAACGGAAACCACTGTGAATCTGTTGCTGGAATCCGCCAAGTTTGATGGCGGAACTGTTCGGAAAACGTCGCGCCAACTGGGGCTGCGTTCCGAAGCAAGCATGCGTTTTGAGAAGGAAGTCGACCCGGCTGCTGTCATTACGGCACTGAACCGTGCGGCTGAATTGATCCAGCGTTATGCAGAAGGCGAAGTTCATCAGGGAATTGTGGAAGCAGGAACAGCTGCTGCGGATAAACGTGTTGTACAGCTGTCGCTGGAGAAACTGAATCGCTATCTGGGAACCGAGTTGTCCCTGCTTGAAGTGAAAACCATTTTCGCTCGTTTGCACTTTGCGTGTGGTGATGCGCAGCAGGGCCTGCTGGATGTTGAAGTGCCAAGCCGCAGAGGGGATATTACACTTGATGTGGATCTGTTTGAAGAGGTTGCCCGTCTGTACGGATACGACAATATTCCAACCACATTGATTGAAGGACCAACGACACCGGGAGCTTATACGCGTTCGCAAGCGATGCGCCGTACCATTCGTGGCCTGTTTGCAGGTAGTGGCTGGCAGGAAATGATCAGCTATTCGTTCGTACACCCGGATAAAGTTTCCTTGTTCCCTGCTCTGACAGAAGGCAGTAAAGCTGTGAAGCTGGCTATGCCAATGAGTGAGGATCGCAGTGTGCTTCGCAAGAGCATTTTGCCGCAAATGATGGATGCAGCGGTGTATAACATGAACCGCAAGCATGATTCACTGGCTGTATTCGAAGTGGGCAGTGTGTTCTTCACTGAAGAAGAGAAGCTGACGAAGCAGCCGCATGAAATTCCGGTCCTGAGCTTGTTGCTCACAGGAAACCGTGCATCCCAGCAGTGGAATGTGGGAGCAGAGAAAGTGGACTTCTTCGATCTGAAAGGTGCACTTGAGAACCTGTTCGCCTATGTAGGTCTGGAGCAGCGTATTCGCCTGGTGGCAAACAGTCCAGAAGGTTTCCATCCTGGGCGCTCCGCATCGGTATATTTGGAAGCAAAAGATGGTGGAGAAGGCAAACTGATTGGTACGATGGGGCAATTGCATCCTGAACTGCAGCAGCAATATGATCTGAACGATGTATACCTTGCTGAGATCGGGCTTGAAGCCATCTATGGTGAAGCTGATACGGATATCCGTTATCGTGAGCTTCCACGTTTCCCTGCAGTTGAGCGGGATATCGCGGTTGTTGTGAGTAAAGATATCGAAGCTGGGGATATGCTGCGTGCGATTCGTGAATCTGCCGGTGAGCTGCTGCAAACCGTACAGGTATTCGACGTGTTCACAGGCAGCAAATTGGGTGAAGACAAGAAGAGTGTAGCGATGGCTCTCGTTTATCGCCATCGTGAACGCACATTGACAGATGAGGAAATTACCGAGGTTCATGCTCGTGTTGTTGCTCGTCTGGAGGAGCAATTTGGAGCCGAATTGCGTAAATAGAACATAAGTCAATTTTTTGAACAAAGATTAGCAGGAATTGCTTGAAGTCACATCGAATCCTTAGCATTAGAGGATCGATGTGACTTTTTTTGTTAAACAGCTTAGAATCAACATACAGACTTGAAGGAGGGCACAACTGTGACTACACCTGATCGTACACGCGTCACCGTAGAGATCTACGGGACTTCCTATAAACTGGTTGGCAGCAGTGCCGACTATATGAAACAAGTAGCTAACCTGGTAGATGAGCGTATGAGCGCGATCTCCAAGCAAAATTCCCGTCTGGATACTCCGCGTATTGCGGTGCTGGCGGCTGTACATATGGCTGAACAGTCTCTTCAGACTCATGAAATTCGAAATGAACTGAAGATGCTTACTGGAGAACGTACAGAACTGAGAAACGAATTGAACCGGTTGAACGCCATACAAAATGAACATCAACAGGAATTGGAACGTCGTGACCAAGCACTCGCTGAAGCAACGAAGCTTAAAGCTGAGGCGGAACAGACCATCGCGAAGCTCCAGAAGGATCAGCAGGCAGAAATAGCCAAGCTGAATACATTGCTGGAGCAGGAACGCACTCAGGCAGCGGGTCGTGAGCAAAAGCTTCAGGCCCAAACTGCTGCGCAGCTGAAAGCGGCGGAAGAGAAGACGCAGGCGCGTCTGAAAGAAGCAGAAGAAAAAGCAGCGAATCAAATCAAGAATGCACAGACGCAGGCGGCAGCCCAGCTGAAGGAAGCACAGACACGTGCAGCAAATGAGTTGCAGCAATCCCAAGCCAAAGCGGCTGCACAATATAAGGAGCTGCAGGACAAGACGGCAGCTCAACTGAAAGAGGCAGAAGCACGGGCTGTGGCAGAACGTCAAAAAATTGAGGTTCAGGCCGCACAGCAAGTACAAACGGCGAAGGAACAAGCAGAAGCTGCAATCTTGTCTGAATTGGAACAAGCCGAGGCCCAATTGCAGAAAGTTCAGGAAGAAGCCCAGCTTCAATACCGTGAACTTCAATCCGAGATGGAACAGCGTATACAGCAGGCTGAGCAAGCTGCCGTGAATCAGGCTCAACAGCTGACTGAAAAGGCAAAAGAAGAACAAGCCGCACTGCAGCAGCAAGCAGAGCAGAAGCGACTGGCTGAGATAGAGCAGCTGAAATCAACGTTCAAGGAGTCATCCGAACAGGCGGAACTGGAGTGGATGGAAAAAGAAGCGGCTTATGAGGAGCAGCTTCAGCAAATCCATGAGGCAGCCCAAACTCAAGCGAATGAAGCTTTGGTAACTGCTGAGGCTTTGCTGCAAGAAGAACGAGGCAAGCTGAAGCAACAGTTGGAAGAAGAACGTAAACAGGCCAAATTGCGCTTAACCGATGTTGAAGGCCAATTAGCCGAGGTGCGTAAGCAGCTCAAGAATGCTCAAGAGGTTGTTGTGGATCAGGAGCAACAGCTCCAACACGAGCGTAATCAAACGGAAACGTTGCGCAGTGAACAAGCCGTATACCAACAGGATCAGGATGTTCAGCTTCGTCGAATTACGGAATTGGAGCAGCAGCTGGAACAATTAAAAGCAGATAGCGCTCAGCTGACTGAACAGCTTCGCAACACAGAAGCTGAGGTAGAGCAGTCCCGGGAAGCGGAGCAGCAGTGGAAACAGCAGTATAATGAGACCGTTGAACGTGAATCTTCTCTGACAGCACAGCTGCGTAAAGTACAGGAACAGCACGGCCAGCTTGAGCAGGAGATCAAGAAACTCCGTGAAGCCGAAGTGAAGTCCGAGGATGAGCAGCGCAGGCTGCAAAAAGTGCTTGAGCAGGCTCATGCGGCAGTACGGACATTGCAACATGAACTCGGCACACTGACGCAGAGCGAGCAGTCCTGGAAAGAGCAGGCTGAACAACGTCTGATCGAAATCGGTGAACTGGAGACGCAGGTACTCGAAGCTGCGGAACAGAATGAAACGCTGGAGTCTGGTGTACAGTCCCTTCATGATGAATTATCCGTCGTTAAAGAAGAAGCTCGTCACGCCAGCGAAGAAGCTGAACATTATATTGCGCAAGCAGGTCGTCTGGAGCAGCAGCATAAAGAGCTTGATGATGAATTGAATGAAGCACGTGAAGAACTGAACAAGCTGCAGGAAAGTTATAAACAAATCCGCAAGGATTATGGTGATGCACTGCAGCGTGAAGAAGACTATACTCGCAAGCTGAATGAAATGAGCGAAGAAAAGAAAGAAATTGTGGGTGCGCTTGAAGAATCCAGGCAGAATGCCAATCAGCTATCTGCGCGGATCGATAAACAAGGCAGCTTGCTGACTCAGACAGAAGAAGAAGCACTTGAGTGGCAGATTAAGCATGAAGAATTGTCTGCCAAACAGGCAGAGCTCTCCTCACGCCTGCAAGAGCTCACTGCTCGGGAAGTTGAGCTGAGCTCCAGGGTAGAACAAGCAGAACAACATGCGGAACAACAAGAGCGGGTTTGGCAACGGCGTGCGGATGAATGGGCGGCTCAGGAGCAATCCTGGCAGGAACGATGGGCTGCACTGGAGAATGAAGTGAATCTTTGGCAGAAAGAAAGTGCTGCCAGTGTGGAGAAGGTAGAAGAGCTGGAACATGAGCGGCAGCAGCTTGACAAGCAGCGTGCAGAAGCGATCGAAGAAAAGCAGACGATGGAGAATGAACTGCTGGAGATCGGTGAGCGGTATGAAGTTGCGGCTAACCAGCTGCGTTTGCTGCAAGTTGAACGTGAGATGGAGCAGGAGAAGGCGGAGCAACTGAATACGGATTACCGCCAATTGCGGGATGAATATACGAAATTGCAGACGGAATATAACGAATGGATTGAATTGATTGAGCAGGATCAGACCTAGCTGATGATTACGTCATAACTGGAATCCTGGACAGCGCACTCTTGTACAATTTGTTATAATGAAGAAAGAGCTCCCGTCGCTACGGGGGCTCCTTGTCTTGAACACTATTCTTCAACAATAATTTTGGAGATCATACTGCTGTGACCACTCCCACAAAAGACGGAACAGGACATTTCAAATTCCCCTGCTTTGTCAGGAGTAATCACTTTAGAACTGTTCTGGGTGTCCAGCCGAAGGTTCAGCTCGGGCACGAGAACGCCATGGTTCCCATTTGTATTTTCATAAACAATCTTAACCGGGACACCTTTTTTCAAGTGGTATTCAGGTTGGTCAAATTCATAGTTGCTTGCTTTGATTACCAGTTCTTCGCTGGCAGTTACACCCGATTCAGACTCGCTGTTTGATCCTGCGGATTGTCCAGTTCCACCACATGCAGCAAGAACCAGGATCATCATACAGGCTGCAAGCCATGCCATGCCTTTTTTCATGATGTGCCTCCTTAAAAAGCGTGATATGGATAAAATTTGAATGATTGCTCCAGTCATCATACCGCAAATTGACGATGCCTGTACATGCTGCCTATGTCGTTTTTTTGAACATCAGTATGTATATAACACCCCCAAAAAATAAACCTCGTCAGGCGTTTAAGCCATCAGAGGTTTAGGGGAAGCCTATGGAGAGTAGATACGTTGAGTCTATGCGTGATCTTTGGATCTTCTTCCAGCATCAAAAGGGGTGGAAACCGGGATGAACAAATCAATAATCCCGATGACCAATGCAGCCAGAACGGCACCAAGCAGGCTGACATGCACATGATCTACGATATATTGACCAATCCAGATCACCAGTGCGCTGACGATGAAGCCGACAATACCGCGGCCAAAGGGATTGACCCTTTTACCGAAGATGCCTTCAACAACCCAGCCAAGCAGAGCGATAACCAGAGCCAGCATCAGGGCGCTCCAGAAGCCACCGACGGCGAACCCTGGTACGATCCAGCTGACGACCATCAATACAATTGCGGCGATGATAAATCGCACGACATGTCCCAGAAAATTCATGGTTATACCTCCTTTATTCAGATCATATTGAGAATTGTACATCCAGTTCAATGTGAGGTTGCACAATCCTGACACCTGTAGTTTGTGGCGCTTTGTCCCAAGTTATGTGTGGAAGGATTCGTTAAATAGCGAAAGAAAGTTTCTTTCGTTATAATACAGTTATAGTTTGGAAGGAGTTGTACACTTGGACACGAAAATTTTACACACATTGGAATATCGCAAAATTTTAAATACATTGCAAAGCTTTGCCCAGACTACGATGGGAAAAAAGAAAGCGGACCAATTGGAGCCGATCAGTGAACTGGAAGAAGTCAAGAGGTTGCTCCAGCAAACGGATGAAGCTTTTACGTTTGACCGTCTGAAAGGCTCTCCATCTTTTGGGGGAATTGTGGATATTACCGCATCCATCAAACGTGCCGAAATCGGAGGCACGTTGAACCCGCATGAGCTGCTGGGAATTTCCAACACCACCTTGGCAGCACGTCGATTGAAACGCCAAATCGCTGCGCTCCACGATGATGAAAAGGTGGAATCGATTTTCTATATCAGTGATCAGTTATCTGAGCAAAAAGCGCTCGAAGATGCGATTCGTATCTGTATTGACGACAATGCCGAAGTCTCAGATAGCGCAAGTGTTACACTAGCGCAGATTCGGCGTGAATTGCGCGGAGGTGAATCCCGAATTCGCGAGAAGCTGGATTCGATGATTCGTTCTTCGACGGTATCCAAAATGCTGCAGGACCAGCTGATTACCATTCGGGGAGACCGTTTCGTGATTCCCGTGAAATCGGAGTATCGCTCGTACTTTGGCGGGATTGTACATGATCAATCCGGTTCGGGAGCAACGCTGTTTATTGAACCTGAATCCATCGTTGCGATGAATAACAAATTGCGTGAAACCCGAATCCGGGAAGAGCGCGAAATTGAAGTGATTTTGCAGAAATTGACGGCACTTGTCAGTGAACAGGCAGAGTGGTTATTATATGATGTTGACCTGCTGGGATCTTTGGATTTTATTTTTGCCAAAGCACGTCTTGCCCGTGAATTAAAGGCCACGTTGCCACGCATGAATGATCGCGGATTCATCAAGCTCAAGAAGGGGCGTCATCCGCTCATTTCGATTGAAAATGTGGTGCCCACCGATATTGAACTTGGCAACGATTATACGTCCATAATTGTAACGGGTCCTAACACGGGTGGTAAGACGGTAACGCTCAAGACCATTGGATTACTGAGTCTCATGGCGATGTCTGGTTTGTTCGTTCCGGCCGAAGACGGCAGTCAGCTATGTGTATTTGATGCAATTTACGCGGACATTGGTGATGAACAAAGCATTGAACAGAATCTGAGTACGTTCTCCAGCCATATGACGAACATCATTCGGATCTTGAAAAACATGACGACCAAAAGCCTCGTGCTGCTTGACGAACTTGGGGCAGGTACTGACCCGGCAGAAGGGTCTGCGCTGGCAATCTCCATTCTGGAGCATATGCATCAGACCGGATGCCGCATGGTAGCAACAACGCATTACAGTGAGTTGAAAGCTTACGCTTATGAGCGTAAAGGTGTTATTAATGCCAGCATGGAATTTGATGTCAATACACTGAGCCCGACCTATCGACTACTCGTAGGTGTTCCGGGACGGAGTAACGCGTTCGCAATTGCGGAGCGACTGGGTCTGCCAGGATACATTCTGGATTACGCCCGTGGCGAAGTGAAAGAGGAAGACCAGCGCGTCGAGCATATGATCGCTTCCCTCGAAGAGAATAGGCTTACTGCTGAGCAAGAACGTGAAAGTGCGGAGCGTCTGCGTCAGGATATGGAGAAATTGCGCAGCCGCCACCAAGCCGAATTGGAGAAGCTGGAACAGCAGCGTGACCGTCGTATTGAAAAAGCGGAAGAAGATGCCCGCAACATTGTAGACAAAGCCAGAGCGGAAGCAGAGAAGATTATAGCCGATCTCCGTCAGCTCGCTATGGAAGAAGGCGCATCCGTGAAGGAGCACAAGCTGATTGCTGCTCGCAAACAACTGGATGAAGCAGAACCGGAGAAACGCAAGAAGACCATTAAGCGTGCTGCAACGGCAACGAAGTCCCGGGCCATCGGCCCAGGCGATGAAGTTCTTGTCTACAGTTTGAATCAAAAAGGTCATGTGGTGGAGATGTCCGGCAGCAAGGATGCCATGGTTCAATTGGGGATCATGAAAATGAAAGTATCCTTGAATGATCTTGAATTACAGCAGTCTGCACCAGCAGATTCCAAGCCGAAGCAGAAACCGGTAACGGGTGTGAAACGAACTCGCGATGACAATGTGAAAAGTGAACTGGATTTGCGGGGTACGAATCTGGAAGAGGCCTTGATGGAGACAGACCGCTTTATCGATGAAGCGTTCCTTGCTAATCTGGGTCAGGTTTATATCATTCATGGTAAAGGAACTGGAATTTTGCGTTCCGGTATTCAAGATTACCTGCGTAAGCATAGACATATAAAAAGTTACCGGCTGGGCAATTACGGAGAAGGCGGAAATGGTGTGACCGTCGCAGAATTGGAATAGCCCGACCAAGAATCAAAGATATTCTGCCGCCTGAGTGTCTTCAGGCAGCAGAATGGGGAAGGGGAAACGATGAGTGAAAGGGACGATAGACCAATTGCTGTCTCATCCCTTGGGGATGGTGCTCGGATTTTTCTCCGTAGCGATTATGGAGCTGCTTGTATTTCTTGCCTGCTTTGAACTGGTGACCAAGTACAAATGCTGGAATGAAATCAAGAAGGGTAATGTGGCAGTTGCAATGGCTACAGGAGGCAAGATCTTTGGGATCTGTAATGTACTTCATTTCTGCATTCAGGCCAAATCGTCGGTGTATGAAGCTATGACGTGGTCCATTGTAGGATTTGTTCTTCTGCTCATTGCTTATTTTCTATTCGAGTTTCTGACACCGGTGTTCTCTATTGACAAGGAGATTGAAGCGGATAACCGGGCCGTTGGATTGATTTCCATGATTATTTCCGTCTCGTTGTCATTTGTTATTGGCGCGAGCATCATGTAGGGGGACCGTTCATGAAAATATTGATACGGATTCTGTTTGCTGCGTCGATTGTATTCTTTGCCATAGGCATCATTTATGTGTTGAACACATGATTATTTGAAAGAGAAAGGTTGATTCAATATGGAACCAACAGTTTGTCCATGGTGTCACACCGAGATTGTATGGGATGAGGAGCTAGGTCCTGAAGAAGAATGCCCTTACTGTCACAATGAATTAAAGGGATATCGTACTCTAAACATCAGCATCGGTGATGAAGAGAACGATGAAGCAGAAGAAGACATTTATGATATGGATGATGTCGTGGACGATGAACAAACTACGGATCTTGCCAGCCTGTGGGGAGATGAAGTAGAGCTGAAATTGCCGGAGCTTCGTACATTAACGAAGTATGCGGATGAGGGAAATGATTTGATTCAATACGAAGAAGGCGTGGAGAAACAACTTGATTTGCAAGAAGAGGTACCAGAATGCCCGCACTGTCGTGAATTCATGATCCTCACGGGTACACAGAAGGCCACCAAAGATACGTTTAATCCTGTTGCCAATGCTGTTTCCGGTACGGACTCGTTGCTGGATGCGCCATTCGAAGTGCAAATGTATGTATGCTCAGGCTGCTTCCAGGTGCAATATAATTTGGCCGAAGATGACCGTCTGCGTCTGATCCAGAATTTGAGTGCGCGGAAATAAGGGAGTATAACGATCTGAAAATATAATATTCCGGGAAATTCATCATGTTTTCCTTCTGCTTGGGGCACGTTAACCCTGAGACCTGCCTGTGAAGTGCTGACTTCAGGTGGAATAAGGAGGGAGCAGATGAAGATTTCTCTGGGACGACAATCCATTCTGCTACTAGGCGTGAATGGATTGTTTGTGTTAGCCGGAGCTTTGTCGGGGACGTTTCTGAATGTGTATCTGTGGAAAAGTCGTCCGGACTACGCCATGCTTGGGTGGTTCACCATAAGCCAGCAAATTGCACTGGGACTTACGTTCTGGCTCGCGGGGAAGTGGGTCAAGGAGCATAATAAAATGTATGCTTTGCGATTAGGCACCGCTTTGTCGGGTGTATTTTACATGCTTGTATTATGGGCGGGACCCAAAGCAGTTGACTGGATTTGGCCTTTGGGGATCCTGCTCGGATGTGCACTGGGATTGTTCTGGATTGCGTTTAACGTTGTTTATTTTGAGGTGACTGATCGGGAAAATAGAGACCTGTTCAACGGTTGGGTGGGTTTACTGGGTTCCATGACAGGCATTATCGGTCCTTGGTTCTCAGGTCTTATTATTTCACGAATGGCTGACAATACGGGCTATCGCCTTATTTTTACAGTGTCGTTGGTGATTTATGTAATTGCCGTCGTGTTCAGTTTTTTTCTGAAAAAAAGGGAGGTCAGCGGCACATACCGCTGGTCTGAACCATGGCGACAGTTATCTGCCAAAGATAGTCCATGGAGACCGCTTGGCATGGGATTATTTGCGCAAGGCGTGCGAGAAGGTGTATTTGCCTTTCTGATTGCATTGCTCGTCTATATAGCTACGAAGCAGGAATACAAGCTTGGGCAGTTCTCACTAATCACTTCTGCCGTAGCTCTGGTGAGTTATTGGGCCGCAGGAAAATGGTTTAAGCCGCAATACAGGTCTAGGGGAATGTTGGCCGGAGCGATATTGTTGTTCATCGTATTGCTTCCTCTGTTATGGAAGGTTAGCTATGGTACGCTTTTAATTATGGGAATCGGGTCAGCCTTGTCGATGCCGCTGTACATTTTGCCGATGATTTCGGCAGGATTCGACCTGATGGGAACGAGCGGCGAAAATGTAGAGAAAAGGGTTGAACTTGTCGTATTAAGGGAGCTGTGTTTGATGGTTGGCCGTTTATTCGGCCTTGCTGTATTTATTCTAACGGTCATGAATGGCCCTTCCTTACAAACGCTAACCTGGCTTATTGTGGCGCTTGGGGCTTTCCCACTTATTGGCTGGATATTCATGCGTAAAATGTTAGTACAACCGGATCAGCAAAAATCTTCTGCATAGGAAAAGGGTACAGTCCAGGGATTTGATCCTGAGCTGTACCCTTATTTATTAAGATTTGCTTACACAGGAGTAGGCTTACTCGTTCTCGTTAATGAGAAAAGTTCCATGTCGTCATTCCGGACTCCTGTAACAGCGTCGGCCAGAATAGAAGCAGCGAACATGCTGTACACCGTCCCGTTACCGCCATAACCCTCGAGAAAATAAGAATGCGGGTAATCGGGATGTGGGCCGATAAACGGAAGGCCGTCATTGGTATTGCCGAACACGGCACCCCAGGCATAATCAACTTCAAGACCATCCAACGGGAAATAAGAGCGAACTTCTTCCAGGAGTGTATCTCCCCGGTGTTTTGCCCGAATCTCGCGATGATCTTCCCTCGGTGTCTCTTCATCCAGTCCGCCAGCAATGATCCGTCCGTCTGGTGTTGTTCTCATATACAGATAAGGGCGTGCTGTCTCCCAGATCAGACTGTGCTCATGCCATTCTTTCAGGTCTGGCAAAGGCTTCGTTGCAATAGCATAGGTGGTTTGCAGGTAGGCTCCTTGATCCCTTTTGATGGCCTGCGTCTCATAACCGGCAGCAAAAATAACCTTACTGGCCCGGATTTTCCCACTTGGAGTATAACAAAGCACACCATCATCATCGAATTCACAATGAATCATCTCTGTCTGTCCGTAGATTCGTGCTCCACGTTTGCTCGCTGATTCAAACAGGGCATGAACAAAGCGATACGGGTTCACTTCGGCATCCCCCAACGTATAAAGTGCGGCAGGTTTGCTGAAGGGAAAATGGTCGCTAATTTTGTCGGAATTCCACAGTTCAGCTTCAAAGCCATAGCGCTTCAACGTTTGATATTCTTTCTCCAACATGGCTACATCATCATTGCTGCTGGCAAAACAGAGACTGGTCCGCGGAATAAACCAGGGATCCGTATCTAGCCTTTCCGCAATTTGTGTGAGCTGCTGCATGGCTTCACGACATAGTTCATAGAATCGCACGCCTGTTTTTTCGCCAAAGGTATGAATGCATGAGGTTAATGATTTGTCGTTCGTGTATTGTAAAAGACCTGTATTGGCAGAGCTGCTGCCATGGGCAATCTCCCTTTTATCAATGACAACTGTGTTAACACCACGCTCCGTGAGCAATTCGGAAGTCAGTGCGCCCCCCATACCACCGCCGATGATCAGGCAGTCACAGGAGATGTCGGTTTGCAGCGGGGGATAGGTGGATTTTGTATTAAAAGTGGAAGGCCAGAAAGGTGTGCCATAGACCAGATCCATGAGAAACATCTCCTTTGTAATTAACGTTTGTATACTTTTGGGCGACCGGGTTAACAATAATTGCGCATAAACTTTATGCCGAGGAGGTCAACGAAACATGCAGAATCAATCCATGCAAGCGCTGAGTCCGAAAGAGTTGAGTTATATCGCGGATTCGATATCCAATGAAGAACTGCTGATCAAGCAGTGTGCAGCCACAGCTTCTATCTCACATAATCCGCAAATTCAACAAGCACTGAACCAGTATGTTCGCTCCCATGAACAGCATCTGAATATCCTTGTTAATGCTCTTCAGCAGCATCAGTCCATTGCCCCAACACAGGCTCAGTAAATCCAATTGAATCTAACGTTTAGGAGGAAATCGTGTGTACTCACAATCCATGTCTTCCAATGGAAATTTTATGCAGGAGAAAGATTTGCTAAAGTCGATTCTTGCAGATTTAAGACGAACTTCGCGCGAATATACGACAGCAACAACAGAATCTTCATGCCCGATGACTCGCAGAATGTTTACAGACCTGACCAACGATACCCTAAGGCTGCAAGGTGATCTGTTTAATCTAATGCAGCAAAACAACATGTATTCTGTCTCTTCTAAAGCACTTCGCCAGGATGTGGATAAGCAGATTCAGTCTGCTCAGCAGACCCAACAGAAATGTCAGCAGTTCATTCAGGAAAAGAACACTCAGAACAGTGCTTACAGCCAGGCACCCAATGTACCTCAGCATCAACCGAATTACGGTAACCCTTATTACATGTAACCTTTGTAATTATGGTTTGAAGCAGGGACTGTCACAGACCATACCACCGCTTGCCCGAATTCAGGGCGGGCGGTTTTTGTCTTTGCATGATCGTTGAATTCATGTAATATAAGTATTAATTCATTTTCAGGAACCTGGATGACGCTGGAGGGAAAGACATGAAGGATCTGAACGATCTGCAATTAAAAGTTCTGGATTTGTTGAAGGAAGACGCGAGAAGGACTCCCGCACTGCTGTCGACGCTGTTGGGGGAGTCGGAAGATAAGATCAAGAACGCCGTGGCACAGCTTGAACAGGACCACGTGATTGTGAAATACGCAACCGTTGTGAATTGGAGCAAGATCGATGATGAAAAAGTAACAGCCTTGATTGAAGTGCAGATTACGCCTGAGCGTGGTCGTGGCTTCGAAGGAATCGCGGAACGCATTTATCTGTATCCGCAAGTGAAATCGGTATATCTCATGTCAGGTGCATACGATCTGCTCGTAGAAGTAGAAGGTGGAAACTTGCGTGAAGTCGCTAATTTTGTTTCGGAGAAATTGTCTCCGATTGACTCTGTACTTTCAACGAAAACGAATTTTATTCTTAAAAAATATAAGCAGGACGGGATTATTTTTGAAGACCATCAGGAAGACAACCGTCTCATGATCTCGCCGTAAAGGAAGATGCGTCATGATAGTGAATGAACAGACAACAGGAAACAACAAGAAAATGACTTCGTATCTGGCACCTTTGGTTCAACAGATACCGCCATCCGGCATACGTAAATTTTTTGATCTGGTTGGTGATAACAAGGATATCATCACCCTGGGTGTAGGAGAACCGGACTTTGTAACACCATGGCATATGCGTGAAGCTTGTGTATATTCACTCGAAAGAGGCATGACCAGTTACACTTCCAATGCCGGTATGCCGAAACTGAGAGAAGCCATTAGCGAGTATCTGGACACTCAGTTTGATACCAAGTATGATCCTAAGGATGAGATTATCGTTACCGTTGGTGGCAGTGAGGCCATTGATCTGGCCTTGCGTGCATTAATCGTGCCTGGAGACGAAATTCTGATTCCCGAACCTTCGTATGTGGCATATTCTCCAATTGCTTCAATTGGTGGAGGTATACCGGTTGGGGTAGAAACGTATGCGAAGGATCAGTTTAAACTGACTGCCGAGGCGCTGGAAGCAGGTATTACACCGAAGTCCAAGGTGGTTATCCTATGTTATCCGAGTAATCCAACAGGTGCCATTATGACTTATGAAGAATGGCTGCCTATTGCTGAAGTGATCAAAAAGCATGACCTGATTGTCATCGCGGATGAGATTTATGCAGAGCTAACATATACGCAAAAACATGTTAGTTTCGCTTCAATTCCGGAGATGAAAGAACGTACCATTTTGGTTAGTGGATTTTCCAAGGCTTTTGCAATGACCGGCTGGCGAATCGGGTATATGTGTGGACATCCTGAACTGATTGCCGCCATGCTCAAAATTCATCAATATACGGTGATGTGTGCACCTGCCATGGGTCAGGTGGCTGCGCTTGAGGCATTGACGAACGGATTGGGCGAGAAGGACAGAATGGTCGAATCCTATAATCAGCGCAGACGCCTTATCGTACAAGGGTTTCGCGAGATTGGACTGGACTGCCATGAACCCCAGGGAGCATTTTATGCATTTCCGAGTATTCAGAAGACAGGGCTGAGTTCAGATCTGTTTGCCGAGCGTCTGCTAACGGAAAATAAGGTGGCGGCTGTTCCAGGTAATGTATTTGGTCCACAAGGCGAAGGGTTTCTTCGTTGTTCCTATGCCACATCCGTGACCCAATTGAATGAAGCATTGGAACGAATCGGAAACTTTGTTTACAAACTGCAAAAAGAGGGTTAATAGGAATTAGAAGCTTAGAACAAATGTGAACGTTCTTTAAACTAGAAAAAAATAACTTTCTTTTACAAAATATTGTGATATAATTTCAATTTGAAATAAGTTTTTCTTGTATTTGGAAACTAATTTTTCCAAGGAGGGGTTGGCTTTGTTTTGTGTTGAATATGATTTACCGACTAATCGTGGGCATTATTTGGCAGAAGGCGATCATGGCGACCGATGGTCGGTGAAACCGGATCACGCATCTTTGCATAACGTTTCCTTGGAAGATGAGATCCATATGCTTCGCCTCAAGATGGAACAGATATTTCTGGAAGAGAAGTCATTCACATCCGATATTGTAATTGAAATTAGCAGTTTGCTAGATTTGAAGATTAATGAATACATGAAGGCTAATCCGATTAAAGGAAAATAATTTTTTGTTGTATCGAAACGTTACGTATACTCGATTTGAAGAAGACCCGGAAAGGGTCTTTTTTTTGATCTATGAATAGATTGCTTTGGATAGGAAGGGTTATTTTTTTGCGTGGAACAATTGTGATATATTGTACATAGGAGACTAAAGGGGGAACTGGAATGAAGAGATTTTGGGGGCTTGCCGCAATCATTTCTATGATTTTTCTACTTGCTGGCTGTGGCGGTAAGGACGGTTTTACAATTTTTATCATTGACAACCAAGGAAATCCATCCGTGATCTCGGAGCAGTTGCAAGCTAATTTGCAGCAGAAGTTGGGTGAGGAGCCCAAGGTAGAGGTAATCACCAGTGCGATGTATGATGTTCAGAAAATTATGGTAGAGTATGCGGCAGGTGGACATGATATTTTCATTTTGCCTGAGGCTGATATGAAGCAGTACGGAAGTAATGGCTCCAATATTCCACTTGATGATACATTTAATCCAGAGAAGTATGAACGTGGTGTATTTGAAGGCGGGGTCCTGGTGGAGAAGGGCGAAGGGGACGATGGTTCAGATATCAAGACAGAATCACATCTCTATGGCATTCCGCTGGAAGACATGCAAATGTTCAAAGATGTAGATTATGCTGCGCAAAATCTGTTTGCTACCATTCCGGTGTCAGCGTCCAATGTCGAAGAATCCAAGAAAGTGCTGAAGGCGCTGACAGAATAAATGCAATCTAGTATGGCTACTGAAGGAGGGGAGCGGATTGCTAATTACGGTCACAGGCGGCATAGGCAGTGGTAAAACCCGATTTGCGCTTCGATACGCAGCCCGGATTAGCCGGGAGGGCATTTATTTATCCACTGGTGATCATGATCCCGTGATTCCCGAATTGCCATCCGCTCATTATCGTGCCATCCAGGCTGGAAACGGCCAGCACCTTACGGAGGTGCTTCACCAGATTAATCGGGAATCCAATCTCTTCCTTGCAGATCAGCGAATCGTTATTGTAGATAGTCTGACAGCATGGATGGCAGCAGGGTTCAGGGCAAGTGATGATCTGGATCAGCAGCGTTCACAGACGCAGCTGTTGCTGGATGCCCTTCTGTCTTACCAGGGAAAGCTGCTCGTGATCACCAACGAAATGCACGGTTCGCTGTATCCTTCAGAGGAAGAACGAATTTTTGCGGCAAGAATGGCGTCGGTTAATCGGGCGTTGCAGGCGCATTCGGAACAGATGTACCTGCTGGTATCTGGCTTGGCTGTTGATCTTAGAGGTCAAGGGCTGCGATATGAAGATTAGCATTATTCATAACATCAAAACGATGGACGAACCTAAAAAAACCTCCGTAACCACAAGTTGTGGTGCGGAGGCTTTGTTTTATGCCAAAAAGTATGCGTGTAAATCTCTTTATTTCCGAGTTTTATTTCGTCTGATCCACCAGATTATACAGCCAACAACAATAATCGCCAGCAATACATATACGACGAGGGAGTACACGTCCATAAAGTGCAGAATACTCTCCCATGACGCTCCAAGCGCCGCACCAACTGAGACGAGAATGATATTCCAGGCCAGTGTTCCAATGGTCGTGAAAAGTAGGAATAAACCAAATTTCATGTTGGACATACCGGCAGGAATCGAGATCAGGCTGCGAACAAGGGGAACCATGCGACAGAATAGTACGGTCCACATTCCATATTTGTCAAACCATGCATCGACACGGTGGATATCTTCTTTTTTGATCCGCAGTATATGACCCCAACGTTCTACAATCTTCTCCAGTCGATTGACATCAATCAACAGTCCGATTCCATACAGAATGACAGCCCCAAGCACAGAACCAATGGTAGCCGCAATAATGACGCCAGGAAGGGTCAGGCTGGTGTAGGTGGTCATGAAGCCGCCAAATGGTAAAATGATTTCGGAGGGGATGGGGGGAAATACGTTTTCAAGAGCAATAATAAGTGCAATGCCTATGTAGCCGTATTGTTCCATGAAATCGGTTATCCAGTTATGCATAATCGTCTCCTCTACTTTTGGTTTGCAAGAATTTGGCGTATACTCGGCAGAGTGCGCCAATTCATATATACGTATGAAGGATCTCACTGGTTTCTGAAAATAATAGCATTCCCGTAATCATAGCAGGTCAAGTATACTGATTAAGTTAAAGTTAAGAAGGGCATGCATTTATATTTAACCCCAGCGTTCTGCCATGCGAATGATATTAACAATAGGAGGGATTACAATGGGCATATATACACGAACAGGTGATGAGGGACAGACCTCGGTCATTGGAGGACGGGTCATCAAGGACGATGACCGAGTTGAAGCTTACGGGACAATTGATGAGCTGAATTGTTTTGTTGGGCAGGCGATCAGTTTTATTGATCAAGCCAATGGAGAGTTTGAAGATTTGCGTGAACATTTGCTCGAAATTCAGCAAGAATTGTTTGATTGTGGGTCTGATCTAGCCTTTGTAAAAATTAGCGAAACCAAATATAAAGTACGGGATGAGATGGTCACCCGGCTTGAACAATGGATTGATCAGTACGATGCCGAGAATCCGAAGGTAGAACGGTTTATTTTGCCTGGGGGAAGTCTGCTCTCTTCCACATTACATGTTTGCCGTACGGTATGTCGCCGTGCTGAGCGCCGCGCCGTTACACTCGGACAGCATACGGATATCAACCCTTCCGTACGACGTTATTTGAACCGTCTGTCTGATTATTTCTTCGTTGTTGCACGGACTGCCAATGCGAGACAACAGGTAGCGGATATTGAGTATGTGCGGAGCAAAAAAGTATTCCGTCGCAAAGACAACGAATGAGCGATTATTATTCACCACTGACTTACACCGTTCCCGAACATGAAGATGGTTGGCTGCTGAAGACTGTGCTTCAGCGTCGTTTGCAGGTTTCGCGCAAGCTCCTGTCGAGACTCAAACTCACGGAGCAGGGAATTATGTTGAATGGCGAGCGGGTATACATCAGCGTCAAAGTTAGTGCAGGTGACGTCCTGGAAGTCCGGATGGAACAGGAGGAGTCTGATGATATTTTGCCTGAGCCGATCCCCTTTACGATACTGTACGAAGACGAGCACTTGCTTATCGTGAACAAGGATTCCGGTGTCATCGTGCATCCAACACATGGGCATTACACAGGTACATTGGCGAACGGGGTAGTCCATTATTGGAAGTCCAAAGGCGAGCGTTTTCGCTTCAGACCGATTCATCGACTGGATCAGGAAACTTCGGGTGTGCTGGCAATCGCGAAAAATCCATATGTGCATCAGCATGTGTCTGAACAGATGATTGCAGGAACGGTGGACAAAAAGTATATTGCCTTTGTGCACGGTAGTCCTGCCCAAGAAGAGGGGGCCATCGATGGCCCGATCGATCGTGATCCCGTAGAGCCCCATCGTCGAATCGTTACACCTGACGGATATGCAGCAAGAACGTTATACACGACAGTCGCCCGATGGACGGCAGGCAGCGCCAGTGCGGTGAACCTGAAGCTGGAGAGCGGCAGAACTCATCAAATACGGGTACATATGACATCGATCGGTTGCCCGTTAATCGGGGATCGGATGTATAAGACACTTCCCGTACATGAGATCGATGAGCAGACCATGGCTATTCGGGAGGAACGAGACTCTTGGATTGACCGTCAGGCATTGCATGCATGCGAGCTGTCGTTTGACCATCCCATTTTGCAGAAACGGATGACGTTCCAAGCCCCGTTGCCCGCAGATATGGCTGCCCTGGAGGCCCGCCTGGATGTTGAGGCATCACCAAGGGAAGTGTTGTGAAATGCTGTGAATCGGCCTGTGATTTGCGCTGTGTGTAGCATCTCAGTGCACGTGCCCTGCTATCTATCAATGGTTTTAGTTAGATGAACCTGTGTGAGGGATGCAACCGCACCCGAACAAAATGCCGTAGTCTAAGGTCTTAAGGTCTTAAGGTCTTAAGGTCTTAAGGTCTTAAGGTCTTAAGGTCTTAAGGTCTTAAGGTCTTAAGGTCTTAAGGTCTTAAGGTCTTAAGGTCTTAAGGTCTTTATGTTTTAAGTTTTAAGGTTTTTGAACCTAAAAATGATATAGCCAAATGTACTTTTTTCTTATTGGCAAAAAGGTTTAAAATTACATTGCGATGGTATCGGTTTGGAGCGACTTTTGGATTTGCGAAGCAAACCAAGGGAAGCGAGAAATCGAAACCGGAGCACTCGAGGAGGACAATAACGATGAGTAATCTGAAAGTATATCAATACACCAAGTGCGGCACATGCCGCAAAGCGGTAAAATGGCTGGAAGCTCAGGGGCATGAGCTGGACTTAATCCCTATTTTCGACACGCCACCATCCGAAGCAGAATTGAGTGACTTGATTCAGAAGAGCGGACTTGAAGTGAAGAAGTTCTTCAACACGAGTGGGGAAGTATACAAGGAGCAGCAATTGAAGGACAAGCTGCCGGGGTTGTCCGCAGAAGAGCAGATTCGTTTGCTGGCTTCCAATGGTCGTCTGATCAAACGTCCAATCGTTACGGATGGTCACAAAGTGACTGTAGGGTTCAAGGAAGATACGTATGAGCAGGAATGGAACAACGCGTAATTTATAGTTGAATGATTTCATATTGTTAAATGAACCAAGGTGAAAAAAGCTCTGATTGTTCAAATTTCAGGGCTTTTTTGGCTGGTCGATCCTTGGCGGAACTATGCTATAATGATAGAATTAGTTCGATATTTTATTTGCTATAGAAACTTAGCTAAAGATTTACACGAGAACGGAGAGGACAGAAATAACCTGAGGAAGCGGAGCGTTCGCCTTTATCACCGGATTTTCCCTTTTGAAGAAGGGAATCAAAAAAATCTGGGGATAACAGCGATCAGAAGGTTGTTCTGTCATCGGAGTGGCAAGTGTAAATATTCTTTAGTTCAATTTTCTATGGAATCAGGACAGGAGAGAACAAAATCAAGTGAATCAACGTAATGAACCTACTTTGTTGCTGGTAGATGGTATGGCAGTGTTGTTCCGTGCATTCTATGCAACATCTGCAAGCGGTTATATCAGACGTACAAAGGCAGGCGTGCCAACCAACGCAGTATACGGATTTATCCGTTATTTCTGGGATGCGGTTCAGACCTTTGGGCCAAGTCATGTCGTATGCTGTTGGGATATGGGGGGCAAGACGTTTCGCGGTGAAGAGTATGCAGCGTACAAGGGGAACCGTCCGGAAGCTCCGGATGATCTGATTCCTCAGTTTGCTCTGATTCGTGAAGTGATGGATAGTTTGAACATTCCGAATATTGGCGCTCAAGGATATGAGGCTGATGATTGCATCGGTACACTTGCCAAGTATTACACTGAGCAGACGGATATGAACGTGATGGTACTTACGGGTGACCACGATATGCTGCAGCTGATTGATGACCGCACTAGCATTATTATTATGAAAAAAGGTCATGGCAATTACATGGTCTATACGCCTGAATCCCTGATGTTGGAGAAGCAGCTCACACCTCGTCAAGTGATTGACATGAAGGGTCTGATGGGCGATGCCAGTGACAATTATCCTGGGGTACGGGGCATTGGAGAAAAGACGGCATTGAAGCTTGTGCAGGAGTTTGGATCCATTGAAGGTATCTTGGACAATATGGATAAGCTTACACCTTCGGTACGTAACAAGATTGAGAATGATCTCGATATGCTTCATCTGTCTCGCAAACTGGCAGAGATTCACTGTGCAGTTCCGGTAGCTTGTGCACTGGATGTATGTGAATTGCGTCTTGACCCGGATATGGTGATGGACAAGTTCGAACAACTTGAGATGAAGAGCCTGGGCTCTTGGATGGGAGTGGCAATTGGGTGAGTAGTATGCAGACAAAACGGACGGGCAAAAAGTGGTGGACAGGGGCTATGGCCCTCGTCCTTGCTTTGCCTGTAATCCTTTCAGGAGCGGTGAGTGCTCCACAGACAGTAGATGCCAAAGCGGCAATTAGCACCAAAGTACAGAAAGTAAAAGCAGCAGGACGCAGTTTTACCGTGCAGACGGTTAGTATTCCCAAGGGTACACCAGTTACTGTAGGATTGGCGAAGAAGCAGGTCGGTCAGACTGCAACATTACCTTCGATTGTCAAGGCTTATGGAGCACAAGCAGCCATAAACGGAGCGTTTTTTGAAGCTTATAACGGAGCTCCAGATCCATACGGTATGTTAATAGCAAACGGCAAGGTTATACATATTGGAAGATACGGAACAACGATCGGATTTAAGGAAGATGGCTCGGCCATCATGGATTCGCTTCAAGTGAGTCTCACGGGTAAAGTAACAGATACAGAAGGGAAATCACGCAGTTGGTATGCGACCTTTATCAACCGAACCCCTTCCGCAAATGCGAGTATTACGATGTTATACACGCCAGAGCGGGGATCCACCGTTGGGTTCAAGGGAGGTACTGCCGTTGTGATGGAGAAAGGGATTGTCACCAAGAAGATACCCAATACCAATGTAGCTATTCCGAAGAATGGCTCGGTGCTGGTCTTCACGGGAAATCAGAAATCCTCGTCGGACCGCTTCACCGTTGGTTCAACTGTAGAGATGAATTATAAATACACCAACGCAGCAGGCAAGGAGATTCCTTGGCAAGATGTAGTCACCGCTGTGGGCGCAGGTCCGCGTCTGGTGAAAGACGGCAAAGTAGCCGTAAATCCAGCGAGTGAGGGCTTCAAGGATACCAAAATTCTCAATGCCTCCGGAGCAAGAAGCGGTATTGCCATTATGGCAGACGGTTCGGTTATACTGGCTACCGTTTCGGGAGCGACAATAAAGGAATGGGCTGCTGTCATGCAGAAGCTCGGTGCCAAGCAGGCAATGAATCTGGATGGTGGAGCATCTTCAGGCATGTACGCTGGCGGCAAAATGCTTACTTCCCCGGGCCGTTTGTTAAGTAATACGCTTGTTTTTGGTGGCTCTGTTCGTTAAAAGAAAGCTATTATGGGAGGTATGATCAGATGACACTCACACACAACCGGAAGCCAGATGAAAGCAAGACGGCTGTACTAGCTGTAAATGTGGGGCAACCTCAGGCATTACCTGGTCAGAAGCGCGAAGTGATGAGCGGCATTGTGAAGCATCCCATATCCAGCCCGGTCTTCCTGTCATTCACCGGAATGACAGGAGATGGTCAGGCGGATCTGGAGCATCATGGCGGACCGGATAAGGCGGTTTGTGTATACGATTACAGTCGTTATCCGGCGCTTGAACAACTGATGGATCGCAAGCTGGACTGGGGGGCTTGTGGAGAAAATCTGACCGTTGAAGGCTGTATGGAGGATGAAGTCCGGATTGGTGATGTGTATGAATTGGGGGAAGCCAAGGTACAGGTCAGCCAGCCAAGACAGCCTTGCTTCAAGCTTGGCGCCCGGTATGATTACAAAGAGCTGCCAGTTTATTTTCAGGAGAGCGGACATACCGGATTTTACTTTCGAGTGTTGCAAGAGGGCGAGGTAACTCCTTCTGCAACATTCAGACGAATCAGCACTGATCCTGCATCAATGACCATTCTGGAAGCTAATCGAATTATGCATCAGGGGAAGCATGATGCGGTTGGTATGCGTGCGTTGCTGGCCATTTCAACGCTGTCGGACAGCTGGAAGCAGTCCTTGTTGAAGAGATTGGCCAAGCTCGAAGCTGCTGAACTGGATTAACCATGCCTTCGTTCAGAGAGCAGATTGGAAGATCCATTTTAATTTTAAACTACTTGGGAGTGTGACTAACATGACGATTTTAGGCGCAATTGAAGCTGGAGGCACCAAATTTGTATGTGGTATCGGTACGGAAGAAGGAGAAGTTCTTGAACGCGTAAGCTTTCCAACGACGACACCGGAAGAGACGATGGCTCAAGTCATTGCTTTTTTTGAAGGTAAAGGCATTGAAGCTTTGGGTGTAGGTTCATTTGGTCCGATTGATCCGATTGAAGGAAGTCCGACCTATGGTTATATCACAACAACACCTAAACCACATTGGGGACAGTACAATCTGATTGGTAAGCTCAAGGAGCACTTTGATGTACCGATGACATTCGATACGGATGTAAATGGTGCAGCACTCGGGGAAGCAACCTGGGGGGCTGCACAAGGCCTGGATAGCTGTCTATATATTACGGTTGGAACGGGCATTGGTGCAGGCGCAGTTGTAGGTGGCAAAATGGTCCATGGCTTGTCACATCCAGAGATGGGACACATCATTGTACGCAGACATCCCGAAGATACGTATGAAGGGTTCTGTCCGTATCATGGAGACTGTCTGGAAGGCCTTGCTGCAGGTCCTGCCATCAATAAACGTTGGGAGCAACCGGCTTACGAACTGCCAGCCGATCACAAGGCCTGGGAGATTGAAGCGCATTACCTGGCGCATGCTTTGATGAATTATGTATTGATCCTCACTCCGCAGAAAATTGTAATGGGTGGTGGCGTAATGAAACAGGAGCATCTGTTCCCAATGGTTCGCAGCAAATTGCAGGAATTGCTCGCCGGATACGTTCAGCATCCTGCACTTCAGTCCAAAATTGACCAATATGTCGTTTCACCGGGACTTGATGATAATGCGGGATTGTGCGGTTCACTTGCGCTGGCAAAATTGGCTTTGAACAAGTAAATAGCTTTATAAACTAATGGTTGACGAATTTTTCCATTGTGGTAATATATGAGCAACAGCATAGCACGGTTAATGAGGAAGCACCTCTCTTGCATGGATTTTGCAGGAGAGGTGTTTTTTGTGCTGTTCAAGATAGCACAATACAGACTGTGTCGAGCTGAACTATTGAAGGAGGGACAAGAAATGGAAGTCATTTTCATGAACAGGTTATCCAGAATGTCAGGTCAGAATGAAGAGCATGCTCAGCTGTGGATTGGTGAAGAAGAAGGGGAGTGGCATCTGGGATGGAGCCGATATGAGGAAGGAGATCGTGTGGATGCGATCTGGTATGATGGAAGCTCTTGGGACGAACTGTTACATGTTTATCGTCATCAGTTAGCGATACAGATGGGCGAAGGGTATCGTCCGTTGCTGCAGGGTTTGTTTCACGAAAATGATGATTTGAAGTCGCGCAGCTATGGCGGTCAGCGTCTTCATTGTTACAGTGAATTATATGGCAATGAGGGGCTGTATATGGATCTTTGCATATGGCGCAGGAAAAGAGCGGCGTCTGATCGGAAGGCCCCCTATTTTATTGCAACGAATCGGCTGTTGCGCCTGATCAGTGCATTTGTTCCACAAACGATAGATGAATTGATGCAACTGCCTGGCGTAGGAGAGAGTAAAGCGTCCGAGTACGGAGCTGAATGGCTGGAGCTTACGAATGGACTGGAACGTTCCACGTCTTTTCCGCTAGAGTGGGTGTATACGGTGCTGAAGGAACAGGAATATGAGAGCTGGCTGTACAAACAGAGAGAGCAGAAATACAAGCAGGAATTAGACAAATTCACTACACGCAAGCAGGTACTCGAAGGCATGAAGGAAGGGTATACGCTGGAGGAGATCGTGAATCGTTCCGGATTATCCCGACGGGAGCTGATTGAGCTGTTGGAGACACTGGATCTGGAGGGGTATGACACAGATTGTCTGCTGGACGCGGAACTCGCTATCATGCCTGAACAAGAGCAAGAAGCGGTGTGGAGCGCCTACGAGGAGCTGGGAGATACGTTTCTGAAGCCTGTGTTACATAAAGTGTATGGAGAAGAGAAGCCTGGCGGAGGCAATCTGGAGCAGGTTTACGAAAGACTGCGCATGATTCGAATCCGGTTTCGTCGTCACACAGAGGCGGAGCAGCATGCGGGCTAGATTGAACATAGATCGGTAGGTTTCATTCATAAGCGTACAAAAAAGACGAGGCGTTTCTCCAGATGCGGAGCGCTTCGTCTTTGTTAGTTAGTTCAAACCCAATCTTTTTTGCGGAAAATAAAGAACATGCTGAGGCCCAGTGTCACCATCAGGCCAATGACCACAAAATAACCATATTTCCAGTTCAACTCAGGCATGTTCGTAAAGTTCATACCATAGATGCCGGTGATGACCGTCAGCGGCATGAACACCGTCGTAATGGCGGTGAACACACGCATGATCTCATTCGCCCGGTTGGCGATACTGGATTGGTAAGCTTCTCGCAAGTTCCCCATCAAGTCGCGATAAGTCTCAAAGGTTTCGGATATTTTCACAGCATTCTCATAAATGTCACTGAAATACTTCTGCAGTTGATCATCAATAAGACGCAGATCTTTTTTGTTAAGTGTATTAATGACTTCTTTCTGAGGTCCCAGTACTTTCTTCAGCCATAGAATCTCACTACGCAGCCCGATAATCTCATTCAGATGAGACTTCTTGGTGTGCATCAGGATGTCTTCTTCAAGCTTCTCAATGCGCGCTTCAATCCGGTCACCAACTGTGAAATAATTATCAACAATCAAGTCAACCAGCAGATACAGCAGCTTATCCGGCGTACTGATCTCCTGTTCCCACAGGATCGGCTTCAATGTTCGCAATTCACTGACTTTCTGTTTGGTCACACTGATAATAAAGTGTCTGCCAAGGAAGAGGTTGACGGCACGTAAAAAAATCTCTTCATCATCAAAACGAATGCTATTAATAACAATAAAATAATGGCTCTCATAAATTTCAATCTTCGGACGTTGTTCTTCGTCACTCAAGCAGTCTTCTACGGCCAGATCATGCATCATGAATAGCGGTTGAAGTACCGCCAAATCGTCTACGTCCGCATCAATCCAGTAAAATCCCTCCGCTGGTGGAGTCAGCGCCTGCTGAATGTCATCCACCGGAATAAATACACCGTTGTTTACCAACCGGATTTTCATTGTTCATCTACTCCTTCTGCACCCGCCAAATGGGCGGATTTCATCAATATGGGCGCAAAAAGAACAGATCAGCCGGTCGGCAGCGGATCCTGGAAGTCAGGACTGCGTTCGCTTTATAACCAAACGGAAGTAACGTCCCGCTGCCGGCATGCTGATATCAATTCTCTATGCAGTTTGTCGGAATTCGGCTGCCAGTCAGGCCTCGGGTCGCCATCCATTGAATATGTCACCTCTCACATAAGGGTTTACAACACTTGTCTAGTATACCGCTGGTACAGAGTCCTTTCAAGCGCAAAAATGTGTCGATTTCGCGCCCTGGAGCAGTGTATGACAACGGCTGACGAACGGTTCCGATCCAGATGAACAGACATTGAACTACACCTTGACGTGAGGGGATTAATGTTTTAAAGTAAACGGTGAACCACACTAGATTTTACAATTAAATAAAGCGAAATCTTATCAAGAGTAGGTGGAGGGACTGGCCCGATGAAACCCGGCAACCGGCGGTATACCGCACGGTGCTAATTCTTGCAGCGACCAAGTGTCCAAGTTGACACTGTTGTAACTGAGAGATGAGAGAGGCGCATATCTATTTACATATGACCTTTCTCGGAATCCGAGGAAGGTCTTTGTTATATGCACCGACTTCTCAGCAGTGATTTTCGCTAAGGAACTTGAGCTTGCCGCCAGCAATGTGGTTGCAATTCAGCGCCTGCAGGCAAGCTCATGGCAGCCTATAACTGTTCGGATGCGAATCGTATCGCAGCCGCAGTGGCTGCATCTATTTATGCTCAAGGAGGAGTTAGAACCACTATGCCAATCAAAATTCCAGACACACTGCCTGCCAAGGAAGTACTCGCAGGAGAGAACATCTTTGTCATGGACGAGACATCCGCTTATCAGCAGGATATTCGTCCGCTCCGTATCGCTATATTAAACCTGATGCCTACTAAGGAAACGACAGAAACTCAATTGCTTCGTCTGGTAGGTAACACACCCATTCAGGTAGATATCGTTCTGGTTCATCCGAAGTCTCATACGTCCAAGAACACATCCCAGGAATATTTGGACCTGTTCTACAAAACCTTTGACGAGATTGAGCACCGCCGTTTTGACGGCATGATCATTACGGGAGCTCCTGTAGAGCAAATGGATTTTGAAGACGTGAACTATTGGAAAGAAATCCAGGAGATCTTCGAATGGACCAAAACCAATGTGACTTCGACTATGCATATATGTTGGGCTTCCCAAGCGGGTTTATACCATCATTTCGGAGTTCCAAAGGTTCCGCTGGATGAAAAATGTTTTGGCGTATTCTCACACACGATCAACAGATCCAACGTGCCTTTGCTGCGTGGATTTGATGAAGTATTTAACGTTCCGCATTCCCGACATACGGAAGTGCGCCGTGAAGATATTGAAAAGAATGAAAGTCTGGAAATTTTGGCTGAATCGGAGGAAGCCGGTATTTTTCTGGTCGCCACCAAAGACGGCAAACAAATTTTCGCTACCGGACATGCCGAGTATGACCCGCTTTCATTAAAATGGGAATATGACCGGGATGCATCCAAAGGCATGGATATTGCGCTACCGAGACATTATTTCCCGAATGACGACCCTTCCCGTGTACCTCCAGCCACCTGGCGGGCACATGCAAACTTATTATTCTCTAATTGGCTCAATTACTATGTGTATCAAGAGACGCCTTACGATATTGGTCCGCAAATCTAATCGACACTACAGGAGGATGCTGCAATGGAAGACAACAAGTTGAAAATCGAAAGCCGATTGGCTCAAATCGGGTCTATCAATGAACCGGTAACGGGTGCCATTAATTTTCCGATCTATCAATCCACTGCGTTTCGCCACCCGAAGCTTGGACAAAGCACGGGGTTTGATTATATCCGTACGACCAATCCAACCCGTAAAGTATTGGAAGAAGCAGCGGCGGCATTGGAGTCGGGGGATGCAGGTTTTGCCTGTAGCTCCGGCATGGCAGCTTTGCAAACGATTTTTGCTTTATTCGGTCAAGGAGATCATCTAATTGTATCGCTGGATCTGTACGGGGGAACGTATCGTTTGCTTGAACGCATCCTGTCTCGATTCGGTGTGACAGCAAGTTACGTAGATACCAATGATCTTGCAGCTCTGGAAAGTATCCGTCAGCCGAACACAAAAGCGGTATTTATTGAGACACCGACTAATCCACTAATGATGATTACGGATGTGGAAGCGGTATGCTCCTGGGCGAAGAGCCACAACTTGCTGACTATTGTGGATAATACACTACTGACTCCGTTCTTCCAGCGTCCAATTGAACTCGGTGCCGATATCATCATCCATAGTGCTACGAAGTATCTGGGTGGTCATAATGATGTCCTTGCCGGATTAATTATTACCAAAGGAGAAGAATTATCAGCCGAAATGGCATTCCTGCACAATTCCATTGGTGCAGTGTTATCTCCAAGCGACTCCTATCAGTTGATGAAAGGTATGAAGACACTTGCTCTTCGTATGGAGCGGCATGAGTATAATGCCTTGACGATTGCCAAGTATCTTTTGGAACACCCAGCCGTTAACGAAGTGTATCATCCTGGTTTGTCGGATCATCCCGGATTTGAAATACAGAATAAACAGTCGAGTGGGAACACAGGCATTTTCTCTTTCAAAGTAAAGGATGCCCGTTATGTTGAACCGTTGCTTCGTCACATCAAACTGATTGCCTTTGCGGAAAGCCTCGGGGGTGTAGAGTCGTTGATGACCTATCCTGCGGTACAGACCCATGCGGATATCCCGATTGAAATTCGTGACGCTGTAGGTGTGGATGACCGTCTGTTGCGCTTCTCTGTAGGGATCGAGCATGCCGAAGATCTGATTGCCGATCTGGGCAATGCACTCACAGCTGCACAGCAGGAGATTGAAGGAGGAGCGCATCATGAGTGAGCAAAACAATAATGCCAACAATCATGATCGGAATGTTCATTCCGACCTGAAGTTTGACACCAAGTTACTGCATTTCGGTGACGAAATCGATAAAACAACCGGGGCTTCCAGCGTGCCGATTTACCAGGCCTCCACATTCCATCATTTTGATATTTTTAATCCGCCTCAACATGATTATAGCCGTTCGGGTAACCCGACTCGTCAGGCATTGGAGGATTACATTACATTATTGGAAGGTGGAGCCCGCGGATTTGCGTATTCCTCCGGCATGGCTGCCATCTCCAGTGTGTTCATGATGTTCTCCGCAGGAGATCACATGATTGTAACGGAAGATGTATATGGAGGTACATATCGACTGCTTACTTCCATTCTGAGCCGGATGCAGATTGAGACTACCTTTGTGGATATGACCAATATTGAGGAAGTAAAGGCAGCGCTTAAACCGAATACGAAGGCAGTCTATATGGAGACACCATCCAACCCGACACTTCGGATCACGGATATTGCTGCGGTCACCTCTTGGGCACAGGAACAGGAGTTAATCTCCATTCTTGATAACACCTTCATGACACCCTACTACCAACGTCCAATCGAGCTCGGGGTGGATATTGTCGTACATAGTGCCACCAAGTTTCTTGGCGGACACAGTGATGTGCTGGCAGGTTTAGCTGTTGCTCGTACCGATTCACTGGGAAGACAGCTAAAACAATTGCAGAATGGACTGGGAACCGTGCTGGGTGCTCAGGAATCCTGGCTGCTAATGCGCGGCATGAAGACCTTGGGTGCACGAATGGCACACAGTGAACAGAGCACTGCCAAACTGGCAGCCTGGCTCAGTGGACGCAGTGATATTACGGCTGTATTTTATCCGGGGCTGCTGGATCATCCCGGCCGTGAAGCTCACGAACGTCAGTCAAGCGGGTATGGTGCGGTCGTGTCGTTTGACGTCGGTTCAGGCGATCGGGCCAAGGCTGTACTTAACCGTGTGAAATTGCCAATTGTTGCCGTGAGTTTGGGTGCGGTTGAAAGTATCTTGTCTTATCCTGCGATGATGTCTCATGCGGCTATGCCGGCTGAGGTTCGTCGTGATCGGGGAATCACGGACGGATTATTGCGTTTCTCGGTTGGACTGGAAGACATCGATGACCTGATTGCCGATCTGGATCAAGCACTTCAGGACTCGTAGAGTCGGTAGTATTGAAACAAGGGTGTTAGAGTGCCCCTGAAAAAGAAATGAAATAGATACCATATGTAAACATTTTTATTAATTTTTAAAGCACCTGCCCATAAGGTGCTTTTTTTCACATGTAACCTGTGTTACGATATGTGGAGTACAGAAATGCGATGTTGCCACCAAAACTTTCATTTATATGAACAAGTTGGGACGGATCGTGATTATATTTTCTCTTCATGAGGGAGGCTTTTTTACGATGAGTACGGTAGACCGTATCTTAGATAAAGCCCTTCGGGGCGAACGTTTGGACTTGGAAGACACGATTCAGCTGTTTGAGTCGAATGAAGTAGACAAAATCGGGGCAGCCGCCAATGTGATTGTAAAACGCATGCATCCCGAACCATACAGAACATTTGTTATTGGGCGTAACGTCAACTACACGAACGTGTGTGATGTGTACTGCCGTTTTTGTGCTTTCTACCGGAGACCTGGCTCTGAGGAAGGGTATGTACTTCCCGATGAAGTCATTTTCCAGAAGATCAAGGAAACCGAAGACGTGAACGGTACCGAAATTCTGATGCAGGGCGGAACGAATCCGAATCTGCCGTTTAGCTATTACACGGACCTGCTTAAAGCGATCAAGGAGCGATTCCCTAATATTACGATGCACTCCTTCTCTCCTGCTGAAATTATGAAAATGGTTGAAGTATCCGACGGTCTTACTCTGGAAGAGGTTGTTCGTGCGATTCACGAAGCGGGACTGGATTCCCTGCCTGGTGGTGGTGCCGAAATCCTGGATGACCGTACACGCCGCAAAATCAGCCGTCTGAAAGGTTCATGGCGCGATTGGATGGACGTGATGCAGACAGCTCACCGTATTGGTATGAACACAACGGCAACGATGGTTATCGGCCTCGGTGAAACGATGGAAGAGCGCGCATTGCATCTGCTTCGTGTGCGTGAAGCTCAAGATGAGTGCATTGCGAACAAGTATGATTCCGAAGGATTTCTGGCGTTCATTCCTTGGACATTCCAACCGGATAATACGAATCTGAAGCTGGAGCGTCAGACACCGGAAGAGTATTTAAAAACGGTAGCGATCAGTCGACTGGTACTCGACAACATCAAAAACATTCAATCCTCATGGGTAACGATGGGGCCTGAAGTCGGCAAAAAATCACTCGAATTTGGCTGCAATGACTTTGGTAGCACCATGATTGAAGAGAATGTGGTATCTGCTGCAGGCGCAACGTACAAAGTCAACATTAGTTCGATTACACAACTGATTCGGGAGTCGGGCTATATTCCGGCGCAGCGTAACACAAGATATGATATCCTGCGCACGTTTGATGAAGAAAACGCCATTCATGAAGATTTTGTTATGCAGAACTAATATCTACTTAAATCTATACCATGCTGACGAATTGAATCCATAAGCTGATTTAGTCCGTAGGGATATGAAGTCCGTTGATTACTCTTTATAAGGGGAATCGGCGGACTTTTTAATTTTTCTTCATACCAGCGATTATTCACAGATCATCAAACAGTACATATTACGCATTTGGCGATATTTTATAATGGAATCGAACTGTTACAATGAAAGGGCACTTGAGATAAGCAGACATGCTGGGAAGGGGCGGGCCAATGAAAACAAGAAGACTTGGAAAGACGGGACTGGAAGTACCTGTATTGAGCTTTGGAGCATCCTCACTAGGTTCGGTATTTCGTGATATTGACAAGGGTGAGGGGATTCGTACGGTTCACGCTGCTGTAGATGCAGGGATGAATTATATAGATGTTTCGCCCTATTATGGGTTAACGAAGGCAGAAGCCGTACTTGGAGAGGCCCTTCGCAGTTTGCCGCGCAGCTCGTTTACGCTGTCGACGAAAGCTGGACGTTACGGGGAGAATACATTTGATTTTTCTCGAAAGCGGATACAAGATAGTGTACAAGAGAGTCTGGCTAGACTCCATACCGATTATATCGACATTTTGTTCCTGCATGACATTGAGTTTGTCCCGGCCGACATCATTATTGAAGAAGCTTTCCCCACCTTACTCCGCCTGAAAGAGCAGGGAGTGATTCGCCATGCAGGAATTTGTGGATTACCGCTGCCATTATTTGAAAAGGTATTGCCACAGATTGATGCTGATGCAATCATTTCCTATTGCCATTATGCACTGAATGACACTTCCCTGCTGTCCCTGCTCCCTCTTTTGGAAAAGAAAGCAATTGGCCTTGTGAATGCTTCGCCTCTTTCCATGGGTTTATTAAGCACAAGAGGCACTCCTGCCTGGCACCCGGCAGATGATCATGTGAAGCAGGTCTGTCTGCAAGCAGCACGGTTCTGTGCGGAACAAGGCAGTGACATCGCCAAGCTTGCCGTGCAGTTTGCAACAGCCAATGAACAGATTCCAACGACACTCGTCAGCAGTGCAAGCGAACATAATATCCGCAACAATGCAGCCTGGATCGAAGAACCACTAGACCAGGAACTGATATCGGAGGTGCTGCGTATTTTGGCCCCAATTCATAATGAGAGCTGGGCCAGCGGTCGCCCTGAATACAACATGGCACATCACTTGAAGCCACAATCATCATCGAAGGGGGAACAGGAATGAGAGCGATTATATGTGAAGAATTAAATCGTTTGGCGTTGCAAGACATAGCTGAACCCCAAAGAACCGAAAATCAGGCGCTGGTATCCATCCGACGGATTGGAATTTGCGGCACAGATTTGCATGCCTACAGAGGAAATCAGCCATTTTTCACCTATCCCCGTGTACTGGGCCATGAGCTTGCAGGAATTATTGAAGAAATCGGGCCCAATGAAGATGGCTTGAAGCCGGGAGATCAGGTGAGCATTATACCATATTTGCATTGTGGTCATTGTATCGCTTGCCGATCGGGTAAAACGAATTGTTGTGTGTCCATGCAAGTGATGGGGGTTCATGTGGACGGAGGCATGCGAGAGAGAATCGTTGTGCCTGTCTCGCATCTGATCCAAGCCGAAGGGCTTACACTGGATGAAACTGCGATGATAGAACCGCTGAGTATTGGTGCTCATGCGGTCAGAAGAGCCAGTCTAAGGCCTGGAGATCAGGTTGTGGTCATTGGAGCTGGACCGATTGGACTTGGTGTGATGGCATTTGCCAAACAGGCGGGTGCTCGGGTCATTGCTATTGACCGGAATGTGGACAGGCTGGAACTTAGCCGCACCTGGGCTGGAGTGGATGCTTTGGTTCAGGCTAATGAACAAGCGGCCCAGCACGTTGCTGAAATCACGGATGGGGACTATGCGACGGCTGTCTTTGATGCAACAGGTAACATGCATTCGATGAATGATGCGATCCATTATGTGGCACATGGTGGTCAATTAATCTTTGTTGGACTGGTCAAAGCCGATATTTCCTTTCATGATCCGGACTTTCACAAGCGAGAGATGAGCATTTTGGGCAGCCGAAACGCAACGCGGGAAGATTTTGAACAGGTCATGTCGATCTTGCGGGAGAAGAAGCTGAACATGGATGATTACATTACACACCGGGCAAATTTTGACCAACTGCCTGTTACGATCGACACATGGTTACAACCGGATTCGCATGTTGTGAAAGCGATAGTGGAGTTATAAAAATAATAACTGAAAAAACTCTCTCTGATCCTGTATGAATGGTGAACATCCATAGGAATCAGAGAGAGTTTTTGTTTGCTTATATGCATTGAACAAAACATTAACAAGAACGGAGAGGACAGAAAAAACCTGAAGAAGCGAAGCGTTCGCCTAAAAGCTTTCTGAAAGAAAGCTGCATCGGAAGCATACGCTTATCCCCGGATTTTCCCCTTTGAAAAAGGGAATTCAAAAAATCTGGGGATAACAGCGATCGGAAGGTTGTTCTGTCATCGGAGTGGCAAGTGTAAATATTCTTTAGTTCAATTTGCCTAGCCTATAGGAATCAGATTATTTTTCTGGGTTCGTCACAATACCTGCATGTGGATCAATATGACGCACAATAGATTTGAGCCAGATCATTTCGAGGAAATGAATCTCATAATAGAGTGCTCCCGGAACGTGTTGGATCCATCCTTCGGTCAGAGCAGCGTGTCCTGAATTGGTTGAAGAATCCAATATTCCAGGTTCACGGCGCAGCCGTTTGCGGACGGCTTTCTCAACTTGGGCGCTTTGTGTAGTTAAGATACATATTTTGCGCTTGGCTGTGAATCCGCGGAATGCAATATACACCATTTCATAGGCAATAAGATAGGCGATTACTGAATACATCGCTTGATCCCAACCAAAGACAACACCAGCAGCAGTTAGAATCAACAAGTTGAGCAGCATGATTATTTTTTCGATAAGCATCCGTTTCCCGCTAAATATACGTTCAGGTGGACGAGAGGACGGATCACCGATTTCCAGCGTATCCAGTGTCCCACCATACCGTACGACTAGACCGATTCCTAATCCGAGACATAATCCGCCAAACATGGCGGCAGCCAGCGGGTGTTCGACAAGCGGCGGCATGGGATGAAGCGCAATGGCACCAATCGAAAAGACAACCAAACCCAGAACAGTGACCAGTACGAATTTTTTTTGCACAAGTCTATAGGATAGAAAAATAAATGGAACGTTGAACAAAAACAGGAACAAACCAATCCGCATTTCGGTCCAATGGGCGAACAATGAAGAAATGCCCGTAATGCCTCCAATAATGATTTTATTGGGGTGCAGAAACAATTCAAGTCCCACGGAGGCCAGAATCCCACCCGCAATCACAAACAACAAATTCAACATACGACGGGTAGATGACAATCTGCTCTTGGCGGTTTGTGGCACCGGATTAGCCGATATCAGAGGTGCTTTCATAGGTCATCCTCCTTAGTGCGGCTTTCGTGCCATTCTCCCTGGGTTAATCACAGAAAGATCGGCGGTAGAGCCGCGAGTACAATACGTTGTCTGTTCTGAACAGACAAGAGGGTTATCCTTCTTTCTGCAGTACCTTCGGCTCTTCTTTCTTCTTCCGAGGGTCTTTGAACTTAAATATTTTATCCAGTAATCTGAACACATGTTTGGATTCTTTCGTTAATAACGGTCCAAGAATTGCCAGAATGAGTACATATAATGCGGCGAATGGTTGCAGGAGCGGGAGAAGTCCTCCGGCTTTACCCATGTTGGCCATAATAATGGAGAATTCACCACGCGACACAATGGTCAAACCGATGTTGGCTGATGCTTTCGGTGATAATCCTGCACTGCGTCCAGCGAGCATGCCTGCAAGGAAGTTCCCGAATAGTGTGAGCACAACTGCGATCAAAGCAAGCCATACAGCTTCGCCACCAAGAGACAGCGGATCGATGGACAAACCAAAGCTGAAGAAGAAGACAGCTCCGAAGAAATCACGGAATGGCAGAATCAAGTGCTCAATCCGTTTAGCATGTTCCGTCTCTGCCAGCACCAAACCAACAAGCAGGGCGCCAATGGCTTCGGCGACATGAATAGTTTCCGAGAATCCGGCTACGAGGAACAATGCACCGAAAATCACAAGCGAGAATAACTCATTGGAGCGAATCTTAAGCACCTTATTAAGCAGCGGTGTTGCTTTACGTCCAAGAATAATGACAATGAGCATGAATCCAAGCGCGACGAGTGCAGATACAATGACACCTCCGATGGAGGATGAATCACTGAGCACAAGTCCAGACAAGATGGAGATATATACAGCTAGAAACACATCTTCAAACATGATGATTCCGAGAATCATTTCCGTCTCCGGATTTGCTGTTCGTTTCAGATCAACGAGAACCTTGGCGACGATGGCACTGGATGAAATAGTCGTAATCCCGGCAATGATAAGAGCTTCGGCGGCTGGGAAACCGGAAGCAAAACCAAAAATCAGTCCCAGCGTAAAGTTAATCCCGATATAGATCGAACCGCCGACGGCAATCGATTTACCCGACTTGATCAGACGGCCAACCGAGAACTCCAGTCCGAGATAGAAGAGTAGGAACAGAATACCGATTCGGCCCATAAACTCAATAAACGGCTGACTTTCAATGAAGCGGAAATCCAGATGCCAGATCTTCATCGCATGAGGTCCAACGGCCATCCCGATCAGGATGTAAAATGGAACGACCGAAAATCTCAGTTTTGCGGATAAGAGTCCGGCTGCTGCAATGAGCACAAGAGCCAGACCTACTTCGAATATCAGATGATCCATCGACTCACCCCCTTCCGGTCAGGAGGAGGGATTTGAATAGCTTTTGCTGATTGCGTTCGCCAACGGATACTACCGTGGACTCTGCACTAATCACGACCTCCGGACCGGGGCTGATATGTTTTTTGTGATTCTTCTCTACAACGGCAATCACCGTTGCCCCTGAGTTTTGACGTACATCCAATTCACCAATTGATTTACCGATACATCCGTAGGATGGCTCGATTTTGTACCATTCAATAATCAGGTCGTCAAACGTTACTTCAATATTTTCAAGCTGCTTAGGTTTATAGGTTAATCCACCAACGATGGCAGCAATCTGTCTTGCTTCATAGTCATCGAGCGTAATCATGGAGATGCTTTGGTCTGGATCATCGTACTCAAAATGGTACATTTCCCGGCGACCGTCATCGTGAATAATGATAATAATTTTATCTCCACTGCTCGTTTCAATCTGAAATTTCTTGCCGATTCCCGGCAAATCTGTTTCGCGTACATCCATGGATAGTGTGCCTCCTTAAATTGAGGGCTGGCCACAGAAGACAGGCTTATTTCCCGAATATAGAATGATCTGCTGCTCTAAGGAACATTAAATTGAAGCGGGTAAACAGAGCCAGGTACTCCTGACACACAGCCTAGTGTTTGATTTTTTAATGAAGATGGGTATAACAAAATAGATGTTATGAATAGGGGTTGCCAATGAAGCTAATTGATATCTAACATTTGCTAAAAGGGTTATAAGTTATGCACAAGCACACCGTCTATCAAACAGAGGTGTCTCCATGCAAAGCAACCTAAAATACGGTGTAACGGCTAGTTATAAGCGTTCACGTAGTTTGGTGCTGTAGGGGTGGGAGAAACATACATACTGGTGAATTTAATGGGTAGCAGAAATAATCTGCGTTTAAACAGACAAATCAACGGTTTAAAGGGCAGACGCGGTGTAGGAATTCGCAGCATTAGCAACAAAGCGAGCACAAGAAAGACAGGTTTGTTATGCGTGACCGCAATCAACTTCGACATGACTTGTGGGTATTTGCGAATGGCAGGTTTCTGCTGAGACTCCAATGTATGGACAAGAACTTCCTTGTTGGAGTTCGCCTCAACGTTTACCTCGACAACGGATTCCGACTGCATCGAAATAGGGAAGGACAACGCTTGGAATACGCACAAAATGATAATAAATGCATAACGGAGTATTCTTGGTTGTTGTGTCATTTTGGCTTCCCCCCCTTTTCCGTGAAACATACTGTTATAAAAATAATAACACATTTTTGGCTTAACTCCAAACGGATTGATAATATACTGAGAAATCATGACACGCTTTCCATCAATCCGCTTCGTATATCCCTATCGGCCTTGCCATATACTTTGAACAGGAAGGAAAGGAGTGATTCTTATGGAACTGTTCGCCGTATGGACCGAGGTATCAGGGCAGGAGGAAGCGGATCAATTTTATCGTTGTGTGAAGGAAAAAACCAAAGGTTTACATATAAGCAAAAGAGGATTTCGGCTCACCTTCAAACATAATGATGGAAGAGCGGCCTGGGTATGCAGAGGGAATGAGAATCACGCTGACTTCCAGCAGTGGCTGCCTCAGATCAGTGATTTGCTGGCCACGGGAATTGCCGATTTCATTATGAATACACGTGAACGCATTATTGTAGAAGAGATGATCTCCAAGGCTTGTTCGGTCATGGATGAACATGAAGTGGAGAAGGTAAACCGGATATGCATGCCTTTATTGTTCAATGGTGATTTGGATCAGCCTGGATTACGGGACCGTCGTCGTACTACCTTGGCCAATGGACTGAAGCAGGACTTGGAGGAGATTCATTTTTTTCACCTTGAAGGCATTATGAATTTCCGAATTCGGCAATACAAGCAGGAGCTTCATGAACTGGTGGAATATGCGCTGGATGAATTCTGGATGGATCGCCAATACGAAGAGTTTATGGGACTTCTCAAATATTTTGTATTTTTTCAGGAAGCGAAAGTACCACTTGTGCATTTGATACACAAAGGTTTGCATGAATTTCAGGTATTGGATGCTGCGCTTAATGTGCTTCCCGTACAAAAGGATGAGCAGGTCGTTGTGGAGATGCCGGGACTGGAATTGGAAATGGATATCGAAGATATGATCGTGAGTACGCTGATCTCCATCTCGCCGGAAAAAGTCATGCTGCATACGCGCACTCCAGATCTCCCCATTATCTCTACGATCCGACAAATCTTTGAGGACAAGGTACAATTATGCCACCATTGCCCCGAGTGTGAAGTGCTGCGTTCCGGATTGTTGACAGGTCTTGACGCAAGTGATCTCGGCAATTATAATAACTGTTGATCCATGATTTATTAGAAGTTGTTATGGAACAATAAGCAAAAGCGTTGACAAAGACAAGAACCATACGCAAGGTCGGTGCAGAGAGAGGGAACCAGGCTGAAATTTCCTCCGGATGCCACGTTTGGTTTACCCCTTTGGAGCTGCAGTTTTGAAAATGGATATGAGATTGCCTCTATTACACAGGTAATCGTCCGTGAGTAAGGATATGCCGGGTCATGCCCGTTACCGTCATGCCAATGAGGGCTGTACTTCCAATATGGATGAAGCAGCTGAATTAGGGTGGAACCACGAGAGTATATACAGCACTCGTCCCTTTGCCGGGACGGGTGTTTTTTGCGTTCCTTTGCAAAAATCGCAGGAACAGCAATAGATTATCCATCCATGAAATGCATGGACAGATGAACTTACAGGAGGAATGAGACAAATGGCAGTTAACATTAAACTACCCGATGGTTCGGTTCGTGAGTATGCCGAAGGAAGCAGCATTGAAGATGTAGCCGCTTCGATCAGCAGCGGACTACGCAAAAATGCCGTAGCCGGCAAACTGGATGGAATCGTCGTGGACTTGTCCACAACACTTCATGAGGGAGCGTTGGTGGAGATCGTAACACTGGATTCACCAGAAGGTCTGGAAGTGATGCGTCACAGTACAGCTCACTTGCTCGCTCAAGCTGTGAAGCGTTTATACGGAAACAAAGAAGTGCACCTCGGTGTTGGCCCTGTCATTGAAGATGGCTTCTACTATGATATGGATCTCGAACAACCGCTTAATCCCGAAGATCTGCAGAAGATCGAGAAGGAAATGGAGCGCATTGTTAATGAAAACCTGCCGATTGTACGTAAAGAAGTTAGCCGCGCAGAAGCGATCAAAATTTTCGAAGAAGTGGGCGATCCTTACAAGCTCGAATTGATTCGTGACTTACCGGAAGACAGTGTCATCACCATTTATGAGCAAGGTGAATTCTTCGACTTATGCCGTGGACCACATGTACCATCCACCAGCAAAATCAAAGTATTCAAACTGATGAATGTCGCTGGTGCTTACTGGCGCGGAGATAGCAAAAACAAAATGCTGCAACGTATTTACGGTACGGCTTTTGTGAAGAAAGCGCAGCTGGATGAGCATCTGCACTTCCTGGAAGAAGCGCGTAAACGGGATCACCGCAAATTGGGTAAGGAACTCGAAATCTTCACATTCTCCCAGCTGGTTGGACAAGGCCTGCCAATCTGGCTGCCTAATGGTGCCAAGCTGCGCCGGACGTTGGAGCGTTACATTGTGGACCTAGAAGAGAGCCTCGGATATCAGCATGTGTACACACCGGTTCTGGGTAATGTTGAATTGTACAAAACATCCGGACACTGGGAGCACTATCAGGAAGACATGTTCCCGAAAATGGTTATGGACAATGAGGAACTCGTTCTTCGTCCAATGAACTGTCCTCACCACATGATGGTGTACAAGTCCAGCATGCACAGCTACCGTGATCTGCCGATCCGGATTGCCGAGCTTGGCATGATGCACCGTTACGAAATGTCGGGCGCGTTGACAGGTCTGCACCGTGTACGTGCAATGACGCTGAACGACTCACACATTTTTGCACGCCCGGATCAGATCAAGGAAGAATTTGCACGTGTTATTGAACTGATTCAAACGGTTTATAAAGATTTCGGCATTCACGAATATCGTTTCCGTCTGTCCTATCGCGATCCTCAGGATACCGAGAAATACTTCCAGAATGACGAGATGTGGGAAATGTCCCAACGCATGCTGCGTGAAGTTGTGGAAGAGCTCAACCTTCCATTCTATGAAGCAGAAGGCGAGGCAGCGTTCTACGGTCCAAAACTGGACGTGCAGATCAAAACAGCGCTGGGCAAGGAAGAGACATTGTCTACCGTTCAATTGGACTTCCTCTTGCCAGAGCGGTTTGAGCTCGAATATGTGGGAGATGACGGACAGAAGCATCGTCCGGTCGTTATCCACCGCGGTGTAATCAGTACGATGGAGCGTTTCACTGCATTCTTGCTGGAGAACTTTGCAGGGGCTCTGCCACTGTGGCTGTCTCCTGTACAAGCGAAAGTTATTCCGGTATCCGGCAACTTCGACGACTATGCACGTGAAGTGGAAGCGAAGTTGAAACGTGCGGGGATCTCTGCTGAAGCTGATCTGCGTAACGAGAAGCTCGGTTATAAGATCCGTGAGGCACAACTTGAGAAAATGCCATACATGTTCGTGGTTGGAGAAAATGAACGCAATGCAGAGGGTGTATCTGTACGGAAACGTGGAGAAGGCGATCTCGGCATGAAACCACTGGACGAAATTGTAGCCCAGCTCAAAGAAGAAATTACAACAAGACAGGTTTAATTCAGGAATTGTTGATTTCTATAAATAGAAAACCGTTTGAATCATATTGGAGAAAATCCAATGGTTCGGGCGGTTTTTTTTGTTGTTTTTAGGTCGCCTGAACACCCGGCTAAAAAGCCTACATAAAGAAAAGTATATAATTTTTTCATTTTGGAAAACCTTTGCAGTAAGGGGGAGGTTCTATAATGAAAAAGCAATTTTTAATTCAAAAGAAAAACATACGGTTTATCATCTCTTGCTGTGTGGTGCTCACTGGAGTTATTGTGAGCTTGAATCAGGCAGATGCGTATACCTTTGAAGAGGAAAATGAAGTCCTGTACGTAGAGAGTCGCAACAACGAAACTTCAGGTGAGCGCGAAGGCGAGCATTTAGAAACGGCGGTCTTTGCATACAGTGATCAGGCTCAACTCACCACCATGGTCTATATGGGATTGATGTGGTCTCCGCAGCCGATTGTTATTCCACGGCCCGAAATACCGAAGAAGCAGATCGGGGTTGACCCTTCGATGCCGGTGCTCGCTCCGCGGACAGAACAGGTATTGGATACACACAAGGTGACGGCTACCGGATACACTGCAGGTGTGGAATCAACCGGAAAAGGACCTAAACATCCTCAATACGGCATTACGTATTCAGGTGTAAAGGTGCGCCGCGATAAAGAAACAGTCTCAACGATTGCAGCTGATCCAAAGCTGTTTCCACTGGGTTCCATTTTATATATTCCCGGCTACGGCTATGGTATCGTTGCAGACACGGGCTCCGCGATTAAGGGCAATAAAATTGATCTTTATTTCCCTACAACAAAGCAAGTGTACAAGGAATGGGGCAAAAAGGACGTCGAAGTACAGGTAATCAAACAAGGTGCTGGAAAATGCACTGAAAAAATGCTGGAAGAGTTATCGGAAGCCATCGATGTATACAAATCCGTACCGGATTCATGGTTGGACAAGGCCGTTTAATTGTTGAATTTAATGGATGAATAACTGCCATGCACTCTTCACATAATATTGACTGGGGACAAACCCCGCGCAGCAGTATTGCAGCGTAAATATGAAGAGAGAGGTGATCGTTGTGGCTAAGAAATCCCAAGGATTCCAAACACCAAACGAGAAGTACAATGAGGAGTTTGGACAAGAAAACGTAGCAAACAAAGTAAAACAATCCGAGCAAAACAAAGTACAGGAAAACTTCAAAACACCTGATGAAAAATTCAATGCTGAATTTGGTGTGGAAAACACAGGCCAAACAGGCCAAACAAGCCAAACAAGCCAAGTCGGCAAAGCAGGCAAATTTCAAAAATAAATAAAGTTTCAGCACCCTGGAGCGGT
>NZ_JAUKNS010000007.1:0-327598 GCF_030487755.1 Paenibacillus sp. 11B | reverse complement strand
TGATTTCTCAGCGTCGATCTTGCAAGCAAGATCGTTACTCACTCGTTGTTCAGTTTTCAAAGATCAAACTTGTTTGTTACTCTTCACCCTGTCAACACTGTGTTTCAGCGGCGACTTAAATAATATATCACACTGACGAAACCAATGCAATAGTTTTTTCGAAAAACATTTAATAGATTCTAAATCCCCGTCTTCCCTGCTAAACCTATTTTGATTTGAAGCACTATCTCCTTATTCATAACATCACATAATATGGCTTTCTTGAGATCTACTAAGAGTCCTAGCAGACGAGACATTACCATTATGCTCTTGTATTCTCCTATTTCAATACAATACCCAAAAGGCCAACTCTTCTGACAGTCGGCCTTTTGAAGCTTAATGCTTTTCACTTACTCTACAATGTTATTGTTGTATCCATGGATTTCTACGCTTTTTGTCTGAGCTGCGTTTAGTGGATGTTCCGGTTCGCTCTCTTGATGTTTTCCCGGACACAGATACTTTGGATTTGGCTTTTGCAGCAGGTCTGGCTGTTCTGCCCTTTGCGGTTCCTGTTTTGGCTGCTTGTTTTGGCTTCGCTTCAATATTAAACTCAGCCTCATTCTCTGTAGCCGACTGGCTTAGACTTGCCTCGTCACGTCCGCCCTTTTTGCCTTCCCCCTTGCCTTGTGGAGGATACATTTCACCAAATGCACCAAGCGGAGACGATGGCACCATGTTCTGAGTAGGATATGGGTTTTGATACGCATACTCGATTGGCTGATTTGGCATCATGGATGTAGTCATTTCGGGTTGCATCCCGTATGGATTGTATGTGCCCCATCCTGAGTTCTGATAGTTATGTGAGGGATATGGGTATTGATGATTGGGCATATGATGGTTGGGCATATGATGGTTGGGCATATGATGGTTGGGCATATGATGGTTGGGCATATGATGGTTGGGCATATGATGGTTGGGCATATGATGGTTGCCACATCCACATGGCGGGTACGGAAGCATAGAGTAAGGAGAAATGTGCGGTGGTTGGTGGTTCATATGATCATTGGCTGCAAATGGAGGAAATGGGCTGTTCACCTGACCTGCTGGAGCGATCGGATATGAATTGTTTAGCATTTCAGCAGATACGTTTGGCATAACGTTGTTATGATTATACTCTGTGCCGGTCCAAGGCGTGTTCGATGTATTCCCCATGGAGTACGGACTCACTTCTGGTATACCCGGGAAAGTATTATTGTCATACGCCCCGGCCGTGTACATGTTTTGTGGAGCAGTGTAAACCTCTTGTGCTGGTACAGGAACTTGAGCATACGGATGCTCGGCAGGAGCATGAAGCATTTTACTGCCGCAACCACACGGAGCTTTGGTAGCAGGCGCCACTTCTGTAGGCCATTTCATGTTGTTGTTAGGTATTTCTGGTAAAGGCATGACTTCAGGTGAAATATTAGGCATCGTATACGTCGGCGCTTCAGTTATTGGTTTTAACTGCACTTCGGATTTAGTATTTTCTTTTTTGTGAACTTCCTTCTGCGGCTTCTCTTCAGGAATTTCAGGTAATTGTGGAAGAACTTCCACTTCTGGCTTGATATTAGGTATGACTGGATTTGCAGGTACCGGAGCTGGAACCGAATTGGAGACTTCCGGTACAGGTGCTGGTTCAGGGGCTGGGGCTACTGGTACAACCGGAGCCGTTTCTTCTTTAACTCCCGTGTATTCTTTCCCTTCTGGTGACAGCTTCTCATTAGCAACATTGGATGATGCATTGTTCTCTGAAGCTGCATTTCCCCCTGCATTGCCTGCTGGGATGTACACGGTTTCCCCTACAAGTAGAGCATTTGGATTTTTCAATTGCGGATTGGCATTGATCATGTCTTTCAACGGAATTCCCCATGCCTGTGACAACTTCCACAATGAATCGCCTTGCTGAACTTTATGACTGTGCAACATGCCTTCTGGCTTTGGTGTTACAGGCTCCGCCGGAATTTTGACCTTCATGCCGATCTCCAACTTGTCGGGATCTGCAATTTGCGGATTAGCTGCGATAATTTTGTCCAACGCTACATTATATTTTTGGGACAGCAGATATAATGTGTCGCCTTTTTTCACCATGTGTATTTTCACTTGGAACTAACCTCCTAGACGTGATACTTGGGCAGTGCATTCGCCCATACCGTTACTACATCCTATGCAGAAATTAGGCTAATGACATCAACTAAACAAAAAAAATCCTTCCTGCCCCAAAAACCACATACTCCGGGTATGCTGAATTTCTGAGACATGAAGGATTTCTTGCTCCCCTATTCAGGTCGTGCCATTAATCTTCCCAAACTTTGTAACCGTCTTTGTCGACAATTTGACGGAACGCTTCCAGCAACCTCAAGGTTACAGGACCTGCGACACCCGTTCCAATCGTTCTGCCGTCTACTTCATAAGCAGCAATAACTTCTGCAGCTGTTCCAGTGAAAAAGACTTCGTCGGCAATGTACACATCATGCAGTGTAAATGGCACTTCTTTTAATTCAAGGTCCAACTCACCGCACAGATCGATAATGGCCTGACGTGTAATTCCTTCGAGTGCCCCAAGATAACAAGGTGGCGTATAGACCACACCATTTTTAATAATAAAGATGTTATCACTGGAGCCTTCCGTAACATATCCTTGGGAATTCAGCATAATCGCTTCACCAGCACCTGCATAGGTGGATTGAATTTTAACAAGGATGTTATTCAGATAGTTCAATGATTTAATTTTTGGATTAAGGGCATCCGGGATGTTGCGGCGCTGGGATACAGACACGGCTTTCAGCCCGGTAAGATACGCTTCCTCCGGATAGATCGCCAGTTGCTCTACAATGATGATAACGGATGCTTTAGGGCAGCGGAGCGGATCAAGACCCAGATTACCAGGTCCACGCGAAACGATCAGACGAATATAACCGTTACGCATATCATTACGACGTACCGTTTCAGCCATCACTTCCAGCATCTCATCATAAGACAGTGGAATGTTCAGACTGATGGATTTAGCCGAATCGTACAAACGATCCAAATGCGCTTTGCATCTGAAAATGTTACCGTTATAAATCCGAATACCTTCGAAAATACCGTCTCCATACAAAAACCCATGATCATATACCGAAACGGTTGCGTTCTCTTTGGTCACATATTGACCATCCAAATAAATCCATTGTTCTGACACCGATGACTGCACCTCCATAAAATTTTCCATTCCTTGATTCCGAAACTAGATTTATCTCGTTCATTGTACAACAAATGACAAGCTATTTCTTGCTCATTTTACCCAGTCATATGACAATCCTCAACAATGTTCGCCCTGATTCAGGTCGTTTTTAACGAAGGATATGTATAACACGGATAGCTGCCAAGAACGCGCACCTGACAATTCAATGCCTCAATCTCAGCCATCGCTGCGGTAAGCAATACGGAATCTGCACTTTCCTCAACATCAATGTAAAAGTAATAACTACCCAACCTTTTCTTCGTTGGACGTGACTCCAATCGGGTCAGGTTCAGTTTTCGCCAGGCAAAAGCCGACAGCACCTGATGCAATGCACCCGGCGCATCTTCAGGTAATGTAACCAGCAAACTGGTTTTCACATGATCAGGCTCTCGTGGTATCTGTACTGGCTCGTGACCTATCAGCACAAAACGAGTATAGTTGTTGTCATGGTCGGTAACCCGTTCAGCCATAATGTCCAAACCATGCTTCTGTGCAGCAAGCCTTGTGCCGATCGCAACCCAGCCTTTGCCAGGATTTTTTTTCACAATTTCTACAGCTTCTGCTGTACTGTTCACACCCTCAAGATCTGCTCCAGGTGAATGCAGGCGAATAAAATTCTGGCATTGCGGAATCGCTACGGGATGGGACATAATCTTCGTAATTTTCCCGAAATCATATTCGCCACTCGCTGTCCTGAACTCGGAGCCATGCCCAATCACATTTTGTATGGATGGATACACCCATTCTGCCTGCATCGGAATGTCCACTTCGTTAACCAGCCAGTCCATATGCAAGCTAACGGAGCCTTCAATCGTGTTTTCAATGGGTATGACGCTGTACTGGGACTCTCCACTATCCGTAGCACGGAAAACATCAGAAATCAGCTTGGAATGAAGCAATTCCAAAGGCTCCCCGTTAAACAGAAAATCTACTGCTTCATGAGAAACGGAACCTTCAGGTAATACTGCAATTCGTTTCATGCGTTAACTTCCCCTTTAACTCTGTCCATAAAAGGACTTTCATCTTGATCAGGCAGCATGGTAACACCCTCCAGGTCCGGATCTAACCACAATGCCGATGCAGTGATGCCTTCACGGCTCATCGTGTCTATTAAATATTGCTCCAGCTCATGCTTACGGTTATCATGACGATCTACCATCGTCAACACGGTAGGTCCGGCTCCACTCAAAGCGGCTCCAAGCGCGCCATGACTAACCGCGTTCTCCAGGATATCAGCCATGCCGGGTACCAAGGATGCCCGGTAAGGTTGATGAATCCGATCCGACATCGCCTTTTGAATCATGTCCAATCTTCCACTGGCCAAGGCAGCAACAAGCAAGGATGATCTGCTTATATTGTGAATGACATCCGATTTGTCGAACTGCTGCGGAATGACATTTCTGGCTTTTGAAGTGGACAACTCGAAGTCCGGCACGATGACCAAAGTTTGCAAATCCTGATGCGGCTCAATGCGAATGTGGTCTACCCGACTGCCATCCCACGCTGCTGTAATGATACCTCCATATAGTGAAGCACCTACATTATCCGGATGTTTCTCCAGCGACGTAGCCATGTTAAGAAGCTTGGCATCAGATAATGGAGTGCCAATTAATGCATTAGCAGCAGCCAATGCAGCTACGATGGTCGATGCACTGCTTCCCAGTCCCCGAGCAAGCGGAATATCGGAATACATGGAAATCTCCAACTCCGGCACGGAGACCCCGGCTTCGTTGAAGACCATCTGTGCAACTTCATATATCAAATTGGATTTATCTGTTGGAAGACCCGTCAGATGATCCCCATGTAAATGGAATGTCGTCTGCTCAGCCGGTTTCATCTCAAGCCAGGCATACAGAGACAATGCCATGCCCAGGGTATCAAACCCTGGACCCAGATTGGCTGTACTTGCAGGTACCTTAACGATTACCCTTGGCTTCAAGCTCATACGGATTGTTGCTCCAGTTGCGCAATTGCCGCCATAACCGCTTCTTCGGAATCGTCTACAACAAGCGGCTCAGTCGCTACCGTTTTGATGGCGATATTAGGATCTTTGAGGCCATGTCCTGTCAGTACGCACACCACAGTCTCTCCGCCTTTAAAGTACCCTTCACTCTTCAGTTTGTATACACCGGCAACAGAAGCAGCGGACGCAGGTTCAGCAAAAATCCCTTCACGAGCAGCGATCGTACGATAGGCTGTCAGAATTTCTTCATCAGTAACATAGTTAATCTGTCCGCCAGACTCTTCAGCTGCAGCTACAGCGGTTTTCCAACTTGCCGGATTACCAATTCGAATAGCTGTTGCTACGGTTTCAGGCTCAAGGATCGGTTCACCTTTGACAATCGCCATGGCGCCTTCCGCTTCAAAACCGACCATACGAGGCAGGGAATTCGATTTGCCTGCTTCTTTGTACTCCTTGAACCCTTTCCAGTAGGCAGAGATATTTCCTGCGTTCCCCACCGGAATTGCGAGTACATCAGGTGCCTGACCCAGCTGCTCAATAACTTCAAATGCAGCCGTTTTCTGACCTTCAATCCGGAACGGATTCACGGAGTTCACGAGCGTAATTGGATGTTTGGCCGTAATCTCACGTACAATTTCCAATGCACGGTCAAAGTTGCCATTGATCGCAATCACCTTGGCTCCATAAATCATGGCTTGAGCCAGTTTACCCAGCGCAATGTTGTTATTCGGAATCAATACGATACAATTTAGACCCGCACGAGCCGCATAGGCTGCTGCTGCCGCTGAAGTGTTGCCTGTCGATGCGCACATAATCGTGCGGCTGCCTTCTTCCATTGCTTTAGCGACAGCCATAACCATTCCGCGGTCTTTAAATGAACCTGTTGGATTCAGACCTTCATATTTGAAATATAAATTCAATCCAAGTTCCTCGGACAGATTCTCGGCATGAACCAGGGGTGTGTTGCCTTCGTGAAGCGTAAGCAGGGGTGTATTTTCATTAACCGGCAGGTGCTCTCTGTATGTTTGCAGTAATCCTTGATATCTCATTGTGGGTAAACTCCTTTGTCAATTATTAAATCGAATATGATTGCATACATCTATATGGTTAATCGTGTACCTTAAAACCTGGACTTCAACTTGAAAATTCAAACCGTAATTTGGGAACGAATTATCCTTCTACCCGATACACACTCTTAATGCGACGAATGACGGCAAGGGACTCAAAGTGTTTCAATACTTTATCCATGCTCGCCTTGCTAGCGTTATGCGTAACGATAATGATCTCAGCATCCGGGTTATGCTCGTTTGGCTGTTGTACAACTGAAGCCAGGCTGACTTCGTATTCAGCGAAGATTTGAGTAATTTGCGCCAGTACCCCTGCCTTGTCATCCACATGCAGCAAAATGAAATTTTTCGACATAATATGCTCGTCACTTTGCAAGCGTTTCTGTTTATAAGGCACAATCGCTTTGAGACCATTCACGCCCAGCTTGAGGTTTTTGATCACAGCCACGATATCCGCCACTACAGAAGTAGCTGTCGGGAGCTCACCGGCACCCGCACCGTAGAACATGGTCTCACCTACAGCTTCACCATGAACATACACAGCGTTGAACACCCCATTGACGGAAGCAATCGGATGATTCTGTCTTACCATCGTCGGCTGAACACTAATCGTGATCTCATCATCCCGACGATCTGCGATACCCAGCAGCTTCATCTCGTAGCCGAGTCTTTTGGCATACGTAATATCTTCACGGGTTACGGATGTAATCCCCTTAACGGTCACGTCTTTCAGTTCGACATTGGTGCGGAAGCCCAGCGTACCCAGAATCGCCATTTTGCGAGCTGCATCGAGTCCTTCGACGTCCGATGTTGGATCGGTTTCTGCATATCCGAGTGCTTGAGCCTCTGCCAGAACCTCTTCATACGAGGCGCCTTCCTGGCTCATTTTAGTCAAAATAAAGTTCGTTGTTCCGTTCACAATCCCCATAATGCGGGTAATCCGGTCGGATGAGAAGCCTTCAATCAGCGTGCGGATGATCGGAATGCCCCCTGCCACACTCGCTTCATAGAAGACATCACATTGCTTTTCCTGTGCCTTGGCCAAAATCTCGGAACCGTGCAGAGCCATCAGATCTTTATTTGCCGTAACGATATGTTTGCCCCGCTCCAGCGCTTCAAGAATATACTCTTTGGTCTGATCAATGCCGCCCATCACTTCCACGATAACATCAATATCCGGGTGACGAATGACTTCCCAGGGATCTACCGTGAGCTTCGCACGATCTACAGCAATGACACGATCTTTCTCCGTATTCTTCACTGCAATTTTCTCTATGACAATCGGTGATCCAACCTGACTGCTCAGATCCTCCTGATTCCCTTCCACGATGCGAACGACCCCAGTACCCACCGTACCCAGACCCAACAATCCCACTTTTACCGGTTTCACCAACGCTCTACCCCCATTGTCTTTTTCTCCTTCACCCCTGTACGATTCAACCATCCATACAACTTATACCTAAACGTTTTAAGATAACGTCTATTTAACCTTGGCCTACAATGCGCGTGCGTCGAACCCCGGGCATATCCTGCATCCGATCGAGCATTTCTCCGATTTCCCCATGGAGATGCGATGTCTCCACCGAAATGACAACGTTGGCTCTTCCCTGGAGCGGGATACTTTGATTAATGGTTAACACGTTGGCTCCATAACCAGCTACATGTCCGAGCACACGAGACAGTATTCCTGACTGATGCTCCAAATCAATGGAGATCGTTACAATTCTCTCCCGTTCAAGCTGGTTGATCAAATGGATGCCATCCTTGTACTTATAAAAAGCACTTCGGCTTAATCCAACCTGCTCAACCGCCTCATGAACTGTTTTGACATCTCCGGAAGCCAGCAGTTCTTTAACCTGCATGGTCTTCACTACAGCCTCTGGCAAAATGTCTTCCCGTACTAAGTAATAGCGTTCGTTCACAGAACGTCCTCTCCTCAAAGACTCATGTATTCATATAGTGGACATTATAAAGGATCTATTCCAAAAGGGCAATACGTTACATGTCTATTTTTGAAAAACTGTTCCTAACAGTATACAAGTTTATCCTGCGTGCAGGTAAGAAAAAATAAAAAAACGCAGAGCAGCGGGTCATCTCCCACTTCTCTGCGTATGTTCTAGCCTTTATTTGTACATAGCGGCCAACTGCCTTAGTAGTAGCTGCTGCCTTCCACAAATTCGAACTCAAATTCGCCAATGCGTACAATGGTGCCTTCTTCAGCTCCGCGTTTACGCAGTTCCGCATCCACACCCATATACCGCAATGTACGCGCCAGTTTGAGAATGGCTTCATGGGAATTCAACTGCATCCGTTTCATCATACGTTCAATCTTGGCACTTTCGACAACGAAGATTTCGTTCTCCCGTACAATACGGAAGCCATCGTCCTCTTTCTTGTCCAAGCTGTACACTTTACGTTCGGATAAGTCTGCCACTTCTTCAACCACTGGCTCGTCCGGAATTTGATCCAGCAGATCAGCGGCACGATACAAGAGCTCTTGAATGCCTTTCCGTGTCAGGGATGAAATAGGCATAACTTCAATATCCGGTTGAACCTCACGAGCCTTCTGCAAGAATTCTTCAAGATTAGCTTCGGAGTCTGGCATGTCCATTTTATTCGCTGCTACAACCTGTGGTCTTTCGGCGAGAACAGGATTGTACAATTTCAGTTCCTCGTTGATTTTCTGCCAGTCTTCGAACGGATCACGTCCTTCGGAACCAGACATATCAACGACATGAACGATGATACGCGTCCGTTCAACGTGACGCAAGAACTCATGTCCAAGTCCAATACCTTCATGAGCACCTTCAATCAGACCCGGCAAGTCGGCCATAACAAAGCTGCGGCCTTCTCCCACACCAACAACACCCAGGTTAGGTGTAATCGTTGTAAAATGATAGGCTCCAATCTTTGGCTTGGCTGCCGATACAACAGACAACAGCGTGGATTTACCAACACTCGGGAAACCAACTAAACCGACATCTGCCATGACCTTAAGCTCAAGTACGATGTACCGCTCTTCGCCCTCTTCACCATTTTCGGCCAGTTCTGGCGCTGGATTGTTAGGCGTGGCAAAACGGATATTTCCCCGTCCGCCTCGTCCACCACGAGCAACAACAACCTGTTGACCATGACGTGTCAAATCAGCCAGTACTTCTCCACTGTCTTCATCCAAAATCACAGTCCCTGGTGGAATACGTACAATCATGTTCTCAGCGTTCGCGCCATGCTGACTTTTATTACGTCCCTTCTCACCGCGAGGGGCCTTGAAGTGACGTTGGTAACGGAAATCCATCAACGTACGCAGACCTTCATCCACACGGAAAATGATGTCAGCTCCTCTGCCTCCATCGCCCCCGGCAGGTCCGCCGTTCGGTACATACTTCTCACGACGAAACGAAACAATTCCGTCCCCTCCGTCTCCGGCTTTCACATAAATCTTAGCTTTATCTACAAACATTGGTTAACCCCTTCTTCCTATATTCCGCAAGGCATTCTGAATTGTATAAACGTATCCTCAGACGGAAGCTGCTCCGTTCTGACTTTTTTTCCTTTGAGTACGGCATTGAGCTGCCGCAGTGTTTCCGGATCGGGTGTTTGATCCCCATCCAGCCGAACAACCACATCTCCATGGTCCTGTCCGAAGTTCAAGGTCAGTTTGCGAACCTCTCCCCAAGACGACCGGCCGCCGCCATATTGATAGGCACGAATCGCATCGGCAATCGCCCCCGTAAGTGACTCGCCATCCTCGGGAGAGACCAGAGCACTAAGCTGTAACTCTTCCTCTACTACCACATGCAATTCCAGAGCGACTCCACTGGTCCGGAAAGATTGAAGATAAAAAACGAGTGAAGGAATACCCAATCTGGAGATTCGGCTTTCTTCGTTAACCCGCTCTACTATTCTTTCCACACATTGCACTGATTTATCAAGTTTGCCCAGCCGAAGATATCCATATAACACCTGAAGATCGTTCATCCAATCATGCCTATGATGATTTAATGATGCAATTGCTGTCTTTTCCATAGATTGTATGATGGTTCTGCGTTCCGCCTCTGCCTGTCTTTTCATCACGTTCACAGAAACAAAAAGCACCGCGACGGACCACAATGCGTACACAGCCATTGAAATAACCACTGGATACAGCATAACGAAAACCAAAGGAATCAGAAGTGAACATGCCGCAATCCACGGCACTCTTTTCCAAGATTTCATGGCTTCTCCCCGTTCTACAAAACTCGGTTGGTTTAATCCCCACCGTACACAAGTATAACATGTCTTTTCTGCCAGTTCATTATCGAATAACCTAAAAATACAAAAAGCCTCCGGCAAAAATGCCGAAGGCTCCTTAGGCGGAATGCCGATATTATGCTTCTACTGCAGCTGCTACTGGAGCAACATTCACAGGGTAGATGCTTACTTTTTTACGATCGCGTCCCCAACGTTCGAATTTCACAACGCCGTCAACTTTCGCAAACAAAGTGTCATCTTTACCGATACCCACGTTAGTACCTGGGTGAATTTTCGTACCGCGTTGGCGAACGAGAATGCTACCACCAGTTACTGTTTGACCGTCAGCACGTTTAACGCCAAGGCGTTGTGCGTTACTGTCACGACCGTTCTTCGTGGAACCTACACCTTTTTTCGATGCGAATAACTGAAGATTTAATTTCAACATGATTGGTTGTCCTCCTTCTTTAATTATTTGACTTGCTCTATCTGAATATACTTTCCGTATGACTCTGCAATATCAGTGAGCATAAGTACCATGGATTCGAGTAGCAATTGTACCTGGGACCAGGTTCCGTCTTTCTCCAGCACCGGTAAAGAAGCGCTTAAAAAGCCATTCTTCATCTTAGCATCCATTTCGACACCAGTCAGTGTTTCGATCGAGTTCACCGTACCCACTGTAACAGCGGATACCCCGGCACATACGATGTCTTCTCCTCGCTTGGCAAAATTAGCATGCCCTTTGATGGAGAAACGATCGATGCTCCCGTCATCATTACGAAAGACTTGAACGATAATCACTTATCGCACCTTCTTACGCTTTGATTGCTTCGATAGTTACTTTAGTATACGGTTGACGGTGACCTTGCTTCACATGGTAGTTCTTTTTAGGTTTGTATTTGTATACAACAACCTTTTGTCCTTTGCCATGTTTCTCCACTTTAGCCGTTACAGTTGCTCCGGAAATCAATGGTGTACCTGCTGTCAAACCTTGATCGTTAGATACAGCCAGGACACGGTCGAACGTTACGCTTTCGCCATCGTTCGCAGTCAATTTTTCGATGAACAGAACATCGCCCTCTTGGACTTTGTACTGTTTGCCACCAGTTTCAATAATTGCGTACATTTGCCTTGCACCTCCTCATGTCTCAGACTCGCCCGGTCTCAGGTGACAGTGTCCTTGCGGAACTGTTCTTGTACCCGGCCAGTGCGGTTACAGCATGTGCAAGACCGTTAGGCTAAACACATACCTGAAGATTATACCACCAACTATACTGAAAATCAATGCAACGGTGAAATATATCTTTTGCCTGTCCCATGACAGGAAGAACACGGCTCCACATAAGGGAGCGTACTCTCTTCCCGTACCTTCTTACGAGTAAGTTCGAGCAACCCCAGCTTGGTCCACCCCATGACAAAAGCCTTGGTTCGATCCTTCTTGAGTTCATTTTCCAGCGTTGCCGCAACTTCATGCCGATTCGTCGCTTCCTCCATATCAATGAAATCCACAATAATCATGCCGCCGATATCCCGAAGACGCATTAAACGGGCGATCTCAACCGCTGCCTGCATATTCGTCTCCGTTACGGTCTCTTCCAGACTGTCACCGCCCGCTCCCGTGTACTTGCCTGTATTAACATCAATTACAGTGAGCGCCTCGGTATGATCAATGACAATATACCCGCCTCCAGGCAGCCATACCTTGCGGGCAAAATCCTTGTTCAACTGCTCCTGCACACGATAAGCGGCAAAAATCGATTCTTCTCCCCTGTACACCTGTACTTTAGGTTTATGGCCTGGACAGATTTCCTCCAGCAAAGCACTCAATTCCCTGGCTTGTACTTCATTATCTGTAATGACTTCATCGCTGCCAGGCGTATACACATCTCGAATAATCCGCTGAACCATACTGTGATCCCGATGCAGCAGGCTTGGTGAAGGCAAGCTATTCGCTTTTTCACGGATCAGACGCCACTGCTCACGTAATGTTTCCAGGTCGGCCTGAATGGCTTCCCTCTGTTCCTCTGCGGATACGGTTCGTATGATAAGCCCCTCTTCGTCCCGTCTCAGTTGTTCGCCGAGCGTCTTAAGGCGGGATCGATCGCCCTCACGGGCAATTTTTTTGGAGACGGCTACATAGTCCGCCAAAGGCATGAAGACAAGCCAGCGGCCCGGCAGCGAATAATGAGTCGTCACCCGGGCTCCCTTGCTTCCTACTGGCTCCTTCAGGACCTGGACGATTACATCCTGACCTGGACGAAGCAGCTCCGCGATTGAAGGCTTCACTTTCGGTTGTTTCTCCAGATTGGGATGCAAAACATCGTCCACATACAGAAAAGCATTCTTTTTCTGACCGATATCCACAAAAGCAGCTTGCATACCTGGTAACACGTTCACTACCCGTCCTTTGAAATACGAACCCAGCAGCCCACGCTCGCGTGTACGCTCTGCCATGAACTCTACAGCTTTGCCTTCTTCCAGAAGCGCCATTTGCATGAGGTTATGTTCATTATGTACAATCATTTGTTTCATGGCTTCACCTCTAGAAGACTATTCAATTCATCCACATCCATTCTGTATCTTTGCCATACTCATTGTACATGTATTAACCCATTTCAGGACAGATCCACCAAGATGCTACAACTTATCCGTGTCTTGTTTGAAATAAGAACCGATGATTCGCTGCTCAGGCAAAACGGCCATGATTCTTCCCTGTCTATTCATCACATATATCATATGGTATCTTTCTCTCTTAAATAGACGCAAAATAGACTCCAAAGGTTTCGCCGGAAATGAGATTATCGGCTGCGCCAAACTTCCTGCAGCTGCATGGCGGGTGAATGCACTCTCACGATTCATCAGAAATCGGATAAATCGATATGGAATATTTCGGTAATCAGTCACATTGGAATAGAACAGAAAAATCCCGATCAACAGAATATTTAACGGTAACCCGTAATCACCAGTAAACCAGCGACCCATGGCAACCAAAATAACCCCTGCGCTGCACAGAATGCTGATCCTGTAAGTCCACATCAATGTCGTATAGTAGGGAGCAGCCATACTAACGAGTGCCTGTACAATTTTACCGCCATCGAGCGGCAACACGGGTAACAGGTTAAAGAGGGCAATCAGCAGATTCCCTTGTATAATATAATCCAAAAAAACCGGGTCTCCCAAGTTTCCATACTTCAATAATAAAACGACTCCAACCATGAGTATATTTTGAAATGGGCCTGCCAACGCGATAATGATCTCCCGACGAGCTGTAATATTCCCGGCATCCTCAATAACGGCAACGCCGCCAAAAGGAAGCATCTGTATCGAAAGGACACGGCAGCCCAGAAGGGCTGCCGCTGCAGCATGTCCACATTCATGAATAAAAACGATGGCAAAAAGCGTGATGAGTTCAATAAAGTTTCCGGTTAACAGGGAGGCCATCATGATGATCACAAAAAAAGGGTGAAACGAGATACGCACCCCCCATAACCTAATCAAGGGCAACCACTTCCGCAGGGTCTACGTACTCCTCTCCCTCTTTTACAGCGAAATACAATGTGGCAGGTTGATCATTTCCAGTCTCCTTCAGGCTACCGACTGCGTCACCCGCTTCTACCCAATCATTCACCTGAACTTCACTTTCGTTCAAGCGTCCGTATATGGCTGTCACTTGGCCAGAGTGCTGGATTACAACCGTAGTTCCATTTTCCGGATCATCCAATACTTGAAGTACTCGTCCGGCATCTGAACTGACAACCTGAACTAGCCCAGTGCCGGCAGGTTCGGGAACAATTTCAATACCTTTCATGCTCAGTGCAAAAGGCTGAACAACGGTTCCAGAGATCGGTTTGCCCAAAAGGTGTCGAATACCCGAGCCGTTCACAGGATCAGTAGTATGTCCAAGAACAGGCAGGAATGAGGGTGTTCCGCCAAAGTGACGTTCGTACCATGCAGCGGCATACGCAAAGTCCATATCACGATGCAGCATATCAGCGATCACGGTTTTGGCAGGAGTCGTCCACGCGGTATTCAACTGAAATAATCCCCAAACGCCGCCAAATAATAAAATACTAACCACCGTTCGTCCCATGAAAGACTTCATCAGATTGAAGCGTGGATGGCCGCCAGGACCAAAATGCCCATTCTCTTTTTTCCACAGCCATTCCGGATCTCTTTCCTGTTCTGCCAGTGAAGATCTTGCCGTTCTTAGATTTTCTTGTATATCCATAGCCGAGAGAGGCTTACGTTGCGCTGATGTACGCTTATCAGATACCGGGCCCGATTCTCGCTGCTGCATAATTTCCTCCGTCGCACCATCCATCAGCCGCCGAATGCGCTCTTCTCTTCTCTGCTTGATTCTGAGTTTCGTATTCATGGAATATCCTCCCGCCGAGGCTTGTTTACTACATCCTATGAGGGGCCCGTTCATAATATGAACAAGCTTCGGCTGGAAGCAAAAATAACCCCACAATGTGGAGCCCTTACTTGAAGTACATATCCGTTCTATACAAGACACCTTTAATAAAATGCCCCATAATAATCAAAAAGCCGGGCTTGAGGGCCGCGGCTGTCATACAAGAATGCGATAAGGACGAACGAGTTAACCCATTCCAAAAAACTTTTTGAAACGTGAAAAGGCACCCTTTTTCTGCTCCAATTGCATCAAGGGAACGGTATCCCCCAGAATACGACGGGCAATATTCCGATAGGCAATGGCCGCAAGTGAATCCGGATTCATTACTGTAGGCTCTCCTGAGTTAGCTGCCTTGATAACAAGCTCATCATCAGGAACGATCCCGATCAGATCAATATTAAGTACTTGTAAAATGCCGTCAATGTCAAGCATGTCGCCTGATTTGACCATATTGTTGCGGATACGGTTCACGACCAGTTTTGGTGATTGAATATGTGAACTCTCCAGCAAACCAATGACACGGTCCGCATCACGGACAGCTGCATTTTCTGGTGTAGTGACCACAATCGCCTGGTCCGCTCCTGCAACCGCATTTTTGAACCCTTGCTCAATTCCGGCTGGACAATCAATAATGACGTATTCAAAATCTTTTTTCAATTCGAGGATAATGTCCTTCACCTGTTCGGGTGACACAGAGTTCTTATCTCTCGTTTGTGCTGCAGGCAGCATATACAATTCTTCGAAACGTTTATCTTTGACCAAAGCCTGATTCAGTCGGCAGCGGCCGTCTGCAACGTCGCACAGATCATAAATGATCCGGTTTTCGAGTCCCATCACGACATCCAGATTGCGAAGGCCGATATCGGTATCTACCAGACAAACCTTTTTGCCGAGCAGCGCCAGCGCTGTCCCGATGTTTGCCGAGGTGGTTGTTTTACCCACGCCGCCTTTACCCGAAGTGATCACGATCGCCTCTCCCATGAGCTACACTCCTTTAAACACATTAAAATCTCGGCGCAACCGAACGATATTGCTCATCTTGTCGATCTGCATCTGATTGTCCTGTAAATAAGCAAATTCCATTCCGGTCTCTCGGCTCTCCCACTCATCGGGAGGACGGCTGATGATGTCAGCGATCCGCAGCTGCGTCGGTGCAAATACCGAAGCGGCAATGATCGAGTCTTCGTCCCCACCAATTCCAGCGTGAGCCATGCCTCTGAGTGAACCCAAAACATATATATCTCCGGTACACGTTACTGTGCCCCCCGGATTGATATCTCCAAGAAACAGTAGATTCCCATCATGATGAAGCACCTGGCCAGAACGTACCATACCACACATGGTCACAATCGGCGGCGGCCCTTTAACCTCTGGTTTAAGGGCCGGTGAGTCGATGGAACGAATGAGCAAATTCCCTTTTTGTTTCAATATATCAAGAATTGCTTCTTTCTGGTCCTCTGTCACTTCACGGCTGCCCAGTTTGATATCCACATGAACAATCGGTCCGGTCAAAATATTTTGATGGCTGTGTTCCAGCTTATAGCGGAGCTCGTAGAGCAATTCCTCGAATTCACATTGATCGTCCAACAGGAAAACCAGGCCGTCTCGGATGCCTTTAATCGTTACGTGATTCGATTTTACCGTCATAAGCCTGTCCCTCCCATCTCATTACATTTCGTGCCCGGGTCCCCAAGTTCCTGCTTCCCACTCCAAAAATGGTTCAAGAAGCTTCTTGTGCTTTGCTCTTTCTCTTACCAATCCGCTCCAGTTGTTTCCGAAGAGGAACATAAATGATCAGGGCGAACACAAAATGAATGAACAAATTGGGAATCATGTATTCAAGCAGCGCCCAGTCAAATGTCACGTGATTGAGTTGGAAGAGCTTATACAGAAAGAATAACATGGTATCATTCAGCAGACTTCCTAAAAGGACGACGGAAACCATCACTGGCAGTGGTGCACGCGGAGCTTGGAAAATAAGTCCCATCATATATGCTGAGAGTCCCATAGAAAATCCGTATGGTCCAATCATTTCGCCGTAAAATACGACGTCATGCAGCAGTCCAAAAAATATGCCAAGCACCAACGCCGTGTGCCGATGATGATATACAGCGATAAATAAAATTACGATGTAAACCAGATTCGCAGAAATGCGCATTTGCCAACCCGAAGGAATGAGTAACGGAAGAATCGTTCCTTCCGCAATGAACAACACGAACAGCAGCAGGAATAAGACTTGCTTGCGCGTCACCATTATTCTTTTACCTCAGGCGGGATAATCACAATCAGCTCTTTCCAGTCCAGAAAGCTTGCGTATGGTTTAATTGTAGCTGTTTGTGTTAAGCCATATTCGCTTTTCTCAACCTTTTCCACTTCTCCGATACGCATGTACTTTGGAAAATTGTTAATAATCCCGGAGGAGATAATTTCATCCCCTTCTTTGATATTTGAATCTTCTGAGATCTTGGTCATTTTGAGCATGCCGGACTTCGGATCATAACTCTCGATCATACCAAACACTTTTTCTTTACCAACCGCTGTAGCTGCAATGGCATTGGATGTTGGATCATTGGCGTCCATGGAAGTCAACAGATTAACTGTGGACGTATATGAGCTGACATGACTAACGACCCCAACCAGCCCTTCCTGCGAAGTGACAGCCATCCCAGCCTTAATTCCCGCATTTTCACCAATGTCGATATTAATCGTTCTGCTGTTCGGGTCGGAATTGGCACTGATAACTTGAGCAATTCGTGAACCGTAGTTATACCGATTTTTTTGTTCCTCGGTAAAATTGAGAGCTTTCTGGAGCTGTTCATTTACCTGTTCCATATCATTGTATTTCAGCCGATCCCGGGTATAGTGACCCATCGCAATGCGAAGCTCTTCATTTTCTTGATATACCGTACGCATGTTCGCCAAATCTTTAAAAAAGCCCGCTACAGAAGAAGCGGGCTTGTAAAATACGTATTGTACAAATCCGACAGAATCCTTCAGGAATTTCTCCGGCCAGGATAGAGCGGTTCGCGGACCGAGCGTAAAGCCCATTAACGCGATAAATGTAACAAGGCCCACCAGCAAAACAAAAAGTCTTTTGTTACCCAGCAGTTTAAACAGTTCGACCACCCTCTAACATCCATTATTCTCTTCCGAGCCATGCCCGGCGGGGAGACTGTCAGACTTATAGTCCCTTCGAGAATATCAGTCCATTCTCCCCGGGTATGCGGGTAATAGCTCTCCCAGCCTAAGCCAGGTCCTCTTCGTTGATATCATTCCCCTTGGTCGATAAGCGAGCCAAGCAGAAGGAGATATCAATTATCGTTTGGAGCGAACTGCCGAACTGCTTCTGCTCTTGAACAAATGAATATTCTCAAGCGCTTTACCTGTTCCGATTGCAACGCAATCGAGCGGGTTCTCTGCTACGATAACAGGCATTCCTGTCTCACCAGCAAGCAGCTTGTCCAGATTGCGAAGCAATGCGCCGCCACCTGTGAGGACAATACCACGGTCCATAATATCTGCTGCCAGCTCAGGAGGACATTTCTCCAATGTTACTTTTACAGCTTCAACAATGGCATTCACCGTATCCGCCAGAGCTTCGCTGATTTCATCCGATGTAATCGTAATCGTCTTCGGCAGACCTGTAACGAGGTCGCGTCCACGAATTTCCATGGTTTCCACTTGCTCAAGCGGCATAGCTGATCCGATATCCATCTTCAACTGCTCCGATGTACGTTCACCGATCATCAGATTATATTGGCGTTTAATGTATTGAATCACGGACTCATCCATCTCGTCACCCGCTACACGAACCGAACGACTCGTTACAATCCCGCCCAGGGAGATAACAGCCACTTCTGTTGTACCGCCACCAATATCGACAACCATGCTTCCCGTTGGTTCCCATACCGGAAGATCTGCACCGATTGCTGCTGCAAAAGGCTCTTCAATTGTGTAGGCTTCACGCGCACCGGCTTGTTTTGTTGCATCTTCAACGGCACGTTGTTCTACCGCAGTAATCCCGGATGGTACACATACCATCACGTTAGGATGACGCTGGAACATGGAGCGTTGCTTCTGCGCCTCACGGATGAAGTATTTGATCATCGTTGCCGTTGTATCGAAATCGGCAATAACGCCATCTTTCATTGGACGAATGGCACGAATGTTACCTGGTGTACGTCCAATCATTTTCTTGGCGGCTTCACCTACTGCCTCGATGGTTTTTGTATCTGTCCGTATAGCGACAACCGAAGGTTCGCGCACCACAATTCCTTTTCCACGTACATAAACCAAAGTATTCGCTGTCCCCAAATCAATACCCAAATCTTTCGTAAAACCACCAAACATGACGTAATCTCCTTTTCTGCCTCATATAGCCGCCCCAGTTCATCAAGAGCGTTTCATTTTCATTCCCACCACAATGGCGGAGCTAATATTCGCATTTGTTTTGTGTTGCATTGCTTTGCATGTGTAAAGTGAACCTATCTTCTACGGACAACGCCGTCAACATTCATAGGAAAACATCAACGCCAACCATTATATTATACTAAGCCCTTCTCCTTCAAACTTACGTACGTTCCATCTCCGATAATAATGTGATCCAGCACGTCTATGCCAACAATTGCGCCGGCTTCGATCAGTCTTTTGGTTATTTGGATGTCCTCTGGACTAGGCGTAGGATCACCACTGGGATGGTTGTGTGCGCACACAATAGATGCGCTGCTGCATTTGATGGCAGCCCGGAACACTTCACGCGGATGTACAATCGAAGCGTTAAGGCTACCCATGGAGAGTGTTTCCTGGGCAATAATGTGGTTTTTGCTATTCAGGAAAAGACACACAAAGTGTTCTTTCTGCAAGTAACGTAATTGTTCGGTAAGGATATCGGCCGCATCACGAGGCGTACGGATGGAAGTGGACTGTGTAAGTCTGCTCTTCGCAATCCGATGACCAAGCTCAATGCTGGCTTTCAGCTGTACAGCCTTGGCCATGCCGATTCCCTTCATCGCAGTCAGTTCTTCCAGGCTCAGATCCATCAACGAGCGAATTCCACCCGCTTCGGTCAGAATCCGCTGTGCCATATGCACTGCAGATTCCTGTCTTGTACCCGTTCGAAGTAAAATCGCCAGCAATTCAGCATGGCTTAAGGCGCCCGCCCCGTATTCCATCATGCGTTCTCTCGGGCGTTCTTCCTGGGGGATGTCGCGCATCATATATTGAGGCGACTCCATATGTTCCCTCTTTTCAGATCGTCAATTGCGGAATTTCATGTACGCGGCAGTACATGTATGCCGAATCCATCCAGCATATCGCTAAGCAAGGACAACGGTAGGCCCACCACATTAAAATAACATCCTTCAACACGGTCTATCAGTGAAGCACCAATGCCCTGAATGGCATATGATCCTGCCTTGTCCGAAGGCTCCCCGGTCTGAACATACGCACGAATCGTAGCTTCAGACAGTTCCTTCATCGTTACATCAGTCTGTCGATACTGAACCATAGATTGCCCATTGTTTGCATCAATACAGGCTACTCCCGTGAAAACACGGTGTACACGTCCCTGTAGACGAGATAACATACGTTCAGCGTCCGCTTCGTCTACGGGTTTGCCAAGAATATCACCGTCCAGAACGACAACTGTGTCACTACCCACGATAACCGCATCCTGTTCACGGCCTTCCAGCCCACGATAAACGGCAAGCGCCTTACGCATCGCAAGCTCCTGTACCGTCTGTTCAGGAGTCCATTCCGGCGGTGTATCTTCATCGGCATGACTTGGTATTACTTCAAAAGCTAGATGGAGTGATGCGATCAGTTCTTTACGCCGTGGCGAAGTGGAAGCCAGAATAATGCGACGCTGTTTTGTTTTATCCAAAATAACCGGCCCCTTATGCTACGGCGACAATCCTATCGGATCACGCTAGTAGATATCATTTTTTTAGTTTCTTCGTCAAAATTCGTCATTCTCCTATAACCTGCGATACAGCCATACAGCAGCAATAATACCAATCAGACTCAGGAGGCTCATTTGAAATTGAAGTGAAATATCATAACTGATAATATCCAGATCAGCCTGCGGCGACCAACGAATGGTCGTGGCTTTCGTTAGAAAGGCAACGGCCTTTACAGGCTGCAGTGCCTTGGCGATCCACGCACCGGCCAGCCAGCCGAGCAGCAGAAACAGCAATAACATGCCGAAGTTTTTTTTCATCGGTGATCTTCCCTCGCCATTTTTTGACACCCACATTATTATACGGGGTTTTGTACGTCAATACAAACACAAATCCGGCAAGGGGAACTATTTCCAGTTCCTTGCCGGACAGGTATTTCAAGGCTGTGTTATGGGAAAGCATTGATTACTGTTTTATCGCCTCAAGCCATTTTTTTTGCTGTAATACATATTCCATCAGATCAGACTGTACAGACCACATATGCACATTCGCCGGATTTTTGTTGTATTCGGCAAGTGCAGTTACCGCACTGTTCATCGATTTTTCCATCGCGGATACATAGGGTTGTACGTCTGCACTCAGACCCGGTGCAATACTATTCAAACCAGTGAGCCAGAGTTCATGCTGGTTCTGTAGTGCGGTCATCGTTTCGGCTGAAACAGCTTCAGGAACAGCTTGACCGAGCTTCTGGATCGAGAGGGTAGACAGTTGTTCTACCAAAGTTGATCCACTTGCGAAGAACTGCTGAACATCCTCTGCTTTTCCGCCGAATACTGCTAGATTCACTTCAGGGTTGACGATTTCCTTGACGTACAGTTCCACACCTTCGGCCTTAAGCCTTGTGCTAAGCAGCTTGGCCTCCTCACGGTCAGCCGAAATGCCTGCGTATACCCGATTACCATCCTCCGGGTCGGAGCCTGCTGCAATGCCTGCCTGGGACAATTCCACCTTCGCCTGTTCAGCGCGTTCAGGAGAACTGAATACACCGTATTGCAGTGCATAATAACTGCCGCCTGTAGTTGCTGCTTGGAGCTGCTGTTCCGAACCAGCCACTCCCCCCTGACCTGTCACAGCCGACACCGCCTGATTGGCGGGAATCTTGCTCCCAGGATCTACGGCCCCTTCCCGATTGAAAAAAGAAAGAATAACCATCCCGAAGAGGGCCCCGGTTACAAGTGCACCGGTAACTGAACCAATCATTTTCCAGCCCCTCGGGGGACGATTTCGCTTATAAGAGTAATTTTCACTATCTGCAATCCAATTATGATCACCATAATTCTCGTCCGATCTGCTCTCGTCCTCATCTCCCGGATATGCAGTAAGGTGATTATAGTTGTATTCGGGCTCATCAAGTATCTCATTCTTGTCCGTTCTTTGGTAAGGTTCAGGTACAGTGGAGCCTGTCAGCATCGTCTCTCCCCAGTCTCCGGGTATATCCTCTGGTGTCCATGAAGGCGTTGTATTTAACCGCGTTGGCGTTGGCGTCGGTGTTGGACTGTGCGGAATTTCTTCACTCAAAGCGGCAAATGTGCTGGATGTGGGTATCCCCTTGTTTTCAGGCTTGTCCGACTCGTTATCCCCAAAGCGAAACGTCATTCTAGCATTGCTCACCCCGTACCCTCTCCTTTGTCCCATTTATAACAGCTATATGCGGAGAGAATCTGAAACATTCCATTTCATGCAAAAAACCGCCCGCTTCGAAATGAAGTCAGACGGTTTTAAGGATGTAATTATTTCAACCCTTTGGCAAGTGTATCGCCAACTTTCCAGATATCACCTGCACCCATTGTGAGCACAAGATCACCTGGCTGAAGTCGGTGCTGCAAATCTGCAACAACTTCTTCCTTTGTCGGAAGATAACGCGCAGTAGCATTACTGTTCTGAACGATAAGTTCAACCAGTCTGGCCGAGTGCACACCTTCAATCTGTTTTTCACCCGCAGGGGAATAGATATCGGTAATGAGAACCTCATCCGCTTCTGCAAAGGCGCGACTAAACGCATCAAGCAGGAAGAACGTACGTGTGTAACGCTGCGGCTGGAATACTGCAATGATACGTTTCCCTGTCGCTTTGGCTGCACTGATCGTAGCCTCAATCTCGGTCGGGTGATGAGCATAATCATCAATAATCAGCATATCACGCGCCTCACCCAGCACCTGGAATCTGCGTTTCGCTCCATGGAACTGGATAATGGCAGCCGTAATTTTCTCGAATGGAATACCTGCTTCCAAGCATGTGATGACCGTAGCCATCGCATTATAAACGTTATGTTTACCTGGAACGGACAACTCCACCGTACCCAAAGCATTCCCCTCGTGGTTCATTGTAAAGGAAATTCGGCGATCACCAAGCACGATATCTGTTGCTGTATAATCAGCAGCATGGTCAATGCCGTATGTGGTCACCCGTGATTTTAACGCTGGCAAAATAGCTTGAACATTTTCGTCATCAGAACATACAATGGCCGTACCCTCTGGACGAATTTGACTCAGGAACTGCACATAAGCCTTTTTGAGTTCCTCAAAATCACTGTTGTAATTCTCAAGGTGATCCGCTTCAATATTCGTTACAATACCTAGCCAAGGGTGATACTGCAAAAATGAACCGTCGCTTTCGTCTGCCTCCGCAACAACCCAGTCGCCCTGGCCTGCCTTGGCGTTAGTACCCACGTTCATGATTTCTCCGCCAATGATGTATGTCGGGTCTGTATCACATTTATCCATAACGAGTGCAATCATGGATGAAGTGGTTGTTTTGCCATGAGCCCCCGCCACAGCCACACCCTTGCGCTCGTTCAGCAAACGCGCCAGCATCTGGGCGCGATGCAGAATCGGGATGTTCAGCTGTTCGGCTGCCACACGCTCCACATTATCAGCCGGAGCTGCCGTAGAGTAGACAACCAGGTCTGCCCCATTTACGTGCTCTGCCGTATGTCCGATATATATTTTCGCTCCCTTGGCTGCCAGCTTCTCGGTCAACTCCTGTGAAGCGACATCCGATCCGGTAACGGTGTATCCCATCTCAAGCATAACTCTCGCGATGGCACTCATGCCATATCCGCCAATCCCTATAAAATGAACGTGTTCCGATGTATTTAACAAAACTTTCACCAACCTTTTTCAGAATCGGTTTGATGCAAAAGGGCTGCCCGCACATCTGCAATCAGGTACAATGTGCCGGACACCACCCCCAGATCTTCCGCTTCCGTCCGTGACTTCAATAGATCAAGTGCCTTTGCCCATTCAGGCTCGACGATGATTTCCAGCTCCGGTTTCGCAATGGCGGGACGTACCCGTTCGACAATCTGCAGCAATTCGGCTGCAGCCATTTTGCGTCGGAAATCTGGCTCGGTCAGGATCAGCGTATCCACTAGTGGTAGTATATGCTGTAAATACGCTTCGTGATGCTTATTCGCCAGCATGCCCATCATCAAAATTAACTTGTTGTGAGGATATACTTCGATAATGCTCTTGGCCAATGATTCAGCCCCTTCCGGATTATGTGCTCCATCCAGTACAATTCGGGGTTCATCAACAACTTTCTCAAACCGGCCTGCCCAGAAGGCATTCTCCAGTCCAAGCGCAATATCTTCGTCATCCAGCATAAATGCCATGTATTGCCTAAGTAACTCAAGTACCATAAGCGCACCCGCTGCATTTTCGCATTGATGTATGCCTTGCATGCGTATGCGAGCGTCCAGATCACGGAACGGTCCTGTAAAATGAAAGGATTGACCGTTCTCATCACTGTCCAGTCTATGATAGGAGAAACGATCTCCTGCCAGATACACGGTTGAACTTAACCGTTTTGCGGTCTCCCGAATCACCTTCACAGCCTCTGGCTGCGTAGCACAGGTAACAACGGGTACCCCCGCCTTAATAATGCCTGCCTTCTCTCCTGCAATCGCCTCAATCGTATCTCCCAGTACATCCGTATGGTCCATACCGATATTGGTAATGACCGATATCACGGGTGTAACAATGTTCGTTACGTCCATCCTTCCCCCGAGCCCTGTCTCCCATACCACAATGTCCGGGTAGCATTCTTCCGCATAATACAGAAGGGCGAGTGCCGTGGAAACCTCAAACATTGTAGGTGATCCAAGGGGAGTTGTAGCCATCTCTTGGACTAATGGATACAGGCGGTTCGAGATTTTGAGCAAAGTTTCTTCAGGAATATCCTCACCGTTGTACTGAAAACGGTTTGTGAACTTGGTGATATAAGGGGATGTATACGTTCCAACATCATATCCCGCCTGAAGCAGCACTGACGTCAAAAAAGCGCAAGTCGAACCTTTGCCGTTCGTTCCCGCGACATGAATAAATTTGAGACGCTGGTGAGGATTGCCCAGCAATGACATCAATCCCTCGATTCGTTCCAATCCGGGTCGGATGCCGAAAGGAATAAGGCCATTGATCCAGTTGACTGCCTCGTCATAGGTAAGTAAAGGAGCTGCTATTTCTGTCCCGTTAAGTTCCGTCATATGATTCACCTTTGGTTTGAGTTTGGTTGAAAAAAGCGGCCGGATGGCGCAAAAGCACTCCATCCGACCCGAATACATTAACCTTTCAGTTCCTTGATTCGTGCAATCACTTTATCCCGTTTGTCGGAATAATCCGCTTGCTTGGCGCGCTCTTCCTCGATGACCTTGGCAGGAGCCTTGGCAACAAAGCCTTCGTTCGCCAGCTTTTTCTCCACACGGAGTACTTCGCCCTCAAGGTTCTGCAACTCTTTCTCCAGACGAGCCACTTCCTGATCAATATCAATAAGGCCCGCCAGCGGCAAGTAAAGCTCAGCCCCAGTAATGACAGCAGTCATTGCTTTATCCGGTGAGCTCAGATCCAGGCCGCTGTCGAACTCGGACGTATTACAGAAACGTTTGATGTAATGGCTGTTGCGTTCAATGATGCTGGATGTCTCTTCGTTGTTCGCTTTCACCATCAATTCGATTTTCTTGCTCATAGGTACATTCACTTCTGCACGGATGTTTCGCACTGCACGGATGGTATCCATAAGCAGATTCATCTCAGCAACAGCTTCTGGGTTCTCCAATGCAGGATCATATACCGGCCAGGAAGCCAACGTGATCGTCTCGCCCTCATGCGGCAGATGCTGCCAGATTTCTTCCGAAATGTAAGGCATGAACGGATGAATCAGGCGCATGGTCTGATCCAGCACATAAGCAAGCACCGATTGTGTTTTCTTCTTGGCAACCGGATCTTCCCCATAGAAGGACAACTTCGCAAACTCGATATACCAGTCACACAGGTCATCCCAAATAAAGTTATACAGCAAACGGCCTGTTTCTCCAAATTCATATGCTTCGATTAGACGCGTAATATCACGAGAAGTTTCGTTCAGGCGGTGCAAAATCCAGTAATCCGCTGTTCCAAGATCTCCACTAATATCGCGATCTTCATAGGTGAACCCTTCCAGATTCATCAGGGCGAAGCGTGATGCATTCCAGATTTTGTTCGCAAAGTTACGAGCCTGTTCCACACGCTCCCAGCGGAAACGGAGATCCTGCCCCGGAGTGCTGCTGGTAGAGATCATGTAACGCATAGCATCCGCGCCATATTGCTCAATCACATCCAGCGGATCAACACCGTTGCCAAGCGATTTGGACATCTTGCGTCCGTCTGCATCACGAACAAGACCGTGCATCAGCACATCTTTGAACGGAACCTCTTCCGTGAACTCCAGAGCGGTAAAGATCATGCGCGCCACCCAGAAATAAATAATGTCATACCCTGTTACTAATACACTTGTCGGGTAATAACGTTTCAGATCTTCCGTGTCTTCCGGCCAGCCTAATGTAGAGAACGGCCATAATGCAGAGCTGAACCATGTATCCAGAACGTCTTCATCCTGTCTCAGCTTGCGCCCAGCGTATTCTGGCAGTGTTGTCGGATCTTCAGCAGATACAATAACTTCTCCGGTCTCCTCGTCATACCAGGCAGGAATACGATGACCCCACCACAATTGACGAGAGATACACCAGTCACGAACATTCTCGATCCAGTTCAGATACGTTTTCTCAAAACGATCCGGAACAAAACGAACCCCTTCACCGCTTTGTTGCTTCTCAATCGCTTTTTCCGCGAGCGGCTTCATCTCAACAAACCATTGTGTCGACAAATACGGCTCAACGACAGCTCCTGTCCGTTCGCTGTGTCCAACCTGATGCGTGTGATCCTCGATGTTGATCAATACGCCCTGTTCTTTCAGATCTGCAACGATTTGCTTGCGGCAGTCACTGCGATCCAGTCCCTGATATTTGCCTGCGTCGGCATTCATCGTACCGGTCTCATCCATCACCGTAATCTGTGGCAGATCATGACGGAGGCCCACTTCGAAGTCATTCGGATCATGAGCAGGCGTAATTTTCACGGCGCCACTTCCGAAATCTTTATCTACATACTCATCTGCAATAACCGGAATTTCGCGTCCGATGATAGGCAGCACAAGCACTTTGCCAATCATATCTGCGTAACGCTCATCCTTCGGATGAACAGCAACTGCCGTATCTCCCAGCATCGTTTCCGGGCGAGTTGTCGCTACTGTGACATAACCACTTCCGTCTTTGAGCGGATAACGCAGGTGGTACAAGTGACCCTGAACTTCTTTATATTCAACCTCGATGTCGGACAATGCAGTCCGGTTTACCGGGTCCCAGTTAATAATTCGTTTGCCTCGATAAATGAGGCCTTTTTCATACAGTTGAACAAACACTTTACGCACAGCCTGAGATAAACCTTCGTCCAGCGTAAAACGTTCACGCGTATAGTCGAGCGACAAGCCCATTTTGCCCCATTGCTGACGAATAGTTGTTGCATACTGGTCTTTCCAGTCCCATACTTTCTCCAGAAACTTTTCGCGTCCCAGATCATAACGAGTCAGACCTTCTTCACGCAATTTCTGCTCGACTTTGGTTTGGGTAGCAATCCCTGCATGGTCAGAACCCGGCAGCCACAGTGCATCATAGCCCTGCATCCGCTTGGTACGAATCAGAATATCCTGCAGTGTGAAATCGAGCGCATGCCCAATATGGAGCATTCCGGTTACGTTCGGGGGTGGGATTACAATCGTATAAGGTTCAGCATCTTTACGCTGGCCTGCCTTGAAATATCCATTTTCCATCCAAGTGGAATACCATTTTTGTTCCGCAGCTTTCGGATCATACGTGGTCGGCATTTCTGTTGCAGCTGAATTTTTTTGTTCAGACATGTGTCATTCCTCCGTTACTTATTCATCATCGCCAAAAAACAAAAAAACCTTTCATCCATCAAAGGACGAAAGGTTAGCTTTCGCGGTACCACCTTTGTTTCACGCAGATAGAAAGACAGACTTCCCCTCCTATACTTACGTGACACTTCAAGCAGATAACGGCTGCGACCGGCCCATCCTACCTCAGGTATGAATGACTCATCCCTTGTATTCAAACAGGCAACTCCCGGGCGACTTCGATCAGTTGGTTCCTACGGAATTTCCCAGCGTTACAATCCCGCTCTCTGAAAGGTCATACTGTCTACTACTCCCGATCCACGTTGTTCTTCAAAAAACCTAAACACATCATACCCTGCCCGTGCCCGATAGTCAACCTGACAACAGCGGAAAAAGCGCGCTGCAATGCAGGTTGAGGGCAGATAAAGCAAAAACCCGCCATCCTCAAGGGATCACGGGTCGAAATGGACATTAACCTACCTGCAGTTAAGGGATATATAGAATCTGCCCTTCTTCCACAACCTGTTCGGATAATCGATTATACAACTGGAGCTCTCTGGTACTTAACTGATATCGGTCTGCAATCGTATCCAGTGTCTCTTCACGCTGTACAATGCATAATTTCACCTTACGAAACGGGGTCTGATCCACAAGGGTGCCGAGAAACAGGTTCTTCCACTCTACATCATCAGGCTGATATGCTTCTTCCTGCAGTTCTCCAGCGAGTGCCTCTTGCTCCCGTTCAGCTTCCGCCTCACGTGTCACTCTGCCAGAGGATAACAAGGAGGAGATGCCTACGCCCTCTGCCTGTTTTGGTGCAGACTCTCTCTTGCTGCCAAAAGCAACCTTGAGCTCCGGCTTGTCTTCCGTTTCAGCCACAGGTTCAGGGATAAAGGCTTCTTTTTCTTCAGCGGACTCATTGGTGTCCGATACTTCATGAGGTTTGTATTCTTCCGAAATTTCCGGTTCAGATGTTGCGAAGACATCCTGCCAGTTCTCCGACTGGGAATTTGCCGGGACATCTGCTACCGCCTGCTCCTCTTGTTTGGATTCAGATCGGGCAGATTCAAAATGCCAAACGTTCGGTGCTGCTGGTTCATCAGAAGGCTTTGAGACCAATTTGGAATCGGCCTGCTCCGAGTTCCTTGAGTTCGTATGTAAGGTCTCGACGGAAGGCTCGGACCAAACTGACGACTCTTCAGTCAGAGGAAGCAGAGGCTCAGATTCAGGGTAAGAAGCCAACCTGTCGGCTGTCTCCGCCAAAAAAGACGAAACTGGAGAAGGCGTTTCGGATACATTCGATTTCGCTTCATCCTCTTTGTTCCTCAAGGACAAGGACTCTTCGTTTTCAGCCGATATTGGGCTTGGCTGCGCGTAACCAGCCCCTTGCTGCCCGTTCTGAAACTGCTCAGGAGAAACTTGATATAGATGTGCCTGCTGCGACTCCTCTTCATTCCGTGCCGTCTCATCTCCAGCAGAAGGATCAACGAATCCCTGACTGCCATAGGCAGGCTCTGCTGTACTCGTAAGCCCTTCCTCTTCGCTCCGTTGAAGCAGGTATTCCTGAGCAAATACATTGGGATCGCTGCCTGTCTGCTCCAGTTGAGCTGAACGGTCACTCTGCTGAGGGTCAGGCGAATGTACAACGGTAAACTCATCTGCTGACCAGACCTGCGGCTCCTCCACCGGGAAGCCCTCAATGCCGCGAAGCGACAATACGCCTGTAATATTCAAACTTCGGTTGGATAACAAATCGACATCAAAATTTTCAATCTCAATGGAAATATCCTCAAGCGATCTTACCCGGTTCAGGGGTACCGTGATCTCCACCGGGATAAAATGTTTGAGTTCCTCCGAGATCTCGTTCTCTCCCCGATACGCACCCGTCAGCAAAAGATGGCCTCGCAATGTTGCATGATCATCCTGACCTATCACCTGAATGCGAGGATAAAGCTCAATTTCCTCCAGTTCCTCAATCGCAGGGACTCCCTCTGACAAATGAACGCGCTCATAAATATCGAACCGCAAACCATAAGGTTGATTCAACAAAGGTGGCGTCCTCCTTTCGGCATATGTTCACCATGATCCTTCTCATGGGACTGATCCATGGTCCAAATCCTTCGTTACCCCATCTATATGCCTTGAATGAGATGAGCATGCCACCTTTTGTGCAAACCTTTCCGTTTATTGGTCCTTGCCTTCACGTTGTGCCAGTTGTTCGAGATCCGCCGGCCAAGGGTCAACCACTTCAATTCGTACGCCGGTCAGCGGATGGGTAAAACTCAGTGTCTCACCATGAAGCGCCTGTCGGCCAATTGAATCCTTTCTGCCCCCATATAACTCATCCCCTATGAGGGGGTGTCCTGCATAACTTAAATGCACCCGAATCTGGTGTGTGCGTCCTGTATCCAGTGTCAGCCGTACAAGAGTAGCTCTATCCCATACCTCCACGATCTCCACATGGGTTACCGCTTCCTGCCCACCTTCCGAGACACGTCTGCGTTGCTTGTGGTGCCTGTCCTTCCCGATCGGAGCATCAATCGTATTCAACTCTGTGGATATCTGACCGCCTGCAATGGCGACATAATGGCGTCCAATGTCTTTACGCCGCATCGCTTCATCCAGTTTAACGAGAGCAAAGGCATTTTTGGCATATAAAACAGGTCCTGTCGTGTCCTCGTCCAGACGATGAACATGGCGTACATTCGCCTGAATATTATTCATTTCGTAGTAGGAGGCTACCGCATGATCCAGCGTAATCGCTTGATCCGCACGGCTCCCATCAGGATGCAGCTTCATTCCGGCAGGTTTGTGCACAACCAGGCAGAAATCATCCTCATACAAAACTTCAATATCCGCCCAACTCGGTTCAACGTCAATCGGCTGAGACGCAAAAAGGGCCAGCCGAAGCCGGTCCCCTGCCAGTTGTATGCCCTGGTTCGTCTTTAGCTGACGCAGCAATTTCTCCGGAAACTGAAGTTCAGACAGAAGCCATTGCTCTGCAGCAGCCTGTCTGTCTGGACTGCCTGTCACCACTTTGCCTGGCATCAGTTCAAGCCAGTCCCCACGGCGTTTCCAACTTTTAATCGTCATAATGATTGAAGAGCCTTACGGTTTGCCTCAATCGTATCGTCAATATCCTGCTCCGTATGCACGCCAGAGACAAACATGCCTTCGTATTGAGAAGGGGCAACACTTACACCTTGATCAATCATGGCCGCAAAGTAACGACGGAATTGATCCAGGTTGCTTTCTTTGGCAATATCATAATTCGTAACGGGAACAGCACTGAAAAATGGACAAACCATTGAACCAACACGGTTAATCGTAATCGGGATGCCCGTCTCTGCTGCATTCTTTTCAAACCCAGCCTGCAAGCGTGCAGACAGCGTCTCCAAACGGTCATAGACCTCTGGCGTCAGCAATTTGAGCGTGGTATAACCTGCTGCCATAGCCAGCGGATTGCCGCTCAATGTACCTGCCTGATAGATCGGTCCGGTTGGAGCAATTTGTTCCATCAGATCGCGTCTGCCGCCATAAGCGCCAACCGGAAGTCCGCCACCGATGACTTTACCCAAGCAGGTCAGGTCAGGTGTAACGCCGTATCTCCCCTGCGCACAGTTCAGTCCCACACGGAAACCGGTCATGACTTCGTCAAAAATGAGCAGACTGCCGTACTGAGACGTCAAACTGCGCAGGCCTTCAAGGAAGCCCGAAACAGGAGGCACAACGCCCATATTACCTGCAACAGGTTCCACAATGACGGCTGCCAGTTCTTCACCGTAACGTTCAAAAGCAAGCTTCACCGACTCCAGGTCATTGTATGGAACCGTAATCGTATTGATAGCCACACCTTCAGGAACACCCGGGCTGTCAGGCAGACCCAGTGTTGCTACGCCAGATCCTGCTTTGATCAGCAAGCTGTCGGCATGCCCGTGATAGGAGCCTTCAAACTTCAAAATTTTACTGCGTCCTGTTACCCCACGTGCCAGACGAATCGCACTCATTGTTGCTTCCGTACCGGAATTCACCATCCGCACAATATCGATCGAAGGCACTCGTTCACAGACGAGTTTTGCCATCTCTGTCTCCAGCAGCGTTGGCGCACCAAAGCTGGTTCCTTTAAGTGCTGTCTCACGCAAAGCTTCTACAACATCAGGATGTGCATGTCCCATAATGAGCGGACCCCAGGATCCCACATAATCAATAAAAACATTGCCATCAATATCATAGATTTTGGAGCCTTCTCCGCGCTCTGCATAGATCGGGGTAAGCCCAACCGATTTGAACGCCCGAACCGGGCTGTTTACACCCCCAGGTATGTACTGTTTGGCTTCTTCAAATGCGCTGCGCGAGCGCTCATCATTACGACGAGTTCCTTGTTGTGCAGTCATGAACATCCTCCTTAGTGATGAGGCCCCTCCAAACTTATTGGATGAGGCCTTTTATATTTTTTGATAAATCATAATAAGTTTTGTTCATCCTAGCTGTTATTGAAGCAAGCTAATTACTTCTTATTTCTCTGACAACCAGCGTGAAGCGTCTTTTCCGTAGTACGTAATAATCATATCTGCACCCGCACGTTTCATACTCAGCAGAATTTCCATCGCCACTTTCTTCTCATCAATCCAGCCTTGAATCGCGGCTGCCTTCACCATGGCATACTCTCCACTTACGTTGTAAGCAACCAGTGGAAGATCGAATTGGTCCTTGATCGTACGTATGACATCCAGATAGGAAAGCGAAGGCTTCACCATCAGCATGTCCGCTCCTTCAAGCACATCCGTTTCGGCTTCACGCAATGCTTCACGGGCGTTCGCCGGGTCCATCTGATACGACTTGCGATCTCCGAATTGCGGCGTAGAATCCGCAGCTTCGCGGAATGGACCGTAAAATGCCGACGCATATTTCACCGAGTAGGACATAATCGGAATGTGACTGAACCCATTCTCATCGAGTCCGGCACGGATCGCTTGAACGAAACCGTCCATCATGTTGGAAGGAGCAATAATGTCCGCGCCTGCCTTGGCCTGGGATACTGCCGTTTTCACGAGCAGATCCAGCGATTCGTCGTTGAGAACATCTCCGCATATGTGACCGTCCACTTCTACGGTATGCACCATGCCGCAATGACCATGATCCGTGAATTCACACAGACAGGTATCAGCAACAACCAGCAGCTCAGGATACCAGGATTTAATCAGCTTCGTCGCTTCCTGCACAATCCCATCTTCCGCGAATCCAGACGAACCGACACTGTCTTTGGTTTCGGGAATACCGAATAACAGCACAGCCGGAATACCCAACTCGGCAATCTCCTTCACTTCTTCCTGCAGACGATCCAGCGAGAAGCGGAATACGCCCGGCATGGATTTGATCTCGGATTTTACATTTTCACCATAAGTCACATAGATCGGTTGGATAAAGTCATCCACAGTCAAATGGGTCTCTCTCACCATATTTCGAATACCTGTGGATTGACGTAAACGGCGATGCCGTACAATTGGAAAACTCATATGTGTGAAACCTCCCTAAATAGTTATATAGTGCAAAAAGCGAAGCGCGCCGGTATCGTAATGATTCAGCACGCTTCATCTATCGATTGCGTTCAATTTATATGTTCAACGGGGAAAGGCAGCTGCCGTAGCAGGCTTTCGTTCCCACTCACACAAGACAGAGATGAGGCTCTCAATCGTTGCTTCTTCAGCCATCATGGTGACCTTCAAGCCTGCTGCTTCTGCCGTGTTCGCTGTAACAGGCCCGATACAAGCAACCTCTACGTTTTTCAATAAAGGCAAGGGATCCTGTAATCCCATCCGTTTTAGAATGTTCAGGAAATTAGTAACGGTGGATGAGCTCGTGAAAGTCATCGCATGAATGCCGCCCTCTTCGAGCAGCTTCAGCAGTTCATCGTCATCCTCGCCAGCCAGGATGGTGTCATAGATAATGGCCTCGGTGACCAAAAGCCCTCGCTCCCTCAACTGTTCCGGCAACCAGGTGCGAGCAAGATCTCCGTGCGGAAGCAGCACCTTCTGGCCTTCCTTCAGCTCACTTTCGAAAGCCTCCAGCATGCCTTCGGCCTGAAAAGGTCCTGGGATGACCTCGGCAACGATGCCGTACTTACGCAATGCCTCCCCAGTGGAAGGTCCTACCGCAGCAATTCTCGCTTGATGGAGCGCACGGACATCCTTCCCCTGCTGCTCCAAATGACGGAAGAAGAAATCCACCCCGTTCACACTCGTGAAAAATACCCAGTCAAACGTATTTAACGCACCAAAAGCCTGTCTGACACTTTCCTGTGCCGACTCCGTTGATGGCATTACGGTCTCGATCACCGGAAATTCATAAGGTTCACCGCCAAGCTCCTCAATCCGGTTCACTAATTCACTAGCCTGACTGCGTGCCCGCGTTACCAGAATGCGTTTGCCAAACAGCGGCAGTGCTTCCGCCCATTTCAACTGCTCACGCTGGTTCACCACCTCACCTACAACAATGACAGCGGGCGGTTGGAAGTTTGCAGCAATGACTTTTGCTTCGATATCTTCTAGCGTGCCTGTTATCGTTTCCTGCTCTGCTCTTGTGCCCCAGCGAACCAATGCCACCGGTGTTTGTGCCGGGCGTCCATGGCGAATCAACTGTTCACTGATATATCCAATTTTGGAGACACCCATCATAAATATAAGTGTGCCTGTTGCATTCGTCACTTTATCCCAATGGATGCTGCGATCAAGCTTGTCCGGACTCTCATGCCCCGTAATGATGGAAATGGAGGAAGCATAGTCGCGGTGGGTCACAGGTATTCCGGCGTAAGCAGGTACACTTATGGCTGAGGTTACACCAGGTACAATTTCAAAAGGAACGCCATTTTTGCGTAGCAAGTCAGCCTCTTCGCCTACGCGTCCAAATATCGTCGGGTCTCCCCCTTTAAGTCGGACCACAACCTTACCTTCCAATGCAAGATCAACCAATAGCTGGTTGATTTCTTCCTGCTTCATCGTATGTCGATCCGGGCGTTTACCCACATATATCTTAACCGCGCCGGGCTTCATTTGTTTGAGTAGTCTTGGACTGGCCAATCGATCATACACTACTGCATCCGCTCTACCGATTGATTCCCAGCCCTTTACTGTAATCAGCTTGGCGTCCCCTGGACCTGCACCAACCAAAAAGACCTTTCCCACCATGTCTCTTCATCCCCTAACTTCTGCCAGTATCTGCTCTGCTCCCCGTTCAATCAATCTCCAAGCCACTTCTTCACCAAGACGAACCGGATCTTTGCCCGTCAAGGCTTCTTTAAGAATCAGCCCGCCATCCGGCGTTCCGACCATACCTGTTAATTGTAACGCGTTTTGTCCATTCGCGGAATCTGCATCTTGCTGTGGCACCCATACGGCATGAGCTCCAATCGGAACCTGACAGCCCCCATTCAATACACTAAGGAAGCGACGTTCAGCCAACACAGGAAATGCCGTTTCTGGGTCGTTGTACAACTGCAACAGATGAAGCAGTTCCGCATCTTCCTCACGGCACTCAATGCCGAGCGCACCCTGACCCACTGCAGGAAGACAAGCTTCCTCTGACAGATATTCCGTAATTCGATCCTGCCAGCCCATTCGATACAAACCTGCGGCAGCCAAAATAATGGCGTCCAGCCCTTCGGTCTCCAGCTTGCGCAGACGGGAATCAATATTACCACGAAGTGATTCAAGCTGCAGATCCGGACGGTATGCTTTCAATTGACTGGAGCGACGCAGACTGCTCGTCCCCACTCTTGCACCTTCCGGCAATTGATCCAAGGTAAGTCCACCATTCGAAATTAGTGCGTCACGGGGATCTGCCCGGCGAGGAACAGCTCCGTTCGTTAACCCTTCGGGCAACTCAGAAGGCATATCCTTCATGCTATGAACAGCCATATCTATCGTGCGATCCAGCATCGCCTGTTCAATCTCTTTGACAAACAGACCTTTGCCTCCAACTTTGGACAGGGTTACATCGAGAATCAAATCCCCTTTTGTAACGATTTTATGTACTTCAAAGTCAAACGCTAGTCCTTCTCGCTCACAAATATCACGTAAATCTTGAATTACATGGCCTGTCTGGGTCAAAGCAAGTGCGCTTTGTCTGCTTCCCACTTTTATTGTCCGCATGTCTACACGTCCTCCTGATTATGGGAAATCCAGTCCCCAATTTGTTCTTCTGTCCACCACTCAAACTGACCTGTACGGATATCTACCAGCACATTCATCTCGGTTAAACGACGGAGTAATTTCCCCCTGACTTCTGGAGAAGATACACGTGCCTTTACTTCCATCCTCATCTGATACAAAAATTCAATATACGTCTCGTACTCATCTCCGAATTGCTGTTCCAATGTGTCACGAATTTCTGCTGCGGCCACAGGCCCAGCTCCAGCAGTCGATATCGCAATGCTCAGCCTTCCACGCCTGACCACACTTGGTGTAATAAAGGTGCTTCGTTCAGAAGATATGGCGTCATTCACCAGTATACCCGCATCCTCGGCTTCTTGGACAACCGCTGTATTCACTTCACTATGGTCCGTTGCTGCATATACGAGAAAGGCCCCCCGCAAATCTCCATTGCGGTAGGACCGGGCCAGCCATTGAATTCGGGAATCAAGATGCAATTGTTGTAACGTTGGCGTAACTTCCGGACTAATCACCTTGATTTGCGCTTGCGCATGAAGCAGACCTTTTATTTTACGTTCAGCAACACGTCCGCCCCCAACCACGCAGCAAGACTTCCCTGATATATCTACAAATATGGGGGTGTAGCGTTCCATCTCCTTCACTCTCCCGTCCAACGATGAAACGCTGAATACGCATTGGATAAAAAACTGATAATGACAAAACCGTATCCGATGAGCGTCCATCTCGCCATAATGACTGTGGAGAACTGTTTCCTTCTCTTAAAGACGAAGTATCCCACATAAATCGCCATGGCAAGCCCTGTGGCAATAACCTTGAGATCCAAGAGCAGGCTCCAGCGCGTTTCGGCTACAATAGACAATACCGCGAGCATGATTGAAACACCAAGGAGAGGTGTGCCAATCAGTGTAGCACCATCCATATATTTGCTGATCACTTCCAGACTCGGCAGACGACGTACGGTATCATTCCACTTTTTATTCTTGAGCTTGCGGTGCAAAAACAGATATAACATGGCAAATACAGCACCAACCGTCAGAGCTGCGAAACCAAGATTCGCCAAGGTAATATGCATAATAAGCAATCCATGCACGGTCTGCCAATTATGCAGAGATATCTCGCCTGCTGTAAACCACAAACGGTTCAACACCGTAACCGAGAAACCAACCACGTTCAGCAACAAAATAACAAATTCAGAACGCTGGATACGGGTCATTACCAGGGACATCAGCACGATACTGAATGAAAATATAAACAAAAAATCAAACGTGGTGTAGATTGGAAAATGCCCTTCGGTTAACATGCGTAAAATGACATGGAGCACCTGAAGCGCCCATACAACAACAAGAAACCCTGTGCCTGTCCGCTTCGCCCCCGCATTGCGTCGAATGCAGTCCGAGAAATAGAACAGTAGGCTCAGGGCATACATATAGATTAAAGCTTCATAGATTTGTTCAGCTAGGGTCAAGCTGCCCACCCGCCTTATACGCCTGCCGGAGCATAAGCCGGCACGTGGTCTTGCCGGGAATCATTAAGATGAACGGCATCCGGTTTGCGCAGAGCCGTGGCGTCGCTCTGGTTTACTTTCTCAGCGGCCACCTCTACTGCATCCTCCAGAGCAAAGATCTGAGTAAACATGCGCAGTGCTTCATCACCGTGCTTGGTACCAGCCATTTCCTTAATCCGGTTGATCGGATCTGTCGTCATTTGATTCACGATACTTTTCGTCAAACGACGGATAACTTTACGCTGATGTTCATCCAGTTCAGGCAATTTATTGAACAGGCTATCCATCGTTTCTTCATGAATGGAAGCGCCTTTTTCCTGCAATGCCCGAATTACAGGCCGAACGCCCAATGTTTTGAGCCATTGATAATAGTCTTCCATCTCAAGTTCAATCATTTTCTCGATCTTCGCAGCTTCCACCTTACGCATCTCCAGGTTACTCTCCACGATTCCTTCCAAATCATCAATATCATAAAGGAATACATTGGATAACTCGCCGATCGCCGGATCAATATCCCGCGGAACAGCAATATCAATCAGGAACAGAGGGCGTGATTGACGACGCTTCATGCTCTCTCGAACAACGGTGGCGTCCAGTACATATCTTTCTGCACCCGTCGAGCTGATAACAATATCCACCTCGTTCAGTCGCTCTAATGCCTGCTCCATCGTACAAGGGGTCCCCCGAAACTTCGCGGCCAATTCCTCAGCTCGCGCAAGTGTTCGATTCGCTACAATGACTTCAGAGGCTCCGTTAGTATAAAGATGTTTTACTGTAAGTTCACTCATTTTGCCGGCACCCAGAATCAGCACCTTCTTATCCGTGAACATGCCAAAGATACGCTTGCCCAGTTCAACAGCAGCATAACTTACTGATACCGCGCTCTCTCCGATCGAAGTCTCCGAATGCGCGCGTTTCCCTAGTGTAACAGCCTGTTTGAACAGCATGTTAAACCAGGTCCCCGTAGCTTTCTCTTCCTGAGCTTTGAAAAAAGCCTGTTTCACTTGTCCAAGAATCTGAGTCTCGCCAATAACCATAGAGTCCAGCCCACAAATGACACGGAACAAATGGCGCATGGCTTGATCATCTTCATATATATATAAGTGTTGCGTAAATTCTTCCCGCGGAACATTAAACCACTGTTCCATGAACGTCCGAATAAAATAACCACACATGTGAAGACGGTCTACCACAACATACAACTCGGTACGGTTACATGTGGCTACGATTACACCTTCCAATACACTCTTGGTCAGCTTGAGCTGCTGCAGCGCTTCAGACAAGTCCTTTTCTGCAAATGTGAATCGTTCCCTAACCTCTACAGGCGCCGTGCGATAATTCAAACCAACGACAACGATGTGCATTGCAAGTTCACCTGCCTAATAAATTTCCAATCAAAGTGTTTTCTACATATGTTCATCCATTTATGATTGACATGGTTAATTATATCACACATCCATACAATGGCCGGGCCATTTTTATGAAATGTTTATGAAATCCACATGTAAATCATCTTATGCATTGTCATTTATTGTAGTGTCTCACCAATCTTCGCCCTTATGCGTTAAATACTTGTTTTAATAATAAAGATTCATGAAAACCCCATATAAAAAAATAGCCATGGAAGATTCCATGACTATTTGGGTTTAAGATGATTCTGGGTTCATCCCGATATGTGAACATTATTCATGCTGTCGTAATTAAATCATGTATAGCAGATCATTTGGTTTCATTTCTGGTGTCTCAACATGCAATTCGCCCAATCCACGTACCAGTTTTTTTGCGTACGTTTTTTCCGGTTTTAATACGGATACCAGGTAATCAATGGCCAGTTGTGGGTCTACGGTCTCCCCGCAAGTGTAACAATCAATCGCTGCAAACCCTCTCTCAGGATACGTATGAATCGAGAGATGACTCTCAGACAGTAGTACAAGCACTGTCGCTCCTTGTGGTTCAAACTGCTTGGATTGTACGGACATTACTGTCGCGCCACATGCCTCCGCTGCTTCAACCAGTTGAGCTTGCAAATACTCCGCACTGTTCAATAGATCAAAGTCTACACCCCAAACATCAACAGCAACGTGTCTTCCGAAAGTTGAATATTCCATCCTTCGGCGCCCCCTTCCTAGGAATAAAATGTTTGAAAATTTCATCCGCTAGGACCTACGTCATTCACTTCCCGAGGGAAAAATCTCTCGCAACATATAATGTCCTGAGTGAATCCTGGTTCCTATATTCTTTTCAACGAGATTAAAAATAACATCTAATCAAAAGGAATGCAACCCCTTTTAAGAAGAACAAAAAATAAAAAAATTCAGTGTCCGTTAGACTCTCAAATTCAAAAAAATCCCCTTTCGCTGCCGCCTGGAATGTGCCAGATCAGAGCATAAGGGGACGGTTATTTAAATACTTGTATCATTCACACCTTCAGGTCAATAGGCCTCAAGCTCAAACAGCCGTTTCTGGTGAAGAGCAAGCTTTTCATCAATCTGCCGGAGTTGTTCAGAAGTAGACGCATCTTTTCTTGTATCGAGTAACGAATCAACCTCGGCGTATACCCGGTTTATCTCGCGTTCAATATCCCGAGCCTGGAACACACGCTGCAATTCAAGAATCGTATTTTTGTATTCGTAGATGACACGGATATTTTCACCGGTCTGCTCCACAATTTTACGGACAACGCCCTGAGTATAAACATACGTCATGGTGAACTCTTTATAAATTCGATGAACAACGCCGTCACCCTTAAAGGTCATAAAGAGCTTCCGAACTACGTTCGTCAGATGATGATTCACCAGGCGGCAAGATAACTCACAGATGTAAAACCCTTCCCTACGGTCAAAAGGGAAATGAACTTCTTCTCCACTCACATCTACGAGCACAATTTCCTGGCAGCCATTCTCCATCACCTTCACACGTTGATGAAGCCGGCCATCTTCTGTCATGCGCAAAAACTGATGCATCTGGGGTTCTGACAATTTCAAAGTGGCTTTAACATACTCTGTGGCTAATCGCTGAGCCATAAAAATCTCCTCAATTCTTTCCCGATTGTTTTGTCTTCCTGCACATGTGGCAGTGATCTCAAAATTCTTCAGGTCGGCAAGGCCGCTACTTTAGTACTGTTGGCACAAATGCACCTATACTCATTATACACTACCGTATTGCTATTTCACCCCAGAATAAAACGATGAATTTCCACGAAAACCCAGCAAAATATGGATTATTCCTTGATCTCCTCAAAGATACACCCAAGTTGCTCACTTTCCTGCATACACATGGCGTAATCCCCGGTTATCCGTTAATTTCGTGGTCTTCTTGACTCTCAGCCTCAGGCTCTTCTTCCGCTACAGCTTGACCGATTCCAGCATAGCGGGTGATGATCTCCCATAATTCTTCCTTACCTAAACCTTCTTCCGATGAAAACGGTACGAACAGATCCCCAGGACGGAGATCCAAAGCTTCTTTGATGACTTTGATATGTTTGGCTCTACGCGTTTTTGGAATCTTGTCCATCTTCGTCGCTACTACAACGAGAGGCAAGCCATGATGGCGAAGCCAGTCATTCATCATCATGTCATCCTTGGAAGGTTCATGTCTCATATCCACCATTTGCATAACCAGTTTCAATTCTTTCCGTTCCAGCAAATACTTCTCCATCATTTTGCCCCAGGCAAATCGCTGCTGCTTCGACACTTTGGCATAACCGTAGCCAGGGAAATCCACAAAATAGAGATCCTGATTGATCTTATAATAGTTCAGTTGCTGTGTCTTACCAGGGGTGGAACTCGTCCGAGCCAAATTTTTGCGATTAATCAAACGGTTGATCAAAGATGATTTCCCTACATTGGATCGTCCCGCCAATGCAATCTCGGGCAGGCCATCCTCGGGGTATTGTTCAGGCCGAACGGCACTGATAATAAATTCAGATTGATTTACTTTCATAATGTATCTGTCCTCTCTTGAACTCCTGTGCTCTTACTTATGGCTGCTGTTCGTATTATGCCATGGATTGTTCTATCATACCAAAAAAACCGTTCCAACGGACGCCAAAGCTTCCGCAGAACGGTTTACTCTTCATACGATCCCTCGTTTAACGGGTTACAGGTGTATTCCTGCCTGTTCCACAAGCGCATGTTGCAGCACTTGATCCATATGGGCTACAGGAACAAATTCCACATCTTCCTTGATGCTATCCGGAATATCCCGCAGGTCCCGTTCGTTATCCTTGGGCAATAATATTTTTTTGTAACCGGCGCGGTGGGCCGCCAGTGATTTTTCCTTAAGTCCTCCAATTGGCAACACACGGCCACGCAGCGTTATTTCACCAGTCATGGCAACGTCTTTGGAGACATGCTTGTTCGTCAAAGCAGAGATCAACGCAGTCGCCATTGTAATCCCGGCAGATGGTCCATCCTTCGGAATGGCTCCTTCCGGAACGTGAATATGGATATCGTTCTTCTCGTGGAAGTCAGACGGGATGCCGAGCTGTGCAGCTTTGGACCGGGTATAGCTGAATGCTGCCTGAGCGGATTCTTTCATGACATCGCCCAGTTTACCTGTCAGCGTCAGTTTACCTGTTCCAGGTACGACCGTCACTTCAATGACAAGCGTATCCCCACCCACTTCAGTCCAAGCGAGACCTGTCACCGTACCGATCTGATCTTCCAGTTCGGCCATGCCATAGCGGAACTTGCCAGGGCCAAGGTAGTCTTTGACTTCATCCGATGCGATATTAATTTGGCCTTCTACACCGGATACGATGTTTTTAGCCGCTTTCCTGCACAAAGACGCCATCTGCTGTTCTAGATTCCGCACACCGGATTCCCGTGTATATTCACGAATGACACGCAGCAAGCTGTCATCCCCAATATTCAACTGATCTTCTTCCAGACCGTGATCCTGCTTCTGCTTCGGCAGCAAATAGTTTTTGGCAATTTGCAGCTTCTCCAGTTCAGTATATCCTGGAATATTGAGCATTTCCATCCGATCCAGAAGCGGACGTGGGATGTTATGCACTGTGTTGGCCGTTGTAATGAACATAACGTTAGATAAGTCAAACGGCAATTCTACAAAGTGGTCACTGAACGTGTTATTCTGTTCGGGATCAAGTACCTCAAGCAACGCTGCGGAAGGGTCTCCGCGGAAGTCCGAAGCCATTTTATCGATCTCGTCCAGCAGGAAAACTGGATTGAGTGAACCCGCCGTTTTCATGCCCTGAATGATACGCCCTGGCATTGCTCCAACATAGGTACGACGATGTCCGCGAATTTCCGCTTCATCTCGCACACCACCCAGCGATATTCTGACAAACTCGCGTCCGAGTGATCTGGCAATGGAGCGGGCAAGCGACGTTTTGCCGACCCCTGGAGGTCCAACAAGACAAAGGATTGGCCCTTTAAGCTTTTTCACCAGCTTCTGAACAGCCAGATATTCCAGCACACGCTCTTTCGGTTTTTCCAAACCGTAATGATCTGCGTTTAGCACATCTTCAGCCTTTTGAATATCCAGATCGTCCGCTGTCATCTGTGTCCAAGGCAGCCCCAGCAACCAATCGACATAGTTGCGGATAACCCCGCCTTCGGCAGAACTAGATGGCATCTTCTCCAGTCGATCAATTTCTTTCTCAACCTTTTCCTTCACCTTGTCCGGCAAGCTTAGAGCCTCCATCTGATCTCGGAGCTCCTCAACCTCGCCGGCACGGCCCTCTTTCTCACCCAGCTCTTTCTGAATCGCCTTCATCTGCTCACGAAGGTAGTATTCCTTCTGGGTTTTCTCCATCTGTTTCTTCACACGCTGACTGATTTTGCGTTCAAGCTCCAGTACTTCCCGCTCATTGTTCAGGATGTCCAGCAGCTTCTCCAGCCGTTCACGAACGTCGATGGTTTCCAAAATCTCCTGTTTGTCCTTGATTTTCAAGGACAGGTGACTTGTAATAACATCGGCCAATCGACCTGGTTCTTCGATATCAGACACAGCTGCAAGTGTCTCGGGTGTAACCTTTTTGGACAGATTAATATAATTTTCGAACTGGTTCAGAACCGTACGCATCAGCGCATCCGTTTCTGGATGACTGTTCTCCTCTTCAGGAAGCTCTTGTGCCAGCACTTCGTAATATTCCTCGTTATCCGTATATTCAATGATTTCAGCCCGTTCCAAGCCTTCCACAAGTACACGAATCGTCCCGTTTGGAAGCTTCAGCATCTGTCTGACCTTGGCAACCGTTCCGATTCTGAAAATATCCTCTTGTGTTGGTTCTTCAATATTTACCTCGGCTTGGGAACATAGGAGAATCAAATGTTCTTCTACCATCGCTTTTTCTAAAGCCTTGACCGATTTCTCCCGGCCCACATCGAGATGCAGTACCATACTCGGGTAGACGAGAAGTCCTCTTAAAGGCAGTAAAGGAAAACGACGACCTTTCGCTTTGCTCGGTCCCATCGCTTTCGCACCTCCAATGGCTCTCAGGTTGTAGTCATTCATTATTCTATCAAATGTTCACATAAAAAACCAATGAAGGGAAGCGCCTAACAGCTTCCCGAATCTGTAACCTGTCCTGGACGGGGCAAGTCGACACGTAAATATGAAGCGGATGCAGGTGGAAAAATCTCCGGTGCAGGTGTCGCTGACTCCTCCGCAAGGTTTAATTGTTTTGTTTGCTCTTCATTAGGTACCCAGTCAAATACTTCACGGAACACGTCTTCAACGGTATCGACCGGAACAACGCGTAAGCCATCCAGATTTTCAAAGATGGACTGCCAGTTCTCGGCGGGAATAATGACCGTCTTTGCACCCGCCTGGAATGCAGCTTCCACTTTGGCAAGTACACCGCCGATTGGTTTTACCCGTCCATGGATACTGATCTCGCCAGTCATCGCTGTCTCGTGATCAATCGGACGCCCCTGGATGGCTGATGTAATGGCTGTGGCCATGGCAATCCCGGCAGATGGACCATCAATTGGCGTTCCACCTGGGAAGTTGACGTGTAAATCATAGTCGTTAGGACGAATGCCCATGGCCTTTAATACGGTTAACACATTTTCAACCGATCCTTTAGCCATACTTTTTCGCCGGAGTGTGCGCGAACCGCCTCCAATCTCTTCTTCATCCACAACTCCCGTGATGTTAATCCGTCCCTGATCTCGAAGAGCCGGAACAGCGGATACTTCAATCTCCAAAATGGTGCCCATATTGGGTCCATATACGGCCAAGCCATTCACAAAACCAATCTGTGGCTGCAAAGGCACCTTGCGATCTGGCCGGGGCTGAATCTGGCTGCTGCCAGCAACCCATTCCACATCCGACGCCTGCAGCGTTTCACGTTTTTCGGTCAAGGCCAGCCCAGCAGCGAGCTGAATAATGTTAACCGCCTCGCGTCCATTGGTTGCATATCGCTTGACTACATCAACGGCTTCTGGACATGGACTGAACCCGATTTTCTGAACAGCATCTTCCGCAATTCGCCCAATCTCTTCAGGAAGCAATGGACGGAAATAGACCTCCATGCACCGCGAGCGCAAGGCTGGAGGCAGTTCATGGGGCGAACGAGTCGTCGCTCCGACAAGACGAAAATCGGCTGGCAGACCATTTTGAAAAATATCGTGGATATAAGCAGGAGTATGCGTGTCTTCCGAGTTATAGTACGCACTTTCCAAAAAGACCTTGCGGTCCTCCAAGACTTTCAGCAGTTTATTCATCTGAATGGAATGCAGTTCACCGATCTCATCAATAAACAGCATTCCCCCATGTGCCTTCGTAACGGCACCCGGTTTCGGTTGTGGAATACCTGCTACGCCCATCGCTCCCGCTCCCTGATAGATCGGATCATGCACTGAACCAATCAAAGGGTCAGCAATACCCCGTTCATCGAAACGCGCCGTCGTGGCGTCAAGTTCCGTGAATTTGGCATCTGCCTTAAAGGGCGATGACGGATTCTTTTTGGCTTCCTCCAAAACCACCCTTGCAGCGGCTGTTTTCCCCACCCCTGGTGGTCCATATATAATGACATGCTGGGGATTAGCACTGCATAACGCGGCTTTAAGAGCGCGAAGTCCGTCTTTTTGCCCTACAATGTCATTGATGGTTGCTGGACGCGTCTTCTCTGCCAGAGGCTTGGTGAGTGAAATGGAGCGCAGCTTCCGCAGCTTCTCCAGTTCCTTGCGGGATTCACGCTCCACCGCACTGCGATTCGTTTTCTGGCCACGAAGCAAATTCCAGAAATACAAACCGATCACCACACCAAAAAATAACTGGATCATCATTATGACCATACCAAATTCCATGTCTCAACATCCTCCTGTTCTATCCCTATTCTCATATGAGATCATGCTAATACTTGGTAGTATAGCCTTTTCACCGAGACGTAAACGGGTGATCTGGAAATTGTATGTTGAAGAACAAAAAACAGCCCGTCATTGATGACGGGCTGTTACAGAAGTGATATGAATCAATCAGTGCGAGCGACCAGGAATAACTCCTGTGGTTTCATAGGCTTCCACGATGATGTCGATCTCTTTTTTCAATTCCTCAACCATGATTTCTTCCGGCACTTTACGGATCATTTTACCATGACGGAATAACAAACCTTCCCCGCGTGCACCGGCAATACCGATATCCGCTTCCTTCGCTTCACCCGGACCGTTAACCGCACAACCCAGCACCGATACTTTAATCGGCACCTTGAGTTTGGAAATATACTCTTCCACCTCATTAGCAATGGAGAAGAGATCGATATCCAAACGTCCACAGGTTGGACAGGAAATCAGCGTAGCTGCATTGGAGATCAGACCAAAGGTTTTGAGCAGGTCACGAGCAACCTTAATTTCTTCAACCGGATCCGCACTAAGCGATATCCGCATCGTCGAACCAATGCCCATAGATAACAAGGCACCCATACCCGCAGAACTTTTGATTGTACCCGAGAACAATGTGCCCGCCTCGGTAATCCCCAGGTGTAAAGGATACTGAATGATTTGAGCCGCTTTGGTATAAGCTTCAATCGCCATCGGTACATCCGAAGCTTTGAGAGACACGATAATATCGTGGAAATCCAATTCCTCAAGAATACCAATGTGATAAAGTGCACTTTCTACCATAGCATCAGCTGTTGGATAACCATATTTTTCAAGCAAATGATTTTCCAGAGAACCTGCGTTTACCCCGATCCGAATCGGAATACCCTTCTCTTTACAAGCTTTGACGACTTCCTCAACTTTGGAACGTTTACCGATATTACCGGGATTAATCCGCACTTTATCGATGCCGTTCTCAATCGCAAGAAGAGCCAGTTTATAATTAAAATGGATATCCGCTACGAGCGGAATATGGATCCGTTTCTTGATTTCCTTGATGGCTGCGGCAGCTTCCTCATTGTTCACCGTTACACGCACCACTTGACAGCCTGCTTCTTCCAAACGCAAAATCTCTGCAACGGTTGCCTCTACGTCTGCCGTTTTCGTTGTACACATGCTCTGAATGATGACATCGTTGCTGCCACCAATCGTTAAGTTCCCCACTTTTACGGGACGTGTATCTTGTCTTAAAAACATGAGTGATTTCTCTCCCCACAACGTCAAAGCTCCACCCTGACAGAGACATGAAATCGTCTTCTGCCAGGAGTGGAGAACTGACAAGTCTATATTTCAGTGTTGAAACGGAATATTCACCTGTAGTTAGGCACTTTCTTCCTGCTTGTCGTCCTTCCTTTGACTCAATTCAGGCACGACTCTCTTCTCAACGACCTCTTCAGTAATGACACAGTTCGTAACATCATCACGGGAAGGCACTTCGTACATAATCTCAAGCATAATGCCCTCGATAATCGCGCGCAGTCCACGTGCACCTGTGTTACGTTTAATGGCTTCCTTCGCAATCGCCAGCAATGCTCCTGGTTCGAACACCAGATTCACATTATCCAGCTCAAGCAGCTTTTGGTATTGTTTCGTAAGCGCATTTTTCGGCTCGGAAAGAATCCGTACCAATGTGTCTTCGTCCAGTGGCTCCAAAGTGGAGATGACTGGCAAACGGCCTACAAACTCCGGAATTAGACCAAATTTCAGCAAGTCTTCCGGCAATACCATACCCAGATATTCACCTGGTTTAAGATCTTTTTGTTCCGTAACGGTGTTAAAGCCAATGACTTTTTTACCGATCCGGCGTTTGATCATTTGCTCCAGCCCATCAAAGGCACCGCCGCAAATGAACAAGATGTTGGTGGTATCAATTTGAATGAATTCCTGATGTGGATGCTTACGGCCACCTTGTGGTGGTACAGAAGCTACAGTTCCTTCCAGGATTTTCAAAAGTGCCTGTTGAACTCCTTCACCCGATACATCCCGTGTAATGGATGGGTTCTCGGATTTACGTGCTACTTTATCAATTTCATCGATATAAATAATGCCGCGCTCTGCTTTTTCCACATCATAGTCAGCAGCTTGAATCAGCTTGAGCAGAATGTTCTCTACATCCTCGCCGACATAACCAGCTTCTGTCAATGAAGTCGCATCCGCAATAGCAAAAGGAACATTAAGGATTTTGGCCATCGTTTGCGCAAGCAACGTTTTACCTGAACCCGTAGGTCCTAACAGCAAAATGTTACTCTTTTGCAATTCAACGTCCTCAATCTTGCTTTGTGTGTTGATCCGTTTATAGTGATTGTAAACCGCAACAGACAAAGACTTCTTCGCCTGATCCTGTCCAATAACGTACTGGTCCAGAATATCACGGATTTCTTTTGGTTTTGGAATATCTTTGAGGTCCAGTTCTTCGTCATGACCGAGCTCTTCCTCAACGATTTCAGTGCAAAGTTCGATACATTCATCACAAATGTAAACGCCTGGTCCAGCGACCAGTTTGCGCACCTGTTCCTGAGATTTACCGCAAAAAGAGCATTTCAATTGCCCTTTCTCATCGTTAAATTTAAACATGAAACCACCCCTTTAGGAATTGATCGGTCTGCTGAGCACCTGGTCAATAATGCCGTACGTTTTGGCTTCCTCAGCACTCATGAAAAAGTCACGGTCTGTGTCCCGCTCGATTTTCTCAAGGGGTTGACCTGTACGATCGACGTATATTTGATTCAGTTTTTGACGTGTTTTAATAATCCATTCCGCGTGAATTTTGATATCCGCAGCCTGTCCTTGAACGCCGCCAAGCGGCTGATGAATCATCACTTCACTGTTCGTCAGTGCATATCGTTTGCCAGGAGCACCGGCTGTCAGCAATAACGAGCCCATGCTTGCTGCCATACCTACGCAAATGGTTGATACATCCGGTTTGATATATTGCATCGTATCGTATATACCCATCCCTGCGGTGACAGAACCACCAGGTGAATTAATGTACAGGCTGATATCCTTCTCAGGATCGTCGGCTGCCAAAAACAAAAGCTGTGCTATGACAAGATTGGCTACATCGTCATCAATCGCACTGGTTAGAAAAATAATGCGATCCTTCAGCAAACGCGAATATATATCGTAAGAACGCTCGCCTCGATTGGTTTGTTCTACAACCATTGGCACCAGACTCATGAGACCAACCTCTTTTCTACATGTAATTAGACATAGGCTACCTGTAAAGCAAACCCAAATTCATTCTAACACGTTCCTGTGACAATGTCATTTTTCACAAGCGGTGTAAAGCCTAAGTGAGTTTACTTTTTAGCCTGATCATATTTAACCATGTTTTCTATGTATGTGCAAATCGGAGCAATCCTATGCCGTTTCGCCTTTTTTTTATTTGCAGGAGAACCATAGGACGTTGAATATGCATCAGCGACACCACAAAGAATTACATCCATATTATTACTGAATCCTCTATAAAATGGATGCCATAATTTAAAAATAAGGCACGCAATGATTCACGTGCCTTATCGTTTATTCAGCTGTTCATTACATAACAGCTTGTCTTATTTTTCGTCAGCTTCTGCAGCAACTTCTTCAGCTGGAGCTTCAACAGCTTCAACGACTTTGCTGTTCTCAACGAGAACATCAATCGTTTTACGCAGTTTCACTTCATCACGAAGGCTGTCCAGGGAACCATTACCCTCAAGAATGCCACGAATCTCTTCAGCAGGACGCTTGTAGGATTCAGCCATTTTTTCGAGTTCTTGGTTAACTTCTTCGTCAGACACTTCGATGTTCTCCGCTTTACCAACTGCTTCAAGAACCAGGTTGTTGCGAACACGTTTGGAAGCATCTTCCTGCATTTGTCCTCTCAGGTCAGCTTGAGTTTGACCGGAGAAGCTCAGGAACATTTCCAGGTTCATACCTTGGTTGCGCAGACGGTTGTCGAAATCACGCATCATGTTTTGTACTTCACTTTCAACCATTGCTGCTGGAATGTCCACTTCAGCATTTTCAGCCACTTTTTCTACAACAGCATTTTCTTGAGCTGCTTTGGCTTCGTCTGCTTTACGGGATTCCAATTGTGTTTTCAGATCAGCTTTGTACTCTTCAAGCGTATCGAATTCGCTAACATCTTTTGCAAACTCGTCATCCAGTTCAGGAAGTTGTTTACGTTTGATTTCATGCACTTTCACTTTGAATACCGCTTGTTTGCCAGCCAGTTCAGCCGCATGGTAGCTCTCTGGGAAAGTTACTTCAACGTCTTTGAAGTCGCCTGTGGACAGACCCAAAACCTGTTCTTCAAATCCTGGGATGAACGTGTTGGAACCAAGTTCCAGGGAATAACGCTCAGCTTGTCCGCCTTCGAACGGTACACCATCAACGGAGCCGTCAAAGTCGATTACAGCAACATCGCCGTTTTGTGCAGAGCCTTCGTCGATAACAACGAGTTCTGCGTGACGTTGTTGAAGACGCTCGAGTTCTTCAGTCACTTCTACATCCGTTACTTCATGTTTGGCTACAGCAACTTCAACGCCTTTGTAGTCACCCAGTGTAACTTCAGGTTTAACCGTTACTTTCGCTTTGAACTTGAATACTTGTCCTTTAGCGAATTGTTCCACATCTACATCTGGGCGGTCAACCGGAAAGATATCCGTTTGGTCGATTGCTTCTGTGTAAGCTTCAGGAAGCAAAATGTCAATTGCTTCTTGATACAAGCTTTCCACACCAAAACGAGCTTCGAAGATTGGACGTGGAACTTTACCTTTACGGAATCCAGGTACGTTTGCTTGTTTAACTACTTTATTAAAAGCTTTGTCGAGTGCTGCAGTTACACGATCTGCACCCACTTCAACCTCAAGAACCCCAAGGTTCTTCTCTATCTTTTCCCAAGTTGCTTTCATTGTATACTTTCCCCTCCAAAATTCACATGTTCACGTAGACAATCACGTACAAAATAACCATTTTAGTATAAACAAGATTAGATTCTTTTTCAAGGGGAATCCCTTGATAGGGTTTGAGGAAAACGTTTCCGGCTCCTATTAACCGTCCAATCCGGCAGATACAAACTGTTTCATTGATCGATATGCTTGCTCCAGGCGAAAGCGCATCGCCCCTGTCACAGCATACATTGAGCGAGTATCTTCCTCGTCATGCGAACCGCCCAGACTATCTGCAACGGTCATATGTAGAGCGGCTGCCCATATATCTGTCATGGAATCATTTTCTTCCAACATCGACATATAATCACGGGTTCCATACACAGCCATAACATATTGAATCCACAGTTCTTGTGCAAAATAAAAGAGTGTAGGCTCATGAACCTCCGTCTGATCTGCCACCCTTTCAAGAATCTGAACAATCTGAAGCGGGAAATCCTCAGGTCTAAGCGGAACAGTATCAATCTCCACTTCAACCGGCTCTTCGCCACGAGTAAATGCAATAATGCCTTGAACACCACGACGGCGTAATGTCTGAAGCACACGGAACTGTAGCAAAGGATGCAGTGTCTTGTCTTTCAGCCATCCGGTAAGCGAATCATCAATTTCTGGCCGATCGAGATAAGCAAGCTGCTCCAGCGCCAACATTGTCTGATCAGATAAAGGTTCCTCCATCACGGTATGAAGCAATTTATCCGCATAGCCATCATCCTGCTCAAGCTTGGTTCTCGCATGTTGGCGTGCCATGTCCTCTTCACTGACTTCCTCTTCCTCACGCTCTTCATGGACCACTGGTAAATCCTCTCCATAGTGAGGGAAAGCAGCTTCAAGCCATTCGAGCAACGCTCGCCATTCGTCATAATGCCGCTCTTCCTGTCCTTGGCATTGCAGCAAAAAGCGAAGCAGGTCCATCGCTTCACCATAGCGTTCATTTTCAAGCATAACCGTCAATTGAATCTGGTAATAGTCCAGCGTCTTAGGAAACAGCACGATATTGTTGCTATGCTCGGTTTCCGGGGTCGTGGATTCCTTAATAGGAGCACCTCCTCTGTATCCTGAATCTCCAGTCGCAATCAACCATAAATAGATGTATATTAAACGAAAGTCGATCTATTTTTTGAGTTCTTCTGATATTCTAACATAACCTTAATTATAATGAAAAAAACGTTACTGCCGCCAAATATCATATACGAAAAATAGTTTTAAATAAAATGTTTGATATTCATCATTATTTATGATAAAATCAATTTTGCTTGAAAAAATTCATGTCTCAGTAGCTCAGCTGGATAGAGCAACGCCCTTCTAAGGCGTCGGTCGGGGGTTCGAATCCCTCCTGGGACGTTATAAAGAAAGCTTCCTTCGGGAAGCTTTTTTTTGCGTTCTGGGGATGAGAACCCCAACGGTTCGTCGGAGCATCCGCTTCGGGAGCACTACTTCGCAGTCTCGACTGCAAGGAGAGTATCCCTCCTGGGACGTCATAAAAAAAGCTTCCTTCGGGAAGCTTTTTTTGCGTTCTGGGGATGAGAACCCCAATGGTTCGTCGGAGCATCCGCTTCGGAAGCACTGCTTCGCAGTCTCGACTGCAAGGAGAGTATCCCTCCTGGGACGTAATAAAGAAAGCTTCCTTCGGGAAGCTTTTTTTGCGTTCTGGGGATGAGAACCCCAACGGTTCGTCGGAGCATCAGCTTCGGGAGCACTACTTCGCAGTCTCGACTGCAAGGAGAGTATCCCTCCTGGGACGTAATAAGAAAAGCTTCCTTCGGGAAGCTTTTTTTTGCGTTCTGGGGATAATCGGATACGTTCATTGTCTGATGTTGACATGGAATGTTATGCTGGTTTGTGTGTATGTATGTATCAATGCATACATATTAGACAAATAAAACATAGGAGATTTATCATGCCCTCATCTTTACAACAAAACTCACCTAACCAGTCTGCAGTCGATAATTCATCGTCAGCATCCATGAAACTTGGACTCTTACTGGCAGGCATTATCGTTATTGCAGCGACAATGCGTTCACCGATTACGGCAACAGGTCCAATCGTGGATCTGATTCGTACAGATACAGGAATAAGTCATACCATGGCAGGCTTGCTGACCTCTCTTCCTTTGCTTGCCTTTGCGGCAATCTCTCCCTTCGCTCCAAAATTGGCGCGAAGATTTGGACTTGAAACTGCTCTGTTAACTGCCATAATTCTTGTGACCATAGGTGTTGCCCTCCGGTTCATACCCTCTGTTCCCGTTCTCTTCGCAGGAACAGCGATTCTCGGATGCGGCATTGCCCTGAGCAACGTATTGCTGCCCAGTCTGATTAAGCGGGATTTCCCATTGCGTGTAGGACTCGTTACTGGTCTCTATTCCGTGTCCATGAATATATGGGGCGCTATCGCCTCAGGAATCAGTGTTCCCGCGGCAGGGTTAACCTCCATGGGATGGCATGCCTCACTCGGCATGTGGGCTATACTGTCCATTCTGGCCCTGATTCTCTGGCTGCCTCATGTCCGTTCTGGACGGCGCGGCGAAGTTTACGTGGCTTCGAGAACGGAAACGAAGCCGGTTCGTCTTATTTCATCTTCCTTAGCATGGCATGTCACACTGTTCATGGGACTGCAATCTTTAATTTTTTACACTACAATTACTTGGCTGCCTGAGGTTTTATCTGATCAGGGTTTCAGTTCCTCTTCAGCGGGCTGGATGCTATCCCTGATGCAAATGGTTAGTGTTCCGGTAACGTTTATCGTTCCGATTCTGGCTGGACGAATGAAAGATCAACGTGGGTTGACAGCAATTACAGGCTCATGTCTGATTCTGGGATACGCATTCCTTCTAAGCGGTATTTCCTCTCTCGTAACTGTCGGTGTTGCTTTGGCCGGAGTTGGAGCCGGAGCATCGTTCGGACTTGTAACCATGCTTTTCGTACTGCGTACGGCTGATGCAAGACAGGCTGCGGGACTTTCAGGAATGGCTCAATCCTTTGGGTACATGCTGGCGGCCTTCGGACCTTTGCTGTTCGGCGTGCTTCATGACTGGACAAAAGGATGGACCCTTCCGTTGCTGGTACAGGTTATCCTTGCCATTGTTTTACTGATCGCAGGGATCAAGGCCAGCAAGAATCGAGTGATTGGCTAGATTCAAAAAAAGGATAACTTCTATCAATTATTTTGACGTTTAATTACGCTCCCCTTGGGTGCAGGCTAATAAAACCTGTCACCCAAGGGGAGCGTTTCGTTATAAAAGTGTAGCTATCCATTCATGTGGCAATAAAAGACCAAAATAAAAAACGGCCTCCATCCCGCAAGAGTTCGGGATGAAGACCGCTTATGCAAAACAATTCCTTCAATAAATTAGTATCGAAGAACTTACTTCACCTTTACTGTGATCTTGTCGGTGCTGGTGACACCCGCTGCGTTGAGTAACTCAGCCCGGTACGTATAGGTGCCTGAAGTGCGTCCAGACACCGAAGTAACAGCGCTTTGCGCATTAGGCGTAACCGCATGGAGTGCTTGAGTGTCGATCAACTTATCATTCTCGTAGAGGCGATACTCGGTAGCATTGGTTCCCCACCACAAGTTCATAGTTACCTTATAATTACCGTCGCCATCCCAGTTATCTTGAGAGAGAACTGCTTTGCCTGGCGCTGCGTTGGTAACTTTGACTTTCAGTGTCTGACTCCGCGTGGTCCCTTTGTCGTTCGTTAGCTCGGCTACGTACGTATAGGTGCCGTTGGCTTTGCCTGTGATCTTCGTTTGGGCAAACTGTGCCAGAGGCGCATTGTAGGTCAACTTCTGCGTATCGATCAAAACCCCGTCCTCATATAGCTTGTAGCTGGTGGCGTTCTCGCCCCACCACAGGTTCATGGTAACGATATATGAGCCTTCGCTCAGGCCATTACCAACCCAATTATTATGAGACAACACAGGTGTTCCAGGCGCTTTGACAGCTGGAGTTTCCGGCTCGGTCTCCGTGGACTTCAGACTTAGTGCCGTAGTGGCCTTGCCAGAAAGCCCCTGTTGGTCTTTTACCGTAAGTTCAACAGTATATTCACCTGCTTGGATGCCCTCCAAAGGAAGACTGAAGCTACCATCAGGCTTCACTTCAAAAACACCATCTTTATATGTTGAACCATCCGCTTTTTTCAGGACGTATGTTGCTTTCAAGGCAGCCGCCGGGTCAAACTCGATGTTCCAGCTATCTTTAAGCGCAGGAGCGACACGGAAGTACAAGTCATTCACGCTGCCGTTAATGAGAGCAGCTTCATCTTGTTTGAAGTCCAACTTTTCTGGTGCCGTTACAACCGGAGCATTTTTTTTCACCAAAAATGGAGAAGTATCTTCAATATATGTTTTGCCATCCACACCGATTGTTGTGATGTCAACCGTGTAAAGACCATCCGGAATTGTAGTTACCTCGTCTGTAGTGTAATCTGCATACTGTCCATCCCAAGCCAGATTATATCTTGTGTTAGCAGCGAAATTGTAGTAGCTGCCAAAGATAGATCCAATATATCCATCTCCATAATAACCCCCTTCCGGATTAAGTCCATCGAAGATCTCAATAAGTGCAAAATTCATGGGATTATGGAATTCCATAGCTACATTGAGTGTATCCAGCGTACCATCAGACTTCAATGGATAATGGAACGGGTTCTTCTCTGTACCTTTTACAGTCTCAATGTATTTAACGCCTGCCTGTGTTACGTTGAAATGAGCGACATAAGGAACCGTGAATGTGTTCGTTCCATCAGACAACTGAAGATATCCTTGCGCTTCTGATACCGCAGTAACCCCTTTTGGAACGGTAATGGTCACCTGCAACTCTTCCTCACCACTCAGTGTAAAAGAGCTCTTGTCCACCACAACGGATACGCCTGGCACCGTACGTGTTGGATTCACGCTCACTGTGTAGTTTCCACCGCTGCCATTCAGCGACTCCACTTTAATCGTTTTGCTGACGGTTTTTTCGTCCGTGTTCAGGAAGTTGCCGAAATTGACACTACCTGTAACATTAGGCTTCTCAACTACCGTCCCATTCTCTGTATATTTCGTTACATCCAATACTTTAACCAGGGCAGCAGGATCAATTGTTTTCACCGCTTGAATACGTCCTGCACCTTGATCAAATACATCATATTTCGTCGTATCGAGAACTTTACCATTGTTCATGAGTGCAACTTTGATATCAAATGGTGTCCAGTCACTGTGCTTTTCAATCAACAGGGCAACCAGTCCGGCAACATGAGGTGTAGCCATACTTGTACCTGATTTACGATCATAGGCCTGTGAATAATCTGCTCCAGGCTCATCCTTGCCATAGGCAGGAACAGTAGACAAAATGCTGGTACCAGGCGCAACTACATCCGGTTTGATATCCAGAGTCACCTTGGCTGGTCCGCGGGAACTGGATGTATTCATTTCATCGCCAGCCGTTTGGCCTTTAACAAAATCATTGAAGCTCACTTCAACACGTTGGCCGGCATCCAGCTCAGCTTTGATACTTTCTCCATCTTCCTTCGGCATGCTCAAGGTTGGAATGAGTTCAAAATTATCTCCCAAGCTCACACCGATCGGGCCTGGAATATTGTTATATACGATAATTGCAACAGCACCAGCCGCTTTGGCATTGGCTACTTTCTCCACAAATGCCAGCTCACCACGCTGTACAAAAGCCACTTTACCCGTAAAATCCTTGCCTTCAAAATCGGTCGGTTTACCCAACCCGGCAAATACAAGCCCATATTGATCTGTCAAAACAGATTCCGGATCAGCTGAAAGGCTCCAGCCCATTACATCAAGACGGTACACCGACTCAGTAACAGCCAATGGACTTTGTTCTGTTTTCGTTGGAGCAATCGCAGACTCTTCTTTTGCAGGTGCAACCTCTGGAGATGTTTCGATCGGCGCAGATGGGGAGGCTGGTTGAGTAGGATCTTCTGATTCACTGTTCTCAGCAGTAGGTGATGCAGCATCGGCAGGTGTTTCGGATGATACTCCACCTTGCTCCGATTCGGACAAAGCAGCTTCACCAACCGCATCTTCCGGTGTTGTTGATGGTTCGCCTTGAGCCGGAATTTCAGAAGTATCCGTTCCCGGTGCTGTTCCCAGCTCAGGAGATGGCTCAACCTCAGGGACAGGCTGTTCTTCAGGAAGCGTACCTTTACCTTCCTCACCAATCCAGAAATGAGTGTTGGCTGTAATGGTTTGGCTAGGGCCTGTAGAGTTACCTACAGTAATCGCCATAGCCGATGCTCCTGGGGAGCCCAATGTATAGCGGTTAGGACCATTGTTACCACTCGCCACAACAGCTGTCACGCCAGCCAACATGGCGTTGTTAAGAGCAACCGAGGTAATATAACTTGGATCATTGGCAGCGTTACCCAGTGAGAGATTGATCACGTCCATACCATCAGCAACGGAACGATCAATTCCCCCCAGTACCCATGAGGTCTGTCCACTGCCATAAGGTCCAAGAACACGATAGGCATAGATATCCGCTTCAGGAGCAACTCCGACAATGCCGTAGTCCCCTGCTTCACGAGCAGCAATGGTACCTGCTACGTGAGTACCATGGGAAGTATAATAGGAGCTTCCCGTATCATTGAATTCCGGTTGACCAGAAACCTTCCACTCTTCATGTGTTGTTTCGTAAGGATCATTGTCATTTCCTACGAAATCCCATCCACCTTTGTAGGCATCTTGCAAATTAGGATGCTCATAATCAATTCCTGTATCAATAACACCCACTTTGACGCCTTTTCCTTTGTATCCCAGATTCCATACTTCAGGGGCGCCAATAAATGGTGCGGTATCTTTCATATAAGGATTCACTTCATCTGTTTCCGGGGCTACGGTAATTTCAAGGTCAGGATATACACTGACAACACCCGGTATGCGAAGCAACTGTCCCAATTGGTTGCCCTTAAGTTCGATGGCTACACCATTTAGGGCGTATGCGTAATTTTCCAATACTTCATGTTTGATTTTATTCTGAGTGAGGCTCTGTGCAAATGACTCTTGTTGTTGCTCCACTTGAGTCACAGCCTTTGTTTCCATAGAGGAGGTAAAAGATTTACCTGAGAGGGTAGATTCGCCTTGCGCCACAGCAACTGGCTTATTGGAGAGCTCAACAATTACTCGTGTTTTCTCTCCCCCGAGACCTTCCAAGCTCTTGTCCAAAAATGGATCTGCTGCAAGCTGTTCTTCCCGCTGGGCAAGAATCTCTCTCCATTGTGTGGCTTCAGCCTTGCTTAGCGAGTTCTCAAGCTGAACACCTACAGGAGCGGCTCCGGCCGCTGGCATGATGATAGAAAAAGTCATTAGAATACTTAACAATATGGATATCAATCTTTTATTCAAGGCTATGCCCCTCCTTCTCAATATGAAAGTACCTCACCAATCACCTGGGTCCTGCTATGACAAGTACTGCAATACCTGTGAGAACTCACCGCCCTATCTGCAAGAAGATTGACCCTTGGTAAATTATTCTACTAAAATAACAGATTTCCCTTCTAAATAATTACAATTATGATATAAAAATTACTTATATGGTTCTTGAGTAAGAGAAACGTGTAAAATTGTATTTATTTGTCGATTGAATATTTCAATTTTTAATTACTGCATAGAAAAAAAGGCCAAGATCCTCTTCATCTGAAAGAGATTCTCAGCCTTTATGTGATCGGAGATTTTGATAAAAAAATAGGATATGAGTTCATTTAACAAAGATATTTCATTTACTTATTTAACGTTCTGGCTTCACGGCTTCAATACGAAGACGCTTGTAATCGGCATAGATTGCATCATCTTTCCAGAGTTTTGGCACAACCATTTGGCTGGTTTCACGACAGATTTTCTGAATCTGCTCCTGATTCAACCCCTCAAAATAGTCCCCACCAAAATGAGTCAACCAGCCCTCTATACCCTGTTCACCATCCGCTAGTCGGGTAGGGCGGTCATAATGGTAGGCCTGTCGTACCAAAAATCCGTCTTGTTCCAGAATGTTGCTATATTGCCCAATCGTCGGGAAATACCAGGGATTGCGCTCTGATCCACGAATGCCAGTTTTTTGTTCAAATACTTCCTCTAATGCATCTACAATGATCTGCACATTTCCTTTGCCTCCGAACTCCGCTACAAAACGTCCTCCGGGCTTCAAAGACCTCCATATACTGTCCACTACAAGTCGCGGACTTCGCATCCAATGCAGTGCTGCATTGGAAAAGACCGCATCATAGAGCCTGCTCGTCTCAAACTGATGTCCATCACCTTCCACGAACGCGATATCGGGAAACTTTTCCCTCGCACGACGAATCATGTCTGGTGATGCATCCATGCCAACCACCTCAGCCTGCGCTACAGAAATTTCGTACGTCAAATCCCCCGTTCCGCATCCCAAGTCGAGAATATACTCCCCCTTTTGAGGTTGAAGCCATGAGATCAGACTTTTACCGTAACCCGATACAAAAGCCAGTTTGTTATCATATTCATCCGCTTGCCATTGATTCATTGATTGCATGATACCACCATCGCTTTCATGATTGATATCTTCATTGTGTCACAAGATGGTTTATTATTTAAATATATAAACTCTATATACTTAATAGGTTATACCTATGTACTTTCGACTCTTTCCATGAACAGCAGATTCCCTCACTCTTGCCGTATTCAGTCGAGACTGCGAAGTATTCCTCCCGAAGCTTATCCTCCGACGAACCTTTGGGGCTCTCATCCCCAGAACGCAAAAAAGCTTCCCGAAGGAAGCTTTTTCTTACGTCCCAGGAGGGATTCGAACCCCCGACCGACGGCTTAGAAGGCCGTTGCTCTATCCTGCTGAGCTACTGAGACAAATATGTATAAAAAATACGGCGCGATTCCTATTATACTCCGTTTTCTATATTTTTCAATAGTTTTATAAAAAAATTAATAATTGCATCTTTCCACATGACTTGAACGTATTATTTTCATACTCAACACAGGTACAGAATATGAATGCTTTAAGCAGGCAATATTGAGGATATTAAGCTCAGATGCATATAGAAAATGGGCAAACATATTCACGATGAGTATTGCTGGGTAATCTTTTGCATACATACATTTCACTGAATTAGATAAAGGAGAGAAACGCTATGAGACAACTGTTATCAGCATTATCCTATTTTAGTATTTTCTTCGCCCCGTTCCTGTTTCCCATCATTATTTGGATTGTTGCCAAAGACAACTATATTGAGGGACATGCTAAACGGGCCCTATTTTCGCATATATTCCCGTTTCTTGCGGCAATTCCGCTACTTTATTTCTTCGTTACCGCCCACAGTTTCGGTTCCGCTGTCGGATTTGTAATTCTGTTCTTTGTCATTTATGCATTAAGTTTTGTATACAATATCGTTAAAGGGATTCAAGTGCTGCGTGAATATGCCTGACCACAAGTTTTCACAATCAAGTTAAATTAAACATTCAAAAACCCGCCTTTCGGAAGAAGGGCGGGTTTCTGCATTCCGGTTACTTGTTTCCCTGACGCCACGGATTTTTCTGGACAGGACGCTTGCTGTTTATGGCTAGCACTTCCTCGGCAAACTCGGTATGATGCGCGTAAAGGTTTCCTTTGTTTTTCTTGAACTTGGAAGCCATTGCTATCACCTCCCCGGAACTTGATTTTAGTATGGCACCGGGTAATTCCGCTTATCCTTTGCCCCTATCGGCATTTGTTGGAACACTCGCCTTACGCCTGCCCCACCAAATAGCGCTGAAGAGTCGGCCCCAGTAAGCCAAAAGCAAGCAGTTCACTCTGAAACCGGGCTTTATCCTCTCCTGCTGTAATGCCTTCACTGTTCTCAAACGCCGTTTCCGTGGCATCTTCAAACGCTGTGTGCATATTGTTATTGTACCAGTCCAGGACAGCATCCGAATGATTGCGTACAATTCGAACGACTTCTAGCGAGTTCCCTGGCTGGGTTGCCGCAACGTATACAAGCAAAGACGGGTCCCCCGTATTTCCAGGCTGCACCTCAACTTCTGCACAAGACAATCCATCCACTTCGGTTAATCTGCGTATTTTGGCATCCTGAATGGCATACATTTGTTATCGCGCTCCTTTGTCCATTTCATGTACTTTGTTCGATCTGGTATCGGGTCTCCGGTGTTCCCAAGCGATATATCTCCCGATACACCTGCTGTAATACAGATTCATATGCACGGTTTACAGACTCCTCCGGCAAAGGGAATACCATTCCTGGAAAGGCTTCTTCCTCTTTTTCCTGCATTAGATTAAGCAGTCCCAGTAATTGTTCCGCCTCTTGAGGCGTCGCATGGATAACCCATTCATACGACGTTGCGTACGGGTCCGGAATAACGGAGCGCCCCATGACAGATACATAATAGGTCATACTGTCCATTTGCAAGTTCTCTCCTTCACAGGCATGTTGAGGCCGTTGTCCCTAGAACTAGTTTCCGAAGAGGACAGACATTTTATGCCTGCTTTCGGCATATATTTGTTACGACTTCTGACGAAAAAGACAACATTTGCTGGCTGTTAGCAACTTAAGCAGCCATTCGGATGAATGACTCGACTAAGAAAGGATGAACAAACCATGTGCGGTATAACCGGCTTCATACAGTGGAATCGGGACTTGACCCAGGAATCAGAGCTGCTGGTCCGGATGACGGACAGCTTGTCGAACCGGGGGCCCGACGCTTCAGGTACATGGATCTCCAATCCTTGTGCGTTCGGACATCGGCGTCTCAGCGTTATGGACCCGGAGAACGGGGCTCAGCCCATGCATGCGTTACAGGGAGACACCTCCTATACCGTCGTGTATAACGGAGAACTATACAATGCCCCCGAGTTGAAAAAGGAATTGCTCCAGCGGGGACACCATTTCCGCACACAATGTGATACGGAAGTGCTGCTCGCCTCTTATATTGAGTGGGGACCAGCCTGTGTTGACCGGTTTAACGGAATTTTTGCTTTTGCCATATGGGATGGTGGACGCGAACAGGTTTTTATCGCACGTGACCGCCTCGGGGTCAAACCCCTGTTCTACAGTAATGCAAAAGATACCCTTGTATTCGGCTCAGAGCCCAAAGCACTGCTCCTCCATCCGGATGTTGAAGCTGCTGTTGGCCCTGAAGGATTGGCAGAGGTATTTATTGTCGGTCCTGCCCGCACACCTGGACACGGCGTATATTCCTCGCTTAACGAGCTCAAACCTGCCCATGCGCTTATCTACAACCGAAACGGTATCAAAACCTATGCCTACTGGAAGCTGGAAAGTCAGCATCACGAACATAATCTGGAAGAAACAGCTGCCGAGGTGCGCAGCCTGTTGCAGGATACATTAGAACGGCAGCTTGCCTCGGACGTTCCCGTCTGCTCCCTGTTGTCAGGAGGACTGGATTCCAGCGCTTTGTCTGCTTTAGCGGTGGATTATTACAACCGTACCGGTCAGGGCCAAGTCAGCACGTATTCGGTCGACTATGTGGATAATGCAAAGCATTTTCAGGCCCATTCCTTCCAGCCTGGTGCTGATGGCCCCTGGATTAAGCGAATGGTGGATGAACTGAAGACGGATCATCACTGGATTGAGATTGAAAATGGTGAACTGGTTCATGCCCTGACTCAGGCGATGCTCGTGCGTGATTTGCCGGGCATGGCAGATGTGGATTCCTCCCTCTATCTCTTCTGTAAAGAAATCAAAAAAGGAGCCACGGTTGCCATTTCAGGCGAAGCGGCAGATGAAGTATTTGGCGGTTATCCCTGGTTCCATCGGGAAGAGATGCTGAACTCCGGTACATTCCCATGGTCTGTAGCGCCTGACATGCGAGCAGGATTGTTATCCCCGGACATTCGGGAATGGATCAAGCCGCTGGAATATCTCGCGGATCGTTATTCAGATGCTGTAGCTGAAGTGCCGTTACTCGATGGAGAAACTGGTAAGGCAGCCCAAATGCGAGTCATGTCCTATCTGAACATCACCCGGTTCATGCCTACACTCCTGGATCGAAAAGATCGGATGAGTATGGGCGCCGGGCTTGAAGTTCGGGTGCCTTACTGTGATCATCGTTTAATTCAATATGCGTTTAACGTCCCTTGGGAAATGAAAATGACAGGCGGACGGGAAAAAGGAATTCTGCGTAAAGCGCTGGAAGGTGTATTGCCTGACGATGTGTTATATCGGAAAAAGAGTCCGTATCCGAAAACACATAACCCGCAGTACCTGGCGGCCGTTAAACAGCAGGTGCTTGATATTTTGGATGACGCAAGCTCTCCGATCTTGCCATTAATCGATAAAGCTCAAATTCGCAAATTGGCCTCCTCATCGGATGCTTCATCGAACCTGCCTTGGTTTGGACAGTTAATGTCGGGTCCACAGCTGTTTGCTTATCTGACACAGATTAACTCGTGGCTCCGTACGTACAAGGTGGCCATTCGGTAAGTTGTACTAAGGTTCACATGTATGGGTCAATATTAAAAATGGGTGTTTGGTGAACAGCATAGCTGATCTTACCAAGCACCCATTTTAATATATAAAACCAAAATAATATTCACTTTGAAATTTTGGTTGGAGGCCTTCCGCCTATCCATGGATTGCAACTGGATTTCGTTCAAGCAATCCACTGCCAAAGATCTCTCTGAACGGTGTATCCTCCATATGAATATAACCGATGTAACAGCCACACTTCTTCATGCCACACGGGCGATCTGCGGCTAAAGCTTCCAAACCATCGCGGTATAAATGTCCTATGATCCGACGATCTTTATAACATCTTTTTACATGCCCTGACCCTTGCACATAAAATACCTGCGAACCAGCGGAACAGCGCTTGCCCAAGCTATCGTAATCCTGCAAATTCCCTTCAAACAGCGGGTCAATCGACCGTAAAAAGGCGACCTCATCTACGGTGTAATACTTCGGTCGATCTTTAAAGGCATTGATCCACATATATACATCTTTGGGTAAAGCCTGCCTCATCGATTCAATAGCCGGAAATGCACTGCGCAATCCAACCGTCCCCACACTAAAAGCAAGCCCCATCTCACGTAAAGTCAAACATTGTTTGACAAAGGAAGACTCCTTCGTCTCACGCGGGTGATAGGTCGCCCAAAATGCCGCTTTCTGATGATTCAGTTCACGGGCCCAGTCCAGTTTGACAGATAAATTGGTTTGGACTGCAATTTTGTCCACATGCGGCATATGTGACAGCTCTATCATGGCGTCCCGGTACCAGCGACGTACCAGGGCTTCTCCATACGGGTTAAAGAAAATCGAAAATTGATGTCCTGCGTTCTCCTGTTCACCCACCCAATTCACAAATTGACGAAGTTGTTGTTCATCCACTTCCAGCGTCTCCTTGGAATCTACCGTTTTGCTAAACGGGCAGTAGGGGCAGTCGTAATTACAGGACGACAGCTTGCCCCGATAATACAAGGTTGCTCTCATGAGAACACAAACCCTTCCATTTGTTCACGAACCTCAGCGGAGATGAGCCAATCTCCAATGGCATCCGAGTAGCCCAATCCCTCTTCTGTCAGACGCAGCACCTGGTTATCCTTATCGTCCTGCCCAAGCTCAGCCATGCCCTCTGACAGCAATTCACTCAACCATCCGTAGTCTGACATAACTTCCGTCCCGAATCGCTGATCATAATCCGACAGTGCCAATCCTTCCCGATGCAGCAAGGCTTTCAGAATAAAGCGGCGCTTCTGCTCCTCCCGACTCAGGACAATACCGTAATCGGCCACATCATAGCGCTCGGTCGCCACATAATCAGCAATGATGCTTTGTGTGGCCTTATAACTCACACCATACTTGGAAGCATAGTGTACTTCACTGGTATACGAGCGTGCACCGCATCCCAGACCAACCATGCCTTCCTCCTGACAACTGTAGGGCAGAAGCTCCTTACTGCCAAAAGAGGATTGCTCTTTGGCAAATCTGCGCATGGAATACTGGACATAGCCCCGGCTTTTTAAAGTCTCACGCGCAGCCCTGTAAAGCTCCATCCGGATATCCGGTCCCTGACGCTGAATATCGTCCGGTTTCACAATGGTATTCTCACGGGTGTACAGCGGATAAATGAAAATCTCACCCGGTTCATAGGAGAGGACACGTTCCAGGGAATACAGCCATGATTCCACCGTTTGTCCCGGCAGCCCATAGATCAGATCCAGATTCAACAAAGGAAATTCAAAACGCGCAAGTTTCTCAAGCGCGCGTTCCACTTCCTGCGGTTTCTGTGGACGGTAGATCGCAGCGGCTTCCGCTTCAATAAAACTTTGGATGCCCATGCTTACCCGGTCCACGCTTCGCGCCTTCATAATCTGCAGCTTCGCTTCCGTCACGGTATCCGGTGACGTTTCTACCGAGATCGAAGCTTGCGTCGGATCAAGCCCCATCACCTGTTCCGCAATATCAAACAAGCGGTTCAACTGCATTTCATTCAATAATGTGGGTGTCCCACCACCGATGGCAAACCTCGAATAGGGTCTGCGTGAAGTGAGTGGGGCCCACTGCCTGGCTTGCCGTTCCAGCGCATCCACATAACGTACATGGGTGTCATCACGGCGATCCGGCAGCGTGAACAGATTGCAAAATCCGCAACGAGCGGCACAAAACGGAATGTGCATATATAAAAAATACGTATCGGTATTCTCACGTTCCCACAACGGACCGAGCGGTAACGGCGGGTTCAAGTCCCGATATGCGGTCTTGTGGGGATACGAATATAAATAAGAGCGATAGGGTGAAGCAAGCACTTCTCTAAGACTGGTAGCTGTATTAGAGCCGGACTGTGCGGAATGACCTGCTGTCGTATGTTGAGATTGATCGTCCATCAGTTTCCTCCTTACTCCGGTTTGTTATCGTTCGTAGTACAAGCTGTCTCCAGCAGTTTCAGCAGTTCTATAAAACAAATTCACGGTAAGGCACATTCCAGACGACATCATGCGCCAGCCTGTGCCCCTGATAACCATCCTCACCATAGGCCGTGCCATGATCGGAAAAAGCAAGACAAAACGTAGGCCGTGAACGCTGCCTCATTGCATCAAACAATGGTCCGAGGGCCTGGTCTACATACCGAAGCGCAGCACGCTGTGTTTCTATTGAGTCCTCTCTTGCCCCTTCCACAAAATAGCGATTGGGTCCATGGATGGCAGACACATTTAGGAACAGAAACAGCTTTTCATCCGACGCGCTCTGCTCCAGCAGCTTCAGGGCATGCTGAACCTGATGCTCGGTCGATTTGGGATTGGTTACCCCAAAGTTCATCCGCCAGTAGCTCTGCTGGAAATAACCCGGCAGCACTTTGGCGAGCGGATTTTTCTTGGTGAAGAAAATGACCCCGCCAATACAGATCGTACGGTACCCTTCAGCAGCGAACCCGGATACGATATCCGGTGTATCGAACAGCCAGGTATGCGGATGAGTCTTTAATCCGGTATTCCGGGAATGAAAAAGTCGCACATGGGAGGCTTTGTCCGTATTGGCAGGTGTAGGCATGAAGCCACCAAAAAAGGCATGATGTGCCGCATACGTAAAACTTCCCGGTGTATGACGCTGCTCCCAGGAACCCGAGCCACACAGGTTGGGGCAATTCTGTTCCTCCAGCTTTGCCACGTCATACCTCAACGTGTCCAGCGTAATCATTAACAGATCATGGGAGCCTACGATGGTGTTCATATCAGGCATGGTTGTAAGGCCCCTTTCGCAAAAGTTCCATTTCCCATTCATACGTTCCAAGTCCGTTATGCTGTACTCTGTACAACAAATCTCCGAACGGATTTACATCCAGAACATAAGCGTGGGGTTCAGTGCCATTACTGAGCATCACATCAATACCAGCAGACCATGAGTTGGGAAAGGCAGCCATCGCCGCTTTCGCTGCCGTCTGAACCCGTTCCATCTGCTGTCCATCCAGCCCCGCTTCTGCGGGCAGCAACCGCTCATTGCGTAAATGCAGATTGGTGATCGGTGTCTGACTAAGCCGTACGACGGCATGACCTGCTTGTCCGCCTGCCACAAGCTGGCGGATATCAAACACGCTTGAACCCAGAGACGCTTTGGCCATCCAGCGTTCAATCTGGGCACCCTCAGCACACAGCCAATCCATGAGCGCTGAAATCTCGGAAGTACATGTGTACCTGCGCATCCGGCCTTCATTATAAAAAATGGTCTTTCCTTGATCCCTCTCCATTCCCACCGTGGTTATGGCAATTTCAGCACCCGTTCGGGGATTAATTTGATAGGCAACAACGCCTGAAGCCCCGGAACCACACGCTAGCTTCACGAAAACGCGATTCATACCGGCTGTCTTCATTGCGATACGAAGCTCGGCAGCGTTTCTGATTGGTTCCGAAGAGGGGAGCATTGGAGGGACCTGAACCCCGTGTGAGTTTAGATGCTGCTGACATTTCCTTTTATCAAACATGATCGCAATGTCATGGGGATCATTCATGAACCGGGCATTGGGCCAATATTCCCGCGCTTCACAACCGATTCGTTCCAAACACGCCTTCCAGCCACGAAACCATTGGCCGGGTGCGTGGATTCGCCCCCACTCCTGTTCAAGAACGAGTGTCTGTTCTGCCGAAATCATGCTTGCAGAAGTACCATCCTTTAACTGAGCTGTATCACTCACCATAGCTCCAAGAAAGAGCAGCTCACGCTCTACCTCCCATTCCTCACCAGGAGCATCCACTCGAATAAGAGGTATGTTAATCGCTCCATGAACTGAATCATGATTCGCATATGACATCGACGTTGGTGAAGATATCCACGGCTCTCCGTACATGTGCGTAGTCCCTCGCGCTCCCAGACATTGCTGTACAGCATCCGTTAAGGTTCCGCCCTGTCTCCAAGTTTGTAGCAAACAAGCATAAGGCAGCACAAGTGCAGGTTGTAAGCCAAGGCGCTGTCTTGCCTCCTGTAATCCAAGGGTACGACGATTGTTCGGGTTTCCAATTAACAATAACGGCTGCTCCAGAGTTTTATTCGAATCCTTCAATGGGCGTTGCAAATGTTGTTCCATCTCCGTCATGCCTGACATCATTTATTCCGTTAACGACGGGTAACGCCAGTCATCTTCATCACTCTGTTGTTGCTCGCTGACATCTACAGATATGCCAGAACGTTTCCAGCGAATGAGCATTTCGTCCGTCATGTAGTGGTAACTAAGATTAAGATGCTTAAGTTTTTTGATCTTGTCACTGGCAAGCAGCGCTTCGGCCCCTTCATCAGACAACGTGCCCTCCGACAGATCAAGAACTTCCAGTTGATCCAAAATCGGCGCCTCTGCTGCAGCTTTTGCAATCTCATCCTGAATCTCACTATCTTTCAGACCCAGGTAGACGAGCTTTGGAAACAAGCCTTGTTCCAAGAATGGAAGTACATCCTGAAGCGAACCATCGAACCCGTAATCCTCCACACCCAAATATAGTTCAAGTTTGCGCAATTCAGGCAACTTAGCGCGGGCAATTGAAGCTAATATGCCTTGGGGCAGACCACCGCAAATAATGATCAATTCTTCAAGTTTGGCATGCTCCATTGGCTCCAAACTTAGTCCGCTGCTGCCCTTTACTGAAAACGACTTCAATTCAGGAAAAGCAACCAGTAGTGGTGTGAGATCCGTCTGAATAATCCATGATACCTCGCATTCTTCAAAGCCCATATCTCCGATGAACAGTTTCTTCAAGGACGGAAAGCTTGGAGCCAATTCGGTGAGTGTTCCCAAGAATTCATCCGGCGAATTTTCATAAGCCTGTCCCCAGTCTCCAATAATCAGGCTCTCCAACGAACCAGCCTCCGGTTTGGCAGCCAGCTCCCTGATCAACGTTTCCATACGAATACCGTTCTCATAATCATCATAAGACACCGTAAGTTTCACTTCTTGCATAAGCAAATCCCCTCCGTTTGAGTTCATTGATGATTCAATTACCTTGAATGTTAACCCATACAGTACAAGACTTGCAACTTCTTCCAACCCCGGTCCTAATGCTCTGCTCAAACGTGAAATCTTCATATTTCCTTTATAGGTATAGGAACATACGTTCTAATGTTTATCCTAAGAAATTTGGGGTTTATTGGGGGTCTAACGTACTGGCTTTATTAAGTCAGCTCACTCATTTAAAAATAAAAAAACGTTAATGGTCGGTAAACCATTCCACAGGAATGATTCTTACCTTCCACTAACGCTTTGATATTGAAGCAAGGCTATGAATTCACCTTATACATTCATATTCGTATGAGCCGGTTCGGTTGACGCTCAGCCTTCCAGTGTGGATACGAGCGCTCTCAGCGCATGACCCCGGTGACTGATCGCCTGCTTTTGCTCCAACGTAAGCTCAGCCATCGTCATCTCGTATTCAGGCACATAGAAGAGTGGGTCATATCCAAATCCGCCACCACCGGCTGCTTCAGCTGTGATCCAGCCTTCCACCATGCCTTCTGATTCATACTTGATTCCGGTTGCCGGATCATATAACACCAGTGCACAGACGAAACGGGCCGGACTCAGCAGCGGCTGCTCGGTATCTTCACCGGATTTGAGCGATTCCAGCGTCTCAAGCAGCTTGGCATTGTTCTTCGCATCGGTTGCACCCTCGCCTGCATATCTCGCAGAATACACTCCTGGGTCACCGTCCAGCAGATCCACGCACAATCCCGAATCGTCAGCCAGGACAGGCAGCCCAAGGGCATCACCCACCGCTTTGGCTTTCTTCCAGGCATTCTCCGCAAAGGTTACGCCATCCTCAACAACATCCGGCAGCTCCGGATAGTCAAACATGCTTTTGACCTCTTTGCCCAGCGGAGCGAATGCATGAGCAAATTCACGTACTTTCCCCGCATTGCGGGTTGCAACAATGATAATTGAGCTATCCAGACTCATCTTAAGCTTCTCCTAATCCACGAGCACCGATCTTGAGTGCAATGGGACCAAGAACTTCTTTTTGACGCTCAATCATTTCCAGAATACCCTGTTCACCCAGCTCCAACATCGCGTTCAGCTCACGACGGTCAAATGGTGCTTCTTCGCCTGTTCCCTGAAGCTCCACATATTTCCCGCCGCCTGTCATCACCAGATTCATATCCACTTTGGCTTTGGAATCTTCATCATAGTTCAGATCCAGTACAGGTTGTTCTCCAACTACACCCACACTTACCGCGGCAATGAAATCTGTAATCGGGAACACTTGCAGTTTATGTTGTTGGGAAATTTTGTTCACAGCGAGAGCCAGAGCTACAAACGAACCGGTAATGGACGTTGTGCGTGTACCCCCGTCTGCTTGTATAACATCACAGTCCAGTGTAATCGTACGCTCACCCAGCGCCTGCAAATTAACGACTGAGCGCAGTGCCCGGCCAATCAGGCGCTGAATTTCCATGGTGCGCCCAGTCAATTTGCCGCGGTTCGCTTCACGCTGATTCCGGGTATGTGTTGCACGTGGCAGCATGGAGTATTCAGCCGTTACCCAGCCTTTACCCTGCCCTTTCATAAAGGGAGGAACACGTTCCTCCACAGTAGCTGTGCAAATAACCTTGGTATCTCCCACTTCAATCAGTACAGAACCTTCGGCGTATTTATTTGTGTTAATTGTTAAATTCATCGGGCGCAGCTGGTCGCTTGTTCGTCCGTTAGATCTCATCATTTCTGCCTCCTACGACTTAAGCATCCTGTAATGTCGAGCTTGTTCACACTTTTACTAATCCCTTCTATATTACCAAAGAGTTCAGTTAAAAGCATCCTGTCCCCCAAAGAGTTCTGTCAACCTTACGCCAGAAGGCTCTTTGTGGCTTAAATTGGAATCTCGTTGATATATTCAGGCTTCGATACGGGGGCACTATAATCCCGATTATCATCACTCATGACTGTCTTTTGGCCATTCCATTCAATCTGGACTTTAGCTTCCTTGCCTGCTGTGTTCTCAGCCGTGGTCAACACGACGGATTGCAGCAGTTCACTTGGCACGACATCTCCCTCGGTAAACATGTCGTCTTTGAGTGCAACCGTTACGGTTCCATCCTGGGACGTTTTGACCGATTGCAGCTGGGTTCCGCCTGTCATAACCTCTTCCAGCTCCCCGCCTTTGGCTGGCCCCTTGATCAGTTCATTCAACGCCGCCTGCACCCGGTCTCCACCTGGTGTCACAAGACGTGTAACCGGAACATAATATTGGATGCCTGCTGGCGTAGCGGCTGAGAAATAAACCGTCACCGGACTGCTGTTGGTGGTGAATGTATCACCCAAATCGAGATTGATGCCCACCGCCCGGTTCAACGGTTCCGGCAGCGGTGTGCTGTTTACTGGCATTTGCGTCAGCTTTTTGCCGTCTACCCAGATCTGTACGTTCTGCACATCTGGTGTACCCGTGAGTGTCCAAGTGACAGCCTCCAGCATTTTGCGCTCGTCCTTGGCATCATACTTGGCGAAGTCGCCCGAGAACTCCACGACTGCCAGCTTGTCATCCGCATGAATCGTTACGTTCTGAACAACAGTGCCCTGCGGGAGAACGCCCTGAAATCCTTCAGGCAACATCCCTGCATAAGGACCGCCCGTCACGAGTGTATCCAGAGCTGTTTTGGGGCTGCTAACGTCCGTGCCCGACGGAAGCGTCATGGATACCGGAGCAAGCAAACCTTGCTGGTCCTGCAAATACACGGTTGTAAGCGGCAGCTTGGCGAGTGATCCGTTGCCTTCGGCCGCCTGAATCATAGCCGCTTCCTGAATCGGCGGCGGTGGATCGATTGCCTCGGAGGACTGTGCCCCAAACATGCCACATCCGGATAACACCACAGGAATACTCAACAGCGCAGCTGCAGAAGCTGTACGCAAATAACGGATCTTACTCATGATCACGTTCCCCCTCATCATTTTTACAGTTTGTACTACCATGTATACGAGCCTTTGCCCAAAAAATAACTACTTTTTAAACAAGTGCATCATGCATAAAGTCAAAAACAGGCGTTCCATCCCCATCGAAAGTAGCAAAGAAACCCAAAACGGTTAATAACGTATTAGGATACAAGCATAAGGACATTGCTAACTTCAGAGGAGGAATCGCCCATGGAACATCCTGAGCAAGAAAAAATCCCTTACAGCCTGAATAGCCGCAAAGTGGAAGAGGCCACGAGGGAATGGCTGCACAAGCGGGGCGTCAAAATCTCTGAGATCGCGGAACTGGTCATGATGCTGCAGAAAAAGTATTATCCAGATCTGACGATGGAAGAATGTATCGACAATGTGGAGAAAGTGTTACGCAAACGTGAGGTCCAGAACGCATTCCTGACAGGCATTCAGCTGGACCTGCTGGCAGAGCAAGGCAAACTCATTTCGCCTTTGCAGGAGATGATTGAGAATGATGAGGGGTTATATGGTGTGGATGAGATTCTCGCGTTCTCCATCGTCAACGTATACGGCAGTATCGGATTCACGAATTACGGTTATGTAGACAAATTAAAACCCGGCGTGCTTGAACGTCTGAACGACAAGAGCCTTGGGCCTGTGCATACGTTTCTGGATGATATCGTGGGGGCTATTGCCTCGGCGGCCAGCAGCCGGATTGCACATCGCAAACAATCGGAGCTTGAAGAAGCTTTGGGACAAAAACCGATCAGCGATGATATCGTATAGTTTACGATTCTGATCATGACAAAAAGGCGGCCACCAGGCCGCTTCTTTTGTATATTCACTTATTTCGGTATACGTTATTTCATATGCTCCTGTCTTCCCGCTCCCGCCAAACGATACACTTCTCTCCAATTCTGTTCGGCTGAAGCTGGCTTAGCTTGTATACGACTGGGTCCAATCGTAATTTCCGGGCCTTTGCGTTCTCGCAACAAACCACGAAGTACAGTAATACCAAGTATGCTCAACCCAGTAAATACATACATCAGGCGCATAATGACGTTGCCGGAATCCGTACCGGTAACCATGCCATGGAACAGTAAACCGATAAATACGGGATAAGACAGCATATGGAACATAAACCACCATTTGCGGCCAAGCTTGTTACGCAGGTCACTGGATAACAATACGATCACCAGACCATAAAAGGCTAACGTACCCAGTCCGCTTCCGATTGGATGCACTGAAGCCGTAAACGGAATGAGCAATTCACTCCAGGTGAACGGGCTATAGTGATCAATATATAGGGTTAACGCATGCACAAGTCCAAGTCCGAAGGCGAGCCAGGTCGTCCGGGTATGCCATGTATACATGGCCGCTTTGGGTTTGCCTTTGGCCATGGGCATCCCTTGGGCAATCCCCAGAAACACACCCGCAAAGAGCAGCAAATAAGCGACTATCCCACTAATTCGAATGATATTCCACGTTGGCAGGTAATCTACAATCCATTGTGCCATAAGCGGCTCCCCCATATCTGATAGACTTGGCGTTTATATAAGGCTGAAGCGGTGATCCGGATCAAAACCAGGCCAGCGTTCAGCAAGCGTATCGGTATTGCCTCTAAAATAAGTGCTCCCATTCCGAGTCATCCAGAGGACGTCATGCCGATCATAATGTCGGTTTAACCAGCCTACCGCTTCGATGCTTCCCAAGATACAAACGGTCTTGGCAATAATTTCACATTGCGATGCATGCTGGCCCAGAACGGTACACTGCAGCACATCGGTATCCGCTGGCTTCATCGTACGGGGATCAATTAAGTGATGCGATAGGCTACCATCCGTATTCTGCCAATGTCTTCGCACAATACCAGAAGTGGCAACTGCACCTTTCCGAAACTGAATGTTCCCTATCAGATTACACTCCTCTTGATAAGGATCGGTGACATGTACGGACCACATCGGATGATCCATTGTCCCCCATGCCTGAATATCTCCACCTGCGTTAATCAACCCCGCCGGAATATGAAGTGTACGTTGCAGCCAATCCGCTATACGCTCAACGGCCCAGCCCTTAACTATGCCCCCAAGATCCAGCTCGGTTCCAGGGTCCTTATGAACCATTCGGCTGCCTTCCCTTTGAATCCAGCTTGGGCGGCTATAGTCATATTCGTCTCTCAGCATATCTGTTATATCCGATTGTCGGATGTCCCTTTTGCGTTCGGTTCCTGATGGATGAAGCTCTCTTTGCTTCAGCTGCTCGAAGCTGACATCGTAACCAGAAGCCCGCAGAGCCTGAGAGATACCTGGCTGAAAAATCCCTTCCGTCTGACCAATATAACCGTATGCCAAACTTAACACTTCATCCATTGCTGCAGAGATGGGCATCCAGCCTGTGCAACGATTCAGACGATTCAATTCACTATCTGCCGCAAATCGGCTGAATCGCTGTTCGTGCGTTTCGAACCAATTTTTCACCAGCGCTGCCGCATGCTCAGCCTCTTCCCGTCCCGCTGCCAACTGGACTTCGATGTCCGTGTTCATCGCCCGGAAACGGAACCTAAGCAGACGGGAGGCTTGCTCTGTGCGGCTCATGATGCACCTGTGCGTGACTGATAGTTGCCACGGCTATAACCGGAGTCTGTATCCTGATTGCTGCTCTGATCTGACATCCAGCCATCCGACGATCTGCCTTGATTCGGAACGATGGCGTTGGTTCCATCGGCTGTCCCCTCATCCAGGCTATAGCCCTCATTGGACGGTGCATTGGAAATGCTATCCGTGTTATCTGTCCATTCGTCCATGACACCATCCTGGGTATCCACCCGGGTAGAGGCTGTACTGCTTATACCGTTACCATTAGCCGCCGCATAAGCGATATCAAAGGCATCAGAAGTTCTTACATATTGAAAGAGTGCAGCCACCGTCAGCGTTGCTGCCGCCGAGGCTTGCCATTTTCTCCATTGGTTTCGTTTTTTTCTAGTCATCGCTCTTCCCTGCTTTCTGTGGCGAAGTTCATGCATTTATCATAGAGTTGCAGGCTTAAAAGAAGATGAATGAACCGTTAAGAGAGACTAAAGCTTTATTTTATTCAAGTCATTATTTAAGTCGTTACACGCAAAAAAAGACTCTGACCAGGAATATCCCCTGCCTCAAAGTCTTGTAATCCCAAGCATACTCCCTAACCATGCTCCCTAAAAAAGAATTCTCCGTCCGACCGCTGCTCCTGTACAATAACCTCACGCCGGATCAATTCTTGCAGATGCGCTAACGTCTCACTCATCGCAAAGCGAAGCTGATGTGCTCCCAAGCGGTCGCCGAACATAAATATACACATATCATATGCACTCGTCGGTGCTTCCCAGATTCGCTCACCCATCTTCTGAAGGCGTTCCTCATGATGAGTAAGCAAATGGACGGTTCGATCGGCAAAATGGCCAAACGGATTCCGGTGACCAGGATATGCCACCTTTACATCCAAAGCCCCCAATCGATGCAACCCTTCCATGTAAGACAACAAAGGCTGATCGTCACTTCCCGGCTGCAGGCTGATATTCGGGGAAATCTGTGGCAATACCGCATCTCCACACAGGATTTCCCCGGAGTCGGGCGCATAGAAGGATAGATGTCCAGGCGCGTGACCTCCTGTTTCCACCGCAATCCACTTTTTCCCGCCCATAACCAGCCATTCTCCATCTTCAATCGGTGTCACAACCGGAAGTGGCGTAATCTGTGAGTTGAATCCCTCCATATGTTCGCGGATCTGCTGCGTCTTGTCTACCGGCATCCCATGGCAACCATAGTATTCCGGTAGCACTGTGTTAATGGTCGCCTCAGGACCCCACATATAATCTGCCTCCTGGCGGGATCGTGTGGACATTCGGACAGGCGCACCCGTTTGCTGCTGTATCCAGCCAGATAACCCCAGATGATCGGGATGATGGTGGGTCAGTACAACTTGCTTAATATCCTGAAAAGTTAAATTGAAATCGGCCAGCGCTTCGTGCCACTCCTGTTCCGTCTCAGCACTGCGTGGTCCCGGGTCAACAATCGTTATTGTTCCGTCCGGTTCATGAAGTACATAGCTGTTCACCCAGCGCAGTGGAAAAGCCATCGTAATCTTGACCCGATGCATGCCTGCTGGCATGGATATGGATTCCGTTTGCTTCATTAATTTTCTCCTCCAACTCTACTGCACAGGCCGATGACCGACAAAAATCATCCGCGGCGATGTCTGCTCATCGTACTTTTCTTCATCATAACCGCCATGTACCTGATCCACCACGAGTCCTGCCTCGTGAAGCAGATCACGTAGTTGTTCGCGGGTGTACAATTTGACGCGTTCCTGATAGATTCGCGGTTTCTGCCCGGATGCGATATCGGTGATGTGTATTTCTTTTTGCACAAATCCATCCTGGATCTTGCGAAACTCTTCAATATACTGTCCTTCGCTTTCACGTGTTGAATGCTGCACCAGATGGCGAGTCACGTAAGCCGTGTTTATAAAATCAATAATATAGCTGCCTCCCGGCTTCAGCATCCGTTGAATGGCACATAATACTCGAAGTTGCTCTCCATCCTCTCGGAAATAACCAAATGAGGTAAACAGATTGACCACGGCGTCAAATCCGCCTTTCAGTGGAAGCTCGCGCATATCGGCGTGATACCACTCTACACGATGTTCGGTATCCATTTCACGTGCTTCACGTAAAAGCACATCAGAAAGGTCGATACCGGTCACCTGGAAACCAGCGTCAGCAAGGGCCAAAGAATGTCGGCCCATACCACAGCACAGATCCAGTACCTTGGATTTTGGCTGAAGCTTTAACCAGCTTATCATTTTATGTACTTCCTGGTATGCACCCTGCACATCCCGATGCTTATACACAAGAAGATAGTCTTCTCCAAAACTCTTTTCATACCATTCCGTCATTACGTATCGCCCTCCACATGGTCACTGGCCCAACTATCCGTAATACGCTGTTATACCAGCCGGATCATTTCTCTATAGCTTTTAGCCATTGTACCGTCTTTATCCTTCAAACTCAAAAATATCCACGATTTGTCTGCGTTGAACGGCCGGGAACCACACGATATAATGTTAAACATAGTCAGGCCCTCGCGAATCGGTTAACTATACATAGAGGATTGATATCAAACCAGTATGGCATTTTCACATCATGAACGACAGGTGACGACTGAAACATAACGCTAACATAAGATATGCAGCAGCAACAGGAGGTGTTATTTATGATTCGGATTGGACTTACGGGCTGGGGAGATCAGGAAGATTTATACCCCAATCGTACCAAAGCGAAAGACAAGCTCCGTCTGTATGGACAATATTTTACGACCGTAGAGGTAGACAGTTCCTTCTACGCCGTTCAGCCTCGGGACCGGATGGCACGCTGGGCAGCGGAGACGCCGGAATCCTTTGCTTTTATCGTCAAAGCCTATCAAGGGATGACAGGACATCTGCGAGGAAAGCCCTATTTCACCAGCACCTCAGAGATGTATAAGGCTTTTCGCGAATCGCTGGAGCCTGTTATGGAAGCAGGCAAGATGCAAGCAGCCTTGTTCCAGTACCCGCCGTGGTTTGAATGCAATCGGGACAATGTCAATGAGCTGCGTGACGTAAAGCTGAGAATGGAAGGTATCCCATGTGCTCTCGAATTTCGTCATCGCAGCTGGTATGAAGGAGGCATGCGCGAGCGAACGCTGGCTTTTATGAAGGAGCAAGGCTGGATTCACAGTGTCTGTGATGAACCTCAGGCAGGCCAGGGGTCTATTCCCATCGTCCCCGAGGCAACCGATGCCGAGATGACGCTGGTGCGCATGCACGGACGCAATGTATCAGGCTGGCACCAGAATGGTGCACCTAATTGGCGCGAGACCCGTTATCTCTATCGCTACAACCAGGAAGAGCTGCTGGAGTGGAAGGGTTATCTGGAGCAATTGCAGGAGCAGAGCAAGGATGTTTATGTGATTTTCAACAACAACTCAGGCGGCGACGCCGCTGCGAATGCACAGATGATGATGGAGCTGCTGGAGCAGCCTGTGAAGCCCTTTCCTGACCGTACGGAGCCGGAGGAGGAAGAGGGACCGGAGCAATTGGAGCTGTTTTAAGCTTCAACTCAGTGCAATTCAGAATGTAAACGGAATATTTCCATCCATAAAGAAAAAGCGGCAAGCCTCAGGGCTATGCCGCTTTATTGGTCATTAGGCTATATGTGATGAACCCATGGTTGCTGTACTAATGCTGCACGGCTGTAACTGAAGAGTCGAGCGAAATGCCGCTCAGCTGCTGGTTCATTTTATACGCCTCAATTCCTGCCAGGAGCACTATGCCGATACCGTGGGTATCGTTCAGAATCCACCCCAGATCATCCCGGTAATAGAGTGCAGTAAAGGAATAACCGGAACCTCGGCATACACCGTACACATTGCCTTTATAATCGATGGACAGACGGGTCATGCCTTCCCATCCTTTGCGCACCGCATCCAGATAGGCTTCTGGCTGCCCCAGCCAGCCTTCACGAATACCGCGGGCATAGGCGTAGATGAACATCGATGTGCAGGAGGTTTCCTCATACGAATCCGTGCGATTCAGCACCTGATGCCAGAGTCCATTTTCACCTTGCAGAGCCAGATAGCCCTGACATAAATCCCGGTAGAAGCTCAGCAGTTCCGGGAGTTTGACGTGATCACTTGGCAGAATCGATAGCAGTTCGGTTAGCGAAAAGAGAACCCATCCATTTCCGCGCCCCCATGGAATACCTGTCGCCCGCCCACGCACAAAATCATACACATGGGACATGATCTTCTGTTCGGGAATATAGAGATATTTGCGGAACATGAGAAACTGGTTGATCGCATCATCCCAATAAGAAGTATCTCCCGTCAACTGACCGTAACGCATCAGGAAAGGTGTGCTCATATACAGATCATCGCACCACATCGTTTCCTGACGCATCTCGCCGCTGCCACGAACACGGTAAAAGGCCCCGTCCTCCAGACGTTCCTGTTCATTCGTGATGTAGTCTGCAATACGATCTGCGGTATCCCGGCCTCCACGAATGTCGCCTAGTTCCATTGCTGCGAGCAGCGTAGAGCCAAATGAACCGCAATCATCCAGACTGTCGATGGCAGACAACTGATTATTGATTCCCGCGGCGCCGTACCCTTCCCGATCCCATAGACCGTAACGGTCAAACGACGTACTCAGGCCGATATGGTCCCGCACATACTGAACGAAGTCGTCGCGCCCCAACTCCTGTCCAATCTGTAGAAGGCCAAGCAGGGTAACACCAAGTGGATAATTCCATTTCCCGTAATGGGTATTTTCCAAATAGGGACGAACACTGGTTTCGGGAAGATCTACATGCCAGTACACCCCTTGGGCTCCATCATCAAATACGGTATCTGTTACCACGATGTCTTCGGGAGATGGTTCAGAGCCGAGCGAAAATAAACCTGTGTACAGCCACACATCGGAACATCCTGCAACCGGATGAGGTGGTCTCAATCTCCAGCCTTTTGAATCTGAGGTTTCCCCAGTATTCAATGTAAATCCCCAGGAGCCGTTCCCAGCCTTCGTTTCACCTTTGGCTACGAGATCACAAGCACCATAGCGACGAGGCAGCTCAACATGGAAAGTTCCGGTAGCCGCAGCAGTGTACACTTCCCTGCCATCTATATATAAAGTCAGTGCACCGTCATGCGTTCCTTGTAAAATTACTGGTGACGATCCAGGCTGGATTACATCCAGCTTGGACCAAGCATAAGCCACCAGATGCTGTTCGGTGTCGGATGGATTTGCTGAATCTGATTTATCTGTCGAATCCGTGGCACCTGTCAGAATTCTGTTAAAACACCCCGCTCCCAATTCCTCCTCTGTCCAGTCCCTGCGCGGGTACCAGGAGAGACCCGTTTCTGCTTCAGTCATGTCATCACGAGGGAGTATTGATACAGGTTCATCGACTGGCTCCGAGTACAACCAGCCCTCCTGACCTTGGCGATCGACGCCTGGCGTGAGGAAGTGAAGCGGGAAATTTTTAAATGAAGCCGTGCCGTAAATACCACCGAAACCCACCTCTGTTTTTACAAAACAAAGTAACACATCGTTCCAGCCATACTTCACGGAAATGGGAATCTGGGTTCTACGCTCGGGAAATAACTCCTGCAACAGCTCGGATTTGAAGATTTCTTCTCCGTTCACGTAGACCGTCACCGGACTATAACAGTTCAGTCCCGTATTTAATGTAGCCTCCTGCTGACTCCACAGCTTGCCCCACACGTACACATACTGTCCTGTACGAGCCTCTTTCCACTTGGCATCCAGATTCAGATCATAACGGTAATCCCCAAGCCTGCGAAAGCCTCCCCGATGGTACGCCCGGAACAAAAAGGAGTGTTTCGGATGATCCCCAATATAACGCTGGGCCACCGTGGTCAAAATATCCGGAATTGAATCATACACCTTGCCTGCAATCGCCTCGTTCTCATGAAAATAACGAATGATCGTCAGCTCCCTTCCTATACCTTGATTCGTTCGGTTAGTCGCAATATCTCTCCAGCCTTCACTTCAACCACCTGCTGATCCACCGTAAACCAGACGGAGATGGCCGATGGATTGTGAATGATGGACCGATCTGCTGAACATTCCAGACGTTTGACTGCTCTCCAGTAAGCTATCACTTCAATGTTCGTAGCGTACCAGATGTCCTCCCGGCCGCCAATCTGCTCAGCAAACTGTTCTATAATTTCCCAGTTGTCGTTATCATTGAATTCGTAGCTGTGACCCCATACATATAACAAGAGTGGCGTACCTGTCTTCGTATGCTGGATATAACGTTCAGCATGAGCCGCCAAATCATGGTTATGGTGGCAGGTTGGATGCCATTCAAGCGGTCGCTCAGGCAGTGTGTACCTGCCATGGGATTCAACCGTGCGTGCATAATCGATACCGAGCCATTCAAGCTTGGTGCTGAGTGAACGGTCATAGCCCCCATTCGGGTAGGCCATACCTCGTACCGGATAACCGACAAGCTGTTCCAGCGCTCTCCGATCCTCCATAATCTCTTCGGTCAGCAGCTCATCCGGAACGTAAGGCAATGTAGGATGGGTGACCGTATGTACAGCCACTTCATGCCCGGCATACAATTCCGCTACTTCTGCCGTCTCGATCCGACCCGGCTTGCCCAGCGTACCGGAGTTCAGATTGAATGTGCCCCTCAGTCCATGTCGATTGAAAAGTTCCACCAGTCTGCGGTCATGTATTACCCCGTCGTCATAACTGAACGTCAAGGCTTTCATCATGCCACCCGGATACCGGTCGAATTGAATGCGATGTCCCATCTTGTTCCTCCTCCTCTTGAGTAGTCAGAATCTCCAGATGAGAAAATGATAGAGCGTAATCCCGACATACCCGTTTCTCTCGTAATGTTAATTTTTCAGCGGATCACTGACCCGCTTCACGCAAGCTATGACTGGCTGAGTCAAAATACGTACCTTCCAGCAGTCCAATCAATGTATTGGTAACACGTACTTCAATATCGTTATCCCCTGCTCGAAGCCAGGAGGCTTCACCCGTCCAGCGATATGGAGACCAACATCGAATGCCCAGACTATAACCATTCACCCGTACCTCTACCACATCCTGTACCCGCCAGTCGATGAATTCCAGGTCAAAAGACGCCATCTCTTCAGCAGGCTCATCCAGCCAGAAGTTACGTTTATAACTCATCTCTCCTGCAAAGTAGGGATAAAGCGGTTGGGGATCTGGCTGAATCCGAATCGCTGTATCCGGTTCAGGAACAAGAGAGATCATCCCCTCATGATGGAATTCCACACCAAATCTCCCTTGCAGATACAGCGGATCAACGATACCTTCTTCATCCCTCGTGACCTGTACGGTAACGCTCATTTCATTCAAACCACTGTGTAACAACTCTGTTATATTGCAGCCAATATTATGGTGATCGGTAATTTCAATCGACTCGAATTGATCCGGTCCAATCTGTTGTCCGTTAATTTCTAGGGTCCATTCACCCGCTATAGCCACCCTGTCCATGAATAACAGACATTCTGGCAATGCCGTCCTCAGCTCAAATGAAGTCGTATATTTGCACTGGATTGGATAGGCAACGGATGCTTTCTTTGGTGTGCCAAATACCTGGTTAAACTGGAGCGGCAGGTGATGTTGCTCCGATAATTCTGCCGCCTGGTCAATAAAAGGTTTGACTGCAACAGGATTACGTTCAAAAATTACACCGTTGGCATTGGAAGCCCTTAGGTTGAACTGTCCCATTCGAAGTGTGTTGGACTGCACGGTTTCCAGACGCCATGGCCCTTCCGAAGGTAGCTGAATGGTATAGGGTGCGTTTTCAGTCTCAGTAACTAAACGGCCCGCGCCAGACTTCGTCCCTGTTTGGTTCAGAGTAAAAGTATCCCCCTCAGATGCCTCTTGGGCATGTTGTAAAGTAAGCTTCACAGCATGGGCTTCATAGGGAGCAAGCTTTTGCGAAATGCACCACTCCCCACCACTGCTGGTATATGGTAATGGATCACACTGTCCGGTCTCCAGATCGAGCCGTTCCGCCAGCAGACGTGTACCTGCCGATAGATCCACACTCGACCATAACCGCTTGGCTACTATTTTCAACTGCCCTTCAAGGTGTTGGCCCTCCTGGTTGGACAAAAAGATCATAAACTCTCCGTCCGATAATTGACGGGTCTGCATAAGCAGCGACGCACTTTCTTCTTCCATAATCCAACAGATCGGTTCGGGCAGTACCTGATCCAGCAGCAGGGAGATCAATTCCAAGGAGAAGTCATCCCCCCGACCTGTTCCCGCAGGTAGAAAATAGGCATTACCCTGCCCCCGTCGCCACATGGATTCTCCGCTGTCGTGATCTGTTTCTTCCGTATTGCCCCAATATGCCTCGTGCGGCTGGTTGCCTGCACCAAAGAACTGAGCGGCCTCATCTCCCACAGGGCTCCCCGGCTGGATGGCTACATATGGTGGCATGCCTACGGAAATGACCGTTCCTCCCTGTTCCACGAACTGTTTCACCTGCTGCCAGGCTGCTGCCTCCAGGTTAAGCATCGGTGGAAGAATCAGTACCTCGTAACGTGCAACGCCAATCTGAATTGTGCCATCGGCCAGCACGGCTTCGGCCAACAGCTCGGGGTCCAGATGGTCATAGTCACGTCTGTTTTCGAGCAAGTGGGAGCTAATGCGCATCCAGTCGTTCGTGAGACGATCCAGCTTGGTCCGTTCTGCTTCGTCCTCTCCACCATATTCAAATCCGTGTAGCGGATTACCCATCAGGCTCCAGAACGTAGTCGTTGGATCAAGCACAGCAATTCGGATATCCGCTGTTCCGGTGCTCATCAGATAGCTTAAACGTCCCGTGTAATCTCCCAACTGTCGGAAATGACGCCAATACGGGTTCTGTAGGAACTGGGATGGTGGTGCATCGTGTTTGGCAAGTCCGCCAATCGTATAGAAAAAGGCATGGAAGTTAAAAAAGTTGGTGCCCATGGCTGCCATCCGATCAATCATCCACTTGGCATCCTGCAACGTCATCGACCAGCCTACACTGTGAAAACACTCCATCAGATTACGGCTTCGGCCCAGCTGTCGGGCAAGCGAGCTGACCATCTTCGGATTGTCGCGCATTTTCTTGCCATACCGTTCCAGAATCCAGGATAAGGGGCGTCCGATTTTCTCATGCGCTGAATCTCCACCTGGCATGTGGCTGAACAACTGCGTGGTCATCCGAACCCCGGGCACTTCTGCCGCATATTCAATCCCCGCCTCATCGCACCAGTCATGTACCTGCTTGTGGTACGACTCCCTGAGCAGCAGATGCAGCGACTGGTAATAGTCATACCGGATTCGTTCTGCATCTGGAACATCGCCATGTAACAGAGCGGGCAGGGCCTCAATCAGACTGTAACCACAGCGTTCACTGAAATATCGGGGAAGCTGTGGAGACCACGGGATACGCCCAAGTGGCGCGATTTCATCGGAGAACATGCCTTTGATTACGCTTTCAAATTGTTCTCCAACTGCCTCCTTATACCGGTCATGGGTCAGTTCAATAAAACGGCTCATCGCTTCCTTGTGACACGGGTCAACAAAGTTGCCGTAATATTTGAAATCATCTATCTCTTCTTCCTGAAAGATAATTACGTCCCATTCCCCAGCGGGGGCTTCCCACAACAGTCGGAAAGCCGTTCGATATGTAAAAAACCGCTTACGGTTATACGACGTGAGTCCTGTCTCTTGATATACCTGATCCGTCTGAATATTGCCGATATTGCTGCGCAAATCAATGGATTCATGCCATAATCGTTTGCCGTGCGCATCCTTGGGTATTGCCTTTGCGACTAGAACTCTTCCCCATGGCAATTCATGCTCCACAGCTTCTCCTCCAGGAACATGAAATTGATGATGTACAAGCTGGCGCTGCTTCGCCTCGGGAAAATCAAGTGTCACTTCACCGCCGGCCATTCCGCTTGGATAAGGGTACTCATCATATAACCAGACCTGCATGCCGCAGGCAGCAGCCGCTTCCACCGCAATCCGTACCTTGTCAAACCATGCTTCAGACAGATAGGGAATCTCCAACCCCTGACGTGGACAGATGAAAAAACCGCCTACGCCCTGTGCAAACATTTCAGCGATTTGCCGTTTGATTTGCCCTTCTTCCATATCCCCATTCCAAAACCAAAAGGGATGAACCCGGTATTGCGCTTCAGGATTTTCAAATGCATCCCCGTTCCACATGTCGCTTCCTCCCTGTATGTTCAAGAGTGGCTATTCGTCTACCAATATCGTTCATTTAAGTTCAAATCAGTTTGTTTTGCATTGATTATACATCAAAATCCAAAGACTGGAAGCCATATTTCACAAAAAGAGATGAAGCTGGTTTTCAGATAGCCTGAGCAATGCATATACGGAAATGCCCGGCTGCCGCCCTTACACTGCGAGCAAGGCTGCCGGGCTCTGGAACATCAATCTACTTCAGTGCAGCGTACAGCTCATTCACTTCTTTGACATAGTCATCACCACCACTGCTTTTCCACAGTGCTACGGCATCCTGGAAGCCTTTTTCATCAATTTGCCCTACGATGAATTTGATACGCGCATCATTAATGATGTTATCCAGCTGTGGTCCTTTCTGGGCATACACGTCAGAGATCAGCGGTTCGCCAGGATTGGCAATGACGATCTCCTCATTGGCTTTCTGCACCTCTGCAACCTTTTGGCGAACAGGTGTCTGCTGCACACGCAGCGTTTTGTCCTCTGGAATAAACATCAGGATCTGGTTAAGACCCTGTACGTCTCGCAGCGCCAGTTTGTCGGTCGTCGGAATGATGTAATCCTCTTTTTTCTCATACTGCTTGCCTTCCAGACCGTTCCCCAACAGCGCCTGCAGCTCAGGTTCATTCAACTGATCCAGGAAACTCAGCACCTTTTTCAGGTCTTCTTCCGTTTTGACACTGCTTTTGGAAATGGCAATCATGCCGGAATAACCGGATGTTGGCATGTCACGAAGGCCCTTTGGACCTTCCATTGCTTGAAGCACATCCACGTGTCCCGTTGCTGCCGGATCTTTCTCCAAAATTTTCTGATCCATGCGCTGTGCATTATCCGCCACATCCACCATCACGCCTGCTTGCCCGTTCACAAAAGGATCGGACAACTTGGTTGCATCCATCACGGCAAAGTCCTTGTTAACCAGACCCTCGCTATAGATTTGACGGAAAAATTTCAGCGCTTCCATATACTCCGGTGTCTCATGTGCAGGCATCAAACCTCCGTTTCCATCATCGCCCCATTTGTTAGGTGCACCGAACCAAATCTGCATGTTATCCCAAGGACCCGTAAATTTGCTCGCCACCAGACCGTAAGTGTCGTCCTTACCATTGCCGTCCGGATCATCCTTCGTGAACGCTTTCAATACGTTGTAAAACTCGTCAATGGTCTTTGGCTCTTCCAGACCAAGCTTCTCCAGCCAATCCTTGCGGATCGTGACACCGTTACGTCCAAGGGCACGTGCGCGGTAGATGCCATAGGTTTTGCCATCGATGGAAGCATTGTTGGTGATAATTTCATTCATCTGGCTCAGGTTCGGGTAGTCTTTCAGATAGGGCCCAAGCTCCCAGAACGCTCCGGTACGAGCCGCATTAATGAAACTCGGAGATTTGCCAAGCACTACCATAACATCGGGCAGCTTGCCCGAAGCCAGCGTAATATTGAATTTGTCTTCATAGGAGCTGCTCGGTACCCATTGCAGATTCACATCCAGCTTGGTCAATTCCTCAAGCTTCTGAATCACAGGGCTGTTATCTGGCGGATTCTCCGCTTCAAAGTTCGGAAGCATGATCGTAATCTGATCCGTGCCCCCTGCAGCGGTTCCTGAACCTGCTTTCTCTGTGGAGCAAGCCCCCAGAACCGTACTCAGTACTAATAATGCAGAGAGTAGCAATGCACCTTTTTTAAATCCCGTCTTTTGTCCCATACGTTCTCCCCCTTGGCTTTAGCCTTTGATTGAACCTAACATGACACCTTTGGCAAAATGTTTCTGCAAAAACGGATACACCAGCAAAATCGGAATGGTACCGACCACAATGACCGCCATTTTAATGGACTGCTCCGGTGGCTGTACAAAGTTGGGGTCCATGTTCGCCATATCGCCGACACTGGCCTGCGAGAGCAGAACGATCTGTCTCAGCATGACTTGCAATGGCCATTTGTCACTGTCGGAAATGTACAGGAGGGCCGAGAAAAAGTTATTCCAGTGCCCTACGGCGTAAAATAACGCAAATGTGGCAATCACCGGTTTGGATAATGGCAGAACAATGCGCCACAGCACCCCAAGATCCGAACAGCCGTCAATGCGGGCCGCTTCCTCCAGCCCGGGCGGCATTTGCTGAAAAAAGTTTTTGACAACAATTAAGTTAAAAGCGCTGATCGCGCCAGGAAGCATGAGGGCCCAATAGGAATCCAGAAGTCCAAGTCCACGAATGACGAGATAGGTTGGAATCATCCCGCCACCGAACAGCATGGAGAAAATCACCATGTTCATCATGACATTACGCCCCCAAAAATCACTTCGGGACAGCGGGTATGCCATCGTCAGCGTGAAAAATAGATTGACCAATGTACCTGCAACCGTTACAAATATGGAAACCCCTATACTGCGGAAGATGGTGGACGAGGAGAAAATATACTCATATGCGCTGAATGAAAATACCTTCGGGATAAGAAAAAAGCTGCGTTCGGTTATCTCGGCTTCGGTCGCGAATGAATTTCCTATAATATACAGGAAAGGAAGGACGGTTAATATGCCCAGAATCCCCAGCATGACGTAATTGAAAATATCGAATACTCTGCCGGCAGGGCTGTTGTATAGACGGCTGTTCATGGGCGATTTCCTCCTTATGAATGGATGGCAATGGATGGCAACACACCTTAATAGATTCCGGGATGACCGAATTTCTTGGCCAGTTTGTTACTGCCGAGCACCAGAATGATCCCGACCACAGACTTGAATAACCCGACAGCCGTACTGTAACTGAATGCACCTTGCGTAATCCCGACGGTGTATACATACGTATCAAATACGTCTGCCACATCACGATTCAGCGAGTTGGTCATCAGATAGATCTGTTCGAAGCCGGTATCCAGGAAGTTCCCCAGTCTTAGAATGAGCAAGATGACAATGGTTGTGCGAATGGCTGGAAGCGTGATATGCCACATACGCCGCAATCGTCCTGCACCATCCACAATTGAAGCTTCATACTGCTCTGTATCCACACCTGCCAGTGCCGCCAGGAAGATAATCGTTCCCCAGCCCATCTCTTTCCACATCATCTGAACAATAATGAGCGGACGGAATGATCCCGGACTCGCCAATACATCGATCGGTTTGCCTGTGATCCAGGAGATCAGGTCATACAGTACCCCGCCTTGCGGTGTCAGAAATACATAAGTGATACTCGCTATAATAACCATGGATACAAAGTGAGGTACATAAACGAGCGTCTGAATGGTTCTTTTGAAGAAAGCGACCCGGATTTCATTGAGTAACAAAGCAATAATAATCGGCGCCGGAAAAAAGAATATAAGATCATATAAGGCAAGGACGAGTGTATTCCTCAGCAATCGGAAGAAGTCCGGATTGGAGAAGAAGTTCGTAAAGTTCTCCATGCCCACCCATTGACTGTCGCGGATGCCCAGAAAAGGCTGATAGTCCTGGAAGGCAATAACGATCCCCCACATAGGCAAGTATTTAAAAATGACAAAGTACAAAAATCCGGGAAGCACAAGCACGTACAGCCATTTATTTCGTTTGATCTGCCTCTTCCAGTTGGACTCCCGCTTCATCGGCAATGCGGCCATTTCCACTTGAGCTGCTGTAGCGCCATTTCCATTCCAGTCCGTCTTCCCGCTCATATTGTCTCCCCCCTTATTTATGTAAGCGTTATCAAATGACTTGTTATTCAGACTATACAGCTGCCCTGTTTCCGGCAACCTTCATTTTTTGCATGGTTACGCAAAGTGACCCGAAAGCCCGCTATAACGCCATTTGCACTTCGACTTGGACCTATTTTGGCAGTGGAGATTGCACATTTTTGCAATATTATCCTTCTTTGCTCCCAAGGTGTTTCCGAGGTAAAACGTGAAAAACCGGAGTCCCATGAAGCGGGATTCCGGTCAGCGTTGAAGTCTTATGCACAGGTTTATTTACCCATCCATTGATCCCGATACCGGCTCGGCGTTAAGCCTTCCTGTTTCTTGAAAATCCGATTAAAGTAACTGTGCTGGTATCCAACAGCGCCTGCGATATCATTGATTTTCATCGTGGTCTCACGCAGCAATTGCTTCGCCGCATCCATTCGTACCCGTGTTAAATAATCAATGAAATTCATACCGGATACCTGCTTGAATGCTTTGCTTAATGCGTAAGGGGTCATCTGCTCCGCATCTGCACAGCCTTCCAGGGAAAGCTCATTTTGATAATTCTCATCGATAAACAACATCGTGCGTTCCACCACCTGCTTCAGCGGCTCGTGGGATCGCATTTCGATCTCCTGTATATAAGGAAGTAATACTTCTCCGATCATCCATTTCATCATTTGGGCAGGTTCGCGAATGGTGGACAAGCGCTCATACATGTTGCAGCCCCCAAACAGCTTGTAAGGCGTTACCCCGGTCTGCAGCATCATATGCTGAATACTTCCCAGCAATTGAAGCATCATCTGCTGCACCTGGAATTCGGAACCGCCTGCTCGGGTGACCTCGCTCATAAATTGCTCCAGTACGCGCTCCGATTCATCCTTCTTCCCAAGCCTGATCGCCTGAAGAATCTCACGTTCCAGCCCCAGTGGATACGAGGCTTCTTCCGTCCTGCGGAAACATTGCTCATCCTCCAGATCGAGAATCTGGCTCCCTGCTTCCACGCTGCGATAAGCAACCGCCTGCTCCATCTCTACGAATAATCCCGGCAATTCCTGCAGGGAAGCAGCCGGACGGCTTACCATCACCGTCACGTTCATTTTCAATGTCTGACCAATAACTTCCACCAGTTCCTGTCCCCATAACAACACTTGTGACTTTACAGGCTCGTCCTCGGGAGCAATCACAAGCATGGCTGAAGACAGGTCATGAAAGTTCATCACGCTAATTTGACTGAAAACATTTTTGGCAACTTCTTCAATAATATTGACTGCCGCAAAGGTAACCAGCCCCGTATCCTGGCTACCAAATCGACCCTGCAGTTGAGCATATCCCGTAAAATACATCTGAAGCAGCAAAAACTGCTGGCCTTCCACCTCAAAGCCAAGATTCCTCATTCGCCGCTGGAGGTCCTGCTCGTTATAGGCATACAGATGCCCTTGCACCAGTTGTAATACAAAACTGTCCCGCAAGTGCGGCAGCTGCTCCTGCAGTTGCCGGTGCGCCGTTAAACTCTGCGAAGTCAACTCGTTCCACTGCTGCTCCAGCAGCTGGAATTCATCCAGCCTGGTGTCTGGTGTCACTTCATTCCTGCCCGGCGTCAATAAGTGAAGCATCCTGGCTACGGGAGAATATATCCTGCGTGAAGCAAACCAGGATAACACCAGCCCCAGGAGAAGACTGCCTGCGCTCGCAATAACAATAATTTTGGATACAAGCTTCACCGGCGAGGTCACCGATGTCAGGGGGGCTGCAGAGACATACGTCCAGTCCGAATCAATCCGACTCAAAGATCCATAGGATACGGAATAGGTCTCGTCCTCATATTTGAAGAGGAAGGAATGGCTGTCTGCATGCAGGACGACTTCTTCTTTGAGCTGCTGCTCAAAAGCAAGGTCTCCCTTCCCAGCTGCCGGATTCCCGGTAACGAGCGTATTTCCCTCCTGGTCCATGAGAAACGTTAACCCTTCGTCATAAGGAGTAAGCGTTTTCAATAAGCTGGCGACTTTCTCATTATCCAGCGTAATGATCAGCGCACCGAATGGATTAATGCTTTCTCCCGGAATCTTATGTACAAGAACCAGTGCATTACCTGAATCGGTATGCAGAATACTATCCTTCGCTTGAGCTGCCTGATCGCTGCTCTGGCTCGCAACCCAATCTGTCCAATACACATGGTTGCCCATCGTCAGATAGCGATCATAGGCCTCTATTTTCGCATCATCCTTCAACTCGTTATAATCCCGGTTAAACAAAATCGATTTCGGTTCCTGTAAATATAGCTGTGCGGTTTTGATAAGCGGATGGGAGCCTTGCAGCACATAAAGAGTGGTGACAATCTCCTGTGTTTCGTTGAAATAATACACAAAGTCCAGCGTTCGCAGCGCGTTGCCAAATCTGGGTTCAAAAGCCCAATGGGACAAGGTCATCTCCAGATATGCGAGTTGATCGTCCACGTTGCGTGCCCGATTCTCAATCTGGCTTTGGTGCATCTGATTAAATTCATTTTCCATCCGGCCAACGACCAACTGGTACATCACGATGCCTGTAATCAGTCCGGGAATGCTGGCAATGAGCAAAATAAGCATTAGACTGTTTCGGTAAAAACGCCCTTTATGTCGTCCTGTCGTGAACCCTGGCCAACGCGTGAGTCTACCGGATAGCCTTACCTTCCTAGCTGGTTCCATCAGCGCTCACCTGCCTGCTTGCGTATGGTCTAACTGTCATGGGAACTCCCTCAACTCCCCTGCAAAATACATCTGAGAATATATGGATGAAATCCGTTTCTTGTATTATACGCATAATTTCCAGGGGAATGAAACGGTACGTAGCAGATCATTTTTTAACCAATGTTTTATTAACACATCAAAATGGATTACAATAAGGTAAAGCAAAACATGAAGGAGGCCCTTTTTAATGAAGGAACAAGCTTATTTTCAAGAAAATAGAGAGAAACACCTGGCAGAATTAAATGAATGGTTATCCATTCCAAGTATTTCAGCCATTTCAGCGCATAAAGAGGATATTAACCGTGCGGCACAATGGGCTGCGGATGCACTCACACGTGCAGGTATGGAAAATGTAGAGGTTATTCCTACGGCGGGACATCCGATTGTCTATGCAGACCACCTGCATGCACCCGGGAAACCTACCGCACTGATCTATGGGCACTATGATGTACAGCCTGTCGATCCGCTAAACCTGTGGGATACACCTCCATTCGAACCTACCGTGCGGGACGGCAAACTGTTTGCACGTGGGGCCACGGATGACAAAGGACAAATCTTCATACATATTAAGGCGGTTGAAGCTCTGCTTGCCGAAAACAAGGAACTTCCCGTGAATGTAAAATTCTGCATCGAAGGGGAAGAAGAAATCTCCAGCCCAAACCTGCCGATCTATCTGAATGACAATACGGACAAGCTGCGTGCAGATATGATACTGATCTCGGATACGTCCCTGCTCGAAAAAGGAAAACCGGCGATTTCCACGGGTCTGCGTGGCCTTTGCTCGCTCGAAGTGGATCTGAACACAGCCAATACGGACCTGCACTCCGGTTCATTTGGAGGCGGTGTACCGAACGCACTGCACGCATTGGTTTCCCTGCTCGCTTCGCTGCATGATGAGCAAGGTCGCGTAAGTGTTGATGGTTTCTATGATGGTGTTCTGCCACTTTCTCCTGAGATGAGAGAAGAATTCGTGAAGCAGGGCTTCAATGAAGAACAGCTTCGTCAAGACCTGGGACTGGAGCAATTGTACGGGGAAGAAGGCTACTCATTCGTGGAACGTGTTGGCGCACGTCCAACGCTGGAATTGAATGGCGTATGGGGCGGTTTTCAAGGGGAAGGCACCAAAACCGTTATTCCGAAGGATGCTCATGCCAAAATCACATGCCGCCTTGTTGCGGACCAAGATCCACAACATGTGCTGGATCGTATCGAAGCACATCTGCGCGCTCACCTTCAGCCAGGCGCGACGCTGCATGTGAAGCAGATTGAGAAAGCCTTTGCGTTCAATACCGATCCTTCCGATCCGGTAATGCAAAAAGCAGCCGATGCGTATGAGCAAGTGTACGGCGTTCGTGCTCTGTTTACGAAAGACGGCGGCTCCATTCCGATCGTGGAGAAACTTTCACGCGTGCTCGGTATTCCGGCTGTCATGATGGGCTTCGGTTTGCCAGATGAGAATCTGCATGCACCGAATGAGCATTTCAACCTGGAGAACTTTGATAAAGGGTTGTTGACGATTGTTCAGTTTATGAAGAGTTTGTAAAGTAGAGTTCATGTGAAAAATAAGTGCTGGAAAGCGTGCTGAGTGGCCGTTCCGGTGCCGAATCGTTCTTTCGATCGCTGTTATCGTCGGATTTTTTTGAATTCCCCTTCTCAAAGGGTAAAATCCGACGATAGCATATGCTTCCGAAGTAGCTTTCTTGCAGAAAGCTTTTAGGCGAACGCTCCGCTTCTACAGAATCGATTTCGTCCCCTGCACTACTTTGCCGCTTTTCCATGACTGATTTTACGATTGAACTACTTTACAAATGATGGGTAGTAGGTAGGTATATAAATAGATAAAGGGGTGTGCCGTCCTATTTATGACGGCACACCCCTTTTGTAATTGGTAGATCTGGATACATTCGTTGCAACGACTCGTTATTTTCCTTTTAACGAACCGAGCACGTGCTATTCGATGAAAATCCGCAGTTCTGGGGAATTAACGAATCGTAGGCGCTTTATTTCCTCATTTTGCATGTTGATCATCAAGTTTTCACCGGAATAGCGTGGCTGACGTTCGTTAGACATTCCAATCCAGACTAATCCTCATAATAAGGTGTAATAGGTTCGTTAGCACTGTGACTAGAATAGAAGGAGATAACCAACAGTCGGGATATACCTCCACCTATGAGCGGAAGGTTGTGAAATTTAACATATGCACAAGCTGCATCATGTGCGTGATTTCCTGCTGGACTTCGGAGGTGTCAGTACCTGCCATCGCCAGATTGGCCCGCAGCGTTCTGCGGGTGTTCAGCATGCCGTCAACCAATTTCATAACCGTGTTGCGTCCACGATGATCAACAATCATATATTTTTTGCGTGCTTCCAGCTCCACCCATACGATATTGCTGAATAAGGTGAACAGATGTCTGCGATACTGCTCCATATCGGTCTCATTGTAGTGCTCACCATAAAAGGCATAATATCCGTGTACGTGCAGCTTTTCCGCCAGCTCTGTGATGAACGGGTCGAATTCGAGCATAGCGTTACGTTCCATGTATAGTACCTCCATTCGATTGATCAAGGAGTAAGAATTCATTTGCAGGTATTTTACCACAGAGACAGGACCATTGCGACAAATGCCAGTGTATACACAATAAAAAAACAACCCTTCGGATGCTATTCAGCACGAAGGGTTGTTTCTATTAACGATGAAGTTTTATTGGAGCTTCACATCGAAATCATGGATTAAACTTTAGCATCTCACTCAAACGACCCAACATCGCCGCACTTTCGGCACGTGTTGCCAATCCTTTAGGTTTGAAGCTTCCATCCGGATTGCCTTTGACAATCTCATATTGATTCAACAGTCCTACGGCTGATTTTGCCCAATTCTGAATCTGTTCTCCGTCGGCGAACGATGCCACACTCGTCGTGCTGCTGGTGTCATACCCCGCCAGAGCAAATCCTCTGGAGATGATGACCGCCATTTCTTCTCTGGAGATCGTCTGTTCAGGCTTGAACTTGCTGCCCGTGTAACCATTAATCAGACCAGCCTCTGTTGCGGATGCAATATATGGTGCATACCATGATGTATTGGATACATCTTTAAAGCTGCTTCTTTCGATATCCGGTACAGACAGACCGAACATACGAATCATCAGAGCGGTAAACTCAGCTCGGGTAATGGAACGGTTAGGTTCAAATACCTTGTCGTTTACTCCTTGGATAATATATTTGCCGGCTAAAGCTTCGATCTCCTGACGGGCCCAATGGGACATCGTATCGTTGAAGGAAGCTGTGTGCTGAACAAGTACATAAGACCCGTTTGTTCGGCTGTAAATGTTGACATTGTTTCCGTCCAAGGTGAACGGAACCGGTGTGAATACCGTCTTGCCATTAATTTGATCCACACGAAGCACAGCCAGATGACCAGTGTCCGTTCCTTTAAGAACGCTAACTTGATGGTTGGCATACTCGTCCAATTGCTGAATGTTCTGCGATTGTCCCGCAGGGTTCATTGCTGTTAATGTGAACGCCGTTGCTCCAATGACAGTCATTCCAGCATTGGTGGCCTGTCTGGAGGCGTTCACATTGGCAGTGATGCTCAAGTTGAGCGAAAGCTTATCTTTGGTCACGCCAAGCTGCTCCTCTAGTTTGCTCCAGTTGATTTGGTCAGGTGTCAATGTGTATTGCCCCTGTGCATTTTGGAGAACCACTTGCTGTACTTTGGATTGATTTAGGAAAAGACCAAGTGCCTCAGAAGTTACGGTGATCTCACCCTGTGTACCCATGTCAATCTGTACTTTCGTTGTTGCCGAGCTCAATGCATGATTCATCTTGTCTTTATCAACCATATTTGTTGTTGTTTCGCCCGTACTGCCACTTCCGGATGCAGTTGTTCCACCACCCGACAAGGAATTGTCGCCAATGGACGGAGTGCCTACGTTATCTCCAGGTGAAGCACCATTACCACCCGAGGAATTGTCATCGGACTGGCGTGTTACCTTCAAGGTGTATACCTTCACAGTTGTGCCATCCTCAGCAGTCACCTGTATCGTTATCGTGGTAACGGCTCCGGCAGCAAGCGCTAGCTGCGTATAACCTTCACCCGACAAGGCAATATCATTAATATCAATCCTTGCCAAAGCACCTGCTGATGCTGATGGATAAATCTTAACCGCATCAACATTGTTAGGCACGGTTGTCGTATATTGCATCATTTCACTAGAAAATAGCGGTGTGTAAGGCACTGTATTGCCGCCTTTGTCTTTCAACACCAACTCCGACAGTGTTGCCTCTGAATCAGGAGATTCTGTGGAGGCTAATTTTTTCAGTTCGCGCGTATCTCTCACCCTGATGCGGCTACCTTCGGCGAATCCGCCAAGGATTCCAACCGCTTCAAGTGTATCTCCTGATTGCAGCTCCGGTACTGGACCAGACTGATTGGTGATATAACCGTCCGTAAACACAATCATTGGGCCACTGTTATCATCAATGACATAAGAATTACTATCATATTTTGACAAAACTTTACCCGTTACCTTTACAAGCAGACCTTGATAACCAACTACCTCCGAGTCTCCCGTATGAATTGATTTAGGTTCCGCCGGATCAGCATGCCCCACAATCACGACATCCTTGCTGAACTGATCAAATGTGATTTCCCTGTTGCCTTCGAAATTATGAGTCGATCCATATACGCGAACAATATCGCCTAGTTTTAGCGAATCATCCGTTACTTCCTTGAACGCCATGATACCCCCTGTTGCATCCTGCAGGTAGAAAGCATCAAAGAACACACCTGCCGCTGAAGTCACCACGCCCTGCACTACGGCTTCGGAGCCATCCGGTAACGAACGGGCCGTACCGATCTCCGATACCTTGGTTTCCCTTCCAGCAAGCCAGTTGATTGCATTCATTCCAAAATCGTTATTTCCGTTATCTCCGAAAGCATCATCCCACTGCTGATCATTAACAACGTTCATCCCCGACACAATGACACGTCCGCTACCCACCTGCTCGGAAGCAATGGCCGGAATAGCAGAACCTCCCGATTCATCTGATACCGTATCATAGGTATATGACGGAGCCTTTACACTATTTTGGTAAGAGGTTTCATTGGCAAATGCCAGCACCTGCACGTTATCCTCTGTGATCAACGGCTCCGGTCCGCTCGTTCCAAGCCTATACAAACTTGCCCCACTGTAATACTCAATAGGTGGAACCCGATCCATGATATAGTTGTCTACAATTTCTGGGAACAGTCTGACAGCAAACTTCGCAGTAGCCGGTGTACTCCAGAAGTTGCCACTGATAGAATCATCATAAATTCCATCATTGGAAACCTGAATATGAGAACCGATCTCTGCCAGCAAATCATTGTTCAGTGTTGGATTGGCACCAAAGTTACTCTTCTCGGTCATTAACAAAGCCCCGCCATTTTTGACAAAGGTCGCTACGGCCGCATTCTCCTCGAAGGTCAGATCGACGTTTGGATGGGATATCATCAGTACCTTGACGTCCTTGAGCACATCTGCCGTCAATGGCAATTTGTTCTCAACGACAGTATAACCCTCCTGTCTAACCATGCTTGTGAAATTTTGCAGTTTGTCGACATACGTACCAGTATCTGTTGTCGTATTTTCATTTTTGTGTGCCGCATCAATCATGACGGTTAGACCAAGCGGCTCCTTCACCTTCACATTTAGTTCATACGTATTATCTGATGGATCATCCCCGTTAGGACTTGACACAACGGCAATCAGCTTATGCTCCCCGGAAACCGGATTGCTCCATGGAACAGTCACATAAGCGACGGAATTTGCTTCTATTGAGCTGACCGCTGCGCTGCCGAGTTTATGCTCGGCGTCCTTGCTGTCATAGTACAAGTCTACGGTCAGGTTCGACAATGCCTCTGTACCTGCGTTCGATACGCCGATCTTGACATTTGCAGGTGTGTTGCCCACCAATGCATTGTCTACAACTTCAATTCCAGATACTTTGACGTCCACAGGCACAACCTGCGACCAGATTGGAGCTGAATAGGCACGCTCGCCATCCTTTTGGGTTACACGAATCATGTACCATTGCTGACCGCCAGTCACCGCAACCGTTGGATGCCATTCAAACGAGGTTGAATTCGGCTCGATGCTGTCAATAACCTTTTTACCGTTGGAAAGCAACTCTACTTTTGCAATCGTATCGTTGGAGACATACGAGTTGCTAAGAAAATTATACTCTGCCATCGATTTGTTCTCCGCGACATCATCATGACCGGAAACACTGAAATTTAGGGTGTTACCTTCCACCACGGCGCCCATGTACTGGCCGTTCGCCGAGAAATCCATTCTAAAATTCGGATCTTCGGTCATGTATACCCGCATCTTGCGCATGGAATCAAGTAAGGAAGCAGGAGTAAGATCCTTGGATACAATAATCGTCCGCTTCAGCGTTTGTCCCCAGGTAGCATCATGGTTATCCTCGCCGTAAGTCGGTGCAAGATGCCAGCCCAGATCGAGGGCCTTGAAGTATGTGTCTTCCATATTATAGTAAGCATAATGCCCAGAACCGTTACCCACTTCGGACATAGTGAACACATCATCCACTTGTTTGTTATATGGAGTGAATCCATTGAATGATCCAGCAGGTGTATCCGGATGGTTGAACTGGGCAATCGCCTGATCCTGCGTCAGCACCCAGGCATAATATTGGTTCAGGTTCTGATAAAGACCGCCATTTTGTTTCCGGTCGATAAAATTATCGGTATTAAAGACGTTAGAGTGCCCCCAGGTTGTAGAGGTCGCTTCAAATGCCGGAAAAACAACAAATTTCCCATCCTCGGTGTACTGCTCAGCTACCTGTTTTTCCAATTTCCATTTTTCTCCGCCGGTACGTTCCGGCATTCCACCGCTATTCGTAACGGTATCTTGGTCAATCTGGGCCGAGTCAATGTCATGCGAATGGTCGGAGAAGGCGAACCAGTCATAACCATACTTTTTGGATTCTTCAACTGCGGTTATGGGCTCTCCGCTTGCATCATGGGACACATTCGTATGATTGTGTGTCGTCCCAGCATATTGATGACCACCAGTGAAAGGCTCTACAACTTCAAAGGACCATGAGAATGAATTTGCATTTTGTTTTTTGTCCTTTGCACTTACCATTACGGTATGCGGCCCAAGCGCCATCTCAGAAGCAGGAGTATACGCTACCAAGGTTAAGATCGCTCCCGGTGTGATGACAGGTTCTACTGATATTCCATCCACTTTCATCGCAATTGTCGAAGTATCCACACCGCTAAGATCACTAATTTCGAGTGAAATTTTCGGACGATAGCTCTCCTGACGATAATCCTGTGCAGGTGTCGGCGTACCGAATTCAGGACCAGTAGTGTCATCCAACACCACTACAGTATAAGGTGTCTCCGGTGTTCCGGTAGATGCCTTATTGTCCTCGTTGACAGCTTCAATATAATATTGGAAATTGCGTGTTCCAATGGTTTCGCCCGGAATGACAACCGAATATGTTGATGAATCAGATAAACTCATCGTTATCGGAATATATGCAGTTTCCCCTTCGCTACGGTAATACAGGGTTACCTGTTCTGCTGCATCCGCTGTTGCCGTTACGGTCACATCGGCATCTACATAAGCCTGTTTGATCGGGGTATGTGTAATGCCCAGCATCGGGGTGATATCTGCGGCCGAAGTAGGCATCAACTGATAACCCGATGTATATGGAGAAGAGGAATCATATTGTCCGATGATACCTGTAATTGTATACATTCTGTCCTTTTGTAATGTGGACGTTAAATCAATGCCGGCTCCCTGAAGCACACGGACAGTTGTAGTTTTTGTTGAATCAGGGTCCTTAACTGTAACGTTGACACTCCCACTTGTCGAAGGGACGTTAGTTACTGTGGCATTCAACTGCACACGCTTGCCTTCCAACGGCTCTGCCGTCGCAAAAGCTGAAAGATCCGTTACTGTGATTGGAACAAATTGTGGAAGCGACTGTTGGACCGCCGTCCGTTCTATCTGCAGCGGTTGAAATTCCAGTAAGCCATAGTATTCAAGAATGGTGCCTGTAATTTTCAGACGATCGCCTTTGACGATGCTGCTCCCCAGGCTTGTTCCCGCATAAATCAAAATGCCGGCTGTGTCATCCTGAATGAAAAAATAGTTGGCCCCTGTTCCAAACACATTGTTGTCAACAGTAACCACGCCTTCAATAGTGAATATTTTTCCGTTCGTATATACAGATGAGCCTTTACTGTCTACTGTACGGATATCTTGAATTGGTGTTATTACCGCAAGATCCAGCTTCTGTACGGCAACCGGCTTGCTTTCAAGACTGCGTCCGGTGCTCCCGTATGTCACCTGAGTCACATAGATGGTGCTCGGAGTGCTCGACAATTTATAAGTAAATTTCTTATCAGGACCTGATGCGACAGACGTCGCACCCGAGGTCGCTGCCAATGGCTGGGTTTTCTCGACGTCCGCGTACACCGAGATCAGGCTGCCTGCTGCCTCTGTGATTCCGGTAACGGTTCCGCTTGAGTTTTCTACCAGATATGAAGCCTCACTCACCTCAGCAGAAGTCTGAGCACGATTTAACTGAAGTGCGAAACTAGCTTGCTTGTCCGATTCTGTTGAAGTCAAGTAAATGGTATTGGCCGTCTCAAGTGTAGTGCCTGTCAGATCCACGCTGAAAGCCCCACTTGGTGTAGACTGTGTCCGGGCAATCTCGGGGACCCCTCCTGTTAATGGATCCGCGCTGTAAACACTGACAGTGACCGATGCTTTAGCCGCGCCATCATAGCCAATAACGTTTACTCCTGAAAACAGGATGTTCTCCCCTACAGGCCGGACGCTTTGCGGCAGTTCTCCAGCATCAAAAGGAGTCTCAATAATAGATGAATTGCGTGGATTTGGGGTAGTTACAACGAAGTCTAGTGAATTGTCATTTGAGTCTTGTCCTGCTCCTTTTCCAGTAGAAGCAGTTGTATCCGAAGGGTTAGCTTTACGAATCGCTGCTTTCGCATTGGCCAGAGCAGCTGTTGGATTTTTCTCAGATTGATTGGCTGAACCATATCCAACAAAGTCCACCAAGTCTGAATTATTCAAAAGCAAGACTGAACCTGGTGATGCGCTCAAAGCTGTGTTCGATTTAACCAATGCAACCTTTCCACTGCCTGCGGCCATAGCGATATTTCCAGAAACGTCTGCAGTAGGCAAATCCGAACCGATAGCTCCACCAGTGGCTTCCTTAATCAGATAATAACCGTACGCATGGATTGTTCCGCTTAGAACCGTCATGTTCTCTGGCGTGTATTGAGCTCCTGCGCTGCTTGCATATTGTATGCTCCAATTGTCCAGTACAATATCATTACCTGTAGGATTATAGAGTTCAATGAAATCATTTTTATATGGAGCACCGCTATTCCCGCCTCCGCCATAAACCTGACTAATTACGACATTGTCCACTGCAGGTGACGCTTGAACTGGCAGAGCAAATGCCCCCGACAAAGCCGATAGCATCAGCGACATAACAAGTGCGATGTTTATGCATTGCTTGAATTTTCTGAATACATTTAACTTCATGTTTCCCTCTCCTTCTTAGATGCCCTTCCGACTTGAGTCCTTATCTAAACGTCAACACTTTTTCCCTAATCTCACTCCCCACACAATCGTCCTACTTGAGATACTTTTGAATAATGCACGAAATTATGTAAAGTATCCATTAGCAAATGTGCACTATCACGGATAATATACATCAAATAGTGACATATGAACATGAGTTTGTTTGTAAAGCGTTATGTTTATGTAAACTATTTTTCACCAATTGTTAAAAACAAGTAAAATATATGTTAAATTTATTGACACAGAATTACGACAAGCTTATAATTCACCTCATTATCAGGCTTGGCAAAAATACCATCAGGGGGAACTTCATGAACGCATCACATATTTCCACTCATCTCGGGGCGAACCGCCTTCTATCTGTATTCTGGATAATCCTATTAACCATGACTGTGTTAATTACATATCCACAGGTAGCCCAAGCTCATCCGCTAAGCGCCAGTTATACCAATATTGATTTCGAACAAGAGAGGACTACGCTTGATTTTTCCATAGATGAAACCTCCGTCCTTGAAAACATTAAGGCAGACACCAACAATAACGAGAAGCTGGATCCGGATGAGTTGGATGTATGGGGAGATAAAATAGCCGATTGGATCGGGGATTCAATTGCCCTTGAAGCCGACGGGAGACAGCAGGCCGAGACGTTGCTGAACCTGGACATGAAGGATGAGAACGGTACCCGTTATGTGACCATTCACTGGGAGTTCCCTGCCTATTCACCTGGTACAACCATTACGATCAATGACGGACTGTACTACGATAACGGAAATACAACATATACCAACCTTCTTGCGGCTACACAGGGTGGACAGCTAAGTCAGGCCATTCTTCAGGGCAAAGAACGGGATTGGACCATTCTGCTTACCGAGAATCAGATCAGTCAGGACGAGCCCTCAGTTGAACAGCAAGGAATGACAACGCCAGCCCCCCTGTCGTCATCAGGCTCAGGTTCGACCCAGGAGGTGGAACAAACCACATCACATTCTCCTGCAACTCGTTCCGCATGGTTATCCTTCCTGCAATTGGGGATGAATCATATCCTTGGAGGGTATGATCACTTGTTATTTTTACTTGCTCTCTTGCTTGGAAGGCAGACTTTCAAGCAATATGCCCTGACTATCACCGCGTTCACGGTTGCCCATAGCATTACACTTACACTGACCTATCTGGACCTTATTCATTTGCCTTCGAAGTGGATTGAAGCCGGCATTGCACTTAGCATTGTTTATGTCGCGGTGGAAAATATTTTCCTCAGAAACATCCGATTCCGCTGGCTAATTACGTTTCTGTTCGGATTGGTTCACGGAATGGGCTTTGCAGACATCCTTATGGGCATGCACATTCCCGCAAAAGAGGTCGCCATTGATTTGGCAAGCTTCAATATTGGTATTGAGATCATTCAGTTGGCCCTAGTAGCAATTGCAGTACCTATCCTTAAATATTTACAAAAGGGCTCTGCCTACAACAACGGTATGAAGGTTGCCTCTTGCCTCATCGCAGCGGCAGGTGCATTCTGGCTTTTCGAACGTCTTCTGTAAGATAAAGAAAATGAATATCATTAACAATTCTTCCATTCTTGCTAAACAAAAAAAGAAAACAAGCGTCGATTGACATATAGCTCTGTCTTTCAACGCTTGTTTTTATTCATGGAGCTATACCTCAGTGGAATTGGCTCCTAATGTTTAACTTTAGATTGAAGTCTTACACCCTTCTACCCTTCACCCACACTTCCTCAATTTTCAAATCACCATTCAGCAAAACGACGTCCGCCTGTTTGCCTTTAGTAAAGGAACCCGTTCGGTGATCAATGCCGAGCAGACGTGCCGGAGTCAGGCTGGCTGCACGTGAAGCTGCATTCAGACTCATACCTACTTCCTGTACCAGATAGCGGAAACCACGAATCATCGTGAGCGTGCTTCCTGCCAGTGCACCGCCATCTTTCAATCTGGCTACGCCTTCCTTAACAATCACAGGCAGGTCGCCAATTTTGTATTCCCCATCATCCAGCCCGGCAGCAGACATGGCGTCCGTAATTAGCACGATTTGATCGGAAGCTTGCTTCAATTGTGCGATGAGTGAGATCGCCGCTGGATGTACATGAATACCGTCTGCAATAACCTCTGCACTAATGCGTGGATCACTGAGCACCGCTCCGGCAGCTCCGGGATTCCGGTGATGCAGCGGTGTCATCGCATTGAATGTATGCACTGCATGATGCAGTCCGGCTTCAACAGCCCGCTCTACTTCTTCATAAGTAGCATCCGTATGACCTAATGCCGCCGTAATTCGCTGCTCTCGCAGCCACGAAATGACTTCCAGCGCTCCCTCACGTTCTGGCGCCAGTGTGACTTGACGAATCAGGCCCGGATATTGTTTTTCCCACGCCTCAAGCCAAGACACATTAGGCAATACGATATGATCTGGGTTTTGTGCGCCAGGCCATTTGGGACTGAAAAAGGGACCCTCCAGATGTACACCTTCCAGCTGTGCATAAGGCATTTCACCGGAACGGTAGCTGTGCACTTCAGACAATACCCGATCCAGGCTATCTTTGGGCGCTGTCATGGACGTAGCCAGCATTGCAGTGGTCCCCTGTGTGCTGTGGAATGAAGTGATCTTATCCAACACTTCCTTACTCGCGTCCATGAAGTCCTCTCCGTTACCCCCATGTACATGGATATCTATAAACCCAGGGACAATGACACCATGCTTGGAAACAGGCACAGATACGGCTTCACGGCGAATGTGTTCAGATAGTCCCTCGGGTGCGCCAGCATAAAGGATTTTCCCTTCTGCCCAGACGAGCGCACCATCCTCCATTACACCATCGGGCAATACGAGTTTGCCTCGAAGAAGGGAAATGGTTTTTTCACTCCCTTGCTCCTGGTTTTCCATAGGTTCTACGCTCACTTCACCAACCTCCCGGCAGCACGGTCCAGCAATACGACCACATTGGGATGACATTGCAGCAGCGAAGCGGGACATTGTGTCGTAATCGGCCCCATAAAGGCTTCACGAATAATTTCGGCTTTCTCCTCACCACGAGCGATCAGCAGAATTTGTTTGGCTTTTAGAATCGTACCTACCCCCATCGTAATGGCCTGAGTCGGAACTTCATCAATGCTATTAAAAAAGCGGGCGTTTGCTTTTCTTGTCTCTTCTTTGAGATCCACCACATGTGTCCGCCCTGTCAGCTCGGTTCCAGGTTCATTGAAGCCAATGTGACCATTATGGCCGATACCCAACAGCTGTAGATCTACAGGGCCACGATCATCAATCCGTTGTTCATAGGAAACACATTCTTGGCTCAAATCCGAAGCCTGTCCTTCCGGCACATGCGTTCTGGCGAGATCGATATCAATATGGGAAAACAATTGTTCATTCATAAAGCTGCGGTAACTTTCGCGATGGTCCACAGGGAGACCGACATATTCATCCAAATTGAAGGACGATGCCTGCGCAAAGCTGACCAGACCTTTCTGATACAAAGCAATAAGCGATTTATAGATACCCACAGGAGAACTTCCAGTCGCAAGTCCCAGTACAGCCCGGGGTTTCGTCTGAAGCAAGCTGGCAATCACACCTGCACCCGTTGCGTTCAAATCTTCTTCATTTTCAAAAATACGTATATTCATCTTCTTAGGCACCTCCGTTATGTTGAACTCGATAAGACTGTACATTGTGATACGATTGTTCCAATTTGGGGATAAAACGATCAAAGTCTGCACTCACCATGCCCGTAAACAAAATATCAACGACATGCAGCAGTGCAATACGTGAAGCCATATCTCCCCGCCTCATGCCTTCTTCCAGTGAAGAAGTAAACAGCGGAATATCCGACACCCCCGCAAGCTTGTTATTCCCATAGGAAGTTAGCGAAATCGTTGAAGCTCCAGCCTGTTTGGCACAATGCAAAGCATCGATCGTCTCCGGCGTTTCACCCGAATAGGATACTGCCATCGCCACATCTCCTTCACACAGTGAAGAGGCCGACGTAATTTGCATATGTGAATCCGAGAAGGCGGTACAGCTTTTGCCGATCCGCACAAGTTTCTGGTAGAAATCCTGCGTAACAATGGAAGAGGTTGCGACACCGTAGAGATCAATGCGACGTGCATGACATAACAGCTGAACCGCATGCTCCAGCCTTCCTAAATCCAGCAAACGGGTAGTATCCGCAATGGAGGCTAGATGATTGGCTTCAATGGCTTCCACAATTTTGGATAATGGATTGCCCGCCACGATATCCTGATATGCTGTTTCATTGGTGGAATGCGACAATTCTGCGGCCAGCTTCATTTTGAAATCAGGAAAACCTTTGAAATGGAATGATTTGCAAAAGCGGGTTACCGTAGCCGCACTTGTTCCGCTTTGCTGTGCAAGATGGTTAATGGTCCAGCCAGGAATATCAGATGGGGACTGTAAAATCACCTCTGCAATTCGTCGTTCCTGTGACGGAAGGTCATTCAGTTCTTGCTGCAACGCATGTAGTATGGCTGCCATGAGTACTCCTTTTTTGAAAATTATTTTTATAAATTCATTATAAATAAAGAAAATCATTTTTATATTTTCATTTTAATCAATACGTTGCTGCAAATCAAGAGGATTCTCACCATATAGTAGCAGTATGTATGTTGAAATTTTGAGAAGGCATTTTCTTGATTAAGGAACCGGATTCAGCTTATATTGGAATTGAACTTTGAAGCGAATGTGGAAATTTCCTTTTTAAGGAAGGATCATTCCAATAACAATATGTAGGTGAACCCTTATGCCATATACGATTACGATTTCCATCACGCTCTGCCCGTAGCAATCTGTACCCTTGGAATTTCTGCGGGCTGAGCCTTTTCCCAAGGGAGCGTGATGATCAATGAAATCTCAGCAAAGAAATCGAGCCTATTACAGGCATCACAGAAGGCGTGTTATTCAGCGTAAAAAACAGCTTGCTATTCGGTACGGTTGGTCCTACAAGTTCGAAGGGATTTTTGCCAAAGGAAAGATACATTGTTCCTGCTGGTGGTGCTGTAAAAAGACAAAGCGGCTAGGCTATCCTAAATCTGATCTAACCAGAATAGTGGAGTGCAATCAGCAAATTTTGAATTTAAATTTCTGAGAATGACTATTTAAAACAAGCGATTTCTCCACTTTGAGAATTCGCTTGTTTTTGCTTTCCAACCTAACACAAAAAAGTCTTTCCCCATTCTTCATCATGAAGAATAGAAAAAGACTTTCATGCTGCTTCAATCAACTGTGCAGTATCGCGTCAGATCTTCAGTTCTCCGAGCTTAATCAGCTCAACAACTGCTTGCGAACGACCCTTAACATTGAGTTTTTGCATCACATTCGAAATATGGTTACGCACCGTTTTCTCGCTGATGAATAACTGCCCTGCGATGTCACGCGTTGTTTTGTCCTGAACCAGTAATTCGAATACTTCGCGTTCACGGTGGGTCAACAGAAATTTGCTTTTATGATCGATACCCTTCAATGTTCACCCCTCCTTGCTCGGGTTGTGTTGGTGTAACAAGGTTAAGGGGATACAGTCAACTCATCTTATGTAAGGTCAAGGGCGTTGGTTCAGTTTTATCAAAAAAATGGGCAGTAAATTGGGGTTTTAAGAATAAGCTCAGTCTTATATAAGCATTCTATTTCATTTTGTTAAAAACGTTATTCTCACTCAGAAACAAGCATGCCTTTGCTGCTGATGTAACCATCTGCGCAAAGGCAACTTGTTCTTCTGACTATTGGTTACCGATGATTCATGCGGTTCATCATGCCATCGTTGTTGTTACGATTCATGATGCCATCATCGAGCACGCCGTCACGGTGCTTGGTGTTCAACGCATTCGTTGGGAAAATACGTTCAACCATCGATTGGAACGTGTTAATCATGCCTCTAACCGGTTTACCATTACGAATATCCGTGGCATAGCTCTCCACATGCTGGACAAATTCCGGGTTAGCCGACACGTATACGTTCTCTACGTTAGGTGCAAACTGTTTGATCTTGGCCGAGATTTTGGATTTAATCTCTTCCGGTGTGTTGTCATCCGTGCTGTCCATTCGCGTGGTCTCACTCTTCATGCCATAATGACCATCGCTCATTGAACGTGAAGTGCCATTGCCACTGTTGGTCAGACCACGCATCATGCCATAAGATCCAGTACCCATGGTTCCATAGATGCTGCGGTCATTGCCCATGTGGCTGCGATCCGTAGCTGCATTGGTGTTCAGTCCTGGTGCAATGCCACTTGTGCTGTATGGAGACATCGTTCCATTACCACCATTTACACGCAAACCGCCCATTTCCTGCCCCATGCTTTCGGTACGCATTGTGCCATTTGCACGGTTACGCAAAGATTTGCTTTCCAATTTGCCAGTGTGACCATCTGTCAAACGGACTGCAACATACGCGTTACGATCGGTCAGCATAACATGTGCTGACTTCACTTCCTTCATTTCCGTAATACGTTTAGCCAGCTCGTCACTTGATTTCAGGTCAGTGACGTTATGCGTCCGATAGCTTTTCGCACGAATACCATCCATCCCATTGGACTCAACACCATAACGGTTAATGCCTTTCACTTCATGACGAACACTTTGGGTGTGCAGATTGTTGTTATCTTTTGTGCTGGTTCCACAACCCGTCAATCCGGCCATTACGAAGATTGCAGTAGACAAAGATAAGCTGATTGCTGTCGCCTTTTTGGCTGCTGGCATGTCTCATCCTCCAATTATGTTGGTTTTGGTCACAAGGATAGGATGCTCTTCTGTACGGACCGATATGCTGAAAGGATATGGAACATCAACCTCTATTTATCGGGGCTAAACGGGAATTCTTTCAAGTTTCAAAAAAAAAACAAAAAAAGCGGTGCATGCACAAAGTGCAGCACCACCTTCGTTACCTTCGTATTCCTGTTTCAGTTAGCTCCTCAATTGTATGTTGAAGCAGACAATTCACTTATTTGGATGAGGAAGTTCCATCAGTGTCCTTCTCCGCTGAAGATGACACATCTGATTTTTGGATCGAAGTCGGAAATTGCTCTGCTTCCCTCAGACTAGCTGCATCCATAGGATAAGCCCACTGACCGTCTGGTGTGACTACCCAGATCTGATCCGGTTCCGATGGAATAGTAAGCCCACGGTACACATCCGTAACAGCTTCTCCATTAACCGTCTGCTCAACGGATAAAGTAAAGCGTGGCACGGTGCCTTTCAGTTCAGAAGCTTTGCGTACATCGTCTGCTGTGGACAGGTTTTTAATTTTGCCAATCAGCGATACAGCATCTGTAGCTTCAACCGATTCACCATTAAGCGTCCACGTCTGCTCTGCTGCACCCTCCTCAGAGGCTGATTTGAGCATCCATGTGGCTGCTTCACCTTCCCACTCCAGCGTAGTCACATTACTTTCATCCAGATTAAAGGGAGTCGTGTCCAACAGATCGTGCCGTGATTTTTCTATATTGCTGATGGATTCCGTCTGTACGGCTACGACAGGCCCGGAGTCTACCCGAACATAACGAGCGTCATCTGCTGGCAGCTGGCCACCGATGCTCAGTTTGATTACAGAGTTATCCTTCAGTTGGATATCCAGCAGCGTTGCATCTGCACCCAATCCATACTTGTCGAGATCCTTCGTCTCTTCCTCCACAATCAGTTCCTGATCCGCGCCACTCAAGGCATCAAGCCAACTGCTAACCGCATAACCATTCAAAGGATAAGCCTTTGGTTCCACCATACTCCATACGCCATTCTTTAGTTCCAATTGGGAGGGCTTTGAGGCACCTGATGTGTCTGCATTGTTGTCATGAATCGTGATGGACTGAATGTCGGCAGACTTAATACCAAGCAACTTGACCTTCTCCGCTTCCTCTTCACGAAAATAATTTTGACTGGCCGCATAGACCCAGCCGATAATCAAAACCAATACGACCAGAATCGTTGGGAGCCATTTTTTCATACCCGTCTGCGCCTCCACCATAAGAGTACACCTATCATAACAAAGATGAGCGGGAATGCGACAATTGCCACGAAGAAAATAGTTCTGGCCTGCTCACCGTCCAGGTACGCCGTTTGATAACCGGATTGCACCCGCGGACGGATGGTTACCCCGTCTTCTTTTTCACTTAAATAATTAACGGTATTCAGAATAAAATCCCTATTTCCGCCGTTCGCTATTTCCGAGTCCTGCATGAAAATGGATGAACCCAGAATAACAGCCTTCGGTTTGCCATCCGTTGTATCAGCCGCATATCCAAGCTCGACAGGACCTTGTACATCCTGATCTTGATCATTGGATGTCTCGTTTTGCAATAAGCCTCCAATGTTCGTCTCACCATAACTGTCATTCGATGAATGAATGAGCGGCGACAACGTGTATTTATCCTGCTCTTTGCTTGTCAAAGCAATAGACAGGGATAACATGGGATAAAGCTTGCTTTCTGCCAGTTTATCCGTGATGGCATGTGTGCCATACTCCGGCACGACCCAAAGTGGTCCCATTGTGCTGGCCTGCTGATTATCCACCATGACTGCATGCTCATCCACCACGCCATAATCGGTCATGAGTGCATCAATATTTTTCCATGTCAATTTCATGTCTTCGTGAAAACCGAGGGATAACAGCAATTTTCCTCCGTTACTCAAATAAGTCCGTATTGCCTTCAGTTCCGTATCACTGATGTCGCGCTGTGGACCAATGATCGCAAGCACATCCGCATCTTCGGGAACCTGACCTGCCTGATTCAGTTGAAGTTCTTCTGTTGTGATATTATTCTGTTCCAGTGATGAACGCAGCGTAGTCAGTTGATCCACCCCAAGCTCCTCATGCCCTGTCAGGAAGACCATCTTGTGCATCTCCGTTGAAGAAAGGTTCATTAGGGCTTGTGTCAGCTTCTCCTCACCTGTGAACTGGTACGATCCATCGCTACCATCCCCGACAGCGGTGAACAGACTGGCGATATCAATGACTTTATGCTGATCGCCCTGTTCCAATACAATAGAGCTGCCTGTGATGCCATATTTAGAAGCCAGCGTAGGCTCCTGTGTCAGATTGTACTGCTTCATTTTCAGTTTGCTGTTGCGTTTCGTGTATTCCTGAACCATATCGGTAACTTCGCGGTTCAAGACTGTATTATTCGCATTTTCGACAGTTAACACCAAGACGTTGACGTCTTCTTTTACATTTTTGATCGCGGTTAAAGACTGGTCTGACAAGGTATATTGTTTGTTCGAGGTCAGATCCCATTGGAAACCGCCAAGCGAATTCAGAAACAGGGTCAGCAAAATAAAGATGCCAATCACCGCTACAGACAGCACGGTACTGTTGGTATGACTCAACCATTTTTTCATCTTCTCACCTCCACCGCTTCCGTTCCACAATTTGAATACTTAACAGGAGAAACACACCTGAGAGCGTCACGTAATACAATATATCCGGGCCACTAAGTACGCCCTTCGTAAAGCTGTCAAACCGGTTCGTCAGTGCAAATGGGTCAAGCCATTGCTGTAGGGCAGATCCGGAATTGCCAACAAATGAATCAAGCATCCAGAATACGAGCAAGATAATAAAACCGGCTACCGCAGAGACCATCTGGTGCTGAGATAGCGTGGAAGCAAACAGTCCGATCGCCATCATGCTTCCGCCCAGGAAAAATAGACCCAGTGCAGACAACCACACCGATGTCAGATCCAGTTCACCAAAGAAGGACATAATAAACGGATAAACGAGACTGCACAGAATAAGTACGACGAGAATGGCCAGTGATGCCAGATATTTGCCGAAAATAATCTCGGTCACCCGTGCAGGTGAAGTCAACAACAGTTCGTCCGTCCCCTGTCTGAATTCCTCTGCCACCAGTCTCATCGTTAGCAGGGGCACTACAAACAGCAGCATGGATAACGTGTCGCCCAGTACGAGGCGATAATCCACAATACTTGGCTGATAGTACACAAAGCTGGAATAGAACAGCAAACTTGTCATCAGTACATATACAGCAAACGCGAAATACGACGTCGGTGACAGGAAGTATGCTTGCAATTCTTTGTTGCAAACCGCCATCATTCTTCTCATTTGGACTCCTCCCCTGTGCGGGATTCAGATGAAGCGCTCTTGGACATTGCCGATGGCTCTTGATCTGAAGCGATATCCGATTGGGTCTCTGCTTCAGTCGCCGCGAGTTGCACGGTATCCGCTTGAGGCTCCTTGGTTGGCAGTTCCATTTCGGATTCCATTGTCGTAAGCTTCAGGAATATCTGTTCCAGACTGAGATTTTCTTTCTTCATCTCCAGGATCGGCAAGCCTGCCCCAGACAAAAGGTAAAACAGTTCTTCCCGAAAATCGTCCGACGATTCACCCGTAAGCAGCATTTTGACCGTATCGGAAGAATCGTTGGACGCATGTCCATCAGGTGTATGAACGAGTTCACTCCGCACCTTCTCCCAAGGTGTCAGCAAGTTATGTAATTGCTGCTCTGTTGCCTTCACTTCAATGGATACTTTGAACTGATCACCCATCGCTGAGCCAAAATGCTGAGGTGAACCATCCAATACAAGCTGTCCCTGATTAATGATTAACATGCGATTACAAATTGCGCTTACTTCAGGCAAAATATGTGTACTAAGCAGCACAGTATGATTCTCACCCAGTTCACGAATCAGATCCCGTATTTCTATAATCTGATTCGGGTCCAGTCCTGAAGTGGGTTCATCCAGCACAAGCAAATCCGGTTTGTGAATAATGGCTCCAGCCAGACCCAGACGTTGCTTGTACCCTTTGGATAGTCCACGAACCAGTTGCTTCTCCCGATCCTGGAGACCCAGTCTGCTCACCATCTCACTGACCCGTGACTTTACTTCACGTGTTGGGACATCTCTTAGATTAGCGACGAATTTGAGATACGACTGCACCGTCATATCGGGATAAAGCGGTGGTGTCTCCGGCAGATAACCAATCTTGGAACGAACGCTCCGCCCCTGATCGTGCACGGATATGCCATCTACCGTTATGGAACCTTCCGTTGGATGCAAATAACCTGTGATCATTCGCATCGTCGTTGTTTTCCCGGCACCATTTGGTCCCAAAAATCCAACAATCTCACCGCGCTCCATTGTGAAATCCAGTTGATGCACGCCACGCCGTCCATCAAATACTTTGCTTACCTGTTTCACTTCGAGCACATCATTCATCCTTTCCCGTTAAAATACCCGTGTGCCATCGTCGCTTTTCTTCGGATGGTCAACACGGGAAGTTCCTTGTATCTTACGTGTTGTATCCTAAATGCAGCTTAAAGTCACTTAAAAGAGAGCTTAAAAATATGTGTCTAAAATGTGAACAACTCTTCATTCACCCACACCCTGTACTCTGGGGCAACGTACCATACAGTACGGGAGCATGAGCTCCTTCACAAAAGTCAGAGGGTGAACCGTGTGAAAGTACTATTCACATTTTTTGTTCCAAGCGGTGGTGTGAATACATTAAACCGACTTCGTACAGCCGTTCTGCAACGCCATGGCATCGAAGCGCATGTATTGTATCTGTACCCTGGCTCGGGAATGCAGAACAATAACAGCACGCCGGTCTTCACAGCTTCCAGTGATGAGGAGATACACAGCTTGATCCATCATCATCGTTATGATGCCATTATTGTCACTTCGGATATTTACATGCCGGGTAGATTAAGGTCCCTCGGGTATAATGGGCGCATTATCTTTGAAGCACAGGGACTAGGGACGCGTGAACATGCTATGGAAACCATTCAGATGGGAGTACCATATCTGCAAGCCCACTGTAATGCCGCGGTCATTCCTCCTACGGATCATTTACTGGAGCTGTTCATCCATATGTGTCCATGGCTTCATCGGTTTGTCATTCCCAATATGCTGGATACCACTACCTTTGCCCCCATCTCGGTGGATATCCCACCCTATCCGGTACTTGCATGGGTGGGAAGGCTCGAGCACAACAAAAACTGGCGGGAATATTTGATGATATCCAGCGAAATTATTAAAAGTGTTCCAGAAGCCAGACTATGGATGTTCCATGATCCCACCTTGGCCAATCCAGAGGATGAGGTCATGTTCCGACACATGCTTGCGGAGTACGGGCTAGAAGATCGGATTGGCATCTTTATCAACGTCCCCCATTCCCAGATGCCCACATTCTACTCCATGATCGCAGCTTCGGGGGGAATCATGCTGTCTACATCACTGCTCGAAGGCTTTGGATACGCTGTTGCTGAAGCCATCAGCTGCGGCTGTCCTGTACTCAGTACCGATTCGGATGGCGTACGTTCCTTCATTACACATAACCGAACGGGGAAATTCTATCCGATTGGAAACGTGAATGCCGCTGTATCTGAAGCAGTAGACCTGATGCACAACATACAGCTGCGGGATTATATACGCATTCAGGGCAGACAGCATATGGCCGTTTCCTTCTCACCTGACCGATACGCCATTTCATTCCGTGAAATGATGACAGCCTTGAGCATTTTCTTTTGAACAAAACAAAAAGGCAGTTCAGAAAAATCTCTGAACTGCCTTAAATTCAAGTGAAGTGTTACCTTAATCTCAGCTGATTTGAATTAGTGTCCCATCATCATCGCTGGATCGGGTTTATCCCCTGTTTGAAGGGAATCTTCTTCCACCCGTTTCGGTTTGCGCAGGATCAGACTGAGCAGACATCCAAACAGGGCAATGCAAGCCGCCAGGAAGAAGGTGTCGTTAAAACCAGCCACTAATCCATTCACCATACCTGCAGCATCAGTAGCTCCAGCTGTATTGCTTGCAATATGGGAGGTCAGGAATCCGGTCAGGCCGGCAACGGCAAAGGATACGACTACTTGTTGTGCAGCCGCAGTAAGCGGGGTGACCCGACCTACCAGCTTACGTGGAGCAGCATTCAGTACATGCGTATTAAGAGGCATCATGGAGAAGCCCATACCCAAGCCCATCATGACAAGACTAAGAATGATTAGACCCAGACCGGTTTCCGCCGTAATGGAAGACAGAATAAACAGTGCACCCGAGATGATACCCAGACCCACAAAGGCCAGTGGTCTTGCACCGATTTTATCAAACAATCGTCCACCAAGTGGCATACCCACACCCGAAGCCAGCGCCTGCGGAAGCAGAATGAGTCCTGTTTCCAGTGCAGTGTAGCCTTTGATCTGCTGCAAATACAGCGGGATCAAAATCATCGCTCCGAACAAAGCAACCTGTGATACCCATGCCAGAATAATACCACGTGTGAAATCCGAGGATCTGAATACTCGAAGTTCCAGCAGTGGATTTTTGTGACGAAGTTCCACGATAATGAACAGAATCAGGGCCACGCCCCCGACAATCACACCCGTCAATGCTGTTGCAGAACTCCAGCTTGTTCCACCCTCACTTACACCGTATGCAAGCATCGAGAATGCAATTGGCGCCAGAATCATGCCGAGCAGATCTAGTGCAGGTGTGCGTCCACGATCCGTATCCGGCAGGAACTTGATACATAGAATAAAAGCGGCAATACCAATCGGCAGATTGATCAGGAAAATCCAGTGCCAGCTGAATGATTCAATGAACCAGCCGGATAATACGGGGCCCAGTGCAGGAGCCAGCAACATCGGAATTCCGAGCATCCCCATGATCGAGCCTCTTCTTTCAGGAGGAGCCAGACGGAACACCATCGCCATACCAATCGGAGCAACCATGCCTCCGCCAAGTCCCTGGATGATCCGGTAAATAATCAATTGTTCAGGAGATTGCGCAATTGAGCATAATACCGAACCCAAGGTAAACATGGCAATCGTAAACAGAAATACTCTTTTGGCTCCAAATCGGTCGGTCAACCATCCTGCCAGCGGAATGACAGCTGACAAGGCCAACGTATAACCTGTAACGGTCCATTGAATGGTCTTCAGATCCGTCTCAAAATATTGAACCAGATTCGGAATCGCCACGTTAACCACCGTGCTGTCCAAGATGACCATAATCATCCCGACGATAATAGCCAGTAGCGGCAAAATAATCGTTTTAATCGAAAACTCTGCCGGGTCCTGGGGCACTGCTGTTTGTTGTTTCACTCTCTCCACTCTCTTTTCCGGCCTGGAGGCGTTATCTTGGTATCTGCCTCTCGATCGGCCTTATATTCACGACGTTTCAAACTTTTGTTTTAAACCGTCGTTTTAAACTTTTGTTTAAGCATAGGTTAATTCTAATGAAAATACCTTTGCTGTCAAGCTATTTTTATTGGGCAACGAATTAAGTGTGCATGCCAAAAAATGGACCAGGTCTTCTCCTGCTCCATCCGTTTGGATAAACTCGTTCTCGATGTGAGCTTTACTAATCTGCCATCTTGATCATCTGATGCTCCGAAAGTATTCCCAGGGTCTGACCCTGGTCACTTCTGCAGTATATGCGAATAACCAGATGGCTTGGTGAAGAACTGTTGCTAATGATACGCAGCTCGCACGGATCGGATGAGATCGCCAGATTATGAATAATATAGTTCCCTGTATCTGCCCCTATCCGAAAAAGGTATCGATATAGCTCCCCCCGGGTAGAACTTACTCCTCCAACAAATATATCCACATCGTCGTTCCCTGCAAATGCCAATTCAATGTCCATGTATCTCACCGGAACAACGGTTTGCAGCAGGTTTTCGTGAATCTCCAACACAAATGCGACCACTGTACATCGCCTCCTGTAAAGCGAGTTGAACCTTTCTCCAGATATGTTATGCCTTCTCTCGTCCATTGCTATTTAAAATCACCCATTTTAACCAATTCCACGGAAACGCCCACCCTTTCGTCTGTCTTTTTTCATAGACTGGATAGATAGAAGCTCGGCCTGTGCAGGCCGAGACAAGGGGGTACCTATGAGAGTTCTGCTCGTGACCTATTGGGAGCTTACACAGATGGGTGGAATATGGACATATGTGAAGCAGCTGGCTGACAGGCTGATGGCACTTGGCGTAGAGGTGGATATAATGGGCACCAACGGAGCCAAAAATGAAGTGTACATTCGCAATCTAAATCGTTCCTTCTCAAAGGATAAGGTATGGCCTATGCTTCAAGCCAAGCTTAATCCAACAGATTTTCCTCAATTCACTGCCGATTCTCTCGTGGCTTATTATGAGTTGAACAGATATGCCTTTGAAATGGGTGCTGCCTATCTAGGCGTTGATCATTACGACGTCATCCATGCGCAGGATCCGGTCGCTGCCGTTGCAATGAAACGCATATTGAACCGCAATACACCGCTGGTCACAAGTTACCACGGAGCGCTTGCGCGCGAAGCCTTTTACGATGCTCAAAACTCTAACGCGAAGCTTACACTTCCCGAATATATGCAATCCAAACGCGGACGATACTTCCTGTCATTAGAAGAGCGAAGTGCTGAACAATCCGAACTTATTCTGGTCTCCAGCCATTGGATTAAGAGCACACTTACGGACCTCCGTGTTCCCGAATCAAAATTCCGAATTATTCCTTATGCTGTGGATATTCCAGCCTACCGTGCACAAGCAGCGGTCAAGTTCCGTCAGCGCAAGCCAGCAGGCAAAAAAGTGATCGCCTTTACGGGCAGACTGGAGCACATCAAAGGGGTGCATATTCTGGTCAAAGCACTCTCCAGCCTGAAGAAGACCCGATCCGATTGGGTCTGCTGGATTGCTGGAGAAGGCAACCTGATGGAGGATTTGCGTTCCCTGGCCAATGATCTTGGCGTAGGTGGTGACATCGTTTTCTGGGGTAAACTCGACAACATTCCTTCATTCCTGCGTCGTGCCGATATTTATGTGCAGCCCAGCTTGCAGGATACGCAGCCTTTCTCGGTCACAGAGGCTCAGCTCGCCGGATTGCCTGTCATCGTAAGCGGGACGGCAGGTATGCCTGAGATGGTGCAGCCTGAACATACCGGCTGGGTCGTGCCACCGCAGGATGTCGAGGCCCTTAGTGAACTGTTAAACGCTCTTCTGCAGGATAATGCCAGCCGTGCGAAGGTAGGAGCAGCGGCTAAAGCATGGGCTGAACAACATCGATCACTGGAGGAGATGGGATTGCGCACGCTGCATGTTTACCAGGAAGCCATTTATTTAGGAGGTCAGAGAATATGACATTGCTTGTCCCCAGTGATTTGTATAACCGTTGGTTCTCCATCCCAGTGTCGACGACACATATTGAGGTGGATTACGCTGTAATGAACGAATTAATGAGGAAACTGCCCAAAGGATATGTTTTCCCTGATCCAGCAACCATGATCATTCTGACTTCTGAGAATAACTAGAATCAAGACACTTGGCAAACAGGAACAAACAAGAGGATATTCGTTCATGCCGCCCCCACCACGGCAATCGAATACCCTCTTTTTCTCTTTATCTTACGTTTCACTAGCTAGCTTAGCGATACGCATTCGTGGCTCCCACGACTTTAGCTTTTGCTTCTCTACTTCCAATAACCGCCTACCTGCAGCAGATTAAGCAGCACAGGCCGATGCTTCGCTTGAACAAGCTCCATTTCGGCTTTCAATGCCTCAAAGTGTTTCTTGGTTCCCATGGATTCATGAACCCGATAACACATCAACGGCTCATTGTAATAGAACAGCTCATAGAGCGGAAACAGTCTCAGCCACATCTCATAGTCATGCGTGTAACGAAAATCGGTGTCAAACATGCCGAACTTTCGAAATGCATCCATCTCTAGCATCACGGTACAGCCGTTAATTGGGCAACCTTCGGTCAACACCTGAAGCATCTCCAGACGACTTCCTACCTCCGGTCTCACCGTGTCTATCCACTCGCTGTTTGCATCTACATAATGATAGGCCCCGTGACAGAATGATGCCTTGACGTCGAGCATGAATTTCAGTTGTTTCTCTACCCGGTCGAGCAGCATCACATCATCGGAGCTGAGCCACACAAAGTAATCTCCTGTCGCCTGCTTGATACCCTCGTTTAACGCGGTTGCCGTTCCACCATTCTCTTTTCGAATATAGCGAATGCGATCCATGAAGGGCTGCAGCCGCTCCACATGCTGCGTAGAGCCATCATCTACCACTATGACCTCAATATTCTGATACGTCTGGTGAACGGCGCTGTGAACAGCCTGCTCGATGTACGCGCAATTATAAAAAGGAATGACAATTGATACTTTCGGCTCCATTCGGTCCTCCCCTTTCTCCGCGTAAATAATCCCCATTCCCCCTATTATATGAGGACAGATCCGATAGGTATCAGGCATCTGTTGGCATAGCTACGCATAAATTATCCACAATTTAAATAAGCATCTTGCATTAATCCAGAGAGCATCTTTCAATCAGTAGGAAACAGCTCGAAATGCTTCTATTCGTCTACATCTTGTTCCCGGAGCGAGTTTTAGTGAATTATGAAATATGCTTACAAAAAAAGAGGGCGTTATTCGGCCACCCTGCGGCCTCCATAACCCCCACCAAGTTTTTTTATCCTCCCATCACAGCAATTCGCTGCAACAAAGACTCCCGATATCTGGACCACACCATGGAGGCCTCCCGGCCGATGGAATCCGCATGACGTACCGACCCCATTTCTCCATGCCGTCGATATGCTGTGAGCGACTCGTTCAGATATGGAAAACGATGACCGTTCAGCAGGATACGCATCCATAGATCCAGATCATGCGTATAAGGCAACAGTTCATCGAACAATCCCACCGCACTGAACAGATCCTTGCGGATCATCACGGTACAACCGTTCACCGGATTACCATTAACGAAGAGGCGCAGCCAATCTGGCTCAGGTACCGGGTCAGCCCCTCCGTTCAGCTTGGTCACCGCAGAATGTTCATTAATGTAATTAAAGTTGGTATGTGAGATGAGCACATTCTCCCGTTGCATAAATTCAACCTGATGACGAATCTTATCCGGATATAAAAGATCATCCGAACTTAACCATGCGATATAGTCCCCGGAGGCATGACGGATGCCGTGATTCAGAGCCGAAGCTGTGCCGCCGTTACTTTTGCCAAGAACATAAATGTATGGAAGATACGGCTGAAGCAGCTCCGCATGCCGGGTAGAACCATCGTTGACGATAATGATCTCCACATCGGTATATGTCTGGTTCAGTGCACTCTGGATCGCTTGAGGCACATAGGGACAATTGTAAAACGGAATGACGATGGACACTTTCGGATTCATTCAGTCGACCTCCCATGCTGGGTACGAACATCACTCAGAATGTCCTGAAGAGATTGGGCAAATGGAATCAGTGGCTGCCAGCCCAACTTGCGCAGCGCCGAGAATTCCTGCTGATCTCCTGCCCCGTCCGGACCGGAAGAAGCGCCGTCCCATCGTACAGGCACCTCCGCTTCGGACATGGTAAGCAGCATATCCGCAATCTCTCCGAGGCTGCGCTCCGTGCCTGACACAACCGGGTATACATTCCCCATGGTGCCTTGAACAAGCAGTGTTGCATAGGCTCTGACCGCATCCCTCACATCCAGAAAATCACGGGTATTATCCCGGCCGGATAGACGAAAGGCTTCCGTCTTGCCATCCAGTTCACAAGCAACAATATGACGTGCCAGCAGCGAACATATGCCCGTCGAAGGACCTGCCCCAATCAGATTTCCCGGCTCAGCCAGCATAATCTGCTGTCCAAAGAGAGACATCCAGGATAGAGATACCATTTCCTCTAATGCTTTGCTGAGACTGTACGGATGCGGAGGCTGCGGTGTACGACCGGGTTCGGCGGTATATTTTAATCGGGAACCTACAATTACGATCCGTGCCGCCGGACAGCTTCTCAGCGCATCCAGTAGGTACAGAACAGCCATCACATTGGTCTCCAGTACGAGCAACGGATCAGTCCATGAATCCGGTACGGAATTTTTGCCTGCAAGATGTAACACATAATCCGGTTTTATCTCATCAATCAAATGACGGACTTGCTGTTTATCGTTAAGATCACAGACATGTACAGCCACGCCATCGCCAAACGAATGTATGCCTACCCGCCTGACCACCGCTGCCACCTCCGCACCGACTGCCCTGAAGTAAGCAACCGCATGCCGTCCAGTGAAGCCGGAGGCACCCGTGATCAGTACCTTTTTGCCTGTTAGCTCTGCTCCATCCATAATGCCAGCTCCTTCAGCATCGTAGAATAATCCGGAAGGTCTGTCTTCACATCCTCACGTGTGGATACTAACGTGCGGTCCTGCACAACGCTATCATCAGGTACGATAACAACATCCTGTTTATCCCATGTCTGTTTGAACAGCACAAGCAGATCGTGCTTGCTGACAGGCACCGGATGCGCCAGATGGATGAGACCACTGACCGGCGACGCCAGATAATGATCTACCCATTTGGCCAGTTCTAGGGTGGTCACTCCATTCCAGAAGACACGTGTATACCCACCAACCTCGCCTGTGCAAGACATGAACCAGTGCATCAAACCGATGCCGCCTTTTCGAATTTCAGGTCCTATAATGGACGTACGGATCGTCAGATGCCCGGCATCCTGAACTTCACCCAGTGCTTTCGTGATGGCATAGGCAGATGTTCCATCCGTTACATCATCCTCCCGGTATGCTCCCCGGTCCCCACTAAACACACAATCGGTACTGATGTGAATCAGACGTGCATCGATCGTATCGGCAATCCGCCGCAGACGATGTGGCAGAAATCCGTTAATATGATAAGCGGTAATTCTGTCTTCATCCGCAAAGCTGTTCAATACACCCACTGCATTAACGATGACATCCGGGTGCACAGCCTCCACCAGACGATCGACCATGAAGCAGTCGTTTACATCCAGCAGCAGACCGTTAGGATCGGATACATCCCGGGTCGTGTAGAAGACACTATGCACGCCTTGACGGCGGAAATAGTCGACCAAGATATGGCCGGCCATTCCGTTTCCCCCAAGTATCAGAAGTTTCATGACAGGAATCCTCCGCGTTGCAAAATTTCACGAATCTCTGCTTTGCTCATCAGTTGATGCTCGGAACTGAAGCTGCTGAAGGAGACCGGAGGACAGTTCGTGTAATGCTCTTTCAATCCCGGAATACCCAGTGTAGGCAAAATCACCAAGTATTGCTCATCGTATACCACAGTGGTCATGCTCTCGAATTCACTCATCAGAATTTCGTGAATCTTCTCACCAGGCCGAGTACCGCGCTCCACAATGGATACATTCTCCACGCCTGAATCCTCAATCAGTACTTCTGCGAGATCTACAATTTTGCAGGTTGGCATCGTCATGACAAAAATCTCACCACCGACACTTTCCACCGAAGCCTTGAACAGCAATGTGATCGCATCTTTCAGGGTGAGAAAGAATCGGGTCATTTTCATATCCGTGATGGATACTTGACCTTTGGATCGAATCTGATTCTTGAATAAGTGGACGACACTGCCGTTCGTTCCAAGTACATTCCCACCACGTACGGTTACAAACCGAGTATTGCTGTGCAGCAGATTGGCATATACGATTAACTTCTCCCCGATTGCCTTCGTCATGCCATAGAAATTGGATGGATTCGCTGCCTTGTCGGTCGAAATATAAATGACTTTTTCCACATTATTTTCAATCGCAGCTTCAATGACATTCTGTGTGCCGATCACATTGGTTTTGAGTGCTTCATACGGTTGGTCTTCACACACCGGCACATGCTTGAGCGCTGCGAGATGAAATACATAATCCACATGCTGACAGGCAACGGTTAGGGCATCCTTGTCTCGAATATCACCAATGCGAAAATGAAGGCGCGGGTCTTCGAATTCACGACTCATCGCCACTTGACTGGACTCATTCCGGGAGTAAACAATAATCTCCTTGGGCTGCTGGGGCAGCAGTTGAGCCACAAGTTCATAACCCCATGATCCCGTACCGCCAGTCACGAGTATACGCTTATTTTCAAACATGCATTTTCCCTCCAAGCAGAAATTTGACCACTTTACTGGATACATCGGTTGCTTTGTAACCTTGTGGGCAATCCCAGTCGTTTGACATTTCGGTCATTACTTTCACACAGCCCGCAATACGCTCCGCATCCAGACCTGAGACCACGTTACTGCCGCAATCCACGGTCTCCGGACGTTCTGTCGTTCGACGCATGGTTACCGTAGGCACTCCCATGATGCAGCACTCCTCCTGAACGGTTCCACTATCCGTAAGTGCACAGCGTGCATGTCGTTCCAACATCACGAAGTCGAAAAAACCGAATGGCTCGTGAAATTCCACCAGCGGGTGCATCTCCAGCTGCAGATGCTCGGCGATTCGAATGGCCGTTCGAGGGTGAATGCTGCATATGACTCGCATGGCATGTTCTTCAGCGACCTGGTTCAAGCCTTTCATGATTTCCAGCAAATGTGGAGGGTGGTCGACATTCTCCGCCCGATGGGCCGTAACCAAGAAATATTGCCCGGACTTCAGCTTCAATTTCTTTAGTATTTTGCTGGAACTCACTTGTGCGTCGTAGTGTTGCATCACTTCATAGATTGGGTTACCTGTCAGCACGATTCGGCGACTGGGCACTCCTTCACTAACCAGATGTTTCTTACTCTGTTCGGTATACGGCATGTTAATGGTGGAAATGGCGTCGATAACCCTGCGATTTTTCTCCTCGGGCACATCCAGATCAAAGCATCGATTGCCTGCTTCCATATGAATGACGGGTATGCCCATCCGTTCTGCCAGAACGGCACATAATGCACTGTTCGTATCCCCGAGCAGCAGTACTTTATCCGGTTTCTCCTGATGTAATAGATCTTCCATTTGCGTAAACATCGAGGATAACTGTCGACCCAGCGAGGCCGCTTCATCCTGAAGGACGTAGTCCGGCGCCCGCAGGCCCATTTCCTTGAAGAAAAGACCGCTGAGACTTTCCGTGAAGTTCTGTCCCGTGTGTACCAGAATATGTTTGGACGCGTACTGGTCCAGCTTGGAAATGATCAGGCTGAGCCGTATAATTTCAGGTCGCGTACCCAGCACCGTCATGATCTTCATCGTAACCCCTGCCTTCATCGTCTATTGGATAATCTCCGGCGAACCCGGCTTCGTTTGGCTTTGCCAGGCACACGTTTGCGAACAGTCGGTTGCATCACACGCACACGCTGTTTCTTCTTTTTGCCTGGCTTCAGTTTTCTTCCACCAGTTCCCGTTCCTCGTTTCAACCGGTAACGTCTCCCCCTGCGGTGAGGCGATTTCGGATAACGACTTCGACCTGTTCTGTGGCTTGAGTAAGGTTCTGATTCTTCATGAACAGGCTGACCGATGGCAAGCGGAGGCAAGGACGAGAGCGGCAAGGCCTGCATCACACTCAATGGGAACAATCGTGTCCGAACCGAAGCCGGATCCAGAATCAGCACGGTTCGCAAACGGCCCTCATCCCAAGCGTACACTGGCCCATTCGGAGGCTGAATGTACGGAAACCATCCGGGAAAACGCATCAACCACTGTGTCACCATCGTATGCAGCTTTGCCCTGTAGGTTTCAATACCGTACAGCTTTTCCGCTTCTGTCCGATTACGCCAACCGGTGTCTGAGGCCAGTTCAGGATCATTTAGCAGGGTTGTTGCCAAGGTGACAAGCGCTTGGTAATCCCCGGCCGGGGCCAAAAATGCACCACTGCCTACCGATTCCAGCAATTCCTTAAGTCCGCCCTGGGCAAAGGCAATAACCGGTTTGGCGAAATAAAGCCCCTCCAGCGCGGTCATGCCGAAGCCTTCTTTAACCATGCTCGGAATAACCACCATATCCATGGCCGTATAGGCCAGTGATACGTTCTCTTCAAACGGCGTAAAGGTAAATCTGCGATAATAACCTGATTTTTTCACCCGTGATACACATTCGTCATAGTACTTTTTGTCCGCTGATGTACCAATGATCCAGAAACGGCAGCGTGGATGGGTTTCACACAATTGCAGAGCCATATCTACAAAAGGTTTCAGACCTTTGGCATCATATATGAAGGAAGAGATGTAACCAATACAGATCTGCGATGACTTGAAACCGAGCTCTTTGCGTTTGCGTTCTCTCAGATGAACCCACCGCTCCGGAGCCGGCAAGGCCGGGTCCCAGGTTGGGGAGATCACGGTCAATTTGGCACTCATGCCGGCTTGCTTGAATGGCGCTACGGCACTTTCGGATATACCTATGATCCAGTCCGAGTAACGCCCAATCATCTGTATGGCTTCGTTTGTATGTTCATTCAACTCAATAATTTCGGTAATCTTCCAAATCACCGGAATTTGCAGAGACTTCGCTGCTACGGCAGGCATCACATTGACACAGGTATTCGTTAACACCAGATCAGGTGCAGTCTCCCGGATAAGGGAGACCACGTCCTGGTAATCTGGCTTATGACGAAGCTGTTCTGCATCCGTTGCAATCCCCCGGTAAGGTGTGTACACACCGTGAAGCATCGGCAGGAAGCATACTTTGACCTGAATATCGAATCTCCGTGCAAGTCCGGCGAGCTTTCCTTCCTGAGGAACGACGAGTACACAATCGAAGACGGAACCCATCTCCCTCATAAAATGAAGCAACAGCTTCTCCGCGCCCGTAATACTGCGGGTGTTGCACACATGGGAAAACAACATGAGTTTGGGTTTAGTCGCCATGGCTGCACGGACCCTGAATACGAATATGCAGGGTTCTGTGCACACCTCCTTCCGGACAGGATTATGGGAATATAATACTCAGCAGTTCGTTGATTCTTTTGCCATACGTGTGATCCTTCAATGTCCGTTCCAGTCCTCGAAGTGCAATCTCACGGCGCTCTTTCTCATGATGGAGATAGTATTCAACCTTATCGAGCAGCTCCTGAGGGGAAGAGTAAGTCTCGATTTCCACACCCGGTTTATAGAAACGTGCCAGGTCATCCCGCGCATCGGTCAACTGAAGAGTCGTCGAAGCCGCAATTTCAAATGTTCTCGGATTCGGGGAGGCTGGTTGAATTTTAACATGGTTGTTGTTAACGGAATCGTCTTCGTGGGAGCGGTGAAGGTTGATGACAATTTTGGTACCGTTATAGACATCGTTCGTTTCCTGCGGACTCATCCAGCGACCCAGTTCAATCTTCTCGCCGTAAGCGGCATAGTCAGGCAAGCGATCCCACCAGATGCCATTAAATACGGTATTGTGCGACATCAGCTGTGCCATGATCGGATTGAAGAAATACACCCGGTTCCAGTAAGCCGAACCGATAAAGCTGACATCCCGGTGCAATGGAGATGGAGTAGTGATCGGGAAGTAGTGGTTGGTGAATGCAGCAAAGGGCAGGTAGTGAACAGAAGGGCAGCCATTTTGTCGATACAACTCGACACAGTTCAGCTCCAATGTGAACACATGGTCAAAATGCTGTACTGTCTCAAGTGTCATATCCGTATAGTACGGATCATCCGTGAGCCAAATTGCTGTCCTAATGCCTGCTTGACGAATCGCATCCAGATGTTCCAGCGGAATATCCATGCCATCCAGCACAAGCACCAGGTCAGGGCGGGTTTGCAGCGCAATTTCAGATACAGGCTGACGCGGGTCGGAAAGAGTTACCTGGGCAACCATACCCTGCAATGTTGCCATGATGGCTTCATCCAGTGGGGAATATGGGAATCCTTTGCCCGAAGATACATACAGCACGTGAAGCTGCCGGAACGGCAATGGCTCCTGTGCACAATTGACAATATAGTTGGCACGGCCGCGCAGATATCCTTCTTCCTTGCCCGCATCATATCCGGCATGTTGCCCGTTTTTGCGTGCTTGGTCAGCCAGACTGAGCACTGGTGCATGAAACTTTCTCGTTTTACGGTGTTTGAGAGACATACCGCCACTCCTTTTATTTTTGGGATAGGGTTCTCTAACTCTGCTGTCCTGCAGAAAGAGATTTACACGTGCTCCAGCAGCTGAGCGATACGACGGGTGAACGTATGCTGGTTCAACGTGGTGAGCAGTCCACGCCAGGCTAGCGCTTGCCGTTCCTTTTCATGGTGCAGATAATATTTGATTTTGTGCTGAAGTTCTGCCGCCGTTGTAAAGGTTTCGATGTCATACCCGGGCCGGTAGTAGCGTGGCAGATCTTGGCGTGCATCCGTAATCTGCATCGTGCCACAGGCGCTGATTTCATACGTGCGTGGATTAATGGAATGACCTTCAAGATGATGTGTATTGCGATTGTCTTCCCCGTTCTCGCAAGTCCGATGAACGTTAATGACGATTTTGGCGCCATTGTAATAATCCACTGTCGCTCCAGGATCGATCCAGCCTTCATGGATGAATTGGCCCAGGATGTCGAAGCGTTTCAGCCGGTTCCACTGGCTGCCGGCAATGAATACCTTTTTGTCCGCCAAAAAAGGAGCCAGCTCGTCGAACAGTGCAATTCGGTTCCAGAATCCGGTGCCGATAAAACAAATGTCATACTGATGCTGTGGTGCCGTACGTCTGGGTTGAAACATGCCCGGGTTCACTGCAAGCGGCATATAGATCACTCGACCCGCTCCATGTGCAGTATAGAACGGCACGGCCGCTTCCTCATGCGTGAACACGACATCATAATGCTGACAGATGCTTGTCGTATCTTCAGTAAAATACGGGTCATCCACAAACCATACCGCTGTTCGAATTCCCAGTGCCCTTATGCCATTCACCTGCTCCAGATGATCGGGTGGGAATACGTGTAGTCCATTCATGACCAGTACCAGATCGGGCCTGTGCTGGCTGGCTTCCTGCAGCATGTTTGCCGGCGATCCGACAACACACTCACGAACCGATTGCTGCAGAGCTCCAATGACGCCTTCATCGATGGCATCGAATCCCTGTGGAATATACAGCACTTTCATATTTCGCACGGTCGGCTCAAACATCTGCACTCGCTCCATCATGGCCTGACAGCCGCCAAATCTGCGGCCTTCTACATATCCGCCACGGTAAGCCGTCGCCGCTTCTGTGGGCGGTCGGTGTCTTCGTTTTGCCACATCCTTCACCCTGTCTTCCTTCAGGAGATCCCATTGTCAGATTCTCCCCGAGATTGGTGTTCCCTCTAAAGGATATGCCCCGGGGTCAGATGCATCATGGACGGGTGTCCTGCAAGGCGCAAAATTGGCGTCTGCCCTCCACATCCGCCTGCACGGGCATGTCCGCTTTTGCGGCGATACAAATAACCCGGAGGGATCTGTCCCCCCGGGCAATCGTCATACACTGGGATGTATCTAACTATTTAGAAAATGCACACCTATTCGGTTATTGCGCTTTGTAAGCCAGCTGATGTCCGTCCTCGAATCCCTTGGCGAAACCCGCGTTGAATCCCTCGTTGTACGCCTCGTTGTACCCCTGGCTGTAGGCGCTGTCCGGGTTCGGATCGGTAGGGGTAGCCGGGACGAACGGTTGTGCAGGTTTCACACTCCGGTGCCGTCGTACCGCACGTTTCTTTTTTTTGAGCCACGCACTGCGTCCTTTGAGAGTACGTTTATGCAGTACACGTTTGCCTTTGACCGCACGCAGTTTACGGATTTTGCGCAGACGGGCCCCCCGAGTAAGCAGAGCTCTTTTGGTTCTCAGACGTATTTTTTTCTTCTTTAACATGTCAACATTCCTCCTGTATGTTCCGGACCATGCGTATCGCATATCCAGGGTCTTTGAGCCATGGCTCTCCAGGCTCCCCATGCTGGATTTGGGCCAGCCTTATCCCCGTAACCATCCGGGACATCTCCTCTTGATAACGGCTAAGTAGACGAATGTTCTCAGCTAGACTGCGGGCGGATACTTCCGAGTGGGCAGACACGCTGGCCACACTGTCCAGAATGCGGGCGAGCGCCTGCTGACTGTGTGCAATGGACTCAATGAGGGACAGTTTCGCTTCCTGCTCACGCCGCAACAGACTCATTTTCCGAGATCCCCCATATCCATACCGCCAAACATGCCACCGTCCATGCCGCCTTCTTCACCATCGCTCTGGACCAAAATGGCCTTCAGGTTGTTGCATAATCCGGTTTCCATTCGGGTCAGTCCTTCCAGTATTTCCACCAGCTGATCATGCATCTTGAGTGGCTCCGCCACCTGATCGCTATGCGTCAGAAAAGCTTCACCATTCAGATGATTTAGCGCCCAGTTCCTTACCTTCTCAGCTTCAATCGCCTTGGCCTCCAAAATCAGGGCAATATTCCACTGCATTTTGGCGGCTGCATCCAGCATCAGGATGAGGCTTTGTTCTCTGCTCATGTCCATTCACCCGCCTTTCGGGCTTATTCTTCCTCTTGGTCCGCCATCTCCCGCATTACCTGGGTCAGCGTTTCGGCTACGGCTTCTTCCAGATCTGCCAGGCCTCCCAAATAGGAGATGATGCTTTTGTTGATTTGTCCTGAGCTGTCCAGCAGACCGTCAACGCCATCCAGCTCCGGTTCGATATCCGGCAAATGATTAATGATTTCAGACATGCGCACAGCGACTTGACGTTTGGCATCCAGTACACGTGCAACCTGCTGGTGAGAATGTGCAATATGTGTGAGTATTTCATCGATCTTGCTCTGCATGGTCCTCCTCCTTACCGTCACGGCCTGCTTTCACCCATAGAAAAACCCGGCCTATCAGCATTTGCCTGCTACAGCATATGCCGGGCCGGGATCGTCAGTTACTCCAGCTTGCGCCTATATCGTCAGATGACATAACTCCAATCGGATGAGTATCGGCTGAGGAATTGGCGGGTACGCTCCTGTTTGGGACGCACGAATACCTCCTCCGGTGTTCCTTCTTCCACGACGGAACCCCCATCCATGAATACAACTCGATTCGCCACCTCGCGGGCAAAGCCCATTTCATGGGTGACAACAATCATGGTGATGCCTTCCTTGGCAATAGATCGAATGACGGACAGTACCTCACCTACCAACTCGGGATCAAGCGCCGAGGTAGGTTCATCGAACAGAATCACCTCTGGATTCAATGCCAGCGCCCGAGCAATACCAACCCGCTGCTGCTGTCCACCTGACAGCATGCTGGGATACTCATTGATCTTGGCGGACAGACCCACTTGTTCAAGCACACGCAAGGCTCGTTCACGAGCATCTGTTTTGGACATCTTCTGGGCAATAATTAACCCTTCGGTAACGTTGTCCAGCACTGTTTTATGTTTGAACAGATTATAATGCTGGAACACCATCGCCGTTTTTCGCCGTAACTGCACAATGTCATGTTTGCGCGCATGCTTGCAGTCTACGGTTAATCCGCTGATCTGTACCTTGCCCTCATCGGCACGTTCAAGAAAATTCACACAACGCAGTAATGTCGTTTTACCTGACCCGCTTGGTCCAAGAATGGCAACAACATCCCCCTGTTCCACAGTCAGATCAATGCCTTTCAACACTTCCTGCTGGCCAAAAGATTTGTGTATATTCGTCAGTGATATCATGACACCCCTCCTTTGCTGTACACGGCAACCCTGCGTTCCAGCAAAGCTGTAATCCGTTCGGCTATTACTGTCAGACCCCAATAGATTAATGCAGCAGCAATGAAAGCCTCCAGAAATTTCAGACTGACCGAAGCGACCACATCCGCTTTGCCGAGAATATCCATCTGAGACACGGTGAACGCCAGGGTTGATCCATGCAGGAAACCAACAAACATGCTGCACAGATTCGGCAGAACTGCACCAACCGCCTGCGGTAAAATAATGCGTCTCATGGCCTGAGAGGTACTCATGCCCACAGCATGGGCAGCTTCCAGTTGTCCGGTATCCACCGCCAGAATACCGGAACGGATAATCTCAGACATATAGGCTCCCGCAGTTAACGAGAAGGCAAACAGCACAAATACCAGAATCGGAATGGAAGACGATTGAAAAGCCCAACCGTACCGGGCAGCATGCTTGTCGATGATCAACGGAATTCCGTAATAGATTAGAAACAAGTGCATCAGCATCGGTGTACCACGGAAAAACGAAACATAGAAATCAGCGATCCGGTAGACCCATGGAACCTTATAGATCCGCACCAAAGCAGTAACCAGCCCCATGCCAAAGCCTGCGATCAACGGTACAATCGTAATGACGAGTGTCAGTGGCAATGCCTTTAGAATCTGGAAAAAAGAGGTGTAGATAAAGTTAAAATCAATAGACATTCGCTCACCCCGCTATTCGTTTCAGGCGTTCAGCTCTCACCGCTGGCCCACGGACTTCTTTTTTGCGTTCGTGACGCTGGAGTCTGCGTTCTGCGAGCGCAAATCCTTTTTCAAGTACAAGCACGATAACATAGTAGACGATCGATAGACTAATATACACTTCAAGTGCATGCGATGTAGCCGAGATCAGCGTTTGCCCCCTGCCCACCATATCCATGACCCCAATGGAAAAAGCCAGAGACGTATCCTTTAACGAACCAATCAACGTATTCGCCATATTCGGAAAAGCAACAATGAGCGCCTGCGGTACCACAATGCGTCGAAATGACTGAAACGTGGTCAAGCCCGCAGCATAAGCTGCTTCCGTCTGGCCCTTGTCCACACTGCGTACAGCTCCGCGAAAGATTTCCGCAAAGGACGCTGCATCACTGAGCGCATAAGTCACGATGACAAATACCAGCGGATCAGTTCTGGACAAATCCACACCTATGGGCTTGAGCAATTCGGGTAATCCGTAATAGACCAGAAACAATTTGATGAGAATCGGTGTGCCCCGCATAAAAGAGATGTACAGGGTCGCGAGCTGGCTCAGCACCGGAATCCGGTATAATCTCGGAACCGCCAGAAGCACACCGCCCGCAAGGCCAAGCACAATGGAACCACCCAGTACAATCAGTGTAATATGCAAATATCGCAGCAGTTCAGGGACGAAATCCAGAACCAATGACAGATCGAATGATTTACCCATAACCGTCGCTCACCTTTCTCAACGAACTATTCCTCAACCGTGTAATCGGCTCCCAGCCACTCTGTGCTCAATTTGCTTAATGTGCCATCTTCCTTGATTGATTTGAGCGCTTCATCAATTTTCGTTTTGAGCTCCTGCTCATCCTTATTCAGAATAAAATAGACCTTGGAATTGGACAGCGCTTCACCAACCGTTTTCAATTGGGCATCCACTACTTTATTCTGATAATCGATGGCAAACTGTGTACTGATGGTTGCATCCACCCGGCCTGTTTTGATCTGGGTATTCGTATCTTCCCCTGCTCCGGAATACACAATATCAATGACTTTGCCATTCGCTGCATTCCATTTTTCAGCCAATACAGCTGCATTACTTGTTGCGCCAACAATCAGCTTCTTCCCTTTCAGATCCTCGATGGATTTTACATCCTGGTTTTTCTCGCTGACTACGATTTTATTAGGAAAAATATTATACGCCTCGTCGTTAAAGAGGAACTTGGCCTGCCTCTCTTCATTCACTTCCATCTGGTGAGCGATCAGGTCTATTTTCTTCGTTTCAAGACTGAGCAGCAGATTTTTGAATTCCATCGTACTGAACTCAAATTCATATTCAGGCAATCGTTTATCAATCTCGCGAATCAGCTCTACATCGTATCCGGTCAGCTTGCCATTCTCATCAATAAAGCAAACATTCGGGAATTGAGTGCCTGTACCCACGATAATCTTCTTCACTTTATCTTGACCGGACGCAGCTGCGGTATCCGATTCATTCGCTGCATTGCCTGAGCTGCAACCCGCCAGTACCACCAACATCGTAATGAACAGCAATGCTGTCCGGAATTTCCGAATCCCCCATTGATTAACCATTCCCGATCTCCTCCACAGGCTGTCATTTCAGCCAATATGATGTGTACTCCCATTCCTCATCTTTGATTTAACTAACCATTCACACTTGTATAGTCGGAATTAGATTGAACAAAGAATAACACCCTATGTCATATCCAGGCAATATATATGTTAATAGGACATCCTGATAACGTTATAGAACTTCTCTATGCTTCACCAGCGATATGATCTAAAAGTAAAGCAAAAGAAGCGATTCACCAACCAGGTTGGGGATCGCTTCTTCAATTCCAGATCACTTCATTTCAAATACCCATCTATCTGCGACTGGCCCATTTAATTTTACGAGCCACTTCTATACGCTGCAGTTGCAACAATCCGATTCGTTCTTCAAACTTCTTGCGTTCATCCGTTGAATGGGTCGCGTGAATCTGGTGGCAGAGACCTGTCAGTTTACTGTTGATATAGTCAAATCTCATCCATAATTCTTCTTCAGGTGTGCGCTGCTCCGCTTCCGGCTGAAATATTTTGAGCTGGTGGATAAGGGACTGCTGCCATTCCTGATCCTCGATTTGGATGGCAAAATGCAAAAGATCCAGATAGTCGTCAATTTGCAACGATATACCGCAATCAGATTTCGTATTCATTAGTCGTCTCTCCTTATTTCAGTTCTTGGCTGGAATCAGTCATTTCTATTTTACAGGATGGAGCATGCTTTAGGCGAGTCCTGAAACGAGTAAAATTGGAAAAAGTTTTGTCATTTTTACATATAGAAGCTTTCGATGGACTTATAGACAGATCTGATTCGAGAATGATATTCCAACCATCAATTTCATGATAAAATAACACCAAAATATTATAGACCCCTGAACGGCAGGAAGAGATTGTATTTATGGTCAAAACGCTGGACCCTTCCCGTTTTTAGACCCCTTCTGTACATACCGGATAAATAAAGAACGTCTTGGATGAACGCAACCATACATGATATACACGACTATACCCGGCTCAAATCATTCAAAAACCCGCTCCGAGGGAAGATTCCTTAAGCGGGTTTTGTCTTATTCACATGGATGGCTCAAATCAGGCCTTGCCGTCACGCGGCTGTCTGGTTAAGAGCAGCATGATAAACGAAATAATAATAATGGAGCCTGTCCAGGCCCAGGCCATCGTCTGATTGCCCGAATCGACAGCAACATAGATCGCAGTGGGTACGGTTTGCGTTTTGCCCGGAATGTTACCTGCAATCATGAGCGTAGCTCCGAATTCCCCCAGTGCACGAGCGAAACCCAGGATGAAAGCCGTCATCAATGCTCTCCCTGCAAGCGGAAGCGAGATATAACGGAATACCTGCCATTCATTCGCTCCTATGGAGCGGCCTGCATCTTCCAGATCCCGATCAATCCCGCTAAATCCGGATTTCATCGTCTGATATACCAATGGGAAAGCAACCACCACGGAGGCAATGACGGCAGCCCACCAGGAGAAAATGACAGGCGCGGAGAATATCGCTTCGATCCACTGTCCCAGCAGACTCTTACGACCCAATAACACGAGTAATATAAACCCGACCACGGTCGGCGGAAGCACGAGCGGAAGCATAAATACCGTTTCCAGAAAAATTTTCCCACGGAACGTAGTACGCGACATCTTCCAGGCCACAGCGATACCCGCCACCGCTGCGATTACGCTGGACAGCAGGGCAACCTGAAGGGAAAGACGAACCGGTGGCCAGAATACCGCCCAGTCTATTGCGCTCACATTCATTCCGGAATAGAGAATCCGTATTTGGCAAATACATCGAGCACTTCAGGGGTTTGCAAATACGTGTAGAATTGTTCCGCTTCTGTCCGGTGTTTCGTACCTTCAATAATCCCTACTGGATAATTGGCAGGTGTATAGCTGTTCTGGTCCACTTCAAATGCAATTTTCACCTGATCCGAAGTGAGCGCGTCCGTTTTGTACACAAAACCCGCATCCGCATTGCCTGTCTCTACATATTGTAGAACCTGTCTGACATCCTTGCCCTGCACAAGCTTGCCTTCCAGCTGATCCCATAGTTTGGCATTGGTCAATGCTTCCTTCGCATAGGTTCCAGCAGGCACACTTTCCGGTATACCAATCGCGACTGTCTTGATGGAATCGGCCGTCAGATCCTTCTCACTTGTTACGGTATTCGAGCTATCCGCTGGAATAATGGCTACCAATGAATTTTGCAGCAAACTCTTCTGATCACCGGATGCAATTAATTTCTCATCCACGAGCGCGTTCATATTTTTGGTCGCAGCCGATACAAAAACATCTGCTGGCGCACCTTGTTCAATCTGCTGTTGCAATGCACCTGATGCGCCAAAGTTGAAGTTGAGTTCAATGTAGGGATGAGACTTCTCATAATTCGCCTCAATCTCCTTCATCGCATCGGTCAAACTGGCTGCTGCCGAGATCGTCAATTCCACTGTTTCCTGCGACTCGGTACTTTCAGTTGATGTACCCTCGCCTAATGCCGCTGGAGTTAACCCCGTTTGTTGTGTTGCTGTGGATGTATCTGTACTCTCCGTGCTTGCACCACAACCGGCCAATACGAGAGCCAGTCCAAGTGACATACTCCCCAACACATATCCAATACTCTTTTTCATCCACTTCTCCCCCGATGTTATGTTTAGTTATAACTAGATATAATTAATTATATTTCATTATACATAAGATCATTGAAATAGGAAGGTCGTCTTTGATGAACCCGTTGAAGAGCAAGCCATATATACTGAATTCCGGTGGCGAGTTTATACCCTCTGGCTGTTAATGGTATAGTACAAGAGACCACAGCGTTTATCTGTCATAAAGGGATCAAAGAAATCTGGGGATAACAGCGATCGGAAGATTGTTCTGTCATCGAAGTGCCAGTGTAAATATTCATTAGTTGAGGTTATATAGTTATGATCTGCACCTTGAAGGAGGATCTTCACTGATGACGGAGGAGCAATCCTATACCACCGAAGAAATATCCAAGCTGCTCAAAATATCCAAACTGACGGTCTACGATCTGATCAAAAAGGGAGACCTCGTCGCTTATCGCGTCGGCAAACAAATGCGTGTTGACGCCACCGATCTGGAAGCGTATAAACAGCGCTCCAAGCAGCTGCAATCGCCAGCACACCGGGCCGCTGTGGATTCGGGTCAACCTCTTGAATCTGATTACGCGACGGGAACCAATCTATCTAATCCTGCCGTTCACTCCGCTGCAAATGTTGTTTCCTCTCCATCCAGAGGCACATTCGCCGCTTCATCTTCCATGACGGGCAACACTTCGTCAGTCCATTCGACTCGCCATCTGGTCATTACGGGACAGGATGTCAGCCTCGATATTCTCATGCGATATATGGAGAAACAAACACAGGATATTCGACCACTGCGTTCCTTCATGGGCAGTCTGGACGGCCTGATCTCCATGTACCGCGGGGAGTCTGATCTGGTCAGTACCCATCTGCTCGACGGAGATACAGGAGAATATAATCTGCCTTATATACGCAAAATCCTGATTGGCTGGTCGTATGTCGTCGTCAATCTGCTGACACGACCTGCCGGGCTGTACGTCCAACGCGGTAACCCGCGCGGCTTGCAGAACTGGACCGATCTGAAGCAGCCCGAGCTGCGATTGGCGAACCGGGAGAAAGGTTCGGGTGCACGTGTACTCCTGGACGAACAATTGCGTCTGCACGGTATCCCTACCTCTCATCTGATCGGGTATGACGTGGAAGAAACCAGTCATATGGGCGTAGCCGCCAAGGTCAGTTCCGGCGAAGCCGATGTCGGAATCGGCAGCGAGAAGGCTGCACGACTTGTCGGTCAGGTTGATTTCATTCCACTTGTCCAGGAACGTTATGACCTGGTAATGCTGAAGAAACCGGGAAACGAAGCGTGGACCGAATCGGTATTACGTATTCTTCAATCAACGGAGTTCCGGCATGAACTGCAATCGTTTGAGGGATATGATGTATCTCGAACAGGTGAAATTTTATACGAGGTTTAGCGCGATTATACCTGGATTTCTCATGGGAATTCGGAAGTACAGAAAAAACAGAAGAAACGCCTCTGCTCTCTCTGACGGCGTTTCTTCTGTTTTCTTTCATATATATAAAATGAAAATTCTGCAGCCATCAGGCATGCTATCTCGACTTATCATATACGATGCGGGCCACCGCATCATGCTGGTGGATGGACTCTTCATTCCTGCAATCCACCTTAAATTTGCGTACCCAATGCTTCTCATACAGATCTGCCGCCACCAGCCTGACGATATCTTCCACAAACCGCGGGTTCTCATATGCACGTTCCGTGACCCGTTTCTCATCAGGTCTTTTGAGAATGGGATACAGGCAGCTGCTTGCATTGGTTTCGGCCACATTCAGCAGCTCTTCCTTCCAATAGCCCGGCAAGGCTTCTCCCGGGTCGCCCTGCACCTGGATACGCAGTAAACCTCGCTGATTGTGCGCACTATATTCGCTGATTTCTTTCGAGCAAGGACATAACGTCGTGATCTGTATATGTAAACCCGTTCTTAGAACGGGGGATTTGCCAGCTTCCCAGAGGACATGAACCGTAGCCAAAGAATGATTTAGTCCAGACATACCGGTTACGGGCGCGGATCGCTCGTAGAACCAGGGATAGGTTACTTTCAGCTCTGCCTTCGGTTGATTCATCTGTTCGGCCATCTGCTGCGTCAGCGCAATCAGATCCGGAATCCGGTCACTCAGTCCTTCACCGCGACTTTTCTGAAGCTGCTCCATCAAGCGACTCATGTTAATGCCTTTGGATTCTCGATCCAGCGAAGTCGTCAGCCGGAACGTTCCAATGCTGGACAATTTCTCGGGATCTTTGGCCGAAATGACATCCAGAGGATACTTCACCTGATCAATACCGACTTGTTGCAGCTCAAACAGAAAATCATTTTTGCTGTTCTGCAAATCCTGCATATCTTCTTTTCGTACAGGCTTATCTCCCTGTATCGGGTCAACAGAGCCGAATAACCGCAAGCGCTCGGCTTTGTCCGGCATGATCAAAGCATCACTCGCCACTCGGTTACTCCTGTTAACCAGCTGTTCCTTTTGCATTTTCCAAATCTCTCCCTCCATCACATATTTCCGTTATCCGCTGCACCTTCATCGCCAGAACAAACCTGCCTCGTCCCGCTCAACCTGCTCCAGGATAACTTCAAAATCAGGACAAGGCTCAATGACGTCGACCACATTCCAGCTACTGTGATCACCTTTCGCATATACCTTCCACTGATTCGCTTCCCAGTAAAATCGGGCAATGGGCAGCTTGTCCCACTGATAGCGTTCCTCAGCAGGCCTTTCCTCGGTCAAAATCAGTTCATTATTATTCAACTCATACGTTAATTTCACCATTGTTCGCAGGGGAGCCGGCACCTTCTCGTGAATATAACCGTCCAGCACCGACTGAATTCTCCGAATGGTAAACGAGTCCAGCATGGTGATCCCCCCTTTCCTCCACATCGTTACGCCATCCAGTTCCACACCCATGCCAGTACAAATGCACTGCCCAGTGACGTTAGCAGCTGGCTGCCTGTCAGTTGTGCAGCAAAGGCTGCTCCCAATTCCTTGCGTACGGTCCACATGGTCACCAGACATGCTGTTAACGTGGAAGCCAGATACACCAGGATAAATAACTGTCCGCCGCTCAAGTCTGCAATAAAGGAGCCCTGATCCTGATTCAGTACCAACAACCCGTCTTTTCTTAAAATGGAAAATAAAATGCCGCCCGCGGCATCGCCCGGCAGATGAAAGATCGCGAGCAGCGGCGTAAGCGTGCGGGTCAGAACAGACAATACTCCTGTCTGCTCCAGTAGTGAGGCTACCACACAAATACCGATGAAAATGGGCATTGCCTGTATGAGAAACTGTTTCATCACGGATCTTACGCGCCAGCTTACGGAACGCCATGAAGGTTTTTGCAGAAATGTCCGGTTCGCATGTAACGGGAGCGTATCATCCATCCGATTTCGATTCCACAGACGGGTATGAAGTGCGCCCACAAGGACCAGGACAAGCATATAAGGAAAAAACAGCCACGGCTTGCCACCGGAACTGAATATCGATAAAGAAGCCCCAATCTGATAGCTGCACGCCGAAGCGAAGGAGATCATTGAAACACAGGCCTTTGTTGTGCAGGAACTGCATGTACGACTCTGGAACACAGCCACAACATTGCAGCCAAAACCACTGAGGACCGGAATCAGATCCTTACCGTTCAGGCCGATTTTGCGCATCCACCCATCCAGCGAGTCGGTAATGCGATCCTTCAGTCCACTCTCCTCCGTCACCGCCACACTGACGCCAATCAGGAATACGACCGGAAAAGCCCAGATAAAGGAATACAAGCCCAGACTGATCATGCCGTAATCTCCGAGCATCATCGCTTGTAGCGGGTTCCATAATCCCACAGTCATCCGATCGAGTGGTTCAAGAATCCAGACATCCGCGAGTGGTTGTACCCAGCCGGAGAACAGATACGCCACATATACCGGAACTGCAAATAATAAGATGAGTGCTGCCAAAGCCGCAAAACGCCCCCAAACCGTGTGTTCAAACATCGTTGTTTGCGGTTCGATCACAGGGGAGGCAGGCGGTGATTCCAACTGTAGATGCCTCTTCATCGGTCTGGCGGCAACGATCGCGCGGCATAACAGGCCTTGGGCGCTCCCGTCCATTTCCCTTGTATTGAAGGGCAGGACGGAAATCCCCAGGCCTTTACGGTAATAGTCAACCTGAGCCGTTAAACCCGGTCCGCATTTGTCGGCAAACGTAAGCACCAGCACAGCATTTTTGCCTGTGACATCCAGCATGCCGAGCAGTAAAGGCAGCTCCTGCACGACATCTGTGCCGCGTACCACCATGACAACCGTATCACCTGCTGCGAGTTGTTTTAGGGCCAGCATGGTCGTGACACTGTCATCCTTCAACCGGATTCCAGGCGTATCGATCAGCTCAAGCTGCTGTTCAGGCAGTTCTGCCCTGCGGACAGTTACCGTGGAGCCTCGAACATTGGATTCTTCGCCAGTATCTCTGCCCGTGAGGCCCCGAAACAGAGCCGATTTACCTGCAGATTCGAAACCGACCAGCACCACTTGACAAAGTTCTTCCGGCTGTTCCAGAACCGAATTCAGCATGTGCAATCTTCACCACAGCAAGACAGATCATCAAGAAACATGCCTTCTTTGCGATAGGTTTCCAGCGGAGTCAGATCCAATCCAAGTCTCTCACCCATGGCCCCGGCCACAACTGCAAAGCGCTGTCTAAATTTATAAATGAAACAAAATTGGAGGTGCGCATGCATGACCTGTGGTCCGGTAATGAATAGCCCAGGGGCAATCGTCGATTCATCTGCTGCTCCTAATTGCAGCTGTCCCTCCTTGTTGCGCTCGACCAGGTTCTCAATCAGGTGTAAACTGCTGCGGAACCCCGTCGCCAGAACAGGAGCCTGAGCCGTCTTAAGCAAGTGGGATTCCCCGGAATCATTCTCGCAATAGATGACGTAACCGCCCAGTTCATCCGGCTCAATCCACTTGACCTCATAGCCTTGCATCATTCGTATCCGCTGATCCATCATCGCCGCGCGCAGCCGATCCTTCGTATAGGGGCTCAGCTCCACACTTGGATCACTGCTGCCCTTGGCAAGCCCGCGTCCGTTCCGATCGATTACCGTTACGTTTTTCCCCAGTTTACTCAGGTGAATGGCTGCATCCACGCCGCTCTCATAGCCGCCAACGATGACACATTCTTCTCCCTGAACTGCCGTCCAGCTGGAAAATAAACTGCTATGCACACCATATTCGGCACCAGGGAACGGGTCCAGTCTCGGGTACTGGAATTCACCGGCTGCCCAGACGACAAAGCGCGTGCGCAGTTGTCCATTGGATGTCACAACCCGAAAGCCGTTCTCTTCAGGAATCACTTCCGAAACGTCTACACCCGTCTGCACAGGCAATTTCTTAAACTGGCTCACCACCTGCAAATAATTCGCATACTCCACCCCTGTCGGATGTTCTGTTCCCAACGTATACGCTGGAGACGTATGAAGAGTCACTGCGTTCAGATCCATCATGCCATAGGCGTTGCTTGTAAACGAAGGGGTGATCAGACGCATTTCCTCCGGCCACGCAAGAAAAGTGGCCCCCACTTCACTCCGTTCCAGCACGGTAAAGCGGGACAGCTCCATATCCTGCAGGACAGAAGCCATGCCGATTCCGGCTGGCCCCCCTCCAACAATCACGCAATCATAATCAAAAGGATCATTCATGCGTCTTACCAGCTGGACTTCGTGACGCCTGGAATTTGCCCTTGATGAGCCAGCTCACGGAACACGATCCGCGATACCTTGAACTTGCGCAAATACCCTCTCGGGCGGCCCGTCAGTTCACAGCGATTTTTCAATCGGGTCGCTGAAGCGTTGCGCGGCAATTTCTGCAGCGCTTCATAATCCCCTTTTTCTTTCAGTTCACGACGCAGGTCCGCATATTTGGCGACGATGGCCTGACGTTGTTTTTCGCGTACTACTTTTGATTTCTTAGCCATGGATTCCAGCTCCTTTTATGCATTTTTTTTATACAACTTCAACGGGCCAAGGCAGCGGATTGTCAAAATGGCCCCAGTCGGCCTTCATTTCCTCATCGCTGAGCAGGCATTGGTCCAGTTCTTCTTCAATGATGGAACGCTCCATTTCAATTCCGATCATGACAAGCTCAGTCTGGCGGTCTCCCCATTGTGCATCCCACTTCTCCAGCACATCAGGCTCCGTACGCAAAATTTCTTCCTTGTCCGCTTCCGGCAGCGCCGCGACCCAATGTCCGGCAGGGCCAAACTGAATGGATGAACCCGCCTGGCTCAGACTTGCAGCCACATCCCCTTCAGCAGCCAGCCATACCAAGCCTTTGGCTCGCACCACTTCTTCGGGCCAATAGCTCATGAATTCAGCCAGACGAGAAGGATGGAATGGTTTTCGGCGACGGTACACGAAGGAACCAATACCGTATTCCTCCGTCTCGGGTGTATGTGATTCTTTCTCCAGCTCTTGAATCCATCCGGCGGACATGCTTGCTTTCTCGAAGTCGAAGAGACCTGTATTCAAAATTTCAGACGGGTTGACCTGTCCGTTCATGGTCCGAATAATTTTGGCGTTGGGCTGAAGCTTGCGAATGATACCTTCAAGCTTGTTCAGCTCCACGTCTTCGACCAGATCACACTTGTTAAGCAACAGCACATCGCAGGTCTCAATCTGGTCAATCAGCAGGTCCACCACGTCACGGGTATCTTCGTCCCCTGTAGCCTGATTCCGATCCAGAAGGCTCTGTCCTGAAGCAAAATCCTGCCAGAAACGATTCGCATCCACGACCGTCACCAGACAATCCAGCTTCGCCAGACTTGTCAGATCAATACCCGACTCCTCGTCGGCATATGTAAAGGTCTGCGCTACCGGAACAGGTTCACTGATTCCTGTCGATTCAATCAGGATATAATCAAACCTGCCTTCATTCACCAGTTTTTCAATCTCCTGCATCAGATCATCCCGCAGCGTGCAGCAGATGCAACCATTGGACAGCTCCACCAGCTTTTCTTCAGTGCGCGATAAGGTCGCTTCCCCTTTTACCAGTGCAGCATCAATGTTTACCTCACTCATGTCATTGACGATGACGGCGACCTTGAGTCCCTGCCGATTGTGCAGCACGTGATTCAGAACCGTCGTTTTACCTGAGCCGAGGTAACCGCTAAGAACAGTTACCGGAACTTGCTTTTGTGTCATGTGTATCTACTCCTTATAGTTGTGGTCATATGCCTCTGACCTTAATAGTAATTATTACGATTAACAACAATGACTATAATCCTGTTGAACGATGTTGTCAAATCATTTTTGTTTTTCTCGTGCGAGGTGGCCGCTTTGGTCACGGATCGTCTTCCGATCGCTGTTGTCTCCAAATTTCCTTAATTTAGTCTATCAAAGGTTAGAAATTCGAAAGACAGCGTATGCTTTCGAAGCAGCTTTCTTACAGAAAGCTTTCAGGCGAACGCTACCGCTTCTTCAGATCGATTCCGTCCCCTCCGCTACTGCCGCAAACCCCCGTCAAAAAAAGGCCTATGGCCTGTTTCCTGTAGCTTCGAATCATAATGATACGATTCCAGAAAAGTCAGTCCATATGCCTTTAACTCTTGTTTTTATATGTGCCATACAATCAGGCCGTCACCACAGGTTTAGCCCTATTGCCTGATTCCATCCGTTGCCTGTAGGCCACAACCAGGATCATGGCTGCAACGGATAACAGCGTACAGATCGTAAACATGGTGGAATACGAGCTTATTTGTACAATCAGTCCCATCGCAAGACCGCCCAGGGAGAAGCCCAGATCATACGAGGACATGAAAATACCCATGAGCACATATCTGGAATCGGCAGGCAGCACAAATGATAAATAGGTGGTTAATGTCGGGTAGAGCAATGCTACGGCAAAACCGCTGAACACCGCGGACAGGTACACTAATGAACCAACCGTCTCGGACATTGCGAGCAACTGGGTTCCCAGTGCTGCACACAGCAGCAAACCCGCCATCAGCCACGTATTCCAGCTGCCGTCAGACGGTATTTTTTTGCGCAAAATGAATCTGCACAGAATGACCACCAGCCCCTGGATCGTTAAGAACACCCCTGCACTCGCCATTCCGGTCGATACCATATACAACGGAAGAAAGGTCGCCGTGGCTCCAAATACACAGGAAGCAAACAGCATGACCACACTGCTAATCAGCAGTGGTGTGCTGCACCAGATACCGCCGAATGATCGCATCATATCACCCAGCGTATACGATTTATTTTGCACCGTGCTTCGGGGCAGATCCACGTTATAGCCAATCAGGAGCGGAAAAGCTGCCAAACCGATCATCAGCAAAGTAAACCAGATATCGCTGGCATTTTCCCAGATTTGGATGGCGAGAATGGGAATGACCAAGGACGGAACCATCGTGAAAAGGGTATACATGGACAGTCCCTGAGCCCGGTCCTTGTCCTCCAGCTTTTCCACAATGCCAGCCTGCATCGTCATGGAAAAGAACGCCGTCGCTACACCTTGCAGCGCCCGCAGCCACAAATACGTTTCCACACCAAACACAACAAACAACAGTAATGTTGCGGCATGCAAAATCAACAGCCACTTCATTACACGCAGCGGACCATAACGCCCCAGAAGCTGCGCCGCAAAAGGCCGTAGAAGCATACACGTAAACATGTACGCGCCCATCATCAGACCAATCTCGGCCTGGTTCAACCCTGCTGCTTCACTCCGCAAAGGGAGAATAATCGTCAAAGCCGAATTGGCGGCAAAAAATAAAAAGGCCAACAGATAAAACCGGATAAACGAAAAGGATACCGGATTTAATGTACCGCTGGTCGTGACAGAAGACTTCAAAACATGTCCCCACTTTCTAGTTGCGTTAACCCACAGACATATCTGTGACTGGTTTTCTTCGTTCATAGGCAAAAGCAATCATTACCGCTCCTAGGATAGCACAAATCATGTACATAAACGAATAGGAGGACAGATCAGCGATCGGTCCCATCAACACACCACCCAGAGATACACCCAGATCTGCTGTCGCAATAAATAAGCCGATCAATACATTCCGATTCAGCTGCGGCAGCACAAAGGATAAATAGGTGGTTAACGTCGGATAGAGGATGGATTGAGCAATGCCCATCAAGATTGCCCCCACATACAGCAAGGCAGCCCCTCCAGTAATAGCCAGGCTGACACATTGTGCGGCTACTGCCAGCAGCAGCATTGTTCCCATGATAAAAGGTGCATGCCACCTGCCATCGGAAGGGATTTTTTTGCGTAACATGATCCGGGTCAACACAACCGTTCCCGCCTGAAGCATCAGATAGACACCTGCATTGCCGCTTGGCAATTGACTGGCGTAGAGGGGAATAAAAGTCGTAATTGCACCGAACACAACGGAAGCACTTAACATGAGTACACTGCATCTAAACAAGAATCGATTTTGCACTAACTGACGAAAGGACTGAAACATGCTTACGTTCTGTTCGGACGAATTCCCAGGAGGCTGCTCCTTGCTCTTGTCCATTTTGGCCGTATATCCGAAGACGCCTGTGCAGACGGCAATACCGATCAGGACAACTGTAAAATAATCCATGCCACCTGTTTGCCAAATCCCTAACGCAAGAACAGGACCCACAATGCCGGGGATATAGCTGAACAACGAATAATAGGAAATACCCTGGGAACGGTCCTTCTCCGGCAAGGCATCAATAATGCCAATCTGCAAAGCCATCGAGAAGAATGCCGTCGATACCCCCTGTAAAATACGAGCCACCAGATAACCCCCGAGACCCGTAAACGTGTATAAAATCAGGGCAAAACCATTGATAATCAGAATAAAACGCAGCACTTTAATCGGCCCGCGCTTTTGAATGATCCGCCCGGCCCATGGCCTGAAAAACATGGTCGTAAACATATAGGCGCCCATAATCAGCCCAATGGTTGTACTGCTCGCTCCCAAGGATTCACCCTGTAAAGGAATAATCACATTAAGAATGGCATTTGCACTAAAATACAGAAGAACCAAGATGTACAAACGCAGAAAAGGCCAAGACATCGCTCCACTCATCTTTGGTCCTCCCTCTGGAAAGTAATTAAATAGGTTAATAATTTTTTGGCATAATCAGACTGAACATCCTTTAGCTGCTTAATCGGTACCATTTCCTCAATCTGACCGTCCCTGAAAATAATAATCCTGTCACAAATATAGGCTGCCGCCTGAATATCATGCGTAATAAACACATAGATCATCTGATAGAATTGCTTTAATTCCTTTAACAATCGCAGCACCTGAATCTGCACAGACACGTCCAGCGAACTGATGGCTTCATCAAATACAATGCATCGGGGTTCTGTGGATATGGCTCTTGCGATACATACTCTTTGGGCCTCTCCACCGGACAGTTCATGTGCATATTTAAGCCTGTAGGAAGAATTCAACCCCACCTGATGCAGCAACCGATCCACCTTGCTTTGCATATCCGCTTCCACTTTTTTTTGAGCCTTCAGGGGCTCCATAATGGCTTCCTCCACCGTGAGAAATGGATTAATGGAGGACGCATAATTTTGAAATACGGCACTGATGCTGCCCATTCGCACACGGCGATTGTTCACGTTTTTCCCATCAAATAAAATACGACCGCGATCAGGCTTTTCAATGCCCAGGATCAAACGTCCCAATGTGGACTTGCCGCTTCCGCTTTCGCCGATAATGCCGAGACATTCGCCTTGGTAGCATTCAAATGCCACGTTTTTCAAAACCTGCTGCTTTTGTTTGGAGAACAATCCGCCTTGTTTATAGGATTTTTCTATCCCATCCACCTTGAGCATCTGTATCCCCTCCCTGCATCAATTTCCTGAAATGATTGCTCAGCTCCAACCGGGTGGAAACCAAATATTGAGTATAGGCATGCTTCGGCTTCGTAAAAACAGACCGAATGTCCCCGCTTTCGACAATGGCTCCGTCTTTCATAACCATCACTTCATCCCCAATTTTCTGAACCACACCGAGATCATGGGATATAAACAGCATGGAACACCCCATTCGTTCACGCAGTTGAATTAATTGTTCAACCACTTCATATTGAGAGATCGTATCCAGCGCCGTTGTTGGTTCATCCGCAATGATCAGATCCGGCTCCAACACGAGTGCCAATGCAATCATGATTCGCTGCAGCATGCCGCCCGATAGCTGATGTGGATATTGATTCAGGATTTCCTGCGGATGCTTTAACATGACACTTTCCATAGCACTAATGATCTTCCGTTCGCTATCTCTGTTATTCCAGTCAAAATGCGTCTGGAGCGTCTCTCGAATATGGACGCCTATTACTGAAGAAGGGTCAAAAGCGCTCATGCCATTTTGCAGAATCATGCATATATTTTTGCCTCTTCTTCGTCTCATTTCTTGTTCAGAAAGCTGGTTCAAGTCCTCGCCTTGGAAGAGAATCGTTCCGGATTGGCGAATCCAGGGTTTATTCAAACGCATAATGGACCTGCAGGTGACGGACTTGCCACTTCCGCTTTCCCCGACTATGGCCAGACAGCTTCCTTGTTTGACCTGAAATGAACTGTTATGAATAATGACCTTGTCCGTATTAGCATCCCAGACCTTCAAATGTTTAACCTCTACTGTATTCATAAACGTTCTTTCCCACCTCTTTTTTACGAAGCTTACCTTGGGAAGTCATTAATTTGGGGTCCAAAGCGACCTGAAGTGCATCTGATAAAAAATTAAAGGCCGAGACCACAATGACAATGGCTATTCCAGGTGCCAACATTAACTCCGGTCTGGAGAACATAACTTGCCTTGCCTCATTCAGCATCATCCCCCATTCGGCATGAGGAGCCTGGATTCCCAAACCCAGAAAGGAAAGCCCCGACATCTGCAGCATCATCGAACACATGGAGCCACTCGCAATCACTGCTATATCAGCAAAGGTAACCGGAACAATATGCTTGGTGATAATGCTAAGGCTGCCAATGCCAGATGCTTTGGCGAACTTCACATACTCCATTTCGGAGAATTGCATCACGGATGTCCGAATGACGCGGGCAAACCACGCCCATTTCAGGACCACAAACGCTATCAGAATATGTTCAAGTCCTGCACCCAGAATACCGACTACAGCCAGTGTCATGACGTACCCCGGGAAAGACAGCATGACATCACATATTCTCATGATCCAGGCATCTGTCTTCCCCTTGAAATAACCTGCGATAAATCCGACGACAGCTCCGACCAGAACAGACATCATCAAGGCAGCCAGCACCCATAGCACACTGGGACGAATACCATAAATGAGTCTGGAAAACACACATCTGCCGAGATGATCATTTCCTAGCCAATAGGTCCAGGAGGAGGAAGCATATCGAAGCTTCATGTTCACTTCCTCCGGGTCATGGGGTGCACACCAAGGGGCAAATAGGCCCGCAGCAATAATGATCACAATGAAAGCGAGCGATGTCATCGCGAGCTTGTCTTTGCTCAAATTTCTTAATAATCGCATCAGAGATCCTTTCTTAACCTGGGATTCATCGCCGCATTGATCACGTCAGAAATCGTATTAAACAGCACAAAGGTTACGGCCAATATAAGAACATACGCCTGAATAATCGGGAAATCCCGGCTGAGGATCGACCTCACACTCAACCTCCCAAGTCCCGGCCACGCAAACACATTTTCAATCACGACGGTACTGCCGAGCACGATGGGGATCGCCATACAAAATATGGATACCGCCACTTGCAGCGAATTTCGCAAAATATGCAGGGTCACCTTCCGCTCACTTAAGCCGCTTGCCCTTCCGTAGAGCACGTAATCCTCATTCATGTTGCTTAACATCGAACTCCGGACCGTTCTAAAATAAATGCCTGTATAACTCACCGTAATCACGATGACCGGCAGAATGTAGCTCTTCCATGAGTCCATCCCGCTCGTAGGCAACAAGTCCAGCTTCACGGAAAAATACCAGATCAGGATAGCTGCAAGCCAGTAGGAAGGCATCGCGGTCAGGACAAACGAAATGCCTCTGACCGATTTATCAATCACTTTCCCTTCTCTCATGGCACAGATCACACCCAGAAGAATGGACAACCCGATAATGAATACCGAGGATACCAGCGTTAATTTTAATGTGTTCAGGAATGCCGGACCGACCAGGGACCATACCGCTTCACCGGATACATACGAGCTGCCAAAATCAAACTGCATACAGGCCATCAACCAATTCACATACTGGATGACGAACGGCTTATCGAACCCCAATGCTTCATTGGTTTGCGCAATTAATTCATCCGTAATCTGAGGAACATCCTGTGCCTGTAATACAACTACAGCAGGGTCCAGAGGCGACAAATTAATGAGTACAAACGTTATAAATGAAATAACGAATAGCAAGGGTATGGCGAGCAATATTCGTTTGACTATATAACTTCCCATATCCATCCCCGCTCTATTTAAAATTCATTTGCTCGAATGGCAATTCATATTGAGTCTGCTTGAATGAGATTCCGGCCAGATTTTTGGGAGCAACGACAGTAACCCGCCCATTGGTAATTGGAATAAACACGGCTTCATCATGGACGATTTTCATAATATCAGCGTACAGGGATTGGCGGGATGCCTCGTCTGTGGACACCATGACTTCATCAATTTTCTTGTACAGCTCATCCGCTTGGGCAAGGTCACTTGTTGTATGCTTGTAGGCGGAATCCGAAGTAAAGGCAGAGATGGTGCTCTGTGGATCGTACGCCAGTCCCCAGGTTTGGTTGAACAACAGATCATATTCCCCGGTTGCCCTTCTGTTCGCGATGGATGTGGATTCCTCTCCGACAATCTCCAATTGAATTCCCAATCCTTTTAAGGCATGCTGGATCAATTCCGCCTGTGTTTTCTGGGAAGACGAATTGCTGTCATAATACAGGGTCATGGCTAGTTGCTGGCCGTTCTTTGTCCTCACTGCTTCCGTGTTTGACAGGGTCCAGCCTGCGTTTTCCAAAAGCTCCTTTGCCGTCTCCGGGCTATACTCCCGCTTCTTCAACTCGACATCGGCATAATTGACGTTTGATGAGAATAAGGTATCCGCTACAGTCTGTGTTCCATCAAAAATATCATTACTGATCGTTTCCCGATCAATCGCAAACCATATTGCTTCACGAACAGCCGTCTCGTGCACAGGGTTATCCTTTTTGCTGCTATTGGCGACGATCATATTTGTATTCATCGCTTCACTTCGGACCACCTGATAATCACCCGAGTCAGCCAATTGATTCATGGCTTCAACATCTATGCTGTCTGCACCCCGGTCATCCGTGAACACAAAGTTGATTTCGCCCTTCTGTAATGCCAATAATGTCGTTTCTCCTGCTGGCAGAACCTTGGACGTAATTTTTTGAATCTCAGGTGCGCCGCCCCAGTATTCTTCATTGGCTTCAAACGTTGCATTCTCGTCGATTTTATGTCCGGTGAGCTTGTAGGGTCCGGTGCCATCGTAGCCACTCACCCCGTCCTTTGTACCCCCATTCTTGAAATCCTTCGGTGATATAAATACATAAGGTCTGGTCATGGACAGCTCTACCAGGGCTGGGTAATAGGGCTCGGAAAGTACCAGTTGGAATGTGTATTCATCTATGACGGTTGTACTTACGATTTTGGTGGACAGCTTGATCCAGGCATGTTTTTCGGCATTCGCCTGAACCGCATCGATATTTTGTTTGACCGCCTCGGCGTTAAACGGCTCACCATCATGGAATTTCACATCCTGTCGCAAATGGAACGTATACGTTTTCCCGTCTTCGGCAATATCCCAGGATTCCGCCAGTAATGGCTTGATTCCATCGACTGTGTTTTCAACCAAAGATTCGTAAACCATCCCTTGTGCGGGCATTGAACCTGTGTACAGATGGGGATTCATATCATTAATATCCTTGGCGGATGCATATATGAGTTCAGACTTGACTTCGCTATTGGCTGACTCGGTTTGGGTGTTGGCACCCTCTTTTTGGCCGCATCCTCCGAGCACCGTAATAACAGACAATAGAAGCAATATAAAACGAAAACCACTACCTTTTTTCACAACATTTCCCCCTGATGATGAAAGATATATACAAGTTCACTTAGAAAATGTTACATCGTGCTACTCCGATTGCAGTACCATCTTCCGATCGCTCTTATCCCCAGATTTTTTTGATTCCCTTATATAAAAGGAAAAATCCGGGGATAAAGGCGCACGCTTCGCTTCTTCAGATTGGTTCTGCACTCTCCGTTATGATGTAAAATTCAGGTTCACTTGTATAGATTGAGATGTAATTAAACCTTGCTATTCGCCAGTCCTGAGCAGATCATCCGAATGTCTTCATCGAAGGATTGAACGGCAAAGGCATCCGACAGATTCTGTTCGGGGTGAGCGCGAGCGACTTCTTGAATCTTCGCCTCATACGTGGCAATAAATGTATCAATGGTTGGGCAGCTTACCTGCAAATGTCTCGCAATGCCCTGAATGATTTTGATGCGGTAATAATCCTCCTTGGGCATTCTGGGAATGTCCAAAGCTCCATCCTGATTGATGAACATCTTCCTGAAAGGAACGGCCGAAAAGTCAAAATACTTGCCCTCCGGACTCGGTTCCGAAAAGGGATCAATCAATAGCGAGGTGTATCGTATGTATAATAAGTACTCTTGATGAAGGTCCTGCAATTGATTGAAATTCTCGATATCCTGGCGTGATAAACTCTCCAATCGTACCGGATAATTATCATCCGTCATGAATTGCAGCAGATTGACCCCCTGGATACGAAGTCGATCCGTAATCGTCATAATTTCGTTCCACTGCGTTCGCATGTCCCGAATCAAATATTGGGTTACCGGACCTTCGGGATAGATTTTGTATACATATTTCCGAATGTCTGACGCTCCGAAAATGGCATCCAATGAAAAGTCATTCATGAACAGCGGCGGATGCACATATAAAGAAATATTTCTCGTTTCCGCCTCAATTGCAGATGGCATGACTTCCAGTCCAATGCCCAATTGCTCGTACATCTTGCACAGTCTGTCCACATGTTCGGAAGGTGTTGAAGTAGAACCAATGTAGACCTTTTTCTTGACGCCTGTTGTAATCACATGATTGGACGGTTGGTCGTGCATCCAGCGGGTGTCCCCCAAATAGGTAGAGAAGCTGACAACTTCCGTGTCCGCATGTAGCTGTCTGACATAATGCTTTACCAGCAGGTTGGAGCCAAAGGTTGGGGAGACCAAAATAATGCATTTCACTTGTTTAATGAAGTTGTTATTCATTTGTTTCAGTACATCGATGTAAGCATCGGTTGTCACGGCCAAAATGAGTGTATCCCATTCACCTTCTATGCTCTCATATCCCCTAAACACCCGGTCAATGAAGCATTCACCCGCCAACGGTCGATGCTTTTCATTTTGAATGCTTGCCCCAATGAATCCGTCCGTTTGCCGAATGGCCTCAAAAAAAGATTCTGAACGCACCGATTCTCTTCCCACGATGCCTAAGGTGCAGCTGAATTGCTTTTTGAGCGTTACCGCCAGCTGAATGGATGCCGGACCTGTTCCAAGCAACAAGATTTTCTGAAATCCGCTCATATTAAGCCTCCCTTTTCACAAGCTCAAGCGAGCTATGCTTTTTGGTATAACGCAATATCGAATACATCATCCGGACGCAGAATATTGTCGATCATATTCCACTTGCTGCTGTCGGTCTCTCTCATCGGATAGTTGAACAACGACTTTAACTGATTACCGTATCTCATGGCCACCACTACATGTTCATTCGTCAATGCATGCAATTGATCCAGCAGCTCATATTTATTGGCAACCGTGGAACTGAAAATGATATGCGTGGCTTCTTTTGTAAAAGCTAGGTCCTGCACTAATGTCTGCTGCAAATGAATGTTCAAGCCCGCACCCAGCTTCTCCACAACCTGCTTCCCGAGTGTAATGGCTTCCTCGTCAATATCGATGCCGACTACCTTCGCTCCTGTTCGCTTGGCGATAAACAAAGGCGTCATCGGAAATGCCCCGGAGCCGATCAGCAGTACTTTGGAATCCGAAGTGACATAAGAGCTGCCAAACTCTTTTTCAATACATTCTTCGATGTTTCTGAAATAATCCGCGATTTCCACATCTCCGTCTTGCAGCTTCAATGCCCTATATTTCTCCATAATCGCCACACATCGTGCAGACTTGTCTCTCAGATCAAGGACAAGCTGATGCATGCTGCCAGATTCCTGACGATCGAGCTGTTCCCAGATTCGTTCATTTTGCTTGTCTGTTATAAACGTGGAATAGTCATCGATTAAAGCCTCCAGCTCGGAGCTATGCTGAACCGTATGATCATATCTGCCTGCCAGCTCATCGAATTTCCCGGAAAATTCACTCAAGCATGCTTGAAAATCAATCAAGGTCTCCATTCCTTTTCCTCCTGTAACTTGTCATGGTCATGCATCTATAAATGCTTTGCCCTGTGCTACAATTCCAACAGATCCTTCGATCGTAATTCGTTCAAGCTCTGCTCCATTCCACTCAGCCATTACTTTGATCGCACCACCGGGCTGCTTGATATGCTGAATGATCTCCCCTTGCCTGCTCCATGCCAGATAGGCTCCCACGGAGGCTGTACCTGAACCGCACCCCCTTTCCCAGATCAGACTATCCAGCTGCGGGACAAAGATGAGCGGTGCCAGCTCTTCGGATCGGGAGTTGTATAATAAAATGCCAATCAGCTTATCCCCCAAGGTTAATCCGAGTAATCGCGCCAGCGCTTGTGCCCTCTTTCTCATCGCTTCATCAAACGTTTCCACTTCAATGACGATATGAATGAACTCCCGATACCGCACGATCACCATATCCATGTCTGTTCCCTCATACTTGATCGTTCGCCGTTCAATCTGCTGAGGGACCGGCATCGTTACCTGACAGAAATACTCATTCTGTTGCTGCTTCTTCACCTGACAGCGGATTAATTGGTCTGTTCCGGAGACTTCCAACATGATTTCTGTAAACTCATACGATTCCAGCTCCTCTTCGGACGCGATGTACGCGGCCAAGGCCATGCAGGCATTCCCGCAGAACTCTCCCCCGGCCATTTCCAAATGGGCAGCCGCCTCCTGCTTTTTTGCTCCCCCAATGAACCCCACTTGTTCAGCGTACACATTGTCATAAGACATAATTTGAGCGGCAATGTGTGGATATGTCTCAGCCGGATGATCCGTTTTCACCAGAACCGTCATATTTTGCGTGGGATTGAACTTGATAAAATCGATCTCCTGTTTCATCGCAGCCGCTACTCCTATTCTTGATATGGAATTAAGCCTAAGTTCACATTGCTATACAATGTTAATAGTAATGATTACGATTATCAGTCGAGAAAAATATAGCACATCCTACTTGGGAGCGTCAACAAATATTTCCATATCAAAAAGAGAGCGTTACAACTGTCATTTTATGTTCAAACAGGAACAGAGCTGACGCATTTGCGTCAACCCTATTTAGCCAAACGTATGCAATTAGAGATTCATCAGCGACTTCTAAAAGGCATAACGGATGCCAGCAATGCTTTTGCATAATCATTGGTAGCATCCGAGAGACGATTTCGTTCAAGCTCCTCCACAATCGTTCCCCGATAGAGAAAGAGTACCCGGTCACACAGATTCGCCACAGCCTGAAGATCATGTGCTACAAAGAGATAGGTCATGTTCATTTCATGCTGCAAAGTGTGCAGCAACTCCAGGATTTGCGCCTGGACGGAGACATCCAAAGAACTAAGTGCTTCGTCCAACACCAGAAATTTCGGGCGGGTTGAGATTGCACGGGCGATACATACCCGCTGTAATTGCCCACCACTCAGTTCATGAGCATATTTGTGCATCACCGCATGAGGAAGCCCCACCTTCGCGAGCAGGTCATTGACCCGGTCATCCAGATCCGCAATATCACCCAGTGCAACCAAGGGTTCAGCTATGATATCCCGCACGATGAATTTGCCATTGACTGAAGACGTATAATCCTGAAAAACAACGCTTATTTTCCCTTTATTCTTCTTCATCCATTGGGAAACGGCCATCCCCTCAATCCGAACTTCTCCTTGCGTTGGTTTCTCCAATCCAAGAATCAGGCGGCTTAACGTACTTTTCCCACTTCCACTCTCACCAATCAGACCCAGACATTCACCTTCACGGATCTCAAAATGAATATCTTTTAGAATTTCTGTTCTCTCTTTTCGAAAGAAACCACCCGATTTGGGATAGCTTTTGGACAGATGATTCACTTCAACCAGCATTACTGCACACCTGCTTCCATGGAAGCCTGAAAAGGCTCGGACAGCTTGATTCGGGTCTGGATCAGAAACTGTGTAAATTCATGCTGAGGATTCGTAAATACGTCATTCGCCTTTCCTTGTTCGACGCACTCCCCATCCCGCATAACGATAAGATCATCCGCCAAATACTGCACGACACCCAAATCATGCGATATGAAGATGATGGACATACCCATCGTTTCGCGAAGCTGCTTGAATTGCTCAACAATCGCACGCTGGTTAATCGAATCCAGTGCGGTTGTCGGCTCATCGGCGATGATAATGTCAGGTTCCAGCATCATGGCAATGGAGATCATTACTCTTTGCAGCATGCCCCCTGATAGTTGATGCGGATACTTTTGCAGCACCTGCTCAGGTTGAAGAATATGAACACGATGCAAGGCATCCGCCGCCAGTTGTCTGGCTTCTTTTTTGGAGATTCGAAGGTTCTCTCGAAAGGTCTCCATCATTTGTTTCCCAATCGGTTCGAGCGGGTTAAATGCCGTCATTGCATCCTGTAAAATCATGCAAATACGCTGACCGCGGATCTTTCGAAGCTCTTCCCCGGTTTGCTGTAATAGATCTTTCCCCTGGTAAAAGGCTGTTCCACTAATTTCAAGCCAGGGAGAGGTCAATCCCAGAATGGCTTTGGTGGATAAGGACTTGCCGCTGCCACTCTCGCCCACAATGCCAAGGCAGGTGTTGGACTGCAACGCAAAGCTCAGATTTTGCACAATGGGCAGACCGGTTCTGGAATCAGTGATGGACAGATTTTTTACTTCTAACAAAGACATTCAACCGGCCTCCCTTCTTATGCATATAACTTTTCGGATTCATCGCCGCGTGCAGGCTGTCTCCCAAAAAGTTGAACGCAGCCACGACCAGCAAAATCGCCAATCCAGGCGCAAGCATTTGCGTTGGATGTGTAATCATTACATTTTTTGCATCATTCAGCATCATGCCCCACTCCGGCGTAGGTGCCTGTACACCCAGACCAAGGAAGGACAACGCCGATATATTGAGGATAACCCAACCCGTATCCAGCGTCGCAAAGACAGCGACTTCGCCTGAAACGCCAGGCAGCACATGTTTTCTCATAATATGACCCGTCCCGCATCCCGAGACTTTGGCAAACCGAATATAGTTCTTGTCCGTATATTGAATAACTGTTGTACGAATCATCCGGGTGTACCAGGCCCATTTGGCGATAATATTGGCGACGACGACATTTAGCAGGCCTGGACCGAGAATGCCGACAATCGCCAGAATCATCACTTCTGCTGGAAAGGAGAGCATCATATCACAGATTCGCATAATGACTTCATCCACCTTTCCGCGAAAATAACCCGATATGATCCCCAGCAGGGTTCCGATCGTAATTGTAATCACGGTTGTAATTACTGCAAACAGGATCGTTGTACGAATGCCATAAAGAAGACGTGACAGATTACAGCGGCCGAGTTGATCTGTACCCAATGGATACTCCAGACTGATCCCTGCATATTTGTTCATAATGTTTAGACTCGTGGGATCATGCGGTGCGAACCAGGGTGCTCCCACGCCAGCGACGACCACAAGTGCGATCGTAATCATGCATAACACTGCCATTTTATCGGACACCAGGCGCTTCCAGAACATCATGTTACCCCTCCCTTCTTATCCGGGGATCCAGAGCTGAATTCAGAAGATCCACGAGTAAATTACAGACGACAAACATCACACCCATAATCAGAATATAAGCTTGAATAATCGGAAAATCCGAATTGAAAATCGCGGTGACGCACAAACGCCCAATGCCTGGCCATGCATAAATATTTTCCACAATGACCGTACCCGCGATTAACTTCGGGATCGACATACCCAGCGCCGTAATCGATAATTGAAGGGAATTACGGAACACTTTCCAGATAATCGTCCGTTCCTTCAATCCTCTGACACGAGCGTACAGCACGTAGTTTTCGGTTTTGTTTTGCACCATATTGTTGCGGATCAGCCTGACGTAGGTAGAGATGAATACCAGGGACAGCGTTACTGCCGGCAGGATGACTGAACTTGCCTGCTCCATGCCACTCGTGGGAAACCAATTCAGCTTGACGGCAAATAACCACATCAGCAGAATGCCAATCCAGAAACTCGGCATGGCTGTGCCAATAAAGACCAATGCACGCATCAAACGATCCACTAGCCTATTTTCATAAATGGCACTGAGCACACCAATCAGAATACTTATCGTCAGAATGATAACGAGGGCAACAGCCGATAGCTTTAATGTGGCTGGAAGGGCTCGTGCAATCTGCTCCCCAACCGATTGTTGGTTAACATAACTAATGCCGAAATCCCCCTGAATGCTGCTGCTAATCCAGTCCACGTAACGGGTCAGAAACGGTTTATCCAAACCTAGTGTTTCCCTCATGGCATCCACCATTTCCGGTGTCGGCGTAACTTGATTCACCCGCAGCGCCACTTCAGCCGGATCACTGGTTCGCAAATGGATCAGAATAAATGCTAAAAATGAAATACCGATCAGCACGGGAATAATGGCTAATATTCGTTTTATGACATACCTGCCCAAGGTGATCCTCCTCTCTACTTCATCCATATATAAGGAAACCTCGCTTCACAACTTCGCAAATGGAAGAGGATGAGCGAGGCTTCCTGACTTTCCTAATGAATTTTAAAATTTCCTGATTACTCTTCGAAGTACATCTTCTCAAACGGAATTTCGTATTGGGAAACGTTAAAGCCCACACCCTGAAGCGCCTTGATATGAACGGCTTTGGTAACCGAATAGGTCAGTGGAATATATACATTTTCATGATGAATATACGTTAGAACCTCTTTGTACATGTTTTGGCGCTGTTCCTCATTCTGCTCGACCATCAGGTCTGTAATCGTATGATCCAGCCACTCTTTTTTCTCCAGCCCCAATTGGGCCTGATAATCGGCGTGGGAGGGAACTCTCCAGGAAGAGACATACGTTTGCGGATCATACGGCAATCCCCAGGAGAGGGAGTACATCAGATCAAATTCACCCGTTTTCTGACGGTCCAGATAGGCCTGCTTTTCCTCGCCAACAATGTTCAACGCTACGCCGACCTGCTTCAGATCGTTTTGCATCGATTCACTAATGGTCCGCTCCTGTGCATTATCGGAATTGTAATAGATCGTCAGTTCAAGCTTGTTCCCATCCTTGTACCGATAGCCATCCGAGCCAGCAACCCAGCCAGCCGCCGTAAGCAGATCGCTTGCTTTGTTCATGTCATACTGCACACCTTCAAGGCCCACATCCGCGTACGGCACCGAAGTGGAGAGCAACGTATCTGCCACTTGTTCCGTCCCGTTCAGTATGCCTTCCGCGATGATTTGTTTATTAATGGCATACATCAGTGCTTCACGCACTTGGGGCTCCTGAGTTGCTGAGCGGTTGGTATTAAGAACGATCGCACGTGAGCCAACCGGATGACTGATGACCGTGCTGTATTTCCCTTGATCCGTCAACACTTTGAACGATTCATTGTCCACCATGTCACCGTCCGAACCGAATAACAGGTCTACTTCTCCCTTTTCCAGGGCGAGCAGAATCGTTTGATGGTCAGGCATGACTTTCCACTTCATCGTTTGGATCTGCGGTTTGTCTCCCCAGTAATTTTCATTGACCGTAAATGTCGCGTACTGGTCCTGCTTGTGCTCTGTTAAAATGTATGGCCCTGTTCCGGCATAGCTGCTGACTCCATTCGCAGTTGTACCGTCAATAAAGCTTTTCGGTGAGATGAAGCGAAACGGACGAGTTAACCCCAATTCCTCCAATGTCGGATAATACGGGTCTTTCAGTACAATCTGGAACGTGGCGTCATCGATCACTTTCGTCTCCTTGATCTCGGCAACCAGATTCAGCCAGGAGTTCTTCTCGACATTTTCCAGCACGGCATCGACATTCATCTTCACGGCTTCGGCATTAAACGGCTCTCCATCCGAAAACTGAACATCCTTATGTAGATAAAATGTATATGTGGTGCCATCTTCTGATATATCCCACTTCTCCGCGAGTGCAGGCTTAATGCCTTCCGGCGTATTGATTACAAGGGATTCAAATACCATATTCTGAGCCGGCATCTCTCCCGCGTATAGATGGGGATTGATATCTCGGATATCCTTGGTGCTGGCAAAGACCAACTCGTCGTTGGAAGCTTTCGTGTTTAGTTGCGCCGTTCCTGCTTCTGTCCCGGAGCAAGCGGATAATACTAGCAGGAGCGAAATTAATAAAGCCAATGTGTAAACCTTGCGTGATGTATGCATGATTCCCTTCCTTTTCCCTCGTGAAGTAGATATATAAGTAATAATTACGATTTGTAATAGTAATAATTACGATTAGAATCGTAGCATACAATCTGAAGAACCACAACTACTAAATTAAAAATACGGAAATAGCAAAAAACGGTCACCTGATTGAGGTCACCGTTTTTTGCGTCCATTCGCGACTGTATTTTATAAGTTAAACTAAAAATATTTACGCTGCCACTTCGATGACAGAACAATACAATCTTCCGACTGCTGTTATCGGTTATCCGCCGTTTGACTGCAACTTTTGCAGTGCCTGTTCAGCCAGCGCTGCCAGAAGATGTGCGCCAAGCGGCAGCGCTCGTTCGTCCACATTGAATGCAGGATGATGCCACTCATGCGGACCTGACGTTCCGAGGAAGAGGAACAGACCCGGGACCTCCTTTTGGTAAAAGGAAAAATCTTCGCCCGCCGGAGAAGGTACCGGTCGGATAATGTTCAGACCAATTTCACCTGCCACCTGCTCAGCCGCAGCAGCCAATGACGCATCATTGACCACGGCAGGTGGTCCCTGAATCCAGCGCACCGTAGCGCGTGTCCCGAAGGCTGCTGCAACACCGGCAACCACCTGGTTGAAGCGCTCGCGAATCTTGGCACGCACCTTCTCGTCAAAGGTACGCACGGTGCCGTCCAAGATGGCTTCTTCGGGAATGACGTTCCAGGCGGTGCCACTGTTTATTTTGGTCACACTGATTACAGCGCTCTCCTGTGCTCCGACATTACGACTCACGATGGCCTGTAATGCGGTCACAATATGAGATGCAACCACAATCGGGTCAATGCCCGCTTCCGGCACTGCCGCATGCGTTCCGACACCTTCTACTTTAACCACAAAACCGTCTGCCGCTGCGAGCAGCGCCCCTTCACGGATACCTACCGTACCAACCTGCAGATCCGGTTTGTTATGCAAACCAAAAACAGCCCGTACTTCAGATAACGCTCCGCTCTGAATCACCTGCCGTGCCCCCGTCGCTTTCTCCTCCGAGGGCTGGAAAATCAAACGAACCTTGCCCGGCAGCCGGGACTCACGCTGTTTCAACAATCGTGCAGCACCGATCAGAATGGCGGTGTGTGCATCATGACCGCAGGCATGCATCCGACCCGCCACTTGCGAAGCATACTCCAGCTTCGTTTCTTCCTGGATCGGCAGGGCATCAATATCTGCACGCAATGCCACTACCGGGTCATCACCCTGCCCAATTTCAGCGATTAGGCCTGTTCGCAGCGAGTATTCATCCGCAATCCGTACGCCTTCCTCAACCAGCCAGCCCCGAATGGCTTCTGTCGTTTCGCGTTCCTCTCCGGATAGCTCGGGGTTACGATGCAAATGTCGCCGAATCGCGGTTAAGTGCTCTGCGAATGCTTCATCCTGCCCAACGTAAAGTTCATGCTTGCGGCTCTGTTCTGCTTGCTCTGCCTGTTTCAGATCACTGCTCACGACATTGCCTCCTTTTATCATCGTATGTGCCATGTAAGATGAATGAATATAATACACGGGTCACTTCGTTCAGCAAGTATGCTCTCTACCATGGTTATGCCTAACTGATTACCACTTGTGCAGGTGTCGATTCAGTTGAGAATTCGCCCAGTCCCTGCTCATCCAGTGCCTCACGCAACAATTCAAATGAACGAATACGCTTGGCAAAATCACGTGAGGCTGTGGTAACCATCAGTTCATCCACGGCAAAATCCTGCTGGAACTTCGTCAGAGCCTGACCGACCGTTTCCTTTGTACCTCTCGTCACACTTGGCTCCAAAATCTCGATCCGATATTTCTCGTTCGATTGCCGCCCGAATTCTTCCGCCTGTTCTATGGAACCAACGGTTAATGCCTTGCCATTCTCCAGATGGATTTTGACCAGCATATGTTCACTTGCCAGTCCTTCGGCTTCTTCCGCACTCTCCGCCACAATTAATGAGATAGCGAGAATGGCATAAGGCTCCCGCCCATGTGAGCGGTCGAATTGTTCCCGGTAAGTACGCAAAGCCTCCTGAGCGACCTCTGTATTGCTATTAATAAACAATGAAAATACATACGGCAGCCCCAGTGCTGCCGCCATGCCTGCACTATCGACACTTGCCCCAAGCACGTAGAGCTCGGCCGGGATTGCGGATACCGGTGCGGCGCTCAAGCCTGCCAAAGGATGTGTTTCGTCTTCATGCTGTTCATTATGAATGAACTGCTTGACCTGATTGATTTTATCTTTTAGGGAAGCGGCCTCCTGAATTCCTTGCTGTAGTGCCTGTGTGGAGCGAGGCAATCCCCCTGGTGCACGTCCAATACCAAGATCGATTCTCCCCGGGCCAAGCGCAGAGAGCACATTGAAGTTCTCGGCCACTTTGTAAGGACTATAATGTTGGAGCATTACCCCGCCAGAACCGAGACGAATCCGCTCCGTATGCGCCAGCAAATGGGAAATGAGTACTTCCGGTGAGGAGCCTGCGACATGGCCTGAGTCATGATGTTCCGATACCCAGAAACGATGAAATCCAAGCTGTTCAGCCCGCTGTACCAATTCAATCGTATGCCGAAACGCATCAATCGGAGTCTCCCCTTCGTAGATCGGGGTTTGATCCAATATGCCAACACGAATACCCATCACATTCTCCTCCTTCGATCATGCCGAGCCTGACTTATTAAATCCTTCCTGCTTCCTTAAACGACGCTCTATAGCTGCCGCAGCAGCTCCCCGAAAGGCTCTGCAAAAGGCGAATGTTCTTCTTTTAACGTAACGACGCTGATCTGCAGCGATACACCTGCAACCTCGTGCACCTGAATGGGGAACAGTTCCTGCTCCCGTACTTCCTTCTGCACCGTTAACCCAGGCAGAAATGCGATGCCTGCCCCCTGCATAACCAGTTTCTTCGCCGTTTCCGAATGATCGACATGATATGTAATATCCGGCGGATGTTCCAGCGAGTCAAAGGCCCGGTGAATGCGCAGCCAGTCCAGTGACCCACATTCGAAAAAGACCAGTCGTTCATTCCGGATGGCTTCCATACTGACATGCCCACGTTCTATAAATGGATGCCCTTTGTAAACGTAAAGCTGAATGGGGTCCTCATAAAAGGCAATCGTACGGATCGCCGGGTGCATGACCTTGCGTACAAACGCCAGATCAATCTCCTGACTGAGCAGCTTGGCGACCAATTGGTCCGTCGTTGCTGTCGTCAGCTTTATACTGACCTCAGGATAAGCTTCCTTGATTTTGGGCAGAAAGTCTGGAATGACATAGTTGGATACGGATACCGTACTGCCGAGTCTTAGTGCATCAGGCGTCGTACGGCGTTGCTGGATCTTCTGTCTGCCCTTCTGAATCACTTGCAGCACCTGCTGGGCGTAGGGAAGGAATTTCCTCCCTTCTTCCGTGAGCACAATCTGTTTACCCAGACGGTCAAACAATTTGCAGCCGAGTTCACGTTCAAGGGACTGAATACGAGCGGTGACAGAAGGTTGGGACAAAAAGAGTACCTCGGCAGCCTTATTGAAGCTTCCGTAATGATTGATGTATACAAATGCTTCAATGTTCTCAATATTCATAAGCGCCCCCCGAATCCAGTTTATATACAAATTGAACAAAGAATATTTACGGTTTTTTCTGTCCTCTACGTTCTTGTGTAAATGTATAGTTCAATTTCTATATCTATTTATCCAATGAATTTACTTGGTTTTAGGATATCGTAATACCATTGTTTTCCAGAGTCAATATCAATTCTTCCAGGGAACGATCCAAACGCGTAGTAATATCCGCCGAAAGTACGTATTTACCATCATCGAGTCGATCAATCCCCTGATCAACCGCATATACCCCGCCGAGAATATGTCTGCCGCCAAGTGCTGCCAGAACAGGCTTCAATGCATAATCGATAGCGAGCAGATGGGCGATTGAGCCGCCGATGACCAATGGAAGAGTCAGCTTGCCCCGCAGTCCTTCCTGTGGAATCAGATCCAGGAACAGCTTCAGCACGCCTGAGTACGACGCTTTGTATACCGGGGTCGCCACGATGACTGCATCCGCGGCTTCAACAACAGCGAGTGCATCGCGAATGAATGAGCTATCAAACTTGGCCTGCACCAGATCCTCCGCTGGCAGGTCAGCCACATGAATCACCTCAACGGTAATGCCCGCCTCTCTTAATTTATTGCTGCTGTACTCCGTAAGGCCTGTCAGACGTGAACGTTTGGTAGGCGCTCCGGCAATAATAACGACATGTGACATCATGATTCCTCCTTGGAATAGCGGTCAAGCCGCTCCTTTTACTTTGGGGTCGAGCCGATCGCGAATATCGTCTCCAATCAGATTAACCGCCAGCACAAACATGGTAATTGCGAGTCCCGGGAACGTACAGATCCACCAGGCAACCGTCAAATAACCTCTTCCTTGCGAGAGCAGCGCTCCCCAATCCGGAATCTCTTTCAACACGCCAAGTCCGAGAAAACTGAGCCCGGAGCCTGTCAGAATAGAGGTCCCTACGCCCAGCGTCGCCATAACCAGCAATGGTGACAACGAATGAGGCAGTACATGTTTCCAGAAAATACGGGCATTGGAGCCCCCAAGTGAACGTGTAGCTGTAATAAAAGGCAAACCTTTAACGGACATGACCTGCCCACGCATCACCCGTGCATACCCCGGAATGGAGGATACCGCAACAGCCAGTGCAATGTTAAGCAGTCCAGGTCCCAGTGCTGCCGCAACGGACAATGCCAATAACACGCCTGGAACAGCCATCAGAATATCGACGGCCCGCATGGTGATGGTGTCCAAAACCCCTCCTGCATACCCCGCAATAATGCCAAGGGCACTGCCCACAAGACCACCCACCAGCACCGAGGCAAATCCAATCAGCAGTGAATCCCTGCTGCCATGCACAACTACACTGAAGATATCCCTGCCAAAATAATCGGTCCCAAACAGGTGCGCAGCAGAGGGAGCCTGCAGAATGGCATCCGTCATCATCTGAGTAGGATCATAGGGGGCAATCCAGCCCGGCACAATCGCACAAGTGACGGTAAATACCACAACCAGCAACGCTGAATAAAAGAATAAACGGGATACCGCGAATGAGACGCGGTGACGCAGGGGACGGCGGCTCCACAGGCGTAAACGCCCTGTTCTGCCGGTCCAACCTTTTTTGTCACACACCAATGGTTTCATGCTCATAAGACTCCTCCTTCCTCACTACGCGTTCAGATGTTTCAAGCTGTTCCATCCGCCATCACGTTCATCATGTTCGGACTGCACGCCTAACTCTGGGATCAATGTACGCATAAGAGATATCCACCAGTAAATTCAACACGACATAGATCATCGCTGTGAAAAAGACTACGCCCTGCACGACTGGCAGGTCTTTGGCCATCAACGCATCCGCGATGATTCTGCCGATACCCTGTCTGGAAAAGACCGTTTCCACCACGACGGTTCCGGCGAGCAGATCACCAATCAACATGCCGATGACCGTCACCGCAGGAATCAGCGCATTACGCAGCGCATGACCGTACATAATGGTTCGCTGTGAAAGACCTTTCGCTCGCAATGCTACGATAAACGGTTCGTTCACCACTTCCAGCATGCTGTTACGCACCATACGTACAATAAAACCCGCACCAACGAGGCCCAGTGTTGCAGCAGGCAGCACCAATGAACTGAATCCGTCGGAACCCATTGCCGGGAACCAGCCCAGCTGGACAGAGAACAACAGGATCAACAGAATGCCGGTCCAGAAGGTCGGCATGGAGATGCCAAACAATCCAACGAGGCGGGCGATGAAATCAATCACGCCATTACGATGAATGGCAGACAGTACACCGAGCGTAATGCCGATGGTTATCGCTATGATCGAGCTGAGCGCGGTCAGCGCCAGTGTGGCAGGGAAATGCTCCAGTATTTTGGGCAGAACCGGGTCGGAATTGATCATGGATTTGCCGAAATCCCCGCGCAGCATGTCTCCGAAATAGTTGGCAAACTGAATGTAAAACGGCTGATCCAGACCAAGCTGAACCCGCAGGTTCTCAATCATGTCGGGTGTTGCCGATGACGGGTCCAGCATGAGCAGGACCGGATCACCCGGCAGCAGATACATGATGCAGTACACCAGCACCGAAGCTCCGAAAATAACCAGAAGCGATGTAGCAAGTCTTGTCAGTATCATTTGAACCATACCGGGTCGTCTCCTTCCTGTCTACATCATTGATGGTACGTGTTAGGGCTGAATCCGAACATCGTTAAAGAGCGGATAACCGAGTGAATCAAACTTGATGCCCTGCACCGATTTGGATGCAGCCACCGTATAAGGGAACACATAGATCGGCAGAATGACAGCCTGATCGATCAGATACTGCTGAATCTGATTATAGATATCCACTCGTTTATCGGGATCAGTCTCCACCGCTCCTTGTTCCAGCAGCTTATCGATCTTCGGATCGGATAAGCCGGAAAGCGTCGGGCGTTCACCTTCTGCACTCGTATGATAGAAAGCATAGAGTGCATTCGGATCAGAGTTGACCTGGCTGTTGCCGTAGAGATCATAATCCCAGTTCTGATAGACGACCGTAGCAATATCCTTCGTAATTTCAACTTCAACAGCTATACCCACCTGCTTGAGCTGCTGCTGAATAATCGCAGCAATGTCGTTACGCTTCTCCCGGTTCGGCGAACCGTCCACATAATGCAGGGTCAGCTTCTTACCGTCTTTTTCACGAATGCCATCTGCTCCCTTGACCCAGCCTTGCTCATCAAGCAGCTGATTGGCCTTGTTAATATCCGGATGGATACTTCCTTCCAGGGAAGCATCGTAACCGAGAATTCCTGGAGACAGTGCAGACCACGCTCGTTCATAGTTGCCCAGATACAATGTCTTCACGATGGATTCCACATCAACCGCAGATTGCACCGCCTGTCTGACTTTCACATCATCCCAAGGTGCTTTGCGCAGATTGAAGAAGAGGGTATACGGCAAACCAACGGTATTCGCCTGCAGCAATTGCTGGTTCGGATCGTTCTTCAACGCAGCAATATTTTGCGGCGGAACAGTCTCGGCGGCAAGTACCTGCTTACTCTGTACACTGCCGATGCGCGTTGCTTCTTCCGGTACAATTTTGAACGTAATCGTATCCAAATGAGGGGCACCTTCATTTTCAACGGTTTCCGGAGCCCAGTTGTAATCCTTGTTCTTGGCGACAACGATATCCGCATTTTCATCCCATTTCACGAAGGTATACGGACCAGTCCCTACCGGGTTTTTGCCCAGTTGGTCACCGTATTTCTTGGCAGCTGTTGGAGACACAATCCCTAGCAGGGCCTGACTCAAGTTGCCGAGAAAGGCTTGCGAAGGCTGTTCCAGATTCACCTTGATGGTGTATTCATCAATGACCTCCGAGGAGCTATATGGTCTGATCAAGGCAAGGGAATTGGCGGCTTTGGTGGCCGGATCGATCACCCGGTCCAGATTGAACTTCACGGCTTCCGCGTTAAATGGTGTGCCATCATGGAACTTCACATCTTCACGCAGCTTGAACGTATAACTTTTGCCATCCTCCGATACACTCCACTCCTTGGCGAGCCAAGGTTTAATGGAACCATCCGGCAGCTGGACCACCAGATTATCATAGATCGTCCGGATCGCACGTACGGTTACGGCAAGGCCACTTCGATGCGGGTCCAGCGTATCCGGAGATGTGGCGAGTGCGTAGGTCAGGCTCCCACCTTCTGCTTGCCCGGACTGCTCCCCACCGGAAGCCTGGACTGTACTGTTCGAGTTACTTGCCGCTCCGCAACCGGATAATACCAGCACCACTACTGCCGCCAATGCCATATATTTCATCCATGAGATAGACCTGTTCATATAGCTTCCCCCTCTGTGTATACAGGTGTCATTGATTCATTGAATTATTGATTTACTAATTTACGCTTCATTCCTTGACTGTGCCGATTTCCAGCTCCCCAGTTTCTTACGCCTCGGTTCCGACTTGCTCCCGGGCAGCCGTGTAACGATTCACCGGAATTGGCACCCCGAGATTGCCGCGCAATGTGTCATGCTCGTATTCAGTGCGATAGATGCCGCGCTCTTGCAGAATCGGAACAACGAGCTCTACAAAATCGGACAATCCACTCGGCAGTTCGGAATGAATAATGAATCCATCTGCCGCTTCCGCTTCAAACCATTCCTGAATCTGATCAGCCACCTGCTCCGGTGTTCCGAGGAATTTGCTCTTCGGTGTTGCAGCTCGCAGGGCTACTTCGCGCAGCGTCAATCCCTGCTCTTTGGCATCCCGCTTGATTTTGTCCGTACCGCTGCGGAAGCTGTTGCTGCCAATGCCATTCAGCTCAGGGAATGGCTCATCCAGCGGATATTGGGAGAAGTCATGGTGCTCGAAGAAACGTCCCAGATAGTCCAGTGCTTTATCGATGGTGACCAGGCTGGCAATTTCCTGATATTTCTGTTCCGCTTCCTCTTCTGTCCGTCCAATGATCGGATTAATTCCTGGCAAAATGACAATATCCTGTGCGGAACGTTCATAAGCAGCTGCACGGGTTTTGACATCCTTGTAAAAGGCCTGTGCATCCTCGATTGAATCATGTCCCGTGAAGACAGCATCCGCTTCCTTGGCAGCAAGAGTCTTGCCATCTTCAGAAGAACCTGCCTGAAAAATGACCGGCTGCCCCTGCCGTGAACGAGCAATGTTAAGGGGACCCTGTACGGAGAAGAACTCTCCTTCATGATTGAGTGTGTGCAGCTTGGATGGATCGAAGAAAACACCGCTCTCTTTGTCTCTTACAAAGGCATCGTCTTCCCACGAATCCCACAGGCCTTTGGTTACCTGCAAATATTCCGTTGCAATTCGGTAACGCTCCGGGTGGGTTGGATGGTTGCTTTTACTGTAGTTTTTGGCCGAACCTTCAAGCGGGGAAGTAACAACGTTCCAACCAGCGCGGCCATTACTGATCAGATCAAGAGAACCGAACTGTCTGGCGACTGTGAATGGATCACTATAGGAGGTGGACAGTGTTCCAACCAGACCAATCCGTGACGTAATCGCGGCCAGGGCGGACAATAAACTGATGGGCTCAAATCGATTCAAGAAGTGAGGTATAGATTTCTCGGTAATATAAAGACCGTCAGCGATAAAAACGAGATCGAATTTGCCTTCCTCCGCTTTCAACGTCTGTCGTTTGTAGAACTCAAAATTCACACTGGCATCCGGCTGGATCTCCGGGTGTCTCCAAGTCGTCATGCTGCCTCCTACACCGTGGACAATCGCTCCAAATTTCAAACTGCGCTGAGCCGTCATAACTATTCCGCCTTCCTTGGATTAGGATATATCAAGAAATGTTCTTAAGTCCGATCTGATATGGATTACGAATGAAAAACAAAAGTAAACTATTCCTATGAGTTTGGTCAGTTTTAATTTCACAAAGCTTATCACTGCCCCGCACATCGGTCAACAGCGTTACTTATAGAACTTTTCTATATAAGGATTGGATATCTGAATATGAGGATACGATGTCTTAAAAGTCCCGACTGCTGCAAACTGAAATGACAGCCTTCAGCAGCCAGCAGCCGGAAACTGCTTTATCAAGAGATCCGCCACGTCCGGTCAGACTACTGCTTCATCGGCCTGGCGAGAAGTTCCGCCAGTTTCTCCAGATCGGGCTCCAGCAATGCTTCATACTTGCCATCTCCACCCACTTCAATGACAGGTACATGGCGAATGCCATATTTGGCTTCAAGCACATCCCTCAGCACATCATTGCCTTGTACTTCGATGTTCTCGAAAGGCTGGTTGCGGGCCGTTAAAAATGCCTTGACCTCCCCGCAGAAATGACAGCCTGTTTTGCTCCAAAGCACTACTTTTTTCGATGTAGAAGACATCTGCATACCTCCTGATTGATTCATTGTCAGATCAGGATGGATCACCACCCAGACCATTTATTCCTATCTGTTAAATAAGAATTATGGCTATAAATGTACTCCTCACCTCTTCAAGCGTCAATGGATCTGCCAATAGAATAAACCTATAAGAGGATAGAAAGATTAAATTTTAAATTTGAAAAAAGTCGTTACATTTCATAATTCGTAATTTATGTAAAGTTCGGATGCGGAAAGGATGTATAGCGTAACGATACGCTGTACATCACATTCCGCATCATGCTGTCGAACCGATATACAAGGCAGCCGGACCCCGTCATTACAAATCTTCGTTCAAGAGCTGGGGAGAAGCAATGATGGGCCAGCCTTCTTCGATTGAACGCAATTGGTTAGCGGATACATGAACGACATGCCCGGATTGCACGCCCCATCGTTCCGCAGCATAAGGGGTTACAAACCTCCTACGTTTATTGCCACTCATCTGATACCACACATCCCGCTCATTCGTTGCGGCAATAATCATGCCTTCCTCCAGCGCATCGCGGTTGCCTTCAACCGGTTGAGCATGAACATGGCTTCTTGCAAAGGGCCAGCCCTGCACCTCACCCCCAGATACCAGTGGCTCACCTGCAGGTACGCCGAGCAGGTCCGGTTTGGCAACCAGAACGGGAGAAATGCCGCGTGGTACGGGAATGTTCAGCTTGCGTCGCTGTCTATGCATCAGTCGGTAAACATCGCCCTTGATATCCGTGATGAAACAGCCCTCCGGGTAAAAGTCCGTGCTGCGTCTCAGCTTATGCATTACATCGCTGCTGCCCTTGGTGGAAATGCGCTGTCTCAGGTCAGAGGAGTCCGTCTTACCAAGGGGTGTCGTGCTCTCCTGCTGACCGGTCGACACCTTTGAATGCAGCGAGAGCCGGGAAGTTTCGGCAACGAGTGCATGGGGATCTCCCCATTTTCGAGTGTAAAACTGTTCGTTATCCTTATTCACCGCTACATAATCCTGTTCTTCCAGCGCCTTCATGCTTACACTTCCGTAGTGATGTATGAAGGCATCCCCGGCTACCGCCAGCCTGTATCCCGCCAGCCTCGCCCGGATGATCCAGTCGTCATCTTCAAAATTACCCACAGCGTAGCCTTCATCGAGATAACCTACCCGCTCCAGCAATTCCCGAGAGAACAGCCAGCAGAATCCGACCAGCCTATCGGTCTCCCGATGCTTACCGGCATCCGGACGATTATGCTGCGCTGCAAAAGACCACATCTCCTCCACATCTGTGTATGGGACTTCGATCTGCTGATCTCCACCAATGTAATTGGTAACCGGGCCCACGACCCCCATCTCGGGATGACTGTTAAGACAGGACATCATGTTATCCAGCCAGCCTGGAGTGACCAGCGTATCATTGTTCAGCACGACAATGTGTCGGCCTCTCGCCATCATCAGTCCATGATTGACACCGCCGGCAAAACCACGATTCTTATCCAGTGCAGCGACCCTTACCATGCCACCTTTGCGAAGCATGGCTTCCGCCGTGCCATCTTTGGACGCGTTATCCACAACAATAATTTCATAAGGCGCAGGTGTATGCTTTTCAATACTGGACACACATTGCAGGACATATTCGCGCTGGTTGTACGTCGGAATAATAATGCTTACCCCTTCGAATACCAGCCCGAATGAGCTTTCTCCCTGCCTCACGCCCTCATCATAGCCTCTACGGTAGCCCTGCTTATACAGTTTTGCGTTCTTGGCTGCCCGTTTACCTGAGCCTTGACGTCTGGTTTTCCTTCCACTACGACTTCGAGCTGAGTGCAAAACAACGGTTTCAGATGACGCTGCTTCCCGCTGCTTTGAACGTCTGCCTGATGTGCTCATGTTGCTTCCTCCATTTCCCCTCATCCCAATGCGCGTTACGATGAACATCGCACCAGACCGTCCCTTAGAGCTGAAGCTCTCCTATAACCAATTTGTCAGCCAAATGTCCAAAATCGATGGCAACCCGCCCCAGCTCACCAGCGATTCGGCGACACAGAATGACGGCTGGAATTCCTGCCGCTACAAGAGCGATATCGAAAGAATGCTCCGCAGTCTGCTGCATCACCCTCGGGATATCCGCAACCCCCTCCACTGCACCGATGATACCTGTCACATGAACGCCACGACCGTTCAACAACGCTCCGAGCTCAGCAGCCTGGCTTCCAATCAGCAGCACCCGGCGGCCATGTATCACGGGCAACAACAGACCCGACTGATGCAGGCTGTAGTTAATCGTGGAACTGGTCAGATTCAGACGAGACCAGTCAATGCCGAAATGCCGAAATACTGGAAATAACAGCCCTTGAAAAGTGGGCGCACGCGAGATGGGTACGCCTACCCAATCGGCGCCCTGAATGGCTTCCGCGAGCTCAGCGCGGATGTCCGGTGTGGAGCGTGGCACCCCTGCATAAGGCAGAAACGGTGCCAGCTCCTGCACTTGTTCACCTGGCAGCACCGTATCGGCTGCCAGGGTCAGCAGTTCGCCATCTCCGAGGCGAACGACGGACAGAGGGCGCTGCGCATCCAGCGCCCTCTGGATCTGGCCAGCCATCTCATGAGGGCTGGCCAGCCGGGTCAGGGTAGGCGCATACTGGCGGAATCCCGCCTCGATCAGATCTGCCGCCGCCACGGCAGGCAGAATATGATCAGGCGGGATGTGCTGCGCCACCAGCGCCTCCCCGCCCGCGAACACGCCGTCGCGGAAGCCCTCGGCGTAGCCGCTCTCGGGCGCTGCAGCCAGCTGCGCAGGCGCAAGTGCCCTTGCGCTGCCCGCATGCGCGGCAGCGCTTTCCCGCCCCGCGGGAGCGACACCATCGTGCCGGTGTGTCGCTTGCTGCGGGGCGGGGCCAGCACCGCTGGCAGGCAGCGCCTTTGGCGTGCTGGCTTGCGTTGCTGGCCTGGCCGCACGCTGCGCAGCCGTGCGCGGTTTGCGGCGGGCGACTGCGGCCCGCCCGCTGCGCGGCGCAGCATGCCCGCGGCCTGCAGCTGCGCGCTGGCCCGCTTTGGCTCGCGCACCTTTGCTACCACGGCTCACGCCTGCACGCTCGCCTGTTTTTGCTCGCGCACCTGTACTGCCGCGGGCTTCGCCTGCTTTTGCCCCTGTTCGTGCTCGCGCTCCTGCGCTCCCACGACGTCTTACACCGGTACGCCCACTGGCTTTACCTTTCGGTTCTGCAAAAAGCTTGTGCTCTATTCCTACGAGCTCCACAGCTCTTGGCTTCAAGCCTTTGTTTCCCCATCCGTGATCTGAGCCCGCTTTGGGCTGCACTCCCACAGATACGTGCCAGGGTCCGGCATGACTGCCCGGTGTCTTCTTCCTACTCTTGTCGCTGCGTTTTGCTGCTCTCACGGCATTCCCTCCCTTGGCATGCACGAGGAGTGCCGCCGCTGCACAAAGCGCCGGAGCATTCTTCCGGCTCCGGCGCAGGTTGTTCTGCTCTCAAGGGACCTCTCACAGCGGCAGCATCAGGCGCATATATTTTAGGGCAGTTGTCCCTTCATGCGGATGGCTGCTTCCTGAAGCGATTGGAACGTCCCTGCATCACTCCAATATTTTTGCAAAATATCGTATTCCAGTCCTCCAGCCGCTGCATAATGATTGTTCACGTCTGTAATTTCGAGTTCACCGCGTGCCGAAGGGGCAATGCGTTGGATAAGATTAAATACATGGTCATCATACATATATATGCCAGTAACACAATAAGAGGTCTTCGGATCGCTCGGTTTTTCCTCAATGTATGAGATTCGTTCCGGATGTTGTGGATCAAACACCGGCACCCCATACCGCCGTGCATCGTCCACTTCTTTAAGCAAAACACGAGCCGTACCCGCAGGCTGCTGCAAATACCGGTCCACATAAGGCTTCAAATCGTCGCTAAACAGATTGTCACCCAGCAGAACAACAAATTTTTCTCCAGGGAGGATGAACGAAGTCGCCAGATCCAATGCTTCAGCAATTCCGCCTGCTTTTTCCTGAATCCGATACGTGAGCTTGACGCCATGATCTGCTCCACCGCCCAAATAATCCGTGTATAAGCCAGCGGAATGTTTGTTGATAACAATCAATATTTCTTCTATGCCTGCCTGGCGGAGTCTGTCGATGCCATACATAATCATCGGGTGCTTGCCGACTGGAATCAGATGCTTGTTAATCAGCCGGGTCAGAGGATACAGTCGTGTTCCGGTTCCGCCTGCAAGAATTACACCTTTCATTCCACTATCCCTCCTTCATCGGATGTCTCAATATATTTAAGGGGATCGACATGCCATTTGTTGATAAAAATGGATCGATTGCGCTCAAGCAACTGTTTCCATGCCACAGGATCGGTCTTCAGGAAACTCGCGCTGCCGCGATGATGTACAAGTACATCCCCGCATACCAGCAAACGATACCCTTTCTGACAGGCCCTGTAGCAATAATCGTCATCTTCATAGTGTCCCGGCGAATAGGCTTCGTCAAGCACACCAATGTCCTCCATCACACTTCGCCGAATGAGCATGCATAAGCCGACAATCCGTCTGACTTCCTTCCACCTGGAAGCATCGACTATATTGTTGGCAGCAGCCAGTTCTTGAAAATGGGCCATGTCCCGGAACTCCAGTTCCACCTGCTGGATTCCACTTGCATAGTTGGTCATCGGACCTGTAATGCCAATGTTGGCATCACTGTAGAGGGCAGCCCGCAAGTTTTCAAGCCAGCGGGCGGTAACCGTTACATCATTATTCAGCAGCAACAGCTCATCACCACAGGCTGCACGGAGCCCGGCATTGCAAGCCGCCGGGAAACCCCGATTATCCGGCAGCCGGACAAAACGAATTCGTTCCTGGGCACAATACGCTGCCGTTCCGTCAATCGAACCATTATCCACAACGATAATTTCATATGACGTATGATGATCAGTATATTTTCGAATGGCATCGATACATGGCTTCAGCAGGTCCAGCCCATTGTACGTCGGAATAATGATACTCGTCAGTGTCATCTGGCATTCCTCCTGTAGGCCACTTCGACACGGGAAATGGACCGGGCATGTGACGTATTGCCGCCCATATCCAGCCAGGCTGCAATCGCCTCCAGATGGTCGCCGATGATCAATCGGGCCACTTCGTTGCCGCTGCCCGTATTGGTGGAACGCAGACGATTGGAACGAATGACATCGACTTGACTGGGCGCTGTCACTTTTAATCCGTGCTGAATGGCTAGACTTTGCGCCTTGGGAGGAACGGCCAGGGCCTGTGGTTTTACGATCTGGATCATCCTGCGCGAGAGGGCATGGGGTACGGCCGTCAACGAATTGGAACCCAGATCCGAACGGTTCAGCACACGGTTGAGATATGCTTTGATCCGGCTCACTTCATCCTGGCGGGCAAATGGAGGCAAAAGGGATGAAAGATTATTCAGTGCCACATCATCCCCCCGGTCCACTGCATACAGAAACGGGGCGAGTTGCTCTGCCGGAACGACCATATCCCCATCCACAAAAAGAAGGGTCTCCGCCTCCGTCATCTTGGCCCCCAGTGCACGGCCTACATCATGTCCCGCCCGGTCAGGTTCATATACGAGCGTGATACCAGGCTGTTCAAGCACCTGCATTAGACTGTTGTCTGTTGTTCCATTCAATACCACAACGATATCCGTCAGCGGTAACCGTTTCAGTTGTACGAGCACTTGCCCCAGCGTAAGTTCCTCATTACAGGCACAGACGACCGCAGCGGCAGGTTTGTTAAGGGCAAGTGGTATGATATTCAATGGACGTCCAGCAGCATGAGCATACCCCTGCATGAAAGCTTTCCCTGCCTGCATTGCAGCAGGATAGCCCCTTAATTCCGCTGAAATCGCAGCCTCATGCTCCTGCCATGTCGAACGTACATGTTGTTCAATCGATTGCTCATTGTGCAGCGCCTTGCGTCCGGACCGTTGCCCTGCGTTGAATGCTTCATGCAATACGGATCTTTTCGTTATCGATCTACTCGCTGCTGAACTCTTTAGCGGCGATTTAGACAGGCTCTTCCTGCCCATGGTTCTCGTTCTGTTCCTTGTTGTTCGTCTGCCTGCTTTCCGTTGACGACGGACGCCCCCTGAACGCTCCTTCATTTCCTCACCTCCAGCATGTTGCCTCTTTTGACGAAGCCGCTTTCTTGATTTATGCAGCATGCTCACCTCGTCAGGCTACGAACACGCTGCAGGTCGGAATGCCCTCCACGTGGGCCAAGCGTATCGGTTATCCACTTGATCGCTGTCAGATGATCATTCCATATCAATTGACTGAGCGGATCAGGTCCGTTTCGTTTCTTGACTCGAACTGCATTCATTTTGCCCACAGGCACATGATGGACAGCACGCACCTTCAACCCGCTGATAACCGCCTTTGCATGTGCCAACGGTGGAATCTCCAGTGTTTCCGTACCCATTACCTCAAGTGCCCTGCGACTTAATGCATGCGGAATGGCTGTCATGGAAGCACCTTGCAGATCAGGTCTGGCTAGCATGCTGTTCAGCGCATGTTTGGCCTCTATCACAGGGTGAACAGGGGTGCGCGCCACCGGCCCGTTATAATCATTAAGTGCCACATCCGTCCCATCCAGTATCGCTCGCACATATGGCGCGAGATGTTCTGCCGGAATTAGAATGTCTGCATCCGTGAACAACAGCACCCTGCCACGAGCTGCCGCTGCACCGATTCTTCTTCCTGCATCATGTCCCAAAGCTTCAGCATAACGAAGCACCTGTGCTCCTGCCCTTTTTGCCGCCGCTGCCGTTCCATCCGTTGAACCATTCACAATAACAAGCACTTCAGCATCACGGCATATACGCAGCGCCTGACGGACGACTGCACCAATGGTTCGCGCTTCATTCATGGCAGGTATAATGACCGAAAGCAGTGGTTTATGCGAGTTCGTCGAATCCTGTGCAGGTGTCTCTCTCATCGCATGCTCATCTCCGAATGCTGGCCATTTCGTTTGGTCCTTGGGTGAAATCACGTACGTATAGGCCTTTGTACCCTTTTTGTATGCAGATTTCAGACGACGCTTCTTTAGTTGCGCTTTTCTTTGTGCCAGATTCGATTTGGCTGCAACAAAAGCGGTATTGCCGCGTTTTTGCAACACAGTCACCTCCCGGGTGTACATCATCGGCATGCAAAGGGAGTACACGTTATTCTATGTATTCATGGAGCAGTGGAAACGGCGTATGTCCTTGAACCGAGCAGGTTCTGTCCGCCATCAAGCTCAGTCAATCCATTTATTCAGACAATATTCGCCAAAATATTCGAAATCCGCTACAGCTCCCCTACTTCAGACACAATTTCAAAAAAAATTTAAAATTGCATCTTTTCCAACCTTTTACATTGTGATAATATACGTTGCAAGAAGTAGATTTACAAAAAAAATCCTAAGAAGGAACATGTGTTCCTTTCGATTTCTATTTTTATCCTGATAATTGACCTTCGGTTAATTCTGCTCGCAGCAGGATGATCCGGGAGACTGTTTTAGCGTTTGCTGCATGTACCTTGAGAGGAGTGATGCCGTTCAAATACGTAATTCAGGTTTGGTTATGTGAACCCGGAACGAACACCCCGGCTCCGTAAGAACATCTTCTGCTTCGCAAGTGGACAAGACCCCTGGCTTCTGATTGAGGAACTACAATGAACGATTAAGCCTCATAGCTGAACCGGATAAACGGTACTCCTTTTACACCCAACCACAGGCATACAGGCTCTGCCGATTTTGTTCCTTATCGTTTCTTGTCATATTCCACATTTCAGATTCAGCCTCACGCTCCGCGCTGCCCAAGTTGCAGACGGAACTCCAACCGAGATTGGCATAATTATTTGTTTTCCAAAAAATCATATTGAGAATGGGAGAGTTTACTATGAAATTTGCTAAAGTTATGCCAACAATTCTTGGAGGAGCTCTTTTGCTCGCTTCCGTATCTGCTGCTGCTGCAGCTCCATTGTCTGATCAGTCCATTCCATTGCAGGCCCCATATGCCTCTGAGGAGGGTATCCAGTTGAACAGCGGCTCCGACGAAACAATCTTCAATTTCCTTGGTCAACAGGACCAATTCCAGAATTCCGACGTGAAATCCCAACTCAAAATTATTAAAAGAACGACAGACACCTCTGGTGTACGGCACTTCCGCCTGAAGCAGTACATTAAAGGAATTCCAGTTTACGGTGCCGAGCAAACGATCCACCTGGACAAAACAGGACAGGTTTCATCCGCACTTGGTGATCTTCCACCGATTGAAGAACAAGCCATCCCTAATGACGGCGTCGCTGAAATCAGTGCAGAGGATGCGATCAAGATTGCATCGGAAGAAGCCACTTCCCGCGTTGGAGAGCTTGGCGAACCACAGAAAACCCCTGAAGCCGAGTTGAACATTTACCACAATGAAGAGGACAACCAAACCTATCTTGTTTACATTACTGAAGTCAATGTGCTTGAACCAGCCCCATTGCGTACCAAATATTTCGTGAATGCCGTTGACGGCAGTATCGTATCTCAATATGACCTCATCAACTTCGCAACAGGAACAGGTACAGGTGTACTTGGTGATACCAAGACTCTTACAACCACCCAATCCGGCAGTACCTTCCAACTGAAAGATACCACTCGCGGCAAAGGGATCGAAACCTACACCGCAAGCAATCGCTCCACCATTCCAGGTACTCTCCTGACGGATTCCGACAATGTATGGACTGATCATGCCGGAGTAGATGCCCATGCCTATGCTGCCGCCACGTATGATTTCTACAAAAACAAATTCAACCGTAACGGTCTGGACGGCAACGGTTTGCTGGTCAAATCCACGGTACATTACGGCTCCAACTACAATAACGCCTTCTGGAACGGGGTACAGATTGTATTTGGTGACGGAGATGGTACAACCTTCACTTCCCTGTCCGGTGATCTGGACGTAGTAGGTCATGAATTGACTCACGGTGTCATTGAGAACACAGCCAACCTGGAGTACCGCAATGAGCCAGGCGCACTGAACGAAGCCTTCGCAGATATCTTCGGCAATACCATTCAGAGCAAAAACTGGTTGATCGGTGACGACATTTACACACCTAACATTGCAGGCGATGCACTGCGCTCCATGTCCAACCCTACATTGTATGGACAACCTGACAAATACAGTGACCGTTATACCGGAACAGCTGACAACGGTGGTGTTCATACCAACAGCGGTATCATCAACAAAGCATACTATCTTGCAGTTCAAGGCGGCACGCATAACGGTGTCACTGTAACCGGAATTGGACGCGATAAAGCCATTCAAATCTTCTACAGCACACTCGTGAACTATCTGACACCAACATCCAAATTTGCTGCGGCAAAAACAGCTACCATCCAAGCAGCCAAAGATCTGTACGGTGCAACTTCCGCCGAGGTTACTGCAATTACCAAAGCTTATCAAGCCGTAGGACTGTAAGAATCCATTTGTTGTTGAACTCATATTCACTCGTTCAGGCACCCCTCATCGTCCGAACGGAGCAAGCTTATATATGAAAAAAAGCGGTGTCCCGGACAAATCCGGGAACCGCTTTTGTCTATTTGAACATGTGTACTCCTTCGTCCACAGTTGTCTTTGAAGATGAAGGCACGTGATCCCGCACGCTTACACGGAAGGCCCGGCGGCAATCCATGATAACAATCCATACGTGTGTTTGGAACCTCCAGTACGTGACACTTCCAGTACAGCTTCATCTTCACTCTGGGAGAGCAGCGACACCTGAAATCCCCGATCATTACACATGGCTACAATCACATAATGCTCCGATATAAACGATTCCTCAAAGGCTACCGATACTTCCACACATTCTTCATCCTCAGGCAATAGGAAAGCCTCCATACCGAACTGCTGCACGACAGGCTGACGGCTGACACTCCGTACAGGCTGGAATGCCAGATGTTTGGCCTGAACGGCTCCGGATTGCAGCTGCTCGCTGCCCACCGCCTCATCACACAAATGTTCCTGTGTAATCGATTGTTCACTCAATATAAACTCCGTAGTTCCACCGATCTCCTGTGACAATTCAAGCTGTGATTGCTGAGCCTGAACTACCTCCTCTGTCGTCACTGAAGCAGCTGCCAATGGTTCTCCAAGCTGGTCCGTTTGGGCTGCCTGCTCTTGTTGTTCCTCCAGCTCCTGATTCGATGTCTGGTGAATTTGTGTTTCCTCCAGACCAGCACCCGGCAGTGCCTCGACCAGGGCCTGCTGTGAAGGCTGTACTGCTTCGCTCTCTGTCTGAAGCAATGCTTCTTGTCTTTTGATCGCTGCCAGCTGCTCCAGCGTTTCTCCACTGAACTGGCGAATCGCATTCCATATCTCTTCGCTCAAATGCGCCGGGCCTACAATTCCCGCATTCAAGTGATTGGATGTAATGCTTTGTTCACTCAGTTTGCTGCCATCGATGGCGCAGTCTGCAAGATGCGCGGATGTTATCGCGCCGTCAGCCAATTTGCTGCCGTTTACACTGCCGTCGGCCAGTTTAGCACTCGTTACGGACCCACTTTGTAGATGGATCCCGCTTACTGCTTCCTCTTCCAGATGGGTTGTGCGAATACTACGTTCTTGAATATGATCAGCATGGATCGTTCCATCCTGAATATGCCGAGATTGCACACTTTGGTCTGCCAGGTGGATAGCTGATACCGCTCCTTCAAGCAACTTGCTGCCGTTAACACTGCCGTCGGCCAGTTTGGCAATTGTTATGGAGCCATTGTGCAGGTGAATCGCACTTACCGATTCCGCTTTGAGGTGGGAGATCCCAATGCTGCGTTCCTGAATATGGTCCGCATGAATCGCTCTTTCTTGGATATGACGGGATTGCACACTTCCATTGGCAATATGGACCTCTGACACCGAATCTTCAAGTAATTTGCTGCCGCTCACACTGCCATCGGCCAGTTTGGCACTCGTTACAGACCCATTTTGCAGATGAACCGTACTGATTGTATCTTCTTCCAGATGGGTCGTGCCAATGCTGTGCTCCTGAATATGGTCAGCAAGGATTGCTCCTTCCTGGATATGGCGGGACTGCACACTTTCGGAAGCGATATGGATCCCCGACACTGTATCTTCGAGCAGCTTGCTGCCGTTTACACTGCCATCAGCCAGTTTGGCACTCGTTACGGAGCCATTTTGCAGATGAACCGCACTTACTGCTTCTTCTTCCAGATGGGGTGTGCCAATGCTGCGCTCCTGAATATGACCCGCATGGATGGCACCTGCCTGAATATGCCCGGATTGCACACTTTCCGATGCGATATGAATCCCCGATATAGTACCTTCGAATAACTTGCTTCCGTTTATACTGCCATCCGCCAGTTTGGCACTCGTAACAGATCCATTTTGCAAATGGACTGCACTTACCGACTCCTCTTCCAAATGGAGTGTGCCAATGCTGCGTTCTTGAATATGACCAGCAAGGATTGCACCTTCTTGGATATGGCGGGTTTGCACACTTTCGTCTGCCATGTGGGCAGCCGATACTGCCCCTGCGGCTAATTTGCTGCCATCAACACTACCACTCGCCAGTTTGGAGCGTGTTACCGATTCATCCTGTAATATAATCGTACTTACTGCTTCTTCTTCCAGATGAGACGTACCGATGCTGCGTTCATGGATATGATGAGGAAGAATCTCACCATCTTGAATATGACGGGAATGTACAGCTCCTTGCTGCAGGTGAACCGCACTTGTCGACTCTGCCTGAAGGTGCAAACCACTGATCAAACCTGGCTGCAGATGAGCCGCTGTAATGGATAAAGGTGCCAGATGGTCTGTTTCGACAGATCCAGGTGCCAAGTGATGGGATGTGACTACCTGTTCAGCAATATGTTCCTCATGAATGATGTCGGGTTTCAGATGCTGTGAATTCACCACCCCCGTACCCAAATGATCCGATTTCACACTTCCATCAGCCAGATGAACGGATTGCACAGCGGATGGCTGCAGATGCTCGCTGCCTACCGATACCTGTTGCAATTCAGTACCGGACACCGCATTTGCTGCCAAATGGTCTACTGTTACGGACCCATGCCGCAGTTTGTTGCCAGTAATACTCCCATCAGCGAATAATTCTGGAGAACGTACTTCCTCCGACAAATGTTCCAGTGAAACGGCATGCTGCTTCAGGTGATAACCGCGAATGGTTCCTGCTGGAATATGTTTGGCGTGAATGCTTTCTGCCATAATTTTGGAAGAAGTCACGCTGCCGTCTGCCAGTTTGGCTGACGTGACAGCAAAATCCGCCAGTTTATCCGTGGCAACACTCTCTGGTGATAGCTTGGGGGAGGTAACCGCATGATCTGTAAGATGAGGTGGAAAAATGGATCCGCCTGCCATCTGGGCTGAAGTTACACTGCCAGGAGCCAATTTGTCTGTTGTGACGGCTGCCCGTGCAATTGCATCCGTTTCAACACTGCCTGGCTGAAGATGAGGTACACCTACTGCATGTTCTGTCAGGTGTTCCGATTTCACTGCATAAGGTCTCAGGGCCTCGGAACCCACGCTGCCTGGAGCCAGATGTGTACCTGTGACTCCACCGCTCGCAAGATGCGAGGATACGACGCTCCCCGGGGCAAGCGCTCTGCTGCTAACCGAAGCCGTTCCAAGTTTTTCTGTTGTCACACTTCCATCCGCGAGCTTGGCGTCTATAACTGCAGCATCCTGCAATTCATACGTACCTACAGCTGACTCTGCCAGATGCCGCTCAGATACCACGCCATCCGCGAGAGCATCTCCGGACACACTTCCGGTAGACAGATGAGTTGCCTCGATGCTTCCACTTGCAATGTGAATGGAGTGAATTGCGGAATTGTCCACATGTACGGGCGTGATTCCCCGGTTCGCAATGTGTTCCGCACGAATGGACCCTTTGGCAAGATGTTTGCCCTGTACAGCTTCATCCGCGATTTTGGAAGAAATGACGCTCTGATCAGAAATCTTGGAGGCTGTAATCGACTGTTCCAGCAATTTAGCTGTTCCAACCGACTGGTCTGCCAGTTTGCTGCTGGTTACAGCACCGTCCGTCAAATGTTCACTGCCTACTTCTCCGTTTCCAATCTGCTCCTTGCCAATTGCATAAGCGCGGATCTGGCTTGAACCGATGGAACCGTCCAGCAGATGTCTTCCGCTTAGCGAACCCTCAGCTAAATGTCTTGTTTGTATGGATCCATCCTCAATCTGGTCACTCCCAATACTGCCAATAGATAGTTGTGAACGACCAATAGCCCCTTCTGCCAGATGCATCTGTTTAACAGCACCTGCCTGGATATGGTGAGACTCGATAGATTGTTCTTCGATTTTGCTGCCTGTGACAGCACCTTCACGAATTTTGGATGTAGTCACCGCATCGTCAGCCAGTTTAGAGGTATGCACCGCTCCTCCCGTGAGATGCCTTGTATCCACGCCGCTAATCGCAATCTTGTCTCCAGTTACGGCATGATTCTTGATTAATTCTTCCGTAACCAGCATTCGGCTGAGATGTCTTGTGCCGATGGAACCGTCGGCAATTTTGGCTGAATCGATGACCTGGTTGCCAAGCTTCTGGGAAGTAATGCTGCCATCCCTGATTTTATCGCCTGCAATAGAAGCATTTCGTATTTTGTGACCTGATACGGAGCCGTCAATCAAGTGCTCTTCGGATACAGACGCTTCCGCAAGTTTAGCGGAAACAATTGCCCCGTCTGCAATGTGAATGCTGGTCACCGCATAATCCTGCAATGCTTCACTGCCTACCGCATCCGGTTTCAGCTTGGAGGCATCCACAGAGAAAGGAGCCAGTTTGCTCTCCGTAACAGCAAATTCACTCAAGTCGTCCGTGTAGATATAGTGTCCGGTATGACCCGGCATCTGGTTCTGGTTCAGGATCTGCAGCCGATCCCTGCTTGTGATTTCCTGCTTGTTGACGTCCTTTTCTTCTTCTAGAACATGCGGAGCCACGCTGCTGACCTGAATCTGCTTTTCCAGGCTATCTTGTGTCTCGACGACTTCCTCGTTATCAGACTCTACGGGTTCCGGCTTAATGATTTTGGCTACGATTTTTAGGTCTTCCAGCTCGTTCGTTGTAGCAGGTAGCTCCGTTGATTCGAATAGGAATTCTTCTGATTCCTGAATGGCCCTCGAATCCCGTTTATTTGCATTCACGCGCGCTTCCCTATTCGAAGTGAAACCTGAGCTCATTGTGTCTGACCGTCGATTGGTCAGATCCAGTTCCTTAAATTTTGGACTCACATGCCGCAGTTTCGGCGTAGGAATCTTCTTATTGCCCTTTTTACTCATACAGCCTGCTCCTTCCTCTGACGTTCGTCTCCGGCATCATATGCTCCAGTCTGGGCATCTGCCACTACAATTCATGACTTTTGCCAATTACAGCACGTGGATGTACAAGCTTCAAAATATGCATTATTGGAATGCGGTCTGCTGAAATAGGCTGTACCCGTTCACTTATGTAAGGCGGCTGTCCACGCCCCTGACCCGGAAATGTCATACGATATCATGTAAGCATTTTGCATAAATCTATAGAATGCAAAGGGCTGGTATGAGAACTCATTGGTGCCTATCGAAGCATCATGATTCCGGTCTGCGTTATCGTGATATCCAACCAGGCGTTGACAGGCCGGCATTTCATGGATGGACGATCCATGGTCGCGATAACATTGAAGGAGGAACGGTCATGCTACAAGAAACGATCGGTATTCTGTTCGATTCACGCATGTACCGGGGGATACCGGCTGGAAGGACGGGTCAGGAATCACTCGCGAATGTTGAACAGGCAGCGGCCTGTTATGGATTAATCCCTTGTTTTTTGCGGCTGGAAGACGTGGATTCGGATACCAAAACCTGTATGGCTTATGTAAAAAAAGAGGGTATATACGTGCGTCAAAGGATGCCATTGCCTTCTGTTATTCATAATCGGGCTCTCCAGCTTCGCCGTACGGAGCAGCACCAGGTGACCCAACTTCTGTTGCAGGGCATACAGGTATACAATGTTCGCAATCGATACCGCAAAGATCACATTCACGAGATGCTTTATCAGGACCCCGATCTCAGGCAGCATCTCCCCCGTGCGGTCAAAGCTACACCCGATTCTCTGGCCTATATGATGGAACATTACGATGATCTGGTGATCAAGCCTTGCAGCGGAAGCATTGGTCACGGCATTATGCGGATATTCCAAAAGGATGGTCAATGGAAACTCACTTGTGAGACAAGAACTTCACGCAAGGGATGGGCTACCTTTCGACTGAATAAGGGACAACTGCCCTCAGCTACCCTTCGCCGTATTTTTCGTCATGCCTATCTTATTGAAGAGCGCATACCTCTGGTTCGTTATGAAGGAAGACCCGTAGATCTGCGGGTATCGGTGCAACGTGGAGGTGACGGTTTGTGGGGAATCACGGGCATATTCGCCAAGGTAGCTCCGGCTCATACGTTTGTCACGAATATCGCCCAAGGCAGCAAAGTCATGACGCTGGCTGAAGCTCTTGGCTCGGAGGAATCCGACTGGCATCTACTAGAACTGGAGGCCAGAATCAAGTCTGTGGGACTCCGCATCGCACGGACGCTGGCCTCGAGCTTGCCACATCTTGCGGACCTTGGACTTGATCTGGGGATAACAGAGAACGGGCGGATTTATTTTATCGAATGCAACGGAAGGGATCAACGCTACGGTTTCCGAAAGGCCGGGATGACGGAGCATTGGAAGACCAGTTACCGACAACCGATGGCTTATGGACGTCTGCTGCTGGAACAGAATTCGCGCATACCGCGGCAACCTCAGACGTACGATAGGAGCCTATATTGATTTCGCGGGCATTCTGTGTCAATATTATGCAGAACGGCCGGTCCTGCCGGCCTTGAAGTTCGCACTAACCCTAAGGGGGATATTCATGGCAAAAACGCTGTTGCGGTTAATGACCGAGCTTTCTTCTCGCAAATGGATCTCCCGGACTGTGGGAGCCTTCTCCAAAAGCCGAGGAAGCAAGGCATTTATCCCTTATTTTGTCCGGACCTACGACATCCCTGTTCAGGAAGCTGAAAAAGACTGGAAGGAATATCGTTCATTGAATGATTTCTTTACCCGTAAACTTAAACCGGGCATGCGCCCGCTTGAACTTTCAGAACATGCATTGATCAGTCCGGTAGATGCCAAAATCACGGCAGCCGGTCCGATATCTGCTGGAACGCTCCTGAATGTTAAGGGACAAAATTATACACTTGCTGAATTATTAAACCACTCACCGCATCTGGAGAAGTACAAGCACGGCTATGCTTTTGTCCTATACCTCAGTCCTCGCGACTATCACCGCATTCATGCGCCTGTTAGCGGTCGCCGAATGGAGAGTGAACATATTAAGGGCAAGGTTTATCCGGTAAATGATTTTGGCCTGACCCATATGAAATCGGTGCTGAGTCGAAACGAACGGCTCATTACGTATATTGCCCATGATTTTGGAGAAGTTGCTGTCGTGAAGGTAGGCGCAATGAATGTGAGCAGTATACAGTACGCCGGTACGGATGTCAGTTCCTGGGCACAAGGCGATGATCTCGCATATTTTGAATTCGGTTCCACCGTCGTACTGTTGACGCAGAGCGGCACATTCGAACCGAAACCGGGCTTGCAGCCTGGTGATTCCGTCAAAATGGGAGAATTGCTCGGTCGGTTAAAACCCGTCCAATGAGCAATGAGCAGATGATTCCTGAATAACAGGAGTCATCTTTTTTAATTTCTAATATACAGAAAGAAATTACACACAGAACATTTGCCTATATAAAAAGGTACTCGCAGCCGGAACACCTTTTTAGGGTAAAGTGTCCAGGCTATGAGTACCTTTGGTTGATCAAAGAATCCAATTATCTGCTTCAGATCTATGTAGAAGCCAAGATGACATCCGTTCTCATTCCATGTATACATGCAATACGAAGCTATGCTTCGTCATATTGGTTTTCTGACCATTTCTTAAAACCATACGTCCTGCATTTCCTCTGCCGGTTTGCTGCGGCGCAGGCGGTTCCGGAAAAGATTAAAGCCCTTTATAGAGCATCCCCGGTTGCGGACCCGACGTTTTCCGTTCATCACAAGTTCCCCCTTTCGATCGTCTGGAATGCTACATACTTACCCCTGCTTCCCAGAATTGAAACGTTGCCATATTCTACCCGACAAAGAGGCCCTATCGAATCTCGGACGGACTTTTGCCGGTATATTGCTTGAACTGACGACTGAAGAAAAAGATATCCCGGTACCCAAGGGCATCTGCCACTTCGGTCACATTCATGCCGGTATGCACCAGCAAATGCTCAGCCCGCTCAATGCGCATGCGAATGATATAGGATTGCACGGACGAACCAATCAATTCCTTGAACTTGATCGAGAAGTATCGAGGCGATAATCCAGCTCTGGAAGCGAGGTCTTCCACGCGATGTGTTATCCCCGGATGCTGGCGTACATAGTTAGCAACCTCCTGGATGACATCAGATAACTGGTTGCTCACCTTTTTCTCCACAGGAGCTTCCGTGTCCGCGCGCAGCAAATGAATCATCAGCTGTTTCAGAATCAGCCGACTTTCTTCCTCACGCCCATATACATCGGATAAGAACAGCCGTACATACCGAGCCAGCAAATGCTCGAATTCGACCGTTTCCAGTACTTCACGGTAGGACTGCGGAACATCATTAACGGGTATATCGATATCAAAATGAATATACGTAAGTACCAACGGTTTTTGCTTATTATGTGTTGCAGTAGGATGATCGCCTGGCCTGAACAGGAAACAGCTTCCCTTGCCCACTTCATATGGCTGATCGTTCAGCACCACGGTCCCCTCACCACTCCACACGTAAAATAAGTCATAGTTTTGCATCGGTTTTTCCCGCTTCTGCCACTTCCATCCCGGTTCGCAGACAATTTTGGCGACGGCGGGCAAAATAACAAAAGATGACGGCGATGCCTGCAGCATGTCGCCACTCCCCCTTGAAAGTTAATCTCTTTTGCATAAGGCATCAATAATGATGCGATATGTGTATATATATGATTCCTGCTCCTGCTGGAGCGAAACGCCTTATTCCATTATACAGCGGAATTCACCGAAACGAAAATGTGCACTTCTCCCATGCTAACCGCATTCGCCTTATCCCCTCTTGAATCTCCTCTTTCTCCAGATGTGCAAAGCCAAAACACACAGCCGGAAGACCTGGAGTCAGCCGATAACGCACCGCATCTCGGAATACGACACCTTCTTCCAGAGCCTGTGCCTTGAACCGTTCATAACTGTCGATACTCCCTTTCCAGGCAGCATAAATATGCAATCCAGCATCCCCAGGCTGCATGATGAAGGGTTCCGGTAATTCCCGCTTCATCTCACTGACAAAAAAAGCATGCCGTTCCCCGTACAGACGGGTTAACCGTCTTAGATGGCGCAAATATCCTCCCCGGGTCATAAACTTCGCAAGTGCACGCTGCTCCAGAAGGGCAGGAGGAACCGGTTCGTACAGTGCTTTTGCAGCGATCAGTGGCTGCACCAGACCTGGCGGAAGAACCGCATAGCCCAGCCGGAAGGATGCAACCATCGTTTGTGAGAACGATCCGACATAGATGACCCTTTGTTCACGATCAAGTACTTTGAGCGGTTCAATCGGTCTGCCACCCCAGCGAAATTCACTGTCATAATCATCTTCAATAATGACGGCATTGCGCTCCGACGCCCATTCAAGTATGGCTCTCCGTCTGTCCAAACCAAGGACTGCTCCTGTAGGAAACTGACGGGTTGGGGTCACAAATAACGTCTGTGCCTCCCAGCGCTGCGGAATAATTCCCCCGCTATCAACCTCCGCTGGAATAATCGTCCCTCCACAGGACTTCACCGCATGGGCAATCCCCTGATAACCCGGATTTTCCAATACAACAGCTGCCCCCTCTGGGATAAGCAGCTGTGCCAGCAGGGTGATGCCCTGCATGGAACCACTGAACAACACGATCTGTGATGCATCAGCCTGGATGCCGCGTGTCCATCTTAGATGTGACGCGATGGCCTCACGCAGCTCAAGGTCTCCAGCAGTACCACTTCGTTCATGTGATCCACTGCTGCGATGAACGGCGGCCAAAGCACTTTTCCATTCCGCTTGCGGGAAGTGCTCGGCAGGCATGCGCTGTACATGGAAGTTGATGACCGGTTTCTCCCGTTCAATAGATGACGGTTTTTCATTTTGATTATGAATATTCAGCATGCTCACCCGCTCTCCCCATGGAGAAAGTGGAAGGATCGCTTCCTGTCCCGCATGTTCCTGTGCCGTTAATGTGTCCGAAACAAAAGTCCCTCTTCCCCGATGTGCCCGCACATAGCCATCAGCGAGCAGCATGTCATACACCTGGGCTACGGAGCCGCGTGACATTTCATACTGACGTGCTAACTCTCGGGTGGAAGGCAGTCTTGTGCCACCAACCAGCATTCCTGCATGAATGGCGTCACGCAAAGCATGGTACAACGCCTCGTATTTGTAACGATGTTGAAGCTCGTATGAATCCATGGGCAGCCATAATTCCATCGTGCACCCCTTTTCCAAATAAATTGGTCTACTAAAGTGAATGTAAATTGGATCTTTTTATATGTCAATGCAGGTTCTATTGTTATGGCTAAGGTACAACGATCTAATACACATTGCCATTCAAGGGGGAACACCAGTGAGAAGAAAAGAATTCAATGTAGATGAAGAGCAGGAAATGATAACCTTTCTGGAGCAATGCTCCTTTGGTTTTCTGGGAACGGTCAGTCCAGACGGGCAGCCACGGGTAACACCGCTAAACTTCGTATATATGGACGGTTGTTTTTATTTCCACGGCAGTCTTGCCGGAGAGAAAATGAAGCAGATCAAACAGGATTCCTCGGTCAGCTTTACAGTGGCCGAAGAGTTTTCCATGATTCCATCTTATTTCAGTGATCCAGAGCTGGCCTGTCCGGCAACCTCTTTTTTCAAAAGTGTAATGGCATCCGGTCAGGCAGAGCCGCTTCAGGATCTGGATATCAAAGGTAAGGTTCTGCAACGTTTCATGGAGAAACTCCAGCCGCAGGGCGGATATATCCCCATTGATGCAGCTGATCCCCGATACAAGGGACAACTCAAAGCTGTTGCTGTGGTCCGCATTGTTCCGGAACGGATGAGTGCCAAGTTCAAATTTGGACAGAACCTCACAGCCGAACGCTTTGATCATATTAGTGGTGAACTGGAGCAGCGTAACGAAGGAAGAGATGCGGAAACCGCAGAAATGATGCGGAAATACTGTCCTTTTCATCAGGAATAATACTCATTTTCCATAGTAGAATCGAACGAAAGAAGTGACATTAACCTAACTCAAAAACATCTACAACAACGCGGTGAAGTGATAAAACTGTCATTATGCGTTATTTCCGTGACGGGGGGAAGGCAAGGTGTTATAATGTTAGGCAGTTGAATCACAAAGACTTGGAAGGATGAAAAGAATGAATCCACTGGCTGAACAGTTGAACGAAAGTATTCAGGCAGGCAGCAGTCACGTCTACTCCATGCTGTCGCAGCTCGGCAAAGAAATCTATTTTCCAAAAGAAGGTATCTTGAGTCAGTCTGCTGAAGCAGCAAGTCTGGCCAAAACCTACAATGCTACGATTGGTATCGCTCTGGAGGGCGGTGTGCCGATGCACTTAGCTGTTATTCAGGATAAGCTGTCTGCATACCAACCGAAGGATTTGTACCCTTACGCTCCGCCTGCAGGGAAGCCTGAGCTGCGGACCGTATGGAGAGACAAGATGCTGAAGGAAACACCTTCCCTTGAAGGTAAAACGTTTGGTAATCCGATTGTAACTAACGCATTAACTCATGGACTAAGTATCGTAGCCGACCTGTTCGCTGAAGAAGGGGACGCTGTTATATATCCGGATAAAAACTGGGAAAATTATGAGCTGACTTTCGGAATTCGCCGTCACGGCCAGTTGGTTCATTATCCCCTGTTCGATGATCAATTGAATTTCAACAGTGCAGGCCTACTTGAAGCGTTGCTTGCGCAGAAGGATAAAGGCAAAGCCATCGTGCTGCTCAACTTCCCGAACAACCCGACAGGTTATACGCCTGGAGCTGAAGAAGCGGATGCAATCGTGGACACGATTCGTCAAGCGGCGGAGGCTGGTGTAAACGTCGTTGCTGTAACCGATGATGCCTACTTTGGTCTCTTCTTCGAAGATTCCATTCACGAATCCCTGTTTGGTAAACTGGCGAACCTTCACCCACGTGTCCTGACTGTCAAAGTTGACGGTGCCACCAAGGAAGAATTTGTATGGGGCTTCCGCGTTGGATTCATTACGTATGCTCATGAAGACGCTGCGGTTCTGCATGCACTGGAGCAGAAAACATTGGGTATTATCCGTGCAACCATCTCCAGTGGTCCGCATCCTTCCCAAACGTTTGTACTGGATGCACTGAAAGCACCTGAGTTCGAAGCACAGAAGCTGGAGAAGTTTGAAATCATGAAAGGCCGCGCCAACAAAGTAAAAGCCATTCTTGATAGCGGTAAATACGGTGAGGTATGGGATTACTACCCATTCAACTCCGGTTACTTCATGTGTCTGAAGCTGAAAGATGTGGGTGCAGAGCAACTCCGGACCCATTTGCTACAGAAATATGGCGTCGGTACCATTGCACTGGGTGAGTCCGATCTGCGAATTGCTTTCTCCTGTATTGAAGAATCCGGCTTGGAAGATCTGTTTGATACGATCTATCGCGGAGTTCTGGATCTTCAGACGAACTAGATCATATGCAGTAAAATGCTTATCTAAATAAAGAAGTCAGGAAACGAACTAGCTTGCGTTTCCTGACAAATATGAACATCCCTCTGTATCCTGATGAATATCTCTCGATACAAAGGGGTGTTTTGTGTTCACTCTGAAAACGCATGGCTGTCTGGGCCGGGGCAAATGCCCAAAACGATGATTTTGAAGCTGTACCGGGCAACGGCCCAATCAGCCTACCTCCACGGTACATAATATACGATGTACGCAAGGGCGTGCCTAACACCACTTGAAAGGGGAATGACCAATGTCTGGAGTTGTTGAAGAAACAAGAGGCGGTTATGGTTGCGGCGGTTTCGGAGGAGGATTTACAAATACAGGTGCCATTCTCGTTCTGTTTATCTTGCTCGTCATTATCACTAAATCGTTCCTCTGTTAGTCCATACGTCCTCAACATGAGTCGGAACAAGGTAAGCTGATTCTAACAGAAAGACGGGTATTCCGAGATACAGCTCGGAATACCCGTCTTTCTGTTATGTTTCAATAGAATTGCTGATCGGCATCGCCAATGACTGCTTACTGGCAGATGCTCGACCGTTCATTCATCCTCTTCTTCCTTCAACCACTTATTGCCCTGAGAACGTCGCATCAAGTAGATTACCAGCGCGCCAAGGACCAATGCCGCTCCAGTCATGCCTAGTCCACTCACTCCCGCAGCGAGCATCGGCACCCACATAAGTAAGGCAACCATTGCATGCAGATTCGAGATGAAGCCCAGCACCTGGGAACGACGACTTTCTCCCGAGATAGGATATATCATAATCCAGAACGACTCACTATGACTGCGACGCAGCGCACCCAGTTGAACACCTGCAAGCAGCAGGAAGAACAGGTAGACACCTATACCGAAATAACTGCCTGCCGTCCACCAGGACAACAACATTCCGAGTACGACCAGGCGTACAACAATCGAGAACACTTCAGTTCGGATAAATGTTTTGGTAATCAGATAGCGGTAAGCTTTCCCTGCATTCCAGGGGAGGCCACTCCCCCATTTGCTAAGCCAGCGGCGAGAAGTTACTTTCTGGCCTGATGAAGGTACATCGACAAACCAGCCCAACGTTCGCATCACTCGTCCAGCCTGGCCCTGCTCTACCTGGATAAGACGTTCCCATGAAACCCGATGTTTCAGAGGAATACGCAGGGCAACGATATAGACAACAGCCAGCAGCAGCAGGAACCAGATGCTGCGCTGTGGAGGCTGCCACAACCAAGCGGCAACCGCAAGCACAGCAAGTGCCCATCGGAGCAGACGATATCCTCTGGCTGCACCAATCTGCACCATGCGCAGCTCTTGCCATGCCCCATAGCTGGACAGCCCTTTCCACAGCAGCAGCAGCAGGATAAACCAGCCAAATGGCCTTGCATCCTGATCCGCTCGAACATAGAGCGGCCACAGCGTAATGAATATGAAGAGCATGCCCAGAGTTTTATAGATGATGCCACGGGCGAAGCTGTTCTTCAGATATTCGTGCATCCGATATTCCTGCGGACGTAAAAATACGATGTCAGCCGGATGCAGATATGTACGATAGCTGCTAAACAGCACCAGTGGTGCCAGCAACAGCAGCGTAATCCAGCGAATCGGGAATCCCGCCGGAATATGCTGTACAAACGATGTATACCAGGCGGAGAACGCAATGACAAGAAATAAGAACACCATGGCTACGCCGCTCTGAATGACATAACCCAGGTAAGGAAGAATTCCATTCCAGAATCCCGTGCGTCTTTGCTTCCATAGCTGCTTGAGATCCATGCTTAATCCCTGCCCTGTACAAGGGAATAGAACATATGCTCCAGCGTGGCATTCGATTCCCCGAATTGAGCACGCAGCTCATTCAGCGTCCCTTGAGCAATGACCTGTCCCCGGTGTAGAACAATGAAACGGTCACAGTAATTTTCAATGGTGGACAGAATGTGTGAACTGAGCAGAATGGAAGATCCCGACGCTTTCATTTCGAGCATAAAATCAAGCAAAGAGCGGATCCCGAGTGGGTCAAGTCCCAGGAAAGGCTCATCAATGATGTAGAGTGGCGGACCTGCCACAAAAGCACACATAATCATGACCTTTTGCCGCATACCCTTGGACAGGTGGGTGGACAGACTGGTACTTTTCTCATTCATGCGGAACAATTTCAGCAGCTTCTCCGTACGCTGTTTGAAATCAGCCTCCGAAACACCGTATGCTCTGGCTGTAAACTCCAGATGCTCCATGACCGTCATTTCGTCATACAGCTCGGGAGATTCAGGTACAAAGGCCATGGCAGATTGATATACCTGTGGATCTTCGTCCCGCTTCTTGCCCATGACCCTCACTTCACCCTGCTGAGGGGTCATTAACCCTAAAATATGCTTCATCGTTGTACTTTTGCCAGCACCGTTTAATCCGATCAGTCCGACCATCTCTCCGCGTCCAACTTCCAGATCGATGCCGTGGAGGACCGGCCGCTTGGCACTGTAACCTCCGCTTAGCCCGTTGATTTTCAATACGGGCGGTTGAACGTTTTCCATCTATCCCTGCACCTCTTTCGTCAGGTTTTATTCTTCAGCGCGTGGCTCTTTGCCTTTGCTCCATTTGGGAGCGCCCTTGTTCTTGCGATCCTGGTCCCGTTCAGTTCTGCCTGCATTGCCAGCTGGCTTGCCACCCGTCGAGCGTTGGTTCGATACAGCAGTTCTGGCGCCACCATTACGGCTGGCCTGACCAGGCTTACGATCCCGGGACTGCCCTGGTTTTCTGGAGAAGGAATGCCCTTCAGGCCGGGTATCCGGGCGCGGATCAGCCTCGAGCACTTTCCCCCCGAACAATACACGTTCCGGCAATTCGATTCCAAGTTCCCGCGCAAACTTGCGCATAATGAAAATTTGCGTTTCATCCACGATCGACAACACGATGCCGCTGCGACCCATCCGGCCTGTTCTGCCTGCGCGGTGAACATAGTGTTCCGAATCAAATGCAGGGTCATAGTTAATGACCATCGGCAAGCCTTCAATGTCCAGTCCTCTGGCTGCGACCTCGCTCGCGATCAGCAGTTGCAGTTTGCCATTGCGGAAAGCGGATAACACATTGCTGCGTGTCACTTTGTCGGCGTCTCCATACAGCGCAGCTGCAGAGAAGCCCAGATGATTCATTTTCGCTTCAACCTCGCCAATATCCTCGGTAGCATTCACAAAGACGATGGCGCGATCCGGGTTATATTGTCTAACCAAACGTCGCAGCATATCGATTTTGTTACGGTTTTCTTCCACAAAATAAAAATGCTCAAGTCCCGCGGCGGTTGCCCGGTCCGGTTCAATTCCGATCTGTACCGGCTCTTTCATCTCCCGCTTCGCGAGTCCAGCGGTATGTTCATCGATCGTTGCGGACAGGAAAATGAGTTGACGGTCGCGCAGGGCACTGCGCAATACGAAGTCCACGTCGCTTACTCCGCCGAGCTGGAATACCTGGTCTGCCTCGTCAATAACGATTGTGGAGACGTTGTGCATTTTCAGCTTTTTCAGCGTGATCAATTCCTTCAGTCGTCCTGGCGTTCCCACAACCAGTTCGGGATGTTCACGCAGCTTTTCGATCTGACGTTTTACCGCTGCACCGCCAATTAGACCCAGAACGCCGATTTTACGTTCTTCTCCATACCGCTGTGCCTCGCGTACAATCTGCATTGCCAGCTCTTGCGTCGGAGCTATAATGAGCTTCTGTGTGCCTTTTACATCACTTTTGATGGATTGCAGCAGTGGCAGCAGATAGGCGAGCGTCTTGCCTGTTCCCGTCTGAGATTTTGAAACCACATCGCGACCTTCCAGAATAACCGGTATCGTCTGTGCCTGCACTGGTGAAGGTTCATTGATGCCATGTCTGGCGAGTACAGCCTCAAGATCCTGTTCTACGCCAATTGAAGCAAATGTTTGATTCGTCATGTATGTCCATCCTTTAAATTTATTCGTTTCGATGCTCTAGCCCTGCTTGTACTAATATAACCGAAGCCTGTCATCACATTACCTTTCATTATATGCGAAAAAAGCCTGCGGACCAAATCTTATTCACGAAACATACCTTTACAGACAAAAAAAAGAAAAGCCCCTCGGCGGAGCCCTTCTTTCATCCGATATGTGATGCCCACTGTTGCATCTTACTTCTGATTCATTACACCGTGCGACAGCCTGTCAGCAAGACGCGGAAATAGCTGATATAGCCACACACCAGCCGAAGCCAGTCTGGGCAGATTCACTTCTTCCTTGCGCTTCTTCATCGCCCGGATCATATGCCCCGCAACCTCTTCCGGCTTCAGCATCATCCAGCGTACATTATTAACATAGTTACCGGAGGGATCCGCCCGTTGGAAGAACGGTGTATCGATAGGTCCGGGATTAATGGTCGTTACCGTGACTCCGGTTTTGCGAAGTTCCTGGCGCAGGGCATTGCTGAAGCCAAGTACGGCATGTTTGGTCGCCGTGTATGAAGCGGATTTTGCCGTTCCGATCTTGCCAGCCATGGAAGCTACATTTACAATTTGTCCTCTGCCCCGTTGCAGCATCTGCGGCAACACTGCCTTGGTGCAGCGGACAATGCCCATGTAATTCACGTCCATCATCTCATCGAATTCCTGCACAGACATATCCGTCATCGCCGCAAATTTTCCGTAACCCGCGTTATTCAGCAAAATATCGATTCGTCCGTATTTCTGCAACATCGCATTCACGGCTGTCTGAACCTGCTCATCATTCGTTACATCTAACGTGAGTAGTTCGTGTTGCCCTTTCAGCGAAGCACCAATCTCCTCCAGCTTGTCCCGCGAGCGGGCAGCCAGAATCGGGATGGCTCCTTCTTCTATCAACATCTGCGCACAGAGCGCACCAATTCCGCTCGACGCACCTGTGATAAAAACAACCTGATCTTTCAGCATACCCGATGTCCTCCCGTATTGAACACATATTGCCCCTAGAGGCGTATGGTTCTATTCTACGAGATCATCACTTGAATATCCATCTCACCAATTCCGTCCATCAGCAAAGGAATGCTCAACGCCTTCGTTGCACTAAAGGAAGCCACATATTCAGAATTCATCACTTGTGGAGGTGTAATATCAACAACGACACCCTGATTAGACAGGATGGTACTTGCATTGCCGCTAATCATATTGCCAAGTTCCGAAATAGCACTTTTACTCATTTCGTCCATTTCTGTAATGACAAAACCGCCCATCATGGCAGAAACAATTTTCAATGCAACCGACTCTTGTATTCCAAACACAATGTTTCCGCTCAGTTGTCCAGTCATTCCGATCACGATCCAGACATGGTCTGCAATGTACTCCACATTTTTCACGCCAAGACTCCCGGTGGAAGGCGAAACCTGGATGAGCTGTTCGAATACGTTCCGTGCGGATTCCAGGAAAGGATTAATCACTTCCGCTTTCACTGTCTAATGTCCCCCTTACACTGGGTTATTGGTCACACACCAAAAGTCCCATATTCAATAAATTTATTATACTTTATCACGTACAAGAATTCACCAAGAATTCGGTAAGGCATGTGTACTATAATTTATCGTCATCCACGGGGTAAATGTTTATAGCTGATTCTAGCGAAAAAACAAGGCTTTTCGCATCTGTTGGAACACCAATTGCCACGGAGGGGCATGGCAATTGGTATTTAGGACTTTTTTACTGTTTCTTAAAATATTAAAAATTTTATTTTCTTGAAATAAAATTAATTTCTCGTTCTTATGGACCTCCCCAAATCCATGATGTCCCCTTCATTGCCCTGCTGTCTTGAATCACCTATAATTTAAGGAACGCAAGCAATGACCAGTTACGGGATTCCACTATGGATAGACAGAAGACATTTTACGTGCAAGGAGGCCATACATGAATATCAGTCAACTGGAGACGCTGATTACGATCTCGAAAACGATGAGTTTCCGCAAAGCCGGAGAACTTCTAAATCTGACCCAGCCTGCCGTTTCGGCCCAAATCAAAAGCCTGGAGGATGAATTCAGGACCGTTCTTGTCGATCGTAACCAGCCGGTAACCCTCACCGATCGTGGACAGGTGTTTCTGCAACATGCCGAACGTATGCTGGATATCGTGGGTGAGCTGAAACAAAAGCTGATGGATCTCGATGAGACCCCTCAGGGACATATCAGACTCGGCACAACGACGTCCATTGCCATTCAGATTTTGCCACGGGTGTTATCTTACTTTCAGGATCAATTTCCACTTATTAAGACCAGTATCCAATCCCTGCCCTCCTCACAGATCTATACCCAGGTCGAGAATGGTATGGTTGATATCGGTATCGGTTATCTCACGGAGCGTAATCCTAACCTGAATACGTCCGTGCTGTATTATGATACGTTCGAACTTGTGGTGTCTCCATTCCATCCGCTGGCGAAGCAAAAGCATGCTGCGGTGGATGTCCTGCGCAGCACACCTCTGATTTTGCTATCCCCGGATACGGTGGGGCGTCGCTTTACGGAAGGCATTTTTAAGAAACATAACATTGAGCCCAATATCGTCATGGAGTTGTCGAGCAGCGAGGAAGTAAAACGGATGGTTGAGATTAATCTCGGGGCTGCCGTTATATCCAAACAATCTGTTGCCCATGAGTTGCGGCAAGGCACACTGCGCATGATTCCACTCAGTGAACTTGAGGTCAGTCACCCTGTCGGAGTCATTTACAAATCAAGTCGTTATCTCAATTCGGCCATGCAGCAATTCCTGAGCGATCTCAAAGGCATGCCGGAGACCCAGTTCATCAGTTCAGAATGATAAATGAGCCATGAGAAAGGAAGGATTTCCATATGAAATTTGATCTTCACACCCATCATTTTCGTTGTGGTCATGCGGACGGCAATATTCGCGACTATATTGAGGCAGGTATTCAAGCTGGACTTCAGGTCATCGGTATCTCGGATCATACACCTTACTTTGGCAGTGACGCAGAGCAGGCTTTTCCCCGGATTGCGATGGGCAAGTCGGAATTGCATCATTACGTGGAAGAAGTACTTGCTCTGAAGGAAGAATACGCAGGCAAAATTGATGTGCTGCTTGGCATCGAATCCGATTATTTCCCTATTCATGCCGAATTGTATCGCAGTACGCTGGGGCAATATCCTTTTGATTATATTATTGGTTCAGTTCATCACACAGAAGATGTCAGCATTTTCAACAAAACCCGCTGGAATGGTTTAAGCGATGCACGTAAGGTGGAAGTGAAAGAAAGTTATTATGCATTGATTCGGCAGTCAGCCCGGAGCGGCATGTTCCAGATCCTTGGACATATTGATGCGATGAAAGGAAATTATCCACCTTTCTCGGACATTATCGCGGATCAAGCCATTGACGAAACGTTGCAGGTCATTGCAGAATCGAATGTGGCCATTGAAATTAATACGTCGGGTAAAACCAAGCTTAGTGGTGGCTGGTACCCGTCAGATGCCATTCTGGAGCGTGCGCATCATTACGGAGTGAAGGTGACCTTCGGATCGGATGCCCACAAACCACAGCGTGTTGCCGATGAACTAGATGACGTTCGTACACGTCTGCAAGAGATCGGGTTTACGGAATGGGTATACTTCAAACAAAAACAGATGCAAGTTGTACCGTTTTAATCATAGAGCATCACAATAAAACCCTCATGGCGTGAATCAGCACGCTGTGGGGGTTTTCGGTTCGTTTCCTAATATAAAAAAAATGAACCCGCAAACAGCGGGTCCCAACAGCATTATCTATTATCAAAAAGGGGGTCATGAGATAAGTTTACCCGCTGTCTGTTAGAGTTCAATTGCAGCTATATTTCATTTGTGTAACAAATGATTGAAGTTCGTTTCAACCCTCTGCTGTTTCATTTTATTCTATGTTACTCGCGCTTGTCGGATACCAACGTTTGCAGGCGATTTTCCCAATGAGAACGGACATGTTGTTCACGACATAGACTATACACCTTAACATCCAGCAGAGTATCCGGCGTCTCACCATCCTCATGATTCAAAACAAACGAGGGCAGGGTTCGTTCATAACTCATGCCGCTCTTGCAAAGCACTCGTTCGGATGAAACATTTGCCTCGTAACAGCGGGCTTCCACTTTGGACAAGTTAAGCTCGGCAAAACCGAATTCCAGCAAACGCTGCACTGCCTCAGTCGCGACTCCCTTGCCCCAGCAGGACCTGTTCAAGATGTATCCAATCTGTGCGGTACCATTCTTGTCATTCCAATGTTGGAATGAAGTGATGCCAATGATCTGCTCACTGCCTTTCCAGCAGATGCCGTAATGCAGTGAATCCAGCTTGGCGCTGCTGCTACGAATCTGATTCAATAATCGCCGAGCCCGGATTGGCGTGGGCTGACTTCCCCTGTTTACATAACGGATCACCTGCGGGTCGGAAAACAGCTCCGACAACGTGCTGTAATCACTCTGACGTAATGATCGAAGAACAAGGCGCTCTGTCAACAAAGCAGGCAATCCTTGGCCCAGCATTTTTCGGGTCAGCATGACAATCGCTCCTTTTGCCTAACGGGTTCTAGTCCGGTAAGACAAGCATGCTCTGAGGATGATCCGGCGCAAATAGAATACATGGATAAACGACGATACATCAATATACTCAACTACACTCCGCTCAGTAGCCCGAACATTAGTATGCCAATTCATTACAGCAATTTATTCCTGAAATCACTAATCCGTTTGCAGCCCGCGATAGACACCTGTACGAAGCTCTCGGATATAGAAATCAAGTGAGGGCACCTGGGCCTGCTGAGCAGTCTGTACTTCCTGTTCAATATCATAAGGTACCCTTACAAATTGAAGGTTAAATGGCGTGTTCCGATCACTGCTGTTCTCTCCTTCAAGAATACAGTATGAAGCCTGGGTCAAATCAAGCGGGTTACCCACGCTGCCTGCATTGAACAACATTTTGCCATTCAGAAATTGCAAGTATGCGTTATGCACATCCCCATATCCTACGACATCCGCCACACCGAGCTCAGGCTCGTCTGCCGGAGGATCAAACATGGCTAACCTCTTCTCCATCTCATCCCACGGCTGTACGCGGTGATATACACTTTGGGGAGATGCATGCACTAGGCGGATCTTCCGACCACTCAGCTCTAATTGGTGGCTAAACGGCAAGCTCTTCAAATATGTCAATCGCTCCTTACCCAGCCGCTTCGCTTGCCAAGTAAAATTCTCATTGTCCGAATTAACTGCAACCAGCTCATCCCAGTTGCCACGGATGACTTGCTCACATGTCTCTCTTACCAGATCCACAACCTGTACCGGGTCCGGTCCCTTGCCAACGAGGTCGCCAAGACAAAAGATTCGCTTCAATCCGCGACTCCGAATATCGTTTAATACCGCTTCCCAAGCAGTCATGTTGCCATGAATATCGGATACAATCGCAATTCGTTCCATCTGGCTAACCTCCCTCTATGCTCTATATTCTTTATGTTGTTAACCCTTTAACTCAAAAACAGTCAATTCCGGCCTGCACAAAAAGCGGATCGGCAGTTGGGTCATGCCAAAGCCACGGTTCACATAGACTGGCATATGCTTATCCCCTGCGTAATATAACCCTTGAATATACTTGAGTGAACCTCTCGGTGTAGTCAGCGCCCCAATCCATGGAAAACGCACCTGCCCGCCATGACTGTGTCCGGAGAGCTGTAGTCCGAAACCGTAAGGTGCTGCAATGTCTGCATAATCGGGCTCATGCATAAGCAGCAGTTTCCAGACCTCTCTACTCAATCCCTTGATTGCTGCAAGAGGATCAGGTCTGCCCGTAAGCGCGTCATCCAGACCTGCTATCGCAATACGTGAATCCCCGCGTTCAATCAGAACATGGCTGTTTCGGAGCAACGTGAATCCAGCCTCCTTGAACATCAGCTCCACTTCATGCTGCTGCTGGCCACGATAATCATGATTCCCTAATACGGCATATTTGCCATACTTCGCTTGCATCGAGGCAAGTACAGGAATACATTCACGCATCGGTTCTGCTTCCCGTTCAACCATATCTCCAGTAAAACAAATCAGATCAGGCTGCTGTTCCCGTATCGTTTCAGCCAGCTTCTCCATTTGTTTCAGCCCCGTATGGAATCCAAGATGAGCATCACTGAACTGAATCACACGCAGTCCCTCGAATGCTTTTGGAAACTTGGGTAATTTCAATTCAACGTGCTTGATTTCCAAATGACGCGGCTCCCATAACCAGGCATATCCTCCTGTGAGCAAACTGGCACTCGCCGTCATCAAGATCATGCGCAGCAAAAAACTGCGCCGGGAGGGATCGTGATCCTTTTCTTCTCCTGGGAAAATGGGGTTCTCCGAATCAGATCCATACTGTGAGCGCCGGGGCGGCGAGATCTTGCTGCCCTCACGTGGTGCTTCTCCCATGCGTCCCCCTCCTTCTTCCGCTCCAAATCCATCTCCTTAGTATACCATATTCTGCATGACTAGCCCGGTTCCTCTGAGTATACAGAAAAAGAAGCCGTGTTCTTGGGCTACATCCGCCTAGGATCACGACTTCTTCTAATGGTGCAGATTGAATTTCTGCATTTTTTATGAATAGATTACACGCCCAACCAGCGTTTGAACATGTGTTTGGTCGTTTGTTTGTTCATTTCGGCAATGGAAGTAGTCAATGGAATACCTTTTGGACAAGAGCGCACGCAGTTCTGCGAGTTCCCACAGCCCTCAATACCTCCATCTTCCATAAGTGCTTCCAGGCGGTCTTCGGCGTTCATCTCTCCTGTTGGGTGAGCATTGAACAGACGTACCTGAGAAAGAGCAGCCGGACCGATAAAGTCTGTTTTTTCATTCACGTTCGGGCATGCTTCGAGGCATACACCACATGTCATACATTTGGATAGCTCGTAAGCCCACTGACGCTTCTTCTCCGGCATCCGCGGACCTGGACCAAGGTCATAGGTACCATCAATCGGAATCCAAGCTTTAACCCGTTTCAGGGCGTTAAACATCCGGGTACGGTCAATGACGAGGTCACGAACCACCGGGAAGGTTTTCATCGGTTCGATGCGAACCGGTTGTTCGAGCTTATCAATCAGGGCTGCACACGCTTGACGCGGTTTGCCGTTGATGACCATGGAGCATGCTCCACAGACTTCTTCGAGACAGTTCGATTCCCAGCAGACCGGGGCAATAGACTTGCCCTCCGTATTAACCGGGTTCCGTTGGATCTCCATCAGGGCGCTAATAACGTTCATGCCGGGACGGTACGGGAGCTCAAACTCTTCGTTGTACGAAGATGACTCCGGGCTGTCCTGACGGGTGATGATAAACTTGACGGTTTTTTTGGCTGTAGCTGTGTCCGCCATATCGTTGTCCCCTCCTTTGGTGACGATGATTGGTGTTGCTTATGCGCAAAGTGATCTTTTCCGCGCATGGGTGACGCTTCGGCTGCGGAATGCCCTTCTGATCGCTGTTATCCCCAAATTTTCTGAATCAGCCCTTAACAGGGTTAAAATTTGGTGATAAAGGCGAGCGCTTCGCTTCTTCTGGGCATTGCCGCTTCCTCCGCTACGTTGTGCACGTGGGGTCGCTTTGCTGGAAACTGCAATCCATTCATGCTGGATGCAGTATTTAATTTCTAAAGCATCGCAAACGCTCTGCTTCTTCAGGACATTTCCGTCTCCTCCGCTACGTCGTGCTTATGGAGTCACTTTACTGAAAGTTGCAATAATTCATTCTGGTTGGCAGTAACTTTGAGAAGCTCCGCTTACGCTTCGCCTCTATTTGTCTACTGCTTTTCCGTTAAGGTGCTACGTCTTTAACTTTATTAATAGGCCAAGATTTCGCTTTACTTAATCTTTCGAGTAGTCCCGGATCCGTGGTGGGATGAGGGAAACGTCTACAGGCTCGTACGAAATTTTTGGACCTTCCTTCGACCAGCTTGCGATCGTGGTTTTCAGGAATTCCTCGTCGTTCCGTTCGGTGAAGTCCGGTTTGTAGTGCGCTCCGCGGCTTTCGTTACGCAGCAGTGCGCCCAGAGTCATCGCTTCTGCCAGTTCAAGCATGTTCCACAGCTGACGGGTAAATGCCGCGCCCGGGTTGTTCCAACCTGAAGTGTCGTACATATTGATTTTGCCGTAACGCTCTTTCAATTCCTTGATCTTGCCGATAGTAGCTTCCAGTTTATCGTTGTAGCGTACAACGGTCATGTTCGCTGTCATCCATTCGCCAAGCTCTTTGTGAATGACATAGGCGTTTTCACTGCCCTGCATGTTCAGGATGCCTTCATACTTATCGGTTTGGCGCTTAGTATAACCATCGAACACGGAAGAACTGATATCTGCGGACGATTTTTTGAGTCCTTTGATATATTCAACCGCTTTTGGTCCAGCCACCATACCACCGTAGATTGCCGATACCAGGGAATTCGCACCCAGACGGTTCGCACCATGATATTGGTATTCACATTCACCGGCTGCGAACAGTCCTGGAATGTTGGTCATTTGGTTATAATCTACCCACATGCCGCCCATGGAATAATGGACTGCCGGGAAGATTTTCATCGGAATTTTGCGTGGGTCATCACCCATGAACTTCTCGTAAATCTCAATGATTCCGCCGAGCTTCACATCCAGCTCCTTCGGATCTTTGTGTGACAGATCGAGGTATACCATGTTCTCGCCGTTGACGCCAAGGCCCATATCCACGCACACGCTGAAAATTTCGCGCGTCGCGATATCACGAGGAACAAGGTTCCCGTATGACGGATACTTTTCTTCAAGGAAGTACCAAGGCTTACCGTCTTTATACGTCCAGATCCGTCCACCTTCACCACGAGCCGATTCGGACATCAGACGCAGCTTGTCGTCGCCTGGAATGGCTGTCGGGTGAATCTGAATGAACTCACCGTTCGCGTAATTTACACCTTGCTGATACACCGCACTTGCGGCAGTACCTGTATTGATAACCGAGTTGGTTGTTTTACCAAAAATAATGCCAGGGCCGCCGCTCGCCAGAATAACCGCTTCTGCCGGGAACGTTTGTACCTTCATCGTTTTCAGATCCTGTGCTACAATCCCGCGGCAGGTGCCTTCGTCATCCACAACAGCCTGCAGGAACTCCCAGTTCTCATACTTCGTAACGAGACCCGCTGCTTCCCAGCGACGTACTTGCTCATCTAACGCATAGAGCAATTGTTGTCCTGTTGTTGCACCGGCAAACGCTGTACGGTGATGCTTCGTGCCGCCGAAACGACGGAAATCAAGTAAACCTTCCGGTGTCCGGTTGAACATTACGCCCATCCGGTCCATCAGGTGAATAATACCTGGTGCCGCTTCACACATTGCTTTGACCGGAGGCTGATTCGCGAGGAAGTCGCCGCCGTATACCGTATCGTCAAAGTGTACCCACGGGGAGTCGCCCTCACCCTTGGTATTTACCGCACCGTTGATGCCGCCTTGGGCACATACGGAGTGCGATCTTTTAACAGGAACCAGTGAAAATAAATGAACATGGACTCCGGCTTCAGCCGATTTGATCGCCGCCATCAACCCCGCGAGACCGCCGCCCACAATAATTATATTAGATGATGCCATTGCTGTTCACTCCCTTATAAGTCAGCATTTAAGTCTAAATGCTTAAATCAGAACTGTCTTAACTGCGTCAATCATTGAAGTCGCTACCTGGAAATCCATGCTCCGGAAAGCAAGCAGCGATACAATAAACATGATGGCTACGATGGCAAACAAGCTCATGCAGATGTAGGAAGATACACGCTGCGCACGCGGACCGACGGTAATCCCCCAGCTAACCAAGAACGACCACAAGCCGTTGGCAAAGTGATAGGATGCCGCAACCACACTGATCAGATATAAAATAAACGTCACCGGATTCATCACGATGTCATGTATGACACCGCCAAGCTCTTCGTGTGTAACGTTCCCCAGCGCAACCTGGAAACGAGTCTCCCAAATGTGCCAGATAACGAACACAAACGTAATAACACCGCTGACGCGCTGCAACGTATAGCGCCAGTTGCGCTCATTGCCAAAACGTCCCACGTTTGGCTTGGCCTGATAGGCAATGTACAAACCATATACACCGTGATAGAACAGCGGCAGCCAGATGAGAAGCGTTTCAAGAACAATGACGAGTGGCAGACTGTTCAGAAATGCAACAGCACCGTTAAAGCCTTCTTTGCCGCCTTCAACTGCCGAGAAGTTCGTCACCAGATGCTCAACAAAAAACAGACTGAGCGGAATGACGCCAAGCAAGGAGTGCAGCTTTCTGGAGTAAAACCCTTTCATAAAATGTCGATCCCCTTTCGCTAAATACAACGTTTTCATAAATAATTTCACATATCATGACACAAACCTTCCCCAAGGAAAGGTTCGACAAATTGTTCCGTTTTCTTCAGGTGTGAACAACTTGTGTCACGGTTCATGTTACTCCTTTTTTTCTTATAAGGGAATTGCAATATAATTATTAAATGTTATAACCTATAGGTATAAGTTATAAACATCGGTCGTGCAGGCCATACAACATGGAGAAATATTTGACAAGGAGATGCCTCACGCAAAGTACCTTCATTAGAAAAGAGGTTAGTGCTCATGTTCGAGGAATTAAACGCATTTGCGGCGGTTGTGGAGCAGTCCAGTCTGAACCGTGCATCGAAATTGCTGAATCTTTCACAGCCCGCACTATCACGCAAAATCGCCAAATTGGAGGATGAACTCGGAGTGGCGCTCTTTCATCGCCGTGGTAAACGACTCGAATTAACCAGCGTAGGTCAGGTCGCCTACACTTTCGCGATAGAGCAGAAACAGCAGCAGCAGAAATTTCTGACCATGCTGGCGCAGTATAAGGACGAAGAGCAAAGCTCAATTACGCTTGGAGCCAGTCTGACGACCCTTCAAACTACATTGCCTCCGCTGGTTAATGCCTTTATGGAGAAACATCCTAATGCGGAGATTAAGCTGGTGACAGGAAAAACACATGAAATTGTCTCTTTTGTCCGGGATAAAAAAGCGGATGTGGGCATCGTTGCGTCTTCGATTAGCGAGGCCGGTCTGAACTGTGTGCCGCTCTTCGATGATCATCTGGAGCTGGTTGTACCATTGACGCATCCATTGTCTGGCAAGGAGGCCGGAATGGAGCATTTGCAGGACCTGCCGATGATTACGTTCTCCAAAGGGACATGGTACCGCAAATTAACCGATGACCTCTTCCAGCGCTGCGCCGTGATGCCGGATATTCGCATGGAGATTGATTCCTTTGAAGCGATTGTCCGCCTTCTGCCTACCTGCAAAGCCGCAGCACTGCTTCCCAAGTCATATCTCCGCCCTCAATTGCTTGCGGATAATGATCTCGTCTCTGTATATCTGCCTCAGCTGCAACAGACACGGCGTACGACCTGCATGATCTACGGGGAAAAGGAAAACCTCAGCCAAACCTCCAGACAGTGGGTCAGGGAAACGGCTGCGCTCTTTACAGCAAAGGCGCCGCTGCCCTCACGGAGGACTACGACGCCTTAGCATTCATATATTAGCTGAGCTCCACGCTCAGCAGTCATCTTTCCGTTTCAAGGAATCAGCTCTCCTGGCTGATCACTTCTTCCTCAAACCGATCAATGTCATCATTCATACCGATAATGACCATAATGTCACCCATCTGGAGCGAGTCCAGTGCAGTCGGGGCAATAATGACCCCGGCTTCCTTTTGCAAAGCTACAATGCTGCAACCAAAGCGCACTCGTGCATTTAGCGTGGATAGCGTTTTATTATGCAGACAGGCTGGAACCTTCATCTCCACAATACTGTAATCATCGGACAATTCGATATAATCCAGCAGATTCGGGGTAACAAGCTGGTGGGCAACCCGGATTCCCATGTCACGCTCTGGATAAACGACACGATCGATCCCCAGCTTGTCCAGTGCTCGTCCATGAAGAACCGAAATAGCTTTCGCCACAACAGTTTTCACACCGAGTTCCTTCAGTAAAATGGCAGTTAGAATACTGGTCTGGATATCCGCCCCGATGGCAACGATACAGCAGTCAAAATTGCGGATGCCCAGGGAGCGCAGCACTTCCTCATCCGTCGAATCCGCGACGACGGCATGGGTGACCAATTCACTCATGTCATCGACGACTTCTTCATTTTTATCGATACCCAGCACTTCATATCCAAGTTCCATTAATTCCTGTGCCAGGCTGGAGCCAAAGCGCCCAAGCCCAATCACCGCAAACTGCTGTGTTTTCATTGTTCTTCACGAACCCCTTATCCAATAATCATTTTGCCTTCCGGATACCTGTACAATTCTTTACCCTTTTTCTGTCCAAGTGCATACGCGAGTGTAATCGGCCCAAGACGCCCTGCAAACATGGTGAAACAGATCAAAATCTTGCCGATCGTGGTCAGCTTCAGCGTAAGTCCCATAGACAAACCAACCGTACTAAAAGCTGATGTCGTCTCAAATAAAATCGTCAGAAAACTGCTGTCTTCCGTTGTACTGAGCACCATCGTAACCGCGATAATCAGCAACAGTGCGAGGAGCGTAATCGTCAATGCTTTAAAAATCCGTTCCTGTAAGAGTCGGTACCTGAAAAAGACGATATCTTCCCTCCCACGAATCATCGCGACAACAGCCCCGATCATAATCATAAAGGTGGTCGTTTTGATCCCGCCTCCTGTGGAACCTGGAGAAGCCCCGATAAACATTAATATAATGATGAAAAATTGCGTTGCCTGCCTCAGCCCGGCGATGTCTAACGTATTAGCACCAGCTGTTCGCGGCGTGATGGACTGGAAAAATGAACCCAATATTTTGCCACCCCAGTTCAGGCCACCTAATGTACGGGGATTGCTGAATTCAAATACAAAAATAACCAGTGCACCAAATATGATTAACAATCCTGTCGTCAGCAGCACCACTTTGGAGTGCAGCGACAGCTTCTTCGTTCTCCGATACTCTACCAGATCAGACAGAACAACAAAGCCAATGCCGCCGGAAACAATCAGGAACATAGCTGTAAAATTAACGAGCGGATCATACACATACCCGGTTAAGCTGCGGAATTCTCCAAACATGTCGAACCCAGCATTGTTAAACATGGAGATGGCATGCCAATATCCATAATATATGGCCTGCCCTACCGGCATATCAAACGACCAGCGAATGGCAAACAACGTGCCACATATGCCTTCCAGTATGAGCGAGTAGACCACAACCTTGCGAATAAGACGGACAATCCCTTCCATCGTGCTCTGGTTCATCGCTTCCTGTAAAATCAACCGTTCACGCAGAGAGATGCGTCGTTTGAACGCAATCGCCACCAGTGTCGACATCGTCATAAAGCCGAGTCCGCCAATTTGAATCAGGATTGCAATCACGACCTGACCCAGCGTCGAAAAGTGAGTTCCCGTGTCCACGACAACCAGCCCTGTTACACAGACTGCGGAAGTCGCGGTGAAGAGCGCATCAATAAAAGGAAGGCTGCCCCCGCTTCGACTGGATGCCGGAAGCATCAGCAGAAGTGTCCCAAGCAATATAATACCTGCGAACCCGAGGACCAGAATTCGGGGTGGCGATAGCCGCATCCATTGAACATTCATTTTCACTTAAGTATCATCCACCTCTGCCAAAAAGAAAATGACTCCACAACGTGGAGCCTTTCTCCGAAGCGCTTTTCCATAACGCTCTTCGTTATACCCAAGCACTTGGAAAGCTCCATTTCGGAGCGTAAACATGTATGAATTATCGTTGAATCACATAACATTAGGTTGGAATACATTCTATTCGTTCCCTTGTTAGCCTAAAGACATGCGGAATATTGGACATTTGATTCAAAATTATAAGCGCTGAGGCGTTTGTATACAAAACGATTTTTGTGTAAATAGCATCGAATTCCGTCAAAAAGGGAAAAACTCAGATATGGCGACGGATAGATCATATTGTTTCGATCATTTTCATTCGTTTTCATGCATTTGCACCGCTTCTCGTTTCACCATTGGCATTCGGGGCTTGGGCTGTGCTATCTTTACTTTAATATCCATATTAATAAAGGAGGAACAATATTAAATGAATCCCTTAGGGCAGCCTTTGGTACTCAAAGCTAACTTCAAGCGTTTAGGGTTGCTTGCGGCGATTGGCCTGATTCTGTTTTTTGTTTTTCAAATCTTCCCTGCCACCTCATCGCAAACGACTGATATCCAGTCTACATCCTTTATAAGCAAGGAGAAAGCGGCGGAGTCGGCTCGGTCTTTTGCAGCTTCTCTACCCGATTATACCCTGCCGACGAAGACTGGAAACGAGTTAGTGACATACCAAACCCACTCCGATATCTATGGGTATATGGCCAAAACCAAACAGTTAGAAACCTATAACAAGAAATGGGAAACAACCTATCCATACGATGTGTACCGCGTTCGTTTGCCCGATCAGGACAAAGGCGGTTATTTGAATGTTGACGTACATATGAGAACAGGAAAAGTGGTCGCCTTTAAGCGCGAGCTCCCTTCTTCCCTGTATGCATCCATCGAGGCTGAGCAGGACAAAAGTAAAGTGAATGCTGCCCAACGCTTAGCCGAAGATAACCTTTCTTTAAATGAGAAAGAGCAGCTAGCCGCTGGAGTTCTTGGCGAATTCGGGTATAATGTACCGAAACTTCAGCTCGACACCCGTGAAGAAGAAGCGGGACTGAAATACACGGATAATGAAAAGCAAATTGGAGATTCCAAGCTGGAACTGAACTTTACGTTTGAAGACGGAGCCGTCCGCTCCTTTGAATCGGTTTTCTCGGTCCCTGTCTCCCATACCGATTATGTACAAAATCAGACCCGCCAAGCCAACTGGATGACTTACGGTGGTTATGCTTTTCTGACCTTTGTGCTGGGCGTGCTCGCGATCATCTACAGTATTCTGACGAGAGCACACACGTCGTTCAAACGCGGAATCGTACTGTCTCTGGTATACTTTGCGGCTTCCGTTATTGGAACCCTGAACATGATGCCGCTATTTCAGGCGCAAGGGCTATCTAACTTTATGCTGACCTTCCTGATGGTCATGCAGGCGGGGATCACTCTGGTCATGAGTGCAACCATCTATCTGTCGCTCGTTGCCGGTGACGGCATGTGGCGCAAAATCGGTCTGAATCCTTGGCCTCGCGCCAAAGAGCCCGGATACGGAAAATATGTGCTGCACAGTATGTATACAGGTTACCTATGGGCCTTGATTCTGCTGGGTGTGCAATCTGTACTGTTCTTTATTTTGGAGCGGAGTATTGGAAGCTGGTCGACAACATCGGCTGATCAGTCCACGTACAACATGAGTTATGCCTGGATCTTCCCGATTATGGCCTGGATGGCCGGGATTGGTGAGGAAACGGTCTATCGTTTGTTCGGAATTCGCATGATGCAGAAGGTAGTACGCAATACGTTCATTGCCTGCCTCATCCCAACATTGATCTGGGCACTGGGTCACACCTTGTATCCCATCTATCCCGTCATTACACGTCCGATTGAGCTGACAGTCATTGGACTCTTGTTCAGTCTGATCATGCTGCGGCACGGCTTCATCGCCGTTGTATTCGCACATGTTATCTTTGATAGCCTGCTGATGGGGCTCAGCCTGATCTTCATGGGTGATGCGCTCAACATCTCCGCCGGACTCTTCTGGATTGTACTTCCGGGGATCGTTGGTTATGTCATTTACAAATTGAATCCAAACAAAAAAAAGAAGCCGTATGTTACGACTCCTCATCACGAAGTGCTGCAATAATTTGATTCGCAAGCTTGTCACCAATAGATAGAGGCCGGAAGTCTTCGACGCTGGCCTCTTTTATTTTGCGTAAAGAGCCAAAATGCTTCAGCAGCAGCTTGCGCCGCTTTTCACCGATCCCTGGAATAGCATCCAGACGGGAAGTCACCATCGATTTTCCACGCTGCTCCCGGTGGAACGAAATTGCAAAACGGTGGACCTCTTCCTGAATCCGCTGCAACAGGTAGAACTCTTGACTGTCACGTGGCAAGGAAATGACTTCCGGCGGATTGCCGATCATTAGTTGCGAGGTCTTGTGCTTCGCATCCTTCACCAATCCACATACCGGAATAAACAATCCCAATTCATTCTCCAAAATGTCCACGGCGGCCGAAATCTGGCCTTTGCCTCCATCGACAACAATCAGGTCAGGCTGGGTCAAGTTTTCTTTCAGCACCCGCTCGTAACGGCGGCGGATAACTTCTCGCATCGTTTCATAATCATCTGGCCCTTCTACCGAGCGCACTTTATACTTGCGGTATTCTTTCTTATCCGGTTTGCCATCGGTAAATACAATCATCGCAGATACCGGGTTGGTTCCCTGGATGTTTGAGTTATCAAACGCTTCGATCCGGCGCAGCTGATCCAGGCCAATCCAACGTCCCAAGCCTTCCGAGGCCTTTGAGGTTCGCTCTTCGTTGCGCTCGATCAGACGGAATTTCTCCTCCAACGCTACGCGTGCGTTATCTACCGCCATCGTAATCATCTGCCGTTTCAACCCACGCTGCGGGATGTGGACTTTGATTTCCAGCCATTCCTGCAATGCAGCTGCGACCTGAGAAGGATCTTCGAGGCCTGGGGCCTGTTTATCAGCCAATACATCCGCCTCAGCAACAGCGTTGTCCTGAATGACCATCGCAGCTTCTTCTGAATCTACCTCTGGCTGGATATCTCCATAAGATGCACGGGATTCGGCAACACGTGGCTCCATAATTGAATCTTGTGTTAACCGTGCTGTCTGTTCTGACTCAGCTGTCACGGCCGCAGATCGCGCTCCATCAGCATCAGATACAGCATCCTCGTTGACTTCACCATCTTCCAGATTCTTCGGCATTTCCGGCAGTAAAATTTCTTGCGGCAATGCTGGATTATCACTATAGTACTGGGTCACGTAAGACATAAAATCACTGTATGCCTCACCGTAAAACGGGAATGTTGAGACGTGACGTTCGATCATTTTCCCTTGACGCATATATAGAATCTGGACACACATCCAGCCTTTATCAATGGCAAAACCAAATACGTCGCGGTCTCTGGCGTCCGCCATCGTAATTTTCTGTTTTTCCATCATCGCGTCAATGGCGATAACCTGATCCCGAAGCTCTTTGGCACGTTCAAAATAAAGATCCTCAGCCGCTTCCTGCATTTTGCGCTGCAAATCCTTCTTGATCTCTTCATGCCCGCCACTCAGAAAGGAACTGATCTCCTGGGAGATCTCATCATACTGCTCCTTGCCCACTTCTTGAACACATGGAGCCAGACACTGACCCATATGGTAATACAGGCAAACTTCCTTTGGCATTACGCCGCATTTGCGCAGCGGATACATCCGGTCAAGCAGCTTTTTCGTTTGGTGTGCCGCATACGAGTTCGGATAAGGTCCGAAGTATTTGGCTTTATCTTTGAGCACACGCCGGGTCACTTCGAGCCGGGGATGCTTTTCATTCGTAATTTTAAGGTAAGGAAATGTCTTGTCATCCTTGAGCAGCACGTTATACCGCGGCATATGTTTTTTGATCAGGTTACACTCCAGAATGAGCGCTTCCATGTTACTGCCAGTAACGATATATTCGAAATCACGGATTTCGGACACCAGGCGCTGGGTCTTCCCATTATGACTGCCGATAAAATAAGATCTTACGCGATTCTTCAGCACTTTGGCCTTACCTACATAAATAATGGTACCTTCACTGTTTTTCATCAGGTAACAGCCGGACATGTCGGGCAGCAAAGCCAGCTTGTGGCGGATCTGCTCCAGTGCCTTCTCCTGTTCCTGTACGTTTGTAAGGAATTCATCCATAATTCGGTGGGTCCTCCTTCCTGAAAAAAGTATAAATAAAAGGTTACACTGTACCACTCCAATTGCAGTACCATCTTTCGATCGTCATTATCCCGGATTTTCTATGAGTTCCTTTCTATTTTAATTGAACTAAAAGATATTTCACACTGACACTACGATGACAGAACAACCTTCCAATCGCTGTTATCCCCAGATTTTTTCGATTCCCCTTTTTTCAAAGGGAACATCCGGTGATAAATGCGACCGCTCCGCTTTTCCAGGTTTTTTCTGTCCTCTCCGTTACTGTGTAAATAATTAGATCCAATAATATATAAGGGAAAAGTCTTAGAATAAATGGGAACGCTACGCTTCCCCAGATCGGTCCTGCACTCTACGTTATCGTGTAAAAATAATTATACTTTATATTGTCCTATATAAAAGGTTTCGACGCAAAACGCCCCCGGCGCATAACCGGAGGCGTATGTGTAAGCCTGGTAACTTATTGATGTTTTGCGATAATTCCTTTGAGAGCATCTTTCGAGTTCAGACCAACCACTTTATCAACTGGTTGACCGTCTTTGAAGAAGATCAAAGTTGGAATGCTCATTACGCCGAAGCGGGAAGCAGATTCCGGATTTTCGTCCACATTGACTTTAGCAATTTTCACTGCATCGCCAACTTCAGTGGACAGCTCTTCCAGGATTGGAGCGAGCATTTTACAAGGACCACACCAAGGCGCCCAAAAATCAACAAGAACCGTTCCTTCGCCTTCGACTTCAGCGTTAAAGGATTGATCGGATACGTTAACAATAGCCATGAAATTGTCCTCCTTATATATACTTACGGTTTATTTTAACCTGTAACGTCGTGAACGACACTTCCAGTATAACACAGGTACTTTAAACTTGTGAAATGAACGCATCAATGTTCATCTTCCCAACATCAAATCTTCACAATTGAAGAACTTGGCAGGATCACTGCAAAATCTTTACAAACGCTTTCTTTTCCAAGTATACTAAAATTACTCCGGGCTTCAGCTCCCAAAAAGGGCAAGCTGTAATCCCCATAAGGAGGCAATACCATGGATGCAAATGTGCGAATCAACGACCCGCGTGAACATGTGAACGAGGAACCCCGTAACGATCTGTTTGATCTTATAGCGGGTGTTACTGGCATGGCCGGCCTGATGACGGTCATCTTTTTCGGAATGGTTATCTTCAAATTTATTACCGAATAGGATCTTCAGGCTGCACGCAGGCCAGAAAAGCCCGGTTTTCGCGACAATGCGAAAGCCAGGCTTTTTTTGGGACTGTATGAGTAAAAATAATCAGATCAGATCGGTGACATAATAGGGATTAACGTTTGCCCCGTTGATTCTCACCCCGAACCGAGATGACATCCACAAACGGACGAATCCGGTCCATCAAACGCTGGCCTTTGTTCATTTCCTCGCCGTCCCTGCTGGTGAAGCTAAGATGTTTCTCCAGCCCATCCAAGTTGTAGTTGGACGTATAAAATGTAGGCTTGCGATTCATACGATAATTCAGAATGGAACCCATCACATGATCCCGAACCCATGGGTTCAGATTCTCTGCCCCAATATCATCAAAGATGAGCAGATCACAGCTTTTCAGAATATCCGTCGTTTCCTTCAGCTTGTTTCCTTCACTGATCATGGATTTCAGATCCTCCACAAAGTCAGGCATGTAGATAATGACACCTGTGTGGCCCACAACCGCGAGTTCATGCAGCAGATAACACATCAGAAACGTCTTGCCCGTTCCAAATGATCCTTCCAAAAACAGTCCTTGCGGAGACAATCCATTCTCCTTGGTCTCGTTAATATAACGCAGAACCTGGTTCACCGCCGGAGCACGCATCCGATCCTTGCCCATAATTTCCACATCGTTATATCCTGCATTGAGCGCACGCTCGTCCACATAGAAACTGCGGATTCTCTGCTTGATAACATGCTCGTTTTGCCGGGCGATATGTTTGGAACAAGGTGCTTTTTTATCTATAATTTCGGGTTTACCGTTAAAATGCTCTACTTCCAGTTTGCAAAAGTGACCCTGGAAATCGTTAGGACAGTTGTCGAGCCCCGGACAATTCGCACAGTTCTTCGAATCTTTGGCATACTGATACAGCTTGCTCAGATCGGTCATAAGCTGTGCATCTTTCAGTTCAGGATGACCTGCGCGGAATTCGCGTACGTACGGATCTTCCATCAATTCCGCCGCAATCCGCCGCGACTGTTCACGAAAGGAAGGATTCAGCTGCTGAAGCAGTCCTCCCAAGGATTCCATGGCTTCAAGCCTCCTTAATAGTTTCAATATAGAATGAACAATTAAATTTTACGATGACCATCATGATGGCAGGGTAACCTTCGATCGCTTGTAATGCTACTGTTCATTCTATATAAACTTGAGGAATAACTCAACATTTTCAGCTGGAAAAAACATTATCCATTCCATGACAGTCCGTTGAACTTCAGGTAGACTCTACACAAAGAATGGATCCGATCACGCTTGCCAAATTAACGACGCAACCCCACGGTAACAATCTCGCAAGGTCCCGCCTGCAAAGCCCATTCCTTGCTAATCATAGCAGCCGAGGATTCATTTATAATAGAAGCATTCAGCTTGCCTGTCTCTTCCTCCAGAATGTTGCTCTGATATGCGTCTGCCAATGCTTGCGGGATGGACTCCGAAGCAGCAAATTTCAATTCCGTCGTATTAGATCTCATGTTATACCAACGTAACATCAGATCACCCGAATCCTCGTTCACCTTCAGTGAAGAAAACGCAAGACCGTCCCCTTGCCACTCAAACGGTGTGTTGCTTGGCGTCAGGAAACCCGGGTGTACGTCCGTCTGAGCCATAGTCCATGGAATCTGGAACTGGTATGCTTCAATGTATGCTCCGGAGGTAGCTCCGTTCCCGTCATGAGGGATGATCTCCAGCTGGAAGGAATGCTCTCCGAGACACTGAGCTTCCGGTGTCGGGAACAATCCCCAGTCTCCAAGCTCTCCCACCGCACGAAGCAATGTTACGGCAATTGTATTCCGTCCATCCTCAAGAACCTCATATTCATTCAGACCCAGATTGGCTACAACCAATCCAGCCTGATCCTCGCTCACATCAACAAAACTTTGCTGATGCTGAGTGTTACTCGGATTCTGCCATTCCGGTGCAGGCGTATTATCACGAGCAGCAATTTCGAACATCGAGTCCACGTGATGAACAGCCGCTGTCAGATCCGTCGGGAAGAGTGCCCGCACCCGATGATCCTTCGCCTGATTGTTGAAGGTTGTTTCGAGCTTGACGCCTTTTCCACTGCGACTCAACGACACAATGGTTCGGATCTTGAGCGTCACCATTTGCTTGGAACGCTGCGCTTTGCGATGCGGGTAATAGATCAGTTCCCGCTGCTCACGATCAAGCACTTCGTCCGCGGACTCAGGAATCTCCCAATGATGAACAATTTCGTAGGATGCTCTGTAAGGCGCATCTTCGATGACCCGAATCTCTGCCTGAAGATCCTTCGTAGTCAATGCCACTTCATTCTCTGGCTGTTTGAACATGTACTCATTGCCGATATCGCCGACATTTTCATACACGCCAAGATCCTTGTACGTCCGTCCTGTCCGTTTATCTGTGAGTGTAAATGAACCGTTGTCTGCAATATTTACGATCAAATATTCATTTTCCATGCCACGTTCACCACGCAGCAGTGTAGATGAAGTCGCATTGGTATCTACAGACTCTCCAGCGACAGCATTTAAATCACTCGAAGCATTGCTGTTCATGCGAACCAAAGCATACGTCCTCAGACCAAGTGCAGGCACGTTCCCTGCTTCAAACGTAATGCTGACCCGGCGACAGCTATAGGGCTGACGGAATCGGTCATCTGGCAGATCATAGCCGAACTGCAGACCCAAATCCTCTACCGTACAAGGAACTGGTTTACCTTCTTCATCCACCAATATACGGCCTGACAGGTCAATGGCGTTCATTTTGGCAGCCATATCCTCCAATGAGAAGCCTTCACGGAAGTACAGACGGGCCGCATCCAGTTCTACCTGAACCACACCGCTGCGCTCCCATCCCGATGTGTTAAACACAACCACAGGCCGCGCTTCTTCACCAAAGCGTTCAAAGGTTGAAGTATCTACCGCTGTTGCGATTTGGCTGGTGCTGTCCTCAATCAGGGCCTCAGCGACATGACGGCTCTTATCGAAGCGTGTAACCATCTCGCGATGCACCTCGTCTACGCTACAGCCACAGATGCTGTCATGCGGATGATTCTGCATCAACGTTTTCCAGGCATAAGTGAGTTGATCATGAGGATAAGGATGACCCAACAGGTGCGCGAACGAAGCCAGTGGCTCAGCCACCTTTTCCAGCATGGCCTGTCCCAACTGATTCATTTGTTTCAGATAAACGCGAGCCGAAGCTGTGTTCACCAGAGTGCCCCAGCCATCGGTACGTTGGCTGCGCAGCTCTCCTTTTACAACAGACAGCTCTTGAACCGCAGATTCTTTCAAGGCGGACAGATAGTCAGGGAAGTTGGAGTGAACAAACTCGATATCGGGATACAACTGTTCAGCCATACGGATGGCTTCAGGCAGATCCTTCTGAATCGGCTGGTGATCACATCCGTTCATGTACAGCAATTCATTTGTCGATGCATATTTCTCTGCGTCTGCGAGCTTGGTTTCCCAGAATTTGCGAGCCGAAGCTTCGTCCACCGGAACCTCATTCCCGTTGGAGTACCAGTTGGCAAATAAAACACCGAGCACCTTCGATCCATCCGGGCCTTCCCACATCAGCTCTGAGAAACTGGATTCGTATCCAGCGTCAGACACCGTGTTGTTGAAGCCCGTTGGCTTCACGCCTCGCCCGAAGAAGACATTATCGATGCCCGATTGCAGCATAAGCTGTGGTGTCTGTCCCACCAGTCCAAAGGTATCGGGGAAATATCCGATCTTTGAAGGTGTTCCGTAACGCTTTGCATCCCGATGCCCGACCTGCATGTTACGAACGTTGGCTTCACCACTGGTCAGGAAGGCATCTTGCAGGATATACCATGGTCCAATGACAATTCGTCCATCACGAATATGCTTCTCCAGCCGCTCCTTCTGCTCAGGTCGAACCTGGAGATAGTCCTCAATGATGATGGTTTGGCCGTCCAGATAAAAGCTTTTGAAATCAGGGCCCTGATCGAGCTGATCCAGTAATGAATCCACCAGTTGAACCAATCGCATATGGTGCTTCTCATACGGCAGATACCATTCCCGATCCCAGTGCGTATGAGAAATAATATGTGCTCTCTTCGATTTGCTTGTCGGTTTAGTCATTGAATTATTCCCCCTCTACCTCTTGTTGTACAATCTCTACCTCATCCGGACGATACACAGCTTGCAGCTGTCCGGCAGCATCTGTGGCAAACAGCACAGAGCGATTTTTCTCCAACAGGAACGTATACAGAACTCCTGTACGCTTATCTCTGACTTTCACCTCATGATCCCAAGCAAACTCTGACACGAATACGTACAGATTTCCTTTCGGGAAGCTCAGCTTCCGGCCATAAATCCCTGCCAGATCACCGCCAGATATCCATTCTAGCTCATGTTCAATGCCAGCCACTTCTGACGCATATCGATACAGGTCTGCCAGCGGCTCATCCCGGCCATTCAACTCCAGCGGCAGCGGACTCCAGATCAATTTGCCTTTGCCTAATGGCAGTAATACTACTTCATCAGGTGTATGATTCTCCGCATGAAGCAACGTTTCCTTTGCCACCTCGGCAATCCGGCGACGACCATACGTGACGCGGTGATTCACCCCGTTAATATTTAGCATTTCTTCTCGCTGTACGTTGCCCAGACTGCGCTCGCCTACAAGGTGATCTGCCCGTTCACTTCTCTTCCAATAGGCATCCAAACCGAGCGGTCCGGTAATAAGCAGCGTAGCTCCTTCCTTCTCCGCGAAGTTCAGCAGCTCGCTTAACGCACCGTTGTCCATGTTGTGCGGACTCGGAACCATGATCAGCTTCGGTGGCTGCTGCTTCAAAGCTTCCAGATGATACTCGGATACAGCCCGGAACGGCAGCTTTAACTCATAAGCCATCACACGGGTAAGTTTCGTTGTTGCATCGTAAGCAAGGGCACGGTTCGAGAAGTCGTTGGAATACGGGAAGACTACTGCAACTTCCTCCAGCTCACGATCGGTAAACAAGTCCCGAATCTGTTCCATAAATCGTCCATAGTCATAAGACACATCGGCCTCAGGTTTTTCCGTACCGTCCGCTCGCAGCGCCCCGATATGAGATTCATTGGCATTATCCATATAGAAGTTGGTATTCCAGATCCACTGCACGGCTCCGGCACCACCTGTTGAGAAGGCATAAGCGTATTTACGCTCCAGAATGCTGTGAAGCTCTTCCTCTGTGCGTTTGGCCCGGCCATCCGGCGTTTCCACATACATGATGCCTGTCTCCTGAATGAGATTCGGTTTATGTGGTGTTTTGGCAAAAATACCGTCCCAGATCAGATCATCATTGAGCCACCAGGAATGCACCGTTGTATAATCCACTTCCTGTTCATAGAAGAACGGTGAAGGCCGCTGTGCTCCAAGAGCTTCATCCTGTCCCACGGTAACCAGGTGATCAGGAACGAGATCCTTGATCGTGCCTACAAGCTCTCTTGCCCAAACATTATGCATCTCCATCGAGAAGAGACAGTAATCCAGCCAGCGTGTTCCCTTTTTAGCCTTGTGCATATCCTGAACATCGAAATTGATCTCTTCCGGCTCTGGAATGACTGCTGCCGTAAAGTCCGGGAGCTGCTTAGGTGACATGTTCCATGCCTCTTGCAGCGCTTCAATCGTCTGATGACGCTGCTGAAGCCACTCGATAAACGCCTGCTGCTCATACAAATCTCGTGCCGAACGTGGACCATTCGAGAATATGCGCACCGGATCAAACATCGACGGTTCATTAATCAAATCCCAGTCCACATGTGTGGAATGTCTGTGACGACTGACAATGCTGCGGATGAATCGTTTCTGTGCATCTACGCTCTGCGGGTCCAGATACGGATTCGTTCCTTCCCACGTCTCAGGTGTAAAGGAGAAAAAGGTAAACGTCACTTGAAGGCCATGCCGTTTTGCCGTTAACAGGAACGCATCAATGGCGCGTTGTACATCCTCGGACATGTGTCCATCCACCTGCATCATGTTGCGATAGGCAGTCCAGATCCCGGTCCGAATCCAGTTAATGCCCGCTTTCGCCATCTGTGCCATATCCCGATCCCACACATCTGCATTGGGCAAGAACAGAAATTTCCGTGCCACGTCAGAGGTCATGTAGGTCATACCAACAACAGGCAGCGGACGCCCGTCTTTGATAAAATAATCTCTGCTGCGTGTAATAACTTCACCTTCTGCCAACAAGGCCGCGTCCTGCCCCCAGAAACCCTGCCGCATTATGCGAACTTCTCCATCTGGTGCCTGAACACGACTCACGATGCGGTACAGCCCGCTCTCGATTGAAACCGGAAGAAGAATGCGTTCAAAACGCTGCTCGCCGGAAATTTCCATCTCCAGGTGATGATTCCATACCTTCTCTACCGTGCCATTGGTGCGATTCTCCCGTTCAACCGTCAAATCAAACGTCCACACCTCAGGCTCACTTCGTCTGCTGCCCGCACGCTGTAGAATTTGGGTTTGGAGAATCAGTGAAGCTCGTTCACCCGGTTCATACGAAGCATAGTTCGGCTTCAGAGATAGCTCGGTTACACCTTTGGCGCAATACCGTGCCCAATTCACCATTTCAGCTGCTCCGTTCTGTTCCCAGAAGATAGCTGTCAGAGGCAGGTGCACAAACAACCAGCGGGAACTGGCAAACGTACTGCGGGAGTTTTCCCACAATACGATCGGGGCAGCGATGCTGCGACCATCCTTGCTATAGCCTCGGAGCAGCGAAGAAATCTGCGTGCTCATCGGACCTGAAGAACCCATCTGATGTGGTAAATCGCTAGTTTTGGTTGTATGAGGTACCAGGTTCCACGTATCCGCACTTTCGAACATTCCTTCCTTACCTGCAAGGAGCGGAATATCTTCGGATGAAGTTAGTGAATCCACTTTGGCTGCGGATACCTGTAACGCCTCATGAATGTAAAGTTCCTGGTGATATGCCGTTTGTTCCGACTCGGAAACCCATGTCCCATTCTCCTGACGAACAGGACGCTTAAATGGTGCGCCACCAACGCTGATCAGGCTTCCGCCCTGATGAAGAAAAGCTGCAATTTCGGTCCAAGCCGATTTTGGAAAATAGGGTGCATGCAGATTCACGAAACACCCTTCGCCTGCCGCCCTGCTCAAAACCGAAGCCAATTCATCCGCGCCTGCAACGATGACTTCTTCGGACGCATTCCATGAATCAAGAGCATCTTGCGTTGGCAACGTGCCTTGCACCGGAAACGCTGGATCAGAGAAAATAATCAGCTTGGTTCCCTTCACCTGTGCGCTACTCATAGCAGGCCATCCTTCATGGATTTATAGACCAACTGGGAGAACAGGCTGTTGGACCAGGCAAACCATTTTCTTGTGAATATCGTCGGATCGTCTGCATGGAAACCTTCATGCATATACCCTGTATCCGCATCTGTTGCTTCCAGCATCCGAATAATCTCCAGCTTTTCTTCAGCAGACTGGGCCGTTAACCCCTGCATGGACAGACCCATATGCCAGATGTAATCCGGCGGTGTATGCGGGCTGCCGATTCCTTTGGCAACTTTGCCTTCATAATAGAACGGATTCTCTTTGCTGAGCGCAAAACGTCTCGTATTCTGATAGATCGGATCATCCGCTGTGACATAGCCAAGGTAAGGAATGGACATCAGTCCAGGTGTACCCGCATCATCCATCAGGCAGTAGTTGCCGAAGCCATCCGTCTCATACGCGTAGATCGGGCCAAATTCAGGATGACGGTAAATCCCGTAAAGCTGAATACCATGATCTACTTCAGCTTCCAGATCCTTAAGCTCCTGCAGAAGTGCCATGTCACGGAACACCCACTCCGCGAACTCCTGCATATGACGCAGGGCAACAACGGCAAACATATTGCCAGGGATGTTGTAGTGAAAATCACACGCGTCGTCACTGGAACGGAATCCAGACCAGATCATACCTGTGTAATTGACAGGCATGCCTCGTCCATTATTGCGGATCGAATCCGTAGCAATGCCGTTATTGCGGGTAAAGCTATATGGTGATTGCTCCATGTGATGCTGCTCCACGCGGAACAACTCCACGATTTTGAGCATTGCTGCTTTGAAGCTGGAATCAAAAATATCCGTCAATTCGGTTTCTTTCCAATATAAATAAGCCAGACGGATAACAAAGCACAGGGAATCAATCTCGAATTTGCGCTCCCATACCCAAGGTGACATCTCCGTCACGTCGGTTGTGTTCCAGTGCCAGTCATTGGCTGTCTCATTGAAGGCATTGGCATACGGATCAATATGAACGTACTGGATGTGGCGCTTGATCAAACCGCCAATGATACGTTGCAGATCTGCATCTTCCTTCGCAAACGGAATATAGTGCACCACTTGCTCCACGGAATCACGCAGCCAGGAAGCTGGAATATCGCCAGTGATGATAAAGGTCGTGCCGTCATCCATTAATTTCGTTGTCGTTTCAATCGTATTGGGAAAACAGTTCTTGAATAGTTGAAGCAGCTTCGGTCTGTGCGCCAGCTTCTGCTCCGCTTCTTCCATTACAGCCTGAACGGCTTGTGGCAATGCAACAGGTGGCATCGGTATTTTGGGTAGTCTGAATTGTTCCATGAATGAGTGCACTCCTTAACAAATTGAATGGTGTAGCTGTAAAAGATCAGCTGAGAACATTCACACTAACCACTACGATGACAGAATAACCTTCCGATCGCTGTTATCCCCAGATTTTTTTGATTCCCTTCTCCAGAAGGTAAAATCCGGGGATAAAGGCGAAGCATATGCTTTCGATGTAGCTTTCTTTCAGAAAGCTTTTAGCTTCACTTCTTCAGGTTATTTCTGTCCTCTCCGTTAACGTGTGAATAAAGAGCTGAACATACATAGCTCAGAGTATTTCAAAAAGGTTTACCGTAGTAGCACGGTTTTTATTTCGTAAGGTTTAAAGGACAAAGTAATCTGACCATTGGTACTGGCCAGCGGTTCGCCTGCTTCTTCCAAAGCATTGGAGTGATAGGCTTGCTCAAATGCATGCGGCCATTGCAGCGTCACCCGTTCACGTATGCCTGAAGATTCATAGAAACGGAGCACTGTACCGTGTCCTCCCTCAGCCGGTTTCACCGTATCCAAGATGACATGGCTGCCATCGAATTTAATCCATGCTCCAGTTGCCGGGCGTACACCTTCGTTCTGGTCCACCTGCTGCACTGGCACTTCATGATTCAATTCAGCTGCCTGACGCACGGTATGTGCACTTCTCCAGTCACCTTCATGTGGATACAGGGAATAGGTAAAGTGATGTTCTCCAAGATCCGCAGTTCGGTCAGGCCATCTCGGTGCACGCAGCAAGGAGAGGCGAATCGTGCTTCCCTGTACGTCGTATCCGTATTTGCAGTCATTAAGCAAACTGACGCCATATCCGTGCTCCGCGACATCTGCGAAGCGGTGTCCGCACACTTCATACTGAGCTTGCTCCCAACTCGTGTTGCGATGGGTCGGACGCTCCAATGCACCGAATGGAATTTCATAGGTTGCTTTGGAAGTCACTACATCGATCGGGAAACCTACTTTGAGCAATTTATGATCTTCATTCCAGCTCACATGGGTCTTGAAATCGATCCGTCGATGGTCATGATAGAATATAACGTCCTGCGTGATTTCCGACTGATGGATTTTCCAGCGGAAGCGAAGTACATCCTTCGTCGTGCCTGCCAGCACCAGTTTCTTCTCCACAAGCTCCGCTTCTCCAGCAACCTGGGCCTCATAACGGCTGTCGATATCCCAAGCATCCCAGAGCGTCGGACGGTCATGGAAAAATTGAAATTGATTGCCGCGTTCACCCGGCTTCAGGATCTCGCGTTCTGCTGTCTTGTCCCACAAGCGAGATATCTCGCCTCGATCGTTAAACTGCACGTGGTAATACGCGGTTTCCCATGTATCTGTAAAATTCTTTTGGCCGGCAATGCTCGCCATTTCCCGTACATTCGTTTCTCTTGCATTTTCCAGTACAAGCCAAATCGTCTTATGCCCAAACGCTGGAATGTCGGTTACCAGGATCGAAATTTGTCCATCCTCCCGATCCATTCGCAAACGCTGGCCCTCTTCATCTATGACGTAACGATCAAATCCATCATGCATTTGAAGTTGAATGACTGCACTTCGAGTCCAGCCGAGACTGTTGAACACAACATAGGGAACAGAACCCTCAGGCCCCTGCGTGTTAATCTCCTTCGTCAATGCCGCAACCCCTTGATTCAATCCTGCTCTACCTAACTCAAATACCTGAACATACTCCTCATCCGAAGTTACATAGGATTCCGTAATGGCCGAACCAGGGATAATATCATGGAATTGATTCAGCAAGATCAGCTTCCAGCCATCATGCAGGGAAGAGCGTACTTCCGCTTCCTGCTGTGCATCCATATTCGATAGTGCAAGGGTGTTCCAGAGCTCCGCTTCACGATAAAGCACCTCAGCCTTCCGGTTGTTGCGCTTATTGCGGCCATGAGTCGTATAGGTACCCCGGTGAAGCTCCAAATACAGGTCGCCTTGCCATTTTGGAAGATCAGGCTGTGCCTTCTCGATTCCGGCAAAAAAGGCTCCGGCCGTGCTATACCCATTCTTCGGCTGTCCCACCATCAACTCCGAACGGTCCACATACTCCAGCATCTCTCGTGTTACGCCACCACCGCCGTCGCCATGCCCATACAGAAGCATATGCTCAGGATGCGCCGCCTTCTCGCGGTAAGACTGCCAATGATCATGAATATCCTTCGGCAGCGTGTGCTCGTTGACACCATGATTGAGATACGACAGGATAGCCGTTCCATCAATGCCTACCCAGTGGAAAAGGTCATATGGGAACACGTTCGTATCATTCCATCCGAGCTTGGTCGTCATAAAGTACTCGACATTCCCATGCTTCAAAATCTGAGGCAGGGAAGCACAATAACCAAATGTATCTGGTAGCCATTCAATCTGGGATGTTTTGCCGAACTCCTCCATATAAAAGCGCTGACCGTATAACATCTGACGAATCAGAGATTCCCCGCTCGGAATGTTCAGATCCGGCTCAACCCACATACCGCCAACCAGTTCCCATCGTCCTTCAGCAATGCGCTTCTTCACCCGTTCATACAGCTCGGGATCATGTTCCTTCAGAAAAGCATAGAGCAAAGGCTGGCTCTGTGAATACATATAATCGGGATATTCATTCATAAGTGCATCCACCGTGGAGAATGTACGACTGGTCTTCCGCACCGTCTCACGTACAGGCCATAGCCAGGCAATATCGATGTGCGATTGCCCCACCATATGCTCCAAGCCTTCGGCGTTTCCACCAATCTCACGCACTTCATGAATCAATCTTTCTTCGATACTGTAGATGCCATTTCCCTGCTTGACAGCCTCTTCAGTCAGTCCAACAAATTGATCCATCGCTCGATAGATCGCTTCCAGCAGGCGCACACGGCGGAAATCACTTTCTGGCAGCAGCACCGCGGAATCACGCACAATCGTGACCGTGTACATCAGGCTGCGGACAGGTTCATTCGGTCGCACCAACAAGCTGTGGATCGATGTAATCGGCGGTTGAATAACCGCTTGCTGATTTAATGGATCGACAGGCTCAGGCACCGGATCAAATAACTCAATCTCAAGGTCGGGCTGTGCCCCTATTCGGGAAGGATCGAGTGTTACATACGTATGATTGCGATCCAGCCCCTGATAGGAGTGTCCATTCACCCGCAGCAAGCCTTCTCCACCGGATTCAAATACAAGTCCGTAAGGTTCCTTCTGCCAGGAGGCAGGAACTTCCAGACGCGTACGGAAGAAATAGGTCGTTCCCTGCTCGCTCGGGAAACGATCCAATCCCTCTCCTTCCGGATAGGCCTTCTGATCTTCATATTGTCCTGGTACTTTATAATAAGCGCGAGTGATGTCCCAGCTTCGCAGCTCCATTTGCTCCAGCCACTGACGTTCGGATAACTCGCGAATAAATCGTCTGATGCGTTCCATTTCCTTACGCCCCCTCTACCGTCAGCTCGGTGAACTGCGTATCATTCACATGTCTTCCGATATGAATATGGAATTGTCCTGGCTCAACGACAGGCTTGAGATCACGACCGATATATTGCAGCTGCTCAGCTCCAATATGGAAGGTTACAGTCTGCGTCTCTCCGGGTTCCAATTTCACTTTAGCAAACCCCTTCAATTCCTTGGCTGGACGAGCCACTAGGCTGACCACATCGGATACGTACATCTGAATAACTTCTGCACCTCTGCAAGCCCCTGTATTGGTGACATCCACGGATACGGTAACCATCTCGTCTGCTGTCATCGATTTCGTACTCAGCTTCAGCTCGCTGTAATCAAACGTAGTATAACTAAGGCCATATCCGAATGGATAACGAGGCTCCAAATCCTCTTCCAAATATCGCTTGCCGCGTGATCGTTTACCATTGTAGTAGACCGGTAATTGACCCACATGCTTCGGAATGGAGATTGTCAATTTACCGGACGGATTCACATCGCCAAATAAAATGTCCGCAATGGCATGTCCGCCTTCCTGGCCTGGATACCATGCTTCCAGAATGGCATCGGCATGTTCATCTACCCAAGGCTCGGTAATCGGACGACCGTTAATATAAACAATGACAAGTGTTTTGCCGAGCTTGTGAATCTCTTGAATCAGCTCCAGTTGTACTCCTGCAAGTCCAAGCATCATACGGTCAATGCCTTCCCCGCACTCCATGTCATTCCATGAATTATCCGACACATTGGAAGCACCGGTCTTCAGATCGATCGTTCCTTCACCAAAATCACGGGCGCTTGAGCCCCCAACGACCATGATGACTGTATCGGCCTGACGTGCAGTTTCTATCGCGTGCTCGAACCCTTCCCTTGAATCGCCCTTGATGCGGCAACCCGGTGCGTAGAGCACTTCAACTTCACCATTCGAATTTCCATCAGAGCCTTCCCCTACGTGCCCATTCTTACTAACGGCAAGCTTACTGCGGATGCCATCCAGCACCGTAGCCACTTTGGATTTTGGTTGGGGGGATGTATAATCGCCCAACTGGTTGTAGGCTTGGTCTGCATTAGGACCAATGACAGCAATTCGGCCTGCTGTTGCCGTCGACAGAGGCAGAGCTGCAGCTTCATTTTTGAGCAGGACCACACCTTCTGCTGCCAATTGGCGTGCCAGTTGAATATGCTCTGCGCTGCCGATGACTTCTGCTGCTCGATCAGCATCCACATAAGGCTTCTCGAATAGTCCCAGCTTGAATTTCAGCGCCAGCACGCGGCGGACAGCCTGATCCAGTACATGCATTTCAAGCTTGCCTTCCGAGATCGCCTGCACCAGATATTGTCCAAACATCTCACCGGACATTTCCATATCAATACCTGCCTGGATGGCCTGTACGGATGCTTCCAATCCATCGGCTGCCACATCATGCCCATTGGAGAGCATGTTGATAGCACCACAGTCCGTAATGACCAGACCGTCAAAACCCCAGCCTTTTCGCAAAACATCCTCCAGCAATTCCGTATTAACCGTACACGGGATACCGTCGATTTCGTTATAGGCCGGCATAATGGATTGAGCGCCTGCTTCAACAGCTTTTCGGAACGGATACAGGTCTACTTCCAGCAGTTCACGCCAGCCCATGTGCACCGGTCCCGCATTGCGTCCACCTTCCGAGCTTCCATAACCGACAAAGTGTTTCAGTGTAGCCGCTACCGCATCCTCCTGGTCCAAACTTTCGCCCTGAAGTCCTTGCACGGATGCAACAGCCAGTTCGCCAATAAGGTATGGGTCTTCACCAAAGCATTCCTCGGTACGTCCCCAGCGTGGATCACGTACAACATCCAGTACCGGGGAATATGTTACCGCACCGCCCTGAGCACGTGTCTCACGGGCAACCGCCCGGCACATATCACGGTACAGGTTCACGTTCCAGGTACTGCCCAAGAGCAGGGGAACCGGATAGACTGTACCGTCAATCGCCATATGTCCGTGTGAGCATTCCTCTCCGATCAGAATGGGAATCCCCAGTCTGGAATGCTCTACAGCATGACGCTGAATGAGGTTTACGGCTTCTGCCCCTTCTCTGGCAGACAGTCCATTTTCAAGCGTAACACCCGTCCATGGATCTGCACGAAGCGCACCATACAGGGAGCCTACGCCCCCGTTTTCCACCTGCTGCTTAAAGGATTCATTCAGCGTGATGTTTCCCTCATCATTCGTATAGGTCTGCCAGCCAAAGGGCTGGATGAGTTGACCCGCTTTTTCCTCCGTCGTCATTAAGCTCAGCAGATGTTCTACTCGCTCTTCCACCGATTTGCTTTTATCCTTATATATCATCATCCTTCGATGCCTCCATCTGTAGAAGTGATTCGGTTACTCTTTAACGGCTCCGACCGTTAGACCCTGTACAAAGTAACGCTGGAAGAACGGATAAGCGAAAATAATCGGCAATGTGGCGAGAACCACCATAGCCATCCGTGAAGTATCCTGCGGAATGGATTGCATCGCCGCCAGACTCATCGAGCTGTTCGCCGAGTTCTGCTGGATGAACTGGATGCTGGATTCGATCCGCATCAGCATGGATTGCAGCGGTACGAGGTTCGGATTATCGATATATAACAGCGCATTGAACCAATCGTTCCAGTAACCGAGCGTACTAAACAAACCGATCGTCGCCAGCCCCGGCAGAGACAATGGAATGACAATTTTCAAAAACGTATAAAATTCTCCGGCTCCATCGATTTTTGCCGATTCAATGACCGCATCCGGTACACTGGTTGAATAGAACGTACGCAGGATCATGATATAGAAGGCATTCATTGCAAGTGGCAGGATCAGTGCCCATAAGGTATCTTTCAATCCAAGAAGCTGGGATACGACCATATAGGTTGGAATCATCCCGCCGTTGAACAACATGGTCAGGATGGCAAATATGGAGAAAAATCTCCGATAACGGAAGCTCTTGCGGGAAATCGCATAGGCGTACAATGACATTAGAATTAAACTGACAATGGTACCCAGTACCGTGACCAGAATAGTTACCCCGTACGCTCGCAGCAGCGTATCTCCACTCTGCCAGACAAACTGATAGGCTGCGAGACTCCACTCCGCGGGAATAAGTCGGTACCCGTCACGGGCCAGTACCTTCTCGTCCGTGAGCGAGATGATGACCACAAACACAAAAGGAAATACACAAATTAAAGCGAATAGACCCGCTATGATGTTCATAATTACGTTCCAGCCATTGGATACATGATGGAAGTCGCGTTTTTTTACGAGTTGAGCCACAGTGGTTCACTCCTTTCCCTTATCCTAGAATAGGCTGCTATCTTTATCGATTTTGCGTACAACATAGTTGGAAATGATAACAAGTACAAAGCCCACAACGGATTGATACAATCCGGCAGCTGTACTCATGCCAATCTCACCGCTCGTTTTCAAGCCGCGATACACATACGTATCAATAACATTTGTGACAGAATACAACGTACCTGAATCCCTCGGAACCTGATAGAAGAGACCAAAGTCGGCATAGAAGATACGGCCAACGGCCAGCAAGGTCATAATAATGATGATAGGGGATAACAATGGAATCGTTATATTGCGAATCTGCTGCCATTTGTTTGCACCGTCGATCATCGCTGCCTCATACAGTGACCGATCAATCCCCAGGATTGAAGCGAGATAGACGATGCTGTTGTACCCGATGGTTTTCCATAAAGCGACGAACACCAGGATATACGGCCAGTACTTCGCTTCCGAATACCACTGAATCGGCTCCACGCCGAACCATCCAATAATTTGGTTCAACATCCCCCGGTCCATGCTCAGGAAGCTGAACGCGAAGTATCCAACAATGACCCAGGATAGAAAATACGGTAGGAACATACCTGTCTGATACAATTTGGCCAACCGTTTATTAACCAGCTCCGAGAGCAGAATTGCCAAACCTACAGCGAATACCAGCCCCAGAACAATAATGGCGATGTTATAAAAAAGCGTATTGCGGGTAATAAGCCAGGCATCGTTCGTGCTGAACAGGAATTTAAAGTTATCCCAACCCACCCATTCACTCTTCATCAGACTTGCCCAGAAGCCTTCGCGGCTAAAGCGATATTGCTTAAATGCTGCTACTGTACCCACCAATGGCAAGTAGGAGAAGAAGAAGAACCAGATGGCGCCTGGCAGCACCATGAACAGCATGACTCGGTTTCTAATCAGATTTTTCAAAAATGCGGTCATATGGAGATCCTCCTTCAGGCTTGAATGAAAAAGGATCGGGCGCAACAAGCAGCGGCCCGATCCCTGAATTTACCCTTACTTATTTGCCGCTCTCCAGGCATCAAGCTGGGTTTGGGCTTCAGCCATCACTTTTTCAAGTCCGGCTTGATTGAACTTCTCAATCACTTGCTCCAAATTGTTCTCTGGGTCCAGCGTACCTGTCATCAATGCGGCCCAGTATTGCTCTTTGACATTCTGTACGGCAGTCAGTTCCGACGACACGTTACTTGAGTCAAAGTTAAAGCTCAGAATTGGAGAATTTACACCCTCTGCATTAAACTTCTTGAACTCATCCCATTTGTTATCCGGGTCATTGTTGTTCAGATACAACAACATGTTGTTACCAAGGGAGTAAGAAGGCATATCATAGTTTTTGGATTCAGCCAGATTTTCCATGTGCGTGTCATCCACTTTTTTGTAGTGAACGCCCTCAATACCGGAATCAACCATATTGCGCAGCACTGGATCTGTATTCAACAGGTTCAGGAACTCCATTGCTTTCTCCGGATATTCGGAGTTGGCTGAGATAGCCATAATCGAACCTTGTACAGACGTGTTCGTGATGATCGCGTCACTCGCTGGTGTGGAAACTACCGGATATCCGTAACTTGCCGACCATTGATTGTCCGCGAGCGGTTGTGTCTGTGCACGGTCCAGGAACCAGTTGCCTGATGTAGTCAGGTCGTTGGTCGAACCTGTTGTTGCAGCCTCTGGCGATACATAACCAGCTTTGTAGTACTTGCTCATCGTTTTGAGAGCTGCTTTCATTTCCGGAGTATCCAGAATGTTCACAATCTTGTAATCCGTTGTATCCAGTTTGATTGCCATTGGCAAATTCTGAATGACGTAGTCATAAGGGACATAAGGAACGAAATTTTTATCCATTCCAAATGGAGTCACGCTTGGCTCATTTTCCTTGATTGTTTTGAGCAAAGGCTCCAGACTGTCTAACGTACGAATATTGGAGATGTCCATTTTGTATTTTTCAAGCAGCGTTTTGTTGAAACGCCATACCTCTTGTTGAGGCAGCTCCTTGTTAGCTGGAATTCCGTAGTTGTGTCCGTCTACTTTTGAACCGCTCAGGAATGCAGGATCAATGGTTTTAATGAGATCCTGTCCGTATTTAGGGAGCAAGTCATCCAGTTCCAGGAATGCACCCTTTCTGGCGTTTTGAACATAATCGAATCCGCCGGATGAAGTAAACAGAATGTCCATTGGCTCGCCGGATGCCACGTTAACTTGCATCTTTTGCGGATAGTCGCCCCAGTCAACCATCTTCATCGTAACTGTGGCATTGATTTTTTCTTTGGTGTACTTGCTGACTTCTTCCATCACTTTATTAACATCTTTCTGAGGAGTACCGATGGTATACCAGATCAGCTCGACAGGATCCTCACCTGCTCCCCCTGATTCTGACGCATCCTTGCTTCCTCCACAGGCGCTAAGAACAAGTGTAACCGCCATCAATAATGCAAGTACGAGAGAAAAACTTTTTCTTTGTTTACTCATTTCCTTGATCCTCCCTTTTCGTGTTCCCTTTAGCTCTACAAACTAACTGCTTTAACCTTATCGAATGAAAGCATTTTCAAAAAGAAGATAAACTTAAGTTTTCGAGGTACAAATTAAAGAGAAATCAGTACGAATTCATTAATTAGTACCTATTTGAATAAATCGCTTACATAAAAAAGACATGCTGAGTAACATTTGGCACCAACGCACTGCATGCCCTTCTGTCCTCAGAATGTCTCATCCATGTCAGTCCAATGGTCCAATTGATACTCCACTGGAAATTATCCAAAAACCTTAAAATCGGTAGGTGATATTCCCACATATTTCCTAAACTGTTTATAGAAATATCCTGTCTCCCAGTACCCGACATTCCTTGCGATCTCATGTACTTTCAGATTCGAATTGCGCAGCTGTTCCTTGGCACGTTCAATCCGGTATTTGTTGATATATTCGGCAAACGTCTCACCCGTCTCCTTGTGGAACAATTGTCCCAAATATACCGGATGCAAATGATAGTGAGCACCCAGCAGCTTCAGGGAAAGCTCTTCTGCGTAATGTTTGTCAATATGTTGAAGCACCTGGTTGACGATTGGATTCTTTAGATCCTGAAGCAGAGACTGAATCGTCTCCGTACCCACCTGCTGCAACGCCTGCACAAGTTCATCAAAGGTTCCGCTGTCCAGCACAAGACGAAGTCCCCGTTGGTAAATGGCTGATTCATCCGAATGTTTGATACCTTCCAGCTCCATCTTGAAGCGAATGACCACTTCCAATGCGATGTTCTGCAACTCAGCCGGAGTGACCCCGTCGCGATGCTGTTCAAAATCAAGCCGAATTCGCTCAGCAAGCAGCTCTGTATTGCGAGACAGAATGAGCTTCGCGTACTCCTTCCAATCAATGGAGAAGGAAGAGGCAGAGCTTCCGCATTTGTCCAAGATGGCATGATCAATCACTTTAAGGTCGGGATAGATCATCACATACTGGAGTGCCTTTTTTGCCTCCTGATAGCTTGCAGGAGCATGGTGAAGTCCGCGCTTCAGACTTCCTGCCCCAATCAGAACAGTAGGATGTGTCTCACACAGCGCAGCGGACAATGCCTCAAGACAACCCATAAACTCCTTTTTCTCGTCCTCGCCTGCATGCACATTGGCAACCATGACGATATCTCCATCGATGTCATGAAATATATTCACATAGGACTTATCCTTCAGCATTTCCTCCACTCGCTCGAACATGCCGGATGTTTCCCCTTTTGCTCGCAATACAGCTACTGCAACATCTGGTGCATCCAGCGAAAGGTTCAAGAACTGTGCTCGTTCCTCGAATTCCGTAGCCGCGATCTGTCCCGTCAGCCATCGGTGAAGAATATTGTCTTTCAGAATTTGAACACCATAAGCATCATCCGTTTGAGGAGACAACGCATGGTCCAGCTTCGAAGCCGTATTTCGAAGCGTCGATTCCAGCTCTTCCACATTGATCGGTTTGAGCAGGTAATTTTCGATCCCCAGCTGCATGCCTTCTTTCAGATATTCAAACTCATTGAAACCGCTAAGAATAATCACCTTGATATCAGGCTGCACTTGCCTTGCTGCCCGAATCAGATCCAGACCATTCATGAAGGGCATGGATATATCCGTAATCAGAATGTCAACAGGCTGCGCCGACAAGGCGTTTAAAGCGGCCTGTCCATTACCGGCATGGCTCACAATTTCCATATCAAAAGACGACCAATCCAAAATATCGTACAACCCTTCAATGATGAACGGTTCATCATCCACAATAAATACCTTGTACATATTAAATACCTTTCCCTTCTGTATGAGGATAACGTACCCTGATCAGGGTTCCTTCTCCGAGTGTACTCTCGATCGTGATGCCGAATTCCGGTCCATAGAGGAAACGCAAACGGGTGTGCACGCTTCGCAGTCCGAACATCTGGCCCGATTCTTCCGGACGCTCCAGTTCTTCGAGAATTTCAGTCAGACGTGCAGGTTCAATACCTTTGCCATTATCTCTGACCTCAACCTGCAACACATCATCCAGCTCTTCAACAACGATCGATAATTGATTATCCGAACGTTCTGTCTGGATGCCGTGCACCACATAATTCTCAATGATCGGCTGCAGGGATAGCTTGACCACCGGATGTTGATTATGAACGGGGTCCAACTGAATCGAATACATGAAAATGTCCTTATACCGGATTCGAAACAACTCCAGATATAAACGGCAAGCTTCCATCTCATCCTTCAGTGTATAGTTTTTCTTTTGCTGAACGAGGCTCTTGAATAACACGGATAAACTGTAAATCATCTCTCCAACATCCTTCGCCCCCTGAGAGATTGCCCTCATCCGAATGACCTCAAGCGTATTATAGAGAAAATGGGGATTAATTCGAGCCTGGAGTGCAACCAGTTCAGTCTCCTTTTGTTTGATCTCGGCTTTGTAGACGCGTTCAATATACTGATTAAGTTCATCCAGCATATCATTGAAGCTGTGCGAGATCTGTCCCAGCTCATCGTCACGGGTATCATCGATGCGTGCTGTCAGATTTCCATATTTCACCTTTTGCGTGAAACGAATGATTCTGCGGGTACGTTTGGCAAAATTAATAATGAAAAATGCCGGAACCAATACCGCAAACAGGATACATATGATGCTAATCGAAACGATGGTATTCCGAGTACCTGCATAGGCCTCGGCCATCTCATCCACAGGAACCGTGCCAACAACCACATACCCCTGATCCGCCGAGACAAACTTGTTCACATACATGTTCCGTTCCTTTTTCATCGAATCCATGTCGGTCTGATCAAACAGGGAATCGGCCACATCTATATATGGGTACTTCTTGCCGTAATAGTTACTGTTGGAATCAAACAATACCGTACCTTTGGCTGACAGCACCACAATCTCTCCCTTGAGGTTACTTTCATAGCTATCAAGAGCATTGCCAATGCCCGCAGAGTCGAAGAAAACGAGGAACTGTCCCAAATTTCGAAGGGTCTGTGTATTGTTGATAGGCACACGAATCGCATACAGCGCCGGGTCCCATTGATTGATTTCTTTACGTATCCAATAGTTTGGCGCGCTAATATTCGGTGTCTCCATCGCCATCACGTCAGGAATGTAGGAATGAGCCACATTGGTATCCAGCTTTCTGAACTGTTTATGTTGGTTGAAGGTGGATAGATCCTGCTGCTCTGCACTGTATAACATCACTTGATTGATATCCGAATTGCGATCCATGATGTTCTGAAAATGTTTCAATACATCAGCTGAGTAATCATCCTGATTCGCATAATAGCCATTTGTCAGATGCTGTACATACTCGGCGTACGTGTGATTCATCAAGTAGGTAATATTGGCTGACAGCGCCTCATTCTGATGCATGTCCCTTACCATGTTCTGCACCGATTCATACTGCTGGTGAATATAACGGTCGACACTTTCCATGGCCGCTTTCTGGATCGCCAGCTCTCGGCGAATCGTGGCGTCGGACACTGACAGGAAAATGATATAGGACAAGGTAATAATCGTTACAATTGATATCATGGAGAAGATGAACAGCATCTTCATAAACATATTATTTTTAAAGAAATTTTTGTAAACGCTAACAATTTTCAAGTCGCATGTTCCCCCCGATGCTGTTTTCCTGTCTAAAGTATATCATCTGCCTTCTGACATTAACTTGTCACCCGGAACTTTTCTTTAGTTTATACCTGTGTTTCTTTAATTTCACCCTATTTACGTTCTTGATTTTGCCATTGGCCAGCAGAATCCAGTCATCACTGGCAGATACTCAGATTACACCATACGCCAAGGAAAAGGTCATGGTAAAGGATGGAAAGCATACTACCCTACAATACGCCGTTCATTCCACCAAATATCCGACCCAAAACATTAAAATAGATCATAATAAAAGAAATTATGAGCGCTATGGATAGAATCGGTAAAAGTCGTATTTTGTTGGTCGGAATGACCAGCAGCAAAACAACACTCATGATTAGATATATTGTCATAAGGTATGGAATTAAATAGTAATGAGTATGAATGGGTAAGTACGCGTGACGTAATTGAAATCCTTCTGACAGTATTAAGGTAATTGGAAGTGCTGCAACAACATTAGAAAACAGACCATTTCCACGTGCATGCCACATGATATAACCACAGATCGGAGATCCCACCGCACATATCCCCCAGAAAACCATAGCCCTCTCAGGAGAAAAATGTAGGAAGAGCACTGTGTACACATAATACACCGTCAGCATCGACCCAAAATAAGCAAATATGTGAACAGCGGCCCATTTAGGCGAGTAGCTAAAAACTGATATAAGTGTTGCAACAAATACCCATACAGCCAAGCGGCCACCGATATCGTCAAATATAGGATTGATTCCTGGAGCATCAACAAGTTTGGCTGCTACACCCATAATAATTCCGATTAGCATTATGTACCCGATTGATAAAACTTTTTGTTTTGTGGTTGTCTCGCTTTTAGCTTTAATCTGATCCAGCTTGATATATCCCCCCATTTTCCCCCTCCATTCTTCTAAAACAAATCTCAATTGGGATCGTCTTCATGATGTTTGGCGATATGGTATGCCATTTCCTGAATCCGCTGCTTCAGTTCAAGTGGTTCCCGGATGCGAATGGACGTACCGAATGACATCAGATATGTCGGAAGGTACTTGTTCATTGTCGGAACATCGAGCAGGAACCGTGCCTCCCGATCGGTCCGTTCCGTCAAATAGTGACGCAGATGCCAGTGGCCGCATACCGCATTCAACGTGTCGGGCTCTCCCTCAATGCATATCACAGCCAGCGGTCCGTCCGCCTCCCGTCTCTGGTTGGACTGTTCGCCAAAAAAGTCGGACGCAGAGAAGCGCTCCGGCTTGTCAAACCTCGCCTCGGTTGCCTCCAGCCGCTCAATACGGTCGACGCGAAACGTCCGCATCGCCTGTGACCGATGGCAGAACGCAACAGCGTACCAATCGTTTCTGTTATACGCTAACCCATACGGATCAACTTCACGTTCGCTGACCTGTTCCGCGTTTGCTTTGCGATAGGTAATCCGAACTGTTCGCCCGTCATTTGCCGCCTGTTCCAAGTCCCGCAACAACGGAACGACTGAAGGCGGACGCGCTGAAGAAACCACATCCAAGCTGCTCGTCTGGCGGGATAGATCGTAGCGTTGCTCCTCGTGTAGTCCGTTCTCCACCTTCTTCAACGCCAATTCAAGTTCCTGCACATACGGATAGCCAGCGCCTTGGGCAAATTTGAAGGCATCCACAAGCGCCTTCAACTCTACGGAGTTGAAGAACAATGGCGTTTCTTTGAAACTTTCCAGTATACGAATGCCACCATCATGGCCCGATTCTGCAACGACCGGCACGCCACTGGCGCATAACGCGTCGATATATCGGTACACCGTGCGGACGCTGATCTCCAAACTGTCCGCGATTTGCGCGGCGGTGAGCTTTCTTCCGGATCGAAGCATCCAGAGCATGGAAAGCATGTTATCCCATTTCGCCATCGGGAGTCCTCCTCTTTTCCTTGAGAAAATATAACTCATCTACACCTTGTCCCATTACGTAAAAAATGATCATTTAGCAAAAAAGGCGAGTCTCCCTGATTTAGGGACTCGCCTCTTGATTCTATATTATGAAAGTTATGAAGTTCCCTTTTGTTTGCTTGCCTGCATCTGTTGGGCAAACCTCATCATCTCTTCGAACTCTTCTTCGGACACTGCATCGCCTTCGGCACCTATGTCTTGTACAATCGGAATTTCGGGTTTGGCTTTGGTTCCTTTGCCGTATGTACGGGAACGGGTTCCAGCTGCACCAGCAGCCTGCTTGCCTTTGACCTTGGCTTGGTCACGAATGTACTGTACCGCCTTCTCGTAGGAATTCACCTGCTTTAGCAGCATATTAGAGGCAATGGCCTCAACGAAGTTACGGTTAATTCTTTGCTCACCGCCGGATACAAGCAATGCCATCAAATAGTGAATCAGTACATTGATCACTTCACCAGGCAGCTTGTAGCTGAGGTCGATTTTCTCAAAGATGTCCACCAGATTGTCCGGTACGGCACCAGGGAAAAACGTCTGAAGCAATCGGGTATAGGGCTCATTACGCAGCATCATATTGTATTGATGAATATCACACTTGGTCGAAAATTGCGGAGGCACTTCGACGTAGTATTCCATCTGTACCACATGTTCGACAGGCGGTTCACCGGAGTCCTCTTTCCGCTCAGGCTCCTCCATGTGCTGTCTTAGGGCAACAACCTTCGCTGCCTGTACGGTCTGCTGCTCATGTCGCTTCTTGGTTTGTCTGAACTGCAGGCTCGCCTTGTGTTGAAGATCATCCAGCACGAGCTGTCCCTGTGGGTTGAAGATATCATCCTCATCCAGCAAACGACACACATCCTGTACGCTAAGATTGAACTTGTTCACCACATAATTCACAATGCCGAGCTGTTCATGATCGAACCGTAATTGCTCCACATGACGACGATTGACCGACTCACGCGGAAAACGCAATATAATGTCGGCATAATTCAGGCTGTTCTCTTCGGCTGCCCCATTGAGCCCGTTGCGCTGTGCCGAAGTTGACACTTCCGACAAGGCCTGTTCCAGTTCGTAATCAATGACATGGGTGTTCAATTCAAATATGTCGTAAAAAGGAACGGAAATATTCTCTTTATTCGCTGCTGGGTAAGGCGCGTCACCACTCTCTATCGCCGAAAAACCGGAACGTAGTGAAAGTACGGCGAACTTGCCGATTTTGTCACGAAGCAGCAGTGTCAAATGCTGTGTGCGGAAAAATTCTGCCGGGGAGAGCGGGGGCTGCAGCTCATACTCGTAAATGTAATCGTCATTTTCCGGAATATACAGCCGTGAAGTCTGCAATAATCCCACGGCTTCCAGCTTGGATGCCTGCTCCACTAAATACTTGCGTCCTTTCTCGCTTGGCTCGAGTCCAAGCGTCATGAACAGCCTCCGTTGCTGTTCAAGTGGCGAATAACCGACCTGTTCACCGGGAAGATGCTGAAACAGCAGTCGATACAAGCCAACCGCAAAGGCACCTACCATTGGCTGATACGCTCCGGTAAGCATACGGTCATCCAGGGCGCTAAGTCCAAACTCCCTGTACACGCAGTAGCGATGATGTTCAGTATAATGATGCAAATTCTTCATGCGCATAGCTTGATCTCCTTCTCCCCAAAAGTATGTTTATCTATTCTATCATAAATGTCGGATCCTCAAATGTTCAAAAACAGGTAAAAAACGGACCTGTTCTCGTTCCGTTTCGTCCTAGGTCGACAGCATTCACGTTTTCGCAGAGTTGCTAGATTACTATAAAAGCTACAGCCATAGAAAACAAGTAAATCTATGGAGAAATGTTATCCAGATATATATGAGACATGTCCGAAAAATAATGCACACTTTTTTTGCTGCATGGCAAAAAGCCTTCCCTTTGCGCTCGTAAGCGTTTACGACAAAGGCAAGACCTTTACGGACAATGCAGCCCAGCATTTGCTGCCCTCTGGCTAGCTGATTAAAACATTTTGTACCCGCCGAGACGAAGTTTGCGAATGGCCCAGCCACTGATGACCGCTCCAGCAAGTCCAGCTATGCCCGTCATATAGTCAACAATATGGAAAGAACCCAGATGCGACATCAGTGATGCCGTATGATCCCATAAGGAATACACGACAACAGGCAAAATAACAATAATGAACAGATAGGAAGGAAACCAGGTTGTCTTCATCAGCATATTCAGAATGAAACCGATACCAAACATCATAACGAAAAATAACACCATCAAAACCAGCACAGGTATAAACTGCATCGGGTGACGTTCACCTCTTCTTTCACTGACTCGGGTTTCTCTTACTACGGATAGTAGATAGTGTACCGCAAAAAATGTGGCGAAGCAACGAACTTTCTGGACAAATTTCCCTATAATCAGCTTCACTTCATTTGCCCTTCTGCTTCCTGTTGGGATACAATAAAGACGATAACGCATTCAACCGTCCCTTACCGGATTTGGAAATATACATTGCAGGAGGAATACAATTCATGAACGAAGCCGCATCAACACTGGAGGGCTGGTACGCCCTGCATGATTTTCGCTCGATTAACTGGGCCGCCTGGAAAGCAGCCGATGATGAGGAACGTGCCGTAGCACTGGACGAGCTGGAGGAATTCTGGAAAGAATGGAAGGAAGTCGAGAATTCCTCCCAAGGGAGCACAGTCGTGTATACGGTTGTGGGCCAAAAAGCCGACCTTGTCATGATGCATTTGCGTGAAACGCTGGAAGATCTGAAGGCCGTTGAGAATGCCTTCAACAAAACGATGTTTGCCCAGTACACGACCAAATCGTATTCTTACGTCAGCGTAGTGGAGCTGAGTAACTATCTCAGCAAAGAGGGCGAAGACCCGATGCAGAACCCGGAAATTATCGCCCGTCTCAAACCCGTACTGCCACAGCGGCAGTACATCTGCTTCTACCCGATGAACAAAAAACGCGAGTTGAACGACAACTGGTACATGCTGTCCATGGATGAGCGTCGTACAATGATGCGCAGTCACGGCATGATTGGTCGCAGCTATGCAGGCAAAGTGAAACAGATCATTACCGGTTCCGTTGGTTTTGACGACTGGGAATGGGGCGTTACGCTGTTTGCGGATGATGCACTTCAGTTCAAGAAGCTCGTTTACGAGATGCGCTTTGATGAAGTCAGTGCCCGTTATGGCGAATTCGGCTCTTTCTATGTGGGAAGCCTCCTGAACGAAGAAACTTTGGAAGACATGCTCAAGCTGTAATCGTATAAATCACAAAAAGCACCGTGATCCCTCCAAGAACAGGGTCAGCGGTGCTTTATTTTTTTCGAATGAATATGAAATGTTCAATATTAAATGGATGACTCAGGTTCTTTGGGATAACGTGATTGCTTAATCCTCTTAATCCTGATCCTCTTCATCAACCGCTTTCAGAGACTCCAGAAATTCAGCTGTTGCTCTGTCACGGTCACGTCCCTTCTCCTTAAGCCGCTCGATGGCAGGCAAAATGAGAATATCCACTTCCTTCTGAACGATGTAAGCCAGATCATACTGATCCTGTTCCTCCAGATAACCACCGACTTGCATCAGGGCGTTGTACCGATCCAGTTCTTCTCGCGTGAGTAGTCCTCTGACCTGAACACTGCAATGTCTCATCCAAAAAACCGCCCTTTCTTCAGTACCAAAGGAATGCCACCGATGATAAACAAGTACCGGAGATCCACCAGCTTTTTCAGCTGAGCCGCTTTCCAGCCCTTGTACTTCTTACCGCCTACGACAGCGATAGCTTCACCTTTCCCCAATGACGCGACCGTACCTTTACTTGTAAATACAAAAGGTTTTGGCTGCTTCTTGCGGATGGCAGCGACAACGTTTTTGGCACAGTTAACACCCTGCTGCATTGCGATCTGCGCGGTTGGTGGATATGGGCGCCCTTCATTGTTGAACACCAGTGAATTGTCACCGATAACATAGACGTGCTCATGCCCTGGGGCACGCAAAAACTCATCAACCTTCACCCGTCCACGCATCACTTCAAGGCCTGCCTGCTCAAGCAGGGCGTTTCCACGAATACCGCCGGTCCATACGACCGTTGCTGCATCGAGTTTTTCACCTTCACCCACAATGACACCGTCTGGCAGACATTGCTTGATCGGAACACCGATTTTGAAAGTAACGCCTTTTTTCTTCAACACGTTCATTGCATGCTCAACCAGTTCCGGGTCAAAGCCCGGCAAAGCTGAAGGTGCTGCTTCGACATTATAGATGTGTACGTTTTTCGGATTCACGTCGAATTCCTTGCAAAGCTGAGGAATGCGATCCGCAAGTTCCGCCACGAATTCGACACCACTGAAGCCAGCTCCACCCACGACAAAACGAATGCGGTTACGTTTATTATCGTTTTTGTACATGGCAAACTGATATTCGATATGCTCGCGAATCATTCGGACCGAGTTAATGCTGCGAATGGTCATCGCATGATCGAGCATACCCGGAATACCGAAGGTTTCCGGTTCCCCGCCCAATCCAATAATCAGATAATCATAGGATAACGTGCCGTCCTCCAGAATGATCTTCCGATCCTGCAGCCGGATCTCCTTCACCGAAGACTTGACCAAATCAATCTTGAACTCGTCAATCAGCTTCGATATCGGGACCCTTGCATGTTCAATCGTATCTGTGCCGGCTGCCGGCATATGTAGATGTGTGGTGATATAATGATAATCATGCCGGTTCACCAATGTGACATCGGCCTCGTTATAGTTCAATTCCTTCTGCAGCCGCTGGGCTGTCAGAATCCCGCCATAGCCCGCGCCGAGGATGACGATTTTGGGAATGCTGCTCATGTCTGTACCCCTTCCGGTTTCGTTCGCATCAACCGTTCGTTTGTTTTGTTGTAAAAAGGCTCTTACTTACCCATATTGATGAGGTCTTATCCATTATGACGACAAATGTTAACTTCGCGAATTTATTTGAACTTTTTGCATGCAAGTTATCGATTAAAATTGTGAAATTATACACAAGATTCAACAAAACGCGGGTATTGTCTTCACATTACAAATTGGGGCTAAATTAGACAAAAAAACACATAGTACAGGTCAAGGATATCTGTATTTCTGGCAAATATCAAGGTTTTTTTTGTTATTTTTCATAACCTTTCATTTCCAATTTCATCCTATTCTCACCTGATCTTCATCTATTGTTCCCAGTTTCATCATACTGCCAACTTTGCAACCCAGTTTACACCGTTTATAATGAGAAAGACAGTTCAGCAACAAACGCTGGGTACAAAAACGTACCCGGCTTCATTATTTCTGTTAACTACCTATTAAAATAAGAAAGGTGTTGTTGATTCTTGACTGCACAAACTGCCGGTCATGACATGACCGATTTACTTATTATTGGTGGCGGCCCTGCGGGTCTGTTCGCCGCGTTTTACGGAGGGATGCGTCAGGCATCCGTTACTCTGGTTGAAAGTATGCCACAACTTGGTGGACAACTTGCCGCCCTCTATCCCGAAAAATTCATCTATGATGTAGCCGGTTTCCCGAAGGTGACCGCTCAGGAACTGGTGAATAATCTGGTGGAGCAAATGAGCCATTTTAACCCGAACATCCGTCTTGAGGAAAAGGTTGTTTCGGTAGAGAAACTAGAAGAACGTCACTTCGTCGTAAAAACCGATGTGAATGAATATCACGCCAAAGCCGTAATTATCACTGCCGGTGTGGGTGCATTCGAACCCCGTCGTCTGGAGCTTGAGGGTGCTGCCAAATTCGAAAAAACCAATCTGCACTATTTCATCAGTGATCTGAACGCCTTTGCCGGCAAAAAAGTACTGATCAGCGGTGGCGGTGACTCCGCTGTAGACTGGGCGCTCATGCTCGAGCCGATCGCTGAGCAAGTAACCCTGATCCATCGCCGCGACAAATTCCGTGCGCATGAGCACAGTGTCGAAAACCTGATGAATTCCAAGGTGAACATCGTTACACCTACCGAAATTACCGAACTTCACGGTGAGGACAGTATTACCAAGGTTACTTTGGCTCACGTCAAAACCAAGGAAACACAGGAAATTGAAGTGGATGATGTCATCGTCAACTTTGGCTTTGTCTCTTCCCTGGGACCTATCGCAGAATGGGGCATCGAAATTGACAGCAATTCCATCGTGGTCGATTCCCGCATGGAAACCTCGATTCCGGGTATCTATGCTGCCGGAGATATTACAACATATCCAGGCAAGCTGAAGCTGATTGCTGTCGGATTCGGTGAAGCGCCAACCGCAGTCAACAATGCCAAGGTATACTTCGATCCAGACGCCAAGCTGTCTCCAGGACACAGCAGTAACATGAAGCGCTAATTCCTTATGGAATCTTATAGAATATAAAAGACACAAAAAAGGGTATCTTACTCCTGAATGAATTCAACATCAGGAGGGATACCCTTGTCTTATATATGCCCGCTGTGTAACGGTCTGGTTGTACCGGAGCAGGCTTGTCCCCACTGCCTTCAGGGACTGTCAGAATGCGGCAAATTGGACGATTACACCGGACCATACAGCCCCTACGCCATTCACACTTCCTCTGACACGGCAGACGAATCCGAAAACGTTTGCAATCATATGATGTACTGTCACCAATGTCAGACAAGCACACTATGGCCTGTAAATCTATGGGACATGTCCGGAAAACTGTAGCATTGCCTGCAAATGAGGATCTCTAGTGAAGAATGGCAGATACGTCGGTACCCAGTTTGCGCTTATGGATTTCTGCCAACAGCAGTGCGATGAAATCTCGTTCGAGATCCAACTCAATCGCCTTATGGTAGGAGTCCAATAACATCTCATCGGATAACATAGCCATTTCCCGCCACAACCTTTCCTTTTTTTTCCTCAAAACTATCATATCAGAGATTTATAAAGAGAACAAGCGTTCTTGTTATCCACAACGTTATGTGGAAATCCTGTGTATAGTTTGTTGATAAATGGTAAAAATGTTGATTGATCAACGTGGATAGTGTGGATAGTATTTATACACAGGATCGAAGCTTATCGAACAGAACGATTATCATAGCATTTTTTTTAGAATAAATTCATAGTTTCAAGAGTTGATGCGAGTAAATTACCCTTAATTGTTAAATTCCAAACGTTTTCCACCTAGTTTCCTTCTATATTACTATCGGATTTTCTTTGGATTTTTTTAGCTTTTTTCACCATTTTCATTGTGGTCTGGTGTTCACTTCCAAAATCCATATCTTGCCTGAATGATCCAGTCCATAATCGAAACCGAGCTGCCCCACACCAGGGAACTGACTTTCCATGATCCGTGTACATGTGAGTGTCAATGAACGCATCTCTCGACGTTTATATTTTCCGGAAATATGAGGCAGTGACAGAGCGAGTGCTCTTCTGCCGGACAGCATCGTTCCTCCTTTGCTAAGATTGGTCACGACCAATCCCGGACGAGCGAGCCGTCCCACCATCGAACGGAATACCCAGCCTCTTTCTGTCTTGACGACTTTGACTCTGTAATCGACAGGTCTGCCTTGAATGGTCGCCAAATGAATGCCTTGCTGGATCAAGTATCTCCGTCTAGCTTTTACGCGGATTAGAGAGCGGTACATTTGATTAAAATGAGTAAAAGAACGGGTTATTTTCATATGAGTGTACCGGTAGGCTCCTCCACTTACTGATACTCTAATGACACCGTAACCTCCACCACCGACAACAGGTTTGATATACACCATTCCGTAATGACTAAGCATGTTTAGCAGATTCCCCGAGTTGAACGTCTTCGTCTGTGGAATGTGGACAGCGGCTACCGGATATTTCAACAGCGCCGCTGTCTTCAGCCATTTGCTTGCAAGCTGTCTCGACATGGGTTGATCTCCTTTCCTGAACAATAGTCCTTCCTTATACATACTCAACTGGAGCCGTGCTTTCTTGGATGTCTGTCCAAGGCTGGGGCCCCTTTTCCGTGGAAAAAGTCCATAAGCTTGTTTCAAGGCGGGAACAAGCGCCTGGTTTGCTTTTCAAACGCATCAATCTATCGTATGCTACTAAGGAATGGTTTGGAGAGGCTTAAATATGAGGATCTAAGGAGCGTTCAGAAGACATGGAATCATTTTTCAAATCACTGTATGGTGTAGCCTATTTTGCCATTTCTATCGTTCTGGTAGCCATTACGGTGCTTCTATTCGTTACAGGTATTCGACTGTTTATGAAGAAAAGCAATCGCGGTTTTGCTGTAAGTTGTATTCTGTTTGCCTGCTTTATCGTCTTCATTATAGTGGTCATGCTGACCACGCCCTTCACCTCGACGCCTCCGGGTTCACCAGAAGCCATGGCAGCCTTGCTGAGAATCGGGTAGATTAACCTCTGTAGAAGGAGATGCTTATGACACATAACGAAATACTCGGAATCATCGATATCGGCTCCAATTCCATACGTCTGGTTATTTATGAACTCGATTCGGATAGAGCCTATCGCATCATTCATGAAGACAAATATGCAGCTCGTCTAAGCAATGTGGTTGAACAAGACGGAACGATTCTGCGACATTCACTGGACAAGGCTATCACAATTTTGCGACAATTCAGGGCTACCTGCGAAGCTTATCAAGCCAAGCTCATCCGTGCGGCAGCAACAGCGGCCATTCGGAATGCAGGCAATGCTTCAGAAATTATAGGTTGGCTGGAAGCCGAGACGGGACTTACGATTGAATGTGTATCCGGCGATAAGGAAGCCTATTACGGCTTCCTAGGTGTCACTCAATCGATTGATCTGGCGGATGGTTATGTCGTGGATATTGGCGGAGGAAGTACCGAGATCACTGTATTCCGCGATCGAAAACGACTGCACAGCATCTCTCTGCCTATCGGAGCTGTGAACTCACACGCCCGTTATGGCGGAGAAGATCAGTGGACTGAAGCTAATGCGACCGCCCTCTGTAATGAAGTTATCCAGGCATTAAGTGACCAGGACTGGGTCAGACAACATCCCGGACTACCTCTCATAGGACTTGGCGGCACGATGCGTACCCTAGCCAAAGTTGAACAGAAGAGAACGCAGTATTCATTGCCGGTTACACATCATTATGAAATCGGTGCAGAAGAGATGGAAAATATCGCTCGTTCTTTGCCACATCTCACCTCGGCACAACGCAAGAAAGTACCCGGTCTTGCCAAGGATCGTGCAGACATTATTGTGCCAGGTGTTCTCATATTGCGCACGGTCTTCCAGATCATCCAGGGAGATCGTTATGTCGTGAGCGGAGCGGGGTTACGGGATGGTTTGCTAAGGGATCTCCTGGCTGCAGGTCAGCCGGTCGTGCCAGACGCGCTGAAGGACAGCATTCGCAACTTCATCCATTTTGGCCCACCGATTCCGGAGAAACGTCTAAATCGGATCCACCAGGATGCGCTTACCCTGTATACTGCTTTACAAGGTAGTTCCCCCGATCCAGCAGATGCCCGGATCCTGTATACGACCTGTATGCTGCACATGGCTGGAAAACAGATTAACTATTTCCGTTATCCCCAGCACTCGGCCTATTGGATTATGAATGCGAGTATCTACGGACTCTCTCACCGGGAGACGATCCTTAGTGCCATTGCAGCCGATTATCATCCAAAAAAAAGAACGCCCCAGCTGCTTCAAAAGCACAAGGACATTCTAAAGGATTCAGATGAACGGCATGCCCATCGCCTGGGCTCACTGCTGCGCGTAACTGAAGCGATCAATCGAGCTGAAAGTATCACTGCCATAAAGGCAGCAAAAGAAAACGACTCGCTGCAGATGCAATTCATCTGTACAGCCGAGCCGTTACTGGAACTGAGCGACCTCGAAGAGGCCGTCAAAGATTTGCAGGAAGCTTGGGGAGTTACGTTAACACACTCCATTCAGCAGGCTTCCAAGGGATAATCCCCATCGCCTCCGTCTGACTTCTCAGCGGGGGTTTTTCATTTTGTACAAATACATAATTGCCGCCAGGCATAAGCTCTCTTGCTTTCACATTATCGTTCAGAGACAGGTTCAGAATGTCCACCAGCATCTTCTTCAGCTCTGGATCAAACACGGGACACATCAGCTCAATTCTTCGCTTCAAATTGCGGGTCATCCAGTCTGCACTGGACAGATACACATCCGGGTTCCCACTATTTTCAAAATAGAACAGTCTGGAGTGTTCCAGGAACCGGTCCACGATGCTGATCACACGAATATTCTCACTAAGTCCCTCTACACCAGGACGCAAGCAGCATACACCGCGCACGATCAGATCAATCTGTACTCCGGCTTGAGATGCCAGATATAATTCATCAATGATATCTTGATGGGATAAGGAATTGATTTTGGCAATAATCCTGGATGGTCTTCCCTTCAAGGCATGCTCTGCTTCCCGTCGAATAAGCGCGAACAGTTCGTCCTTCATGCCGTCTGGGGCGACCCGGAATGCCTGCAATGCTTTGGGTCCGGAATATCCGGTAATCTCATTGAACAGTTCCGATGCATCTTCGCCAATGATGGGATTGGAGGTGAACAGTCCCACGTCGGTATACACTTTGGCTGTGCTTTCATTGTAGTTACCTGTTCCAACATGCACGTACCTTCTTAGACCACTCTGTTCTCTGCGTACGACAAGAATGATCTTGGCATGAGTCTTTAATCCAACCAATCCGTAAACCACATGACAGCCTGCTTTCTCCAGCGTGCGGGCCCATGCAATGTTTCGTTCTTCATCAAATCTGGCTTTCAATTCAACCACAACGGTCACTTGTTTACCGCTCTCGGCAGCATGAGCCAGTGCAGGAATGAGACGGGAATCCCCATTCACCCGGTATAACGTCATTTTGATCGCCATGACGCGCGGATCTTCCGAAGCCTCTACAATAAAGTCCGTTACCGGTTCGAAGGATTCATATGGATGATGAACGAGCACATCCCGTTTACGCAGCAGCTCGAAGTGACTTTCCCGTGGAAGGAACTCCAGAGGATAGACAGGCTGCACCGGACTGTATTTCAGATGAGAGAAGCCTTCCAGACTATCCACAAACCCGGCCAGAAAACTCAGATCCAAAGGTCCATCAATTTCGTACACAGGATCTTGAATATCGAACTCTTCCCGCAGTTCAAGCAATGCATCCGGCCGGAAATCCGTACACACTTCCAGTCGTACCGGTGCTCCCCGGCGTCTGCGCCGCAATTCCTTCTCAATTGCTTCAAGTAAATCTTCCGCTTCTTCTTCATTAATGAAAAGATCCGCATTGCGGGTCACCCTGAATTCCTGTACAGCCAGTGGAACATATCCGCTGAAAAGGGTATGAATATGATGTTTGATGAGATCTTCGATCAAAATGAACGTTTTCTTTTTACTATTCGCCCGAAGAGGTACAGGAATAACCCGAGGAATATTGGAAGGCACCTGCACAATAGCCAAAAACGGCTCCCCCTCCTGCTCTTCTTCCTTCTGCAGCATCACGGACAGATATACAGATTTGTTGTGTACCAGTGGAAATGGGCGACTCTGATCAATAGCCATCGGTGTTAATACCGGAAAAATGATCTCATGAAAATACTGGTCCATTGCTCGCTGCTGGGTCATATTCAGATCTGTGTATTCCTGAAAATTGACGCCTTTCTTGGCAAGAAGACGAATGAGCTCACGATAGGTTTTATATTGTTCGGCGACCATGGTCCCCGTTCGTTTAATCAATCTGCGGTACAAACCCGAAGGGGTGTAACCTGTAAAATCCTTTTGCGTAAATCCAGCCTTGATCTTCTCTTTCGTCTCCGCTACCCTTACACTTACGAACTCGTCCAGGTTACTGGCGACAATGCCAAGAAACCTCATGCGTTCCAGCAGTGGTGTTGTTGGATCTTGCGCCTCCTGGAGCACACGACGATTAAACTCAACCCAACTTAAATCACGGTTAACGTAGTTACCTGTTTTGACATCTCTATGCATGTATGGCCTCCGAATGTGTTGCATATCTTTTTTGAATCAATATTCTGATATAATTAATTGTACTATTCGTGATTGGTTACAAGCGTCATCAAAGTGTAAACGCTATGTAAAATTTATGTAAATGATACCTCATAGCGATAACTTTTTCCATCCCTTTACAAAGAGCAGGAGACAGAGTAAAGTGATGTACAGTGTAAATTGTCCGGTTGCTATCCATCATCCAAAATTGCATTTGTTAAAGGAGTATATAATGAAATCGAACAAACCTAGAACGTTACAAAAAAATATAGAGTTTTTCACGGCTGCACTATCCCAATGCACGGTAACCGCATGGCAGGAAGATCCAGCGGGCGTCTATTGTGAAGTAGGCCGTGGCATCGTGGAGCGGATCAGCGAAGACAGCGTAAGAATTCGCAACGATAACGGTACGAAAAGTCATTATGACCGGGATATTACGATGTTCCAAACCGAAAAATAATTTTACGTAAATATGAAAAAAGACTAGCTTTCCGGAAAAGAGTGTTGTATACTCTTGGCACAAGGAAAGGAGGTGCGTCAACATATCTAATCACATGTTGAACGTGTCCCTTACCCGATCCACTAGCTTAATTTAACTGATGCTGGTGGAGGCGCGGGATACGGATCAAGGTTTCAAAAAGCGCCACGGGTAGAAAAGCCGTCTTCGGACGGCTTTTTGTTTTGTCTTTTTTCGCAGAGGTTGAAAAAACAACCAAAATATTGGAAATGAACCCTGTAGTTGAGCAAAGGATGCCCGATATAATTAGGTTGCAACTCAACCCATATTCGAGGAGGCATATTGTAATGTTCAAAAATGTAAGGGGTTTCAATACATCCATCGCTCTGGTCTTTGTTTTGTTATTCACCTCTATTATGCTGCCCACAGGCCAGCATGCCAATGCAGCACCAAGCTTCGCCAAAGGGGCCGACATCAGTTGGGTTCCCGGAATGGAAGCGCAAGGTTACAAATGGAAAGACAAAAACGGCGTACAGCGTGATATTATTGATATTTTGAAAAATGATTACCAGATCAACTCCGTTCGTATTCGTGTCTTTGTTAATCCTTCGAATGATTATGGTAACGGTTACATGAACAAGGATCGTGCAGCAGCTCTGGCCCTGCGTGCCAAAAATGCAGGCATGAGCGTCATGCTCACTCTGCACTACAGTGATTCCTGGGCTGACCCGGGTCAACAAACCAAACCTGCGGCGTGGAAAAACTACACGTTCCAGCAGCTGATGGATGCTGTATGGAATCACACGCGTGAAGTTATGACAGCCATGCAGAGTAAAGGCGTAACCCCGGACTGGGTACAAATCGGTAACGAAACAAGCAACGGTATGTTATGGGAAGATGGGAAAGCATCCACCAACATGAAAAATTATGCGTGGCTGGTGAACACGGGTCATAATGCCGTGAAGTCCATCAGCACCAGCACCAAAACGATCGTTCACCTAGCAGGCGGGGATGATAATGCCCTCTTTGTATGGAATATCGGTGGCCTGATCGATAACGGTGCCAACTTTGACATGATTGCCATGTCCCTCTATCCTTCCGCCTCCGGCTGGAACACGGCTGTCACCAATGCGGTAAACAATGCCAAGGATCTGATCAACCGGTATGGCAAAGAGATTATCGTATCGGAGATCGGGATGGATAACACCCAACCGGCAGCTGGTAAAAGTTTTGTCGCAGCGATGAAAACGCAATTCCGCAATCTGCCGAGCAGCAAAGGTAAAGGTGTATTCTACTGGGAGCCTGAAGCAACGCCGGGTTACAACGGCGGTTACAGCAAAGGTGCATGGCAGTCTAATGGCTTGCCGACCGTAATGTTGGAAGGATTTGTCGACTAACACGGAGATAAGTATCTGATGAGCAGCGGGTGGCGTTACGGTTACGGATCGTTCTTTCGATCGCTGTTATCCCCGGATTTTTTTGAATGTCCTATTCCATAGGACAAAATCCGGGGATAAAGGCGAACGCTTTGCTTCTTCAGAATCGATTCCGTCCCCTCCACTACGCTCGCTGCTTGTAGGATACTTCTAAAATGTGTTTAGTAGGAATTTGGGGTAATAAATGATAAAGGTGCTGCTTCTAATAGGAGCAGCATCTTTTTTTGGTCTAGAAAGCCCTCTTGAAGGCTTCATGTGTTGTTTAACACTTCAATGTGGTCTGAACGTAAATAGTCTTTTCGCTCATATACTTATATAATAAGATAAAAGATTCAGACAGCACACTTATTCTAAAGGTGGGGAAACGTATGGGATTTTTAAAAGAACTGGGTCAGTTTGCTGGGGAAGTTACTGGGAAAGTACTGGGCGGCACCGTCAGAGTGGCTGGGGAACTTGCAGGAAGCCCATTCATCAAAGAAATTGGGAATGGCGTAGAGAAAGCTACGATTAATACAGGGAAGACAGTAGGCCAACTTGCCAGCGGTACATATGATATGGCCAGTGGTGTGATCAGAAAAGACAATACAGCATTAGACGCTGGACTTTCCGATATTGGAGGAGCCGTTACCAATACAGCGAAAGGTGTAGTGGTATCAGCGAAGTATGTGTATAACGGTGGCAAAGATGTTTTTGTCGGCATGAAAGACGAGGACATGGAAAGAGTAAAGCTCGGGGCCAAGAATCTGATTGCCGCTGCGGCAGTCACTACATTGGCTGTAGGACTCGTAGATGCCATGGATGGTATGGAAAGTATAGAGTCGGTAGAGTCGGCAGAACTAATAGAGAATCCAAATACAGATGATATTACACCACACTAGGCAGTCTGAAGAGGACTACGTTCAGTATATCCGGATTACGTACACCAACTTCATAACGATACAAAAAAATGGACGCTAATCTCGTAAGGATTGGCGTCCATTTTCCATCTCTTTTAGTTCGAATCAATTACTTCGCTTCGCCTACAACCGTAAAGCGCTCGTTTTTATGCAGCGGGTTCTCGATCTCGTCCACCAAAGCAATAGCATAGTCAGCATAGCTGATGTAGCTGTTGCCTTCACTATTGACCAGAATGACATCATTACCTGCTTGGTATTTCCCTGTCCGAACACCCTCTGGATTAAAGAAGCCCGCCGGGCTCAGGAATGTCCATTGAATCCCAGAGGAAGCTTGCAGATCCTGCAAATTTTTCCCCTGATTCGTCGCAGTTGCTTTGTACGCATCAGGGAATCCTGGAGAGTCCACTACACGCAGTGTTTTCGAATCGTCCGTGAACAGGCTTCCTGCTCCGCCAACAACGATCAGTCGAGTATTCGGAGCATCTTTCAGAGTATTAATCAAGGCTTGTCCTGCTTCCACATGCAGATTCTCTTTCCCGGCTGGCGCACCGAATGCATTGACGATGACGTCAAATGATTTGGCATCCTCTGCCGTGAGGTCGAATACGTCTTTTTCAAGTACATTCAGACTTTTATCTTCCACCTTGGATGCATTCCGAACGATTGCTGTCACTTCATGCCCTCTATCCAACGCTTCTTTCAAAATCAAATTTCCCGCTTTGCCTGTCGCGCCAATAATTCCAATTTTCATCTTAATCTCTCCTTTGGGTTCGTATTTATAAACTTTATAATGTAACTATATTAGTTACAACATAACTTGTCAACTTACAAAAAAACCTCCATAACGTGATTAGTACGAGACTAATCCGCTATAGAGGTCTTGATTCACCATGATTAACAATCTTTATCAGGTACGCCCGCTTCTTCACGTGTACGGAAGGATGATCCACAGCCGCAGGTTGCCACTGCGTTCGGGTTGTGGATGGTGAAACCGCCGGACATGCCGGATTCTTCAAAATCAATTTCGAGTCCATTCAAATATTTCAGGTTTTCCTTCTCTACAACAACCTTCATATTCTGAATATCCATATAGAGGTCCTCATCGGACTCTTTATCGTCAAAGCCCATGGCGTACGAAAATCCGGTACAACCGCCCGGTGCTACGCCAAGACGCAAGAACATACCAGGTGCCTCTTGCTGTGCAAGCATTTCTTTCAATCGGTCTGCAGCCGTTTCGCTGATGCTAATCATGCCAGGTCACTCTCCTTTTCGTTAACTCTCCCTTAAATTATACTCCACCCCGTCAAGGGGCTCAAGTCATCTTTGCCTGTTTCCGCGTTCCCCCTTATCTCCTTTTTCTTCCCAGTGTATTGAACCCCCGGGACACGAGGTTTATAATGGGTAGGTGATCGCTTTGAAATGTCGATATTTTGTCATGACTTATTCAGGTGATGGGCATATATGGAGTTGTAATTTTTTTCACATTTCGAGACTGCACGCAGTCCCCAATGCATATAGAGTCACAAGACTCGTTTACATGAAAAAATTAGTTTTACGTACGCAGCACAAGCTGCACCGGGTAAATAAGAGTTAGTCCACATAAGATGGCGGCAGATGACCGCATCTTTTCTATGTAGTTCTGTAAGTAAGTCCTACAACCCAACTCGATTCCGGTTAAGAATAGGAGGATACAACATGTCTACATTGGTAACACCGTTCACAGACAAAAGAATGGCTGAAATCGTTGAGAAGGTACAGAACGGCGTAAGGCTGAACGTAGAAGATGGCGTTTATCTGTATGAATCGGATGATCTGCTGACTTTGGGCCAATTGGCCAATGAGGTCAACCTGCGTAAGAATGGCAAGAAGGTTTACTTTATTGAAAACATGAGCCTTTATTTTACCAACGTATGCGAAGCCCACTGTGCTTTCTGTAACTTCCGCAAAGATCAAGGCGAAGATGGTTCTTACACGTTGTCCGGTCAGGAAATGATCGATTACGTAGAACAGCATATTCACCCAGGTGTACGCGAGTTCCATATTGTAGGCGGACATAACAACCATGTTCCTTTTCAATATTATGTCGATTCCTTGCGTGCTTTAAACGAAAAATATCCGGATGTTACGCTGAAAGCCTACACGGCTGCCGAGATTGATTTCTTCACTCGTATCAGCGGACTGAGCATCAAGGAAGTGTTACAGGAGCTGCAAAAGGCAGGTTTGAAATCACTGACCGGCGGCGGCGCAGAGATTTTGTCCGATGAATACCGTAAAAAAATGCGTGTGGACAAAGCGAACGTTGACCGCTATCTGGAAGTGCACCGTACTGCTCATAATCTGGGCATGCGCACGCACACTACAATGCTTTATGGATCCATTGAGTCCTATGAGGACCGTGTAAACCATATGGCACAAATTCGCGAGCTTCAGGATGAGACGAACGGATTCATGGTCTTTATCCCTCTATCCATGCAGCCGAAAAGCAAAAACGCGAGTATCATGCGTCGTAACTCCGCTTACGAGGATCTCAAAACGATTGCGATCAGCCGTCTGATGCTTGATAACATCGATCATATCAAAGCCTACTTCATCAACATCGGTCCACAGCTGACTCAAGTTGCCCTTGGATTCGGTGCTTCGGATGCACACGGCACGATCGTTCGCGAACGGATTAGTCATGCAGCAGGCGCACTAACGCCTGAAGGTCTCACCCGCAAAGAGCTTATATGGTTAATTAAGGGTGCTGGGCGTATTCCTGTGGAGCGCGATACGTTCTACAATGAAATTCAAGTGTACGAGTAGCATGTAACAAGAGCATCACTCCAGCAGTCGACTTTCAAGCTACCCGGGGAGCCGTTTGGAATGGAGGGGTGCGAATTGCTGGAGCATATCCGTAATTTTAAATTCCTATTTTCAATCATTTCAAATAAAAAACAAAAGGAGCAGCTATGTTATTGCATAGCTGCTCCACAGGTTACAGCCCCGTTCACATGGGACTGATGCAGAAAGGAAGCCAAGTCATGAAAAATTTCGTCATTCTCGGAGGCGGCTATGGTGGCCTCACAATTATTAAAGAACTTTTGGAAGGCAAAATCCCGTCAGATACACAAATCGTGTTGGTGGACCGGAGCCCATTCCAAGGATTGAAGACAGAATATTACGCACTCGCAGCAGGGACCGTATCCGACTATGACCTGCGCATCCAGTTTCCAGTGAGCGACAAAGTCACTTACCGTTACGGAGAAGTAACTTCGATTGACCTGGAACAGCGTCAGATTGAATTTGAAGGCCAGGACCCGCTGGAATATGACAAGCTCGTAATTGGACTTGGATGTACAGACCGATTCCACAATACGCCGGGAGCCGAGGAATACAGCTGTACCATTCAAAGCTTCAGCAAAACACGGGAAACCTACCTTCGTCTTAACGAAGTCAAAGCGTATGGTAACGTGCATATTGTCGGCGGTGGATTGAGCGGCGTTGAGATGGCTGCCGAGCTTCGTGAGAGCAGACCGGATCTGAACATTAGCATCCTGGACCGTGGTGAACGTGTATTATCCGCTTTCCCGCAGCGTTTGTCCGCTTATGTTCATGAGTGGTTTAACGAACACCAGGTCGAGACACGTGGACATATCGCCATTTCACATGTTGAACCACATGCCATTTTCAACCGGGATGAAGAAATTCTAACGGATGCGGTAGTCTGGACTGCCGGAATTCAGCCCGTAAAAGTCGTACAGGATCTCGATGTGACAAAGGACCCACAAGGTCGTGTCGTACTGAACGAATATTATCAAATTCCAGAATATACTGATGTCTATGTTGTAGGTGACTGCGCCAGCGTGCCTTATGCACCAAGCGGTCAAGCTGCCGAAGTACAGGGCGAACAAATCGCTCATATTCAGCATGCCCTCTGGAAAGGCGAAAAGCCCAATCCGCAGCCACTCAAGCTTCGTGGCACACTCGGTGCACTCGGCAAGAAGGCTGGGTTTGGGCTGATGGGCAAAACGTCTATGATGGGACGTGTGCCTCGTATTTTAAAAAGTGGCGTGCTCTGGATGTCCAAGCGTCATCTCGGTTAATCGAGATCAAGCTCGCTCCAGGCATCAGCTTCGGCAATTTTGGCCAATATTGCGTTATATAAATCCTCCACTTTGTCGGTAATGACAAGCTCGCCATTCACCAGTGCAAATGGAGTCATGTAACATTGGCCGCAATTGCTGAGGCAGCCGTATTCTATCACATCATAGTCTGGATTTTCTTCCAGTTGATCCATGACTTCATCTGTGCCAAAATGCATATTATTGGCACAAAATTCAATAATCGGTCTCATGTAGGTTCACCTGCTTTGTTTGACCATTTTATTTTATGGCCATTTGTAATATAATATAGTGAGGAAAGGAGTTGAAAAAAATGAGCGAAAACGCACAAAGCACCATGTACGATGAGGTATCTGAAGTGCTTGACAAACTTCGTCCGTTCCTGCAACGCGATGGCGGTGACGTGGAACTGGTCGACGTGGAGGACGGCATCATTAAGCTGAAACTGGTCGGTGCCTGCGGCAGCTGCCCAAGCTCCACCATTACCTTAAAAGCCGGGATTGAACGCGCCCTTCTTGAAGAAGTTGAAGGTGTCGAAGAAGTCGTACAAGTATTCTAATCAATCCTTCACGAAATAAACTTCAAGAGCCTTTCGCTTCGCATGAAGCGGAGGGCTCTTTTTTGTGCAAATGAAGGCAGTCCCTTTTTTCATCGAACCTGATTATGCCTTATCCTTGCATTTCACGCCTAAGTCCGCACTTCGCCATCCTCACGCAGGATGTTGGGACGAATCGGATCAAGTCCTCCAGATACATCCATAATGTTGCCTGTTATAAAATCGGAATGATCGAGACACAGATAGGTGATCACTCGCGCAATATCTTCACCACTTCCGGGACGTCCTCTTGGCGTTTCCTCGTCGGTAATTCCTGCCATCTCATCAATCGTTTTTTCCTTGTTGGCACCGCGAATATCACCCGGACATACCATATTAACCGTAATGCCGTAAGGAGCTTCCTCCACAGCAAGTGTCTTTGTAAATGAAACGAGACCTACCTTCGCCGCAGCATACACCGCTCGATGAGGCCATGATCTTGCTTCTCCCGCATGACTGAAGCCAAAATGTATAATTCTGCCCCACTGCTTGCGCCGCATTTCCGGCAATACACGCTGATCCAGCAGCATCGGTCCAAGCAGGTTTCCTTGCACAAGCATCTGAACTTCAGCTTCCGAATACTCGGCAAATAGTCGACGTTCACGGACAAACGGACCGGCGTTGTTCACCAGAATATCAATGCTGCCTAACTTCTCTTCGACCTGTGCAACCAGCATGGTGATCTCTTCTGTCTTGGAAATATCGGCCTGGACGGCAATACACCGCACACCCTTGGCTATAATTTCAGCCTCTAATGCCTCGGCTTCCGTACGACTGTGTACGTAATTCAGGGCAATATGGCACCCCTGGTCCGCCAGACGGAGAGCTGTCATTTTACCAAGACCTTTGGCACTTCCCGTTATGAGGGCAATCTTTCCCTTCACGTTCATCCCCCTCTTCAAAGAGCAGTCACTCATCCAGTATAAAAGATTTATCATTCCCCCACAACTCGCGTTTCCCACCAATCTGTACCATTTGCAAGAAAGTGTAATTTAAGGACTAAATACTTATCTTTCAAATAACTTAAATAAATTGAATTAGGTCTTTTGAAGCAAAATTAACCCTTTATATCCATATTTCCCTTGTCTGGCCCGGATGCCTATGGTAATGTCGATAAGTCCTTATTTTCTTATGAATATAACGACACAATACATATGTTCATGTAAATGACTACATTGCATGACACCTTCGAAAGGGATATAACGTAAATGAAAAGATGGTTAGCCTCTCTACTCGCAATTTTGCTTGTCGCCTCATTTCAAGCTCCATTCTCGACCACAGCATCTGCAGAAAGTGAAAGCAATAGTTCCACCGAAGATTATCAATGGATTGATGGGCCGTCAAATGTAGTACTTGATAACAAAGCAACATTAACCGTAGCTGAAAATCTCTCCTATCTCGATGCAGCTAACACCCAAAGGTTTCTGAAGGACACGGACTCCTTCCCCAACGGAACGGAAATTGGAAGTATCTATGGCGCCGGTGAAAACTCCAACTGGTATGTTATCTTTGAATATAACGATACCGGCCATGTCGATGACAGTGAAAAGGACGATCTGGATGCTGATGAACTGCTCGATAGCTACAAACGAGGTACAGAAGAGCAAAATGAGAAAACCACACCCGAAAATCAGCTGTTTATTACCGGATGGGAGATTGAGCCCGCCTATGACAGCACCAAGCATCAACTGATCTATTCTCTTGGTCTTGAGGATGCAGAGCAGGCAAAACTCGTCAATTACAATGTGAACGTACTCACCCGCGAAGGGTACATCGGTGTTATTCTCGTTACGGATAGTGCTAATTTTGAAGAAAACCGCAAACAGTTTGAAAGCTCCGTGCTTAATCAGCTCAACGTGACCAAAGGAAACACGTATGAAGAGTTTGATGCATCCGTAGACAAAAAATCTGAACTTGGCCTAACCAGTCTGATTCTCGGTGGTGCTGGTGTGGCTGTAGCCAAGAAAGTCGGTTTATTGCTCTTGCTTAAAAAGGGGTGGTTTGTCATCGTAGCCGCCATTGTTGGCGCTTTTGGATGGATTCGTCGCAAGCTGACTGGCCGCAAAAAGGATACTGACCCAGGAGATCAGAATTCGCTATCTCCTGCTGAAGAAGCTTACCAACAGCATGCTGCCGGACAGGAGTCCACAGACTATGACAGCCAACAGACAGATGGACGTTCGGATACTGATCCGAATAAACGTTAAATCTTATAAAGTAAAGTACTTAAAGTGCTCTACATCGAAGCGCTTAACATAACGTACAAAACAAAACGCCCTGCCTTCTCTACAAAGAGAAGGCAGGGCGTTTTGTAGTGGCTCCATAAGAAGTGGAGCCGGGTCTACCATTAAATTTCAACTTAATCGTTTAGCTTAAAACGCAGGTTCTACAGCACCTTGATAACGTTCTTTGATGAATTTTTTAACCTCTTCGGAATGTAGGGCTGCAGCCAGTTTTTGGATGGCATCTGCATCTTTGTTATCTTCACGGGATACGAGGATGTTTGCATATGGGTTACCTTGCAGGTCCTCGATTAACAACGCATCCTTCTCCGGGTTCAGATTGGCTTCCAGCGCGTAGTTGGCGTTGATGAATACCAGGTCTGCTTCATCCAGTTGACGAGGCATCATGGCTGCATCCAGCTCGATAATATCCAGGTTTTTTGGATTGGCTGTAATATCCTGAATCGTTGAAACGATATTGGTGTCATCTTTGAGCGTAATCAAGCCTTCTTTGGCCAGCAACAACAGTGCACGTCCACCGTTGGACGGGTCATTCGGAATCGCTACTTTGGCACCGTCTTTCAGCTCATCCAATGATTTGATTTTTTTGGAGTAGCCAGCAAATGGCTCAACATGCACAGGTGTTACAGCAACGAGGTGAAAACCACGTTCTTTGTTCTCTGTATCCAGGTAAGGCTGGTGTTGGAAAAAGTTCGCATCCAACTGTTTATCTTCAAGTTGTTGGTTAGGTTGAACATAGTCATTGAAAGTCACGATTTGCAAGCGAATGCCTTCAGCTTCGAGTTCAGGCTTGATGCTTTCCAAAATTTCCGCATGTGGTGTAGGTGATGCTCCCACTTTCAATTCGACGGTGCGCGGTGCGCCTCCAGCATTGTCAGCGCCGCTGTCGGAATCCTTGTTGTTTCCGCAAGCCGCAAGAACCGCAATCAGCATAATGCTTAGTAGAGCAAAAGACCATTTTTTCATGTGTAAAACCCCTTCTCCAATAATTTTTTTGCATTTTGCACCAAGTCGATACCGAATCAGGCAAATGCTATATATGTGTTATTTCCTGGTGAACCATTTAACCAAACGATCGCCAGCCATCTGAAGCACTTGCACCAGAATAACCATAAATACAACAGCTATAATCATAATTTCATTCTGATATCGATAGTAGCCATAATTTATTGCCAATGTTCCCAACCCTCCACCACCAACCATGCCCGCCATCGCCGTGTAGGAGACAAGGGTAACGATGGTAATGGTAATTCCGGCTAACAGACCCGGCAGTGCCTCTGGCAGAAGCACACGCCTTACAATCTGTCCGGTTGAAGCTCCCATCGCCTGCGCCGCTTCGATGACGCCTCGATCCACTTCACGCAGTGTAGTTTCCACCAACCGGGCAAAGTATGGAGCAGCGGCAATGACGAGCGGTGGTATAACACCCAGTACGCCTGTAGCTGTGCCGACCAGTGAACGCGTGAACGGAATGAGTGCAACAATCAGAATGATAAATGGCACGGATCGCAGAATGTTTACAATAAACGAAAGTATAGTGTACACCACTTGAGACTTGATTGAAGCCGACCTTGCTGTCATGAACAGCAATACGCCCAGCGGCAAACCAATGATGATCGTGAACAGTCCCGATGCTCCCAGAATTTGCAGTGTTTCAATTGAAGCCTTACCGATTTCTTCCCAACGCACTGTTGAAAAATCCATTTAACGAAGCACCTCCACATCAAGTCCCTGGGCGATTAACTCATGAATGGTGAGGTTAATCTCATCCGACTGTCCCTCAAACCGAACGGTCAGCTGCCCATAAGGAACTTGTTTGATCGTCGAAATGGTGCCTTGCAAAATGGCGAAATCCACTCCTGTTTTGCGAACCGTTCTGGACAAAATCGCCTCATAGGTTTTATTGCCCAGGAAGGATATTTTCACAAGCTTAGAAGATCCGTCCGTCTGCAATGAAACATCTGCACTCGCCAGAGCAGTCTCTTCCAATGCTATCCCCACCTCATGGTCCCGCATCATAAAGTCACGCGTAATTGCATGCTGCGGCTTGAGGAATACTTCCGTCACCGGCCCTTGCTCCACGATGCCTCCCTGATGGATAACCGCCACCTGATCACAGATATTCTGAATCACGTGCATCTCATGGGTGATCAGAACAATGGTGAGGTTGTACTTTTCATTAATATCCAGCAACAACTTGAGAATCGAATCAGTTGTCTGGGGATCAAGTGCCGATGTAGCTTCATCACACAGCAGCACGTTTGGATCACTCGCGAGTGCTCTCGCAATACCCACCCTTTGTTTCTGTCCACCTGACAGTTGGGCCGGATATTTATTGCTGTGGTCCTCCAGTCCAACCAATGCGAGCATTTCCTTCACTTTCCGATCCATTGCATCCTTGGGAGTATTGACCAGCTTCAAAGGAAAAGCCACATTGTCATATACCGTAGCTGAGGATAACAGATTAAAGTGTTGAAAAATCATGCCGATCTTACGCCGTTGTTGTTGCAAATCGGTCTTGCCCAGACTGGTTAAATTGATTCCATCCACCCAAACCTCGCCGGCCGTCGGGCGTTCGAGCAAATTGATACAACGGATCAATGTACTCTTGCCTGCACCGGAATGACCGATAACTCCGAATATTTCACCCTTGCGGATATTCAAATTTAGATCCGATAAGGCCGTCGTACTTTTTGAACCTTTACCGTACGTCTTGGTTAAACCTTTTAATTCAATCAAAATTACTTGCTCCTTCCCACTGCTTACATGTATCTTTACCCGAATGAAAGGAAAACTCCCCTTCGATGTACAAAAAAGAGCCCCTTTTGCAGAAACAAAAAGGGCTCTTCACGTGAAAGATTATACCTTCTCATCTGCCAAAATTGTGCCTTGCACACATTTTGTAGGAATTAGCACCTAACATCTATAAAGAATGACACAGCTGTCATGCAGTTATAAATCGGTTGCCGGGCTTCATCGGGCCTGTCCCTCCGCCGCTCTCGATAAGAAATATTTAATTTATAAGTTCAGTAGTTATAATGTTAATGTCATAAATGTTAATTCCATCTAACTGTCGATCAGGAACTCAGTATAATCCAAGTATTCCGATTTGTCAAAGGGAAATATTTCAAACTAATTACTTTCCGGATTGAGTTATTCCTTGCTTATGCCACTTCTTGTTGATGTAGCCATAGGCTGCTTTTAACGTCTCACATACCATATCCACACCCTGGCGGAGTTCCAAGAGATGCTGATCCAGATCCTCCAGCTTCACTTTCCCTTGCAGAGTCTGGTGCAGCTGCCACAGATCATCCTGCATTTCGGAGTTCATGTAATGAATCTCCATGTTTCGTCGTTTGCGCAATTTGCTCATTGGCTCACGGTAAGAGTCTTTAATCTGGATCAGTTCGTTGGCAAGATCATGATGCAGTTTGTCATATCCGAACTGTCTTAATACGGTAAAATAAGAAAAATGGGTTTTAACATTGGTCGTATTTAGCTCAAATATTTCATTCAACACTGTACCTAACTTATCCAGAATGGCAAAACATCGGATGAAGCCATCCTTATAGAAGTAGACATAACGGGCATATTCCGCTTTTTCGGGTAACGTCATATCATCCGTAGAGCCTGCTTTGACTTTCTGACGAAAATGGGAAGCAGCAAAACAGCTCTGTTCCAGCTCATCCAGCGAGGAGATGAGTCCCTGGGTCCACACATACAGTTTACGATAATCATGGGTTGGATCATGGTCCACATGCATCTGTCGCTGAAATAACTCAAGCGTATCCGCCATCGCTTCTATTGCATCCTTCAGTATCCCTTCGTTTTTACGCGGCTTTTCACCCAGCAACGTTCGCAGCATATATAGCCTCCTCTTTCCACTCTGCAGATCATCAAAATAATCATAATTCATCATATTTAAACAAAATCGGAATCAGAGTAAACGTATGACCGCTGCTTACAATAGGGTGCCCTGACACGCCTGACATCAAACAAAGTTCACCTGTCCAATGATGTACATCATCGGATGGTGAACTTCACTGGATTCATCCCCTGAACGACAATAATTCGGATATATTAGAACCGGTTAACGGGCCGATGCAACTTGTACACCAGGAAACTCATATAGGTTAGTACACCGAATAAAATGGCAATATCGAGCATATGCGCCAGCGCCACGAACATGTACACTTCCGGGCGATTCATCGTAAGCATCAGTCCAAAACCAATGACCACTTGCAACAGAACCAGCACAACAGAAATGACACCTAACGCTCTTAGCTCTGTGTTATCCGGATGTTTGCGATACGCAAAATGACCGAGGATTGCAATGACAATCACTAATGAAACAGCCGCAACCCGGTGAGCGAAAGCAACCGCCACGCCTCCCGAGAGCTCGGGAATAATCTGTCCGTTACAGAGCGGAAAGCCGGAACAGCCTCCTGCCGAATCCGTATGGCTCACGAATGCCCCAGTATATACCACGAGGTACGTATAGATCGTAGAGAACCACACCAGATTACGAAAACCTTTACTGACCCGCGGATATCGATTGAGTCGTTCCAATCCACCGTGGCGAACCTCCTGCCGAATACCAAGCGCCATCATCAAGGAGCTGGCAAAGGCGATCAGTGCAAAGCCGAAATGCAGTGCCATGACTGCGGAAGATTGGGAGAAAACGACGGCAAAGGCCCCCATAATTCCCTGGACGATAACAAATATCAGCGTTAACAATGAAAACAATTGCAGGTCACGGCGTGATTTGCCAAACCGTAAAAATGCTACAAAAGAGGCTATGGACAACAGCCCTGCCAGTGCGCTTACAGCGCGATGGGAAAATTCAATAAGTGAGGCAACAGTGTGCGCAGGCACAAGTTTTCCGTTACATAAAGGCCATTCTGCACCGCAGCCGAGGCCTGATTCCGTTCGGGTTACAACGCCTCCGCCAAATGTAGCCAGAAACATGACAAGACAGGTTAATACGGTTAACCATTTAAACAAGGTTAAGTGCTTCAATTTTTTTCTCACCCGCTGTTGGTTTAAGATGGCGAAGAACTACATCCTCCGCTTGATTCGATACTTTGACACTTATTTCACAACTAAATTCATTATACCGGATAAATGTGTCATTGACGTCGCGCTTTGTGACAAAATGTTAACGTCTGTCGAAAAACTGACCCTCCATTTATTAGGACCTATGTACATCACTAGCTTCCCCGAAAAATGTTAAAAATACAAACGCCACTTCCCTATTTCAAGAGAAATGGCGTTCCTTTAATTATAACCTTTTACATAGTGAAGCTGTCATACTTTTTATTGATGAATCGTGTTATATACCTCAACTGCACGCTGCAGGAATTGCTCAATCTCTTCTCTCGACTTGCGCAGTTTGTTCACATATCGAACGAGTTCACGGCCATCCGTGTAAGCTACAAAGCTTGGAATACCAAGGATATTTTGCTCTTCGCTCACTGTCCCCACCTGATCCACATCGACCTCAACCAGTGTCAGCTCACGTGCAAACTGCTCTTCAACTTCAGGCATAAAGGGATCGATGAACTTGCAATCACCACACCAATCCGCCTTAAATACGGCTACAGTTAAACGCGAAGATTGGATCGCCACATCGAATTCCGGTTTGGATGTTATCTTTTCCATCACAGCATCTTCCTTTCTATACCTTGTCTTATTCTCTAAGTGAAGCAAATTGCGGAGTGGAAGTCAAATATTCAGCGCATACTTAAATCAACAGCATTAAAAAACAAACTGTATACAGATGATCAGGAAAGGATGTCATGTCATGACTTCCATTAAAACGAATGCCTCCGAGTCTGCCCATCACGGGTCGATATTGCATATGGTTCGATCCATCCCAGGTGCGGCCCGGGAAGTGTGGCGGGGTAAACAGGCGGCTTGGCAGGCCTCTGCACAGCTTCGTCATCCCTTGCGTGATATGGCTTGGGACTCTGACATGGCTGCTGCCTTACAAACTGAGGTGGAGCGCCTTCTGCCTGGCAACGAGAGTACTTTTGCCCGAAATAAGCTCAGTGCACTGGTCTGTGAAGAGGACTGCATTATTCTGGAAGAGATTAAAACCTTAACGCAGGAAAACAACCGCAGTAACATTACTCGCACAGCAGCATATCTGGAATGTTATGAACAGTATCCAGAGCTGCATTGGGCCCTGCTTGCCCATATGGTGTCCCGCAACGGCGGATATCATATGACCGATCTTCAGAGTGATCTTATGCACAATCTGCAAAATCAAACCGACCGTGAGCACATGTACCGATTACTTGAGCGTTGTAATGCACTCATTTTCCAGGATGCGTATCCCCAGCTTCTGTTGTATATGAACAGCCGCCGGATCGGCCGAAGCTGTTTTCATTTGTTGTCCCATTTTCATGTATCGGCGTTCATGACACCGTTCTGGGAACGATTTTGGCTGGAGCGATGCAGCTCGCTGCTGTGTGTGGCGTTAATTATTAATGAGCAGAACTATATCGAGAGCCGGGTGGTGCAGCATCCCTATTTTCAAAAAGAAGTGCTCTCCAAACCCTCATTTCATCTGCATAATCTGGCTGGGTTGAATCATATCGTTTTCCCACTAGGACGAGAAAAGGGGCTTGCAGGCCGGGTAATTGAACATTTTGGCAAGCTGGATGAGCGAATTATGTTTGGCAAAGGTTTATATGCGATGCTGTTTGGAGTCGAGCAAGTTTTCACACAGGTGCTGGAGTTTGCGCGCTCGGTTCCTCACCATGGTTCACGTGCTGAATATTGGCCCGGTCTGTTCACCGCACATGAAGATGAAGCCGGAGAAGATGAGTTATATAGCCAGGAGCTGCTGGATCAAGAATGGCTGGCGGAAGGACAACGGTTATATAGTCCTGAACTGCTGGCCGTATGGGGTGATACGCCATATGAACCGATAACAAGGCAGGATTGGCTGCAAAATCGCGACTGTCTCGGTCATCTCACAATCCCGCGCCGCCCATGGTTGTTCGAGATGAGCCATGAACATCGGTATGGGATGCTGAAAACCGCGTTGGCCCATGATGCCCAAACCTTGACGCATTAAGTGCGGTCACCCATACAAGGACATCGTCTAGAAAGTGGAACGCGTACCCTTATCGATTAGGTTCTTAATTCAGCCATCTTGGACATACAAAAAAGCCCTGTCCACTATAATAGCAGACAGAGCTTGTACTTATTTCAAACAGATAACGAAGTTGTGAATTGTATGCTGAATAGTTATCCACGTTGCCCGGCTCCACGTTGAAGACGCATGAGCGGACGGAGTATTTTTTGCAAAATACGAGGGTAACTGCCCAGCTCGTCTTTACGGAGCACACGCAGAACAACCATGAGTACCAGATACACAACCACCACAAGAGCACCCACAAACAGACAGGTAACGAGGAAAGATACACGTGTTGGCAGGAATAAATCAAAGATGGAGTTCCCGGCCCAGTTGGCCGCAAAACCAACACCCGCCGCAAGCAGTACGGTAATGATGAACCCTTTCCAGCGATCTCCCATGATTGAGAAATCAACAATTTTCCGAAGCACCCGCAGGTTCAGGTACGTAATAACCAGGAAACACAATGCGGTCGCAATAATGATCCCGTAGATGCCAAAGATCGGAGCCAGAATCAGGCTCGCTACAAGTTTGACCACGATACCTGCTGCCACACTGATCATGGTGATCCGTGGTTTGCCCACCCCAAGCAAAATAGAGTTGGTAGTCATCATCGTAATTTGGAAAATGGTACCGAACGTCAGCAATGTAATGATGGGTGTCCCGTCTGGACTGGTGAACAGTAAGCCGTTAACGGAATACGCCGCCGCACACAGCGCGATAACGATTGGCATTCCTGTCAGAATCGAAATGCGCAAAGCAAGCGTCACCTGATTTTTCAGATGAACCTCATCCTTACGTGCAAAAGCTGCTGAAATGACTGGCACAAGCGATTGACTCAGAGCGATAGCCAGAATCGGCGGGATGCCTGCGATACTTTGGGCCTTAGCACCGAGGATCGCAAGTACACCTGTCGCTTCTTCCAGTCCAATACGACCGCTAAGGAGCGGAACTACCAGCGATGAATCGATAAAGTTAATTGCCGGAACAGCGAGTGAAGATAATACAATTGGAATCGAAAGTTTGAATATATCACTGTAGATGCCCCGCATAGGCAGTTGCTCTACACGCTCGTAATTCAATTGCGCTGCACGGTCATTTTTGCGAAGCTTTAAGGTGAAGTACAGCATGACGCCAAACGCACCGATGCTTCCGAATACGCCCCCAAATGAAGCCCCCGCGGCGATCGTTTGATCATCGTAATTCCATTGCAGCATAACAAACGCCACGATAATCGCTGTACCCACGCGTGCAAACTGCTCCACAATCTGTGAAATCCCGCCTGCCGTCATGTTGCCGCGACCCTGGAAATATCCTCGCATCATGGCGATGGCTGGAAAGAGCAGGAGCGCTGGAGCCAGGGCTCGAATGGCGCTCACCGATTCCGGCACTTTGGACACGTACGTCGCATAATAAGGTGCCGCGAACCACAATAAAGCAGACATGACTACCCCGGCTACAGCCGCAAAGATCAGGGCTGCACGGTAGATTTGTTGTGCTTCACTTGCGCGTCCCAGCGCATAACGTTCCGACACCATTTTACTAAGCGTGCTTGGTATACCCGCTGTAGCTACAGTTAACAGCATTAAATATACCGTATTGGAGATGGTAAACGATGCGTTACCGATATCGCCGAGGATATGCTCGAGCGGCACCCGTTGTACCAATCCGAGTACCCTCGCGATCAGTGCAGCGGCCGCCAGAATGAGCGTCCCCTTAATGAATGTTTCTTTCTTAGACAAGCCAATTCCCCTTCTTTCCCCCACACCGACGTGCATCCAGATGAAACGACTCCCGAACGTCTATGCGAATCTTACGACCCAGATAATAAACAGGACGATCATGACGATTTGCAAAATAATTTTCATGACGGTGCTTGTAAACAGCCCCACCACGGAACCAAATCCGACTTTGGAAGCTTTGGAAGGTGAAGACCCACCGATTAGTTCCCCGATAAAAGCACCGATAAACGGGCCCAATACCAGTCCGAACGCCGGAATGACAAATGGACCAATGATGACACCAATCGTACTGAGTGTCGTTGATAATTTGGAGCCGCCGAATTTCTTCACACCCCAGGCACTGACGACATAATCAGCCACGAACAACACAACTACGATCAATATCTGGATGATCCAGAACCATACACCGAACGGATCAAAGCTGAAGAACCAGCCATAGACCAGAAACGCGAAGAAAATCGCGATAGCACCAGGCAGTATGGGATATACCGTTCCGGCCATGCCTACCGCAAACAGCAGTACAATTAAAATCCAGCCAACGGTTGCAAGCAAAGGTTATTCCCCCTTCAAAATATGTTCACGGATGACTTCGACAATGCCATCTTCGTTATTGCTCGCTACGATCAGGTCAGCCGCTTCCTTCACCTGCTCCTGCGCATTGCCCATGGCAACCCCAAGACCCACAGCTTCAATGACAGCCAGATCATTCAAGCTGTCTCCAACAGCGACCACTTCGGACATCTCTATGCCCAGCAGCTTGCAGACTTCAGCTACACCGCTCGCTTTGGATACACCGCCAGGGTTAATCTCAATATTAACAGGTGAGGAGTTCGTCATTTGCAGGCCGCCCATTTGTTGCAGCTCCATCATAATCTGGTGACGGACTTCATCCACTTCGGTATTGAATCCGAATTTCAGCCATTCCAGACCTTCGATATTGTCTGTCCAGCGATCACGGTTGAACAGCTCTTCAACGGAGTATGCCCAGTACCAGCTATTATATTTTTCGCCAATCTCCTGCATTTTGCGGATCAGTGACGGGTCCATTAGATGGCGCATATGCAAATCATGCGGAGCTTTCCAGACTTCACTGCCATTGACCGTAATCATCGGGGTCTCCAGCCCAAGCTGTACCGCATAAGGCATCGCATGAAAAACAGCTCTTCCTGTTGAAAGGCACACATGCACTCCCCGGCGAATGGCGATCTGAATCCATTTGGCGGTTTCCTGTGTAATTTCGTGATTATCGTTGAGCAGTGTTCCATCCATATCCAATGCAAGCAATTTGTATTTTAGTTCACTCATGCTGTATTACCTCCTTAATGGTCTCTCTACTTCTCCCTATCTAACATACTCTCACAAAAAGATCGCCCGGCATTCGCGTAGGCGGATGCTCCGGACGTCACAGCTAACGACATTTTACCACAGATCGTCGGCCTGCAACAAAGTAACCCGCGATGTGGGTGAACCTTTGCAACATTGCAGCAGGTGTCTGTTCCATGTCGTAGACCTGTCCCCCACAAGATAAATAGTGTCGGAATCCATGAAAAAACCGCCTGCAATGCAGGCGGCTTCTACGCTTTATCCATTAACGTGCCGCGAATTTGCGACGAGCATATCGGAAAACAATACCATGCTTGGGTGACAACAGCAGGGCCAAGACAAACAGAATGCCGGCTACCGCCACCATGCAGCCTGCAATAGAAGCATCCAGTGCGTAAGCCATGATATAGCCTCCAACCGAGGAAGCTGCTCCTACAAGCACGCTGTACAGAATCATTTTGCCCAGTCGATCCGTGAGCAGGTAAGCCGTCGCCGCGGGTACAATGAGCATGCCAACAACGAGAATGGAACCTACACTTTCAAATGAAGCCACCGATGTCATGGAGACGAGCCCCATAAGCAGATAGTGAAACAGCACCACCGGAATGCCGCAAGCCGCAGCCAGCGCCGGATCGAAGGCACACAGCTTGAATTGCTTGTAGAACAATCCGATCACAACAAGGATCACCAGCAGCGTGATGCCAAGCATCCAGACCGCCCTAGGTCCTACATCCGTTCCCCCAAAGGTCAGGGTATCCCACTGCACATAAGCGATCTCACCGAACAATACGCAGTCCAGATCCAGGTCGATATGCTGGGCGTTGAGACTGATGAGAATGACACCCACTGCGAAGAGCGCCGTAAACACAATCCCAATGGAAGCATCAGACGATAGTCCTCCAGCCTGCAAGCTTTGAATGAAGAATACCGTCAGTAATCCAAATACCGTTGCACCGAGCAGCATCCATAGTGAATCACGTGACCCGCTCCACAGAAAAGCAATCGCTATACCCGGGAGAACCGCATGACTGATCGCATCTCCGACCAGAGCCATCCGCCGCAGAATCAGGAAACAGCCAAGAATAGCGCAGGCAGAGGATACCAGAATGGCCGTTAATATAATCCAGAACGTTGCCATTACAGTTCACCCCGTTCCTGCTGTGCTCGCTGTGCAGACAGTGTCTGGAGTGTAGCACGCTCTTCTCTCAAATAAGTGGACTTCGCCTGAATGCTGCGCAAACGGCGAGCTAATATTCCACGACGCGGGGCAAGCAGTGCGGAGCCGGCAAATAATACTGTAGCTGCCAATACCGTCACAGGCCCAGTTGGCAGATTAGGCACAAGTGTGCTGAAGATCGTACCTGTCGCACCGCTCAGTGCTCCAAATACGCCGGCCAACACTACCATAAGCGAGAGCGAGTCCGTCCAGCAGCGGGCCGCTGCTGCAGGGGTCACCAGCAAAGCAGCGACAAGCACCACACCCACCGCCTGAATCCCCGCAACAACCGCTATAACGGTCAACAGCAGAATCAGTTGTTCCAGCATGCCAACTGGCAGTCCCATCCCCCGTGCAAAGCCCGGGTCAAAGCTCACCAGCTTGAATTCCTTGAACCATGCAAGACAGGCAATCAACAATACAAGACAGACACCGCCCATCACATACACATCCGTCATCACCATGGATGCGGCCTGACCAAACAAGTATTTATCGAGTCCACTTTGACTACCGCTGGCACTGTGCTGAATCCGAGTAAGCAACACTACGCCAATTCCGAAAAATACAGTCAGCACAATCCCCATCGCCGCATCCTGCTTGATCCGGGAATTCCGTGTAATCCACGATATGCCGAAGGTCGCCACAATTCCAGCGACGAGCGCACCGAACAGAAATAATCCTACGGATTTGGTTTCCGTCAACATAAACGCGATACAAATCCCTGGCAGAGCTGCATGAGCCAGCGTATCCCCCATAAGACTCTGACGACGCAAAAATGTAAAGGAACCTATAATTCCACTACTGAATCCAAGCAATAAGCAGCCAAGCAATATCCAGCGTGTATTGGGGTCGGACACGATAGCTACAATCCAGTTCCACATGCACTACACCTGGCCTTTCTCCGTCCGGCTTCCGATCATCGCGATCCGGCCTCCGTACGTCTCTTGCAAAGTATCCGGTACAAATACTTCATTCGTTGGTCCACCTGCAACCAGCCGTCCATTGAGGAGTAACACATGATCAAAATATTCCTCTACTGTCGCCAGATCATGGTGAACAACCAGTACGGTCTTGCCTTGCTTCTTCAACTGTTCCAACAGTGAAATGATGGCTTTTTCCGTTGTGGCATCCACGCCTGCAAATGGCTCATCCATGAAATACAGATCGGCATCCTGTACCAGTGCCCGTGCCAGAAAGACACGCTGCTGTTGTCCGCCGGACAGCTGACTGATCTGGCGGTGCATATAGTCGCCCATTCCCACTTGCTCCAGGCAGTGAGCTGCCAGATCCCGTTCTTTTTTGCCTGGACGACGGAACCAGCCCAGATGTCCATATCGCCCCATCATGACAACATCGAGCGCGTGAGTCGGGAAATCCCAATCCACGGATTCCCGCTGAGGCACATAGCCGATCCGGCGACGTTGTTCTCGGTAGGACTGACCAAAAATTTTCACCTTACCGTGCATTTTAGGAACTAGTCCCAGAACGGCTTTAATCAAGGTTGATTTCCCGGCCCCATTGGGACCCAAAATGCCAATCAACTGACCTTCTGGAATGTCAAAAGATACCCCACTAAGCACCGGTTTTTTATGGTAAGCTACCGCCAGATCCCGAACACTAAGAGGAGCTGATGTAGGTTGCGTTCCCTGCAAATGGTTAGCACTAGGTTGTGACTGAGATTTTTCCGATAAAATTGCTTCACTCATATTCTTTTACTCCTCTCTTATATGATTTATCACTTTAATGCTTCTACAATCGTCTTAGTGTTGTGGCGAATCATGCCGATATACGTTCCTTCTTCCGTTCCCTCAGCACCCATTGCATCCGAGAACAGTTCTCCACCAATGCTTACCGTATGTCCTTTTTCGGCTGCCCCGGCAATAATCGCTTCCATTGCCTTTGCCGGTACGCTGGATTCTACAAATACAGCCTTGATATGGTTATCCACGAGGTAATCCCGCAGCTCACTAACATCCCTCGCACCATACTCGGCTGCTGTACTGATTCCTTGAAGCCCCATCACTTTCATGCCATAGGCTTGGCCAAAGTAACTAAAGGCATCATGCGCCGTAACCAATACTCGACTGGCTTCCGGAATCTCCTGGATTTTTTCCCGCACTTCGTTATCCAATGCTTCCAGTTTCGCTAGATATTGCTCTGCCTGGGTCTTGTACTCCTCTGCATGTTCCGGATCTGCTTCCACGAGTGTATCGCGCACAGCCTCTGCCGCATGCATCCAGTGGCTGACATCAAACCAAACGTGTGGATCGTATTCGGTGCCGCCTGTATCTTCTCCTGATCGCAATTCATCCGCCGGAATTTTCTCCGATACAGCCGTTACTATTTTGCTCTTGGACATTTTCTCCAAAATGTCTGTCATTTTACCTTCGAGGTGCAGTCCGTTGTAAAAAACGACTTTCGCTTGCTCCAGCTTCCGAATATCTCCCTGCGAAGCCTTGTACAAGTGAGGATCGACACCGGGGCCCATCAGCCCGGTTACGTCAACATATGCCCCTCCGACCTCACGCGCTACATCCGCAATCATGCCTGTTGTGGCTGTAACCTGTACCTTCCCCTCACTGCCTTCCGTTTCCGCTGTACTTGAGCAGGCCGTTAGTACGATCACCAATACAACAGCAGCAAGCGTCATCAAACCTCTCTGAATGCTCCTCATCTTCACCATTAACAATCTAAATCTCCCCTTTCCCTCTACTAACATAATTGTCCTAATCTAATTTTGTTGTACAAGGTATTAAAATTTATACACGACTAATAATGTTTCCCTTGTGCAAATTTTAGCTGATGCAAAAAAAAAAGGCAAGGGATAATTTCCCCTGCCTGTCCAAATGAGTATGATGGCCATTTAATTAGCTTGTTTGTCTTTTTTGCTTATCTGTCCTAATTCTTCTGCGCTGCTTCACGTTACTCTGTATCTTTCGCCTGATCTTTCTTCCCTTTTGGAGTCCCATCAAGGCCATAAACTTCATCGTATGCATCGAAAATTTTGCGTGCAATCGGAGATGCACTGACCGATCCAAAACCACCTTCGGGTACAACAACGGCTATAGCCAGCTTCGGATTATCCCGTGGTGCAAATGCGATAAACACCCCGTTTTCCTTCTTGTTCGGTCCTGTTCCCTGCTCCGAGGTTCCTGTTTTTCTCGCATAATCGTAGGGAAAACCTTCAAACGAACTTACTCTGGTGACCATGCCCTTATGCACTTCATTCCAGTATGCATCAGCAAAATCAACCTCGTTTAACACTTTTGGTTTGATTTTCTTGACCACATTGCCATCAGCGTCACGAATTTCTTTTACCAAATGAGGTTCCATCCGTTTACCCTTATTCGCAAGCATTGTGGTATATTGCGCGAGTTGAAGCGTTGTATATTTACCTTGCTGTCCAAATGAGGCAAACGCGAGACGTGTAAGACCTGATTCGTCATTTTTACTATTATATTCCAAAGTACCTAGATACTCTTTCGGAAGATCCACTCCTGTAGATACTCCCAAACCGAACTCTTTCATATGTTCGTCCCACACTTTTACACCCTTGGTCGCCCCATATTTGTTATAAAGGCCCTTACCCACCATATCGATCATAAAAGCATTGGAAGATTTTTCAATCGCTCTTCTAGCCGTAATAGAGCCGTTAAATGCCGAGTGTGAATTCCTAACCTTTCTTCCATCTTTACCTAATGTAGCATAGCCTTGGTCATAATAGGTTTGCCCTGTACTGAACAAACCTTCTTTCAATCCAATTAGTACACTAAGAGGCTTAATAACGGAACCCAACAAAACAACGGACTCGGCCTTTTTACCTGATTCATTAGGAGGGAACGACTCCGTGGTTCCGTTGCGGAATACATACTTGATCTTGTCATAGTCCCAATCATTCGGATCATAGTCCGGCATACTCGCCATAGCCACTACGTTGCCTGTATCCACTTCCATGGCTACCGCATATCCCGTAATGGCCTTAGGCAACTTCCTCAATTCATCTGTAATAGCTTGTTGTGCAACCATCTGAATCTCCTTGTTGATGGTTGTAATTAGACTATACCCCTTTTCAGGTGGGGTCAGATTCATCGTTCCGTCTGGCAAATTGCGTGCATCAATATCAATGGACTGGTAGCCACTACGTCCACGAAGTTCCTCCTGATATTGCAGTTCCAATCCGTCAAAGCCTACCTTCTCTTCTTCGTGATAAACAAGACCCGGGTCACGCAGGGTACTTGCAGATTCACGAATGGCTTTATATTTTTTAAGGGTGTCCGGTGCCCGCTTGAATTCTCTTGTATAGCCGACCACCTGAACGGCTACCCCATCCGGATCGTATTTTCGGACATTTTCCTCAAGGACCATAACACCCGGAAATTCCGCTTTTTTCTCCATGAAATAGGCGATCTCTTTGGTTGTTAAATCGGATTTGACCAACCTTGGTACATATCCAAATGTCTTCTGATAATCCAAATCCAGTCGCCTCACAATCTCTTCTGCATCTGGTTGTTCTTTGTCCCCCGGGTTAAACTTCTTAAATACAGCCGCCAGTTCATCAGCAAGTTCCTGCGCTTCCTGCTTGCGGTCATCATTTCTATAATCCTCATACAACAACACATAAAGGGACTGCACAGGCTCCGAATAAGCGAGCGCGACCTTCCCTGTCGCATCATAGATGGGGCCACGCACAGGTGCAAGCGGAATATCTTTAGTATTACGGCTGGTCTCCATATAAGTCAGTTCAGGTCCCTCGACAAATTGCACAAAAGCCAGCCTGAAAATAAGGATACTAAATATAACAAACGCAGCGAAAAAAAACATGTTCATTCTTACACTAGACGGCTTGTTGACCGGCGGATCTTCATTGGACATTTTCCTTTTCCTCAATCGGTTAAACATGGGATAAACCTCTCCGTTCTTATGTAAAAGTAGATTAATCGATCAGCACGTTTTGCATCATTCAACTCAAATAACATCCTTTCTTCATACAAGTCTATCAAAGGTCAACTGCCATGTCCTCCAGATTTTGGTTACATTTTCGTAAACAGAAGAGACATATGCGGATTCTTTCGAGACGATGTCAATACAGACATATCGTTAATCTCTTTAATCCTGAAATAAATTTTCATTCTATTATAAAAACGTGGCATGCACGATGTTTGTTACATATTGATTTGCATCAGCTTATGAGCAAAAGGACTCTCAGTCCTGGAAAACGTAAAAGAGAGGCCCCTCGAAAGGGTCCTCTCTTTGGATTCAAAGACTCACATTACTGTGTATTTGATTCTTTATTTTTATCTTTTTTTGGTACACCGTCCAGACCAAACTCCTCGTCATACGCATCGAAGATCGCACGAGCTACCGGAGCCGCACTGCTCGAACCAAAGCCCCCTTCAGGGATAACCACAGCTACAGCCAGCTTCGGATTGTTACGTGGTGCATAAGCGATAAATACCCCGTTATCCACCAATTTGCCTCCGACTAACTGTGTGGATGTACCTGTTTTTCTTGCAAAGTCATAAGGGAATCCACTAAACGCTGTTACTTCGGTTGCCATGCCCCGCTGTACTTCATTCCAGTAAGCATCATTAAAATCGACTGTGCTGAGCACTTTCGGTTTCATTTTCTCAACCACATTGCCTTCTGAATCACGGAACTCACTGACTAATTGTGGCTGCATTCGTTTTCCTTTATTCGCTAGCATCGTAGCATACTGTGCCAGCTGCATTGTTGTATACTTCCCTTGTTGTCCAAAGGAGGCATATACCAGACGTGTTAAAGAACTCTCCAATTCATTCTCATATTCTTTGAGACCAGACTTCTCATTAGGCAAGTCTACCCCTGTAGACACACCAAGACCGAATTGCTCCATGTACTTATCCCATACGCCAATTCCCTTGGCGCCATACTTGGAGTACAGCTTCTTACCAATTTCGTCAATCATAAACACGTTAGAAGAATGACGAATCGCATCACGAGGAGTTAACGAACCATACACGTGACCGGAGGAGTTCTGTACTCTGCGGTTATCCCCACCAAAAGTCGTTGAACCTCTGTCTGAATAAACTGTATTTGTAGTGAAGAAACCTTCCTTCAAACCAATCAATACACTGAGCGGTTTGATTGTGGAACCAAGCAATACAACAGATTCCGCCCGTTTACCCGAATCGTCTGGCGGGAAGCCACGAATGGTACCATTTTGATAAATATATTTTATTCTATCGTAATCTTCAGTACTTATACCGCCAGTTCTCCACACATTAGTGTCGTAATCTGGCATACTGGCAGCAGCAACAATCTTCCCTGTATCCACTTCCATTGCGACTGCAAAACCTGTTTTTGCATTGGGATGCAGCTTACCGGAGACCTGATGTGTATGCAGCCAGCTTAGTTGATCCATTATCGCCTGTTCTGTCTTCACCTGAACATTTTTGTTAATGGTTGTAATTAGGTCATACCCTTTTTCGGGTGGGGTAGAGCCTGCTACACCTTCAGGCAAGTTCCGCAAATCAACATCAACGGAGTTATAACCGCTTTTCCCCCGCAGAACATCCTGATATTGCAGTTCCAGTCCATCAAAGCCAACAAACTCATTTTCGGTATATACAAGACCTGGGTCAGTTTGCTTTTTATTGGCCTCATCGACCTCTTTGTATTTATTGAGTGTTTTGGAGCTTTTGAACTTTTTGAGATAACCAATCGTCTGCACAGCTACCGTATCCGGATCATAGTAGCGCACACTTTCCTCTACAATCTGAATTCCCTTGAATTCATCCTTGTGCTGCAGAAAATAGGCTACTTCCTCATCGGACAGATCACTCTTGATCAGACGTGGCATGAACCCGTTTGCTTTACGCGAATTGAGATCCATGGCTTCTAAGATGTTATCGACCGTAAGGGCCTCGGAATCTTTTTTCTTATACTGCTCAAAAACATCATGCAGCCGGGTGGCGATGTCCTCCACTTCCGCTATATTCGGATTAGGCTTGCCATCCACATCCCCATAATTTTTGTATAAGGTCAGATACAAGGATTGAATCGGCTTGGAGTAAGCCAGCTTCACCTCGCCCGTGGAATCATAGATAGTGCCTCTCACGGGAGCGAGCGGTACATCTTTGGTAATGTTGCTCGCTTCCTCCTGACTCAGCTCAGGCCCTTCCACGAATTGCAAAAATGCCAGCCGCACAATAATAACGCTAAAAATAACAAAGGAAGCGAAGAAAAATACGTTCATCCGGTAACTGAAGCGCCGCTTGTCCGTAAGTTCGTCCTTCTCTTTTGAATGATTGTTCATTCATCCTACCTCTTTCATGACTTGATGCATACCGTCCAGACTATACAGCCCCGGCATGATAACCTGGCAACGTCGTCATCTCCCGGACCCCTGTCCGGCGTAATGTTAAGCTGATTGATCTTTCAGATGGGTATCGGCAAAGTTAGGAGGATTGAACCAATCGCCACTGATTGCCCACGTGGGGTCAAGCGGAATCCAGCTTTCCGAATCACTCAAATATATTTCATTCCAGGCATGTGGACCATATCCACCCTGCCCGTTATAACCAAGGCCTGTAACCACTTTGACTTCCAGCCCCTGTGAACGAGCCATGACCGCATATAGACGAGCGTAATCAATACATACGCCTTCACGTGTATCAAATGTATTTTGCGGCGTCTGCTCGTGCCATATGCCCTTTTGCTCATAGTCATCCACTTTACCATAGTCATATTGAATGCGAGAACCTACCCAGTCATATAATGCCCTGGCTTTGGCTTCATCTGTCGTTTGGCCTTTCACAATTTCTTTTGCCGCAGATTCAATATCCGCAGGAATGTTATGGTCAACGACTTCATACTTGCGTTGCAGGATGGCGCCCAGTTCCTTTTGGACGGCTTGGGTAAACACGGGCAGCTTGTCCTTGATAAATGTACCGGATAATGGCTCTATGACCGATTTGGCTCCTTGCATATAAATGGGCGAAGCCTCCACGTATCGACTAAACATGCTGCCCGGATAGAGACTGACTATCATGAACAGTACGGCAATCACAATCATCCCGCGCACGGAGCCAATGACTGTACCAATCACAGCACCCGTAAAGCGGCTGAAAAATCCTTTTGGTCTGCTCTCTTGCTCTGCTGAACTGTATCTTCTTCGGAAAATAAGGGAAGAGAGCAAGCCGAGAAGCAAGCGGATGAAGCCATAACTAAGCACAAACAACACGGCAAACCGCATGAGCGGAAAATCAGCGATGGCCGTAATCAATGTATAATACATCTGTTCCCACCGGTTCAGCTCACGGTTTGGCATGTCTGCGACATGCACAGACAACCATTGCTGAACATATGGCGCAAGCCATAATGTTAAACCGATGGATAATAGAATACCGATGACCGCCATAATGCCATCCATGAGGAATCCAAAGAGTCTTCCCGCAGAACGCGAAGCACCTCTGGACCATCCCTGAAGCAATGAAGCGGCCACAATCAGCAACAGCATAATCGTTATGCCATTGAATTCTTTCAGACTGTCCAGCCAATTTTGCAGCACGTATCCATTCCTCCTTTACTACGAAGTCGGTGCTGTTCCGTTCTCCTGTGCCTGTTTGACAAAAGTTCGTATCGTTTCATTGTCGACCTTCCATTCACCCAGTGAGATCCCCCGAAATGTAACATCGACTTTATCCGAATTCGTTCTGCCTTTAATCTCCACATTGGGGCTTGTGATGGTGTATGCACCATCCTGCCCTTTGATGTATGTCGCTTTGGAAGCTTCCTTGAGCATCATGCTGGTCGCTTCCTTCTTCAATGTGTCCATTGTACTCGATTGTACATCAGTAACTGTCTGTTTGATCTGATCGATGGAGATGCCGCTGTATATCAGTAGAGCCGCAATAATGATGATGGCAATCGCCCATTTCAATACGGTTTTGACCACATTCAGAACAAAGAACAAAATGATCAACGCAACCACGATCACCAGCCAGTTCTGCATCACAAACTCTTTGATTACTTCTATGTTCATGACTACACCTTCCGTATTAGAGTTGATTATTAACACTTCCCGAATATTATACATGATTTCCGAAGCTGCTGTCAGCTAAGCCCTCCTATGTAAAAATAAACGGTCTAAGTTCGTCCCGCCGGGCGTACAAGTAGTACCATGAGGTTCTGTCCAAGGAACGGGGAACATGTCATGACCAGTTATTGAATATGCATCGCTTAACAAGGAGGGGCTTATGTGAAAACGGCCATCTGGCTATATCTATTTTTGTTCCTTGCTGTTTTTGATCTGCACGCCCAGTATCCAATTTTGACCCCTTTCGCTATCTCGCTCGGGGCAGCCCCTACCTTCATCGGCTGGATGATGGGCATCTATTCCTTGACTCATCTCCCAGGCAATCTGATCGCCGGAACCCAAATCGACAAACATGGCAGTCGTCGTTACATTGTATTCAGTTTGCTGGGCGCAGGGATCATTTTGCTTATTCAAGCACAAATTCACACGCCTTGGCAGCTGCTCGCCCTGCGGGCCATCAGCGGATTTGTACTTGCTTTTCTGTCTCCAGCCTGTCTCGCACTGCTTGCACAATTATCAAGTGATCCGATTAAGCAAGGCAAGTATATGTCAGGCCATGGCGTTGTACATACACTCGCATCCGTGGTATCCCCCGCCGCAGGCGCACTAATTGTCGGAGCTCTTGGATTTTCCGCCACCTTTGCAAGTCTAGGTTATCTGCTCATTCTGTCTGGCGTTATCGCATGGTTATCCATGCCCAAAGGCGTTCCTGAAGTTCAACATGAAAAAGTGACCGAGCCCGCCAAGCCTAGCAACCCAGTTGAAGAGAAAAGAAAGTTCCTGCCTGTATCCTGGCGATACTTTGCTCTGCCTCTTGTCATTGCTTGTGCCCAAGGAATCCTATTTTTTGAACTGCCTCTGCGCGGAGGCGGACATTCGTCCATGATGTCTACCGGACTTTTGTTTTCTATTATCAGCATTGGAGCATTATTTACCCTAAGCATGCTGTTTCTCAACCGATATTCCCCCAAACTGCGGTTGATTGCGGGTGTGCTGCTGATGTCTTTATGTTTCTTTGCTATGGCGGCGATACCACAGATTCCGTTGTCTTCCGTACTCTTCGTTCTGGGGATGTCTAAAGGAATTATTTTCCCTGCCATGGCAACACTCTTTATCCGCTTAAGCGGGGGAAACAAGCTGGGGCGCATCTTCTCATTGCAATCCATTGCTACCTCCATCGGCTCTTTTATTGGTCCGATCACCGCAGGGCAGCTGCGTGTGGGTCTGTCTCCATATTTCATTGCCTTTGTATTATTGATGATTGGTATCATGCTGCTCCCTTACTTCACAGCCAGACGTGAAGCTTCCCTGTCTGATCCCAAAAGCATACTTGGTTAACCGTATCAAGATGATGATCTATATCTGACCCTTTGACAACAGAAAAGCTTGTTTTTTCTTGGCTTTGCATCATTCCCCCATTTACAGCTAAACTATATAAAATGGACTGATGTTTTACACACGAACGAAGTGACTTCTGGAGCATAACCTTCTTCATCTTCAAGATTTCTCTTTCTTAAATTAGGAATGGATGATCAGTGGAAGATAGTAGTGAAGGGGACGGAATCGATTCTGAAGAAGCGGTAGCGTTCGCCTTTGTCTCCGAAATGTTATACCTTTGAAGAGTAAATTCAGAACATTTGGAGACAACAGCGATCGGAAGAACGATCCGTAACCGGAACGGCCACTGTTGGTTAGGCATTCCCTTCAGATGTGAAAAAAAGTTAGAAATCAGAGGTGTTTCTGTCAGGTGTCGCTCGTGTGAAAATTAGAAGGTCCATTTTATATAATCCAGTCGATTTTCGCTGCAACATTTCCCGGGGAATGTCGACATAAGCTCTCGATCAAGAGGTGAATATGATGCCTATTCATGTCATTGTGGAAGGTAAGAATGACCGCAGCAAACTAAAACGTCTTGTAGGACCCGAAATCAACATTTTGTGCACGTTTGGAACACTGAATTCGCTCAAGCTTGAGTCGCTGCGCAAACAGGTTGGTTATGATGAGGTCTACTTATTTATGGATAATGACAGTTCAGGCAAGAAAATCAGAGGTGTTCTCCGAGATGCCTTCCCGGATGCTGTACAGATGTATACGCGCCGCGGTTATGCGGGTGTGGAAGGAACCCCTGACGAATACATTATCGCCCAGCTGGAGAAAGCAGGATTAGAATCGTATATCCAATATCCTGAATTCCCCTCGTTTTAGAAAAAACAGAAAGAGGCTGCTCCTGGGTATTCATTCAACCCAAGAAGCAGCCTCTTTATTTGGTTTGTCCATGATGAACACATTTATTCCTTGATCAGATTGCGTATATCCTCCGCAATGACTGCGGGTTCAACATCCTCTGTATTAAACGCGTTGTATACCTTCCGCAGCTGGTTATTCCGATCCACCAGTCCAATCATGTTCATATGGGCAAAATCATCCTTGTTCTCACCCTCAATGAGGATCTGGAATGAGTCCTTGGCGAGCTGCTTCGTTTTATCCATATCCCCCCGCAGGAAGTACCAGCCTTCATAATCCGCGTGGAATCGATCTGCAAATTCCTTGATTTTCTCCTTGGTATCCACTTTCGGGTCAAACGAGATGGACACAAACGAAACATCCTTGCCAAAGGTATCGTCCTCTTTCAACAGGTCCTGCACCTGAGATAACGTAAACGTCGTAATTGGGCACACATCTGGACAGCTGGTGAAATAAAAGTAGAACAAACGCACCTTGCCTTTGGTATCATCCAGAGATATTGTGCTTCCATCCACATTTTCCATTGAAAAGGATTGAATCTCCCGAATTTCGGGTAATTTTTCCTTGCTGGCGAATACGGTGCCCCACATTAAATACACTGCCATAATCAGTGCAAGCCCTAGCAGCATCCACGTCCATTTATACTTTTCCAGCATCATTATCGTCCCTTCCGATATCAGATCATATGAATACGCATACATAAAACTTTAACGGTTTTCGATAAAATTCATGGACTCTTGAATCCTGATTTTTATGATAATTCCTCATTCCCACACCACTCTGATGCATATGTATACGAAGAACCCAACCGACAATGGGCTCCCATGTTATTGTAACGGTTCCGCGGACATGTGCCCATGTATTTGTTTTTACAGTATTTCATGCTGCTTATTTGTGCACTGTATCCAGAATCATCAATATAAAACTCAAGGATAGATAGTTAATGGAGTAAAGGAATACCTTTTTGGCCCAAGCATCTGTATTTTTTGCACGAAAGCCTATGAGTGCGTAGTACAGCCACAGCACAGAAAGTATCAGTGAAACGGTAAGATAGAAGATTCCTGCGTACCCGTAGGCATACATGAGAATCGGGACAAAGATCTGCAAAACCAGATATGGAATCATCTGAATCTTGGTCCGTTCAATACCTTTCACAACCGGCAATAGCGGAAATCCGCCAGCCCGATAATCTTCCACCCTGCGGATCGCCAGCGCCCAGAAGTGTGGAGGCTGCCATAGAAACAACATGGCCAGAAGCAGCCAAGCGCCAAGATCCAAACGTCCGGTTACCTCGACATACCCGATGACTGCGGCATAGCACCAGACAGACCACCAATGGAGGTGCTCCATGTCGACGAACGCTTCAACCAGAGGGTGTACATAATCACATAGACAAACATGCCAAACATGCCGCATAATCCGGCAAGTGCCCCGGAAAAGGAAAAGAGTACGAATAATCCAAGCACACCCAATATAATGGCATAGGATAGAACAACTTTGGGTGTTAAACGTCCTGTTGGCAAGGACCTGTTGCGAGTACGTTCCATTTTGAGATCCAGTTCAAGGTCAAAGTAATTATTAAATACACAAGAAGAAGCCATAATCAGTACCGTTCCGAGCAGGGTCAGCATCAATTTGCCATAGTCGATGTCCCACTGGGATGCAAGCCAAAAGCCACCAAAAACCGCAATAAGGTTGGTTCGAAGAATGCCCGGTTTCGTAATATGGATAAAATCTTTCCAAGTCCCCGATTTCGTCGGAGGCGCAGATCGTGATGCCGAATCGGAAGAAGCCTGGTATCTCAATGGATTGTCCACGCTTGCAGATCCCCCTTGCTTTTGATCTCATGGAGGTTTCTCTCTCTGCCTCCGATATAAAGTTTATCACAGGAAAAGGAAAAAGAGTTTGACAATGATCGTACAATTGCTGTCAATTGAGCAGGTTCTTGTCATATCTTTGGAAATTAGGTGTTTTGCTTCCCGGTAGGCGGATAATATACACTATATATGGGTATCACCTAGATAGAGAGGCAATACGCATTAACGATACACCACACAAAGGAGACGTTTATGGATACTTCTACACATTTTGTCATGGGGATTGGTTTGGCCGGTCTGGCTTATGTCGATCCTGTTGTCGCGACGAGTCCCATGCTTGCAGCCGCGGTCATGGTTGGCACCATTGCAGGCTCGCAGGCCCCTGACATCGATACTGCGTTGCGTCTCAAAAGCAACTCGCTCTATATCCGGAATCACCGGGGCATGTCCCATTCACTGCCATTTCTCCTGTTATGGGTTCTACTCATCACCGGCGTCATTGCACTGATCTTTCCCGGTGTCGCTGTTGGACACGTCGCGGCCTGGACTGCTGTCGCCGTATGCGTTCACGTTTTTACGGATTTGTTCAATACCTATGGAACCCAGGCAGCACGACCTTTTACAGAACGCTGGATTGCCTGGAACATCATTCATATTTTTGATCCGTTTCTGTTTACTACACATGTGCTGGCCATTTTGTTATGGGCCTTCGATCTGATCGCCCCTGCTCCACTCTTTGTTTCACTGTATATTTTGATTGGCTTGTATTATGTATGGCGCACGATAGCACGTGCTATGGCTGTTAGACAGGTGAAGCGAATCGACAAATATAATGCTGAGGCTCATTATATGGTGATCCCTACGATATCCTGGAACCGATGGCATGTAGTGAAAAGATATGCAGACGGCAGTTATGAGATTGGCAAGATGGATCATTCCGTCCTAACCTGGAATCTCCATGCTTCATCTTCCACTCATGCCGCTGTTGCCGCCTCACGCAAATCTCCTGAAGTCACTGCATTTCTGTACTTCACGTCCTATGCTGTCGCAGAGGTGGAAGAATTACCAGCAGGATATAAGGTACGCTGGGCAGATGTGCGTTATCGACACCGCAAACAGTACCCCTTTGTCGCTGTGGTCGTTATGGACCGAAATTTCGAGACGATTGATACGTATGTCGGATGGTTAAGTGACGAGAAAATGGATAAAAAACTTTTATCCGCACGCTCTTGACGAAAGGTGCATGGAAGGGCACAATCAGACATAGGAACTGATGCGCGAGAAAGCCCGGAGCGTTTCCGCTCCGGGCTTCTGCTTGTTGCTGTTTGGTTATAATGAATTATTTGCCAGACCCAGCCAAAGACTGCTCAGCGATTTGTACCAGACGTTTGGTGATGTACCCGCCCAGAGATCCTGTTTCACGGGAAGTGTAGTTACCGTAGTAACCGTCTTGTGGAATAGTTACACCCAGTTCTTGTGCAGCTTCCATTTTCAATTGTTGCAGTGCTGAATTTGCTTGAGGTACCACCAAGTTGTTAGAACGAGATCCTTGAGCCATATTTAAAATCTCCCTTCAATCTGTGTCTGTAATGTATTGCAAGCTTGCAAGGTTATTATGGCTCGTACGCTTCAGGTTATACGGAATCTCATTAAATATTTGTATGGAGGTTTTTCCCAATGAGCAAGGGTTTATCATTATGGTTTGCATTCTCTTCGATTATGTTGTTAGCGGTTACGGCGATCATGATCTCGTACTCTGGCTGGTTGGCTTCGCTGCTGTTTGTCGTATCCGTTGCCAACATCGGCTGGGGATTCGTTATTCGCGCAAAGAAAGAGCGTCGGGAAGGTCGGACCACTTCGGAAACCACTTCTTGACCCTGTAAACTTCAAACTTCTAGGTTAGGTAGTACGAAACGATACTAAAGAGGAGCCCTGTCAGGGCTCCTCTTTAGTATGTGAACAATTCATTTACTTTAGGCCACTTGCCTCGTTCTACTACAGCGTACGTCTAGGAACAAACCCCATACGATCTTTAACTGCATGAAGTGTTTGAGAAGCCACCGCTTCTGCACGACGAGCTGAGGTTTCTAGAATATCGGCCAATTCGCCAGACTCGCGAATCTCACGATACCGTTCCTGTAGAGGTTCGATAACGGATACTACCACTTCAGCCAGTTCTTTTTTGAACGGACCATACATTTTGCCTTCATAGCGTTCCGCTACTTCCTTCAAGGTCAGGCCTGCGCATTCAGCGTAGATACTCATCAGATTGCTGACTTCAGGTTTGTTTGCCGGATCATATACAACTTCAGTACCGGAATCCGTTGTGGCACGGCTAATTTTTTTGCGGATCACATCCGGCGGATCAAGCAAGGCAATGTAGCTGCCTGCATTGGGATTACTTTTGCTCATTTTGGAAGAAGCATCGTCCAGAGACATTACACGAGCACCCACCTGTGGAATATAAGGGTCTGGAATCGTGAAATACTCCCCATAACGGTGGTTAAAGCGTCCTGCCAGATCGCGTGTCAGTTCCAAATGCTGCTTCTGGTCCTCGCCTACTGGAACAAGGTCAGCATTATACAGCAAAATATCAGCAGCCATTAATGAAGGATATACGAATAGTCCGGCGCCAACGGAATCTTTACCGGAGGATTTGTCCTTGAATTGAGTCATGCGTTCGAGTTCACCCATCGAAGTCAGAGTGGTCATCAACCAGCCCAATTCCGCGTGCTGGGGTACATGGGATTGCAGAAACACATTAGATTTCGCAGGATCGATTCCAGCTGCAATAAACAATGCAGCTACCGCCTCGGACTGCTCACGCAGCGCTGCCGGCTCTTGAGCTACTGTTACAGCGTGAAGATCAACTACCATAAAGTGACATTGGTAGTCATGCTGCAATTTCACAAAGTTTTTAATTGCCCCGATGTAGTTGCCCAATGTGAGCTTGCCACTTGGCTGAATTCCGGAAAGTACTGTTTTCATTTCACATAACGCCTCCCTGTGTCTAGTTATGGATGACCAAATGGGTATATTTCTAAACCTTTGGCGGCATCCAGCTATTCTTCTATTCTCAGCGGACGCAAAAAGGCCTCACATCCGCAAGGGACGTGAGACCGTGGTGCCACCCTTATTCGCATTTCTCCATTCCTCTAGACCTGATTAGATCATGTGGAAGAAATGCCTTCATTTCTCCGTAACGTGGAGGATACGTCCGATTCTACTATGGATAGTCTAAGATCAGACTGCGCCTGTTCAAATCAGCACTCAAGGGTCCATTCGGTAAAGAGTTCCCACCGGTTCACATCACCCACCGGCTTTCTGAAGAGAGTTCTCATGACTTACTTATCCCTGTCATCGTTTTAATTATTATTCGTTGGATAAAACACAGCTTTCAGAATTCCATCTTAATGCGCCGAGACCAGAATGTCAAAATGGAAAGAGCTTTTTTTACCCACTCCGCCGAAATCTGTTATGATGGAATTGCTTATCCTGATCACCAGCATTCATTCGGAATGCTAATCGGATAAGTGGCATGTACACAATGACACGCCTGCAACGGCAGATAGGCATAGCCGTTTGCAGACAGATTTCAAGTGGGAAAAGGAGCATCGATATGAAACAAGTGACCAAAGGCCAATGGAATGGTTACGACACGTATATCCTACATAGCCGTGAATTGGAGATTACCCTGCTGCCGCGTCTTGGAAACAATATTATTTCGATTCGCGATCTCGTGCAGGGCCGCGAAGTCGTTCGCAGTCCGAAAGAAGATGAACTTGCTTTTTACTTGCAGAAGCCGTATCACTTCGGCGTTCCGCTGCTGGTTCCGCCAGGCCGCATTCATCGAGGACAATTCGATTATGAGGGAGTCCATTACCAATTCGATCAGAATACGGCCAATGACAACCATATTCACGGCCTCCACCGCAGCCAGTCCTGGTGTGTCAGCGACATCGAAGAAGATGAAGACGGTTGTGCAATTACAACGGAATTATTAACTGAAAATGAAGAGCATTGGATGGCTCAATTTCCAATTCCTCTGAAGCTTGAGATGACGTTCAGACTGCAAAACGCTGTGTTAAGCCAGCGTCTGCGAGTAACCAATCTGAGCTCCACTCCTGCTCCTTTTGGAATGGGATATCATACATGGTTTCTGCTTGACGGCAAACCTGCCGAATGGACACTTCAACTTCCTGTTTCCGGAATCTACGGCCTGAATGAAGAGCAACTTCCCACAGGAGAGATTGAACCTCTCGGTGAATGGTCAGCTTTGAACGAAGCCATGAACATGCAAGGACGAAACTGGGATACTATTTTGAAAGCTGCAGAAGGACAATCCGCGGTAGCTCACTTGCGCAGGCAGGACGGATATATGTTGAAATATTCAGCAGATGAAGCATTTTTCAAACATTGGGTCCTCTTCACAAAGGGCGAATCCGATCAATTTCTGTGCATTGAACCCTACACCTGGCTCCCTGATGCACCCAATTTGCATTTAACAGATGAGCAAACGGGACTGATTCGTTTGGAACCTCAACAGCCCGTTGAGCTTTTTACACGTATTGAGATTGTTCCGCCAACCGAGAAATAATCTTGTACTCTCAAGATTTTTCTATGGGATATTGCCCCTTTATTTACCATTTATTTGCGTAGCCGATCCATACTGGGTCGGCTTTTTTCATGTTATCTCTCATCTTGTTTATCCAAATTTTACCTTACTCCATATCATGCATATTTCCTTATTCTCTAACCATACTAACATCACCAAGCCATAAGGAGGTGACACACATGTACGGAGGTCAAAACCAAGGAAATAGAAATTCTTCAAACAATTTGGTTGTTCCTCAAGCTACTGCAGCTTTGCAACAATTGAAAATGGAAGCTGCACAAGAGCTGGGTGTAACAATTCCCCAAGACGGTTACTACGGTAACTACACTTCCCGTGAGACAGGTTCTCTGGGTGGTTACATCACTAAACGTCTGGTCCAAATCGCTGAGCAGCAATTATCGGGTCGTTCGTAAGCTCGTAATTCGCGCTCGTATATGCAACAACAAAAAGCGGCCTTCCTCGGAAGTGCCGCTTTCCTGTGTGCTCATCACAATTAAGAAGTCGACTCCATGCCTGAATCCATGTATGTATTGGTTCTAGGATAACGAATCATCAGGTTCGCCATATTATAGTTGGACTCCATCGTGGCATCAACCAAAATCATCCCTTGTCTTACTGTAAAGTCATATGCAATTTCTCCATGAGTCCAATTACGCTTGAATTTTAAAGTCTCCAGTGCCATTGCACGGAAAGAAGAGCGCTGGTTTTCGTTTAATCCACCGTCCTCCACTTCCATTTGACCATCACGTCCGGTTATCGGATTATGTCGAATTCCAAACTTCCCAATAACATTATTTCGTATTTGCACAAAAACTACACCTGAATCTAAACCTGATAATTCATGATCAAGCTCTTTGAACACCAAATCCAATTGTCGTGCTAATGAAAGCTGGTCAATTTTTACCATAACGCTCCTCCTTTGTGCACTTCATCCTACAAAACAAGGACTTACGACTCATTATATGACAACATATGTGGTCATTCAACAAAGACAAACAAACTTGGGTAAATATAACTATAATTTGCACAATTAATTGCCATTTTGCGTCCTTCAAGCGAGTTATTTCTCTTAATTGCGACAAATTATTTAGCAGAAGACAAATATAAAAAAAGGACAAAAAAGACTGCAAACCTGTGTGCGTTTACACAGTTTTGCAGCCCCGTTACATATATAGGCATCCTATTTAGCGGATTCTGTCATCTTAAGAAATTGATCAATATCGGCAATGACCAGGTTCGCAGCATTTTGCCAGAAATCAGGTTGCGTGAGATCCGTACCCAGATGTTTCTGAGCCAGTTCTTCTACCGTCATTCGGCCCGTATCCCGCAGCAAATCATCGTATTTATCGGCAAATGCCGTGCCTTCTTCCTGCGCTCTGGCATAGATGCCTGCACTGAACATATATCCGAACGTATACGGGAAGTTGTAGAATGGTACACCTGTCAGATAGAAATGAAGCTTGGATGCCCAGAAATGCGGATGATCGGATGCAAGTGCACCACAGAACGCTTCCTGCTGTGCCTCCACCATGAGCTTGGACAGCTCATCTGCATTCACCAAACCTTTTTTGCGTTGCTCATAGAACCGATTCTCGAACAGGAAACGAGCGTGAATATTCATGAAGAACGCAACACTTCGTTGAATCTTGTCTTCAAGCAGAGCGAGCTTCTCTTGCTCATCCGTTGCGGACTGAACCAGGGCATCCGCTACAATCAGTTCAGCAAAGGTAGATGCCGTCTCCGCCACATTCATGGCGTATCGTTGATTCAAGGCCGGCAGCTCTTCCATAATATGCTGATGATAGCCATGACCGAGTTCATGGGCAAGTGTCGACACATTCGACGGCGTCCCAGAGAAGGTCATGAAAATACGTGTTGCTTTGCTGAGTGGCAATGAAGTACAGAATCCTCCTGGACGCTTGCCAGGACGGTCCTCTGCTTCAATCCAGCGTTTCTCAAACGCCATCTCTGCAAATTTGGAAAGTTTGGGACTAAACTTGGCGAATTGATCAACAATATTGATGGCCGCCTCATCATAGGTGACTTTTCCACCCGACTTGCCTACTGGTGCATCAACGTCACTCCAGCTGAGTTTCTCTACACCGAGCAGTTTCGCCTTGCGTTCCAAATATTGAACCAATGCAGGTTTAGCACCATTAATTACGTTCCACATCGTATCGAGCGTCTGACGCGACATCCGGTTAATCGCCAATGGTTCTTTGAGAATGTCATCCCAACCACGCTTCTCATACAATTTGAGACGGAAGCCAGCGAGATGATTCAATGTATCTGCGCAGAAGTCTTCGACATCAGTCCAAGCCTGTTCCCAGTTAGCGAATACAGTTTCGCGTACATTACGGTCACTGTCGCTCAGCTTGTTGGCAGCCTGACCTGCAGACAGCATTACCGTTTCACCATTTTGTTCAAATGGAATGTTAACCTTGCTTACAATGGTGTTATAGAATTTGCCCCAGCCATGGTAACCATCTACGCCGAGATCAAGTGCAAGTCCTTCAAGCTCCGGAGACAGCTTCTCACGAGCTTGCGTACGGCTCTCGTTCAGTGCAAAGGCAAGCGGCTGAATATTCTCCCGGGCAATCCATGCTTCCCACACCGAGTCTGTCGTCTGGCTAAGTACATTATCGAATTGGGACTTGGTACTGTTCAACATCGCGCCAAGAGAACTCATGGTTCCCTGAAGCTGAATTGCCTTTTTATCATTTTGGTTTTGTGAAGAAAGACAGGAGACAAATGCAGACCCTTCCGAAATTCGCATATAACAGCTCTGCAGCAGTTCCAGGATCGGGTCGAACGCATTTGTTTCTTCCAGCGACTTGGGCGCAGGTGTTTCCTTCAAAAGGACTTGCAGCTTGCGTACATCCTGCTCCAGCTCAATTAAATAAGCAGCGAAAGATTCGGAGGCAGATCCTCCACTAAAAATGGACTCCAGATCCCAGACGGGTTGTAATGGTGTTTTCATTTAAATAAGGCCCCTCTCTCAGTAGAATGTATAATTAACCTTGAATTAGAACTGGTTTTATAAGCGCTATATCTCTATACTAGAGAAATAGTTTAAGCTATTTCAGGAGGTCATCGTATGAAACCTTTACAAGTCTCGGCTGACACAGCCGTCAAATTAGCAGAATCTCTGGGTGTTCCCCTCGAACATCTGATGCATATGCCGCAGCATATCCTGATGCAGAAAATCGCCGAACTGGCCAAACAAGAAGCGGCTAAACCTGCCTCTACGGAAGGCGAGCAAGAATGATTCCCTTTGAAAACAGCTGGCCTTACGATATTGTAATGGGGGACATTTATGTACAGCAATGTCCGTACTGCCATGCGAACAATGTACTGCTGCCACTCAAACCGAAGGAGCTTGTACGCATTCGTGAAGGCAAAAAGAAATTGCTGGTCTTTCCTTGTTGTAATACCAGTATGACTGTCGTCGACAACGATAGTGATTACTTGCTATCCAGTCGTCCTGTCCGCAATTAGAGAACAACTGTCACTTATCAAATGGGGCTACGTTTCGTAGCCTCTTTGTCTGCTTCAATCATTTCAGCTGGCAGCTCCATTTTGCCCGAAATCATCTGTTCCCGCAGCAATGCCCACTGCTCCCGTGAAGAACGAATCATGGCAGCATCGGTAATGCGCTTGTCATGAATGACTCGGCCGAACCATTTTACAGCCTCATGGAAACGACCTACCCTGCGATTCAACTCCCCCAGCAGATACAACAGCTTGGCTTCATTACCGCCAGTGCCTTCCCGTTCAAAAACCTTTACGTAAGCATCCAGGCTAAATTCGAGAAAGCGGTTTTCCTGGGTATGATCCTCCATATACCGATAAAGCCAGGCAATATGATGCAGCAGACCCGCAACGACACGATCTTTCTCCTGAATAACCTGAGCACACAACAATCCAAGCTTGTATGAATCCATCGCCTGTTCAAGTGTCCGCGCACCGCTATAGTCTCGTTTCACCCAGCGATTGCCGATTTGCTCCTTAAAATCCTTGCGCTGTTTATCGTTTAATTGTTCTGTCGAATTCTCCGTCGAAGCGAATCCACAAGTCGGACAGATTCGTACAACATAGAAATCCGGATTCTCCCGCTTGTAGTAAGCACAAAAATCGGAATCCGTCCGGTATGGCCGTTTCAAGCTTGGTCTTACGCGTGAGGTGTCATACTCGGTCTCGCAATAATGACATTTCACCTTTACCTTATACAGGGGCTCTAATTCCACTCCGTCCATCCCTCTCCCATATGCGTGTAATCGGAACTAAGGTGTATTCACAAAATGATGTGCTGGCCCCGACAATCGCTGCAGGACGAAAGAATGCAACGGTTCTTCCACACCGACCTGTGTCAACGCTTGATCCATACATGCGAGCCAAGCTTCTGCCCGTTCAACCGTCACTTCAAAATGCATATGGCGGGCACGCATCATTGGATGACCAAAAGCCTCGGAAAATAATGCTGGTCCACCGAAGAACTGAGACAAAAACATGTATTGCTTGTCGATTACCGGCTGAATATTCTCTGGAAAAAGAGGTGCCAGCTTCTCATTCTGCTGAACAATCGGATAAAAAGCTTCAACCAGTGCGCGAACGCCTGCCTCCCCACCGAGATTGTCGTAGATGCTCAAACTAGGATTCATTGTTTCCCCTCCTTTCAGTGTCGAATTTTGACATATATTACACTCCCATGCTTAATTATGAAAGGAGATTCAAGAACAAGGCCAAGAACGCCTTTATCTTCATTCTATCAAAAAAATCCCAAAAGTCCTATATAACATGAAAGGGTTATGGTTCCACATAGCCATGACTCGTACAGGTCTATCTCGTACTGAAGGCACAAAAAAAGCGCCAAACGTGAGGTTTGGCGCACCAGATATTTCATTAATAACTTCGCCAGTCCTCTTCTTCAGAGCGCACAAGCGAGGCACGTATAACATAAACAAAAGCACAAACCAGGATTCCGGTGACAAGACTCATAATCATCACTCCATCCGATTTAATTCCACCTTCTAGAACATATGAGGTGACGTTCAGGCGTTTTTATTATTTTAGCATACATCTCTTAAAAACACAGCCACTTTTGCAAGCGCTTTCTAAACATTAATTTGTACTGTTTGTCCGCTTTGTCTCATATATTGATGGCAAAAGCACGAACGCTCTGCTGCACACTGACCATTCCAAAAATAAAGGAGAAGAATTCATGGCCGCTTCACAACGAATCACCCATGTCCTGATCCCACTAGCTCTCCTGATCCTGTGTGTGCTGATGGTGCTGTTTCCGGCGGAAACCTGGCATGCAGGTGTTCGTGGACTATCCATTTGGTGGGACGTACTTTTCCCCTCCCTTTTTCCCTTTCTGGTGCTATCCGAGCTGCTCCTCGGATTCGGCATTGTTCATTTTTTGGGTACCCTCTTAAATCCACTTATGCGTCCGCTATTTCGTGTTCCCGGGAGCGGCGGCTTTGTGTTTGCCGTCAGCTGTGCTTCCGGTTATCCCACTGGAGCCAAATTGACCGCACAATTGTGGGAGCAAAAATTGGTTACTCGGGAAGAAGGTGAACGCCTCGTTGCCTTCACCACATCATCCGATCCCATTTTCATGATTGGAGCCGTATCGGTCGGTTTTTTTCATAATGTTGCTATCGCTCCAATACTGGTCACATCGCATTATGGTGCTGCTTTTCTTGTGGGCCTGCTTATGCGGTTCCATGGCGGCGACTCTGTTAAGGAACAACCGTCAATTATCGATTCTCCCTCCGCCTCCAAAGAGGTTCACAGAAACAGGCTGATCCGAGCCATTTATGCAATGCACGAGGCAAGAAAGGCGGATGGACGGGCATTTGGTGAATTGTTGCGCCAAGCCATCTCCTCATCCCTTCGCCTTATTATTATCGTAGGAGGGTTAGTTGTATTCTTCTCCGTCATGATGGAGTTACTCGTGCAAACCGGATGGCTCGGCGGATTATATGCGATTACGGAACAATTGCTTCTATATACGGGATTTCCCCCAGCCTTATCCCATAGCCTTGTAGGCGGATTATTCGAAGTCACTTTGGGAGCCAAAGAAGCAGGGGGGGCCGGCATATCCATTCCACTCGTGTATAAAGCTGCTGCTGCTGCCTTCGTCCTTTCCTGGGGAGGATTATCCGTTCATGCCCAAATTATGAGTGTCCTGAGCAGCACTCCAATGAGATATGGACCCTTTCTGTTTGCCAGAGCCATCCATGCTCTGATTGCACCCATACTTGTACTTTTGCTATGGATACCGATGATGGGTGATTTGGAATCGCCTGTTTTGTTCCAAACCGGTGTCATGCCGGAATTATCTTTGTATACACCAGACTGGGGACAGATCCTGTTTTCAGGGGCGGCTGTATGGGGAGGCATAATCCTTTTACTGCTGATGCTTTCTCTGATGAGTCCCTTTTTCTTACCCCGACGTATGAAAAAATGAGCCTTCCAGTGCGTTTATATTCAAATGAATATCAATCCGACATTGTGTTCTTCTCTGGAATTGATTATCATCGGTAGTATAATGACCACAAAGGAGCTTTCATCTTGAGATACTATGTTCAAGACCGCGGAGACCAGTTATCGATTGATCTCAGTCAGCAGTTTCATGCGCTGGCCAAAGAGGAAGGGTTTAAGCTGGATGCAGAATCGCCGGAGATTGTCATCTCCATCGGAGGCGATGGTACGATGCTGCAAGCATTTCACAATTTCATCGACCGCATCCCGGACATTGCTTTTGTTGGGGTTCATACAGGCCATCTCGGCTTTTATGCCGATTGGAAGAAGGAAGAATTGCGTGAATTGGTTCGATTGATGAGTGGTAAAGGAGACCCCGAACGACTCAAACCCCGAATTGTGGAGTATCCGCTGCTGGAGCTTGAGATTCGTAAAAAGTCGGGCAACACCTCTTATATCGCACTGAACGAATTTACGTTAAAAGGTGTAGACGGTACAGTCGTCGCGCAGGTCGACATTAACGACGTTACGTTTGAGATGTTCCGGGGAGACGGAATTTGTGTATCTACACCTTCGGGCAGTACGGCATACAACAAGGCGCTTGGCGGCGCCATGGTGCATCCCACGATCGAGGCTATTCAAATCGCCGAGATCGCTTCAATCAATAACCGCGTCTATCGGACGCTGGGTTCACCGGTTATTTTGCCCAAGCACCATCACTGTGATATCTTCTCACGCAAGGATCAGCGGTTATTGCTTACCATTGACCACGTAAACGTTATGGTGGAAGATCTCATATCGGTACGCTGTCAGGTGGCCCGCCATAAGGTCAGCTTTGCCCGTTTCCGTCCCTATCCGTTTTGGAACAGGGTTCGTACAGCTTTTTTGGACTAATCATATGCAAAAGAAAAAGCGGTCCTTTTCAGGAACCGCTTTTTGCTTTGGCTTGAGGCTGATCTTTGCTCTTCTGAAGTACAAAGTACGCACAGCCAAAGTTGCAATATTCATTGATATAGTCCACCATGCTGGAGATCGTGGAATCCTTCGTTGCTTTAGGATGGTTGTCCCGGTAAAAACCTTTCAACCGCAGCTGGCTGTAACCCCAGTCCCCAATAATGTAATCGTACCGCTCCAGCACTTCGCTGTAACGGTCACGGAAGACTTCAGGATTCCAGCCGTCTTTGTGGTTCTGCACAATTTCATAATTCTTTCCGCCGATTTGAACAATAACCGGTTCTTGGGGTTTGTCCTGTACAGGCTCCTGAACCGATTCCTGAATCTGTTCTGAACTTTTTTCTTCTTCCAAACCTGTCTCCTCCATCATGCGTGAGATGCTGATTTTTCCGTATTTTTCGCAGCGGATTTCACTTGTTCATGGGCGTGGTAGGAGCTGCGGACCATAGGTCCGGATTCGACGTGGCTGAATCCTCGCTTCAGTCCTTCCTGCTTCAATGCCGCGAACTCTTCTGGCGGATAATACTTCTCCACAAACAGATGCTTCTCTGATGGCTGCAAGTATTGACCAATCGTCATAATATCACAATCCACAGCACGCAGATCATCCATCGTTTGCAAAATTTCATGATATTCCTCACCTACACCAAGCATGATGCTCGATTTCGTTGGGATATTTGGCTGCATTTCCTTGGCACGAGCAAGCAGTTCGAGTGAACGCTTGTATTTCGCCTTGGCACGGACTTTGTCCGATAGCCGCTCTACTGTCTCGATGTTATGGTTCAAGATGTCCGGTTTGGCATCCATCACGATCTGCAAGGAATCCCGATCACCCAAAAAGTCCGGAATCAGCACTTCTACGCTGCATAAAGGCAAACGACGACGAACCGCCTTTACCGTCTCTGCAAAAATCGTTGCTCCTCCATCCTTCAGGTCGTCACGCGCTACACTCGTAATTACGCAGTGCTGAAGATTCATCTGTTCTGCTGCTTCTGCCACGCGTTCTGGTTCCTGCAGATCAAGTTCCGTTGGCAAGCCGGTATTCACCGCGCAAAAACGGCATGCCCGTGTGCAAATGTCGCCCAAAATCATAAATGTAGCCGTCCGATTGGCCCAACATTCGTAAATATTCGGGCACCGTGCTTCCTCACATACTGTATGCAGCGTTTTGGAACGCATCATCGTTTTCATTTCCTGATAGTTATCGCCGGTTGTCAATTTGATCCGAATCCAGTCCGGTTTCGGTTCTTTAACACGTTTAGCCAATGCATAAACCTTCTTTCTACTGAAGTTAGGCTGTTGCTCGGAACATATTATACCATGAAAGCGTTGGAAAAACCCCCATTTGTCACATCTTGTGCATTCATGTCTTACATGGATAAAATGAAGACTTTTGAAGAACGCTAGGTTATAGCTTGGTTCATCGGGCACCATGTGCATCATCTCAATGGAAAGGGGGCTGCTTCCCTGTGCAAGATGGCTTTACATCGCGGTTAACTTATTCCTTTTGGATCAAAACATTGCTTGCAGGCACACTGCTTCTCCCATTCTTGCCTGTTGATGTTTACGGTGAACCCACCGCCGCTGATTCCAAACCTCAGGCTGTAGAGCAGAAACCAGAGGACATTTTCGCTGCGCGCCGACATCTGTATGAAAGCATTGGTCAGATGACCCACATTCCCTGGTACAGGCTCGCGGCAATCGATCAATATGAACGAACGATCTCGCGTGCACATCCGAAGGATCGTAAACACCCGGAAAGGCTGACTGGCATATTCATGACCTCCCCAGCCTGGAGAGGCTGGCTAAATCCTGACGAGACGGATCAACATCCGGGTTCAATTGTCTTTTTTAATGGGTATGGTCGTGACGGTTCCGGTGACGGTGTAGCAGATGCCAATAACGATCTGGATGTACTTTACAGCATGGCCTCCATTATTCAGAATTATGGGACCAAGCCGGAGGACTTCAACATCGCTCTGTGGGAATATTATCATAACTCCAGAGCTGTGCAGCGCATTCAGCAATTCGCGAAATTATATGAGCATTTTGACAGCCTCAATCTGTTTGGACACGCCTTTCCCGTCCCGCTCGGAACCAACTATTCGTATCGCAGCACTTGGGGCACCAAACGCAGCTGGGGCGGGTACCGTATTCATGAAGGCACGGATATTTTTGCACCACATGGACTGCCTGTGCGCAGCACCTGTTACGGCGTTGTGGAAATCAAAGGCTGGAATCCGTTTGGCGGCTGGCGTATCGGCATTCGTGATTTGAACAACCATTACCACTATTACGCTCATTTATCGGGTTTTGATAAAAACGCTCATATCGGCGAAGTGGTTACCCCTGGTCAGATTTTGGGCTGGGTAGGCAGCTCAGGGTATGGAAAACCGGGTACCCAGGGCAAGTTCCCTCCTCATTTGCATTATGGCATCTATCGGGACAGTGGGTTACACGAATGGTCATTCGACCCCTATCCGCATCTGAGGCACTGGGAGCAGGAAGAACGTAAACAGAAGAAAGACAAAAACCAATGAGCTAAATCTGGATAAATGATGAAACTGCATATTTCACAATAAATGATGTTTAATGAAAAGCGGGACCTCCATTATAGAGGCCCCGTTTTTTTATTCAATATTTGCCTTTGATTCATTAGTGGTTCACATCCACGTCAAGCTGCAATCCCGCATTTGGATCTGACAAATCCGGCTCAACCTCCAGTCCATTTCCGTTCAGACCGTTTGCTGGAGCCTGCTGTTGATTGGGAGAGGTTGAATTAGGCGTCCCTCCATGACCACTGGACACACCCGTCTGACCTGATGGCAGTGCTATAGCGGGTGCATTGCTGCCGTTGCTGCCCACCGGCTTGCCCTGATTATCGTAGTAGTACATTGGCACATCGCCTACTACCAGCAGGTAGGATATCGGAATTTCCGTATCAACGGTCTCAGGTTCCATGTCAAAGGGCACCACCACCGCTACTTCGGCAATGATGTGAATGTACACTTCCACCAGAATCATGTTAATTCCCGCATTCTGCTGACGTGTGTTCAGATCCACCTTAACGGCTCCCTGAGGCTCAATACGAACCGGTATACTTGGACCAAAGGAGGCCAGTACCGGACTACCCAACGCCTGCCCCAGCGGAATTTTTTCTTTTAACATATGCACGTTCTGCAAAGTGGACTGCACAATGTTCATCGTACTAGCGGTGATCCGCATATGCTCATCGTAATTCAGCATAAATCCGGACACTTTCCCAGCCGTATCGGTTTTCCAGTCGATCAGTCCTTCGGTGGATTTGCCTTCGGAAACCTGCGCTGTAATGGCCTTGTTGATCGCTTCCGTTGCAATTTGCTTTACTCTGATCTTGGCCAGATGCATGATGGGCGGTTTCATTTTCTTATCGACATAAGCAAAACCCTGCATCAAACAGAACGCTGTTACCAATACGATAATCAACCACATTTTGCGCCTGCCACTTGGCGGCTTGCGGCGTCTTCGGCTTCGCCATCGTCTTCTCATCATCGGGCGTCCCTCCCCTGCGGGATGAGCTATAGGCTATATACTATCCTTATGCACTGTTGTTCCGAAAAAGAAGGACAGCACCTGCTCGTACGCGGATATCATCATGCACAACCAAAAAAGCCTTCCGCCAGCAGATTTGGTCTGCAAAACGGAAGGCTTTTTTATGGAATATGGCTCTGAGAAATTCAGGCCACTGTCCACATTTTATTATTTCGGAACGGATTCCCAATCTTTGAGGAAGCGCTCAATGCCGCTGTCAGTCAGTGGGTGTTTCCACAATGTTGGCAGGAGCGAGCCCGGAATAGTGGCGATATGCGCACCGGAAAGTGCTGCATCCTCCACATGTTTGATATTACGAATGCTTGCTGCAATAATTTCGGAAGGCAGATCGTACGTATCCAGAATGAGACGCAGATCTCGAATTAGCTTCATGCCATCCACCGCAATATCATCCAGACGGCCAACAAATGGACTGATGTACGTTGCACCAGCTTTCGCCGCCATCAGACCCTGTGCTGCAGAGAAGATCAGCGTTACATTCGTTTTAATTCCTTTTTGAGTCAGTTCATGACAAGCATAGAGTCCATCTTCGGTCATCGGTAGTTTAATCACTACATTCGGTGCCCACTCAGCAATTTCATAAGCTTCCTTCAACATATCCTCGGCTTTAAGTCCGATCACTTCAGCACTGACCGGGCCTTTCACAACGCCACAGATCTCCTGAATCACTTCTTTAAATACGCGACCTTCTTTGGCAATCAAAGACGGGTTGGTGGTGACTCCATCTACCAGACCAAGACGTTCGATCCGTTTGATTTCTTCAACATTACCTGTATCCAAGAAAAATTTCATGATATGTTCCCTCCACTTGATGAATTTTGTAAACAGCTATACTTATCATTACCCGATTATCCGTATATGTTAACAGTTATATATGAATTAATTTTTTTCTACAGCGTGGCCGCCGAATTCATTACGCAATGCTGCGACAACTTTACCTGTGAATGTGTCTGTTTCCAGGGAACGATAACGCATCAACAGGGACAAGGCGATAACTGGCGTAGCAGTTTGCAGGTCAAATGCTGTTTCAACTGTCCAACGTCCTTCACCGGAAGAATGCATAACCCCTTTGATTTCATCCAGGTTCGCATCTTTGGAGAATGCACGCTCTGTCAATTCCATCAACCAAGAACGGATAACGGAACCGTTGTTCCATACACGAGCCACTTTTTCGAAGTCGAAATCAAAGCCGCTTTTCTCCAATACGTCGAAGCCTTCACCAATGGAAGCCATCATACCGTACTCGATACCGTTGTGAACCATTTTCAGGAAGTGACCGCTACCTGCTTTACCAGCATACAGGTAACCATTTTCAACGGAAGTATCCTTGAACGCAGGCTCAACTACTGCCCAAGCCTCAGGATCGCCACCGATCATGTAACATGCGCCATTACGCGCGCCTTCCATACCACCGGATGTACCAGCATCCATGTAGTGAATGCCTTTAGGTTTCATTTCTTCGTAACGACGGATGGACTCTTTGTAGTGTGAGTTACCCGCTTCAATGATGATGTCGCCTTGGGACAACAGTGGGCTTACTTCAGCCAGTACAGCGTCAACCACGTTATGGGGAACCATGATCCACAATACACGTGGGGATTCAAGGGAAGCCACCATTTCTGCATAGGAAGATACACCTGTTGCGCCGTATTCTTTCATTTCATTTACAGCTTCAGCGTTAAGGTCAAAAGCAACCACTTCATGCTTGTGGTCAATCAGGTTTCTACCCAAGTTCAATCCCATTTTACCTAATCCAATAAGTCCAAGTTTCATTGCTAAGTTCCTCCTGTTATGAACATTTCTAATTTTATCTGGCCAATTCCAAAATAAGTGCTTAACCATGTGGCGCAGCAGCCGTTCCGGTTACGAATCGTTCTTTCGATCGCTGTTGTCTCCATTTTTTTTGATTAATAATGTTAATTCTTAAAATATAGAGACAAAGGCGAACGCTTCGCTTCTTCAGAATCGATTTCGTCCCCTTCACTACTCGCGCGTAATTGTTATGAACTGATTTAGATTGAGCCGCTAATCTATATCAAAAATTTTCGCTGCCTTCCGGGTATTACCGGAAGGACTTATGCAAAATTGGAACGGTGTACTTTATTAAAATTTGCATATTATCGAGCAAAACGAATTGTACGTTATTTTTTCATATGCTCACTTTTTCGTTTCACTTACCACCAACGGTAGCCGTTCTCTGCGATCAGACGATCTGCTGACTCAGGTCCTTGCGAACCTGCGCTGTACGTATCCAGTGGCACACTGCCTTCCTGGAATGCTTCCAGGATCGGTTGTACCCACTGCCAAGCCAGTTCAACTTCGTTCCAGTGAGCGAAGAATGTAGAATCGCCACGCATTGCGTCAAAGATCAGGTTTTCGTAAGCTTCTGGAATGTTGCGCTCACCTGAGTTGAAGTTCATATGCATTGGTTCCACTTCGCCTTGGTTGAGTGGGTTTTTCGCATTCAATTGAAGCGAGATACTTTCCTTCGGACCAATTTCAATCGTCAGCAGGTTAGGCTCCGTTGTATTTTCGGATTCATGACCTGTTTTGAGTGGAGCCTTGAATTCAACAACAATTCTGGTCGATTTTTCAGCCAGGCGTTTGCCTGTACGAATGTAAATTGGAACTTCGCTCCAGAATGGATCATCGATCCACAGTCTTGCGGCAACATATGTCTCGTTCTGAGAACCAGCTGGAATGCCAGGCTCGTCCAAATATCCAACAACAGGAGTACCTTGCAGTTCGCCTGCTCCATATTGGGCACGAACGACTTCGGATGCGATATTCTCTTTCGTCAATGGACGAAGAGCTTCAGCGATCTTCTGCTTTTTGAATTGAATTTCTTCAGGTGTGCAGCGTTTTGGCAGATGCAAACCAATCATCATCAGCAATTGAAGCATATGGTTTTGGAACATGTCACGAAGGGCACCGCTTTGGTCGTAATACGCGGCACGTTCTTCCACGCCAACCGTTTCACTCGCCGTAATCTGTACATTGGCAATGTAACGGTTGGACCACAAAGCCTGAATGACCGGATTTGCGTAGGTAAGAGTTTCAATATTTTGTACCATCGGTTTACCAAGGAAATGGTCAATACGGTAAATTTCTTCTTCTGCAAAAGTATTGCTGAGTTTCTCATTCAGTTCACGCGCAGATTGCAGATCGTGTCCGAATGGTTTTTCGATGATGAGTTTCTTCCAGCCTTTGGTGTTACCCAAGCCGCTTTCTTGAATGTTCAGGGCGATGGGCTCAAAGAATTCCGGTGCTACCGACATGTAGAACATGCGATTTTCGGGAATATTCAGCTCTTGTTCACGCTTCTGAACCAGTTCCAGCAATTTGGTGTAATCTTCAAGCTTCGTATTATTTAAAGAACAATAACGGAAAGCTCCAATGAAATCGCGAACCTGAGCTTCTTCTTCCGGTGTTTGACGGGAGAAGGTATGCAGTGACTTTTCAACATTCGCTTGGAAGTCAGCATCCGACAATTCGCGCCGTCCAAGACCGATAACGGAGAAGGATTTTGGCATTTTTGAATCGATGTACAAATTATATAGTGCAGGATAAATCTTGCGTTTGGCTAAATCGCCTGTTGCCCCGAAGAGGACAAATGTCATTGCGTCCATTGGAGTGCCTCCTGTGATCTGTGCAGTATAGTATATGATGATGCAAAATGTTCAAATCCAAGCATGACAAAAGACGGAATTAGTGGGGGAGTTCCCCGCCTTACCTCCGCTTGTGTATCCGACCTGAATTAAACATGGAACATTCCTTCTCTCCACAACCTTAATCAAGGTTATAAATTGTAACCAATTGAATTGACGTTACCCATATTACACCTGTCGTCACAATTCGTCAACAATCGTGTCCAACCTGTGAACACCAGTGTTTATAGGGTTTTTATTTAATGTTAACGCTTTATGTGGTAACATTAAGAACAATTGGTATGTGACATTTTACACATAGGGCTTGTGGACACTCAGGTTACAATAAGTATACTAATGCTATAATAAGCATAACTAAACCAAAGGAGCACTTATTATGAGCGATGATGAGAATGCCAAGCAAATATGCGAAAAGGTGGAACAGTCTTATCAGATCATTGGCCGGAAATGGGTAGCCCTCATTATTCATACATTAATGGAAGAACCCAAACGATTCAGTGAAATTCACGCTTATATCCCGGACCTGAGCAAACGGGTACTTAATGAACGGATGAAGGAACTGGAGGAAGAGGGACTGGTCGTGCGTCATGTGGTTACGGAGCGCCCTGTTCGGACAGAATATATGTTGTCCCGCAAAGGCACAGAACTGGGGCGCGCATTAAGCGCCGTGGAACGATGGGCCGATAAGTGGCTGTAGCACTACTGACGCAACTTTTATTAACATCAGCAGTTACCCTCATGTGATTTAATGTCTGCTGCTGCGTTCAAAATGCTGCCGATACTGTAGCGGAGTGGTTCCCGCCGACTTGCGAAATAATTGAATGAAATAAGATCCATTGGGAAATCCAGCCCGTCTGCCAACCTCATCAACGGGAAGAGTTGTCGTTTCCAGCAGAAGATAAGCCTGCTTGAGTCTTCGGGCTGTGACGTAGTCCGTAATACTGCTTCCTGTTTCTTGCTGAAAGATACGGGAAGCATAAGACTTGGATAAATGAATATCATTCGCCATATGATCCAGTCTGATTTCATCTATGTAGTGCTCTTCAATCCAATGCATCATCTTCTCCGCATGCCTTAATTGACGTGATTCGACCAAGTGTGGTTGACTCGCCTGTTCCCCATCATTTTGTTGATCCATAACATTCAATAGTTGTAGCAAAAACAGCACCGATTCCTCCCATTCTCCCCCAACCCGACTGCGTGACTGGTGATAACTTCTGTATACCCAATCCAGCTGATCCATAGATGAACTTAAATCAAAAACCTGCTGTTGATTTCTTCCTTTCCACAACCTCGAAAAAAAAGCACGGCGATGGGGGAACGCTTCCAAATATCGATCCATTACAATCGGTTCTACATAGAAAATATTCCTTTCATACGGAGTATCTGGATGAACCTCGGCATAGACATGATGCAGCTGATATGGCTGAAAAAAGAAGAGCATGCCTTTACGAATGGGATAGGTATGATTATTCAAAACCACAATGCCTTGCCCTTCATGGACATAGAGGATTTCCCCACATTGATGCCAATGATAGTATCCTTTGAAGTCTTTCACCGATTTAATTTGATAATCCCATACCAAAGTATTCCCTTCGAATTCCACACGTTCAAACACTCTCGTTCCCCCTTCTTCACAATGACAACAGAGCAACATTTCTTCATATCCTAACACAACTTTTAAGGTTTTTAAAAAGATATAATCTCCTTATAGGAAAGCGTTATCTTTACTTTCTAATTAAACCTAAGGAGGTTATCTCATGGCCAAGGCAGAATCCACTGTAACTACGACATATTGGCAGGAAGTCATGCAGAAGCTGGAAAACAAATTGCCCGAGTTGAAAAATAATATTAGGGATAAATGTCCTCATTTTGCCGGCGATGATGGCAAGTATGATAACATCAATACCGATTGGTGGGTTTCAGGTTTCTGGCCGGGTATGCTGTGGATTATGTACGATATGACAGGAGAGGAAAGCTATCGGGAGGCGGCATGGTCGTGGGATGAAACGTTGGAGCAATGGTTTATAAAACCGACCGCAGAGCTTCATCATGATGTCGGTTTCCAGTTTCTCTCAACTGCTGTCATCAAACACAAAATTACAGGGGATGAGGACGCACGTAGACGTGGTCTGGAAGCAGCCAATTTCCTTGCAGGACGCTATAATCCAGCAGGCAAATTCATTCATGCGTGGAATGAAGACAAATATGGCTGGGCAATCATTGATTGCATGATGAATATCTCTTTGTTGTTCTGGGCTTCAGAAGTGACGGGAGACCCCCGCTACAAACATATTGCCATTAGTCATGCAGAGACGACGATGCAATATGGTGTTCGTGAAGACGGATCAACCAAACATATCCTTTCCTTTGACCCGGAGGATGGTCGTTATATTGAATGTTTTGGCGGACAGGGATATGCTCCTGAATCCTCTTGGAGTCGTGGTACCTCATGGGGGTTATATGGATTCGCTAATACGTATCGTTATACCCAGGATGAGCGTTTCCTGAACACAGCGAAACGGATTGCACATTACTTTATTGCTGCGCTGCCAGAGGATCATGTACCTTACTGGGATTTCAGACTTCCTTCTCTGGATGGTCAATCCCGGGACAGCTCTGCCGCAGCAATCGCCGCATCCGGTCTGCTGGAGCTGGCCGCCGTCGTTCCTGAAGGCGAAAAACGCCTCTACGCAGATGCAGCCGAACGAATTCTGCGCTCCTTAACAGAGAACTATGCGGTCTGGGATCAGCCAGAGCATGAATCGATTTTGCTGCACGCCACAGGCAGCGGCAATTCCTTCATCGATGTTTCCCTGATCTATGGAGATTATTATTATCTGGAAGCCATCGCGAAGTTGAATGGATGGAAAAATCGGGTGTATTGATTTTGTTTTGTGAGTAGAATTCCATCAAATGAGTCCAGATCTCACAATATCTGTGGATCTGGCCTCATTTGATGTTATACAACTAAGACTCGAACTTGCCCCCCAGGGTAATACTCAAATCCTCGAAGTTCTCCACCGCCTTCTTTTTTTCATAAAAGTGCACCGCATGTTGCATCATCCCTTCCCTTGTATAAAAAGCATCCTCCACCTTCAAAGGGAAAGTTACCTTCTCTCCAGTACTGGACGATTTATATATCCCTACGATCAACTCCAGCGTATTTCGACCACTTTGTCCATCCACCAAAAGGGGTGATCCAGTCACAATCGCGTCTAGCACATTCTCCACTTGCCCGGCATGTCCTGCATGAATAACATCAGGTAATTCGTCAGCGAGTTTCTGAATTTGTTGTTCCAGTTCTGTATTCGATTCCGGAAATCCGTTACTCCGAGCCGTTGAAGCAATGACCTTCCAAGGTGCAGATACCATTGCTTCTTTGCCCTGAAAAATCAACTGCTGTTCCTCTCCGTGGTGTACCACGGAGCTGGTAATCATACCAAGTGCTCCTTCTTGGAAACGAAGCATCGCCATGGAAATATCCTCTACTTCGGCATTATCATGTGACGTATTCGCCATCATGGCCTGCAATTCCACAGGGGGACCCATCATCCAAAGCATGGCATCAATATGATGGACCGCATGATTAAGTGTACAACCGCCGCCTTCTTTTTCCCATGTACCACGCCACCACAGATCATAATAACTATGGCCTCGCCACCAGAACGAATCGACCTGTACGTGGACAATGGGACCCATAAGTTTGCTATCCAGCACATCTTTGAGTTTCATCATCGGTGTCGTAAAACGATTCTGCGCCACAACTGACAGCAACTTACCACTCTCTTGTGCCGCTTCCAGCATCATATCCGCTTCTTGTAGGGAAGAGGCCATGGGTTTTTCGACCAACACATGCGTACCACCATGAAGAAAATCACATGTGATCGGTGCATGTGTGTACGGAGGGGTACAGATCGAGACCAAATCAATGTTTTGATCCAGTAATTCATGGTAATCGGTAACAGCTTGTGCCCCCTCCAATCCATAATCGTTAATTCGCTTCTGTGCTTTTTCCGCGTACATATCCACTACAGCTACGATCTGGCATCGTTCAGGAAATGCCAAATACGCTGTAATATGCGCTGTACTGATTGCGCCTGCTCCAATAATGGCCACTTTCAACATCGATGCATACCTCCCTTTTCCCTTCACAATACACAATAATAAAGCGCTTTTATGCGTTCATCTTGTGATAAAATAAAACTATATTGCGCTCTTGAAGAGGAGGCATTCCTAATGCCCATCATCACCGAAGATCAATTTAATTTGGCATACCGTCGTACCTCCACGACTGCATTTCGAGAGGTTTTTCACGCTCATTCACAGATAGAGATCACGTATATTCATGATGGATATGGACAGTTGATAACAGAGGGACAGGCATTCCACCTCGAACCGGGTACACTGGTGATTTTCCGTCCATTTCAACTGCATCAGATTCTGATTCAAGTCACGAAAGAGCATCCCTTTATTCGCAGCGTACTAATGTATGAGCCGCACCTGCTGAATCCCCACTCTCGGCAATTTGCCGTTTCCAATCGTTTTACAATGGACCTTCTCGGGCAAACTTCTCCGCTTCAACCGATCCGTCTTGCCGCTTCATCCCCGCTAGTTCAGATGATTGAGCAATTTGCCGATATTCTGCCTACGTTGCTTCCACATGAAGCGGAAGAAGATACACGACTCTTTTTACTTGCACTGCTCGCACAGCTTCGCTACCTTTGGAAAGACAGGCAGTATCCCAGCTCTAATACGCTCCCAAAAAGTCCTCCCGTTCTGCATCCTCATGCCGAAGCTGTCATGCAGTGGATTGAAGAGCATTTCAATGAAGCTTTTCGTCTGGAAGATATCGCAGACACTCTGCATCTCTCGCCTTATCATCTGTCCCATATATTTAAAAAAGCTACCGGTACCACCATCGTTGCTTACGCTCAGGCCACCCGTATTCGGCATGCTTGCGTGTTACTCACGAGCACCACACATACTGTTCCGGAAATAGGCCACCGTGTAGGTATGTCCAGCCCATCTTACTTTTGCAAAGTTTTCCGCAATGCAACAGGCACCACGCCGCATCAGTATCGACTTAATGTGCAGAGCAGATAAGAAGATATCCTACAAAACGAAAGGAGCAAAAGGAATGGCTTCCTTCGCTCCTCCGCTTCCTTAACATTGTTAAGTTACTCGCCCGGCTGGCGTACATCCAGTCCCAACTTCTCCAAGAAGGGATAAATCTGCTCGCGTACCTGCTGCAGTTCTTCCTTCTGCTTTGCAGACAACCGATCTTCATGAATGCTTCCATCCTGATCCATCACCATGGCTTCATATTGCTTCATCTGTTCATACAACAGCTTGAACTCGGTAAACTGCTCCTTGGAAAACTTCGTCTCTGCCATTGCTAACTGTTCCTCCCAAAATTGCTCTTGGGCTAAAGGTTCTTTTGGAGAGTCTACACTTGCTGCTTCCAACTTTTCGAAAAAAGGTTCCAGTTCTGCAGTAAGACGTTTAAACTCCATCTGTTCTGTGACACTCCATTGCTCGGGGTGCAGCTCACCTTTTTGATCCGCATACTTCAAAGCCATTTGCCCCATTTGCTTCATCAGACCCATAAATTGATTGAATTCCTCTGCGCTTAAATATGCCTTGGCTGTCTGCAGCTTTGCTTCCAGTCTCATATAATCCTCTGATGTTCCACCCACCGCTGATATATTCTGCTGTGAACCATACATTCCGTCAACAAGAAAGGTATACCCCGCATAAGCTCCCGTAGGAATGATGAGTACAGCAGCCAGCAGCATAGTAACTAGCCATTTTTTTCGATGGTTTTTGAGACGTGATTCACTTCGAATCGCATTCATGACTTTATGTTTTGTTCTCTCAGGAATGTTCCAATCTTTCGTGTCTTCCTGGAAGGATGCTCGCAACTGTTCATCTAGATTCATGCAGTTCCTCCACCTTTCCCCGAATACCCGGATTTAACTTCTGATTCTGCCTCAGCTTGGTTAATGCCGCATGAATACGTGATTTCACCGTTCCTAGTGGAATTCCCAATATGCATGAAATCTCCTCTTGTGTGTACTCGTTCAAATAGTGAAGAGTGATGGCCTGCTGCAGCTTGTACGGCAATCGGTGCACCTGTTCGAGCAGAGGACGATTTGCGAGTTTGTTGATTAATTCACCGGAAAAATCATACTCCAGCCCCGTATCAGACTTCTCCATCCGCTTGTTAAAACGAAACTGCGTCAATCGTCTACGCCGGTAACTTCGGACCTGCCGCATCGTCACACCCATTAACCATGGACGAAACGCTCTCTCCGAATCGTAACGCTCTAATGACCTGTATGCCTGAATATAGATTTCCTGTACCAAGTCTTCAGCTTCAGAAGGGTCACGAATCAGAAAACGAACAGTTCGATACACATCCATCACCGTCAGCTCATATAACTCGCCATAAGCTTCATAGTCCCCAGCCCGGGTTAAATCCACAAGTTTTATGTACTTTTCCGCCTCACTCATTATCCATCCCCTTCCTCCTTACACTATAATATTGGCATACCAGCTCCATATCGTTCGATTTATTTATTTCAACTTTCCATGACCAAGCAAAAAAAGCCTATTCCTCACTCATCGTTCGAGTTGGAATAAGCTTATATCTTTCACTTATACGATATTGAAGTAAATTATTCATGGGCTAAACCATCCGCTGCCTCATCGCCTCGAACAACAAAATCGTGGCTGCCATCGCGGCATTAAGCGACTCAGCCTGTCCCTGCATCGGAATCGTAATCGCATCATCCACCAGCCGTGCCGTGGATTCTGATATGCCCTTTCCCTCATTACCGATCACTAGCCACACTGATTGTGTAAAGTCATAGCTGTAGCAGGAATACTCTGCCTGCAAAGACGTACTAACCAACTTTACACCCGCAGCCTTCGCTTCAGGCAGCAATGATTCTAACTGTCCTTCTACGATTGGCAAATGGAACAATGACCCCATCGTCGAACGAATCGTTTTCGGATTATAGACATCGGCACAACCCGCACCGAGCACTACACCTGCCGCTCCTGCTGCATCCGCACTGCGAATGATCGTTCCTACATTACCAGGGTCCTGCACATTGTCCAATACCACGACTAACCCCTTGGAAGAAGACAACAAGCTTTGCAGCGGCTCACGACCTTTATGTACAACGGCAAATACAGGCTGGGGTGTCATCGTATCCGTACACTTGGCAATAACCGCAGGAGATACACTGACCCATTCCACACGCTGAAGTGGAGCCTCCAGTCCAGCCAGTTCCTTGGGTACACCCTGCTCCCCATCGTAAACGACACATTCCAGATCTGCCCCGGCACGCAGCGCTTCCTGTACGAGATGAATGCCTTCAATAATATATTTATGTTGACGGGTACGATGCTTTTTCTCCAGCAGCTGTGCCCATTCCTTCACACGTGTATTTTGCGGTGATACAATATCCATCTTTCCATCCTTCCCGTCTGCGGGATTTTTTATCAACATGTTACATGACGAATTAAAATTTCCCGCCTAAAGATTGCTCCATCATCCCATCATTAGACTTATCACTTTGGATACGCCAGCTCCATTTTCGTCAAATGGTCCTTGTGACCAACGATGATCAGCACATCCCCATCCTCGATCCGATCCTCGGCATACGGAGAGATATTCATCGAATTTCCACTGCGGATCGCCATTACGTTACATCCAAAACGTGCACGAATATTGAGCTCCAGCAGATTTTTACCAATCATTTGCTCAGACGCTCTCATCTCCAGAATGCTGTAATCCTCAGATAACTCAATGTAATCAAGAATATTGGGAGATGTCAGATGATGGGCTACACGCAGTCCCATATCCCGCTCAGGGTAAATGACCTTGTCCGCACCGATCTTCTGCAATACTTTACCATGAAGCTCATTTTGTGCTTTTACGATGAGAACAGGCACACCCATATCCTTCAGAATAAGGGTCGTAAGAATACTCGACTGAATATCTTCACCAATCGCCACAACGACGACATCAAAATTCCGTATGCCCAGCGCCCGCAGCGCTTCTTCATCCGTTGAATCTGCCGATACGGCATGTGTCACCACATTGGACATTTCCTGTGTCCGCTGCTCGTCCGCATCAATTGCCAGTACGTCGAATCCCATACCGCTCAGCGCATTGGCTACACTTGAACCAAACCGTCCCATGCCAATTACGGCATATTGTTTCTTTGCCATTAGGGTCTAACCTCCCGCTGCACTTCAGCATTACGCATCTATTGTTAGTCGCTTTTCAATTAAGGGGTGAATATTCACTTAAATATCCTTCGTAGTATACCACAAAGCCCAATAAACTTGAATGCGCTCACGCTTCCTAGGGAACAGTATTAGAGCAGCCGAATATACGAGGAGGGACTTGCGATGCCAATTACATTAAGCCTGCGTGAAGCGATTGTTCATAAGGTTCATGACAAAAGTGATGATCAGCTCCGGGAGATGATCGAAGGTTCTGTAGATGGACCGGAAGCAGCATTACCCGGACTTGGTGCCATTTTCGAAATGATCTGGAAGAACACCGAACCTGCGAAGCAGGAAGAATTAATCCAAATCGCGCAGGAGCATCTGCACACCATTCCCGTTCAACCCATCAGTTAACTGAAGCCTTGGAGGGAAAGGTACCATCATCACGTTGTTCTGTCTGCAAAAGAAAGCTTTTGTCTCATTGGTCTGGATCATACCCTGCTCCAAGAGCAAGGTAATTAATCCCCCGTAGACTAATTAGGCTCCCCTAACCCAAACAAGGTACAGCCACTGAGAAAAACTCAGGAAGCTGTACCTTGTTTGTATATGTCTGATGCTCCTAAGAAAATCAGTCGCCGCTGGAAAAAGATGATCAATTAAATAATTTAGCGATTTTATCAAACAATGCCGATATTTCTTCATCCCCAGCAGTGGTGGTGTCCGTATTTCCCCATACGTTCTTAAGTGCAGAAATCAGATCATTTTCTTCATCCTCACCCGAAGATGCTGACTCTGATCCCACGCTGGAAATGAGATTTTGCAACTCACGCAGCAAAGATTTCTGTTCATCCACAGTAAGCTTATTGTTCAATGTGCTATCTTCATTTTCCTCGTTAGCAGTGTCTTGAATATTCCATGCAAATGGCGGCATAATCCCTCCCATAGCTTGCATCATTGGAGGTGTTCCATTGCGATCCGAACGCAACGAATCATTTGCGGGTGGAGGTTCAGGACGTTGACTTTGGAGCATTTCAGCTACCTGATCAAATAGATCGGATATATCCTCGTCCGTTGCTGCTGAGAGATCCTGACTGGATAACAAGTCAGATATTGAAACCAACGGGTTCACCGTGCTGTCAGCACTGTCATCTGTTGCTGCTGAAGCGCCCGATGAAGTCAGGTAACTTTGCAGATCAGATAACAGTGATTTCTGTTGATCCGTAGTCAGTATAAACGCGTCCTCGCTTCGATTGTACGTTCTGCTGTAGTTTTCTGTTGAGAGTGGGGACTGTACCCCTCCGGCATATTCTGCAAATTCTTTACTTAATTCAAGTGAATCAGCGGCCTTTCTTTGTGCAGTGTCGTAGTCCAGGCTATTTAACTTGTTTTCGTTTGCCTTTACTGAATGATCATAGGACGTTGTGATCGCATGCCTGTTAATGGATAGTGACAAATAGTTCTCCTCTCTCTGTGTACATAAATGAGTAGCCGTACCGTACACTCCAATTTCATCGGCAGCCAAACTGAATTTAACCTGAGAGCAGACTGAATGATGACTGAATGTTATTCTCTCTTCTCCCTTTTACTTGAAGCCTGAGTAATACATAGAGCTAAAATTGAACGACAAAAATGACCTAACCCCCTCGAATCAGGAATTTAGGTCATTTTCTTCTGCTGTCTTTAGTATTGTAGGAAAAATCGGCTTATGGAGCTGTCTCCAGGAATTTCGCTGTCGGATTTTTGTCCATTGCGGTTCTCATCGCGTATTCATTTTCGAACAGTACAACATAGTTCCCCTTTTTATCTTTCACCAGAGCGGAGTTGATCCGGAATTTACTTGGGTCCAGATTCTCGTCCACGATCCAGCGAGCGAATTGATAAGGCATACGCTGTAACTGCACGTCTACCCCATATTCGCCTTTCATCCGGTATTCAAATACCTCGAATTGCAGCTGACCTACTACGCCGAGCAATGTCTCGTCGAAGCTCACCGTGTTGAACACCTGAATCGTACCTTCTTCGGTCAACTGGTCAATCCCTTTTTGATACTGTTTATGTTTCAATGCATTTTTAACGGTAACTTTGGCAAAAATCTCAGGTGAGAACGTAGGCAATTCGTCGAAAATAACCTCGCTGCCTTGGCTCAATGAATCGCCAATCCGGAAGATACCCGGATCGAATAGACCAATAATATCCCCTGCATAAGCCTCTTCTATAATATCCCGATCCTGTGCCAAGAATTGCTGTGGCTGTGACAGTTTGATCTCTTTACCCACACGATTATGCTTCACACTCATACCGCGTTGGAACTTACCGGATACGATCCGCAGGAATGCGATACGATCCCGGTGTGCCGGGTTCATGTTTGCCTGGATTTTGAAGACGTAACCGCTGAATTTCTCATTCGTCGGCTCAATCTCACCCGCTGTGCTGCGACGTGGTTCCGGCTTCGGTGCGAGCTGCAGGAAGTTCTCCAGGAACGTCTGCACGCCGAAGTTATTGATCGCACTACCGAAGAATACAGGGGTCAGTTCACCGCGCTGTACCTTCTCCATATCGAACTGGTCTCCTGCAACATCCAGAAGCTCCAGGTCCTGACACAGTTGATCATGCAGATAATCTCCTGCCATCTCACGAATGATCGGATCTTCATAACCTTCTACCTTTTGAACTTTAATCGTCGAGTGATCGTCCCCTTGGAACAACTCCACCTGACTTTTCATCCGGTCATACACACCACACAGCTCACGACCTGTACCAATCGGCCAATTCATCGGTACGGAGCGAATCCCCAGTACGTTTTCGAGTTCTTCCATCAGATCAAATGGACTTTGTCCTTCACGGTCCAGCTTGTTGATGAATGTAAAGATCGGAATACCGCGCTTCGCACAAACCTGGAACAATTTGATCGTTTGCGCCTCGACGCCTTTTGCCACGTCAATCAACATGACCGCGCTATCGGCAGCTGTCAGTGTACGATACGTATCTTCACTGAAGTCCTGGTGACCCGGTGTATCCAAGATATTAATGCGATGACCCAGGTAATCAAACTGCATAACGGAAGAGGTTACCGATATCCCCCGTTGTTTCTCAATTTCCATCCAGTCACTTGTTGCATGTTTGCTTGCTTTCCGAGCTTTTACTGTACCGGCAAGGCGAATCGCGCCCCCGAACAGCAACAGTTTCTCGGTCAATGTCGTTTTACCCGCATCCGGGTGAGAGATAATGGCAAACGTCCGGCGTTTGTCCACTTCCTGTTGAAGAAGGTTATCTGCAGCTTTGCTCATAGATTCTATCCCTTTCGTCCGTTCATTCACGTTAATCCGGCGAGGCCGGTCTGCCATTCAATCTTTATGCAATCCGGCTATGCCGGTTGATTGTACATTTCGCATTTCGCTCACTAGGCATTTAGCATCCTATGTTAATTTTACACATTTACAACGGAGTTCATCCTCCCTAAGCATTGTGCTTCCATTCATGCCGTAGACCTGAATTATAATCCAACTTTCCTATTGTACCATAATCTTTACCGAAAATAACCGATTACGTACAGCAGATTCATCTCTTTTCCGATTGCAAAAAAAGAGCACCCTTCCGCCATCATTATGGCATCCAGGTACTCATTATTCATTTCGCTTCTCACTCTTAGAAAATTAATGCGTCCAGTGCGTATTGTCCTCCACCTGTCAAAGCCAGTGCTACACCAATTACCAGAATTGCGAGGTTATATTCAAACCCGTTCTGTGTGGACCAGTATCCATTCGCACCATGAACCTTCACAATGGCAATGACCATAGTCAGAGCAATCAGAATGCCGCCTACCGGTGTAAGCAGACCCAGAGCCAACAGCAATCCACCGCCGAATTCAGCCAAACCTGCCAGCAGTGCTACCAATGCGCCGGGCTTCATCCCCATCGATTCAAACCATCCACCTGTTCCCTTGATGCCGTATCCCCCGAACCATCCAAACAGTTTCTGAGCCCCGTGCGCCATGAACGACAATCCAATCACCAAACGAATCAACAACAATCCTACATCCAACATTTTCTTTTCCTCCATTCAATATATACAAAATAGTATTCTTAGATTAAAGATATTATGCTAAATTTTTTTCCTCATGATGTAGTTCGTAACCCCTTCACCTGGTTCACACTTTATCTCATGAATGATTACTTAGCCGATGGATTCATCGGGTTTCGTATGTCTTTGCGTAATTTCTTTATCTCTTTGTTGAGTATAAGTTATATACTTACTTTTTGTCAACAACTTAATTTTAATTATTTTAACCTTTTTATACTCTCATGTCTCCATCACAAAAAAAGCCTGGAAAGTTCGCTTATCGCGTCCTTCCCAAGCCTTAACTCAGCATTTAATTGTTCACTTGCCAGACGACGCTGTCCTCGTCCTGACCGTTCACCGGCCACCAGTGGAACCCGTCCTGCTCGAGTAGTTTTCCAGTCGCTTCCGGCCCCCACGTACCTGCTGGATACGTGCGCAGCTCTCCGTGGTTCTCTGCCCAAGCCGCCGCGATCCGGTCAACGAAGGACCATGCTGTAGCAACTTCATCCCAACGGGTAAAATAAGTGGAGTCTCCTTCTGCTGCATCATGCAGTAGACGTTCATACGCCTCCGGCGAGTTGATTCCAATCATGCAGCTCTGACAGAAGTCCATTGCAAGCGGCTGAATCTCGGAATCCGAACCCGGCTTCTTGGCATTGATTTTAATATAAATGCCTTCCATCGGATTTACCCGAATCACGAGCAAATTCGGCTCCAGCTTGTACTTTTTGCCCAGATAGACGTTGCTCGGCATGGATTTGAATTCAACCACGATCTCCGTCGTTTTCACCGGCAGACGCTTGCCTGTCCGAATATAGAATGGCACACCGGCCCAGCGGAAATTATCCACAAATACACGTGCGGCAAAGTACGTTTCCGTATTGGATTCCGGATCAACCTTGTCCTCCTGACGATAACCGGGAAGCTGCTTTCCGCGATACTCCCCTTCGGTATACTGCCCGCGCACAACGTTAGTGCTCACTTCTTCGTTAGAGGTAAACGCACGCAGAGAACGCAGTACTTTGACCTTCTCATCGCGAATGTCCTCCGGGAACAGACGACTTGGCGGCTCCATAGCAATCATCGTCAGCATCTGCAGCATATGGTTCTGTCCCATATCGCGCAATGCACCCGAGTGATCGTAGTACCCACCGCGTTCTTCCACACCGACCGTCTCACCCAAGGTAATCTGAACATTGGCAATATGTTTATTGTTCCAAAGCGGCTCGAAAAAGGCATTTCCAAAGCGTATCACTTCGATATTCTGCACCATTTCCTTGCCCAGATAGTGGTCAATCCGATAAATCTCTTCCTCACGGAACACTTCACGGATCTGCTCATTCAGATGCTCTGCAGATTGCAGATCATATCCAAATGGTTTCTCAATCACAAGTCGATTCCATCCGTGGCTCTCCAGCATTCCGCCATCACGTAAACTATATGAGACGCTACCAAACAACTCAGGTGCCAGCGCCAGATAGAACAGGCGGTTACCCGGTGTATTAAACTTCGCTTCCAGACGCTCAGTCTGCTCACGCAATTCTTTGAACCCGTCCACGTTCTTGATATCTAGTGATTTATACTCAAAATGTTCGACAAAAGCATTCCATTCATCAGGTTCCCCCGCTGGATAGCGACAGAACTCTTTAATGGATTCATAGATGTCTTCCCGGAATTCTTCTGGTGACCTCGGACGACGTGCTACGCCAATAACCGCAAAGTCTTCGGCTAACTTGCCTTCGCGGTAGAGACTGTAGATCGCCGGAAACAGCTTCCGGCGGGCCAAATCACCCGTTGCTCCAAAAATGAAAAATACTGCACCTGGTGTCTGCACTTCATCTTGCATTTGTTTTTCGACCATGGGCTCCTCTTTCTTTCCGGGAAGACATCTCCATACTCTCCCCGAGCTATGTAATGGTGTTATATACGCAACATACAACCGTCAATTACCAGCAAATTTCCTTCTTGGATGTGATGCCATTTTAGCATAAAGCCCACAGGCTTGCACTAATTTTCCCGAGAAATTTTATCAATATTTTTCCACTATTCATGGAAATTTCATCTATAAAAATTCATGATCAAGCTTATAAATTCGCTTTAATATGGTATTAATATTCAATCGTGATTACCGGGAAACCTATTGTAACTCGATTAATTCCTTGCTCGTCATCCTGGTGTACCGCCAGCTGCATGTTCAAGTGATGCGAACCGCTCCTGATCGCTATGGGCAGATCCGATGCCTCATAAGATACGCTGGCAGTGCTGTTATCCGTATAACGTTCTAACGCTCGCATGTCCATATCTCCAGACAATTGTTCCTCGATATGCTGCACTTGACCGCTGGCGTCACTTACTGTTGCCTCTGTGCCTTGTACAGCGAAATTCCATGCTGCCTTCATTCCTGAGTCTGTAAGCAACTGGGATACCTGTTCATGTAATGCGGTCAATAAACGCCGGTCTGTATATTCATTGCCTGATAACTGAACGATAGCGTAATATTCGTTTTCCCCTGTAACGACAACATTGACCAGAATACCTGCCTGATGAGCATCAGCAACCCGCTCACTGCGATACACATCATGCCCTGTCTGAAGAACGCGTTCAGGCTGTTGCAAGCCCAGCTGGTGAGCGAGCAGTTCCGCTTGCTCCTTTGCGTCTCCATGGCCTTCACCTTGCCATTTGATGACTAGACGCTCCACATAATCAATGGCTGTATCTGCGGTCTTTATCAATTGCTCCAGCTTGTCTGCTTCGGATTCCGTCTTTTCAGCGTACACATGAGTCATGCCTACAAGTATAATGATTGCCAATGCCAGTATGCCTGCCGTCATCCATCGATTTAACATTCGAATCCTCCGCTCTTTCTTGCATTCTATGAATCTATCAACAGCATGCCCCCATTCCTCATTTGCTAAACTTCTTTTTGACATACAAAAAAAGCCCCATCACCCCTCTTTCCTGGCTGATCGGACCTCTAATAACAAAGCATGGGTAGAACAATGCTTCCGCATGCGATTTCCCTCGGTTCACTTCGTTCCCTGAACTACTCTAATATCCAATGGAGCATGCTTAAAACGAGCACTTCACGTCCTACTCCGCAAGTCCATTCTTATATGCATAAATGGCTGCCTGTGTACGGTCATCCACGCCAAGTTTGGCAAGTATGTTCGTCACATGGAACTTGACCGTCTTGATTCCAATAATCAGATCATCTGCGATGTCTTGGTTTGACTTACCTTTGGCAACCAACCGAAGTACATCCATCTCCCGATCAGTCAATTCCTCATGAGCAGGTGTGGCTGCCTGTGGCTGTCGGAAACGATTCATCATTTTGGAAGCCACTTGTGACTCCAGAACCGACTGCCCCCGAGCTGCAGCACGGATCGCATCTGCTACCTCATTGGCTCTGGATGTTTTCAGCAGATAGCTGAAAGCTCCTGCCTCAATGACCGGATACATTTTTTCATCATCCAGATAACTGGTCAGCACAATGACCTTGCATTCCGGATACATTTTGAGCAGCTGCCGGGTGGCTTCAATCCCGTCCATTCCTTCCATCACAAGATCCATCAGGACTACATCAGGTTTATACTCCTGTGCCAGTCGGATGCCTTCCTCACCGCTGCCAGCTTCCCCCACCACTTCAATACCATCTTCGGTATCCAGTACCGCAGCGAGGCCAATGCGTACCATCTCATGATCATCCACGAGCAACACTTTGATCGACGTTTCCGCTTCCGTCTCTATTCCCATCTCCATTGACATGTTCTTCCTCGCTTTCATCGTTCATCAAAGGTATTGTAATCTCAATTCGTGTCCCTTTGCCCGGCGCCGTTACAAATTGAATGGCTCCGCCAATTTCAGTTACACGTTCACGCATATTGGTCAGACCATAGGAAGCCTGTTTCTGATCGTCGAGATCAAATCCCTGACCATCATCACGAATCAGTACCCGAATGGCATCCATCCGGCGCTGAATCCGAATTTCCATCTTTTCCGCCTTTGCATGACGTAATGTATTGGACATCGCTTCCTGAATAATACGGAACAGATGATTTTCAATGCCTTTGATCAAATGAATCTCTTCATCCATTTCGAGCACGATATCCATAGGTACTTTTGTTTTTAACTCCATCACCAGATCACGCAAACCTTGCTCCAGATGTTTGCCCTCCAGATAGACAGGTCGTAAATGCAACAGCAACGCTCGCATCTCGGACTGGGCTACCGACGCCATCTCTTCAATCAGGGCCACCTGGCGCTGGGCACGTGCAAAATCCTTTTCCATTCTGCGTCCAACCGCTGTAGCGGTCATTGAAATAGCGAATAGCTGCTGCGATACCGCATCATGCAACTCCCGTGCCAGCCGCTGCCGTTCCTCCACAATGGCCGTTATTCTGGCCTGTTCAGCCAGCTGCGCATTATTGGTAGACAGTCTTTGCAGAGAAGAGACCTGATCTTCCCACTTTTTGCCGATTCGTCCAAGCTGTTCACTTAATCGGCCGACATCATCAATGCCGAGGTCCGGCACAGTACGTGAGAGTGACCCCTTTTCCCATTGCAGCAGCGTCTCTCGCAACAGTTCAAGCCTTCGTTTGACCCGATAACTCTGATAGAATCCAAACGCCGCACCCATACCGATCAAGAGTAGCAGCAAGGCCAGGCCCGATTGAATCAGATGCCTCCACCCTGCAAACGGGGCAAGATAACCATATGTATACAATACATACAAGATTACAACGAGCACAATGAAAACAAGGAGGATCCCTTCACCCATACTTCGGGTTACCATGTCGGTATGTCGTTTTGTCTTCATCCGGGTCTCCTCCTTCTTCACCTATTTAACTTATTACGGATTACTGATGTTTAGGTCGCCAACAATATAAGAAATGACAAATTTTGCTTTATGTTCACTGGACTCATATCCAGGAGTTCTCCATACCAATTTGTTCATCATGCCACTATCCTGTTCGCCATTGACACTTATCCGCCCAAAAAGTACCGTCGCCTCAATCTCAACACCATAATCTTCAGGCAGCGTCAGACGAACATTTCCCATAACACCTTGCAAAAGTACAATCGTTTGTTTTTCTTCCGGAATGGACAGGGACAAATCCGCATTAACTTCACCCAAGGCATGCCATAGACTCATGCTTCGCAATGTCCAAGGTGTCTGATCCCAATAGTAACGAGCCATAAAATTTTGTTTGCGCATGACATTCCCATGCAGATGAATCTTTTTATTTTTGGAATAAAAATAGGCCAGTGAAGCGAGTACCATCAAAAATACAATCATTAGATTATCGAGCAGCAGCAGAGCGGCTCCAATACCCAGACATCGATAGCCTTTGTGTGTGTCACCCTTTCGAACTTGTACCATACCTATCGTTAACAGAATCAGTGCGGCGACGGTTAGCAGGTTAATATTTCGGTTCAGTAACATGAGCATGCCGATGACAATGATTACAACAGCAAGCCATTGACCCTTCTTATTCATCTCTGCCGCACCTCCTCTGTAAGTTAATCTTCCCAATTCGACGGAAAAGCCATATCAGGCATTGAACACCTGTATGGCTTAACCTTTGTTCTAGAAACCGTTCTTTATTCACGATTTATAGAATATCATATTGTCTGCTGAGCGAACAGTTATTCTTTTGAAGTACCGCCCGTTTCATTCTTGGCACCATTGCCGATTTTGTTTTTCAGAGCTTGCAGTTGTTGATCCACTTTGAATTGTTTTTCAGTATCAACAGGATTGGTGTACGTAGATTGTGTATTACGATAAGGTGCGCGGATCACATCAGCTTCTGCTTCCATTTGCATGATTTTCTCTTCCATGCGGTGGAATCCAAGGGATGCGCCACCACTCTCAATGGAGTGCAAGCTGTTGATTTGAGACATTTGTTTTTTGGCTTTCGCCATTTGTGCACGGGATACGAGTTCATTACGTTTGTTACGCATTTTATAGAACTCATCTTTCATGTCATGCAGCTGCTGCAGCAAATCTTTCGCTTGAGCTTCAGACTGTGCATGAAGTTCTCTGTACTCCGTGATTTTTTGATCGAAGTAGATTTTCTCTTCCAGCAATTTACGTGCCACTTCTTCCTGACCATTAGCCAGTGCAGCCTCTGCCTGAGACTCACGTTGTACCGATGTGCGCTCTGCTTCGTCCAGACGTTGTTTCATGCGACGCTCGTTCGCCATTTGTTTGGCGACGGTTACCTCTGCCTCATGAATTTCAGCCTCCATATCACGCAAGTACTGGTTCAACATTACAATCGGGTCTTCCACTTTATCCAACATATCATTTACCGACGCTTTAGTCATATCCTTAATCCGTTTAAATACTCCCATTTTACTTTTCTCCCTTCTCGTAACGAGATAATTTTTGGCGAAGCTCTTCCACTTCTTTTTTCAATGCTTTTTTCTCAATATCTTTCATCATGGAATCAAGTTCACTCTCTTGCTGTGACCCTGCTCCGTAAGCGTTATTGTCGTAAGAACGTGGGCCAGACTGAGGTCTGCTGTTGTAGCCTGGGCCCGGACCGAAGTTTCCAGGACCTTGGTTACGGTTGTTTTGGAAAGGACCTCTTGGCGGCTCATGATCGTAGTTGTTGTATCCTCTACCAGGACCGGGGCCCGGGCCGTATGGATCATAAGGTGGATACGGTTCTTTCGGTACCACCAGTGCTGCGATGAAGTAGATTAACAACGACGTGCCGCCAGTGACGAAGATACTGATGACGAAGATGATCCGTAGCAGCGTGGAATCCATGCCGATGGCTTCAGAGATTCCGCCAATCAAGCCGGTCATCATTCGGTCACGCGTTGAGCGGTATAATTTGCTCATGTGCTTACTCCTTTCGTTTACTTGTATCCTCTTACGTGATCAGCACCATAAGTGTATGGATCAGCGTGTTGGGATTCTTTTGGCACTACCAATGCAGCGATGAAGTAGATCAGCAATGATGTACCCCCCGTAGCGAAAATACTGATGAAGAAAATGATACGCAGCAGCGTGGAACTAAATCCAAGGTTTTCAGAGATGCCGCCGATCAAACCTGTCAGCATACGATTGCGCGATGAGCGGTAAAGTTTATTCATGTGTCTACTCCTTTCTGTCATTGTTTAGCTTTTGTTTCAGCCGCTCCAGTTCTTTATCCAGCGTAGAGGATGACATAGTGCCAGAAGTTCCTGCCCCATCCTGACTCATACGCCGTAAATCCCGGAGACTTTGTGCCTCATATTCGAGATCAGAAACCTGGTCGTCCAGTCGGTTGAACATACGGGGTACATTCTGACCGTTGTAATGACCTCTCTGATTCATTCGTTGCTGCAATTGGATCGTCTGCATACGAGCGTAATAATATTGGCGCTTGCTGTATACATTCTGATACTCCACTTTCAGCTGGTCGATCTGTTCATCTAGCTCCTGTAAGGCCGCATTGCTTTGTGCATACAATTCATTGTATTGCTCCATTTTTTCCTCGTGGAGGATTTTCTCCTGCAAAGCCAGTTTAGCTAAATGCTCCTCGCCTGCTTTCAGAGCCATGGAAGCTTGTTCTTCCCGTTTGTGTACCATACCTGCTGCCTGATCCGCTTGTTGTTTCATTTGTCTGGTATGGGTTGCATATTGATGACGAAGCTTCTCGGCTTCACCGATGTCTTGGCGGGTCGAGACCAGAAACTGATCAATCAGTTTGACTGGATCCTGACTTTGCTCCAAATGTTCATTCAAATTAGCTACGGTAATATCCCGCATTCGACGAAATACACTCATTTTGTTCTGTCCTCCTTTTCATAATCGTGAAAGCTTAGTAACGGCCACGACGACTGCGATTATTACTCAACATGGAGAATCCGAAGATAATTAACCCAATCGCGATGATCGGTCCGATCAGCCAGGCCAGTTTACCCAGCAATGAGAGGATACCGATGAAGAGAACAATCCATCCAATCAGTACATTTCCTCGTTTAACTCCGTAATACCCAAGCGCAATCATCAGAATCGGAATGAGATAACCCATTAAATGTCCAAGTAGAGGAGTTAACTTTCCGAAAAGGAGGAGTGCACCCAGTGCGATCAGTACAATCGCCCAGCCATTTCCTTTATTCCATCTCATAATTATTGTTCACCACCCTTTCGGTTCATTAATTTTGATTTGTGTGTTTGTTAGTTCGTTTGTTTCTTGTTTAACCTTATGTCCTTATTCTAGGGTAAACTGCGACTTTTCAAAACAGACCGTGGACGGTTTTTCATCCTAGACTCAGGTCGGGGATCAGGTTGGACCTTTGACTGTCCCTGGATCAGACCAACGACTACTGTACCGAATAAATGCCTTAGATATCTCTATTAGCTTTCTTCGAACCCGTCTCACCCCGTATAAATATGACGTCTATACCTCTTATCTACGTTCTTCCTCAACTGACGTTTCCCATTACACCTTCCATAAAAGTCAGACAAACCGAAATACATTTTTGAACCTTATTCCTCATCTCAATTCCCCAAAGATTTTTATTACTTTTTTATCCAAATAAACAAAATTTAGATTATTATATATGTAAGCGTTTTCTAAAATAGGAAGTGTTACTAATCCAAAAGTCAGGAGTGGACCTGTGCGATCATTCAGCTATCTACATAAAATGAAAGTCTTCGGAATTCTGTTAAGTACCTTGCCCATTCTGTTGACTGGAGTCACCGCTTTTATGTATTCTTCGAAACAAACGGAGCTGCATCGTGCTCAAGCCAATAAACAACTGTTAATCCAAATGCAAACCAATGTGGAGCACAAACTTGCAACCGTAAGCTATATGCTCGATCAGGCCGTTCGGTCACCGGACACGCTCCATTCTCTGTCCTCCTCTTCGTCGGTACAAGGCACCGGTCCTTTGTTTGCCGAGAAGTTACAGACTGAATTCAAGAATATGAGATCATGGGAGCCTCTAATGGATATTACACTCGTAAATCAGACACAGGATTGGCTTATCGATCATGCTGGCCTTTACCTTAATGCTGATTTTCCAATGGCTTTGCCTATGAAAGACTTGTTATCGAACACACTTACGTCCGGTTGGCAGCTTACACCTTCATCCGTGTTTAACAATAATGAACGCGCAGTGCATTCAGGCTGCATCTACCATATTGCACTTGCCAGATCGATACCCAATGTAAATGCTTCTGATGCTGCCCTGATTGCGGGAATTCCTGCATGTACACTGCAAAAACCACTGGAAGAGGATTCTCCAGACAACGCTGCCGCCGGACTCATCATTTTGAATCGTGAACAACGGATCATGGTCCATCCCGATCCCAAATATATAGGTCAACCAGTGGCTGCAGCAGGAATAAAAGATAGCGAATCGGGAACCAATTTTAGTGAGCTGTTATCCATACGTGGATTTGCTGCCTCTTCAGGCCAACGGGAGGTACGTATTGCAGATACACATTACTCGCTGTTCTATACGCATTCTGCTCTAAAAGGGTGGACATATATTCTCATTTCGCCTACGAATATTCTAACTCACGAGTATGTTCGGATTGGGTTACACACCATATATATCAGTGCTGCCTTGTTAGTGCTTTCAGTGCTGCTCTCATGGATTGGTTCGAAACAAATGCATATTCCGATTCGCAAACTTCTTATACAACTCGGTGACAAACGCTTACCTAAAGATCGCCTTGAAATCAAGTCTGCACTTCATATGGATGAATTCGAGCAAATCAGAGCCGGCGTTTCCCAGCTATCCGCATCCCAATCCCAGCTTGAAAACAAATTAAATCAATATAAGCTGCAGATCCGCACTCATTTTCTAATTAACCTGGTCCTGGGCAAAATTGCACCGTCGACTCTTCATGACATGATCATAGACAATGGTTATGGTTCGCAGCTTCAAGAGTGGCAACAAATAGCCGTCATTGCAGTCCAGGCCGATCTCGTGAATCATACCAAATATAATGCCAAGGATCGTGATCTGTTGCTGTTTGCCGTTCAGAATATACTGGAGGAGAGTATTCATGCGGAACAACAGTTACTTCCTGTGGTATACGAGCAGGCTGTAGTTACAATCATCGGTACCGCTGAACAAGATCGTGTTCGTTTTTCACAGCATCTGTATACGTTAACGGAACAACTCCAACATCAGATCAGTGAGAGCCTTAGTCTTCAGGTAAGCATTGGCTTTAGTCAGCCCCACGCCTCCCCATTTCACATACCGCAGGCTTATACGGAGGCCCTTGAAGCGCTTAAACATCGAATGAAGCTGGGGGCAGGCATTATCATTCAATTTGAGACAATAGATAACCATACTTCGCATTGGGCGCTGCCTTATCCCGAATCACTGGAGTATACGCTGATTCAAAGTATCCAAAACGCCGATGAAGCCCTGGCCCTCTCTCATCTCCATCAGTTGCTTGGAGTGCTGTTTGGCTTGGAATGCACACCGGAAGAATATCAGGTAGCCCTTACCCGATTGTTAACACATATTTTACAGATGATGCAGGAATCCGGTATACGACTGGGGCAGATCTCCAAAGGCCATGGGTCTATTTTCAATGAACTTCATGGTCTTCAGTACGCAGCTGAGGTTGAGCAATGGTTTACAGAACATATCATCATACCGATCATTCTCATCTTGAAGGAAAGACAGTACGCCCAATATCAGCACATATCCGAGAAAATGATTGCCATGATTCAACAAGAATACGATAAAGATCTAACGTTGGAGGAATGTGCATCCAGACTTCACTACAACGCGAACTACCTAAGTAGTGTGTTCCGCAAGGAAACAGGCTGTGCATTCAGTGAGTATCTGACGAAATACCGCTTTACTATGGCTAAAAAGTGGCTCGACGAAAGCGAGTTAACGGTCAAGGATATCGCCGCACGGCTTCGTTATAACAACCCGCAGAACTTTATCCGTTCTTTTCGAAAATGGGAAGGGATTACGCCCGGCCAATACCGGGAACGTAAGCAGAAGTCAAATGTATCCATGAAGCAGTAAGCAGCTCTTATGAGGATGAAATAGACGGATTATCTAATCTAACTATGAAAGATGTACTGCTATAATTTAGCCATAGAAAGTTGTTCTATATATGATCATACAAAAGGGAGCCTGTAAAACGGCTCCCTTGCAACTACTATTGAATGTAATAAATAAGAATCACATATACTGCTCAAATATTTTACTGGTCTTTGGTACGTACCACTTTCATATTCGGCTGCTCCAATTGAATCAGGATTTTACCAAACTTCCCTCCGCGTGAGAATGCAACCACTCCCTCTTTATACGTGTCTCTGATATATTGCTCAGCTAGGGCAAGTGAACCTTCATCCGTTGGCAATTCGTGCGTGCTTAGCCATTCCTGAAGCTTATCAACGACTTCTTCCACAGACATCTCAAAATAACTTGTTTCTTTAGTAATCAAGGTGGTGTAGGAATAGTCTTTCAGGTACAGCAGCTGTTGTATATAAACCATGTCCCCCTGACTGTAGGACGGATAGACACCTAGTACCTCTTTAAGCTCATCTACTAATGTGTCTTCTTTTGGCCCAGCCATTGTGCTGATATAAACATACTTTCGAGCAGTGCTGATTGCTTGTTCAATTGTTTCCCAATCTGACATGGCCGGGCACATGGAAGCAAATGCGAAGTCATATTTCTTTTCCCAGCCCTTATCGTGAATCGATATTTCCTCAAACCGTTCTGACACAATATCTATACTGGATTGCAAGGAGGGAGGAATTGCTTCTTTCATTAATGAATTGAGCAGTTCTGATGGCTCTACAGCTGTAACGGTCGCTCCTTTGATTGAAAAAGGGATCGTAAAGATTCCTGATGCTGCTCCAATGTCTAATATGGATAAATCGTTAAAATCCACTCCCTGATTTTCAATCCAGCCTATGATGCGGTCGGTTCGCTGCTTTCCCTTCTCAGTAAACGACTGTTGATGATATTCTCTGGCCCATTGTTCAAATGCCTCTGTCGCGTAAAACGCTGCGTTTTTCATATTGTATTTTAAAGTTGTGGACTGATTTCTCCACGCCTCTTCCCATACAGAAAGATCAAATAAAATATCAGAATGCGTAGATACCTGTTTTTCCTCGGACATGTTACTTCACTCCATTTCTTTGTATAAAATATAAAATTTCAAAAAGAATAATTTCTTTTTGGTTAAACATTTCTTTATGTGAATTTAAGGGAGCTTCAATATCCACGATTAAACGAAATAAATTAAAAGACTTTACATGTCTACAATATACTTATTAGTGGTATGCGTCAATACATAAACAAAAATATTTCCTTCTCCTTCTACAAACTATAATCCAAATAATATCTGCAAATAAAAAAAGCTCATTAGATTTTGCATCTAATGAGCTTTTACTTGCTTGAATACCGGCGAGAGGACTCGAACCTCCACGGTTTCCCACTCGATTTTGAGTCGAGCGCGTCTGCCATTCCGCCACGCCGGCATATGATGTTTTTGTGAAAATATACTGGAGGCGCCACCCAGATTCGAACTGGGGATAAAGCTTTTGCAGAGCTGTGCCTTACCACTTGGCTATGGCGCCACATTTTGGAGCGGACGACGGGAATCGAACCCGCGACCCTCGCCTTGGCAAGGCGATGCTCTACCGCTGAGCCACGTCCGCATAATGGCTGGGGATATAGGATTTGAACCTATGCATGACGGAGTCAAAGTCCGTTGCCTTACCGCTTGGCTAATCCCCAAAAAACAAAAGGGCGATCGAGGGGAATTGAACCCCCGAATGCCGGATCCACAAACCGGTGCGTTAACCACTTCGCCACGATCGCCATAATACAAATTGTTCTTAAAAGTTAATTGGCAGGGGCAGCAGGAATTGAACCCACACCAACGGTTTTGGAGACCGTTGTTCTACCTTTAAACTATGCCCCTAAAAACTGGTGGAGGATGATGGATTCGAACCACCGAACCCGTACGGGAGCAGATTTACAGTCTGATGCGTTTGGCCACTTCGCTAATCCTCCATAAGTGGTGCCGGCGAGAGGACTTGAACCCCCAACCTACTGATTACAAGTCAGTTGCTCTACCAGTTGAGCTACACCGGCGTATTAAGTTGTGATAAAAATGGTGGCTCGGGACGGAATCGAACCGCCGACACGAGGATTTTCAGTCCTCTGCTCTACCGACTGAGCTACCGAGCCTTAATAAAGTTTAATCTTGAAACGTTACACTTTATCTAGGGCGTTCGGTGCCATATAGCAGATTTAGTGAACAGCTTCCTCATGTAAAGATTAAAATGGCGGAACCGACGGGATTCGAACCCGCGATCTCCTGCGTGACAGGCAGGCATGTTAGGCCAACTACACCACGGTTCCAGATCACTTTCTTGAAAGAAAGTATAATTGCGGGGGCAGGATTTGAACCTGCGGCCTTCGGGTTATGAGCCCGACGAGCTACCGGGCTGCTCCACCCCGCGTCGTTATTAAAAGTAATATGGTGGAGGCTGAGGGGTTCGAACCCCCGACCCTCTGCTTGTAAGGCAGATGCTCTCCCAGCTGAGCTAAGCCTCCGAACAACACATTTATGATCTTATCATAAAACTGCTGTGAAAATCAACTTCATTTTTTGAAGTTAAATATGACCCGTAGGGGATTCGAACCCCTGTTACCTCCGTGAAAGGGAGGTGTCTTAACCCCTTGACCAACGGGCCTTACTATGGCGGAGAGAGAGGGATTCGAACCCTCGAGACGCTTGTGACGCCTACACGATTTCCAATCGTGCTCCTTCGGCCAGCTCGGACACCTCTCCATATGGCTCCCCGAACAGGGCTCGAACCTGTGACAACTCGATTAACAGTCGAGTGCTCTACCAACTGAGCTATCAGGGAATATGCTTCAGAGATTATTCTCTGAAAACTAGATCCGAAACGAAACTTGCGATGTATC
>NZ_JAUKNS010000006.1:0-338469 GCF_030487755.1 Paenibacillus sp. 11B | reverse complement strand
ATATTCGGTGGTGGTTTTTATTTATTTGTTTATAAGGAAGAAAACTAGAATTAAATATTAGTTTAGATACAGTTAACGATCTGGTTTAACCTAGGTAAACGCTACTCATATGGAGTGGCTTTTTTTATATATGAAATGAACCTGTCCGTGCAAGAAATACAGTTGTATGCATCAGGCAATACACCTAATATAACCAGGGAGTTTCCCTTGACAGTCTAAATAACGCTTTGCTAAGATGGCAATAATAAATTTTTCAGAAAACGTATTTTCGGCATAAAATACAGCCTGGGATCTTCGGGTTTTGGACCGTAAAGCTGAGCAAACATAAGGAGGAACGCCCGCGTGTGGGAAGATAAATTTGGTAAGGAAGGTTTCACCTTCGACGATGTACTGCTGGTGCCCCGGAAGTCCGAGACACTGCCTAAAGAAGTGGACGTATCTGTTCGTTTGAGTGACAGCGTAAAACTGAATATTCCTTTGATTAGTGCTGGTATGGATACTGTTACTGAAGCGACATTGGCTATTGCGATTGCCCGTGAAGGCGGTATTGGTATCATCCATAAAAATATGTCTGTTGAGCAGCAAGCGGAGGAAGTGGATCGGGTTAAACGCTCGGAGAGTGGCGTTATCACCAACCCGTTCTCATTGACAGCGGAACATCTGGTTTCGGATGCAGAATCGGTTATGGCGAAATATCGCATTTCCGGTGTACCGATTGTTGAAGGAGATCAAAAGCTTGTGGGTATCCTGACAAATCGTGACTTGCGTTTTATCCACGACTTCTCCATTAAAATCAGTGAAGTCATGACTCGTGAGAATTTGGTTACTGCGCCTGTAGGTACTACACTGCAAGAAGCAGAAGGCATTCTTCAGAAACACAAAATCGAGAAACTTCCATTAGTAGATGAGTCCAACACACTGAAAGGTCTCATTACCATTAAAGATATTGAAAAAGCAATTCAATTCCCTAACGCAGCTAAAGATGCACAAGGACGTTTGCTGGTTGGTGCAGCGATCGGGATTTCCAAAGATACCTTTGAACGTGCTGATGCATTGGTTCAAGCTGGTGTTGACCTGATTACAGTAGACTCGGCACATGGACATCACATTAACATCATTGATGCCGTTCGTCAGCTGCGCGAGCGTTTCCCTAACCTGACAATTGTTGCTGGTAACGTTGCTACAGGCGATGCAACCCGTGAATTGATCGAAGCAGGGGCGTCAGTTGTCAAAGTAGGAATTGGTCCAGGCTCCATCTGTACAACTCGTGTAATTGCTGGTATCGGTGTTCCTCAAGTTACAGCAGTATACGATTGTGCAAATGTAGCACGTGAATATGGCGTACCAATCATTGCTGACGGTGGTATCAAGTACTCTGGTGAGATTACCAAGGCTCTTGCTGCAGGTGCTCATGCAGTTATGTTGGGAAGCTTGTTTGCAGGTACGGCAGAAAGCCCGGGAGAAACGGAAATCTTCCAAGGACGTAGTTACAAAGTTTACCGTGGCATGGGTTCAATGGCTGCGATGAAACAAGGAAGTAAAGATCGTTACTTCCAGGATGATGACAAGAAACTGGTTCCGGAAGGAATTGAGGGACGCGTTGCTTACAAAGGACCTTTATCTGATACCATTCATCAGTTGATTGGTGGTCTTCGTTCAGGTATGGGATACTGTGGTACAAGCAGTTTGGAACAGCTTCGTAATAACACTCAATTCATTCGTATTACAGGTGCGGGACTTCGCGAGAGTCATCCACATGACGTACAGATTACAAAAGAAGCACCTAACTACTCGTTGTAATCCGAATTGTGTTAATTATTTCCAGGACAGGCTTGGCGATTTTCGCCGGGCCTGTCTTTTTTTGCGGATACCCCTGTGATAGAATAGAACAAGCGGTGATGATCCTTTTATGGATTAGGGCGTTGCGGCGGTTTTTTGACGTGAGTCTATGAAACTGCTTTTGACAATGAATCTGGATTGATAGAAAAAGGTTGCCCAGCTAGAAAAGAAGCGCGGACGTCCTTTTACATATGCATTTATTTAATGCTAACTAAGTGACAATCGATACGACTTCAGGAGCAATGACATTGCTCTTTCGATACAGCGCATATACTACACATCTCACACGTCATCTTCACCTGATAGGGACTAAGAAAAAATCGCAGCTCAAGCTGCACCTGAAGCACACAAAAGTAGCTTCGGACCGAAGGGAGTATTCATCATTGAAAGCCAAACAAATGAATAAGAAAAAACGTCAAATGCTCAAAAAAAGTGTAGCCTCGGTTATGCTGATTAATATGCTCTGCATGTCTGCGGTAATGCCTGTTATGGCTGCTGCCAGCGATTCCGGCCAGGTATTGACCGCGGCGGCTACAACAACGAAGACAGAAAAGATCGTGAACATTCCTTCAGTAGATACACTGGGACTCGATGTAAAATCAGCCGTGCTGATGGAGGCTTCAACTGGACAAATTCTACTCGATGTTAATGCGGATAAAGCTATGCCGCCTGCCAGCATGACCAAAATGATGACTGAGTATATTGTGGCTGAGCAAGTCAAACAAGGGAAATTTAGCTGGGATGATATCGTTACAGTTAAAAAGAACGCGGCACAAAGTACTGGATCTCGAATTTTCCTCGCAGAGGGTGACCAGCATACGGTCAAGGAGCTATACATTGCTATGGCCGTAGGTTCTGCTAACGATGCCACGGTTGCTTTGGCTGAATATGTTGCAGGTTCCGAACAAGCTTTTGTGAAAATGATGAATGATGAAGCGAAGCGTATGGGAATGAAAGATAGCTATTTCATCAACTCCACAGGTCTGGACCGTGCGGATATGCCTGCGGATTTCCGTCCAGCTGAAGATAAAGAAATCGTTATGTCGGCACGGGATGCGGCCATTTTGTGCAGATACATCATCATGGATCACCCGGACTACAAAGATTTTACAACAATTCAATCTTATAAATTCCGTCCAAATGATAAAGATCCTATCATCAACTATAACTGGATGCTGGAAGCGAATAAAAATATAACCAATTTCAAAAGCTATGCCTACGAGGGTCTAGACGGAATGAAAACAGGCCATACCACGAACGCAGGGAATAACTTTACAGGAACAGCTGAACGTGATGGCATGCGTCTGATTAGTGTGGTTATGGGTACGGATTCAGAGCCGGCGCGTTTCAGAGAAACGAAGAAAGTATTGGATTATGGATTCAACAATTTTGAAGTTAAACAGGCGGTTGCTGCCAAAACTAAAGTCACAGGCTGGGAAGCTGTACCTGTGAAAAAAGGGACGGAAACGACTGTACCTGTAGTGACGAATAATGCTGTTAGTTTCGTTGTACCCAAAGGTACTCAAAACCTGGATGTCACTTTTAAAGCCAATGTAACTGAGGCTGATAAGCTGGTTGCTCCAATCAAGGCCGGAACCAAAGTTGGGACCGTTACTTATACTTATAAAGCGGATGGAATCGAACCTCAGGAGAAGACAGTGAACCTAATTACCGCAGAAGAAGCTGAAAAAGGCGGCTGGTTCCGTCTCTTCTTCCGTGCAGTAAAAGATTTCTTCGTTGATCTGTTTGATGGCATCAAAAACCTGTTCTAATAGGCAAAGGCTCCAAGAGAACAGGATAAAATGGCATTTTTAATATTGTGTCGATGGTCCATTGACAAAATACAAGTAATTCCGACCGGATGGATTGTATATTTACAATTTTTCCGGTAAAATATCAAGTTAGAATTCTACGTATGAATCAGCTAAAAAGTCTATTGTTCTTCTACCTGACATTAGAGGTTTCACATCCTGTTCTTGGACAAGATTGACACATACATTACGGGGGGCTTGGAATATGGAAACGGGAACATCACGCGTTAAAAGAGGTATGGCTGAAATGCAAAAAGGTGGCGTCATTATGGACGTTATGAATGCCGAACAAGCTAAAATAGCTGAAGCAGCAGGTGCGACAGCAGTTATGGCATTAGAGCGTGTTCCTTCTGATATTCGTGCAGCAGGAGGAGTAGCCCGTATGGCGGATCCAACTATTGTTGAAGAAGTGATGAAAGTCGTAACCATTCCTGTTATGGCCAAAGCGCGGATTGGACATTATGTTGAAGCCAAGGTACTGGAATCCCTGGGAGTGGATTACCTCGATGAGAGTGAAGTTCTGACTCCAGCCGATGAAGTATTCCATATCGACAAACATGAGTTCACTGTACCGTTTGTATGTGGCGCCAAAGACTTGGGCGAAGCGTTGCGCCGGATCGGCGAAGGAGCTTCCATGATTCGTACCAAAGGTGAACCGGGAACAGGAAACATTGTCGAAGCCGTTCGTCACATGCGCTTTATTAATGGTCAGATTCGTAAAGTAACCAATATGTCCAAGGACGAGCTATATGCTGAAGCGAAGAACCTGGGCGTTGCATATGAGCTTTTGCTGGATGTACATGAGAATGGAAAGCTGCCTGTAGTTAACTTTGCAGCTGGTGGCGTAGCAACTCCTGCAGATGCTGCACTTATGATGCACCTGGGCGCAGATGGTGTATTTGTAGGCTCAGGGATTTTCAAATCGGACAGCCCTGAGAAATTTGCACGTGCCATCGTAGAAGCGACAACGCATTATACAGACTACAAACTGATTGCTGAAGTGTCCAAAAACCTTGGGGCACCGATGAAAGGTATTGAGATTTCCAAACTTGCGCCTTCCGAGCGCATGCAGGATCGCGGTTGGTAAGAGAAGGGGAATTGCAAATGAAAATCGGCGTTTTAGCACTTCAAGGGGCAGTCACAGAGCATATTCGTAGTATTGAACGGGCCGGAGCAGAAGGATTGGCTATCAAACAGGTTCAGCAACTTGAGGAGCTGGATGGGCTGATTCTTCCTGGCGGTGAGAGTACCACGATTGGCAAACTAATGCGCAAATATGGTTTCATGGAGGCCATTCGGGCATTCGCTGCTGAGGGTAAACCAGTGTTCGGAACCTGTGCTGGTTTGATCGTTATGGCTAAACATATTGCAGGACAAGAGGAAGCTCATCTGGAGCTGATGGACATGACCGTATCCAGAAATGCATTTGGACGGCAGAGGGAGAGCTTTGAAACAGATCTTCCGGTTAAAGGTATTGAGGAAACGGTAAGGGCTGTGTTCATTCGGGCACCTCTGATTGAGAGTGTGGGGAACCAGGTAGAGGTTCTTTCCACTTACAAGGATGAGATTGTTACTGCTCGGCAGGGGCATCTGCTGGCTTGCTCCTATCATCCTGAACTGACAGATGATTATCGACTGCATGCTTACTTCGTAGACATGGCCAGATCGTATAAACAGTCTGTACAGAACCAATAGTGAATGATATACAACCTATGATCTGCCGGTATACCAGATCAGTCCTTCAGAGGCTCACAAGGCTTGCTGGTGCGGTGCTGTCTGGTCGGATGCCTGATGTTGCCCGTGTTTAAGCGGGAATCGCAGCGTAGGGTAGCGCCGGAGGCCATAGGTTGTTTTTTACCAATAAGGAATCATAAAAGTGATGCGGAGCCGCAAAGCTATGGAATGGGCAAAAAGGAAGGTTTCTACTTTGTGGTGTTATTTAGGAGGGATATCTAGTGCTTGATGTAAAAATATTGCGGAATGAGTACGCACGTGTTGAAGAAGCGTTGACAAACCGCGGCAAATCGCTGGATCTAATCGCCGGGTTCTCGGAGATGGATGCCAAGCGTCGCGAATTGCTGCAAGAGAATGAAAACCTGAAAAATCGCCGGAATACCGTTTCAGGTGAAGTAGCCAAACTTAAAAAGAATGGTGAGAATGCGGACGATCTGATTGTTGAGATGCGTGAGGTTTCCGACCGAATCAAAGCAATGGACGAAGAAGTGCGTGAACTGGAAGCGAAAATCAATGATCTAACGATGGCGATTCCGAATATCCCTAATGAGAGTGTACCTATTGGTGCGTCTGAAGATGATAATGTGGAGATTCGCCGTTGGGAAGAGCCTAAGTCGTTTTCCTTTACACCAAAAGCACACTGGGAAATCGCACAGGATCTCGATATTCTTGATTTTGAAGCGGCTGCCAAAGTAACAGGATCACGTTTCACCTTTTATAAGGGGCTTGGTGCACGTCTGGAACGTGCCTTGATTAACTTCATGATGGATCTCCACAGTGATCAGCATGGATACGAAGAGATTTTGCCACCATACATCGTAAACCGGGACAGCTTGTTTGGAACGGGTCAACTGCCGAAGTTCGAGGAAGACCTGTTCAAGCTGAAAGATACAGAGTATTACTTGATACCTACCGCTGAAGTTCCGGTAACGAACTATCATCGCGAGGAGATTCTAAATGCAGATCAACTGCCGAAGCACTTTGTAGCATACAGCTCTTGTTTCCGATCGGAAGCCGGTTCTGCTGGACGGGATACACGCGGCTTGATTCGTCAGCACCAGTTCAATAAAGTGGAGTTGTTGAAACTGTCTTCTCCTGAAACCTCTTATGAGGAATTGGAGAAAATGACACAAAATGCGGAACGTGTGCTTCAATTATTGGGACTGCCTTACCGTGTTCTGACGTTGTGCACGGCAGATATGGGCTTCACCTCTGCGAAAACGTATGACATAGAGGTCTGGTTGCCGGAAAGCAATACGTATCGTGAAATTTCGTCTTGCTCCAACTGCGAAGACTTCCAGGCACGTCGGGCCAATATCCGCTTCCGTAGAGAACCAAAAGCGAAACCGGAATTTGTTCATACCTTAAATGGTTCAGGACTGGCAGTAGGGCGTACAGTAGCTGCTATACTGGAGAACTACCAACAAGAAGATGGAACAGTGGTTATTCCTGAAGCACTGCGTCCTTACATGGGCGGAGTCAGCGTGATTGCACGTCGTTCCTAAGCTATTCAATTAAATGAATGAAAGAAACCGTCTCCTGACCAATGGAAGTTCGAACTTCCCATTGGCTAAGGAGACGGTTTTTTTGTTGGGTAGGCTTATGGTTATTTTGTACAACGCAGCCAAGTACGCATGTCCATTTTGTAAATGTAGAATTAACGCAAAGAAAGTGCAAACGGAATCATATGTTGTGCGACTTCAAATTCCCTGTGCGTTGAATCGATTTTGTTCATGTTGACTTCAAAAATCCAAATCTCACCCAGCGAATCAATCCCTACATCAATGGCCAGCTCGCAGATTCGCTCCTTCACATGGCCTGCAATGTGATCAGCCGTCATGCTCGCCATTCGTTCCAGCCTCATCAGCATGACTTCTTCCTTATTAGGAAACTCATGATGAGAAAGGCAGTCCCATGTCGTAAATGCACGAAGTGAACCGGCGTCGTTTACCACTTTATACTCGCTAGGGGTAAAGAGAAAAGGAAAAGCGGAAATAAAAGACCATTCCCCGCTTCCGTTCCGGACTAAATGCAGTCTTATATGATAAGGAAGTCCGTTCCGGGTTTCGCTACGAACAAACTTTTGAATAATTAATCCCTTCTGGGCTGCAGGCATGGAAATCAGTTGCCCGAACTCCTCACCATTCATTTGGTGAACAAGCTCATGAGTCTTTACGGAGAAGCCTTCCTGTTCACGCTGAACAACAATGATTCCGCTGCCGAACGGGCCTATCGAGGGTTTAATGATGGAAGTCCCGTAAGTATCGATGAAAGCCAAAATCTCACCACCGTTTTCAACGGCAGTATGCGGGATCAGATGCGAACTAAGCTCTGCATGATTTTGAAGTATTTCAAAAATTTCGTTCTTGCTAAAGGAACCTACGTTTCGTTCATCGGTGAAAGGTATATGTCTTAAAGCCTCGTATACATCACTGTAATTCGTATTTCCACGTGCCTTCAATCGGTCATAGACCACATCGGGGAAGGGACAGTACCGAGCTTCCCACTCCCCGTCCTCCAGGACATACCCTTTGATATAGCGCAATTCAGCATGAACATCGTGTGGAGCAAAATAATAAAACGCTGCATTATTCCATTTTGCTGAATAGGCACAGGCATTCACGAGTTGCTTATCATTGGGGTCATTGGTAAGCATGGCAATAACGGGATGGGGTGCTAATTGCCCTGCTTTGGCTACATAGTGGGCATATTCAATCGCTCTTGCTGCTCGAACCTGTTCATGAGACGGTGTTGGGGGGCTAACATTGGCTTCCACGAAATATATTCGGCCTTCCGGAGTCACAATAAAATCCATGCCAAGCTCATCAATAAGAAAGGAATACGAACGGTTGATTGTCTCTGCTATACGAATAGCAAGCCGCTCCATCTCACGACTGATCCGGTCTGCTTGACTTGGGAATAAACGATAGAGCAGATCAGCGGCATCCTCAATGCGGCCACCTTTACTTATATTGCTGATGATGGAGTCCGTATTTCCAGTGCGGGCATACATTCTGGTCAGGGCCCATCGTCCCGTTCCATCACGCTGAATATGTATTCGGAAATCAACAACTTCTCCGTGAGCATCCAAATAAGCAAGAAATTGATCCGGATCCTGCAAGCATTCTGTCGGAATGAGGTAATCTTTGAAGAGGGGCTCCAATTTCTTCTGAATGTCGTATTTTCCATGAATCAGAAATGTTGTAAAAGGGACCCTCCGGCGCAGCCAGTCCTCACATTCAGGTCTGTTCTGACCAGGCTCAGGTGCTTCATTAAGTACCACGTCAGGGAGGGGGACGTTCCTTTGCACCCATGAATTTCCTTCCCGGAAGGTACCATGAATCACTTCCTGTTCCACATCAATGTGACTGGCATCAAAAAGGAAAACATGCGCACCTTTTTTCATTCCCTCCGAGATCAGTTCGCTGATTCGTTCCTCAGGTAAGGAGTTCAAAGGGTCATTGTTCCGATACACACCTATAAACATTTCATCACCTCATCATGAAAAAGTCTAGATTCAATTATACAGGGCATGGCTGAACAGATTCTGAACAACAATTCCAATCGTCGGGCCAGCGCGGTTTATCTTTACTTGGTAGGGGGAAATCCCTTCTTGATAAAATTGGATATATAAATTCTTATAAAAAGGTTGCTTTCTGGCATGCAATTATGTTATGATCAATTTCGTTGGCAAGTTTATAAAAGTTAATGTCCTGGAGAGGTACCGAAGCGGTCATAACGGGGCGGTCTTGAAAACCGTTAGGGGGCAACTCCACGTGGGTTCGAATCCCACCCTCTCCGCCATACTACAATTATGATAAGGATCAGAGCGATAAGCTCGGGTCCTTTTTTGCATTTATTTATACATCTTGCGCAGTTGCATATACGCTGTATTTCCAGAGCGTGTTTACTTCAGAAAATCAGTTTGTTTCAATATCCATGTGATGCATAAAAATATCCGAATCGCCGCATTTTATATAAGAGTGGAGGTGGTAAGATGAACCGCGAATTAAACATAGATCAGACGGAGCTTGTAGGTGCTTGGCAGGAAAGATTGCCTGAAGTTCTAAATGTCGGAGATCGGGCTCAGGTTATGGCTGACGAGGCCGATCAGCAGGCTATTCGAATTCACATTGCAACAGCGGGACACCAGATGTACTCTTTTGATTTCAAGTGTGCCTATGTGGATGCTCGTGAAGTCAGCGTGCAGCTGATTGATGTGGAACGTGATGGCAGAACGACGGATGAGCGGACAGAGCCCATTCAAGAATTGGCTCAGGATTACACGCGTCATATTCATGAATGTGCCCAGTCGTTGCAACCCAAAACCAGACAGTAGGTAGACGTCAAAGGAGTGGTAATTCGTGAGCAAAGCCAAAGCTGGAACTGATAAAAACTTGCAAAATGTAGTCGCCGATCTGGATCAGATACCTGTGAATAGTCACCATGCCCAACAGATTCAACAGGACTCGAATGACCGTCGGCATCAGGATTCCATGAATCATGACAAAACGGAAGATATGGACCCGTCCCATTCCTAATCCAAACGAAGAGGGGGGAACAACATGAGCAAACCCAAAACAACACCTGTGCCTGAAGCCCAGGCTGCTGAGCAACACCGAAAACCTGAAAAGCATTCTTCCATGCAGGAACCGTTGTCAGGCTCCAAAAAAGTAAAAAACCAGAACCATGTGGATCATAACAATCCTCAGGGCTAGGTTAAATAAAGGAAAGATCATTCCTTTCTTTTAGCACATATTAAAAATGCATAACAATTCCTATAACTCCGGTTAACTAACCGGGGTTTTTGCGCGTTCATACATGAATTAAAGGAGTGCACCATTGATATTTAAAGCTTACCTAGGTCTTTGTAGCCAATTTAGAGAGTAAAGCTCACAAATTTCCCAAATCGTGTTTCCGTTTCAGAATAAATGGTATATCATTGATATTGAATTATTTTTTTGGGGTTATCACGAGAGGAGAGAAACAAATGACTAAACGTATGGGGGCGCTTCTTCTTACGTTGCTGTTAACCGTATCTATGGCACTGACAGCATGTAGCAGCAAGCAAGAACCGAAAGAGGCAATGAAGACGGCGGCAGCCAATGCTTCCAAACTGACTTCGTATGAGATGAGTTCTAATTTCACTATTAATGAATTGAGCTATAAAGCTGCAGACGAGTCACAGCAGGATCCAACGATGTCTCAGTTTATGAGCATGCTGAAGGATGCCCAGTTGAATGTTACTGGTGTATACCAAAGTGAACCAATGCAAACCGAAATGACTGTAGGCATTGAGCTTAAGGGCGATATGGGCATGACATTTACCATTCCAATGGTTATGACCGCTGAGAAGTTATATGTTAAAGTGCCAAGTATTCCGTTCTTCCCGATTCCGGAAACGGTTGTTGGTAAATTCCTGGAGCTGGATCTGAAAGAACTGGCTGAGCAAGAAGGAACGGAATGGAACCCGGATGCTATGGATGCCGCGAAAACACAAAAGCTGAGCAATGAAGTTATGGATGCGGTTCTGAGCGAGTACGATCAGGATAAATTCTTTAAAAACCTGAATGTGAAGGATGCACAGCTTCCTGAAGGTCTGGATGCCAAGCAAGTGGTTCAATTTTCGGTCAACAATGACAATGTGAAAGAAGCCGTTACTGTTCTGGTAACCAAAGCACTGCCAAAAGTACTGGATATCATCTCTAAAGAAGAATATCGTGACATGTTGCAAATGAGTCAGGCAGATATCGACAAAGCCAAAGAGGATTTGAAGATCACTGAAGCAGATCAAGCTGAAATGGCTAAAGATCTGGACCAGTTGAAAGACACACTGACCATTAACCAGTTCCACATTGATTTTGCTTTAGACAAAAAAGATTTCCCGGTATATCAAAAAATGGTTGCTGATCTGTTGATTAAACAGCCTGATACCAAGGATGAAGTTAAGCTTGCATTCACTGGATCAAACACATACACCAAAATTAACGAGAAGCCAGCTTTCAAAATCAATATTCCTACTGGTGAGGACGTTATAACAATGGATGAGTTTGAAGAACTAATGAACGCATCTTACGGATACTAAGTCACCGATTCATACGTTAAAGCAAAGAGCCGCTCGACCTTAGGGTTGAGCGGCTCTTTGTATGTTGTTTCCACGGTTTGTTCAATTACTGTAACGATTCGCCTAAGTCCTCGGCCAGCACAGCGTGGATCTGATGATCTTGATACGCTCCGTTAATTTTGAGATATTTACGAGCAATGCCCTCAGCCTGAAAGCCGTTTTTCTCCAGGACACGTTTGGAACCAGTATTGGATAACAGGATGGCCGCCTGAACACGGTTCAATTTCAAGGCACGGAAGGCGTAGGATACAGCGAGCTTCACGGCTGCTGTCATTCGTCCACCGCCCTGATAGTCTGGATGGATAAAGTATCCCATATCAGCATAATTGGCAACACCCTGAACGACATTGTTCAAGCTAACCTGGCCAATAAGAACACCATCATCGATTGTGAAAATTCCGAATTGATACCCTGTTCCTTCCTCTGCTGCCTGCATTCTATCCTGAATACGTCTGGTTTGCGCATGCAGCGTATAGAATTCATCATCCCGGATAGGCTCAACAGCTTGGTAGGGAAGACGTGTGATTTGAATAAGAGCAAGATACGCTTCTGTATCTTGTGAAGTAAGTAACCGGAGACTTATCCCTTTTGGTGTGTCGTACAGTGTAAGCGGCATGGATTGCACTTCCTTTCCTGATGGGTGTCCAGATTCTATCTTTTGCGTAAACGCCGGAAAAACTGAGTCAGCATGGTGGAGCACTCCGGTTGCAGAATGTCAGCAACCACTTCGGTTCGGTGATTAAAACGAGGTTCCTGCAATAAATTCATCAGCGTTCCTGCACAGCCGGCCTTGGGGTCAGCGGTACCATATATGACTCGAGGTACTCTGGATTGTACAATAGCACCTGCACACATGGGACAAGGCTCCAGTGTGACGTACAGACTGCAATCCAGGAGTCTCCATGCACCGATGGCCTCACTGGCCTGCCTTATGGCGACCATCTCCGCATGCGCTGTGGAATCAAGTGTTGTTTCGCGCAGGTTGTAACCACGTCCAATAATGCGGTTATGTTGAACAATTACAGCCCCGATGGGTACTTCACCAAGTGCTTCCGCTTTGTAAGCTTCAGCAATAGCTTCACGCATCCAGTGCTCATGTTGAGCCTCCTCCGAGAGATGCGAAAGATCAGGTTGGAGAACGTCATCCTTCATTAAAATATAAAACTCCTTCCAAAGAGCATTTGTGCGGCGAACAAACATTCGTTTGTTAACATGTTGTGTATAAGTCTGTGGATAACTGATGAGTTGCTCACATAGTTATGAACATACTATCCACATGCCTGTGGATTTGTGTATATCTTTTAGTGGTTATTCCCATTGTAGGCATGGAAAAGACAAAATACAATGGAATTCGCGTTTTTCAGCCAAACGGTAACTTTTGGACGAGGGTCAATTATCCTTTTCAAATAGACAGACAACAGTTATGATGGATATAGGTTTTGCCATATATCGCCAGAGGGTACAAGCCGAGAGGTGAACGAAAAAGTTGTCTATTAAAACGAAATTATCCATGATTATGTCGTGCTCGGTGCTCGTCATATTAGTTTTGAATATAGCACTGAGTTATTATACTACAGAAGAGAATTTAAGGCAGGACAGCGAAAACAAGATGGTGCTTACGGCCAAACAGATTGCAATTGCTGTCGAACAGAGTCAGTCCAGTTCAGAATATGTAAAACGACAGATTGGGAACAATCTGTGGTTGGCCTCTGTAATGGCAGCGGAAGAATTGGACCCGGATATTCATAATATCACAAATGAAGATCTGGTTCGCATGAGAGAAAAAGTCGGGGTCTCCCATATTTCGTTGATGGAGCAAACGGCTGATGATATTGTGGTTACCCGGTCTTCCGATCCAAAGGAGATTGGATTGTCTACCAAATCCATGACGTATTGGTATCAGGCATTTAAACAGCTTTTCGAAAATCATCAGGTTACAATTTCACAGGGACAGAAATTGGACCATTTTTGGTCGGATGGATTCGAATACTCTACATCAAATCCGTCAGATGTTGATATCTGGGGTTACTATCATGATGGGAAGAGAAATTACATAATCAATCCCTTCTATAATAATGCCGCTGTTGACAGCTATGTGAAGATCTCTGGTCCAGACGAGATTTTGAATAAGATTCGTGAAGTTAATCCATCGATTCTGGAGATTACAGGCATCAACCCGTTGACCTTCGGCAGCTCAAGTATGAGCAATGACGGAAGGGATACGAACCACAGCAAGCTAAACAACAGGCCTATTCGTTTCGGTACATATCAATATGGTACCGCAGAAGAGGATCACAAGGCGGTTGTACGGGCAATTCGTACTGGGCAGAATGTATCCTTTGTCAGTGAAACTCATGAACAAAAGGTACTCAAAAGCTTCATTCCTATATTTACTCCAAATGAATCATCTTATGTGATCAGTATTGTCATGGACTATAAGCAAATATCCTCCATGGTATCTGAACAGCTGGTTAGCCATGCCTCGATTTCACTTGTGTTGCTGGAGATTGTGATCTTTGGCAGCTATTTGCTTGCGGGCTATATTACGCGTCCTATTCAATCTATTTTGGGCAAAGTGAATGATGTGGCTGACGGTCATTTTGACTTCCGTCTGAAAGTGAGAAGGAAAGATGAACTGGGCCAATTAGCCAATCGTATTAATGCCATGATTCGTAATTTGGGGCATTATACGAATCGCCTGAAACAGATGTATGAAGAAAATCGGGCGGTAAAAGAGCATTTGGAATCGATCATTAACCAAACGGCAGACGCGATTCATATTACGGATCTGGATGGAAATGTACTGCGGGTGAATCGTGCCTTTGAGCAGTTATATGGCTGGCGCAGTCGTGAAGTTGAAGGCCGCCAATTGAAGATTATCCCTCCTGGCACTGAAGAGCAGATGCGAGAGCAGCATGCCCAGTTGATTGAGGGCATGTCCATTACCTCTAATGAAACGACATGGATGAAGAAGGACGGCAGCCGTGTCGAAGTTAGCGTGAGTACAGCTCCAGTCCGGGATGAAGCAGGCGAGATTACAGCACTAATTAGTGTATCCAGAGACATTACCAGCCGTAATCGTATGGAGGAGCTGCTCAGACGTTCCGAGAAACTGACGACGGTAGGCCAGCTGGCTGCCGGGGTTGCACATGAGATACGTAATCCGCTTACGACGCTGCGTGGCTTCCTCCAGCTCCAACAAGAGACGAATAAGCTTAATCATCGTCACCTGGATTTGATGCTATCCGAGCTGGATCGAATTAATCTCATTGTGGGAGAGTTTTTGATACTGGCGAAACCACAGGCGGTTCATTTTCAGGAACGGGATATTCGCTTCATTCTGGGAGATGTTATATCATTACTGGACAGCCAGGCGCATCTGCATGGTGTGGAGTTTGTACTGAATGCTTCATCCGACTCAGCTATGGTACACTGTGAAGAGAACCAGTTGAAGCAGGTCTTCATTAACTTGTTGAAGAACGGCATGGAGGCTATGCCAGACGGAGGCAATATCCGAATTAAACTCAATCATGACGAAGAGAATAATCGGGTTCGGATTGAAATCAAGGATGAAGGCACTGGAATTCCAGAAGAACTGATGCCTAAGCTGGGAGAACCATTCTTTACAAGCAAGGAATCGGGTACAGGGCTTGGCCTGATGGTCAGCCAGCGCATTATTCAATCACACAAGGGCATGATGGATATCAAAAGCGTCATGAACAAGGGGACGACCGTCATTATCGACCTACCTGCTTCCCAGCAGCAAACGGAAAGTATAGAGGAAGAGCATAAGACGGACAATGAACTTACAGACGAAGAGAACTAGACGAGGTGAGATTACCTTTTGCGTATTAATAAATTTATCAGTGAAACAGGTTTTTGTTCCCGTCGGGAGGCCGACCGATTGGTGGAAAGCGGAAAAGTAACGATTAATGGAGTGACGGCAGAACTGGGCAGTCAAGCAGAAGATGGTGATGATGTTCGAATTAATGGTCAACCCATTAAGGAAAAACGCAAACACGTATATATTGCGCTCAATAAACCTGTTGGAATAACGAGTACAACTGAGCGTCACATTCAAGGGAATATCGTTGATTTTGTAGGGCACAAAGAGCGCATCTTCCCGATTGGTCGTCTGGATAAGGATTCGGAAGGTCTGATCCTGATGACCAATGACGGAGATATCGTCAATCGAATTCTAAGAGCCGAAGGGCGCCATGAGAAAGAATATATTGTGACCGTGGATCGTGCAGTAACGCCAAGTTTCTTGAGAGGCATGAGCACAGGCGTCAAGATCCTTGGCGAAATGACGTTGCCTTGTACGGTGACTCGCATATCTGATCGGGTGTTCCGCATTATTCTGACGGAGGGGAAAAACCGTCAAATTCGCCGGATGTGCAGTGCATTTGGCTATGAGGTTCGGAAGTTGAAGCGGATTCGAATTATGAACATTCATCTTGGCGAACAGGCCACAGGCACATGGAGAGAACTAACGTCCGCAGAAAAATCGGAATTAAGCAGTCTCCTGGACTATACGATGGAATAAATAATAAATAATGATTGTCAAAGCGCTGCTTTCCAAAAGGAAAGCGGCGCTTTTTAATATCAGTGGATAGAAAAAAGTCACTCTCCTGTAATGAAGGAGAGTGACTTAAGCGTGAGTTTGCACAACGAACGCCCCGTTAGTTACCTTGTTCAACTGCTTTCACGGACGTGTTGTTACTCTGGTACTTACGGATAATTGAAACTTCTACCCGACGATTCTGAGCTCGTCCAGCTTCAGATTGGTTGCTAGCGATCGGGTGATACTCTCCATAACCACTAGGTGTGAATTTCGCTGGGTCCAGCGTCTCATTTAATAACAGAATTTTGAGGAAATTCAGTGCTCGATCGGCACTTAAATCCCAGTTATCCTTATATTGGCTGTTCGAAATGGGAACATTATCAGTATGGCCAGACACAACGACTTCATATTCCGGGAATTCCTGCAACATGCTAGAGATGGCTTTGGCCAGTGAACGAGACTCGGGCTTAACATCAGCCCGGCCTGAGGAGAACAGGGCGTTATCACTGATCGTGATCTTGAGCTCAGACTGATTCAGCTTGGTATTCAGCTGGTCGGAAAGGCCATTTTTCTGAATATATTGATCAAGCTTTTTCTTGAGTTTCTCCAGATCTTCCTGTTCTTTCTGAGCCATCTGCGCATCTGTAATCTGAGCCGGTGTCTTCTTGATATCTTCAGGCTGCTGTTTGTTTTTGCCCAAATCTGTAGTGGAATCTGTAGGGTTCATGGATGTATGATCCAGTACACCCGAACCACCGTTCAATGCGCTGCTCAGAGCTGAAGCCATCTGTTCAAACTTCGTTGCATCTATAGAGCTCATAGAGAATAGTGTGATAAACAGAGCGAGCAACAACGTCATCAAGTCGGAGTAGGGAAGCAGCCAGCTCTCGTCTATATGTTCTTCATGCGGTTCGTGTTTTTTAGCCTTTTTCACCTGATGAGCCCTCCTTCTCTTCCAACTGTCTACGTTCGGAAGGTGTCAGGAATACAGATAATTTTTGATTAATGGCAATGGTGGATACACCGGATTGTATCGATAACAAGCCTTCGACCATCATCAGCTTGATTTCCATCTCTTTCTTGGACATCCGCTTCAGTTTATTGGACATCGGATGCCACAACACGTAACCGCTAAAGATACCGAGAAGTGTCGCGATAAACGCTGCTGCAATCGCATGAGAGAGCTTTTCCATATCACTGAGATCGGCAAGCGCTGCGATGAGACCTACAACGGCCCCGAGTACCCCGAGCGTTGGTGCATACATCCCCGCTTGGGCGAAGATCAAGGCACCGCCACGATGGCGCTCTTCTGTAGCATGAATATCTTCCATGAGTACATCACTTACAAATTCCTGATCATTGCCGTCAATAATCATACGCATACCGCCGCGCAGGAACTGATCATCAATATCTTCGACTTTCGATTCAAGTGCAAGTAAACCTTCACGGCGGGTGGTGGAAGCCCAGTCCATAAATGTGCCGATTAGAGAAACACGGTCAATCAGTTGCTGCTTTTTGAACAGTACCCCGAATAGCTTGGGGATTTTTTTAACTTCAGACATGGGAAATGCCATGAAAATAGTTGCTGCCGTACCAACAAAAATAATAACGTAGGCTGCCGGGTTGTTAACCAGGTTGATAAGGGGTGCACCCTTCAGGAACATACCCACTACAAGTGAAACCAGCCCTAAAACTAGTCCGATAATCGTTGAAATTTCCATCATACACCTCATCCATGAGATAAAATTGAATCCTTTCAAGCGGCTTTATTCGGGCTTCCGGACGAACGTTACACCGCAATCCGTTTAATGTTAGGCAACCTTGAGGGTTGCAGAAACAGTTAAAACGGTCATGTATAGTATTTATCGACCAGATGGCCTTTTTTTTTAAGGGTTATTTTCAGGTATAATAAGAACAAATCTGCTCCTTAGGGGCTAAACAGGAGTGAAAAGTCAATGGGCGTAAAGCATGGACGGGATTATGAAGGAATATTGACAGATTTGACACAGGCTATAGGCCGAATACCGGACCGCTATGTTTTCTTTGAGATGGATGAGGAAGAATGGTCACGCCTTGGTGTAACAGAGCAACTCGAAGTGGATGAGGCATTGGCGGAAGATCTGTTCTATGCGCTGGGCGAGGAGTCTGTCATTCCGGTAGGAAGTGGAGTGGTCATTCATGACAAGGAACAGCACCGAATTCATATCTTAATTGGGGAAGAAGAGCTGACTTTTGTACCACTCATTTAGTATGCTCCTATAAGATATTTGGCATGGAAAACGGGGTTGGAGAATCTCCCAAAAGCCTTATGGTTAGTGGATCTAGCGCCATTTGTACTATTGGAATTTGAGGCTTGTCCGTGGTAAGATGATAGTCATGAAACGGGCGAACCGCAGGGCGGTGGACCTATGCGTTTGGGTTGCTGTGGTAGCACCAAAGGTTTTGATGGCACCGCGGACAGCTGTCTGTGATGAGCCATCATATGGGGAGGAAGATAACGTATGGTTTTTACGCAAGAGGAAGTCGAAGCTCATCTGGGAAGGCTGGAAGGCTGGGAACTGGAAGAGGGACGATGGATTGTCCGCAAGTTCGTATTTTCCAACTACATGAAAGGGATTGCATTTGTGGACGAGGTCGCAGCGATTTCAGAAGCATTCAATCATCACCCTTTTATTACGATTGACTATACAACGGTCACGCTACGTCTCACATCTTGGGATGAAGGTGGCATCACATCTGTAGATATTAAAGAAGCAGAGCAATATAACGAGGCGTTTGAGAAAAAGAGGTCGGAATAAACTGGCGCGGTTATCATCGCACTACCGGAAGTGAGTGAAGCATACATGTCAGACGATAATCAGAACAAACCGCTTATTACTGTCGTAGGCAGCCTTAATATGGATTTGGTGGTGAAGACGGACATTATTCCCGAGGAAGGGGAAACGGTGAGCGGGGAGGAACTGCACTATCTGGCCGGAGGTAAAGGTGCCAACCAAGCGGTGGCAGCAGCACGACTTGGCGGACAGACAACGATGGTTGGTGCGGTAGGATCGGATGGTTTTGGTGAACGCTTGCTGCACAGTCTAACGGAAAGTGGGGCAGATGCCTCACAAGTCCGTATTCTGAATGATACGGTTACAGGTACGGCCTCCATCTGGCTCTCCAAAGGAGATAACCGGATTATTGTCATTCCTGGAGCGAATGGGCGGGTTGTGCCTGCGATGCTGGAAGAGGCGGATACGGTAAAAAGCCTGACTGCAGCCGCAGCGGTGCTGCTGCAGCTGGAGATCCCGCTGCCTGCGGTCACCCGCGCCGCCCAACTGGCGGCTGAAGGCAGCGCATTGGTGGTGCTCAACCCGGCTCCCGCGGTGCCGGGTCTGCCCCAGGAGCTCCTGCGGTGCGTCGACGTCGTTACGCCGAACCGCAGCGAGCTTGCCGTGCTTACCGGCCGGGATGATCTCCGGCCGGAAGACGTAGATGCGGCGGTCGCAGAGCTCGCCGCATCCCTCGGGGCCGCTGTCGTTACGACGCTCGGCCCCGAGGGGGCTGTATACGCGGCGGCGCCTGGCGGCCGCGTACAGGCAGGGCGTGCCGGCGCATGCCGTGCGCCCGGCTACGCCGTAAGCGCCGTCGACACGACCGGCGCTGGCGATTGCTTCAACGGCGCGCTGGCGGTAGCCCTCGCGCGCGGAGAGACGCTGGACGCGGCGGTAAGCTTCGCCATGGGCGCAGCCGCGTTGTCCGTGACGAAGCTCGGCGCCCAGTCCGGGATGCCGTCTGCACGTGAAGTGCAGGCTTTCCTTGCCGAGCAGAAGGCAAAAACGCAGTAAACCATTCTTCTTTAGGATGAATTATAGGCGGCAGAATGAGCTCATGCAACCGGAGTAGCCATAGCGCCGCATATTTTCACCGGAGCTTTCTCTACACGCTAAGCATGTAAATATGACCAAGAGGCTCTTACTTTCCCGGCAAGGGAGAGTGAGAGCCTCTTATCTGTAGAACATTGATTAAACCCGGTAACCCTGTGATACGGTTGGCTACGTTATGCGTTCAGCATCAACGTGGTTTAGAGCATGCGTTAAAGAGCAGGAGGTGATTGAAGCCACCACGCTATACATGCTTGCAACCTGTCTTAACTGTTCGCCTTAAACGATGGGGTTACTTCTTCTCCGCCAGCCACATCGCAATATTCGCGATTTCTTCTTCCTTCAGCTTGTCTTTGAACGAAGGCATACCGCCGCTTTTGCCTTTGACAATGGTCGTATAAATCTTCTCCACATCGTCCTGGCTGCCAATCTTCTGCAGACTAGGGCCCATGCCCCCTTGAAGCTGATCACCGTGACAGGTAATACAGTTGGCTTTGACCAGTGTCTCGGCCTGTCCTGCATCCATGGTAACTTGCGGCATCGTCGGTTTCGCTTCTTCTGCAACTTCCTCTTTCCCTGGAAGCGTAAACATTAGTACAATAGCTAAAGCGCACGCTGCAAAAAATACCCCGCTCATGATCCATTTGTGCATCCCTTATGTCCCCTCCAGAATGAAAGATCATCTAACCTGAAACTATCCATATCATTATAACGGAACCTGTAGTTACATCATAGCATTTTGTGGTAATTTTTTGAACTAATCACATAACCGGGGACTTTTTCGATGATTTGAAGCCCTATTTAATCGCGTGGACCTTCATAGACCATGCAGTAAAAAGGTTTCAAACCGCTCGGTGTCTGTCGTTCGTATGTATCCTGCGTAACAAATCCTGCCTTGAGATAGACACGAATGGCCCGTTCATTCCAGGTCAGGACTTCCAGATCAATTTCGTTTGCCGGGTTCCGGCGAAGGGCTTCCTTCACAATGGCCGAGACAAAAGCTGTTCCCTGACCATGACCACAGCGTTCGGGGTGCATACCAAGCCCAATGCGAGTGACACCTTCAAGTGGGAAGTATTGAGCGAAACCCCAAATTTGATGATCCTCTCCCAACACCACTGCATATTGTTCCTTCCGAAGCTGGGGATCTCCGAATTCCACTTCGAGTGCTTTCATCTGCTCCCAGGGCAGCCAGCTATAAATATTATAAGGCGGATCATACTGCCAATCACAGATGAGCTCCGCATGTTCTTCTTGCATGGGCACAACGTGAAACGTCACAGGGGCTTCATCCATACAACTGCACGCTCCTCTCATTGTGAACAAGCTATAATGATTTTAATTTAACCAATAGCATAGATATGTCATTCCATATCTATGCTTGTTTTCACTCTACAAAAGAGGCGTTCATTTGGCAAGTCCTCGTTATTGAAAAAAATAATTAGTATCTACATAGAGTTATCTGTACAAAAATACTCAAACATATCCTTTTGCTTATGGATCAAGGATATCTTTGGCTTTTTTAATGTACAGAAATAGGTGTACAAAATTCTTCGAACTTCGGAGAAGGAAGTTTACCGTTCTTAGTGAAACATTTTTATTTTGCAACTTATTAACACCAAGCAGATCTGCCCACCTTTTTTGAGTTTCAGCAGATACTTTTCCATGACATGAATCAATTCCAGGATCATGTCTTTGCTGCGGGTATACTTTCTTTCTTCACCAGACTCTGTTGTGGCTACTGACTAATTTTTGAAATATGTTAAATGATCACCAGCTGAACAGAAGAAACATTCCATTGCCCTATATTTCCCAGTAAGATTCTACGATCCGATTCATCAATAAAATACTCAAGAGAATTACCGATTTCCACGTCAAGTGAACGTTTCATCTCAATAGGAATAACAATACGTCCGAGTGAGTCCATATTACGTACCATACATTTTTGCTTTTATTCATCATTACTTCCTCACCCATTTTCTTTCATTGTACCATATGGAAAGATTGAAAAGGCTTTAGCGAAATCGGGTTACGTTCCCGTAAATCTATGTAAATAAAGAAATAAACCATTTTCCTAAATGACCTTATACCCATATACATAAATGGGATTAAATAGTATTATATCCTTGGTTTTATACTATTTTATAGAGAAGGGATGTATAGTTGAATGGTAAAGAAAAAAAGATTTACAACCTTACTGTTAATTTTAAGCTTATTCACAAGTGTTTTAGCTGGATCTGCAGCCGCGGAGGATCAAGTCATTGAATTAAATGGAATAAACGAGCAAGAGATCAATACTTATCTGAAAAACGCAGGATACACTCAAGAAGTAATCGATACATTAGAACTGTATCAAAAGGAATATCTTTATGAGGAAAAAGCGATCTTTACAGCTCACAAAAACGCTCTTGGCCAACTAACCGAGAGTGAAGAAGGGGTTGCCGAGGATTTTAGCCTCATGTCTTTACCTAACTGGACCCATAGCTTGGTAGTGAGTCAAGTTAAAGCTCCATCAGGTTATGTTGATTTTATCTTTTCATACAATTGGGATTGGAGCTACAGACCAAATTTCACATCCGAAGAGAAATTCGGGATTGCTTGGACCGATGATTTCGATCCGTATCCGGAAACAGCTAAGTACTCTTATCAAGCGAGAGGATACCAAGACCGCCCAACTGCATACCCAGGTTGCCCATCGAGAAGAACAAATGGCGGTACTATTTGGTCAGGATACAACACATACAATCCAGGAGCTGGAGTGGGTTGGGCTATTAACCTAATTGGTAGTTGGTGGAGCCAAGACTGTGGCTACTACACAGTTGACGGACACAAAGGTTCTGGCCAAGTAAAAGCGGGTAAGGCACATAGTAATAACAGCGCCCCTGACTCAAGCTCTGCCGTTGGGAAATACTTCCATAGGACTTATTTGGCAAATGGAGAGCTTGGTTTCTCGGGTGTGCCAACAATCACAATAAGTCCTTCATCAAATTATGATCCGTCTGATGAAGTTGGTGCTCGTTGGAACTGGACAAACAAAAACTACTAATCGGGTAGATTAGTGTAGTTTAAGAAAAAAAATAAGAAAATAAACGCTTATAGCCCTTATTGCTTCCGAGGAAGCTAAGGGCTATAAGCGTTTTCAAGCTGTTTCTCTTCTTCCATTGTGTTAAGATAGTGCTCATTCAGTTACAGGAATTTCCTCTTCCTCTCCTCCCCAAACTATCTTCACACTTTTAACATCTTTCCAATCATCCACACTGCTCCTTGTAGGTAGTTGAATCACTTCATTTGGAGAAATTGTAGTACTAACTGTGTTTTTAGTTGCACTGTTGTTTGGATGTAGAATATTAACTTCTACCTCTTCATCAACAGGATCTTCTCCAATATATTGTATGGAAGGAATTTCTTCGTACTTATCTTCATTTGGTACAAGATCAATTGTAACTACCCAATTATCTGACTTTGCAACTAAACGCTTTTCGCTAACTGATTTGCTCGTGCAGCCGTACAAAAACAAAAGTAAAGCAAGCAGAACAAATATAATTTTCCGGTTAGAGATAAATACAACTCCTTTTAATTTTTGACCATATTATAGCATAAAAGTAATCAAAAGGATTGGTTCGTATTTCCTATTTAGCCGTTGTTTATGATGTCCAGGTGTTCAGTATGCAAAAGAAAAAGACCTCCTCAAGAATATTACTTTACTGTAACATAGAGTACAGCAGCAATTGTGCTTAAGTTGCATAATAGATCGTGAACTCGGTCCACTAGTGGTCACAATTCTTTTAACCCCTGACTCAGTTTTAGTATTAAATCTTACCATAGCATCATCCCACCAGTATTTCGGTGGCTGATCCTTGGGCTGGGTTAAATCAAATGCTATGCACTCTCCATCCAGGATCGCTGATTTTACGGGAAGCTTTATATCTAACAATTCCGGAAACCTTGATGTAATTTCCGTAACCGTGCCTTGAAAATGCACGAACTTTACCATTCTCATAGTGGATCAGTATTCTAAAGCCATCCCATTTCAAACTATTATACTTCCATCTTTTTATTTGATTAGGCTGCAACGGATACAGCAGCATAGGTTTGATTGGTTGATTTAACATATATGCTACACCTCTCCATAATGAACATATCATAATCGGCATTCCAGAGGTATATGGGTTCACTGGTATAACTGAGAATTATGTACATATTCTTTTTGTACACTTTTATGTAGATACGTGAAACAAAAGTTCCGGTAATTTCGTTTATATTATAGTGGGATGGGTAAAAACATTATAAGAGCACGGACGAAGCAATGCAAAATAGCCCTGAAAAAAGTAAAGTTAGGTTAGATAGCTTATCCCAAAATACTTTTGATGAAACGAAGCACAAAAAAACCGCCGGATACATTCCTGCGGAGAATGTACCAGACGGTTCTATTATGCTTCGTTACAGTAGTGTTATTGTTACAGCATGACGTTGCTCCGCTTGTCCCTAGTCGATGGCCAATGTCTCATATGCGTCCGTGCTCATAATGCGTTTAGCGCCAACATAGCGGTTAGCCCAATAGCTTTCACTTAATGCGCTGATTGTAACTCCTTTGGAAGAAGAGGAGTGTGCAAACTTTCCATCTCCTACAAAGATTCCTACGTGCGAGACCCCTTTGCCCGTTGTATTGAAGAATACCAGATCACCTGGTCTCATTTCCATACGGGATACTGAATCGCCCATGTCGAATTGTGAACTTGATTGGCGCGCCAGATCAATGCCCAGCTTGTCGAATACATAACTTGTAAACCCAGAGCAGTCAAAGCCGTTAAGCGTTGTTCCTCCGCTTTTGTATGTAGTTCCCATTGCTGAATCAATGACTTGGTCCATTTTTGAATCTGCGAATGCGCTGCCTGCTCCAAGCGATAATGCGAATGTGAGGCTAAGTACAGCTGCGGTTAATTTCTTCTTAAACAAAAGATATACCCCTTCCAATGCCTGCGAGGTTAGCTTAAGGATTCGGTTGAAGGTCCCCTATGATCCCTCTGTTGCAAGATCAATTCACCCATAACTGGTTCCCCCGCTTCCCAGGTGCTAGGAATTTGGCTATGCTAGTTGTGCACCTGCGAAATCAAGAAATGACGATTAAATTTTAAGTAGTTACAAATATGAAGGTAAAGATTACAAAGTTGTTACTAAAAACTCACTGCGATTATTGTAACAGAGGTATATCACTTTGGCAACGTTTAGCAACAAAATTAGCAAAAAAAACCTCGACCTTTGACGGGGAAAGGTCGAGGTTTGCTTGTTTAACGGCATTTGATGAACTTAACTTTACATAGAGATAGTAACAATTTTGATCGTTCAATTTATTCCTTGACCGAGTTGGACTGCCATAACCGGAAATGGGCGCATATTTTCCACAGACTCAGCAAGCACCGGGCAAGTGGGTACGTTTGTTGTAGTATAAGGCCGGTTAAGCCTGTTACTAACCATGAAGCTGAGGTAAAGGCAACAAAGACCAGCAGATGAAGACCGCCCAGCAGGGTCGCAATACCGATCAGAGTGATGATTTGGCGCAGAGCAATCCATAAGGCCTGGAACGTACCACGGGCTCCGCCTTCCCCGTCAGGAGCCGAGACCCCAAACTGCATGTAGAGAAGGGCATGATGTATTACCCACCCGTATACAATCCAACCAGCAACATAGGGAATACCCGGCAAGAGCAGTTGGAGGGAATGAAAGCCATCCATAAAGATGGAATAGAGCTTCGGTGCAAGCCAATAAGCCGGCAGCAGCAGCAATACGGTTCGAATCGTGTGAAGTAACAGCATCGGTTTCCACAAATTTTTGATGCCGCGAATGAATGGAACGCGCTCTTCCGAATGATTAAAATGCTGGAGTGAGTAGAGCAGCCCTGCCTGAATGAGTGGGCTAATTAGCATCCGCAGCAGCAGCATAGCCCCTAGAATCCATAAATAGCGATGGACCTCCGGGTTTGTTGACAGACCAAGCTGGCTCTCCATTTTGAATAGAATCGTACTTAGCTCCCCGGCATCAGGTTCAGGATAACGCAGGAGAAGCGGGACTACAGCTGACTGTACCATCCGATAAAGAAAGTATCCCCATATTAATTGATAGAGAAATAAGAGTGCCGCAATGAACATATGCTGACGGACGAGAAACCAGCCTTCACGTATTTTCGCTTTCACTGTATCCACCTCACCATGACAGACTTCCGAATATAGCTTCTATAAGTTTGGTTGCGCTCATACTCCAGCGGGATTTGGTTGGCTCATCCAGTCCGGCTTTCAGAAAATTGTTCATATGATGGTTCTCCAGCACGATCGTGTATAGCGGATCAGTCATCGCCCAGGAAACCGGGGAAGTGTAGGTCAATTTGTAGGTAATGCGCTCCTTGCTACCATCCCATTCTTTCGTCATGGTTTTCCCATCCTCGAACATAATTCGAACAGGCACCTTCGTATATTCACTGCCTTTTTTCTGCACTGTAACCGACGACTCGTACAAGGTTTGACCGTCTTTCAGGACGGGAGTGACCTTAATCTTCTCCACTGCAAAGTCAGCCATGCCGTCTCCGTACACGTATTGTTCAAAATAATCCGACCAGGACGTGCGGGTCACTTGTTCCACGACCTTTTGAAAATCAGAAGAAGTAGGGTGTTTGAAGCGGTATTTCTTCACATAGGTCGAGAGAATGCGCTCCATCGTTTTAGCACCAACCTGCTGCTCGATCCCGAGTAATACAAGCTTGCCTCTTGTGTATACGTTGGCTGCATAATGATTCTGGGAATCAAACTTCCAGGAGTCTTGTGTCAGTGGAGCTGGGGAAGTAATGAGACCTGATTGTACGGGCAGATTCGGGATAAGTCCGTATTCCTGTTCCATCAGTTTGTCTTCCGCATAGGAGGTGAATCCTTCGTCCAGCCAAGCCTCTTCAAATTCATTACTGGCGACCATGCCGTAAAAATACTGATGTCCAATCTCGTGCACAACCGTGCGTTCCAGATCGTAACCAGGAGCGGAATCATCCGCACCGAAGGCAGTGACCAAAGTAGGGTATTCCATTCCCCCTGCACCATTCCCCGATTTGGGCGGGACAACGATGGACAGTGTAGAATACGGATAAGGGCCAAACCATTTGCTATAATTGGATAGTGCTGCTTTGGCTGCATAGAAATAACGTTCCTTCAGATCCTCATGAGCAGGGTCGAGGTACAGCTTGATTCGAACGCCAGGCACATTAGGAGCAGAGAAGGGCTCTTCCGCATAAACAAAATCAGGTGAGGCTGACCAGGCAAAATCATGTACATCATCGGCATAGAACTGATAGATTTTTTCGCCGTTCTTCACCACAGCTTGCTGGGTTGGGAATCCTGTAGCAGCCACCTTGTATGTTTCCGGTACCCGAATACGTACACTATAGATACCGAAATCTGCATAAAACTCTGAATTGCCATGATACTGATGCAAATTCCAGCCTTCGGACGTTCGACCACGTGTGCCTACTGGCTCATATACGCTAAGTTTAGGAAACCATTGGCCTGCCATAACAAAGTTATCTGCTGTTCCCATGCGGGCAAAAATTTTCGGCAGCTTGACCTCGAATCGGGTGTGAAGCGTGATGCTTTCACCGGCTTTAACAGGTTTGGGCAGCCGTACCTTAATTAGGGTAGTATCTTTCATATTTCCGTCATCCGGCTGCACATATTGCATCCGATGCAGGAGGGAAAGCCCGTCCTCTGTTTTCATTTCTGTAATATGCATGGAACCATAACCGTCCGTGGGCATAACATCGCCGCGAAGCTTTCCCCCGGATTCTTTCATAAAGGTGGTGTCGGCAGAAGAGAAGGCGTTGGGATACATGTGAAAATAAAGCTCACTGACGGTTTTCTTGCCTGGATGTGTCCAGGTTATCGTCTGAGTCCCTTGTAATACATTTCCGTCTACCAGCTTCACATCCATGTGATATTCCACTACGCGGTTGCTGAACACTTCAGCGGTAGGTGTCTGTATACTTTCCGGAGATGTTTGGGTTTTGACGGGTGCCGTAGGCTTGCCCGATTCCGGGGCGAGCGCAGGCAAGTCAGAATGAATGGAGCGTGTGGTACCCAGACCAAGCCATATCCCCCCGGCAATTACACACAGGGCTATAATTGCGGTGAGCCAGCTCTTGGCGCGTCGTGGAATCATCGTTAAATACCTCCCGTTGACAAGCATCTACAGCATGTATATGTTTGCATTGGGGCGATTATTAGTTAAAATATTTGTATCAACCCTTGGAGGCTATAAAATGGACCAAAACGAGCAAAACGGCAAAAAACAGATTGCCTTGAATATCGTTAGTGCAAAGAGCAAACACAAAGGCTTCGGTGCAGGCTCTATTGATCTGAACAACCTGTCTCCAGTTATTATTGATAACGGAGAAGCTAAGATCGATATTGGTGCAATGCATGCGAAGAGTAAGGTAGAGCGCAACATCAAATTCTCCACCAATCGTGAGGACGTACCCAATGGACGCCAGGTATGGCTGGTATGGGTAGCTGTGGACCGTAACGAACAGGGGCAGCTCTATGGTGGAGCAACCGCGTGTGAGATGTGGATTGATACAGAAGCGCGTCGTGGATGGAAACTGCTGGCCGAACATGTGAATCGTATGGATTATGCTATGAAGCGCCGGTTCATGCTGGATGATCTTGGACCGGAGGATCGCGCAGCACTCAAAAAACTGCTGATTACGCATAACGAAGAATGGTGGAACGCTTCTCCAGATGAATTGAAAGAAGCGCTTGCCTAATTAATGTGAAAAAGCCGTTCAAAAAAAGAAGCAAAAGCCCCGTGACCGAGATGATCGGTTCGGGGCTTTTGCTTTTGTGCTGAAACTGGAAATTTTGGAGTGACGTAATTGCGTCATTACGTATTTACGTCACTTTGGTCATTCCACCCACCAGCGTTTGAAATCCTTCCACCATGAATGCTTCTCTTCCTGTATTCCCTGCTGATTCTGCACTTCGCGACTGTTTTTATCATCCTCTGAACCCGAATCGTCTGAAGCGCTGCGACAGACCTCAGTCGGCTCTGTGCCATCAATAAAAACTTCCAGCCGTTTCTCGGCGCAGCCATTGCCCGCCAGTTTGCCGGATTCGGGATCGATATATACACTGACGACGTTATCCGGTACGGTGAAGATCTTCGGTGGAACACTGGCAAGAGCCTGTTCCGTGAACTGGGCAAACATAGGTGCCGCACGACGCCCGTCGGATGTGGAGATGGCTTTGCCCTGATCGTAACCGACCCAGACAGCTGTGGAGAGCTCTGGGGTAAAGCCAACTAACCAGGCATCCGTATTCGTTGTCCCCGTTTTGCCAGCGACAGGCCGTTTAATGGTTGCAGATACCCGATTGCCTGTTCCGCCATTTTCGAACACACTCTCCATCAACCGTGTTAATACATAAGCAGCAGCGGGTTCAACGACCCTCTCAGCCTTGGTCTGAGGTGTTTCATAGATTACTCGTCCTGCGGCGTCCGTCACTTGCAGAATGGCTACAGGAGGTGTTCGCTGTCCACCTGCGGCAATAGCGGAGAATGCGGAAGCCATCTCCAGAGGACTAACCGGTGAGGTTCCGAGTGCAAGGGAGGGTACCGGGCTCATATTACTCGTAATCCCTAGATTCTTGGCCATCTTCACCACTTGTTCAGGTCCGATCTGCATAATCGTATTTACCGCGTAGATGTTGTCCGAAGCGGCGATGGCCTGTCTCAGATCAATCTCGCCTAAATACTTATCCCCGAAATTGCCGGGTTTATAGGTTTTGCGATCATTGTCATAATGAAACAGGGTTGGCTCGCTTTTAAACATGGAAGCACTGGTGAGCTGTTTGGATTCCAGGGCAGCCAGATACATAATCGGTTTAAAAGCAGATCCTGGCTGGCGTGTAGTCGCCAGTACATGGTTAATCTGATTGGTGCGGTAATTTTTGCCGCCCACCATCGCTTTGATGTATCCGGTACGGGGATCGATCGATACCAGAGCGGTTTCCAGCTCGCTTTTGGCATCCATGCCTTTGGCTACGGCGTCTTCCGCCGCTTTTTGCACACGCAGATCAAGCGTGGTGTATATATTCAATCCTCCATGATCCAGCATCGCTTCGCTGATTCCCAGCTCCTTGACGGCCAGATTCCGGATATAATCGCGGAAATAGGGGGCGCTTTCCACGGTTTTACGTTCACTTTCCGGCTTGAACGAGAGCATTTCCTCATAAGCCTTATCAGCTTCCGCTTGCGTAATTTTGCCGATGTCAGCCATGGCATTTAGTACAACCTTCTGCCGATCCTTGGCGTTCTTCATATGATTATATGGAGAATAGTACGTCGGACCCTTTGGAATTCCTGCAAGCATGGCACTTTCGGAGAGTGTCAACTGTTTGGCCGATTTGCCAAAATACATCCGCGAAGCCGCTTCGATTCCGTAGGCACCATGACCGTAATAGATTTCATTCAGGTACATCTGCAGAATTTCATCTTTGGTGTATTTCATCTCCAATTGTGCCGTGTACATGGCTTCCTTGGCTTTACGGGTCCACGTCTTTTCATGGGACAAATACAAGTTGCGCGCGAGCTGCTGGGTCAGTGTACTTGCGCCCTGAGACATCTGCATATGCTCCAGGTTTACGAGTACAGCCCGTCCCATTCCTCGGATGTCGAAGCCGACATGATCATAGAATTTGCGGTCCTCAACTGCAAGTGTGGCGTTGACTAAGTCAGGTGAAATATCTCCTAACTGTACAGGCACCGAGTCTTTGCCTCCCGCCGAGAAAGTGGCAATGACTTCGCCCTGGCTGTCCAGCAGTCTGGAATTGCGATCCGAGTCAGCCAGCGGCAGACTAGTGGCGTATAGGTAGACTAATCCTGCTGTCAGGGCGATTAGGCCGAGAATAGCGAGCAGAGTCAGACTTTTGATGACTTTCCATATGCGGAACCCGCGTTTGCGGGTCTTTTGGCTTGGTTGGGTCATGGAACGGGCTCCTTTCTTTTCTTTCCAGTATGGGAATTCGGTGACATGGATATTCAATCATCCCGTTTAACGGTTTAAAATATAGCTTTTTTGCAGAAAAAAACCGTTTTGCAGTATAAACGTCAATCGCGTATAATGCAAAAGGGTAATGAAAGATAACAGTTCGGCACAACATACAACAGGCAAGGAAGATCGAACAGTACCATTGTCAGTGATTATTTGATCACTCAGACGCTCTGTACGCTCTGGTCAATTTAATCTATATAATGTAGTGAAACGCGGACCTTTCCCGCAGCCAGCAACCATAACGCTGTATGGCGCCGAACGCTGGACGTGCTTGGGCGAACTGGCAGCGCACCCGCGCTTTGTCAGGTATGGCTGATCATTAACTTTACGGAAAGAAGGTAGAGATTATGGAATTGTGGTTTACGGAGAAACAGACCCCCGCATTCGGAATCACCGCGAAGATTAAGCAGACCTATGTAAGCGAAAAGACGGATTTTCAAGATCTGGCTATGGTAGAGACCGAGGAATTCGGCAATATGTTGCTGCTTGACGGCATGGTGATGACGACGGTGAAAGACGAATTCGTTTATCATGAAATGGCGGCTCACCCTGCGCTAAACACACACCCGAATCCGAAAAAGGTGCTGGTTGTCGGTGGCGGTGACGGCGGAGTTATCCGTGAAGTCATTAAGCATGCTGCTGTAGAAAAGGCAGTTCTTGTCGAAATCGACGGGAAAGTGATTGAATATTCCAAAAAGTATCTGCCCGAAATCGCCGGTAAGTTGGACGAGCCTAACGTCGAAGTGCTGGTGAACGATGGCTACATGCATATTATAGAGCATAAAAATGAATACGATGTAATCATCGTTGACTCCACAGAGCCTGTAGGGCCGGCTGCTCCGCTATTTGAGCGCGGTTTCTACCAAGGCATCTATGAAGCGCTAAAAGAGGACGGGATCTTCGTTGCTCAAACGGACAACCCGTGGTTCAAAGCGGATCTGATCCAAAAGGTAAACAAGGACGTTAAAGAAATCTTCCCGATCGTACATGTGTACGGCTGTAATATCCCTACGTACCCAAGTGGTCTGTGGACTTTTACAATGGGGAGCAAAAAACATAATCCGCTTGAGGTGGACGAGACGCAGATTCCAGAGATGGATACGAAATATTACTCTCCACGTCTGCACAAAGCGGCGTTTGTTCTTCCTAAATTCGTGGAAGACCTTACGAAATAAGGAGGATTATTGAGATGAAATTGGATCAAGCTTATTCAGGTAACGTGTTTATTTGCAGTTCAGAGGATTATGAGAACTCCAAAGCGGTCATTTATGGTATGCCGATGGATTACACCGTCAGCTTCCGTCCAGGGTCCCGTTTTGGTCCTTCCCATATCCGTCAGGCTTCGGTTGGACTTGAAGAGTACAGCCCTTACCTGGATAAAAGCATTGTGGATATGACTTACTTTGACGCCGGCGATCTGCTTTTGCCTTTCGGTAACGCAGGACGCAGTCTCGAAGTCATCGGAGAATATATCGGTGGCCTGCTGGCGGACGACAAATTCCCGATTGGTCTCGGCGGGGAACACCTTGTTACTTGGCCTGTCATTCAGCAAATGTACAAAAAATATCCCGACCTTATCCTGATTCATATTGATGCACATGCCGACCTTCGTGAAAACTATGAAGGCGAGCCATTGTCTCACTCGACACCAGTGCGTAAAGCAGCTGAACTGATGGGTGGCAAAAATATTTATCAGTTCGGAATTCGTTCCGGCTCTCGTGAAGAGTTCCAATTCGGACGGGAGAACATCAACTTCTATCCATTTGAAGTGGCAGCTCCGATGAAGGAAGCTCTTCCGAAAATGGGTAACCGTCCGGTATACGTTACAATTGATATCGACGTGCTTGATCCGTCCGCGGCTCCGGGTACAGGAACAGCAGAAGCGGGCGGTATTACGTCCAAGGAACTGCTTGAAGCCATCCACATGATTGCAGGATCAGATGTAAATGTAGTGGGTTGTGATCTGGTGGAAGTGGCACCAATTTACGATCCTACGGAACAGACACAAATTGTGGCTGCGAAGATGATCCGTGAAATGCTGCTTGGATTTGTGAAGTAATAGTAAAATAACAGTAAAATAACAGCGTCCTCTGTCTGCGCCGGGTTAAAAGCCTGCGTAGGAGAGGGCGTTTTTTTATGATCGTTTCTTAAACTTGATTGATTGAACCTCATTTCTGGATGATGTTATACGGACTACAAAAGTATTCAGTAATATATTCATTGATATATTACATTCGTGAAGTATATGGTGATTGGGTTTGACCATATATAAAAAAGAGCCTTCACCGCGCCAACGGTAAAGACTCTTAGGACCCCGAAAGGCTGTGGACTGCCACGGCGTGCATGAATTAAATATTGCTATTCAAGCGAAACCCACCGTCAGGCTGTCAACCTTATGAGGTGGGTTTTCGCTTGCAATTCAAGTCCATAACATCGATTATAGCACGTACGTTCCCATGCCTCTACCGTTTGTTGTATATATAAATACACCCGTGTGTCATGCAGAAAACACTTATTCGGGATGACTCTATCTTAATATTTATGTATAATATGGAAATAGAGGGAAGGGGTTTTGTTATGCATGCAATCCGGGCTCAATTGAGTATGTATCCCAAATGGTTTATAGCGGTACTTATGATATTTACCATCAATCTTATATTAACAATGACTTTGTTCATCAATTTAACGTTAATACTGGCTAATCTCGCTATGTTATATGTTGCCTTTAGCATCAAGACACTTAAATACAATAAATTGCATTTTGTCCTGTGCCTGATTTTAAGTATCACTTTTGTGATTATTGCTTTTAAGACATATCCCATTTAAATCGGCTCGTAGTAGAGATTAATGATGAACCACTCATGCCCATGAGATACAAAATGTGGGCATGAGTGTTTTTTTATTGCAATAATGTCACGCGGGATAAACAAATTGTTACGTTAAATCCTGCAAAATGGGGTAAAACCATAGAAGGAGGTGTCACAATGACAACAATGAGCAGAATGACATGGAAACGGATCGGCGCACTCGCATTATCGATAACGCTGGCTTGGGGACTTGGTCCGGTACATACACTACCAGGCGCTAACGCTGCATCCTCCCCAACGTGTGGAAGTGGAGATCATGGATTAACAGCTACGTTGAAAAAGGGCAGTGGTGTGGAAGACCAGCGACTGCAATTTACGGATATCGACTTTTTAAACAATACAACCGGACGGGCTGCTGGCGAGGGATTCCTGATCGGTACCTCGAATGCAGGCTGTACGTGGCAGTCCATTTATACCGGTCAATGGCAGTTCACACAACTTGATTTTCCGAATAATGTGAATGGATTTGCATTGGCTCAGGTGAAGAATTCTCCTACGACGTATCTCATCCGCTCAACAGATGGTGGATCACACTGGACACGGATGGATATTGGTGGCTTACAATTTAAGCGAATTGATTTTCGCACTAAAAATGAAGGCTTTGGGTACACCTATAATGGGGCATATATGACAAAGGACGGGGGTGCAACATGGAGCCCCATCTCTACACCAGCCAATACACGCGGAGCTGTGTTTGCGACAGAGAAGCAAGGTTATGCCATTGTCGTGGCTCCTGGTTCGGGTTACCGTATCATGCAGACAAGTAATAGCGGCAAGAACTGGACGCAATCGTTGAAGGTGGCATCAACAACCTGGAGCGGTGGAGACTTATACGCAAGCGGTAACCAGGTATGGGCCCTTCTGTATGGCGACGCAGGAATGTCCCAGCAATCGTATTCCCTCTATGCAAGCGGGAATGAGGGCAAGAATTGGAGACAGGTATTCGCTCAATCTACAGCAGGTGGTGGTCCGGCTCCAGGTGCAAGCAGCACAGGGAACGGAAAAGGTCCCGCAGAACCAGGGGGTCACCCAGGGAACATGGCGTTGATCGGTAATCAGACGGCCTATCTCTCAGGAGGATCACCTGCAGCAGGCAAAGTAGGGATTGGACGTTCTTATGATGCAGGTTCCACGTGGAAAAATATTGACCTGAAGGATCCAGGTTATAGCTCCCGCATTTCGTTCCCTTCTGCCAAAACAGGTTGGCTCGTCGTAACAAGCAACAATTCTCCTGCGATTTATGAGACGACAGATGATGGAACAACATGGAAGAAAAAAATGTTATTGCCCGCTGAAAACGAGTAAATGGCGTCATGCCATGGAATAATTTTAAGGCGATTTCAATCTAAAAGAGTGTAAATCTTAACTTATTTGGCCTGATGAGGCCGACATGAACAAACAAGCCTTTTCCGGGCAAGTGAAGCCGGAATGGGCTTGTTTGTGTTGAAATAAAAACGGTTGAATCCTGTTCAAAAACACGTTATTGTAAGCGATAACAATTACTTTTAGGAGGTTGAAATTATGGTTGAGGTTATTTTAAAGGCTGATTCGGAACAAGGATTAATAAATCGTAATATATATGGTCACTTTTCCGAGCACTTGGGACGCTGTATCTATGAAGGGTTGTGGGTAGGAGAGGATTCACCTATTCCGAATACGGAGGGCATCCGTAACGATGTGCTGACTGCGCTGCAAAAGCTTCATATTCCAGTGCTTCGCTGGCCTGGCGGTTGTTTTGCGGATGAATACCACTGGAAAGATGGCGTAGGTCCAAAAAGTGAGCGCGCCCGCATGATCAACACACACTGGGGCGGGGTAGAAGAGAACAATCATTTTGGTACGCATGAGTTTCTGAGATTGTGTGAACTGCTCGGTACAGAGCCGTATATCAGTGGCAATCTGGGAAGTGGTACGGTGCAGGAGATGCAGGAATGGGTGGAGTACATCACGTTTGATGGGGAATCTCCAATGGCGAACTGGCGGAAGAGCAACGGCCGTGAAGAGCCATGGAAGCTGAAATATTTTGGTGTCGGGAACGAGAACTGGGGTTGCGGCGGTAATATGCGTCCTGAATACTACGCAGATGAGTACCGTCGTTACGCGACATATGTACGTAATTATTCCGGAAATGAGATATATAAAATCGCCTGTGGGCCAAACGATCACAACTACGACTGGATGGAAGTATTAATGCGGGAGGCCGGTCGTTTTATGGATGGAATCAGCCTCCATTATTACACCATTCCAACAGGTGAGTGGGCGGATAAAGGTGAGGCTACAGGATTTGGAGAAGCCGAATGGTTCACAACGTTGAAAAAGACGCTATATATGGAAGAGTTACTTGTGAAGCACTCCGAGATTATGGATAAATACGACCCTGAGGGCAGAGTCGGTATTATCGTGGATGAGTGGGGAACGTGGTATAACGTTGAACCGGGTACGAATCCGGGATTTCTGTACCAACAAAATACGATGCGAGATGCCGTACTTGCCGGGATCAACCTGAATATTTTTAACGCACACAATAAAAGAGTGCACATGGCCAATCTGGCACAGATCGTTAATGTTCTCCAATCGCTCGTTCTGACTGAAGGAGATAAGATGCTGCTTACGCCTACATATCATGTGTTCGATATGTATCAGGTGCATATGGACGCACAGCGATTGGAGCTGAACTATGAGAGTCCTGGATATACATTCGGGGACGAGACCATCCCTCAACTAAGTTTGTCGGCTTCTCGCAGCAATGATGGAATTATTCATGTGACAGCGTGTAACCTTAGTCATACGGATGAGCTTGAAGTGGTCTGTCACATCGAATCAGCGGATGCTGCTTCTGTATCGGGACAGATTCTACATCATGCAGATTATGGTGCGTTCAACACATTTGAACAGCCGGATCGGGTTCAACCTGCGGAATGGAAGGGTATTACACTCGAAAATAACAAACTGCGTTTTGTGCTGCCTCCGGCCTCTGTTGGAGTAGTCGCTGTAAAGGGCTGATCCAATGGAAGCATCTGTGACAGGTGGACATATCGGAAAGCAGCAACCATGCAAGGGATGTAATGATCAATATGATGTAAAGATCAGTGAAGCCAAGATGGCGCGGCTCGTGGCGTTGGCTTCACGCTCACGTCCGGCAGTCGAGGATAGTGAATATGAGCGGCGTATGAGCATTTGCTCCCATTGTCCAGCTTTACAGTACGGCACGACCTGTCGCTATTGTGGCTGTCTCGTACAGGTGCGCGCCAAGCTGGTAGAGTCGACCTGTCCATTTCCATATGAGCCGCGATGGACCTGATACGGAACGTATTTCCTTATTAATGAAGCAAGGCAGAGCTGCACTTTACAGGTGTGGCTCTGCTTTTTTTGGCGCTGATGGGCAAAAACTCTGAATTTGGATTTGAATTGAGCGGGTGAACTGGATATAGTTATACAGTAGAGTTTAGGATAGCGAGCTATCCGGAAATATGAGCGCGTATAGCGGCACAACAATACAGGAAGGGCTGTTCTCACCGGCCGTGCCTGATTTTGCGTCGCCTCGAATATAATGGAGGTTAACATTCATGTCGAACATGCGACCGGTTCAGATCCGGCTGCACAGCCGTTATGAAGGTGAAGATGTACTGCAGGAAATGCAGGGTGAAGCCGTGTTGAAAGGATCTGTGCTCTATGTACGGTATGAAGAACCACAGACCGGACCCGAGGGCGGTATTACCCGAACAACATTGAAGCTGGGCGGACAATCCATCAAGATTATACGTCATGGCGAGGTGGAATCGGAGCAAACGTTTGAACTAGGCCGCAAGCTCCCTGGTTTTTACCGCTCGCCGTATATGTCGTTTGCCTTGTCCACGCATACACAGGAGCTGGAACTTTCCATTCAGGGATTGAGCGCACGCGCAGCGTGGAGCTACGACTTTTACCGCTTTGACGAAGAATCCGGACATTTCGCGATAAGTTTGCATATACAGGAGGAACCAATTTCATGACACGTAATCCATTAGATACGATTAACGAACGGGTAAGTACAGCTATCGGCAATGCCATTGTTACTGCTGGCATTGTTGCGCAGGAGGACCTGCCGACCATTACCCTTGAAGTACCACGCGAGAAAACACACGGCGATTTGGCGACCAATGCCGCTATGCAACTGACCAAGATTGCCAAGCGTAATCCACGCCAGATTGCAGAAGAGATTATTGCCAATCTCAATCTGACTGAAGCTGGAATCGAGAAGGCGGAAATTGCCGGACCAGGATTCATTAACTTCAAATTGGACAAGAGCTATCTCTATCCTGTGCTGGGGCTTGTACATGAGCAGGGCGAGAATTATGGAAGAATCAATGTGGGTGAAGGGCGCAAGGTCGAGATGGAGTTTGTCAGTGCCAACCCGACAGGCAGCCTGCATCTGGGCCATGCGCGTGGAGCGGCTGTTGGTGATGCGCTTTGTAACATCCTCGACTATGCCGGGTATGATGTAACACGTGAATACTACATTAATGATGCCGGTAACCAGGTGTTTAACCTGTCTCGCTCCATTGAAGCTAGATATTTGCAAGAACTGGGCCAAGATGCAGAGATGCCGGAAGACGGTTATCACGGTGAGGATATCAAAGGATTTGCCAAGGAGCTGGTAGCCGAGAAGGGTGATTCTTTGCTGTCCATGCATCCGGGTGACCGTGCTGCCTATTTCCGTGACTTCGGTCTGGAGAAAGAGCTGGACAAGATCAAACGTGACTTGAATCGCTTCCGTGTCAATTTCGACATCTGGTTCAGCGAAACTTCACTGTATGATAACGGAGAAGTGCTGCGTGTGCTTGACGAATTGCGTGATCGTAATGAAATCTATGAGCAAGACGGAGCAACTTGGTTGAAAACCATGCAGTATGGTGACGACAAAGAGCGCGTTTTGATTAAAAATGACGGTACGTACACGTACCTTACGCCAGACATCGCTTATCACCGTGATAAATATGCGCGTGGATATGACACCATGATTAACATCTGGGGAGCGGACCACCACGGCTATATTCCACGGATGAAAGCGGCCATGCAAGCACTCGGCAACGATCCGGAGAAATTGGTCGTGTTGATTGCACAGATGGTGAGCTTGTTCCAGAACGGCGAGAAAGTGAAGATGTCCAAGCGTACAGGCAAGGCAGTAACGATGGAAGATCTGATGGACGAAGTAGGCATCGATGCCATTCGTTACTTCTTCACCATGCGCAGCATGGATTCTCATCTGGACTTCGACATGGACCTCGCCATTTCGACGTCTAATGAAAATCCGGTATTCTATGTACAATACGCACATGCTCGGGTATGCAGCGTGTACCGTCAGGCAGAAGAACAAGGCATTGAGCTGTTGCCATTGTCACAGATCGACCTTTCGAAGCTGACAACGGAGCATGAATATGACCTTCTTCGCAAAATGGGTGAGCTGCCTGAAGAAATCGCGACTGCTGCTACGGGATATGCGCCTCATCGTATTGTTCGTTATGTATATGAACTGGCATCCCTGTTCCACAGTTACTACCGTGCGGAGCGCGTCATTACTGAAGACGCGGGACAAACGCAGGCGCGTCTGGCGCTGATCGGTGCTGTACGCACCGTCATCGCAACAGCGCTTCGTCTGGTGGGCGTGTCCGCACCGGACAAAATGTAATTCAAGCCTTGGCGGTGCTCAGCCGCCCTATGGCTTTGACAAAAAGTCTCCATGCACCACGCGCCTGCAATGCAGCGTGGACATGGAGACTTTTTGCTGTGCCCGCGGCCATGGTTACACGGCCCGAGGCACTTAAGGCCAGCGCCGGCTGCCGCTATGGTTACCGCCATGAAGCATCACACCGCGCGGCAGTGCTGCGCTTAGCGATGCTTCACGGGGCGGCCCCAGCGGCAGCCGACGCTCCTTACCCTCCGCCCTCCTGCATTAGCTTGAGGGCGTCAATCTCGCCACCGCGTATTTTGCTCTTCGCGGTGGAGGTCTTGCGTGCGCGCAGCGGAACGGTCGAGCGCTTCACGAGCGTTTTGATCTCGGCTGGCGACAGGCCAGGATGCTTTGCAAGCAGGAGCGCTATGGCGCCACTGACGTGCGACGTCGCCATGGAGGTGCCGCTCATCTCATGGTGCTTGCCTTGCACCCAGGAGGAGACGATTTTGTCCCCTGGCGCATATACATCGACGAATGCGCCTCGGTTACTGAACGAGGCAATCCGCCGGTTTTTGTCGGTTGCACCGACCGATATCGTTTGCTGATAACGTGCCGGATAATCAATGCTGCGGCGTTTGCCGTCATTTCCTGACGAAGCGACAATGACGATCCCGGCCTGATACGCACGGTTCACGACATCAAGCAATGCTTTGCTGCGCGTTTTCATGCCAAAGCTCATATTGATGATATCGACCCGATTGCGCACACACCAGTCGATCCCAAGCACGATGTCTGACACAAAGGCCGAGCCATTATGGTCGAACGCCTTCACCGGATAGATCAGCGAGCGGGGAGCTACACCGATCATGCCTGCCGTACTATTAGCTGCGGCAATGGTTCCGGCAATATGGGTGCCATGACCGTTATCATCATGAGGAAGCAGGCTGCGGTTTAACAGATTGATTCCGCGTGCCAGCGAATAGCGAAGATCAGGGTGCTGATAATCGGCACCTGTGTCAATTACACCGATTTTTATCCGGTGCCCTGTGGAAACGGACCATACTTTGGGAGCGCGAATCTGCTTTACGCCCCAAGGTACGCCCTGAACGCTGCTCGGTTTACTGTGTAGCGCGGTGGCGGCATGCAATGAAATGGACGCGTCTTCTTCTACCGTAATGTCATCACTGTAGCGATATAGTTCTTCCGGGTCATGCACCGGGGCGATAATGGAGCGGGCCAGCCGGGAGGAGCGGACCGCACTAAGATCAGTAAATTCATTCCTCATCCGCGACAGTTCCACGAGGCAGGCTTCATATTGCTTCGGTTTGGCGAACCGAATTAGGTATCGCCGCCCCTGTTCTGGTTCGGGACGTTGCATTCCTTCAACCAATTGATGTAGAAAACCAGTATAGTCCATAATGGGCAGCCCCCTTCGGGATGAACATGCTGAGGTATTCTATGAATGCGTTCATCTCGCCGCATGGGGAACCTGCCCTTTTTTTACAAAAACACATTCTCTTCGTGTCAAAACGGGCGAAGGGACATATGATGGATGGAGGGCTAGAGGGCTCTTGCGGGGACCCTGGGAGGAGCGATCCTTCAAGGGTATACAGTCAGAAGGCGGAGGGGGACTCCGTCTTTTTTATATGATGCTGCCATTTTTGACCTAAAGATGATGTGCCCGCCAGTTAGTTGTCTCTTACAGTCTGTATATTGCTCGTTTAAAAGTCGCTTCTTGGAATTATGAGACATCCATACATAAAAACTTGCTTTTTAACGCTAAATAGGTTTTACTTAGGTTTGTTAATGGATATGTTATACGTAACGTTCCAGTTCGTAGGGATATAAAGTGAATTATGTGTGAGAGGAAGTGTCTGTCAGTGAGTACCTCGCTCAATTTGAAAATTGATAAAGAAAAGGTCAGAGAGATTCCTTTGGTGGACCTCGCCTTTATGGTGCTGAAAGCGGCCAATACGCCGTATTACTACCGTGATTTGATGAATGAGGTAGCTAAACAGCGCGGAATGACTGATGAAGAAATCAACGAGTTTATCGCCCAGCTATATACCGAGATTAATATCGATGGCCGTTTTGCTTGCGTCGGTACGAGTCTGTGGGGCTTGAAGCGCTGGTATCCGGTAGCTGGATCGGAAGATACCATGACGGGTGCGAAGCGTCCGCGCATTATCAACGATGAAGACGATGATCTGGAAGATGAGGACTTCGGCGAAGAGGAAGACAGCTACAACAGCGACGAAGACTTCGATAATTCTGATGATGATCAGGACGAAGATGATGATGACGATGATGATGACGAAGACGACATCTTTGACGAAGAAGATAGCGATGAAGAAGTTCTGGTTGAAGATGACGATTTGGAAGAGGAAGACCTCGATGAAGACGAAGAAGAAGAGTCTGAAGACGAGGCTGAATTTGACGACGATTCCGATAAGTAACCGTCATTTTTGACATCGATAGTTTACCCATTTTCCCCGCATTGTCAACCTTGACAGCAGACGGGGTAACGGGTAAACTATTGCATGGGCTTATGAATGAGCGACAAAATATTTATGTTTTTTATAAAAAGTGCCCCGTCCTGCGGGAGTACTTTTTTTGTATTTTTAGAGGCAGAATTTTGCAAAATGATTTGAATTCCGCATGCTCCCGGCCAACAATCCGTGGTCTGTTTTTGTATATCCAAAACACCAAATTCACTGATCCAATGATCTCTTTTTTGGGACAGATCTGGGTAATGGCTTCCGGAAGGTTTGCACCATTCTACGCTGTAGAACAACGTTGTTTACAAACGGTCTTCGCATGAAAGAGCAGTTCGCAGATGCAGGGAATTTCTGCCATTGCTCTTTTTAACGATGATTACCTGGGAAACGGGTTACGATAATACCATATATCGCCTGAATTCCGTACTTATATTAGGAGGGTAATAACAGTGACAAAGTATATTTTCGTGACGGGCGGAGTTGTGTCCTCCCTGGGCAAAGGGATAACGGCTGCCTCGCTGGGCAGATTGCTGAAAAACCGAGGGTTGAAGGTAACCATTCAAAAATTTGATCCATACATCAATATCGACCCGGGAACAATGAGTCCTTATCAGCATGGTGAGGTGTTTGTAACGGATGATGGCGCGGAAACGGATCTTGACCTTGGCCACTACGAACGTTTTATTGACATCAACCTCTCCAAAAACAGCAACGTCACGACTGGTAAAGTATACTCCTCCGTCATCAGCAAAGAGCGGCGCGGGGAATATCTGGGCGGAACGGTACAAGTCATTCCACACATCACGAACGAGATCAAAGAGCGTGTATTCCGCGCAGGACGTGAAGCGGGTTCGGATGTCGTTATTACGGAGATTGGCGGTACGGTGGGTGACATCGAGAGCTTGCCTTTCCTGGAAGCTATTCGTCAAATCAAGAGCGATGTAGGTCGTGACAACGTCATGTACATCCATGTAACACTTATCCCTTACATCAAGGCTGCTGGTGAAGTGAAAACCAAACCAACTCAGCACAGTGTGAAGGAATTGCGCAGCATTGGAATTCAGCCAAACGTTATTGTTTGCCGTACAGAGTATGAGCTTTCCAAAGACATGAAAGCCAAGATCGCTCTCTTCTGTGACATTGATGAAAACGCAGTGGTGGAATGCCGTGATGCAGACACATTGTACCAAGTGCCTTTGAATCTGCGTGAAGAAGGTTTGGACGAGATCGTGGTAAACCACCTGAAGCTGACTACTCCTGCACCGGATATGAGCGAGTGGGAAGGGCTGGTTGACCGGATCAACAAGCTGGAGCATACAGTGGAGATTGCCATTGTAGGTAAATATGTTGCTTTGCATGATGCTTATTTAAGTGTTGTTGAATCCTTGTCTCATGCAGGATTTGCATCCAATGCTGATGTGAAGATCCGCTGGATTCACTCCGAAGATATCACGGATGAGAATGTAGGCGATCTGCTGCATGGTGTAGGCGGAATCCTCGTACCTGGCGGATTTGGTGATCGGGGTATCGAAGGTAAGGTATCTGCCATTCGTTATGCCCGTGAGAAACAAATTCCGTTCTTCGGTATTTGCCTGGGTATGCAGGTGTCTGTTATTGAATATGCACGTTCCATCGTTGGTTTGACTGGAGCGAACAGCTCTGAGATTAATCCAGCTACGGAGTTCCCGGTAATCGACTTGTTGCCTGAACAAAAAGATATCGAAAACCTGGGTGGAACAATGCGTCTGGGTCTGTATCCTTGTAAGCTTCAAGAAGGTTCCCTGGCAATGGCTTGTTACGATGATGAATTGGTCTATGAGAGACACCGTCACCGGTACGAGTTCAACAATGAATACCGTGAAGCGATTGAAAAAGCCGGTTTGGTTATATCGGGTACATCCCCGGATGGACGTCTGGTTGAGATCGTGGAGCTTCCGGGTCACCCATGGTTCCTGTCAGTACAATTCCACCCGGAATTCACTTCCCGTCCGAACCGTCCACAGCCGTTGTTCCGTGAGTTTGTAAAAGCTTCTCTGGAGAGCGTTGGAAAATAAGCACTGATTATTAAGCTATAAATAAAAGGATGTTCTTGGCAACCGATAAGGATGCCGGAACATCCTTTTTTAATATGTCGAGATAAGAGAAAATGGTTTTTGGCATTTTACGATGTAAGCAGGATTTCAATGGGGGAGGTAGAATACTTATCATGACGACTATGGGATTGTTATCCAGATTCAGACGTACATGCTTTCCTAATTCTAGGAGGTTAATCAGTGGAAAATAAAAAAGTGTTAATTGTCGATGACCAGAATGGTATCCGAATCCTGTTAATGGAAGTGTTCAGCAGCGAAGGATATAATACGTTCCAAGCGCCTAATGGGAAGATTGCCCTGGAGATAGTAAATAATGACAAACCTGATCTTGTACTGCTCGATATGAAGATTCCGGGCATGGATGGCCTGGAAATTCTGAAACATATTAAGGAAATTGATCCGGATATCAAAGTCATCATGATGACGGCTTATGGTGAACTGGACATGATCAAGGAAGCTACGGATCTTGGAGCGCTCATGCACTTTACGAAACCGTTTGATATCGATGAAATGCGAGTGGCAGTCAATATGCAGCTTCGAAATGATACTGCGAATAAGTGCAGCTGAATCCTGTGAATACAGGATTTTTTTGCGTGTGAAGCTTTGAGAGTCTGTGGGTAGGCATGAAGGGTATTTCAGTCTGGTATCGGGGGAATATTGGAAATGGATACGCCATCATGCTGTGTCTATGAAAACTGTGCTGCAAAGCACAGCATTTTTGCAAATGCTTGTTTAGTATTTGACATGGGATGTGGTATAATAAGCCCGTATGTGATTTCGGCTAAAAACCATAGACACAACCCAACACCCCTAGGAGGATTGAAACCATGCCATTAGTATCTATGACAGACATGTTGAACAAAGCACTCGAAGGAAAATATGCAGTTGGTCAATACAACATCAATAACCTTGAGTGGACTCAAGCGATTCTTGCTGCTGCTGAAGAAGAGAAATCCCCAGTAATCCTGGGCGTATCCGAAGGCGCAGCTCGTCACATGAGCGGTTTCTACACAGTAGTTAAAATGGTAGAAGGACTCATTCACGACATGAAAATCACCGTTCCAGTTGCTATTCACTTGGACCACGGTTCCAGCTTTGATAAGTGTAAAGAAGCGATCGATGCTGGATTTACATCCGTAATGATCGACGGTTCCCACCACTCCATCGATGAAAACATCGAAATGACTAAAAAAGTTGTTGAATATGCACACGCTAAAGGTGTTTCTGTAGAAGCCGAAGTAGGTACTGTTGGTGGACAAGAAGACGACGTTATCGGTGGTATCATGTACGCTGACCTGAACGAGTGTGTACGTATCGTTAAAGAAACGGGTATCGACACATTGGCTCCAGCTCTTGGTTCCGTACACGGTCCTTACCATGGCGAGCCTAACTTGGGCTTCAAAGAAATGGAAGAAGTTCGCGATGCAGTTAACGTTCCACTGGTACTGCATGGTGGTACAGGTATCCCTAAACATGATATCGACAAAGCCATTTCCCTGGGTACTTCCAAAATCAACGTGAACACTGAGAACCAAATTTCGTTCTCCAAAGTAGTTCGCGAAGTGCTTGCAGCTAAACCAGATGCTTACGATCCACGTACGTTCATCGTACCAGGCCGTGATGCAATCAAAGAAACCGTTAAAGGTAAAATTCGCGAGTTTGGTTCTAACAACAAAGCGTAATTTGTCTTTACCAGTTCCATACAGTGTAAGTGGAAAGAACACCGCCTAGCCGGTGTCTTTCCATTTTCACGCCTTATTTCTACATCGAAAGCCAACAGCACGTATTGCCGTTAACCGGCTGCAAAACACGTAGGGGGACATTAAGCTTTATGGAAAAATTAATGATTAGTGGCGGACGTCCGTTACAGGGAACTGTAACTATAAGCGGCGCCAAGAACAGCGCCATCGCGCTTATTCCTGCAGCATTGCTTGCCGAGTCAGAAGTCGTGCTGGACAACCTGCCGCTTTTGAGTGACGTGGCGGTTTATGCAGAAATTTTGGAGGAACTCGGTGCTCGTGTACATTGGGAAGGCAGTCAGATGAAGATCGATCCTTCCGATATTAAATCCATTCCGATGCCGAATGGTCCCGTGAAGAAGCTTCGTGCTTCGTATTATATGATGGGAGCACTGCTTGGGCGTTTTAAAGAAGCAACCATTGGTTTACCAGGAGGCTGCAACTTTGAGCCTCGTCCGATTGATCAGCATATCAAAGGGTTTGAAGCGCTTGGCGCAACCGTAACGAATGAACATGGCTCCATTCATTTGCATGCCAAAGAGCTGCGTGGAGCAAAGATTTATCTGGATGTAAGCAGTGTAGGTGCAACCATTAACATCATGCTGGCGGCTACTCGTGCCAAAGGCTCTACAATTATCGAAAACGCGGCTAAAGAGCCTGAGATTATAGATGTAGCAACACTTTTGAATTCAATGGGTGCCAGCATCAAGGGTGCCGGTACCGAAACGATCCGTATTGAAGGTGTGTCGGAGCTGAAGGGTTGCCGTCATTCCATCATTCCGGACCGGATACAAGCGGGCACGTATATGATCGCTGCGGCTGCGACGCGTGGCGACGTTCTGATTGACAATGTGATTCCCAAACATCTGGAGGCTTTAACGGCGAAGTTGTTGGAAATGGGCGTTGGCATTGAAGAGCTCGACGAAAGTATTCGTGTCATTGGCAAGCCGAGATACAATCATGTAGACGTTAAGGCACTTGTCTATCCCGGTTTCCCGACGGATTTGCAGTCCCCGATGACCAGTGTTTTGACACAGGCAACGGGTGTGAGTGTCCTGAGCGACTTTGTATATAGCAACCGATTTAAGCACGTTCCTGAGTTGGTACGCATGGGCGCTAAGATCCGTGTCGAAGGGCGCTCAGCTATTATTGAAGGCAGTGCTTTGAATGCGGCCAAGGTAAAAGCATCTGATCTTCGCGCTGGTGCAGCGCTGGTGATCGCAGGTCTCACCGTCAGTGAAGGTGTGACCGAAGTGACTGGCGTTGAATTTATCGATCGTGGGTACGATCATCTAGTAACCAACCTGCGTCTGCTAGGTGCAGATGTGTGGCGAGAAACAGATTAATTCTGTATGGAATGGCGAGTTTTACGGCATTAAAGTGATTATTTTGACAGAGCTGCATATCCTTACAATAATTGGGCAAACCTGTTTTAATAGAGTTCTCAGTCTCTCCGGGATAAGACGAAATGTTCCTGTTTCCTTTACCGGAGGGTCTTTTTTTGAGTCAGACTTCATATGGCTGTAAGAACATCATTTCCTTTTCCCCAAACCCCGGTTTTGTTTGAACTGCGCTCCATAGCCGGTCTGCCCGGATCGAACGCCTCATGTATTCGTGTTCACTCACTAGCGGATCCTGCCGAATGCTGGCCATCCCGCCCGGAAACTTACACTCAAAGACAAGTATTTGCATTATAACGGTAACATTCCGTACAATGGACAGAAGAGAATTGCAGAACGATGCTGCTCTTATAGCCGGAACATCAAGCGAAACTATCCATTTCACGGACTTATTAATTGAATAGGTGGTTATTATATGGATCTACAAATTTCCGATTTGGAAGAAATGAAACTAACGGACCTCTACAAACTGGCCAAAAAATATCAAATTCCCTACTATGGCACATTGAAAAAGAAAGAATTGATCTTCGCCATATTACGTGCACAGGCTGAACAGAGCGGATTAATGTTTATGCAAGGTGTGCTCGAAATTTTACCTGAAGGCTACGGATTCCTTCGTCCGATCAATTACCTGCCAAGTACGGAAGACATCTACATCTCAGCCTCACAGATTCGTAAGTTTGATCTAAGAACAGGTGACCTCGTCTCAGGTAAGTGTAGAACACCTAAAGAAAACGAGCGATACTTCGGTTTGCTGCAAGTTAACGCTGTAAATGGTGAGAATCCATCGGCGGCTGCGGAACGACTTCACTTCCCGGCATTAACCCCATTGTACCCGCAGAAGAAACTGGTTCTCGAAACATCCCCTAACCATTTGTCCACACGCATTATGGATGTGCTCGCCCCGGTAGGACTGGGACAGCGCGGATTGATCGTAGCACCTCCCAAAGCGGGTAAAACACTTCTCCTCAAAGAAATCGCCAACAGCATCTCAACCAACAACCCAGAAATTGAACTATTTGTCCTGTTGATTGATGAACGTCCGGAAGAAGTTACGGATATGTCGCGTTCGGTTAAAGGGGAAGTTGTGGCTTCTACGTTTGATGAGCTGCCTGAGAACCATATCAAGGTTGCGGAATTGGTGCTTGAACGTGCGCTGCGTCTGGTTGAAGCGAAAAAAGATGTCGTTATCTTACTGGATAGCATTACGCGTCTTGCTCGTGCATACAACCTGGTTATCCCACCGTCCGGACGGACACTTAGTGGAGGTATTGACCCGGCAGCATTCCATCGCCCGAAACGTTTCTTCGGTTCTGCACGGAATGTGGAAGAGGGTGGAAGCCTGACGATTCTGGCTACAGCATTGATTGATACGGGATCGCGTATGGACGATATTATTTATGAAGAATTTAAAGGTACGGGTAATATGGAGCTTCATCTGGATCGCAAGCTGGCAGAGCGTCGTATTTTCCCGGCTATCGATATTCGTCGTTCCGGTACACGTCGCGAAGAAGTGTTGCTGAGCAAGGAAGAGCTTGATACAATCTGGGCGATCCGTAAAAACATGAACGATTCCCACGACTTTGTCGAAGGCTTCCTGAAAAAACTGCGTAATAGCAAAACGAATGCTGAGTTCTTGGCGGCATTTGATACAGCTGGCAACAGTCCGACAAGTAACTCCGGACAGACTACGACTCGGCGCTCGCCAAGACAGACTGCGGCTTCCGGTACAACTACCTAGAATTACGTCGTTGATTTAACTCCAATTTGCAGCGCTGCTGCAGGAATAACAATATACTCGTCGTTTGGCTTTAACCTATTAGATGTGAGGAGAACATCATGTATTTAGTATACGCAGATGAAAAAGGTAATGTATTTGATCATCCTTCCCTGTACGGGCTTGCCCGCAGTGGAGATATGATCGTCGAAATTATGGAGGATGAGCTGATTCCTTTGCCGGAAGGTGCAACGCTGGTTGGACTGCCGAGTACACGTCCGATTGGTATGGACCCGGATACTGGCGAGATGCTGCCAATGCCTAGCGACACACAGGCGGTTGGGGCTTTGCTTCCGCAAGGATTCACTCGGTTGTGTCTGCCAGGGTATGTAAAGACGGATAAGGAGTACAAACTGCCGTTGTTCGGTTACTCGGCTGTTGTATGGAAAGATGGTGAGTTTTACGTCACTGCCCGGATGTCGGATCACCCAGATCAATGGAATCCGTTGAACTGTGATCGAGATGACGTACGTGCGGGTGTTAAACGTTTAACGAAGCAATATCCTGAAAATCGCCTCTATACCCATCTGTCCAATTGTGCGCTCGGGTATGAATGTCTGACTTCGTCTAATACCTTCCTGAATCGTTGGGAAGGCGGCGTTCCGGTATCTTATTCCTGTAACGCAGGTTGTTTCGGATGTATTTCTGAACAACCGGATGATAGTGGCTTCGTTTCCCCGCAGACCCGGATGAATTTCCGTCCGCGAGTGGACGAAATCGTTGAAGTCATGCTGGAGCACTTGAAGACGCCGGAATCGATTATCAGCTTTGGTCAAGGTTGTGAAGGCGAGCCTTCCACGCAGGCCAAATTGATTATTGAAGCCATTCGTGAAGTGCGCTCCATAACTGACATGGGATATATCAACATTAACACCAATGCCGGTTTGAATGATCACATGAGAGGTATTGTTGATGCCGGGCTTGATTTAATGCGTGTAAGTACAATCAGTGCATTGGATGATCACTATAATGCTTATTACAAACCTCGTGGATATACACTGGCCAACGTGGAAAAATCGATGAAATACGCTGCTTCCCAGGGTGTATATACGTCGATCAACTATTTGATCTTCCCGGGAGTAACGGATCGTGAGGAAGAGATTGAAGCGATGATTGAGTTTGCTCGCAGAACCGAATTGCGTCTTATTCAAATGCGTAACCTCAATATTGACCCGGAGAGCTATCTGGAATTAATTCCTCCAGCTCAAGGTGATATTTTGGGCATGAAGCAAATGATTGAGATCTTTGAGGAAGAGCTGCCTGATGTCGTTATCGGCTCGTATACGCATGTTCCGCCAGCCGGAATGGCACGTCCAAAACGCCTGATCACTTCTTGACAATAATGGATTGCAACTGGCATTAGGCCGTGTTATAATCTTCGATGTTGTGCCATTTACTCTGGGTCCGCTTGAGGCTCAGGGCGGAAAGAGGTGAAAGGTAATGAAAGCAGCAATTCATCCTAAATACACGATTGGTCAAGTATCTTGCGCTTGCGGGAATACTTTTGAAACAGGTTCGGTTAAAGACGGACTTCGTGTAGAGATTTGCTCCGCGTGCCACCCGTTCTTCACAGGTAAACAGAAGTTTATCGATGCTGGCGGCCGTGTTGATCGTTTCAAGAAAAAATACGGAATCTAATTCAGCAATTCCTCGGGAATTGTCTGACTATTACATTCAAATCACCTCTGCCGTTCCGGCAGGGGTTTTTATAGGTTTTTATGTAATTGTAGTGCTCTCCTATTCCCTCCGGTTGCAATTTAGACAACCTTAAGTTATACTATTTCTTACCGTGCTAGATGGGGAGGTAGCGGTGCCCTGTAACTCGCAATCCGCTACAGCGAGGTTGAATTCCTGCTAGAGGTTTTGTCGATGTGAGGTTTGGTCCCTTAACGTAGTGTTGACGGTTGGGTCCTCCGCAATGAGTACTCATGAACCTGGTCAGGTCCGGAAGGAAGCAGCCATAAGTGAGATCACTCTTGTGCCGGAGGGTTGCCTAGCCCGAGCTGTTGTTAAGGGGTGCCGCTTGGATCGCAAATATCGATAGCAGGTGCACGGCTTACCATTTAAATGTAGAGACCTTTGCAGTTGTATGTATGCAGAGGTCTTTTTGATATGTCTAAAAAAACCAGCATGATGAGTCAGATAAAGTTTGGATTCACCCCGGAATATAGTATAATGGGGGAACGACAAAGGACTCGAATGCGAAGTGGAAGGAAGGTAACGCATCATGGAGCATATCGCGTTATACCGGGCTTGGCGTCCCCAGTCGTTTCAAGATATGGTGGGACAACAGCATATTATTCAGACCTTGCAGAACGCGATTCGTGAACAGCGGACTTCCCATGCCTACTTGTTTAGCGGGCCCAGAGGAACAGGGAAGACAAGTGCGGCCAAAATTTTGGCCAAAGCTGTAAACTGCGAACGCGGGCCTGCGCCTGAGCCTTGTAACGAGTGTGAAGCTTGCCGCAGGATTACGACTGGCGCTGTGATGGATGTGCAGGAAATTGATGCCGCATCCAACCGTGGCGTTGAAGAAATCCGCGATCTTCGGGAAAAGGTGAAATACGCCCCGACTGAAGTCCGGCAGAAAGTGTATATTATTGACGAAGTGCACATGCTGACGACAGAGGCATTCAATGCGCTGCTCAAAACGTTGGAAGAGCCTCCGCCACATGTGATGTTTATTTTGGCAACAACAGAACCCCATCGTCTTCCGGCGACAATTATTTCTCGCTGTCAGCGATTTGATTTTCGCCGGGTGTCCCTGGAAGAACAGACAGCACGACTTACGCTGATCTGCGAACAGGAAGGCATGGAAGCAGATCAGGACGCACTCCAGTACATCGCCCGCCTGTCTGACGGAGGGATGAGGGATGCACTCAGTGTCTTGGATCAGATCTCTTCCTTTACAGATGGAAGGGTGACCTATCAGCAGGTTATGGATATGACCGGAGGCATTCCTTCTGAACAGTTTGCGAAGCTGGCTGCTTCTCTCCTTAAGGGTGATGTAGGTCATATCTTGCAAATGATCGAAGGGTTCATGCATGAAGGCAAGAGTGCGGACAAGTGCATGGAGAATTTACTTTATTATTTCCGTGATTTGCTTATGATTAAGATGGTGCCGGATGCAGATAAACTGACGGATCGGGTGCTTGATCCCGAGTCTTTCCGTGATATGGCGGAATCATTCACCAAGGAACAGCTGTTTCAGATGATTGATACCCTTAACCGGTACCAGAGCGAAATGAAATACGCAGTACAGCCGCAGACACTGTTTGAAGTAGCTCTCCTTAAACTGTGCAGCATTCCGGCACAAGGGGCGACATCGGGTCAAGTATCGGGTTCGGTTGGTACGGCTCCTGCTGTATCCTCGCCAGCGGATGGTGGGGAGATCAACCGATTGAAGCAACAGCTTGCTGAACTGGAGAAAAAGCTTGATCGTGCGCTTAAGGGTGGTTTGTCTGGGGGAGAGGCTGCATCGAATGCTCCTTCACGTCCGGCAACAAGAGCTCCGGTGTCGAGAGGCAATTCGCCGGCGAAGCTGCCTGCACAGCTCGATCAGTATGTTGCGCGTAAGGGATCTCCTGAGTTTGTGGAGGTCAGCAAGAAGTGGGGGCAGATCCTGCAGCGCGTAAAAGAAGAGAAAGTAACCGTTCACGCCTGGTTTATGGATGGTGAACCGGTATCCCTGCTGGAAGACAATGTTCTGGTGGCATTTAAGAACAACATCCACCGTGAAACTACGGAGAAGCAGGCTAATCGCGAAGTGATCGAACGGGTACTGTCTGAACAGCTTGGACGTTCAGCGCGTCTTGTGACGATGATGCTCAAAGATTGGACCGGTGCGATGGAAGGAGCTACTGAAACGCCAAAGGAGGACTTTAAGCTTGAACCTGAGCATGAAGACGGCGGTTCAGGCAACAAGCAGCCTTGGATTGACGAAGCCATCCAGCTCTTTGGTGAGGACCTTGTAGTGATCAAAGAATAGATATACATGCGCCTGGCGCGATAACTATACTGAAGGAGATGAATAATCATGAACAACATGAACCAAATGATGAAACAAGTGAAGAAAATGCAGGAGCAAATGCTGAAGGCACAGGAGGAGCTGGCGGACAAAACAGTCCAAGGTACTTCTGGTGGCGGTGTTGTAACTGCTGAAGTTAACGGACATAAAAAATTGCTGGCAATCACAATCAAGCCAGAAGCGGTTGATCCAGAAGATGTTGAGATGCTGCAGGATCTGGTTATGACAGCAGTTAATGACGCAATGACCAAAGCTGATGAAATTGCGAACCAGGATATGGGTAAATTCACAGGTGGCATGAAAATTCCGGGATTATTTTAATTTAAATTGATCCTATCAAAGGAGACGCAATCGATTGTATTATCCCGAACCGATAGCGAAGCTGATTGATGCCTTCACCCGTTTGCCGGGTGTTGGCCCCAAGACGGCCGCGCGACTAGCTTTTCATGTGCTTAACATGAAGGAAGATGACGTTATTGATTTTGCCAAAGCGCTCGTCAGTGTGAAGCGGAATCTCCATTACTGTTCGGTGTGCTGTAATATTACGGATACTGATCCTTGTCGGATCTGTCAGGATAAATCCAGGGATGTATCGGTAATCTGTGTAGTCCAGGATTCCAAAGATTTGGTGGCTATGGAGCGTACCAAGGAATTTGACGGATACTATCATGTGCTGCAGGGTGCGATCTCTCCTATGGAGGGGATAGGTCCAGATGATATCCGTCTGAAGGAGCTTTTGACTCGGTTAAGTGATGAACGGGTTAAAGAACTGATTCTGGCTACAAATCCGAATATCGAAGGTGAGGCCACGGCAATGTATATTTCCCGCCTGGTCCGTCCGTTTGAGATATCGGTGACTCGGATTGCCCATGGATTGCCTGTTGGGGGCGACCTGGAGTATGCGGATGAAGTGACTCTTTCCAAAGCGCTGGAAGGGCGCAGGGAAATGAGATAGTTGTGCGTGTTGCTTGATGAGAGTGTGCACATATAATAATTTAATTTCTTAAACAAAAGAATAGATGAGTTTGGATTACTTTGGAGAGCCCTTTAGGCTCTCTTTTTTTGTTCTAATAATCGTTTTAACGTTGGTAAAATGTGAAGACTCTCAATTCTATGATGTATAAATATTTAGCCGAAGAATTGCGTTGACATCAAATTAACGATTGATTAAATTATTTAGCTCAGTTCTAAGTTTGTCCTTTCCCTGATATGTATGAGAATATGCTGTGCTGATCAGGAGGGGGAGGGCTTATGTTGATATGGCGAAATGTAGGAAGATCGGTAGAGAAACGTGAAAGAATGCTAAAGGAAATGGAAGAAGACCAGATCTATTCAGATATTCAGAAAGCCAAGGCGGAGTGGGAACGGGCGGTCAGACAGTTTGAAGAGGCACAAGGGGAGGATGAGATAGATTATGCGATCTATGTATTGGAAGCTGCCGAGCGTAAATATCAGATTCATTTGAAGCGGGCTAAGCGTTTTTTAGGGGTTAATAGGGCGTCTGTAGGTGATCGAGGGATGGGAATGTAAGTGATGGTATACTATCCAAACTTGGGGGTGTTGAACATGAAAAGCATTATATTAGGCAGTGTGCTTGTTGTATCGTTACTGGGGTTGGTCATCATCTTGTTTAGAAAACGGATTGGGCTATCCTTCTTTACATCATTCGGGATACATCTGGTATTGGCTGCGGTGGGGATATATATCGTTAATTATTCAGGCTGGATCACCGGGACTTACATTCCACTGAACCCTGCCACAATAGGTACTGTAAGCATTCTAGGATTGCCGGGAGTTGGATTGTTGTTGGGTTTAAAAATTTCTTTGTTTGGGTAGTTGACTCCCAAGATAATTATATGGTACATTATATCTCGTTGCTTTGCTTGATTGGTTAATTGCTTTTGACGAAATGACTGAGTTTGTTAAGAACTTGAAAAAAGAATTTCAAAAAAAGCTTGACTGAAACAAACGAAGTATGGTATATTATAAAAGTCGCCGCTGAGAGAAAATGGTGACGAAAAAGCAAGAAAATTATCAAGTTTGATCTTTGAAAACTGAACAACGAGTGAGTAAACATTCTGCTTGCAGAATGAACGCGAAAGTATGAAACAAGCCTTGGCTTGAATCGACTGGAGCACAAATGAGATTTTTAATCTCGTCAGTTTCAAAATGAGCATATCGCTCTTTTCAATACTTTATTGGAGAGTTTGATCCTGGCTCAGGACGAACGCTGGCGGCATGCCTAATACATGCAAGTCGAGCGGACTTGAAGAGAAGCTTGCTTCTCCGATGGTTAGCGGCGGACGGGTGAGTAACACGTAGGCAACCTGCCCTCAAGCTTGGGACAACTACCGGAAACGGTAGCTAATACCGAATAGTTGTTTTCTTCTCCTGAAGAAAACTGGAAAGACGGAGCAATCTGTCACTTGGGGATGGGCCTGCGGCGCATTAGCTAGTTGGTGGGGTAACGGCTCACCAAGGCGACGATGCGTAGCCGACCTGAGAGGGTGATCGGCCACACTGGGACTGAGACACGGCCCAGACTCCTACGGGAGGCAGCAGTAGGGAATCTTCCGCAATGGGCGAAAGCCTGACGGAGCAATGCCGCGTGAGTGATGAAGGTTTTCGGATCGTAAAGCTCTGTTGCCAGGGAAGAACGCTTGGGAGAGTAACTGCTCTCAAGGTGACGGTACCTGAGAAGAAAGCCCCGGCTAACTACGTGCCAGCAGCCGCGGTAATACGTAGGGGGCAAGCGTTGTCCGGAATTATTGGGCGTAAAGCGCGCGCAGGCGGTCATTTAAGTCTGGTGTTTAATCCCGGGGCTCAACCCCGGATCGCACTGGAAACTGGGTGACTTGAGTGCAGAAGAGGAGAGTGGAATTCCACGTGTAGCGGTGAAATGCGTAGATATGTGGAGGAACACCAGTGGCGAAGGCGACTCTCTGGGCTGTAACTGACGCTGAGGCGCGAAAGCGTGGGGAGCAAACAGGATTAGATACCCTGGTAGTCCACGCCGTAAACGATGAGTGCTAGGTGTTAGGGGTTTCGATACCCTTGGTGCCGAAGTTAACACATTAAGCACTCCGCCTGGGGAGTACGGTCGCAAGACTGAAACTCAAAGGAATTGACGGGGACCCGCACAAGCAGTGGAGTATGTGGTTTAATTCGAAGCAACGCGAAGAACCTTACCAGGTCTTGACATCCCTCTGACCGGTACAGAGATGTACCTTTCCTTCGGGACAGAGGAGACAGGTGGTGCATGGTTGTCGTCAGCTCGTGTCGTGAGATGTTGGGTTAAGTCCCGCAACGAGCGCAACCCTTGATCTTAGTTGCCAGCACTTCGGGTGGGCACTCTAAGGTGACTGCCGGTGACAAACCGGAGGAAGGTGGGGATGACGTCAAATCATCATGCCCCTTATGACCTGGGCTACACACGTACTACAATGGCCGGTACAACGGGCAGTGAAACCGCGAGGTGGAACGAATCCTAAAAAGCCGGTCTCAGTTCGGATTGCAGGCTGCAACTCGCCTGCATGAAGTCGGAATTGCTAGTAATCGCGGATCAGCATGCCGCGGTGAATACGTTCCCGGGTCTTGTACACACCGCCCGTCACACCACGAGAGTTTATAACACCCGAAGTCGGTGGGGTAACCGCAAGGAGCCAGCCGCCGAAGGTGGGATAGATGATTGGGGTGAAGTCGTAACAAGGTAGCCGTATCGGAAGGTGCGGCTGGATCACCTCCTTTCTATGGAGAATCGTTTCCTGTAACGGAAACATTCAAATACAAAATCTAGCCAGGTCGGCTAGTTACTCACTCGTTGCTCAGTTTTGAGAGCTCAAACTCTCAAACGTTTGGTGGCGATAGCGAAGGGGTTCCACACGTTCCCATCCCGAACACGACCGTTAAGCCCTTCAGCGTCGATGGTACTTGGACCGCAGGGTCCTGGGAGAGTAGAACGCCGCCAAGCGTAAACCCATTACGGGTTTCAATATGATATATAATGTGGGCCCTTAGCTCAGTTGGTTAGAGCGCACCTCTGATAAGGGTGAGGTCGGTGGTTCGAGTCCACCAGGGCCCACCATGTATACCTTAAAATCTAATATGGGGCCATAGCTCAGCTGGGAGAGCGCCTGCCTTGCAAGCAGGAGGTCAGCGGTTCGATCCCGCTTGGCTCCACCAACAAGATTTTACAAGCTTGTTCTTTGAAAACTAGATATCGAAACGAAATTTTGCGATTTAGAACATTCCTTTTTAAGCTGAACTTGTGTATAACAAGTTTCAATAAATAGTGAAAACTGCATGAGCGAGTGATCGAAATGGAGCGACTTTTGGCTTTGGACGTAGTCCAAAACAAGCGGAGCGACAGCTCGAACACGAGCGAGTTGGTTAAGCTACTAAGAGCACACGGAGGATGCCTAGGCGCTAGGAGCCGATGAAGGACGTGGCGAACAACGAAACTGCCTCGGGGAGCTGTAAGCAAGCTTTGATCCGGGGGTGTCCGAATGGGGAAACCCAGCTGGGGTAATTTCCAGTTACTCACAACTGAATACATAGGTTGTGCAGAGGCATACCAAGGGAACTGAAACATCTAAGTACCTTGAGGAAGAGAAAACAATAGTGATTCCGTCAGTAGCGGCGAGCGAACGCGGAGAAGCCCAAACCAGAGAGCTTGCTCTCTGGGGTTGTGGGACGTCTCACATGGAGTTACAAAGGAACCGGTTAAGTGAAGAGGTCTGGAAAGGCCCGCCAAAGAAGGTAAAAGCCCTGTAGTTGAAAGTCTGTTCCCTCCGAGACGGATCCCGAGTAGTGCGGGGCACGTGAAACCCCGTATGAATCCGGCAGGACCATCTGCCAAGGCTAAATACTTCCTAGCGACCGATAGTGAAGCAGTACCGTGAGGGAAAGGTGAAAAGCACCCCGGAAGGGGAGTGAAATAGAACCTGAAACCGTGTGCTTACAAAAAGTCAGAGCCCGTTTTAGGGGTGATGGCGTGCCTTTTGTAGAATGAACCGGCGAGTTACGTTCCCGTGCAAGGTTAAGGTGAAGAGCCGGAGCCGCAGCGAAAGCGAGTCTGAATAGGGCGACTTAGTACGTGGACGTAGACCCGAAACCGGGTGATCTACCCCTGTCCAGGGTGAAGGTGCGGTAACACGCACTGGAGGCCCGAACCCACGCATGTTGAAAAATGCGGGGATGAGGTGGGGGTAGCGGAGAAATTCCAATCGAACTCGGAGATAGCTGGTTCTCCCCGAAATAGCTTTAGGGCTAGCCTCGGAAAACAGAGTCGTGGAGGTAGAGCACTGATTGGGTGCGGGGCCCGCAAGGGTTACCAAGCTCAGTCAAACTCCGAATGCCATAGACTTACTTCCGGGAGTCAGACAGTGAGTGCTAAGATCCATTGTCAAAAGGGAAACAGCCCAGACCATCAGCTAAGGTCCCCAAGTGTGTGTTAAGTGGGAAAGGATGTGGAGTTGCACAGACAACCAGGATGTTGGCTTAGAAGCAGCCACCATTGAAAGAGTGCGTAATAGCTCACTGGTCGAGTGACTCTGCGCCGAAAATGTAACGGGGCTAAACACACCACCGAAGCTATGGCTTGATGCTTTGCATCAGGGGTAGGGGAGCGTTGTATAAGGGTTGAAGGTGTACCGTAAGGAGCGCTGGACATTATACAAGTGAGAATGCCGGTATGAGTAACGAAAAGATCAGTGAGAATCTGATCCGCCGAAAGCCTAAGGGTTCCTGAGGAAGGCTCGTCCGCTCAGGGTAAGTCGGGACCTAAGGCGAGGCCGAAAGGCGTAGTCGAAGGACAACAGGTCGAAATTCCTGTACCACCGTAAGCCGTTATGAGCAATGGGGGGACGCAGCAGGGTAGTGACGCGGACTGATGGATGTCCGTCTAAGCAGTGAGGCTGATGTGTAGGCAAATCCGCACATCGTAAGGCTGGGCTGTGATGGGGAGCGAAAATTACAGTAGCGAAGGTCATGATCTCACACTGCCAAGAAAAGCCTCTAGCCAGGTGATGGTGCCCGTACCGCAAACCGACACAGGTAGGCGAGAAGAGAATTCTAAGGCGCGCGGAAGAACTCTCGTTAAGGAACTCGGCAAAATGACCCCGTAACTTCGGGAGAAGGGGTGCCCCGGTAGTGTGAATAGCACGAGGGGGCCGCAGTGAAAAGGCCCAAGCGACTGTTTAGCAAAAACACAGGTCTGTGCGAAGCCGTAAGGCGAAGTATACGGGCTGACGCCTGCCCGGTGCTGGAAGGTTAAGGGGAGCGGTTAGGAGCAATCCGAAGCTGTGAACCGAAGCCCCAGTAAACGGCGGCCGTAACTATAACGGTCCTAAGGTAGCGAAATTCCTTGTCAGGTAAATTCTGACCCGCACGAATGGCGTAACGACTTGGGCGCTGTCTCAACGAGAGATCCGGTGAAATTTTAATACCTGTGAAGATGCAGGTTACCCGCGACAAGACGGAAAGACCCCATGGAGCTTTACTGCAGCTTGATATTGAATTTGGGTACGATCTGTACAGGATAGGTGGGAGCCTTTGAAACGTGAGCGCCAGCTTGCGTGGAGGCACCGTTGGGATACCACCCTGATCGTATCTAGGTTCTAACCTGGTACCGTAATCCGGTGCGGGGACAGTGTCAGGTGGGCAGTTTGACTGGGGCGGTCGCCTCCTAAAGAGTAACGGAGGCGCCCAAAGGTTCCCTCAGAATGGTTGGAAATCATTCGAAGAGTGCAAAGGCATAAGGGAGCTTGACTGCGAGACCTACAAGTCGAGCAGGGACGAAAGTCGGGCTTAGTGATCCGGTGGTACCGCATGGAAGGGCCATCGCTCAACGGATAAAAGCTACCCTGGGGATAACAGGCTTATCTCCCCCAAGAGTCCACATCGACGGGGAGGTTTGGCACCTCGATGTCGGCTCATCGCATCCTGGGGCTGAAGTAGGTCCCAAGGGTTGGGCTGTTCGCCCATTAAAGCGGTACGCGAGCTGGGTTCAGAACGTCGTGAGACAGTTCGGTCCCTATCTGTCGTGGGCGTAGGAAATTTGAGAGGAGCTGTCCTTAGTACGAGAGGACCGGGATGGACGTACCGCTGGTGTACCAGTTGTTCCGCCAGGAGCACCGCTGGGTAGCTATGTACGGAAGGGATAAGCGCTGAAAGCATCTAAGCGTGAAGCCCCCCTCAAGATGAGATTTCCCAGTATGTAAGACCCCTTGAAGACGACGAGGTAGATAGGCTGGGGGTGGAAGTGCAGCAATGCATGGAGCTGACCAGTACTAATCGGTCGAGGGCTTATCCAAGATATGCAGGTGATACATCGCAAATTTCGTTTCGGATCTAGTTTTCAGGGAGCAATCCTTGTGAGTATTGTTCTTGATTGTCTATTTGGAGAGATACCCAAGTGGCTATAAGGGGACCCTCTGCTAAGGGGTTAGACTGCGTAAGCGGTGCGAGGGTTCGAATCCCTCTCTCTCCGCCATCTTTACCTTAAGATGGACAAGCAATTAGGATTTGGTTTTTAATATGGCGGTGTAGCTCAGCTGGCTAGAGCGTACGGTTCATACCCGTGAGGTCGGGGGTTCGATCCCCTCCGCCGCTACCATATTACCCAGGAGGCTTAGCTCAGCTGGGAGAGCATCTGCCTTACAAGCAGAGGGTCGGGGGTTCGATCCCCTCAGCCTCCACCATATACGCCGGTGTAGCTCAACTGGTAGAGCAACTGACTTGTAATCAGTAGGTTGGGGGTTCAAGTCCTCTCGCCGGCACCATTAATGCCTGGAACCGTGGTGTAGTTGGCCTAACATGCCTGCCTGTCACGCAGGAGATCGCGGGTTCGAATCCCGTCGGTTCCGCCATTAATCCCAAAATTGAATAAGGCTCGGTAGCTCAGTCGGTAGAGCAGAGGACTGAAAATCCTCGTGTCGGCGGTTCGATTCCGTCCCGAGCCACCATGTAATCCTGGAGGATTAGCGAAGTGGCCAAACGCATCAGACTGTAAATCTGCTCCCGTACGGGTTCGGTGGTTCGAATCCATCATCCTCCACCAGTTTTACGAGTCATTAGCTCAGTTGGTAGAGCACCTGACTTTTAATCAGGGTGTCGAAGGTTCGAGCCCTTCATGACTCATCTTTTGAAAAAGAGTGATTGATCATTAATTTGATTAGTCACTCTTTTTTGTTATGGATAATTTGATTGTTCATGTGGAAACTCATATGTGGACCGATAAAGGCGATGCTGTCCAAGATATGATAAAATAATAGAAAAAAGCAGAGTGGTGGCGTTCATTATATGAAGCTCATACCTGATCTAAAACAACAAATCCAAGCAATCATAGGTACTACATTGGACGAATCTGTGTTAACTATAGAAGAATGGAATCAGTTCACAATAAACTCAGTTGGTCTGGAAGCTAAACAAATGACCCTGAGTGGGACAGAAGGGACCGACGATCTTACACCTCAAGATGAAAGCTCAAATGATCTGGTTACAGATGTACGAAGTTGGACTGCAGAGGAACATGTTTATTTCAAAGTCGGTATGAATGAGCAAGAAGGCAATGTCTTGTGTTGGAGATGTTCTGCAAACTCTGTTACGTTTGAAGTACGGCGATTAATTGAGCTGCTCATTAGCAATCATAATCGATTACTGGATGAAGAACAGCCTGTGATTTATGAAAATGATAGAGAGCAACAGCTTGCTGAATTGGGTCATTGGCTTCGACAGCAGATTGAGCACCCAGCTCAGCAGGAGGCTATCCCGGATTATTTTTCGCTGGCTGGAGAATTGAAAGCAGAGAAAATCCCATTTTTGCTGCAATGTGAGACACCTGATGCTCATCGCATTCGTTCCAAGGAACTGAATAAACTGCTCGAAAGTTATTTTGGTGAAGAAATTATACTGATTCCTGTAGGTGCGCAGGAGTGGGTCTTTCTGGGTGATGAACAGATCGTTACAGGTGAAGCCGAAGAGGATACCGCTGAAGCCAGAAAGGATTTGCTGAATGCCTTTTGTCAGGGGCTATATGAGTTGGTAGCCAGTGAATGGGCAGGTGTATTTCATTTGTCTGCTTCCTTACCATGTATCCCTACAAGGCAACTATCTTCTGTCACGGCGCTCCTTCAAGAAAGTGTTCACTTGGGCCGGGCCTTCCATGTTGCACAGCACATTCATCTTCCTTGGGATTTACACCTCGAACGTTTGGTAGACAGCATTCCTGTGCAACAACGTCTTCGTTTTATACAGGAAACGGGAAAGGGCACTGTGTTGTTTAGTGATAGTGAGACACTGGCTACGCTCGAAACCTTTTTCAATCTGGATTGTAATGTCAGCGAGACGGCAAAGCGCCTCTTCATTCATCGAAATACCTTGGTATATCGCCTTGATAAGATCAAACAGGAGATTGGATATGATGTCAGAAACTTCGAAAGTGCTGTTCTGGTGCGGCTTTTACTGCTTATGTACAAAGTGACGAAAAAGCTTTGATATTTTTGTGCAGTTTGCGAATAGTCAAACATCATGCAAATGGGTTAATATAAAACTACAAAATGTATTCGATTACAAAATGATCTCTGAGGAGGCAACAATCATGGCTGGTGTACGTTTAGAGCATATTTTCAAAAAATACCCGGGTTCTGATAAAGCAACAGTAGTTGATATTAACCTGGACATTAAAGATAAAGAATTTCTGGTACTGGTAGGTCCGTCCGGTTGTGGTAAATCAACAACACTGCGTATGATCGCAGGCCTTGAGGAAATTTCTGAAGGTAAACTCTATATCGGCGACCGTGTCGTGAATGATGTTGCTCCTAAAGACCGCGATATCGCGATGGTATTCCAATCCTATGCCTTGTATCCGCATATGAGCGTATACCAAAACATGGCGTTTGGTTTGAAATTGCGTAAAGTGAAAAAAGATGAGATCGACAAACGTGTACGTGAAGCAGCTAGAATCCTGGATATCGAGCATTTGCTTGAGCGTAAACCTAAGGCTTTGTCCGGTGGTCAACGTCAGCGTGTCGCTCTGGGACGTGCGATCGTCCGTGATCCACAAGTGTTCTTGATGGATGAGCCTCTCTCCAACTTGGATGCCAAACTGCGTGGTCAAATGCGTGCTGAGATCACTAAACTTGCGAAACGTTTGGAAACAACCGTTATCTACGTAACGCATGACCAAATCGAAGCAATGACAATGGGTGATCGGATCGTTGTTATGAAGGATGGTATCATCCAACAAGCAGCTTCTCCGGAAGAGCTTTACAACCACCCGGCGAACCTGTTCGTAGCTGGATTCATCGGTTCCCCGACAATGAACTTTATCTCGGGTAAACTGGCTGAGCAAGGTGCTAGCCTGCATTTCATAGCTCCTGGTGTGGACGTTGAAATCCCACAAGGTAAAGCACAAGTGCTGAAATCAAGAGGATACATTGGCAAAGAAGTGATTCTGGGTGTTCGTCCAGAAGACATTCACGAAGAGCCGGTATTCCTGGAAGCATCCCCGAACTCTGTATTCTCTACACACGTAGACGTAACAGAGAACCTGGGTCACGAAATGCTCCTCTACTTGAGCGGTGTAGGTAATGATACTACAATCGCACGTGTAGACGGACGTTCCAACACTCGTGATGGTTCCACAGTTAAAATGGCAATTGACATGAACAAAGTTCATATCTTTGACAAAGAGACTGAAGCAAACGTTCTTCTTCAAGACTAATAGCACTGAGATTCATCGGTAACGATGAAATCTGTCAGTTAACGCAATCATACATTGTAATCTGAGCCCCTTCCGTTATTGCTGGAAGGGGCTTTTTTGACTCATCGGTGAGTGAAGCCAAGATTGCATTCATCCCGGAATTCATTTAAGATTATTTGAAGGTTAGATGCTGTAACAAACAACATGAATGCGCTATTAATGCAATGGAATGACGCTAATGCTGATGTACATAGAGGGCAGCGAATGCTGAAAGGAAGAGACAAATGGCGAAAAAAGTGAAAGTATCTGAATTGGTACAACAGTTCCAGTTGGAGGTTGTTTCTGGATCTCACGGACTGAAGAGAGTCATTACAGTAGACGATTTGAACCGTCCTGGCCTGGAAATGGCCGGTTATTTTGAATATCATCCACAAGAACGGGTACAGCTGCTTGGTAGAACAGAGCTGGCCTTTTTTGCAATGCTGCCAGAAGATGAGCGCCGTGATCGGATGCAGCGTCTCTGTACGGAAGAAACGCCGTGTATCGTAGTAACCCGTGGACTTGAAGTGCCACAGGAGCTTATTGAGATCAGTGAAGAACAGAACCTGGCTGTGCTGCGCAGTAACATGGCTACAACGATTCTGTCCAGCCGGATTACCGGATTCCTGGAGAAAAAGCTGGCGCCTACAGCAACAATTCATGGTGTACTCTGTGATGTGTATGGCGTAGGGATGTTAATCACCGGAAGCAGTGGTATTGGTAAAAGTGAAACGGCACTGGAACTGGTGAAACGTGGTCACCGATTGATTGCCGATGATGCGGTAGAAATTCGTCAGACATCAGACTTCCAGCTTCACGGAACTGCACCGGAGTTGATCCGTCATTTGCTTGAAATCCGTGGCGTCGGCATCATCAACGTAATGACATTGTTCGGTGCGGGTGCGGTCCGCAATAATAAACGGATTACATTGGTAGTCCGTCTGGAAGCTTGGCAGCAAGATAAGCAGTATGATCGTCTTGGTCTGGATGAAGAGACGACACGTATTATTGATACGGATGTACCGCTTGTAACGATCCCTGTTCGTCCGGGACGGAACTTGGCTGTTATTATTGAAGTAGCAGGAATGAACTATCGCTTGAAGCAGATGGGTCTGAATGCTGCACTGCAATTTACGAACAAGCTGACAGCAACGATCTCTGAAGATATGGAAGACATGGACTAAGAAGAGAAGGATCTATTATATGCTAAAAGACCAATTGTTGATGTGATGTACTCTGTATAGAGTGTTGAAGACATGCAGCAATTGGTCATGCGTATGAATGAGTCAATTTATAGGAGTGTGAATGAATGGATACATTATTACTGTTGAACCCGATCGCGTTCTCCATCGGAGCGTTAAAGGTTCACTGGTACGGGCTTATTCTCGGTACAGCGGCACTCGTAGGTTTGCTGCTTGTGATCCGGGAAGGCAAACGGTATAACATTCCGCAGGAAGTGTTCATGGACATGGTTCTGCTTGGTGTGCCTTCTGCTATTATCGGTGCCCGCATATACTACGTGGCATTTCGGTGGGACGATTATAAGGATAATTTCTGGGATGTCTTTAAAATATGGAATGGTGGTATCGCCATATACGGCGCACTGATTGGTGCGATCATATGTGCAGTCATTTTCTTCCGTCGTAAAGGGTATAATTTTTGGCGCATGGCCGACATCTGTGCACCTGGACTGATTGTTGGACAAATGATCGGACGCTGGGGTAACTTTGTAAACCAAGAGGCCTATGGCGGTCCTGTAGAAGAATCATTTTTGAGAGACAAGCTTCATTTGCCAGACTTTATTGTAAATCAGATGAACGTGGAAGGTGTATTCCACCATCCTGCGTTTTTGTACGAATCAATGTGGAGTCTTGTTGGTTTGGTCATCTTACTAGTGCTTCGTCGTCAGAAGTTTCTGCGTGCTGGTGAGCTGTTTATGTCCTATTTTATCTGGTACTCGATTGGTCGTTTCTTTATCGAAGCGCTGCGTACCGACAGTCTGGGATTCCAGGCTCCGCAATGGGTTGCCTCCATGGTTAATGGGTTATGGTCCCCGATGACAGCTATGGGCTTCGAGCAAGGATATCTTGATCCAGCTTACGGTAATGTAAGAATTTCGCAGCTGCTGGCTATTGGCATCATTGTTGTTGCAATTGTCTTCATCGTTGTGAGAAGAATGACAGGCAAGGCAGATGTGCGGTATAGCGATCCGATTGTATCTTCCAAGGTTCCTTCAGAATCAGCGGATGATATAGTGCATACAGGCCCGGTTGCAGGCAAAGAGGACACGGTAACTCCAGTCTCGACCAAAGAGGATCTGAAGCAAGCTGAAGAGAAAAAGGAGTAATGCAGCATGATTGACACGGTTTTGTTTGATCTGGATGGAACGATTATCGACACGAATGAGCTAATTATCAACTCTTTCCTTCACGTAATGGAGGATCTGCAGGTGTCCACGCCGTGGACGCGGGAACAGATCATTCCTCATATGGGAGGTACACTGGAGAATCAGATGCGTACATTCTCTGGGAAAGAGGATGTTGCCGAGTATGTAAAAGGATATCGAGCGTACAATGATGTACATCACGATGCGATGGTGCAACCATTTCCACACGTCATTGAGGTCGTTGAAGCTCTTCATAAGGCAGGAATTGTGATGGGTGTGGTCACAACGAAGATTCGTCCATCTTCACTAAAGGTGCTGGAGCGTTTCGACCTGTTGAAATATATGAAATCGATTGTGACGGTTACCGATGTAACCCATCCCAAGCCGCATGCTGAACCCGTCCTAAAAGCAATCGAGGAGTTGGGTGCAGATCCTTCCAAAACATTGATGGTGGGTGACAGTCCGGTCGATATTCAATCGGCACAGAATGCGGGCGCACTTTCGGCAGGCGTAGCCTGGTCGCTTAAGGGAGAAGCCGTATTGAGCGAATATAAACCGGATTACATTTTGCACGACATGAAGGACTTGCTTACGCTGATTGAAACGGAACGTTCATGAGAAAAGTAACCCGCTATCCCGTAGAAGGCCATAACGCACTTTGGCATATCTACAAGACCGTGAGTCCGTGGAAAGGCGTGCGCAATTTTATCTGGATTCAGTTGTCACGGTACTGCCCGATTCTATCGGTCAAGAACTGGATCTATCGTCGCATGCTCGGCATGAAGGTGGGTAAACATACGGCATTTGGACTGATGGTCATGGTCGATGTGTTCTTCCCGGAGAAAATTACGGTGGGCGAAAATTCTGTAATTGGTTACAACACCACGATCCTTGCTCACGAGTATCTCATTAAGGAGTACAGACTCGGTGAGGTGATTATCGGGGAAAATGTGCTGATCGGTGCAAATTCAACTATTCTGCCAGGTGTGACCATTGGGGACGGTGCGGTTGTAGCTGCAGGAGCAGTGGTTCATAAGGATGTAGCTCCGGGGGCTTTTGTTGGAGGGAATCCACTTCGTGATCTGTCTCGCTCGAATGCTTCAATGGAGGAGATCGTCTTAAAGGCTGATGAACCTGTTCCTGGAAATTTGGAGTAAGAAGACGCGTCATAAGAAATCAAGAACAGGTGGAAACAAAGGAATACAGGAAAAATGTAAGGATATACGAAAAGGGATTTAAGAAATATCTGAAAAGATGGTTAACGAATATACGGAAATTAACCTGTATTGGTTCAGTCAGGGGAAGATAAAAGTTGAACTGACTGGAATATGGAAGCTGCTGATGGCAGCTTTTTTCGTATACAAATAATTAGACTGTTCTTGAGCAATGTGATCACAAATGGAGGATGCGTTAACAAGTGAACCAAAGGTGCCGTCTTGTTGACGATGGATGGTCATTCATGTTATCATATCCCATATCCTTTAGTTTGTTAGCACTTTACCATGTTAAAGAATCGGGATGAAAGTTAAGTATAGGTAAGCATAATTAAACATTTACGAAACATGTTTTGAAGGCTGTCTGGCAGCAACCATAAGAAATCAGGTTACAAGATAGAATGAGGATTTACACTACATAAATCCTGTTGAAATAGAACGTCTACCAATCTTAAATTACTGACTCGGGGTGAATAATACCAATGTCCAAACCAAAAGGCTTTGAGAAACCGACAGGTTTCCGTGACTATACACCACATGTGGTGACCAAGCTGCGAACAATTGAGCGAAATGTACTGGAATGCATGGAACGCTGGGGTTACCGTCAAATCATTACACCAACGATTGAATACTACGATACCGTAGGTGTAGCGAGCTCCACATCGGATCGCAAGTTGTTTAAATTATTGAACAGTCGCGGGACTACATTGGTGCTAAGATCGGATCTGACAGCGCCAATTGCACGAGTGGTTTCTTCTTTGTTAAAGGATGAAGAGCTTCCGCTGCGTCTGTCCTATCATGCGAATGTGTTTCGTTCTATAGAAGAGGAAGCGGGACGTGAGGCGGAATTTTTCCAAACGGGTGTAGAGCTTGTTGGTGATGATTCGCCTGAGGCAGATGCAGAAGTTGTAGCACTTGCAATTGCTTCTTTGCAGGCAGCGGGTGTTTCTTCCTTTAAAATTGCGATGGGTCATATGGGATTTCTGAACGGGTTACTGGAAGAAGTCATTCCAGGGCAAACGGTACAACAGGAGCAGTTGAAAGAAGGATTGCTGGGACGCGATTATGTCGGCTATCGCCAATCCATTGAAGCATTGAATCTGGAACCGAAACTGAAGGAGCAGCTTGAAGCCATTTTGCGTCTGCGTGGCGGTAAAGAAGTATGTACACACGCAGCAGAGCTGAGTTCAAGTACTGAAGCAGCAAAATCGATTGCACATTTATGTGCGGTATTTGAAGTGTTGGAAGCGTACGGTGTTTCCGAACATGTGTTGATTGATCTAACGATGATTGGTGATTTCTCGTATTATACGGGCATGACGTTTGAAGGGTATGCGGGCGAACTCGGATCCCCGGTATGCAGCGGCGGACGATATGACAATCTGTTACAGCAGTTTGGCCGTTCACTTCCAGCTACAGGGTTTGCGCTCAAAACGAACCGGATTATCGATGGTGTTCATGGAATTACAATGGAAGAGAAGAAGCCTGTACTTATTCAATATAACTCGGAACGCCGGGCTGAGGCTCTAACGGAGGCGGCGCGACTACGCAGTATCGGTCAGAATGTAGTAACGCAACTTCTTCCTAGAGATGGAACAGAGGCAAGTACGAATACTGGTGCTCTAACAGGCAACAAGTCAATCCAGGCTGAGCAGGTTATCACATACGGATCTGAAAATGGAGGGGGACGCTGAGATGTCGGATATTTTGAAGGTTGCCATGCCGAAGGGCCGAATCTATAAGAAAGCCTCCAAATTGTTCCGTGAGGCCGGGCTTGATATTCCCGTTGATGTAGATGATACACGCAAACTGGTGATTGAAGTGCCGGAAGCGGGGATGGAGTTCATCATGGCGAAACCTGTGGACGTGCCTACCTATGTGGAATATGGAGTAGCGGACATTGGTATTGTTGGCAAGGACGTTCTGCTTGAGGAAAATCGGGACGTGTACGAATTGTTGAACCTGGGAATCGCGCAGTGCCGTATGTCTGTTATTGGACTACCCGACTGGACGCCTGGCATTCAGCAGCGGGTGGCAACAAAATATCCGAGAATCGCTTCCCAATATTTTCGTGAACAGGGACAGCAAGTAGAGGTCATCAAACTGAATGGTTCCATCGAACTGGCGCCCTTGATTGGTCTGGCTGACCGGATTGTCGATCTGGTAGAGACCGGACAGACGTTGCGGGAGAACGGACTCGTTGAGATGACAGGCATCCTGGATATCACGAGCCGCCTTATCGCGAATCGGGTAAGCTATCGGATGAAGAACGCACGGATTCAGGCATTATGCGATGCTCTCCAACAGGTCATTCCAGCATCGAATGAATTGTCGGCGGGTATAGTTCGGGGTTAAACATAGATAAGCAAGGAATGTAAGGTTTTAATGAACGGGAAATATAGAAACGGAAATAACCAAAGAATGAAACGATAGAAGCAAGTGATGACAAACAACAGGAACGAATCTGCACATACATGACAGGGATTACGTTATACAGGGGATAAGGAGGTTGTACGCATGAAAATTATACCTGCACGGGAATTTGATCTGAAGCGGGAAGTGGAGTACGGTACACCGGAGCAAAATGAAACGGTACGGCGCATTGTCGGCGACATTCGCCGGGAAGGAGATGCGGCATTGCTGCGTTACACAGAGCAGCTGGACCGCACGAAGCTGACGGCCGCAGAGCTGCGCGTGCCGCAGGAAGAGCTGCAGGCGGCTTATGCAGCCGTAGAGCCTTCCTTCGTGACGGCGATTCGGCAAGCCGCCGCTAACATTCGTGCTTTTCATGAGAAGCAGAAGCGGAACTCATGGATGGATTGGCAACCGGACGGCAGTCTGCTGGGCCAGGTGATCCGACCGCTGAAGCGGGTCGGTGTCTATGTACCTGGCGGCAAAGCAGCATATCCGTCGTCGGTGCTGATGAATGTAATTCCGGCACAGGTGGCTGGCGTGCCGGAGATTGTTCTGGTGACGCCGCCGTCAACGAACGGCGGCGAAGGCATTAACCCGTACATTCTCGTGGCTGCTGCTGAAGCAGGCGTGAGCGAGATGTACCGGGTTGGCGGCGCTCAGGCGATCGCCGCCCTCGCTTACGGCACGGAGAGTATTGCTCCGGTCGACAAGATCTGTGGACCGGGCAATATTTACGTGGCGCTCGCGAAGCGCGAGGTATACGGCGCGGTCGATATCGACAGTATCGCCGGGCCGAGTGAGATTGTGGTGCTCGCCGATGATACGGCGAATCCGGTGTATGTCGCCGCCGACCTATTGTCGCAGGCGGAACATGACGAGATGGCATCGGCCATTCTCGTCACGACCTCGGCCGTGCTGGCGGAAGCCGTGCAGGCCGAAGTGCGGCAGCAGCTGGAAGTGCTGCCGCGGCGCGATATCGCTGCTGCTTCCGTGGAGCAGTATGGCGCGATTATTGTGGTCGATTCCATTGATGAGGGAATCGATGTGGTGAACCGGCTCGCACCGGAGCATCTGGAGATCATGGTGCAGGAGCCGATGGCTTACGCAGGCCAGATCGAGAATGCCGGAGCGATTTTCCTCGGCCCGTATAGCTCGGAGCCGGTAGGGGATTATTTTGCGGGACCGAATCATATTATTCCGACCAATGGAACAGCCCGATTCAGTTCACCTGTGGACGTGGATGATTTTATCAAAAAATCGAGTTTGATCTATTACAGCAAGGAAGCGTTGCTCCAAAACGGAGCGGCTATTATAGAGCTGGCCCGGCATGAAGGGCTCGAAGGACACGCCCGTGCGATTGCTGTACGGTTAGAACAGGAAGGAAAGGCGGAATCGGATAATGGATAAGCAGAATAATGGTTTGGACCTTCAGAACAAGGGGGCTGTACGCCAGGCAGAGGTAGACCGCAAGACAAATGAAACGAACATTCAGCTTGCTTTTGCCGTAGATGGAACGGGGCAATCCGAGATTGAAACAGACGTACCTTTCCTGAATCATATGCTGGACCTGTTCACGAAGCATGGACAATTCGACCTGAACGTACAGGCGCGCGGAGATGTTGATATTGATGACCATCACACGGTGGAGGATATCGGGATCTGTCTGGGGCAGACACTTCGTGAAGCGTTGGGTGATAAGCGCGGCATCAAACGTTATGCCAGTGTATTTGTGCCGATGGATGAGGCTCTCGCTCAGGTTGTGATTGATGTGAGCAACCGACCTCACTTCGAGTACCGTGCAGAGTACCCATCCCAGCAAGTGGGCAGCTTTTCGACCGAACTGGTGCATGAGTTTCTGTGGAAATTAGCGCTGGAAGCTCGGATTACATTGCACGTTATTGTGCACTACGGGCAAAATACACATCACATGATCGAAGCGATCTTCAAAGCACTGGGTCGTGCACTGGATGAGGCGACAACAATTGATCCACGTGTAACGGGTGTGCCTTCCACGAAGGGAGTGCTGTAGACGATGGCGATTGCAATTGTCGATTACGGTATGGGGAACCTGCACAGCGTCGGCAAAGCGGTCGAACGTCTTGGCTACGAAGCGCTGGTCACAGGTGATCGGGATGCTATTCTTGGTGCAGATGGTGTGATTCTGCCAGGTGTAGGTGCGTTTGGCGATGCCATGGTGCACTTGCGGGAAAGTGGTTTGGACGCTGTGGTGAAGGAAGCTGCAGCTGGACCCAAACCGCTGCTCGGGATCTGTCTGGGCATGCAGTTGTTGTTCAGCTCAAGTGAGGAGCATGGTGAGCATGAGGGACTTAACATTTTGCCGGGTCAAGTGGTGAGATTCGCACCGGGAGAATTAAAGGTTCCACATATGGGCTGGAATCGATTGGAGTTCCTGCATCCGGAAAATCCATTATTCGCGGGGCTTGAGGCAGGTCATGTCTACTTTGTCCATTCATACCATGCACGTATGGAAGTAGAGAGCGATCTATTGGCTGTAACGGATTACGGACATCCGGTTACGGCGATTGTTGGCAGAGGCTCCAATTTCGGCATGCAGTTCCACCCGGAGAAGAGCGGAGAGCTGGGGATGAAGTTGCTTGGAAACTTCCTGGCATTGACTGGATCGAAGGGGTAATCATAATTTGGAATCATATGATTTTTTAATTTCATCCTTAATACGTAGCTAAACTTATATAAAATCTAATCTATATAAATTGAACTAAACATTTACACGATAACGGAGAGGACAGAAATAACCTGAAGAAGCGGAGCGTTCGCCTTTATCCACGGATTTTCCCCTTTAAATAAGGGATTCAAAAAAATCTGGGGATAACAGCGATCGGAAGGTTGTTCTGTCATCGGAGTGGCAAGTGTAAATATTCTTTAGTTTCAATTTATAGAGACAAATTTGAATATATTCAGGAGGCCTTGTATGTCATCTTTTATCATATATCCGGCAATTGATATCCGGGACGGCAAATGTGTAAGACTGGTGCAGGGAGATTACAATCAGGAGACGGTATATAACGATGACCCGGTTCAAGTTGCTCTTTCCTGGGAGAAGCAAGGTGGTACATACGTTCATCTGGTGGATCTGGACGGTGCAAAAGCAGGACATCCAGTGAATGATGAACTGATTGGACGCATTGCTTCGGCCGTGAACGTACCTGTACAGGTAGGTGGAGGTCTTCGTACAGTAGCTGATGTGGAGCGTTTGCTCGGTCTTGGCGTGAGTCGCCTTATAATCGGAACAGCGGCTATCGAGGATCGCGCTTTTACTGAAGAAGTACTGGGACGATATGGAGACAAAGTAGCGATTGGTATCGATGCACGTAATGGGTATGTGGCAACACGCGGCTGGCTTGAGACATCGGAAGTTCAGGCTGAGGTGCTGGCGAAGGAACTGGCGGCATTCGGTGCGGAAACCTTTATCTTCACGGACATCTCCCGTGATGGCATGATGCAGGGTCCTAACGTGGAAGCGATTGTGTCTCTTGCGAAGGCGAGTGGTCGTACGGTGATTGCTTCCGGGGGAGTTAGTGTCATGGATGATCTGCTTCGTTTAAGCAAACATGCGGAAGATGGTGTCGGAGGAGCAATCGTGGGCAAAGCGCTGTATACGGGCAGCATCGATCTGTCCGAAGCGGTTCGTGCGGTTAATAAATAATAGCGATACTATATAGGCTCAAATAAACATTTGCACGATAACGGAGAGGACAGAAATAACCTGAAGAAGTGAAACGTTCGCCTTTATCCCCGGATTTTCCCTTTAAAAAAGGATCAAAAAATCTGGGGATAACAGCGATCGTAAGGTTGTTCTGTCATCGGAGTGGCTAGTGTGAATATTCTAAGTTGAACTTATACAGGTATGCGATCATCAGGAGAGAGGAAGAGGATTATGCTGGCAAAAAGAATCATTCCTTGTCTGGACGTGAAGGACGGCCGGGTCGTCAAAGGCGTTAACTTCGTCAATCTCCGCGATGCGGGTGATCCGGTAGAGCTGGCGGCGCTGTATGACCGCGAGGGCGCGGATGAACTGGTATTTCTCGATATCTCCGCTTCGGTGGAAGGCCGCGAGACGATGGAAGAAGTAGTGCGGCAGACCGCAGGCGAGATCGCTATTCCTTTTACCGTGGGTGGAGGCATTTCCAAGGTGGAAGACATGAAGCGCATTCTACGTGCAGGAGCGGATAAAATTGCTGTAAATACGGCAGCCGTTCTTAATCCTCAGCTGATTGCGGATGGGGCGCGCCGCTTTGGTTCCCAGTGCATCGTCGTAGCAATAGACGCCAAGTATAATGAGGCTTGGGGCGAGTGGGAGGTTTATACGCATGGTGGACGGAAACCTTCAGGGATCAAGGCGCTGGAATGGGTTAAGCAGGCGGAGACATTAGGTGCTGGAGAAATTTTGCTGACAAGCATGGACGCGGATGGAACGAAGGACGGATTCGATCTGAAGCTGACCGCAGCGGTATCTGAATCGGTACGTATTCCGGTGATTGCTTCGGGCGGTGCGGGCAAGGAATCTCATTTCTATGATGTGTTCACAACAGGTAAAGCGGATGCAGGTCTGGCGGCAACGATATTCCATTATAAAGAAATCGCCGTTCCGGCGTTAAAACAACATTTGAGAGAGCAAGGGGTGGAGATCCGTGACTAACGTAAGCAATGAGATCAAGGAGCAATTATCCTTGGAGCAGGTTGTGGAGCACATTCGTTGGAGCGACGGATTGGTACCTGCCATTGTGCAGGATGCTGAGACGCGTCAAGTTCTGATGATGGCTTATATGAATCGGGAATCCTTGAAATTATCGCTGGAATCCGGTGAAACGTGGTTCTGGTCGCGTTCGCGTCAAGAGCTATGGCACAAGGGCGCAACTTCAGGCAATGTACAGACGATTACTTCATTGAAATACGATTGTGATGGTGACACCTTGCTCGTTGAGGTAAAGCCAAATGGGCCTGCTTGCCACACCGGAGCAGTAACGTGTTTCCATAATGAAATCGTGGGCTTGCCAGAGCAACCCGGAGACAAGGCTTCAAGTGAATCGGGTGCAACGACTGCAAGTTCCAGCTCAGAAGGTCGTTTCGAAGTACTGGCTGAACTGGAATCCGTAATTGCAGAGCGTGAACGCGAGCGTCCGGAAGGCGCATATACGACGTACCTGTTTGATAAGGGCGTGGATAAAATTTTGAAAAAAATCGGTGAAGAAGCGTCCGAGACGATCATCGCCGCCAAAAATAAAGACAATGACGAGCTTCGCCTTGAGGTCAGTGACCTGATGTATCACTTGCTCGTACTGTTGCAAGAGCGCAAGCTGCCGCTGGATGACATCATGTCAGAGCTGAGCCGTCGCCACGAGCGGCCTCGCCGCGATTAGGAGGCGAACCTGTGCGCATAGATTATCATACACACCATGAGCGGTGTGGTCATGCTGTTGGCAAGCTGGAGGCTTATGTGCAGCGTGGGGTGGAAATTGGCCTATCTCAGATTGGGCTGTCGGATCACATGCCATTGCTGCATGTAGATCCCGCTCAATATTATCCCGAGATGGCCATGGCTATGGACGAGCTGCCGCGTTATGTGGAGGAGTGTTTTTCTCTGAAAGAGCGGTACCGTGGTCAGATTGATGTGCGTGTCGGCCTCGAAGGCGACTATATTGAAGGCTGGGAGACAGAAATTCAGGCCATTATCGAGCGGTACCCTTGGGACTATGTGATTGGATCGGTTCACTTTCTCGGGGAATGGGATATTACGGATTTTCGCCAGACCCATCATTGGGAAGGCAAAGACGTACTGGAAGTTTACCGTCAGTACTATGATGCCGTGAGCAAAGCGGCAGCTACAGGAATGTACGATATTATGGGCCATGCGGATGTCATCAAGCGCTTTGGCTTCGCTCCGGCACCAGAGCAGACGGAAGAGCGGGTAGCTTTGGAAAATGCAGCGCTGCAAGGCATTGCAAAGAGTGGCTGCGCTATGGAGCTCAATGCATCAGGATTATCGAAGCCATGTGCAGAGATGTTCCCCGGTCGCCGGATGCTAACTAAGGCTATTCAATTGGGGATTCCGCTCACGCTTGGCTCCGATGCACATGATCCGTTGAAGCTTGGCGATTACCTGCCTGAAGCCGAGGCGCTCCTGCGCGAGCTGGGCTGTACGGAGGTAGCTGTTTTTGAAGGTCGTCAGCGCTCGTTCCTTTCTTTAAATGTATAGAGCAGTGGAGTATAATGAGGGTAGGAAATAACCTTTTAGATAAGGATTATATAGGGACTTCAACCCTCGGGAGGGCATTATGCAGCATTCGTTACGTATTTTTTCCGGTTCATCGAACCCTAAGCTGGCAGAACAGGTATGCGACAAGCTGGGCGTACAACTAGGCAAGATCAAACTGTCCCGGTTCAAGAGCGGAGAAATATACGTTCACTACGAAGAGACGATCCGCAACTGTGATGTGTTTCTGATTCAATCATTATCTCATCCGATTAATGAGTTGTTCGTTGAATTGCTCGTCATGATTGATGCAGCCAAAAGGGCTTCTGCCCGTACGGTAAATATTATTGTTCCCTACTACGGATATGCCCGTCAGGAACGTAAGTCTGCTCCGCGTGAGCCGATCTCGGCCAAGATGGTTGCAGATGTGTTAACTACCGCCGGAGCCAACCGGGTAGTAACCATTGATCTGCATGCAGCAGCAATTCAGGGATTCTTTAATATTCCAGTGGACCATATGACATCCTTGGATCTCATTAGTGATTATTTGTTGAGTAAAGGCATTGAAAATCCGGTGGTTGTCTCCCCTGATGCGGGACGAGCATCGATGGCGGAGAAACTGGCGAATCGTCTGGATTCCCCTTTTGCCATTATGATCAAGAAGCGGCCAAGCCATAACGAATCAATCATTACACACGTCATTGGGGATGTGGAGGGTCGAACTCCGATTATTATTGAGGATTTGATTGATACCGGAACGACAATTCTCAATGTTGTTGAAGGGTTGAAGGAGCGTGGCTCCAAAAACGTATATGTATGCGCAACACATGGTCTGTTCTCGGATGGGGCGCTAAGTAAGCTCAATCATCCCTCTATAGCCGAGGTGGTGGTTACAGACTCCATCGCACTGCCTGATGATCATCCCGAATGCTTCAAAGTGTTACCTGTAGCTCCAATGCTTGCTCGTGCTATTCGCATCATTGTGGATGGTGGGTCTATGGCTACGCTGTTCAAAGATTCAGGGATTTAACTATGCAGCACAGACATGTGCGAATCCAGGTTTACTGTACCGTGTTGGAGTAGTTTGCTGCTCAGCACGGTTTTTGTTTTTTTATGATCATGGATGAGGATAAGGATTCCGATGTGATAAGAGAGCGTAGACAATCGATTCCTGCTTTGCTGCCTGAAGGCTTGTGCTATAATAACTTAAAATTAGTTCTATGGCTGCGTGCTGTTAGGGTGATTCAATCCCAGAGATGTGACGGATGTAATGAACAGTAGAACCACGGCAATATACACCGGTGTCGTGGAGTGAGGAGTGGGGTCTATTGTCCCGGACTTGGTATTATCGGCTACTATTTTCTTATTTTCCTATTTTCTTTCTTACCATGACCGTACTCATTTTTATCGCTTTTGTTTTCATTAATGACATCTCCAGGGAAGAAACAAGGAAAGCAGATCGCATCTCCTCCAGTTATTTGGCGGACAGTCTGGACCGGACGCTCCGGGATATTGAGCTTTCGTTGATGGAAGCGGTGCAGAGTGAACAGGCCTACAAGTACTATTTTAATAGCCAGAATCAGGTGGGCAAAGAGACCGTGTATAGCATTGCACAGAGTTTACGTGAGCTGACGAGCTCCAACCCTTGGATTCAATCGATATATTTATATGATAAGAAAAATGAAAGCGTTTTAACGTCAAGCGGGTCCAAGGATATAGACAGCTTTTCAGACAAGGCATGGATCAACCAACTTGAGTCCGGTTCTCTTGCTTCAGGCTGGCAGCCTGTCAGGGAATACGATGCGGGGGTTAATCAGCGTACGCCTATTCGAGTGTTGACGGTAGATAAAGACATGCCCCTGCCATTTGGTTCGGATGGGGTGCTTGTCATTAATATCAAGATGAGCAGTATTGAGCAGAGTATTGACAGTATGGTCAATGGACAGCTTTCCTTCATGAGCATTCTTGACAGTAACGGTCAGGTTGTATACGATGCGCATTCAGATCGTGAAGGTGCCGTAGAAGGACAAGAGCTGAACACCCTTTCGCTGGAAAGGTTGGGGTGGACGATCTCCAGTGGAATCAAGAAAGGAAACCTGTATGGCTGGGTCTCGGTCGTTTCCTATGTGTGGGTGGCCATTGCGGTTGTAACAGTCATCTGCGCTATTATCTATATCATCTATATCACACGTCGTAATTATAAGCCTATTCAGATCATTATGAACCGGATTGAGGCGCATCAGATTCGGGTGCTGGAACAATCCGGCTCTCGTACCGATGAGATGAAATTGATTGATGGCGTGTTGGAAAACCTGATCAACCATATGATGGATTCGGACAAAAAGAGCAGGGAAAACGTGTTACTGCAACGCAGCAAACTTTTTAACGATCTGCTGAATGGAGAAAATCTGGATCATGCGGTAGAACGATTGAAGGATCTTTCCCCGTTAACGGGTATGGATACTTCGTCATGCTTCGCTGTTGTGGTTGGCGAAATCAACCGTTATGAGAAGGGCTTCCAGGAACAGTTCACGAGAGGTGAGCAGAATACGCTTAAATTTGCGCTAATGAACGTTCTGCAAGAGCTCTCACGCAATGCAGATATGCAATGCTGGACGGAATGGGTGAGCTCTGATCAGATTGCGATCCTTTTCCTGTCCACAGACAGCAGTGTGGATATGACAGAGCAGATTCGCCTGGTTGCAGAGGAATGCCGATCTTGGGTTGAGCAGAATCTGCGTATATCCTTGAGTTTCGGTATCGGACCGATTGCAGAGGGCATCAAGGCCATTCGTGAATCATACGTGGCGGCTGAGACTGTGATGCACCGCAGATTACTGAGAGACGGGGATGTGGCACTGGCCGGGTATGGAGAAACTCAGCAGCAGCTGCTGGATACCTATACTTATTTGCAGATGATTGCTGATTTTGTTAAACGGTTTCGGATGTCGAGCAGTCAGTGGCGTGATCAGCTGGAGGAGATTTTCACGGCATTTGAACGTGATAAGCTGCCGGATGATGAGATTCACTCCTTGATTCAGGCGATGCTGCAGATGCTCAGCCGTGAAGTAGCGGTCATGTCTGAACAGCTGCAGGAGAAATTATCGGAGGAAAACATTAACAAGTGGTTAATGCTGATGAAAGAAGCGGAGACACTTGAAGGTGTTAAGGACATTCTTTTTGATGACCTCACGGATCTGTTCAGAACTTATGTGTCGGTAACTGAAACCAAGAGCTACAAAGCGATGGTCAATGAAATGAGAAACTATATTGAAGAACAGTTTGCGAATCCAGATCTTTCGCTGAAACATCTGAGTGATCGATTCCAGATTACCGGCAAACATGCGAGTTATTTGTTCAAGACAGAGTTCAATATGAAGTTTGTAGACTTCCTTACAGAATTGCGGATGAAGGAAACGGAGCGGCTGCTCAAGAATACGGATCTTTCGTTACAGGACATCGCCCAGAAGGTGGGCTACGCCAATGGGATTACTTTGGGACGAGTATTTAAACGGGTTGCGGGTATTACACCAGGTGACTATCGCCGTTTGAAACGTGAACATCACGAATCCGAGTCGTAAACCATAGGCTCATGCTGCGAATTAAATCTCTAAGCACGGGTGGACTTCATGCAGGTGTATCTCTCAAGAGGCGCCATGCAGAAGTTCGCCTTTTTGCTGCTGGTGTAAGCCTGGAATCCGACCGGAGCCTGCGTTTATGCAAGAAGCCCCTGATTTACTCCTGTTTGTGGCCCCTTTACGAAAATCGTCAGTCTGCGAAAATCGTCGCTAGGGATAAACCATTATCCATATGTAAGCGTTTCCGAAACAGGTTTATTGCCAGCGTACGGAAAGATGTGGAATACTCTGGGCAAGCTTTAAACATTCACGCAAAGCCAAAGGGGATGACAAAATGACAGGAAAAGCAACCAAAGGCAATCTTAAGAAATGGATGGGATTGGCACTTACGATGGTAATGGGAGTATCTCTACTTGCTGGATGCTCATCTGCATCAGATCAAGAGACAGCAGAGGGCAGCGCATCGGGCAAGGGTGAGCGCGTTACCTTAAAAGTCGAGGTTTTTGATCGTGGTAACAGCCCTTCACCGTATACGATTACCAACAACTATATGACTAAATGGATCCAGGAACAGTTTGGTGATCCAAATAACATTGATGTGCAATTCGTACCGGTTCAGCGTTCGGAGGAAACGACGAAGCTCAATGTGTTAATGGCTAGCGCCAGTGACGTTCCGGATATTGTATTTGTATATGACTCGAGTGTGTTCTATCGCTATGCCCAGCAGGGGGGACTTACCGACGTAGGTGAGCTTATTAATGAGCATGCACCTAATCTAAAAGAATATTTGGGTGAAGACTTGTTGAAGTTTGGTCAGCTTGAAGGTCAGCAATTCGCCATTCCGGGTAAACGTGCCATTACTGCCCGTTATAATTCTTATATCCGCCAGGATTGGCTCGACAAAGTTGGAATGAAGGCTCCAACGACAACGGATGAGCTCTACGAGACGCTAAAAGCATTTAAAGAGAAAGATCCGGGTAATCTGGGAAGCAAAAACATCCCAATGGGTATGGCACTTGCGCCAGCTCAGTATGAGACACTGATTTATTCGTTTATCAAGCCGATTCAGGATGGACTGACGTACAGTCAACGATACGAACTACCGTTGCATGAAGGCTTTAAGGACGCGATGCAGTTCCTTAACAAATTGTACAATGAAGGTCTGATCAGCAAAGATTTCAGTCTCGATGAAGAGAAAACTCAATTGGTTAAGGACTTCCAAAATGGCAACATCGGTTACATGTCGGAAGATGTAGGTCAGATTCTGTACGCAGACGGTATGCTGGATAATTTGTACAAAAACGTGCCGGGTAGCAAAGTCGCAGCAATCGACGCTTATACAAACGCCAATGTTGACAATAAATATATCAAATCACGTTACGGCAGCAACGGAATGTATATCATGATTCCAAAGAGCAGCAAACGAGCTGTAGAAGCAGTGAAATATTTGGATTGGATGGCTTCTGGAAATAATCTGCTTGATATGTACAGCGGCGTCGAAGGTGAAAATTACGAGATGGTCGATGGAATTCCAGTTGTCAAAAATGACGCAACACAGGAAATGAAGGATCGCATCTACAATTCCGGTGACATGGCTATTATCGCCAATGGCAAAGTGATCGGAGACCAGGAAGTAAATGAAGCAGCATGGATCGCGGGCTTCCCGGAGAATAATCAGGAATTAATGAGACAATCCATTAACATTGCCAACACCGACACCATCGGTCCGATCGTTTTTAGCAAACCAATTGCAGCGGAATCCAAATATGGGACGGCGCTGAATGATAAGCTAAAAGTGCTTATCGTAAAAACAGCGATGGCTAAGCCTGCAGAATTTGAAGCTGTTTATGAAAAGGAAATGACTGATTTCATGTCGCTCGGTGGCACAGAATTGAAGAAAGAGCTTGAAGAAGCACTTCAGTAAGTAATCGTTACTCAATAAATAATCCTTACACATCATGGCTCCAAATAAGATACGCATGTTACCGCATAACTTTGGAAGGGACGTGTGCCGCTGATTTGTGCGGCACAGCCGTTTCTTTGTTGATAGGAGGAAACCGACTTGACGATCACATACTTGAAAAGGTATTGGCAATTGTATGCACTGATCTCACTGCCGCTGATCTACTTTTTGATCTTTCGCTACGGACCGATGTATGGTGTTCAGATCGCCTTTAAAGACTTCAACCTGTTTCAGGGCATTAACGGTAGTGAGTGGATCGGTTTCGATGCTTTCCGTGAGGTATTTGGGATGCGTGTTTTCTACACCACACTACGCAATACCTTTATGCTGAATTTTCTTGATCTGATTGTTTCATTCCCTGCACCTATTATATTGGCAATCATGCTCTATGAAGTTCGATTTAAATGGTTTAAAAAAATATCACAGACGATTCTGTACATTCCTCACTTTATTTCATGGGTGATCATCGGGGGGATTGTATACCAATTGTTTGGTAATCAATCGGGTATGGTTAACGGTGTGCTGGAGAGCATGGGGTTAAATTCAATACCATTTTTGACAGAGAAGAACCCCTGGCTTGTGACGTACCTGTTCACAGGTGTCTGGCAAAGTGCAGGATGGGGAACCATTCTATATCTGGCCGCATTAACCGGCGTGAACAAGGAATTGTTTGAAGCGGCTGAGATTGATGGAGCATCACGGCTGAAGAGAATCTGGCATATTACGTTGCCGAGCATCAAACCAACCATCGTGACCTTGCTTATTCTCAATCTTGGACATATGGTCAGTATCGGTTTTGATCGGCCTTATATTATCGGTAACACGGCTGTGCGTGAATATTCCGATGTACTCAGTACCTTTGTATACAGAGTTGGTCTTGAATCAGGACAATACACACTGGCAACCGTCGTTGGTTTGTTCCAGGCCGTTGTGGGACTTATCTTTGTACTTGGCTCCAACTATATTTCAAAAAAAGCAACCGGTGAAGGTATTTTGTAGGTTATTAAAGAATGAAAGATACGCCAATCGGCTTGTTTGTATAGACCATCAGTAAAGGAGCTGTGCGCATATGAGTGAACGCACCTCAAACCGGATTTTTGATATCGTTAATATCTCCTTTATCATTTTGTTTGTTATATTTTGTCTGGCTCCGTTTCTGCACACGATTGCGATATCACTCAGTTCGAACCGGGCGATTACGTCAGGTGAAGTGACCATATTCCCCAAAGAAATCAATTGGGATGCGTATATTCAGGTGTTTTCTGATCAATCGATGATCTATTCACTGGGTTTCACAACGGTTCTAACAGTCGTGACCACAGTGTTGTGCATGCTATTCACACTTGCAGCTGCATATCCGTTAACCAAGAAAAAACTGAAAGGGCGCAAGCTCTTTATGTATGTCATCATTATTACGATGTTCTTCAGCGGCGGGATGATACCTGAGTACTTGCTCATTCGTGATCTCAACTTGCTTAATTCGGTCTGGGCATTGATTCTGCCTGGTCTGGTGAGTCCGTTTAACCTGATTATCCTCATTTCCTTCTTCAGAGGCATACCGGAAAGTTTGGAGGAGTCGGCAGAGATTGACGGCAGTTCACATGTACACACGCTCTTTAAAATTATATTGCCACTATCCATGCCTGTATTGGCTACGTTGGCCCTTTTCTATGCGGTTGGACGCTGGAATGGATTCCAGGATTCCCTTTTGTATATTAATGATCCGCAGCTATATCCCTTACAGCTCAAGCTCTTCCAAATGGTACAAAACAATATGGTGAGCGAACTTACGCTGATGGAGGGTGCTAATCGCGCTCCATTAACCCCGGAAAGCCTTAAGGCTGCGACCGTCGTTTTTGCGACCGTACCCATTCTTCTCGTCTATCCGTGGCTGCAAAAGTATTTTGTTAGCGGTGCCATGCTTGGGGCAGTCAAGGGTTGATGATAACGGTGTAAATGCATTTGTTTGGAGGGACTAGACATGTACAGACAACTGGTGGACAGCAATGACAGAGCAGTTCAGAAAGGGATTACCCGGCAAGTACTTGACCCGGAGAGCTGCTATTATGGAGGAACGATTGATCTCTCTACAGGTATCGCTTGGGTCAATCACACAACAGGAACACCTACGGATATGTGTTACTGGGGAGCGGCGCTTGTTAATCCCGATTCGATTTATTTCCAAGACAATGAATTGCTTAATCGCCTGCTTCTGGCATCGGAGTATGTACTCCGTAATCAGCATGAAGATGGCTCCATCTCCCCCGGCTGGACCAATTCCCATTCTCCGCCAGATACAGCATTTGTCGTCGTGGGATATGCTCAGTTGTATCAACTTCTTAAGCAGCTGGAATGGGAGCCATTGCAGCCTGTGCTGAACAATATGCGCCTGTTTCTGGAACGAACTGTTCCGGTTTTGCTGACCGGGGGCTGTCATACCCCGAACCATCGCTGGGTGCTGTGCGCGGCGCTCGGTTTCCTGCATCAATTGTTTGACCTGGAGGAAGCGGTGCAGCGTGCAGAGCAGTGGCTGGCTGAGGGTATGGATATTACGCCTGACGGGGAATGGACGGAACGGAGCAACGGAATTTACAGTGCCGTCAGTGATATCATGTTAATCCATGCGGCGCGTCTGTTAAATCGTCCCGAGTTGTTGGAACCGGTGAGGCTCAATCTGCGCATGATGGTGTATCTTGTACATCCAACAGGTGAGGTTGTTACGGATTACTCAGGTCGCCAGGATCTAGGGAGCGTGCATGATCTATCTCCGTATTATTTGCCGTATGCCATGTTGGCCCGGTTGGACGGTGATCCGATCTTTGCCGGCATGGCTGAATGGGCGGGAGAAATGTTAACAGATCCCGGCGTCTGCTCGGTTAATGCGCTCGTTCGGCTGCTGCTGGAGCCTGAGCTTCAGCAGGCAGGTAAGGCACGTGATCATTTGCCTGAGCTGTACGAGATCATACTGAACGAGCGATTTGTGCGGGAGGACTATTTGCAGCGAATGGAATCGGCAGGTCATCATGGACGCATCTCACACAGCCGGTTGCATACGGACTTCGGCGCACCTGTAGCGCGTATTCGGTCCGGTAATACAAGCGCGACTGTAATGACGGAGGTGCCTTCATTTTTTGCCCTTCGTCATGGTGCGGTACGTCTGCTGGCTGTTCAGTTGGCCTCCTATTTTAATCCAGGATATGTGCCGATGCAGCACATGTCTCGATTGCCGGCAGGTTATAGTCTAACGGGCGAGCAGAAAAAGGGTTACTATGGTCCGATCCCTGATTGCCAACTGCCTGAGACGGCGAGAACAGCCATCAGTCCGTGGTATTTGTTACCCCATCAGAGTCGAGCGCTCACCCATGAGCAGACGTTCCGTGTACAGACGGAAGTATTACCAACCGAAAATGGCTGGACACTGAAACTGGCGGGAGAGCAGCCGGAGCAGATCATGGTGCAGCTGTCTTTCGTGTTCGGAAGCGAGGGCGAGCTTTCCCAGGAGGGATTGCTTGAGACGGATGAGGGCCATTACCTGTGGAAGAGCGGCACATTGCGATATTCCTGTGGAGATGACTGGATTGAGCTGACTGGAGGCGAGATGGGGCATTTGGCGGCAACCGTACGTGAGGCGAAGCTGCCTGATAAGTGTAAGGTTGTGCTGGTTAACTTTATGACTCCTTTCCACAAGACGGTTCATATCTCTCTTTCGCCTACCATGGCGTTGAAGGTGTAATTCTGATGAATCTCTTTTATAAGTAAAAGTCCATGAAGCAAAAAGATGACATTTCATTCGAAAGGGGTGAGGGGTGTCATCTTTTTTGCGCATTTTTGGCATAAACGACATGAAACTACATATTGAGAAGTGGGCCTTAAGATGTGGTATACTGGAGAGTATGAATGAAAGCAAAGAGGAGGTGCCTTGGAAGATGAAGGGCAAGCTACTGCGGGCTGAGGGACACCTTGCCAATGTTATACCGATTCACTTGGATGCTTCTTTCTTTTTTGAGAGAGCTGTCCGCTCGCTGGACCGTAATCACGTCGACAAGGCATTAAAATATTTTCGTAAAGCTGTTGAATATGAACCGGAAAATCCGGTGAATCATTGTAATATGGCGGGTATATTATCAGAGAAGGGGGATTACGAGGCTTCGAATGCCGTTCTTGCGCATGTGCTCGACGTGGTAGATCCGTCCATGACGGAATGTTATTTCTACATGGCGAACAATTATGCGAATATGGATCGGTTTGAAGAAGCTGAGCAAGCGCTTGTTACGTATTTGGAGGAGGATACCCAGGGTCAGTTTATGACGGAAGCCGAAGAGATGATGGAGCTTCTGTACTACGAGCTGGATCGACCAGCCAAACTGAACCGGATCAAATCACGTAAAGGTGTCGTTGAGCACGATCAGGCGCGGGAATTGTTGGAACAAGGGAAGTTTGCACAGGCGGCTGAGCTGCTGGAAGACATGGCACCCGATTATCCTGATTACTTGGCTGCTCGCAACAACTTGGCGCTTGCCTATTATTATATGGGGTTGTTTCCCAAAGCGAAAGAGACGATTGCCGAAGTACTGGAGCAGGAGCCTGGTAATTTGCATGCACTGTGTAATCTCGCAATCTTTCACCAGAACGAGAATCGAGCCGACCAAGTGCTGCTTCTGATCAAAAAATTGCGTGTCATCGTGCCTTTCCAGCACGAACAGGTCTACAAACTGGCTACCACGATGGGTATCCTGGGTCAACATGATACGGCTTATGTGCATTTCCGTCGCCTGTTGAAGGATGAAGAAACCGCTGCAGACCCGGCTCTCGCACATTATGCAGCAGTCGCGGCTTATAATACGGAACGTTACGATTCCGCTGAACGTCTGTGGCGTCACGTGGGCAAGCTGGACCCGGGTTCGGAAGTATCCCGGTACTATCTGTCTGGACTTGAGGCTGTGAGACAGGGAGAAAAAGATCCGGAAAAACTAAGTTATCACTATCATCTGCCATTTGACGAGCAATTCAGACAATGGGAGAACTATGGCAACGGCATACCTGAAGAGATGAAAAACGATCCCTTGATCCGTTCCTCTTTCTTCTGGGCGTTGCGACATGGGGATCGGGCTACCAAGCTTCAGGTCATTCATGCTCTTGGCATGATTGGTGATTATGAGGTGCAGCAGGCACTGCAATCCTTTATCCAGGAACCGGGTGAAGATCAGGAGCTGGTGGAAGCCGCTCGTTCCGTACTCCATGGTCTTGATTCAGAAGCAGCTAAACAGGATGATTCTCCTGTTCTACTACCGTTAACTGCGTTGAGCAAACGCACCATTCCGAAGATGGAGTCGATGACGGAACAAACGGAGACAAAACCATCTTCGCATTGGCAGGCGGTCGTGGACCGTGCGTTACAGATGTCCGAAGCCAAAGCCGAATTGCAGCAAGAAATGGAACGGCTGTGGACCGACTATGTATCGCGCGTACACCCGGAGGTGCCTGGTACGAAGCAAATAGAAGGCTTGGCTGCGGGATTGGAATATTTGGCGGCCAAGATTCATAGTCGTCCAGTGACCTACCAAAGCATAGCCGAGCGATATGGCATATCAGCTGCCACAGTCAGCAAATATGCACGGCAAATCAACAAAGTGTGCAACTCCAACCCACCGATCCTATAAATGTTTCTTGAAAATCTCGCTTTGGGAAAGACTTCATGGCGTGAAGGATACATTGGCCTGGAAAACGGGTAAACTTAACGAATAGGTCTCGACATGCCTGTAGGATATCATCATAGCAAGTTAATCGCCACTCAACACACTCTCAACCTTATTAAGGAGGCTGTATCTATATGACTAAATACAGAACGATTGTGATCGGAACCGGACCTGCGGGTCTGACAGCAGCGATATATCTGGCTCGTGCTAATCTTAACCCACTGGTTATCGAAGGTCTACAACCGGGTGGTCAATTGACGACGACAACGGAAGTTGAGAATTTCCCTGGTTTTCCACAAGGCATCATGGGTCCGGAATTGATGGACAATATGCGCAAGCAAGCGGAGCGTTTTGGCGCGGAGTTCAAAAATGGTTGGGTGGAGGAAGTGGATTTCAACAAACCGCCCTTCAAGGTTAAAGTTGGAGGCATCGGTGAACTGGAAGCCGATTCGATCATTATCTCTACCGGCGCTTCGGCCCGTTATCTCGGCATTCCGGGAGAGCAGGAGAATGTGGGACGTGGGGTAAGTACATGTGCCACATGTGACGGATTCTTTTTCCGTGGCAAAAAGATCGTCGTTGTCGGCGGTGGAGACTCCGCGATGGAGGAAGCCAGCTTCCTGACCCGTTTTGCAACAGACGTTACCCTGGTTCACCGCCGGGACGAATTGCGTGCATCGAAAATTATGCAGGATCGGGCTCGCAGCAACGAGAAGGTGAAATGGGCGTTGAACCGTACACCACTCGAAGTTGTGCCTGAGGCTCTTGGGGTTAAAGGGCTTAAGGTGCGCAATAACGAGACCGGGCAGGAAGAGCTGCTTGAAGCCGACGGCGTATTCATTGCAATTGGGCATACACCGAATACGGGATTCCTGAGCAATCAGATTACACTGGATGAACACGGCTATGTTGTCGTTAAACCAGGTACTACCGAGACTAACATTCCGGGTGTGTTCGCCTGTGGTGATGTTCAGGATACGAAGTACCGTCAGGCCATTACAGCAGCAGGTTCAGGGTGTATGGCCGCAATGGACTGCGAGAAATTCCTTGAAGGCAGCATTGTGCATGACTGGAGCGAAACACTGGATAAGTAAGCATGAAAAGGGTATGGTTTGGCATAAATTAAGTAATAGAGACAACGGGAAGTCTCATGATGTGAGAAGCCGGAAGGCTTCTCTTTTTTTGAAACCAAAATGAGCATCAGATCGTATACATAATGGGCATATTAGCTGTGAGGTGAAGACTTTGGGGGAAATGATAAAAGATTGGTTACAGAATGCAACAGTGCGGCGATTTTTGATCCTGCTGTTGTTTTGTTTGGTGCTTTTCAGCATGGGGAGTATGCTGCACATGATTTTGCTGTTATTCCTGGTGACGTATGTCATGAACAGGTTGCAGCATTTTATTACAGAGAAGTTGAATCGTTTATTTCCGGTTAACTATAAAGTTGTCGTCATCCTGCTCTATCTTATCGTTATTGCAGCCATTGTACTGGGTATCTCCAGGTATTCACCACGGATCGTGGATCAGGTCGTTCAGTTAACAAATGAAATCATGAAGTTTCTTGATACCGCGGACGGTGATAATTTTGCTTCCAAAATTGCAGGTTATCTGCAATCGTTCGATATTAAAAACTATACCAACGATGCATTGAAGTATATTTTTGCGTTAAGCAAATGGTTGGAGTTCATTCTGCTGGTCATCATACTCAGTCTGTTCTTCTTGTTGCAAAAGCGGGAGATCTCCAAGTTTACCTCCAAGTTCAAAACAAGCAAGATTGGCTGGTTCTATAATGAAGTGGCTTACCTTGGAGATAAATTTGTATCTTCCTTTGGTAAAGTCATTGAGGCGCAGTTGTTGATTGCGGTATTCAATACAGCTTTGACGATTTTGGGATTATGGATACTGGGTTTCCCGTACTTATTCGCCTTGACCATTCTGGTGTTCATGCTGAGTCTGGTACCTGTTGCGGGGGTTATCATCTCATTGATTCCACTTTGTCTAATCGGATATCAACTGGGAGGATTGCAGCTCAGCGTAATCGTGATCATTATGATCATCATCATTCATGCGCTGGAGACGTACTTCCTGAATCCGAAGCTGATGGCACACAAAACCAAATTGCCGATGTTTTACACGTTTATCGTACTGATCCTGTCTCAACATTTCCTGGGAATCTGGGGGCTTATCATCGGTATTCCGATCTTTGTCTTCCTGCTTGATATTCTGGATGTTAACAAGATGGAAAAAACGGAAGAGCCCATTCGTGTGGAAACGAAGTTGTGACCAGTAGCTGAATAGCTGCTGAAGGCTAAATTTAGGTAATATTCAAAAAGCAGAGAAACGCCTCCCGTTCTGGGGAAGGCGTTTTTCTCTGTCCATATTCACTGATAATGTATGGACAGACGGTTATGTAGGTTGGAACAGCAGTTGGTTCTTATGAATTGGCCGCACTAGCCTTTACAACCATCCTTTCTCCTCTGCAATGCTGACGGCTTCGATGCGGTTCTTGGCATCAAGCTTGTTGAAGGCTTCAGACAGGTAGTTGCGCACGGTTCCATAGGAGAGATGAAGGGAGGCGGCGATATGATTGGCATTCATGCCAGTGGCTGCGAGCTTAAGCACTTCTCTCTCCCGTTCAGTTAACGGATTGATTTCTTTGGCTGCACCGAAAACGAGCTCTGGGGAAACCTCTCGTCCACCATTCATGACCCGTCGAATAGCTCCTGCCAAACGATCACTTGGTTCGTCCTTGAGTAAATATCCCTGTACCCCGACCTGAATGGCACGTTCCAGAAATCCCGGACGGGCAAAAGTAGTGAGGATGATAATACGGCAGGGCAGACCGAGTTGTTGTATACGTTCTGCTACGTCCAGGCCGCTCATCACGGGCATTTCAATATCCATAAGACACAGATCTGGTTGGAGGGAACCAATCTGCTTCAGAGCTTCCTCTCCATTTCCGGCTTCACCAATGACCTCCAAATCATCTTCCAGATCTAGCAGTGAGGCAAGCGCGCCTCTCAGCATGCGTTGATCTTCAGCAATTAAAATACGAATCATGCTCAAATACCTCCTTGGTGTTCGGTGGCAATCAGTGGGAAGGAAAAGACAAGATCGGTTCCTTCAGAGTCCGAGGAAATCTGGAGGGAACCGTCGATGAGGTTCAGGCGTTCAGACATCCCTTTTAGGCCATTGCCTTGATGTTCATTTGGACTCATGCCATCACCGTTGTCTATAACCCTTATGCTTATGCCATCATGCATACGTTCCAGCTTGATTACACTGCAGGTGGCTTTGCTATGTTTTACAATATTCGTTACGGCTTCAAGCAGGCAGAGGCTCGCCATGTTCTGGGTAAGATCAGGAACATCATGAAATGGGCCCAGTTCTCCTGCCAATTGAAGCTCGATATCGGCACTCTTTAACATTTCTTTGGCATCAGCGATTGCTTCAACAATGCTGATTGCCCGCATGTCACTGACGAGCTGGCGAACTTCCCGCAAAGCGGCGCGGGAAGTTCGCTCAATCTCTCGTGCTTCCTGAATCGCGCGTTCCGGTTCTTTGACAATGAGTTTGGTTACAAGTTCACTCTTCAGTGTGATCAGCGAAAGTGTATGTCCCATGGTATCATGCAGATCCCTGGCAATTCGCATTCGTTCTTCACGTTTGATCAGCTCCTTAATGTGCTGATGGGCTTCATCCAGCTGGGCCTCCAGCTTTTGCCGATCCAACATGGAGCGGATCCCGAAGGGTGAAGCAAGCATAATGAGGTAAAATGGCGCAAAAAACATGAGCTGATAAGCGGTAAGGTATTGAATTTTCAAGGCAATGGGAAGGGTCTGGACGATGGCGAATATCACCAAAAACATTCGAAACTGACGCTTTTCGGTGTACCATCCGATAAAATTGGCTGTGAAAAATCCGAGAAAAAACATATTGGGATCAATCACAAGGCTCAGTACCAGAACGCAAAGAATTTGTAAGCTGAGCCAATAGGAAAAAAAGGAGGTTCCGGATGTCATGTAGAGCTGCCGATAAGTCAGCATAAAAACGACGAAGGAAGTTATCCCGATGTACTGCTCATGTCCTTGTGCGTTCCACAAATAATAGACTGGCATAGCCAAATAGATCATCCATATATACGGGTAAAAGCCATATCGCTTGGGGAAAAGCTCGAAATGCTGAAGCATCTTTGAAGATTACGCCTCCCTTTGTTTATTGCGGATATATGTGGATAGTAACATAAATGCTACCAGATATGCTGCCAAAAGTAGGATATCGTGTAGCGCAGGTACGCCTCCGGCTATAATAATCCACGCTCCATTTCCAAAGCTGTGGGAGGGCAGCCAGTTTCCAATCTGTCCGAGCCAGTTCGGCATGAGATCAAGAGGCATCCACATTCCGCCAAGCAGGGCAAGAGACAGATAAAGGGCGTTGCTCAGTCCACTGGCAGTGTCAACCCGCCGCATTGTTCCTATACAGGTACCAAGTGCAAGAAAGGGAAGAGATCCTGCCAGAATCCAAAGGGCGGAATTTATCCATTGGGCAGGGGAAAGTGATACATGATTAATCAGAAATCCAGCTGTAAAGATGATGATGATGGAGAATAGATGCATTATCGTTTGACCCACCATTTTGCCTCCAAAATAAATGGAGTTGGGTAATGGAGTCACTTGCAGGTAGGTGACCCACCCCTGTGCTCTTTCTTGGACAAGCCGGATACCGAGTGTCATGATAGAGGATCCCATAATGCTGAAGCAGGTCATGGACATCAAGTAGTGCGCATTCCATTGTTCTGATTCCGTTGTTCCTGTAGTGAATATGCGTGTATAAAGGAAATAGAAGGCTACGGGCATCATCAAAGACCAGAAAATAAAATAGATATTGCGGGACATGCGAAGCATTTCAACACGAGATTGGGCGAGAAGCATCAACATATCAAAGTTCCTCCTTCATGGTTTCCATCAAATTTGTGTAGGCATCGTCCAGTTGTCCTGTTTCAATTCGGATGTCACTAACAGGCAGCCGACGTTCAATGATGTGACGGAGTAGTGAATCCGTATTTTTGGTGTATAGAATGCAACGATCTTTGTGGTATTCAATCCCGTCCACGTCAGGCAAGCTTTCGATATGTGCACGGACATCTTCGGTCTCGGCTGCCATCTCCGTTATGGACACTGAATCCTTGCCAAACATACTTTGCTCCGTAGAAAAGGAAACGGTCCTTATAGTGATGCCGGCCTTGATATTCTCGGGTGTTCCGTCTGCGACAATGGTACCTCGGTTAAAGAGAATAATCCGATCTGCTACTTCATCTGCTTCATGAAGGTAATGCGTTGTGAAGATTACGGTTTTACCTTCTTGTGCAAGTTGTCGGACTCGTACCCAGAATTGTCTCCGGGTTTCGGAATCCAGCCCGACTGTAGGTTCGTCAAAGAATAAAATATCGGGATCACCTGTCATGGCGAGGGCGAAATTCAGACTGCGCTTTTGTCCGCCGGACAGCTTCTCTGCTCTTTTGTTCAAGTCGGCTGGAGGAAGTCCTGTCAGTTCTTCAATATAATCTGCTTGAAGCGGAGCGGGATAATAGCTGCGTACCATGCGTATAATCTCTCGAACGGTCAGTCCATCCATTACACTCACGTCCTGCAGCATGACACCTATCTTCTGTCGAACCTGTTTGCGATTCGGTTTTTGGCCCAGCACCGTCACGATGCCTGATGTAGCGGTGGACAGGCCAAGTATCATTTTCATGGTAGTTGTTTTACCCGCACCGTTTGGGCCAAGGATTGCAACAATTGAACCACGGGTAATCTCCAAGGAGATGTTATTGACAACTTCTTTGTTGCCGTACCTTTTGTTAACTTGTTCCAGCTTTATAACGGGTAAACTCATCTTTAAATCACGTCCTTGTTCTGTTCTGTAAGATAATCCCATCTTACCGAACGGCCTGAGACGTGATTAGTAAGGATTGTCATGAAATTCAGATGACAATTGTCATCTTTTACGCATGGAACGAGTGGATATGCAATATCATGAGTTGAGGCTTCCTCTTCTATGGAGGAAGAAAAGAAGCTTGCGTTTTTAATAGAGACAAATGGGGTTGTATACGTATTCAAAAATAGCCTGTGATGTTGTTCACAATAGCGGGGAAGCTAATCACAGCAAAGGTCTTATCGTCTTGACCCAGGCGTATCCTTCAATTATAGTTGGTACGTAGGATTAAACTATTATAGATAGATAAAGGTGGCTTGTAGCATGTCTGAGAAAATCTACGTTGGGGTCGATCTCGGCGGAACAGCAATCAAGGTCGGTATATGTGATGAACACGGTCAGCTTATGTATACGTATGAAGGACCGACTGAAGTGGATAAGGGCGTTGACACGGTCATTGCCAACATCGAGAAGTATGTCCGTCATATCGTTGCCGAATCGCCTTTCAGCTGGGAGCAGCTTGAAGGTGTGGGAGCGGGCGTGGCTGGGTTCACCAATGTACGCGAGGGAATTATCGTTCTTGCCCCCAACATTGGATTTCGGAATGTAGCCATTCGTTCGATTTTGGAAGAACGTCTGGGCAAGCCAGTCAAAATAGATAACGATGCAAACGTGGCTGCACTGGGTGAAGCATGGGCAGGCGCTGGTAAGGGCGTGGACAACTGTGTGTGCTATACGCTTGGTACAGGCGTTGGTGGCGGACTGATCCTGAACGGCAAGATCTATCAGGGTTTTTCCGGTATGGCTGGTGAGCTGGGTCATGTCAGTGTTGTCCCTGATCTGGAAGCGATCCAGTGTGGATGTGGCAAAATGGGATGCGTGGAAACTGTATCTTCAGCAACGGGAATTATTCGTATGGCCAAAGACGCTGTAGAGCGTGGAGATCATACATCACTGGCACTCGTTGACAAAATCGCAGCCAAGGAAGTATTTGATGCAGCCAAGGCGGGCGATGAAGTTGCATTGCGTATCGTCAATCGTGCAGCGTTCTATTTGGGTAAATCGATGGCGGCTGTAGCTGCTGTAATTAACCCCGAGATGTTCATTATCGGTGGCGGTGTATCCAAAGCGGGTAATATTTTGTTTGATGAAGTACGCACTGTATTTGCGAAGCTGACACCTGAACCACTGCAAGAAGGCGTTAAAATTCTTGAAGCAACACTTGGCAATAATGCAGGTATTGTTGGCGCGGCTGGTCTTCTCTTGCGTTCCTAGTAACCTCGTAACAGTATAATCCGACAGCAATATGATAAGGAGGGGACATTTATGCTTGAAGGTGAAGTTTCACCGGGCACAGGCGCCACGCTCATTATCATTACGGGCATGTCCGGGGCAGGCAAGACGATTGCAGTACAAAGCCTGGAGGATCTTGGTTTCTTCTGTGTGGATAATCTACCGCCGGTATTGATTCCGAAATTCGCGGAACTGATTGAACAATCGAACGGCAAAATTGGCAAGGTCGCACTTGTTATCGATCTTCGCGGGCGTGAGTTCTTTACGGCTTTGTCCGAGTCACTGAACTATATTAAAGATCATTTTACCATTCATTGCGAAATATTATTCCTGGACGCGACAGACTCTGTATTGGTCCAGCGCTATAAGGAGAGCAGGCGCAGACATCCACTCGCTCCTGAGGGCATGCCGCTGGACGGCATCCGGCTGGAACGTAAAATGCTGGAGGAGCTCAAAAATTCCGCCACTCAGGTGCTGAATACAAGCACGATGAAGCCTGCTCAACTGAAAGAGCGCATCATATCCCGCTTTTCTCATCTGGAAAGCCATATGCTGTCGGTAAATATTACGTCGTTTGGGTTCAAATACGGTATTCCAATTGATGCGGATCTGGTGTTTGACGTTCGTTTCTTGCCAAATCCGCATTATATTGAGCATTTACGTCCGAATACGGGACAGAATAATGATGTATACGAATATGTTATGAAATGGCCGGAGACGCAGGCGTTTCTGACCAAGCTGCTGGATATGCTGCATTTTCTGATTCCGCAATACCGGAAGGAAGGCAAAAGCCAGGTTATTATTGGAATCGGCTGTACCGGAGGCAAGCATCGTTCGGTAGCAATATCGGAATATTTGGGCAAAATGTTGGGAAGCAGCGAAACTGAGGCTGTCACCGTGAGCCATCGCGACGCCGACCGGGACCGTCATTGAAGAGGGTGAAGGGATGAAAGAAGCCGGACCACGAAGAGAACGTCCGAGAATTGTAGTCATGGGCGGCGGAACCGGATTATCCGTGATGCTGCGCGGTTTGAAGGAAAAGCCGCTGGACATCACGGCCATCGTGACGGTGGCGGATGACGGAGGAAGTTCGGGCATCCTGCGTAATGAGCTGCAAATGCCGCCTCCGGGCGACATTCGTAACGTACTTACGGCGCTAGCGGATGTAGAACCGTTGTTGTCGGATATGCTGAATTATCGCTTCAATACAGGCGCGGGGCTTGCAGGCCACAGCCTGGGTAACTTGATTTTGGCTGCAATGACGGATATATCGGGCGACTTCGTGACCGCTGTGCGGGAACTTAGCCGCGTGTTTGCCGTTCGGGGTGAGGTGTTGCCCGCAGCCGGGCAGGCCGTTATTCTGCATGCAGAGATGGAGGATGGCTCGATTGTTACGGGCGAGTCCAAAATCCCTGAAGCTGGCTTACGGATCAAACGCGTTTTCCTTGAACCGGATCACGTGGAGCCGTTGCCAGAGGCTGTGGAAGCCATTCGTCAGGCAGACGCCATCCTGATTGGGCCAGGTAGTCTCTACACGAGCATTCTTCCCAATCTGCTTGTACCTAAGCTGGCTGAAGCTGTCGTTGAGGCTGACGCCGTGAAAATGTTTATTTGTAATGTGATGACACAGCCGGGAGAGACGGATAATTATACGGTGAGTGACCACCTCAAGGCGGTACATGAACATATAGGACACCAGATTTTCGACTATGTCATTGTAAATAATGGTGATATTCCGCTGCAGGTGCAGAATAAGTATGCGGAAAAAGGAGCTAAACCGGTTGTGCTCGATATGAATGTGCTGAAGAGTGCCGGCTATCAAGTGGTTGCGGATACGTTGGTCCTGTTCCGAACTTATCTGCGTCATGATGCCGACAAGCTGAGCCATCACATCTATCAACTTGTACAAAATTGGATGTTACGGAAGAGGTGAAGTCTCATGTCGTTTGCAGCACAGACCAAAAAAGAACTAACGATGATTGAAAGCGAACCGTGCTGCGAAAAGGCGGAACTTTCAGCCCTCATCCGTATGCTTGGTGCGGTGCAGTTATCGAATAAAAAAGTCATCTTGGATATTTCGACGGAGAATGCCGCGATTGCAAGACGGGCATACTCTCTGCTTAAAAAGCATTTTCAAGTGCATACGGAATTGCTTGTCCGCAAAAAAATGCGGCTGAAAAAGAACAATGTGTATATTGTTCGAATTCCAACCATGGTACAAGAGATATTAAAAAAGCTGTACATTGTTTCCGAAGGATTTCTGTTTACTCCCGGGATCAGTGGAGAGCTGTTCAATAATAATTGCTGTAAACGTGCTTATCTCCGAGGAGCATTTATGGCGGGAGGCTCGGTCAACAATCCCGAAGGTTCATCCTACCACCTGGAGATTGCGTCCATGTATGAGGAGCACTGTCAGGCCCTAGTGGACCTGGCGAATGAATTTCATCTCAATGCCCGGTGTATAGAACGCAAAAAAGGATTCATCCTATACATTAAGGAAGGCGAGAAAATCATTGAGCTACTCAGTATTATTGGTGCACATCAGGCCCTTTTCAAGTTCGAGGATGTGCGGATCATGCGAGATATGCGTAATTCCGTCAACCGAATCGTCAATTGTGAGACGGCGAACCTGAACAAAACGATTGGAGCAGCAGTCAGACAGATCGATAACATCAGACTGTTGCAAAAGGAAGTTGGTCTGGAGTCGTTGCCCGAGAAGCTTCGTGAAGTGGCTGAAGTCAGACTCGCCCATCCGGATATCAACTTGAAGGAAGTAGGCGAACTGCTTAAGGGTACAGTCAGCAAGTCCGGAGTGAATCACCGGCTTCGCAAAATTGATGAGCTAGCTGAGAAGGTTCGTAACGAGCGTTACGGTTGAAAAAAGAGAGGCAGCTCAGGTGTAATGGGCGATGTAAAAAGGCTAAAATGGGTCATAATAATGACATTCCAATTACCCTGAGTTTTTCTTCTAGTGTCCTGCTCTGGTTATATGGTATAATGTTATAAATATAATTGTGTATTTAATGTCCAGATTTCATAATAGGGGGTAAGTTTCCATGACAAAGCACCCGGTAGTTGTCCGTTTGAAAACGGGTCTCCATGCCAGACCTGCGGCACTGTTCGTTCAAGAAGCGAATAAGTACTCATCTGAAGTGTTCGTCGAGAAGGACGACAAAAAAGTAAATGCAAAAAGTATCATGGGGATCATGAGCCTTGCAATCAGTACTGGTACGGAAATCCAGATTAGTGCAGAAGGCGCGGATGCCGAGCAGGCTGTAAACGCTTTAGTTAGTCTGGTAAGCAAGGAAGAGCTTGAGAACCAATAAGATATGATTTGAACCCAATGAAGAAGTCCCGAAAGGGGCTTTTTTGCGTTTTATAGCTGTCAAGTGCAACATTATGGAATTAAGCCCGTCTGTTAGGTATCAAATCGATTTGAGTATGAGATGTTAAAACTTAAGGAGGCTAACGTAATGGGTAAATTATGGATGAAACCGCTGGGTGCGGTGATGGTTGCAGGTACATTGCTTGTTGGAGGTACGGCGTGGGTAGCGCCTAGTAATTATGCGTATGCTGCTGAGGTACAGGGGGTACAACAAAACGTGATTAACGTTGTGGGTACAGGTGAAATTCAGGTGAAGCCTGACATCGCTTATCTTTCCATCGGAGTGAACAGTACGGCGGATACAGCTGCCTCTGCTCAAAAAGCGAATGCAGCGAAAATTCAAAAGGTGAGCAATCTGCTGAAAAGTACGTGGAAAATCAGTGCGGACGATATTCAAACCAGCCAGTTCTACGTACAGCCCAACTATACGTATAGCGACAAAGATGGACAAAAGATCAAAGGGTACACCGCTCATCACACACTGACCGTGACTTACCGTCAGATGGACAAGATTGGAGAGCTTTTGGATGCTGCTTCCGAAGCTGGGGCCAACAACATTGAGAATGTACGTTTTACAGTCGAAAAACCGGAGAGCTTTGAAGCTCAAGTCATTGAGAAAGCCGTTGCCAATGCTGATGTAAAAGCTGGAGCTATTGCAAAAGCGGTTAAACGCCAATTGGGCGCTGTTCTGTCCGTGAGTCAAGGTGACGCTAATGTGCCTGTGTTCTATGCAAGTGAGTCTCTGATGTCCAAAGCGACAGCTGATTCTGCTGGTAGCACAGAAATTGAAACAGGACAGGTTAAAGTAAGCACAACGCTCAATATTACTTATGAAATGAAATAAGCAAAATAATTATTACCAAATGTCCGTTAAAGAGATGCTTGGGCGGGCGAAAGGCAATAATGACAAAGACGTTGTCCGATGGACAGCGTCTTTTTTGTTATAAAGGCGGACTTTGATGAAGTTTGAAAAGAAGAGTTGAAATATGAAGAATTAAATTGCTGTTTTTTGGTATCTTTTTTGTCCGTTTGTTCGTAACAAAACCTTCATTATAGGCATCTGGATCGAACAACATTGTAACTGAAGCTGTAAACCTTTCCGGAATTGGGTTAATTATAATAAAGAGGTGAGCGTATGAGACATACGAACAAATCAGGATACATACGCAATGCCACTCAAATTTGAATTCGAGAGAGGAGTTATATATATGACATCATGGAAAAAATGGACTAGTGCACTATTGGCGGCAGGAATTATTGTGGGGAGCGGGGCTGTATGGCAGGATAGTTCCGTACAGGCGGCATCTGTATCGACGAAAGTGACAACGCCTACTGAGGTAACCCTGAAATCGGGAGGCAAAACACTTACTCAAAAAGGACTTCTGCAAGGCGGTTCTACCTGGGTATCGCTTACCGCAGTGAAGGATGTGGCGGGTGGAAGCTTGAAATATGATGCAAAGGCTAAAGAGTACGCCTTAACGGCAGCCAATAATACGATGACAATCAGCATGATTGATGGGGCACCGAGTGTTAGAATTAACAATTACTACCCACAATTCGAAGCAAAACTGATTAATGGCCGCTTGTATATTCCGTTTTCTGCAATGAGAGATTATCTGGGAGTTCAGGGCAGCTGGGATGGAAAAGCGAAGACACTGACGCTGAGCAAGGTGAAGCAGAATAGTGTGGCGGTTAAGGCGGCAACCGTGAAGGTGAGCATCAAGAACGCCGAAGTCGATATTCAATATCCTCAGGTGAGCGGATTGGCTAACGATAAAGCAGCAGCGGCCATCAACAAGGTGCTGAAAGATGAAGTCGATGCTTTTGTAGCGGATTTCAAAAAACAAACCAAGGAATTCGGCGACGCAGCAGCGAACCGTCCATATGCATTTGAGAGCACTTATGTCGTGACGTATAACGAAAGTGGTGTTCTGGGTCTGATTACTCAGCGTTATGAAGATTATGCTGGTGCACATGGCATGACGACTCGTTCAGGACACACCTTTGCCCTTGATTCCGGTAAGGAACTGAGTCTGGATGATGTGATTCAAAATAACAAAACTGTGCGTGAAACGGTAAGCAAAAAAGTTGGAGTTCAGCTTAAAGCTCGTGGAGGTTACCTTGAAGGCTATAAAGGCCTGAATAAAGATCAGGATTTCTATGTAACACCAACAGGTGTGGTTGTATTCTTCCAGTTGTATGAGTACACAGCTTACGCAGAAGGATTCCCGGAATTCCCGTTCACGTATAAAGAGTTGCTACCTAAAGGCACAGAGCCGTTTAGTGGCTTAACAGCAAACAAGTAAAAGTATTAGAGTTAAGGTATTAGAGTTAAAGTGAAATCGAATAAATATATATCATGCACTCATATGTATCTTCAAAAAAAGGACGCTCTCGTCATTGACGAGAGCGTCCTTTTTCATATAGCCAACTCAACTGGGCGTTGCCGTTTGAGTTGGCTATATGGTATATCCGTTTAATTGGCGATTCGCTTGGCTTAGATGCCTTGGGAACCTACGTTTTCGATGACTTTATCGATGATACCGTAATCGGCAGCTTCAGCAGCACTCATAAAGTAGTCACGATCTGTATCTTTCTCGATACGCTCCAGTGGTTGGCCTGAACGTTCAGAGATGATGCGGTTCAAGGTGTCACGCATTTTCAGGATGCGACGGGCACGGATTTCGATGTCCGAAGCTTGACCTTGCGCACCACCAAGTGGTTGGTGAATCATGATTTCGCTGTTAGGCAAAGCAAAACGTTTACCTTTGGCACCTGCGTTCAACAGGAATGCACCCATGGAAGCCGCCATACCTACACAGATGGTAGATACATCCGGTTTGATGAATTGCATTGTATCGTAAATGGCCATACCGGCTGTAATCGATCCGCCTGGGCTATTGATGTATAAGTGAATGTCTTTCTCCGGATCTTCCGCAGCTAGGAACAACATCTGTGCCATGATGGCATTCGCCACAACGTCATTTACATCACTGCCAAGGAAGATGATACGATCCTTCAGCAATCTGGAATAGATGTCATAGGCGCGCTCACCCCGGTTGCTCTGTTCAACGACCATTGGAATATAACTCACGTGAAAAACCTCCTCGGAAATGTAAATGTTAAATTGGTGTTTATATATAAACTGTTACCGTATTAACCACATCATAAACAATTTCAAACAAAAAGTCAAAGAAAGTCAAACTAAGTTTGAAAAAAAAGAAACCTATTCGGTTTCATTGGTTAAAAGGGTTATGAGCTGCTAATTAAGAATGGCGCGCCCGCCAAGAATCGAACTTGGATCTCAGGCTTCGGAGGCCTACGTCATATCCATTGGACCACGGGCGCACATTGATTATTGCTGCAAATATAGTTGCTTAAAAGCAGTTTTGTAATATACGTTTCAAATATGTGACAGCAATAATGATTATAGCTCATGAGTAATTTAATTGCAAGCAGATGCTCGCTGTTTTGGTTTGGATTACTCTGAAATGGATCATGATGAAGATAAGTGGATAAAGAGCGCAAATAGGTAAATGCTAAAAGAGGTTTGGGACATACTATATGAAAAACAAAAGCGAGCAATATGTAGATGAGATTTTTGCTTTCCTTCTATATATAGTATCGGACAGGTTGTTCTCGACTTGGGAGATTGACATTGTGAAAATAGGCGCGTACAAACGCCTGAAACGTGTCGAATTAATGCTTCGAAACACTTGCATGTCGCGTCAGTTTTAGGTAGAATAGACGTGGGACTTAAAAAGTTAACCCGGGACGTTTTAGGGCCATGAAAGAGAGCTTGGAACGAGAAGCTTGCGGGAGTGGAAAGCATGCGAACGATTTTAGAAGTGCAAAAGCAGCTTCTGCCTGATCTCATGGATGTCTTGAAGAAGAGGTATACGATTCTGCACCAGATCATGTTATCGGATGTGATCGGACGAAGAACGTTAGCTAATTCCATGCAGATGACCGAGCGGGTTCTGAGGGCTGAGACCGATTTGTTAAAGGCTCAGGGACTTATTGAAATTGACAGTGCAGGGATGAAGATCAGCGAGGCGGGGCATGAATTGCTGCAGCAGTTGGAACCCGTCGCCAAAGAGCTGTTTGGATTATCCGAACTGGAAGAGCGCATCAAGCAAGCCTACGGTCTGCAAAAGGTAGTAGTGGTTCCTGGCGATTCGGACATTTCTCCATTTGCCAAACGGGAACTGGGCAGAGCCGGAGCGAAGGCTCTGGGTAATATTATGAGTGATAATGATGTTGTCGCCGTTACTGGCGGTTCAACAACGGCTGGAGTGGCAGAGCAACTGACTCCGCCAACATCGCTGAAAGGTGTCTGGTTCGTACCGGCACGCGGCGGGTTGGGAGAAAGCCTCGAAATTCAGGCCAATACGATCGCATCCACGATGGCTAAACGGGTAGGAGCCCAATACAAACTCCTGCATGTACCGGATTTGCTTAGTGATCACGCCTACGAATCACTAATCCAGGACCCTAGTGTTCAGGAGATTCTACAGCTGATCCGTAAATCACGGATCGTCATTCATGGAATCGGTGATGCCGTAGAGATGGCGCGGCGACGCAAGCTTGCACCTGAGATTATCGATGAACTTCAGGAGCAAGGAGCCGTATCGGAATCCTTCGGTTATTACTTTAATGATCAGGGTGAGGTGGTACATACCATGCTTACGCTGGGCATGCGACTTCAGGATATTGAGCGGACCGATGTTGTGATTGGGATTGCAGGTGGCAAAAGCAAGGCTGCTGCCATACATTCCGTCTTGCGATTTGGTCAGGAAGATATTCTGATTATTGATGAGGCTGCTGCCGAAGTCATCGTTGCCGAAATGGAATAAGGCTTTATTTTGCACCACAAACATTGTTGTCTTGACGGACTTCACCGTCTGTCTTGAATATATAAGCTTCATAAAAAAATCAATCAAAACTTGGGAGGAACTTACTCATGATTAAAGTAGGTATTAACGGTTTTGGACGTATTGGTCGTTTGGCATTCCGCCGTATTCAAAATGTAGAGGGCATTGAAGTTGTAGCAATCAACGACTTGACTGATGCTAAAATGCTGGCTCATTTGCTCAAATATGATACAACTCAAGGTCGCTTCGATGGCGATGTTGAAGTACACGACGGCTTCTTCAAAGTGAACGGCAAAGAAGTTAAAGTATTGGCTAACCGTAACCCAGAAGAACTGCCATGGGGCGACCTCGGCGTAGATATCGTTCTGGAATGTACTGGTTTCTTCACAACTAAAGAAGCAGCTGAGAAACACTTGAAAGGTGGAGCTAAGAAAGTTGTTATCTCCGCACCAGCTACTGGCGACATGAAAACCATCGTTTACAACGTAAACCATGAAATCCTCGACGGTACTGAAACTGTAATCTCCGGCGCATCTTGCACAACAAACTGCCTGGCACCTATGGCAAAAACACTGCAAGACAAATTCGGAATCGTTCAAGGTTTGATGACTACAATTCACGCTTACACTGGCGACCAAAACACTTTGGATGCTCCACACCCTAAAGGTGACTTCCGCCGTGCTCGTGCAGCAGCTGAAAACATCATCCCTAACACAACTGGTGCTGCTAAAGCAATCGGTCTGGTTATTCCAGAACTGCAAGGCAAACTTGATGGTGCAGCTCAACGTGTACCAGTAGCTACTGGTTCCCTGACTGAGCTCGTAACTGTTCTGGGTAAAAAAGTTACTGCTGAAGAAGTTAACGCAGTAATGAAAGAAGCTTCCGATCCACAAACTTTCGGATACACAGAAGACGAAATCGTATCTTCCGATATCCAAGGAATCACTTTCGGTTCCCTGTTTGATGCAACTCAAACTAAAGTTCTGACTGTTGGCGACCAACAATTGGTTAAAACTGTAGCTTGGTATGACAATGAAATGTCCTACACTGCTCAACTGGTTCGCACTTTGGAGCACTTTGCAAAAATGATTAAGTAATATCTGCAATAACATAGAGCGGAAACAGATGCTATTGTTTCCGCTCTTTATATATCAACATTTTGCAAATTTCTCAAAAACACCAGGATTGACAAGGGGTTTCAGCTCTTGATTGGTCCAACAAATACATGGGTGCGGAGGAAATACAGATGAACAAAAAAAGTGTACGCGATATCGAATTGACAGGAAAACGGGCTTTTGTCCGTGTAGATTTTAATGTGCCGCTCGAAGATGGTAAAATTACAGATGACAAACGTATTCGTGCCACGCTTCCTACGATCAATTATTTGATCGAAAAAGGTGCTAAAGTTATTTTGGCAAGCCACATGGGTCGTCCAAAAGGCGAAGTGGTTGAATCCATGCGTTTGACTCCAGCTGCTGAACGTTTGTCCGAATTGCTCGGTAAAAAAGTGGTTAAAGCGGATGATTCCGTTGGCGAAACAGTAAAAGCTCAAATCGCTGAACTGAACAACGGCGACGTATTGTTGCTTGAGAACGTTCGTTTCCACGCGGGTGAAGAGAAAAACGATCCGGAACTCGCAAAACAATTCGCTGAACTGGCTGACGTATTCGTTAACGATGCATTCGGCGCAGCTCACAGAGCACACGCTTCGACAGAAGGTATCGCTCACTTGTTGCCAGCAGTATCCGGTCTGTTGATGGAGAAAGAACTTGAAGTGTTGGGCAAAGCAATCTCCAACCCTGAGCGTCCTTTCACAGCAATCATCGGTGGTTCCAAAGTTAAAGACAAAATCGATGTAATCGACAACCTGTTGAACATTGCAGACAACGTAATCATCGGTGGCGGTCTGACTTACACGTTCTTCAAAGCACAAGGACATGAAATCGGACAATCTTTGTTGGATGATTCCAAACTGGATGTTGCTCTTGGTTTTATTGAAAAAGCGAAAAAATTGGGCAAAAATTTCTACCTACCGGTAGATATTGTTGTATCTGACGATTTCAGTGCAAGTGCAAACACACAAATCGTTGGCATCGACGGCATCCCTGCAGATTGGGAAGGCGTGGACATCGGACCGAAAACACGTGCAATCTATGCTGAAGTAATTAAAAACTCCAAGCTGGTTGTATGGAACGGACCAATGGGCGTATTCGAAATTGAACCTTTCTCTAACGGTACACGTGAGGTTGCTGAAGCTTGTGCAGAGACAGAAGCTTACACCATTATTGGTGGTGGTGACTCCGCTGCAGCAGCTGAGAAGTTCAAATTGGCTGACAAAATGGACCACATCTCTACAGGTGGCGGTGCATCGCTCGAGTTCATGGAAGGCAAAGTGCTTCCTGGCGTAGTTGCATTGAACGATAAGTAAGCTTTAAGCTATAGCATGAAGGAGTTGAAAACCATGAGAACACCGATTATCGCAGGTAACTGGAAAATGTTCAAAACGGTTTCCGAATCCAATGACTTCATTCAGGAAGTTAAAGGAAAAGCGGAAGTTGAAGGCGTAGAGACGGTTATTTGCGCACCGTTTACGAATCTGCCGTCCCTGGTAGAAGCCGTTAAAGGCACAAACATCAAAATTGGTGCACAAAATCTTCATTTCGAAGACAATGGTGCATTCACAGGTGAAATCAGCGGCGTTATGCTGAAAGACCTGGGTGTGGATTATGTCATTATTGGTCACTCGGAGCGCCGTCAATATTTTGCGGAAACCGATGAGACTGTCAATAAAAAGCTGCATGCAGCATTCCGTCACGGATTGACTCCAATCTTCTGCCTTGGTGAAACGCTTGAAGAGCGTGAAGCCAATCAGACGAAAGACGTATGCAAAGTGCAAACAGAAGCAGCTTTGGCAGGTCTGACTGCTGAGCAGGTAGCACAAGTGGTTATCGCTTATGAGCCAATCTGGGCGATCGGTACAGGCAAATCCTCCACTTCCCAAGATGCGAATGAAGTTATTGCTTACATTCGTACGCTGGTGAAGGATCTGTACGACCAAAAGGTAGCAGATGCAGTTCGTATTCAATACGGCGGCAGTGTTAAACCTGAGAACGTAACAGAATACCTCGGACAAAGCGACATCGACGGCGCGCTTGTTGGCGGTGCCAGCTTGCAGCCGGCTTCGTTCATCGCGCTTGTTGAGGGGGCGAAGTAATGACAGCTCCAAAACCTGTAGCACTGATCATTATGGACGGCTTTGGTCTTCGGAACACGGTGGAAGGCAACGCGGTAGCGCAAGCCAAGAAACCGAACTATGACCGTTTTATGAGCCAATTCCCTCATACAACGCTCACTGCTTGCGGTGAAGCTGTAGGTTTGCCAGAAGGGCAAATGGGGAACTCCGAGGTAGGTCACCTGAACATTGGTGCTGGCCGGATCGTATACCAGGATTTGACTCGTATTTCCAAATCGATTCGTGACGGTGAGTTTTACGATAATGAAACACTCGTTAAAGCTGTTCGCGAAGCGAAACAAAGCGGTAAAAAGCTTCACTTGTATGGATTGTTGTCCGATGGCGGCGTACATAGTCACATCGACCACTTGTTCGCTATGCTGGATCTCGCCAAAAAAGAAGAAATGAATGACGTATACATTCATGCCTTCATGGATGGCCGTGATGTTATGCCAGATAGCGGTAGAGAATTCATGCAGAAGCTGATTGCTAAAATTGAAGAAGTCGGTGTAGGACAAATTGCAACGGTTCAAGGTCGCTACTATGCGATGGACCGTGACAAACGTTGGGAACGTGTTGAGAAATCATATCGTGCCATCGTTTATGGTGATGGACCAAAATACACTGACCCACTCAGAGCGGTTGAAGAATCGTATGAAAAATCCGTATTTGACGAATTCGTTGAACCAACGGTTATCGTTAAAGCGGATGGCCAACCGGTAGGCTTGGTGGAGAGCGGCGATTCCGTCATTTTCCTCAACTTCCGTCCTGACCGTGCGATCCAATTGTCGCAAGTATTCACGAACCAGGATTTCCGTGGTTTCGACCGTGGTCCGAAGTTCCCTGTGGGCTTGCATTTCGTGTGCCTGACGCTGTTCAGCGAGACTGTTGAGGGTTATGTGGCTTACTCGCCTAAAAACCTCGACAACACGCTGGGTGAAGTGCTGGTACAGAACAACAAGAAACAATTGCGTATTGCAGAAACTGAGAAATACCCGCACGTAACCTTCTTCTTCAGCGGCGGCCGTGATGTTGAGCTTCCAGGCGAAACACGCGTGCTGATCAACTCACCAAAAGTTGCAACGTATGACTTGCAACCGGAGATGAGCGCGTATGAAGTAGCTGACGCATGTGTTCGCGAGATTGAAGCAGACAAACATGATGCCATCATTCTGAACTTCGCTAACCCTGATATGGTTGGTCACTCCGGCATGCTGGAGCCTACGATTAAGGCAGTAGAAGTAACAGACGAATGCATGGGCCGTGTTGTGGATGCAGTTCTCGCTAAAGGCGGCGTTGTGCTGATTACTGCGGATCATGGTAACGCGGATATGGTGTTCGATGAGCAAGGACGTCCGTTCACGGCTCACACAACGAACCCGGTTCCATTCATCGTTACAGATGCGAATGTTACCCTGCGTGAAGGCGGAATCCTCGCGGATATCGCTCCAACGATTCTTGACCTGATGCAATTGCCTAAACCGGCTGAAATGACAGGTACATCGGTCATTGCTACCCGTAAATAATATAATTTTAATAGGTTATTGAATAAGGCTAAAGTTAAACCTTAACGAAGCGGGCAGAACCGATCTGTAGAAGCGAAGCGGTCGCCTTTATCACATGATTTCAACTTATAAAAATAGGTTCAATGAAATCAGGGGATAACAGCGATCGGAAGACGGTACTGCACGCGGAGTGGCTTGGTGAAACCCGATTGTTCTGTACGTATTAAAATAAAATTCCACATTAAAAGGAGATTATCACTCATGACTATTATTTCTGACGTGTACGCTCGCGAAGTCCTCGACTCCCGCGGTAACCCTACAGTTGAAGTTGAAGTATACCTGGAGTCCGGCGCAATCGGACGCGCTATCGTACCATCCGGTGCATCCACTGGTGCCCACGAAGCCGTTGAGCTTCGCGATGGCGACAAATCCCGTTACCTGGGTAAAGGTGTTCTGCAAGCTGTTAAAAACGTAAACGAAACAATCGCTCCAGAAGTAATCGGTATGGATGCATTGGATCAACTGGGTATTGACAAATTGATGATTACTTTGGATGGTACGCCAAACAAAGGTAAACTGGGTGCGAACGCAATCCTGGCTGTATCTATGGCTGTAGCTCGCGCAGCTGCTGACGCTCTGGACCTGCCATTGTACGTTTACCTGGGCGGATTCAACGCTAAAGTACTTCCAGTACCAATGATGAACATCATCAACGGTGGTGAGCATGCTGACAACAACATCGACGTTCAAGAGTTCATGGTTCTTCCTGTTGGAGCACCAAGCTTCAAAGAAGCTCTTCGCGTAGGTGCAGAAATCTTCCACAACCTGAAATCCGTACTGAGCTCCAAAGGCCTGAACACAGCTGTAGGTGACGAAGGCGGCTTCGCACCGAACCTTGGTTCGAACGAAGAAGCAATCACTACAATCATCGAAGCGATTGAAAAAGCAGGTTACAAACCAGGCGTTGACGTATTCCTGGGTATGGACGTAGCTTCCACTGAGTTCTACAAAGATGGTAAATACACACTTGCTGGCGAAGGTAAATCTTACACTTCCGCTGAGTATGTTGACCTTCTGGCTTCATGGGTTGAGAAATACCCTATCATCACCATTGAAGACGGTATGTCCGAAGACGACTGGGATGGTTGGAAATTGCTCACAGAAAAACTGGGAGACAAAGTACAACTCGTTGGTGATGACTTGTTCGTAACGAACACAGAGCGTCTGGGTAGAGGTATCGAAGAAGGTATCGGTAACTCCATCCTGATCAAAGTTAACCAAATCGGTACATTGACTGAAACATTCGATGCAATCGAAATGGCTAAACGTGCAGGATACACTGCTGTAATCTCTCACCGTTCCGGTGAGTCCGAAGACAGCACAATCGCTGACATCGCTGTTGCAACAAACGCGGGTCAAATTAAAACGGGTGCTCCTTCCCGTACAGACCGTATCGCGAAGTACAACCAATTGCTTCGCATTGAGGATCAACTGGGTGAACTGGCTCAATACAATGGTCTTAAAGGTTTCTACAACCTCAAAAAATAAGTTGTCTTCTGACAACTCTTGGGCAAGCCGGTTAACCGGCTTGTCCTTTTTATTTGTTTTTGTTAGATGCATTTCAATACCCATAAATATGGATACTGTTCACTGAATATTTGAGTATCAGTGAATTGAGAGATCGCCACTACTTGTATCACGCTAATTGCTGTGTTACAATTAAAGTAACTGTTTTTATGGTGAGATGTTATGCCCACATGGGTAGGAGGTGGAATGAATGGATATTGCTTTGAAATTGCTGCTCGTCGTATTTTCGATCGGTCTAATCACTGTAGTATTGCTGCAGCACGGAAAAAGCGCTGGTTTGGCGGGTGCCATCTCCGGTGGTGCGGAACATCTTTTCGGTAAAACGAAAGCGCGCGGACTGGATCTTTTCTTGCAACGTGCAACGGTTGTACTGGGTGCAGGATTCTTCATTTTGTCTATTATTGTTACGGTTGTGTCCAAGTAAGAATCGGATATATGCCTGAACAATTCAATAGCTTGAGCGTAATCGCTTAAATGATTACCTTCGTTTCGAGAAGAAACGGAGGTTTTTTAATAAATTCATCCATGACCAGTCTTTTCCAATGAACCACACGATTTTGATCTTCGATTTCTTCTCACTTCCGTTCGGTTACCTTCCTACATATTCGCCCTGTTCTGGGCCGTTTCTTTCTGTCTGTTCGAGAGCAAAAACACATGTAGCATAAATGCTGTTATGATGCATGAAAGCGCGCTTATTCAAAGGGCCATGCATATTCAGTTTATTTTGCAGGGTACGGATGCGCCGGATTGAATTCGTGTATACTAGGGTATGAGATAGTGAGGCCTGAGTTAGACGGCTTTTCTATTGGTAAGGTTTCTGATACATAGAGAGACGAGACAAGATTACACTTTTATGTTTCCCGAGGTGAATATTAATGATAACAGAACAACAATTGCTCGACTTCATGCGGGAAACCGCTTATAAACCGATGACTTATCAGGAACTGGAACAGCACTTCGAGATTGAAGACGCGGCTGATTTCAAAGCCTTTTTGATTATGCTCAATACGCTGGAGGAATCCGGCAAAGTCCTGCTGACCCGCAATAACCGCTATGGCATGCCAGAACGCATGGATTTGGTGCGTGGACGTTTGCAGGCTCATGCGAAAGGGTTTGCTTTCCTCATCCCTGAGGATCGGGAGCACCCGGATGTGTACATCCACGCCAATGATATGAAAAGCGCCATGAATGGTGATACGGTGTTGGTTAAAGTGACTTCTCAAGGACCTTCCGGTGGACGTTTGGAGGGTGAGATTGTCCGTATTGTTACCCGTGCGGTTACGCAGGTTGTTGGTGTATTCCAAAGTCACGAGGTGTACGGTTTCGTTATACCGGATGATAAGCGGATTAACCGGGATATTTTCATCCCGCGTCCGAACTTCCACGGGGCTGTTGATGGACAAAAAGTTGTTGCAAAAATCGTCAGCTATCCAGAGGGCCGGGCAGCAGCAGAAGGTGAAGTGATCGAGATTCTCGGTCATAAGGATGAGCCGGGTATTGATATTTTGTCCGTAATCCGTAAGCACCAGCTGCCAGAAGCCTTTCCGGATGAAGTCGTGGAAGAAGCCGAAAAAGCGCCAGACGCCATTACGGAAGAAGAAATTGTCCAACAGGGTCGCCGCGATCTGCGTGGGCTGAATATCGTTACGATTGATGGCGAAGACGCCAAGGATCTCGATGACGCTGTCAACGTGGAGAAGTTGCCGAACGGTAACTATCGTCTGGGCGTTCATATTGCCGATGTAGGCTATTACGTGCGGGAAAACTCCAAGTTGGATCAGGAAGCGTACAACCGCGGATGCAGTGTGTACCTGGTGGACCGTGTTATTCCGATGCTGCCACAACGTCTGTCCAACGGGATCTGTAGTTTGAATCCGCAGGTAGATCGCTTGACGTTATCTTGTGAAATGGAGTTCAACGACCAGATGAAGGTTGTGAAACACGACATCTTTACAAGTGTGATCAAGACCAAAGAGCGGATGACGTATTCCAACGTTCGCAAAATTCTTGAAGGTGAAGAGCCTGAATTGTTGGAGCGTTACAAGGATTTGGTGGACGATTTCCACTTGATGAAAGAGATCGCTTTGAAGCTTCGTGCGATGCGTATGCGCCGCGGTGCGGTTGACTTTGATTTTGAAGAATCCAAAATCATTGTGGATGAGGAATGCAAACCGGTTGATATCGTGAAGCGGGAGCGTTCGATTGCGGAGCAAATCATTGAGGAATTCATGCTGGCAGCCAATGAAACGGTAGCAGAGCATTTCCACTGGTTGAAGGTTCCGTTCATCTATCGTGTGCATGAAGATCCAGATCAGGAAAAACTGCAAAATTTTCTCGCCTTTGCGGCGAATTTCGGACATCACGTCAAAGGACGTGGCAACGCGATTCATCCACGGGCGCTTCAATCCCTGCTTGAGGATATTAACGGAACGAAGGAACAGACGGTTATCAGCACAATGATGCTGCGTTCCATGAAGCAGGCGAAATATGACTCCGAGATGTCGGGTCACTTTGGTCTGGCAGCAGAGTTCTACAGTCACTTCACATCACCGATCCGTCGTTATCCCGATCTCGTCATTCACCGTGTTATTCGGGAAGTGATTGAGAACAATGGGGCTTTGCCTGAGAACCGTCAGGAGTATTTGGCTGGACGTATGGCCGATATTGCGCAGCAGTCCTCGGAACGTGAGCGTGTGGCGGTTGAAGCTGAACGTGATACAGAGAAAATGAAAAAAGCGGAGTACATGCTTGATAAAGTCGGCGAAGAGTTCGAAGGCATGATCAGCAGTGTAACCAGCTTCGGTATGTTCATTGAACTGGAGAATACAGTAGAAGGTCTGATTCGCCTGAGTGCGCTCACAGACGACTATTACCATTTTGACGATCAACATATGGCTCTGATTGGCGAACGTACATCTAAAGTCTTCCGCATCGGTGATGAGGTGAAGATTCGTGTGGCCCGTGTGAGCATGGAAGAGTACACGATTGACTTTGAAATGGTCGACATGAAACCTCGCGGTGAACGTCCAGGTGGCTTCAGTGGTGGACGGGGCGGTAAAGGTGGACGTCCTGCTGGTGGCGGAGGACGCGGTGGAGCGAAGAGTGGTTCCGGTGGATTCAGTGGCTCGCGTGGTGGTAAAGGTGCCCCAACTGGTGCTGCAGGCAGCCGTGGTGGCAGATCAGCCGATGAGAGCAGCAAAGGTGGTCGTGGCGGCCGTAGCGGAGCTTCGAACACAGCAGGAAGCGCAGGTGGCAAAGTTGGCGGTAAACCGAGAGGTGAGCGTCGTACTGGAGACGCCGGCGGATCAGCGGGTCGGAGCAAGGGAGCGGTAAGCTTTGGTTTTGGCTCAGGCAAAGGCGGCTATAGTACTACAGCAGGTGGCCAGGAAGGCACTTCAGCTGGTGGTCAAGAGAATGGTCTGAACAGCGGCAGCAGTCGCGGTGAGGGAAGCTTCAAATCCGGTAAAGGCGGAGGTAAAGGTGGCAAAAGCGGTAGTGCACGCAAAAACACCTCACCTAGCGGAGTGTTTATCGGCGAAGGAGCTACACCAGGCGGTGTTCAGGAAGGCGGAGCACCACGCCGCAAGCGCAAGAAGAATAAAGGTGCACCTGCCAACGGAACGGCGGCTTTTGTACGGAAGAAGAAAAAGTAATCGGGTTTCGCTGAGCATGAAATGAGTGTAATGAGGAGGGGCGGCGCAGACCGCCTCTTTCTTGATTTTAACAGCGGTACTTGCTACAATTAAGGTCTGGCATGTGGTACCTGAGGAAATTGTGGTGCGCTGCTGTAGAGCATGGTACCGGCTTATTTTACGGAGAAGGAGTGAGGACATGGGCAAGAATGATGGACAGAGTAAAGTGCTTGCACAGAATAAAAAGGCTTCCCATGACTACTTCATTGAAGATACGTATGAAGCGGGCATGGTGCTTACCGGAACGGAGATTAAATCTCTTCGTAACGGCCGTGCGAATATTGGCGATGCTTTTGCCACGATTCGGAACGGTGAGATTCATATTCACAATATGCATATTAGCCCTTTTGAACAAGGGAATCGTCATAATCCAATTGATCCAACCCGTACACGCAAGTTGTTGATGCATAAAGTGCAGATTCACAAGCTGCTTGGGCTGTCGAAGCAGGACGGATACAGTATTGTACCGCTGAAGATCTATATTCGTAACGGGTATGCAAAGCTATTGCTCGGGCTGGGTAAAGGTAAGAAGCAGTACGATAAACGGGAGTCTGCTGCAAAACGCGATGCCCAACGTGATATTCAACGGGTTCTGCGCGAGAAGCAGAAGGTTGCTCGTTGATTTGGATTTGCGATTGCTATGTGTTGAATGGCGCACGGTAAGTTATTTAGTGATAAGTGCGTTATGTTAGAAATAAGGATCTCAGGTTTTGCCCGTATTGGGGTGGATCTTGGGATTTTTTGATTTGATAAAAGAGTCCTTGCTACGGGGGAGCGGTGTAATGGTTTGGCGCATCATGCTGACCTGCCGTACGGCCAAGTCTGTCAGATTATTGTGCCAGTTCTGATATGAGATACACCAGTTGTTGCCACGTCCTGTCTAATGAAATTGTTAGCAGTGGTACCGGGTAAACTTGTGAGGATTGCTGGAAAGAATCGTGGGAGTAAGTTTGCTGATGGCTGCGTACTTTGTTCGGATCATGGGTAAGATAGTTAAGAAAGCTGTTCATGCTCATGAATTGTCTGCACTTCGGTACTCAACTTTACTTCGCTTGAGGGACGCGGTATAATATGTAGACGATTGAGCCTCATATGTGTGTTGGATAAACTTGCACAGTTGCTCAGCCTGCTGGAACGTCTTCCAGCAATCTGTACTATATCGGTGATTGGTCCTGTGTTATGATGTTCTTGTAGCAGACAGGAATGCCGAGTTTGAAAGAAGCATCTTTTTACCTTGGAGGAAAAAGATGTGCAGCACCTTTGCTCCGTATTCACGGATTAATCCTGGAGCCCTTCTTATATGAGGGGGCGTTTATGGATTCGACGGGGATAGTTCGAGCATGGGTAGCGGGTAGTGGGGACGCGTCCACTTCATCAACGCTAAAGCCTATTAAACGGCAAACAACAAACAAACTACGCTTTCGCAGCCTAAGAAACTGTGTGCGTGCTTCTAACCTGCATCGCCCATGTGACAGGATTAGGGGCTAACAAGTAGTGGGATACGCTGTCACATCTCCGCCTGGGGTGTGCTGAAGAAGACAATCAGGCTGACCCAACGTATAGCCGGTTACAGGGCGATACTCGGGTGACATCAAAACTGTGACTACACCCGTAGAAGCTTATGTGTCGTTATCTTCGGACAGGGGTTCGACTCCCCTCGCCTCCAAGATGGTACTTAATGAGTAAGTACTATGTTGAAGGCGTTTAGAGAAAATCTCCAAGAAAAAAAGAATCAGACGGTGAGCATTTGAAGGATGCCCCACTTGTCTGATTCTTTTTTTATTACAATCTGACGGAACATGGATTGCACAAGCAGCTTTTGCGTCTCAGGCTCGATGAGTACCCAGTTATCTTTCAAGTTGGCCATCATGTCTTTAATCTCTTCTGTAGACAGCTCGTTAATGTAATAATCTTCTTTTTCTTCGTACTGAGTAGTAATTGCCTTCATTCTGGCTTCTTCGTCGTCAATCAAGTTGGCATAATCATCAGGAGACAGCTTTCCATCCCCGAGCGCAAGCATCCAGTTCTTACGGCGACGATTCGATACCTCAATTTCTTTCTGAAGCATACGCTGATCACTCTTGGCCTGAGCGGTCGTTTTTTTGTCCTGAAGTTTTTTATTGGTGATCTGCAGTCGCTCGAAGACGAGCTGCTGAAGGTGATGTTCTGAAATCCCTGGAGCATCACAAGTTTTATTTGAATACTGATTCCGGCAGCGGTAACTCCTATATACGCGTACGGTTCCATCTACGAGTGTCTGTCTTGACGCATTTCCAATGTATGTTGCCCCACATGCCCCACATTTAACAATTCCTCCATACGGATAATCATAACTATGTTTGCTCATGTGATTCTCTCCACGCCGCTCCATCATCTTACGTACCTTCAGGAAATCCTCCATAGAAATAATTGCTTCATGTTCCCCAGGTTTGATGATTCTTTTGGATTCTTCCCATAGTACCGGCTTGAAGTGATTATGACCAGTGTAAGTATGGTTCTGCAGTACGATCCTTACATACTTGCTGTCCCATACCCCACCTTCTTTTCCACGACTGTGCCCATTCATATGTTTCGCTATGGACACAACCCCTTTGCCAGCAAGGTACAGCCGGAATACTTCTTTAATCAGTTCTGCTTCGTAGTGATTTACTATCAGCTTACGCTCTCCATTAATCACTTCGATATCGTACCCGAGAGGAGCCTTGGACATATGCAGCCCACCGTTCTCCATTTTCTTTGTAAGTCCCTTTAAGGTTTCCTCCCGAAGGTTATCCGAATAAATTTCAGCAAAAATTCCGTTAAAGTACAGGAAAGCTTTCCCCATTGGAGATTGTGTGTCTATTTCCTCGCTCCCCAAAGATGCCACCACGAAACGCTTATTAAGCTTGTTGATCATGGCAATAAAGTCATACAAGTCTCCCAGGTTTCGGCTGAGGCGATCTAACTTATGAATCAATACTGCATCGAACTTTCCAGCTTTCATATCTTCAATAAGCCTTTGAATACCAGGGCGCTTTTTAATCGTTCTACCACTGATTCCTGGATCGGAGTAAACGCGGTACAACTCCATCCCTTTCTTCTCCAGTAGTTCCATAAGTAAATCGTGCTGCGCTTCCATGGAGAACCCTTCTTCATTCTGTCTGTCTGTACTTACGCGGATGTATAGGGCTGCCTTCATTTTATTCGCTCCTTTTAGGAATGTATGTTCGGTTATTGGTGCGAAAGAAAAGCCCCGTAGGGCTTATCTGCTGTTAGTTTATTATTGGACTTTTTGAACTGTAGAAACGGCCAACATAATAGCATTCGTAGTTCCACCACTTATATTGTCAAAAGAATAGACTGCTGTAGGAACTCCGCGCATTGTCACATCATCACCGTCGAGAATATCTCCTGTTGAATTATTATAATAACCGATTAAGGAGTTACCGGATTCGTCCATGATATGTATAGACGCTACAGTGCCGAAATCTGTTTCTTCTTCTTGTACTTGCACAACGGTACCAGTTACTTTTACCATCTTATCAAGGTAAGGGGTAATATTTTTAAAGAGGTGCTTCGAAGTGATTTTGCTATCTACTTCCTTGGTTGCAGCTTTTTTTGTTTCAGCAGTTACAGCTGGAAAGAGATCAGCATGTTTTACCAAATAATCGTAGGTTTTTTGGTCAACAGCGCCACCCTCTACAAGATTAGGAACAACTACACTCATCATTTCCGCGGTAACAGCACTTTTAGTTTCTGGTTCTTGCGTTTCTGTGCTCACCTCAGTAGCTGCAGTTTCAACTTCGGAAGCTTCTTTTTCAGCTAACTCTTTTTTCAAAGCTTCAGCTTCTTCTTTTAGTTTTTGGTTTTCTGCTTCAATTTCTTGTTGTTTGGTTTCTGTTTGGCTGGCTTGCGAAGAAGAATTCTCCTTTGTATCTCCGCATGCCGACAATACTGCTACAAGTGCGAAAACCATAGTAAATAAAGCTACTTTTTTCATCTTTCTATACCTTCTCTTTTCTCTGTCCCATCGGTTGGGGAATTTGCTCGTACATTAGTGTTGTATATGTAAACATCACTTCGTAAAGACGATTTACGAGATGATGGTAAGATGTTGTTTTGATGCAGCCGTTCTTCAGATGTAACTCTTTACTCCAGTGTGAGCCAATTAATACCGTTCCTGTGCTGATCCACAGATATAATTATCAAGAAATAACTGCTGAGGATTTACCAATCATAGGAGCACATGTTAGAATTAAATAGGAACAAGTGTTCTATTTTTTTACCAAGAAACAGGAACGGAAGTGGCAGCATGGACCAAGAGAAAACAGAAGAATACGAAGTTAAGGACATTTTTGAAGAACTCGGATTTGAACTACCAGACATTATTCTTGATTTGCTTTGTAACGAGCATAAGAAATAATTTCCCTTATAGCATCATCTGATAACTCATTACCTTCGTGGCGCAACATTCCTTTTAGTTTCAAAATTGCTTCATCGTCAGCTAATTCAATTGCACTAAGGAATTCTTTTACTCCTTTTGAAATAACCTTAGATGTACCTTGATTTGTATCACTAGTTCTTCCTAGTAAGTAATCTGTGGTTACCTCAAAACGGTCTGCAACATCATTAATAAATTTGAATGACGGTTCCCGTTCGTCTCTTTCATACATACCAATCGCACTTTCACTGACCTTGAATATTGTAGCAAGGTCTTTTTGCGTTAGATTGTTTCCCGTGCGAATTGCACGTAACTTTTGCCCAAAAGTGGCCATCAATTATCACCCATTCATAATATTAACACAATACGTGTTAAAAAATATTCAGAAACACAAAACGTGTTGACACCACGAAATGTGTTCTATATAATAAGATCAACAACACGAAATGTGTTTTTGAAAGGTGGGGCCAACAACTATGAAACAATTGATTGCTAAGCGACTCATAGAGCTTCGAGGCGATACCAGCAGAGAAGAAACATCACATGCTATAGGAATCAGCGTTAGTGCGTTGCAAATGTATGAAAATGCTCAGCGGATTCCAAAAGACGAAATTAAAATACGAATCGCCAATTACTATGAGAAAACAGTACAAGAGATTTTTTTTGACTCTGAACCGCACGAAACGTGTTCTTTTCAGAAAGGAGCGAGCTAATGAACACACCTAAACAGACGGATACGACCAAGGTCACTATTGATACAGGCGTGTTTGACCGTGAATTACTCGAAAGAGCGTGTCGTGAAATCAAGGCTAATAAAGAAAAGCTCGGCTCCAAGAAATCAGTCAAGTGAGGTGAAGCAAATGCGCTTTTATTGGATCAAATCCACATCACGAGCATGTTTCATTGCCGCTGTAGTCACCCGAGTTAATGTTGGCAAGATGACGATGGATCAGGCTATCGATCATACGTTGTCACTAGAACGCCAATGTAAGAATCCGCATCTTATATCGAAACGTGAGTTCAAATCCCTGAAACGGGATAGTGAAACTGAACTCAAGAGAATACAAGAAACCCGCCGAGCTGTACCGGCTGCCGGCGGGCGATGAAGGGATCACGAGCGGGGAAGCTCTTGAAACAATCATATTACGAGGTTAACTGCATTCCCATTCCAATATGGAATATTCCGAGGAGGGAGGTGATCACGCTTGGATATGAAGTTCGGAACGGTTATGAGGCTTTGCCGCGAACGAGCTGGTTTCACGCAAGAGCAAATGGCGGACAAGCTCCATCGCACGCAAGCCTGTGTAAGCAAATTTGAAAAGGATCATAAGATTCCGGACATGACCACCATGATGCGATGGGCAGAAGTAACAGGGGCAAGAGAAGTCGTCGTCGCTTTTTTGTACGGCATGGACGGGATCAGCATGATTCAAAGACTAATAGGAGGGTGATCGAATATGTCACGTGAACAATTGGCAGCCCAAGCGTTGCAGGCCGGAAAACATTCTCTACATAACTTGAAGTTGATTCGAGAACAACCTGAAAGAATGTTGCCTGGACAAATGGAGAACGCAGAAGAATATCTGAACCGGATGATACGGTTTGCAGAAGTAGAAATGAAAAATGCCCGCCTGGCAGGGCGGACACTTGGTCTGAGAACTCGTCTAAAGTCTCTTCTGCTGCTCATTTTATCGTCTCCCGAGCAAACGCGCAAGGGGGAATCGGTATGAAAGATCAATTATACATCCAAATCATCATCAATTACGTTGAGTCAGCCAAGGCCCTTCGCGAGAACACGGCAGCAGTTACATCTTTTAATGGATCAATTCAAACACCTGATTTCGAATCCCTTTGGCAGGAGAGGGAACTAATCTTCCATCGCTGGCAGAACGCTGCTGCAAGCCTTAGGGAATTACCTGATGAATACGTAGCGCAGGCTGTAGCAGCAATCGATCAGATTTAACTGTAACGAGATATGGACAAGCCAGTCGGCCTTGTCTTCCGGCGTCGGACGGTTTCATAACCAACTCCCGTACGGCGTCGGAAGATGCGGCTGACGCATCAATACATACGAAGGGAGGGCACACGGAAAATGATTCTATCTGAATTAATTGCAAAAGTTTTGGACCCATTAAACAGCTTAAAAGATGACACAAATGACGCGGTCAACACCACACCTTATATCCTTCGTCGTCTTTCCGAGTTCACAGACGGGGAACTGGAATCACTCATTTCGAGAATGGAACACATTCAAGAAATCATTGAGGAATTGGAAGAAGCGGGGACGCTGCCGAATAATGCACAGGAAACCGTGTCAGAAAACGAAAAATAGCCCGTTGCAGCGGGCTATCTCAGAACATTGAAAACTAAATACACGGTCATCTTACCATGGGTGACCGTTCCAAACAAGGAGGACGCACATGTCTGAGTTTGAAGAATCCCATTGGGAAGAACGTGAATGCCTTGAGGAACACGGTTCCGAATATCCCTCGATTAGCGAAGAACTCGCCGATCGGGGAATGAACATTCACGATTTCATATGAGGGAGGAACGAATATGGCAATGAATATCGCAGCTAGTACAAAAAACATGGCTCGTGATGAATGGCTTAAGATTCGCCGGAACGGTATTGGTGGTTCCGATGCTTCTGCTGTCGCTGGACTGAATCGATACAAATCACCCGTTGGGGTGTTTCTGGATAAGACTGGACAGATCGAACCAGATGAGGCCGGAGAGGCAGCTTACTGGGGCAACGTCCTCGAAGATGTTGTAGCCAGGGAATTCACGGTCCAAACCGGATTAAGGGTTCAACGTAGCAACAAGCTATATCAGCATCCCGAACATAAATTCATGCTTGGTAACGTTGATCGCCTGATATTGGACAAAGGTGGTCGTGGACTTGGCATCCTAGAGTGTAAAACGGCCAGCGCCTACAAACTCGGTGAGTGGGAAGACGATCAGGTTCCTGATGAGTATGCGATCCAGTTGCAGCATTACATGGCTGTTCTGGGCGTCGATTATGGGTACTTCGCGGTCCTCATTGGTGGTCAGAAGTTCCAATATAAGTTGGTCGAAAGAAATGACCGAATTATTGATTCGCTCATACAGATCGAGGACGAATTTTGGAGCCGACATGTAGTGCCTGGCATACCGCCAATGATCGATGGCAGTGACGCTTCGGCCAATCTGTTGAATCAGCTTTACCCCATATCCGCGCCAGCAAGTGAAGTCATCTTGGATGATAAGCAAGCTGGAATCGTTCGTCAGCTTCAAGCGGCAAAGGAAGACGCTGCGGTTGCTGCGGAACAGGTCAAACGGTATGAAAACGAGTTGAAATCAATCATGGGTGAGAACGAGTTGGCTGTTCATAACGGCGATACTTTGTTGTCCTGGAAGTCGAATGAAACCACTCGGATTGATAGCAAGCGTCTAAAGAAAGATCAGCCGGATATATATGAAAAATACGCGAACACCACGTCTTCCAGACGATTCTTGGTGAAATAGGAGGCCCTAATGGCACGAGCGCAAGCAAGCGGAGCATCACTCGAAGGGAAATTACAAAATAAAGCCGCAGGGGCAAATAATGCACCTGCTGTGAGTCCATCACAGACCATTGCTGCTTATCTGAAGAAAATGGAATCTCAGATTGCTGAGGCAATGCCAAAGCACATGAACATTGAACGTCTGAGTCGTATTGCACTTACGACGATACGGACCAACCCAAAGTTGTTGGAATGTTCAATTCCTTCCTTAATGGCGGCGGTTATGCAGTCAGCTCAGTTAGGGCTCGAGCCCGGACTTATCGGTCATTGCTATATCATTCCTTACGGTAAAGAAGCGACGTTCATCATCGGTTACAAGGGCATGATCGACCTGGCGCGGCGCTCTGGTAACATTCAATCGATTTCTGCACATGAAGTCTATGAAAATGACTTCATTGAGTTGACATATGGACTGGAGGAGAACCTGAAACACATTCCTTGGTTCCTTCGCAAAGATGAGAAGCCGACAGAGGCAGGTAAAGTGGTTGGTGCATACATGGTCGCCAAGTTCAATGACGGTGGTCATTTCATCCACTACATGCCTATCAGCGAGATCGAAGCACACCGGAAACGTTCTAAGGCTTCTAATAATGGACCTTGGGTCACGGATTATACCGAGATGTGCAAGAAGACCGTTGTTCGCTCAGGATGGAAGTGGTTGCCGATTAGCGTAGAGATTGCTTCTGCTGTAACGCAGGACGAAACCACAAGGAAAGATATTACACCTTCGGATGAACCGTTCATCGATATCACCCCGCCTGCAGGTACTGACGATCCACCACCACCTGAACAAAAAGGCGAAGGCGGTACTGATCAGGTCGAGTTTGAATAATGAGCCAGATGGATTCTATCACCGGTCAGTCGCTTCTACGAAGTATGATCGGTGATCGGATATGGCGACTAATGGATTCTGACCCTGCATTGTTCAAACAAGAGGTTAGGGATTACTTCGCACGGGGATATCCTGGATGGATGGTTGTTCGTGCGAAGTACCCGCACATTTATTTACGTGATGATAGGGGGCGTGATGTATGACTACGAAACAGAGCAGAAAGGCAGTCTTCAACCAGTTGCAACAAATGTTTGAAGACGCCGCGATGGAAGGGCCGGAGGCTATCCAGTCCCATTTAAGAGACGTCGCTTTTTCGTTGGGGGCACAGGCGGCAGCGTCATCAGATCCGGTTCATATGCCGCAAGCCATTAATGATTTAGTTACTCATTTCGGTCGTGGAATTCAAACCATTATTCAGGAGATAACGGGCAATGACACCGAGTTAAATGTCGCCGTTTACGCAGTAAATAGTTCACAGCATTAAAGAGGGGATGAACGGTATGCCCGAAGGCAGTTACCCGTTTCCGATCTACTCCGGCATCTTGGAGCCAGACCACTACAAGAACATAGGCAACGCGATATGGCTTTTCCTCTGGTGCATCAGTTCAACCACGAAGGAGATTGAGGAAGAGGAAACTGTCTGGGGCATTGTCCTTGGCGGCAAGCCAATGAAGCTGTCTGAGATAGCCGGTTATTTCGGAGTTAACGACAAGACCGTCAGCAGATGGATGGATGCACTTGAACAACATCAGTACATCAATGTGACCAGGGCACCAAGAGGATTGATTCTAAAGGTTAGAAACTCCAAAAAGAGATCAGACAAAAATGTCCGATCAGTCGAAAGTGAACAGACAGAAGTGTCCGATCATGAAGTTGGTGATCAGACAAATATGTCCGATCACAATCACGGTGATAAGACAGTTTTGTCCGATCAGTCACCAAGTGATCAGACAGAAATGTCCGATCACACAGCAAATTTGGGTAGTGATCGGACAAAACTGTCCGATCTAAAAGATATTACTACTACTACTGTTACTACTGCTAATGATTCGGAATCGTGGGATGACATATTGAATCCTGTTCCTTCCGATGACGATGGAATGATTGGAATATTGGATGCTTATTGCAAGATGCACAACAAACTGGATTTTAATGTTTCTCCAAAAGAGCGTTTAGCCATGGGTAAGATGGTCGCCGGAGGTACGCCTAACCCTTTTACCATCCAAACTATGGCAAGCCTGCTTGAGGCAAAACGCATTCGTGAGGGGAACAGCTTCAAGCTTCCCAAGAGTTTTTTGTACTACGTGGAAGGTATCGAGGAAGCTTGGTCAATTCATCAGGCCGAGGAACAGCAGCAACTTGTTAAACCTACTTTGGTTCCAAATGTACAAGCGCCAGCGGCTACTCAGCCGCGCAGACTAAGCCGTCAGCAGCAAGAACTAGCAGATTTAAGGCGGCGAGCGGAGGAGGAACGTAAGCGTGGATAGAGCAGAAATCTTTGACTTGCTGATCGAGATCAAGGAGAACTACCCCCATTTCGACGTGAGTGAGGAAAATGTGGATCGTCACATGAAGTATCTGCATGACTTCTCGTTTGAAGCAGCTCAGCAAAACCTTCAAGAGCATGTACGGACAGGGAAGTGGCCACCGAACATCGCTGAGATCCGCGGCAATTTGGGAGATCAGGAAGCCCGGCAACGTGAGCTGGAGGCAACCAGAGCGTACCTGGATCAACGAGAAGCTAACCGGGCAAAGGCAACACTGCCCCCCGCAGGATGGAAGGATGGTTTACTTGCAAAACTTCGCAATACCAGGGATTGATCTGCCACAGAACATTGAGACCGAGCAAGCTATATTGGGTGCGGCACTCATTGATGTTGAAATGGCCGAAGAAATCGCCACTAAACTTGTTTCAGATGAATTCTTCAGCGCAAAGCATCGCATGATTTTTCAGTCACTCGTGGAGCTGGCAGAGAATCAGGAACCTGTTGATTTGGTAACAGTGGTCGGGAGACTCAAAGACAAGGGTGAGCTAGATGATATTGGCGGTGTAACTTATCTTTCCGAGCTGGCAAGTTCAGTTCCGAAAGCTTCCAACGTGGAACATTACAACCAATACATCCATCAGTTAAAAGACACGGCGATTCGTCGGGATTTCATCCGGACAAGCATGCTGCAGATTCAACAAGCAGCAGCCGGGACTGAGGTTCCTCAGCTTCTCGCGAGTGCTCATCAAACTAATGCGAAATTAGCAGACAGAGCGGCGCCTGAACAAGACTTTAAGCCGATTCAATCAGTGTTGGTGGATTTCGTTGAAACGACAGAAACGAAGGCAACCAACTTGAAAAATGGGATTGTCACTGGTTTACAGACAGGTTTCGCTGACCTTGACGGTATCACAGGCGGTCTACAAAAGTCGGATCTTATAATCGTCGCAGCCCGGCCATCCGTTGGTAAGACTGCTTTTGCACTCAACCTCGCACAGAACGTGGCGATTAAAACGGATGAGACCGTAGCAATTTTCAGTTTGGAGATGTCAGCGGGTCAGTTAGTGCAACGGATGGTCAGTGCAGAAGGTAACTTGAATGCCAGTGTGATGAAGAGCGGGGATTTGTTGGATCAAGACTGGACGACCCTCGCAGATGCTGTTGGCACATTGGGTGCAACTAATATTTTTATCGATGATTCGCCAGGCATAACGGTTCAAGACATTTGTTCCAAGTGCCGCAGGCTCAAAAAGGAAAAGGGACTCGGGCTGATCGTCATCGATTACTTACAGCTGATTGAGGTGACCGGACGTTCTAAAGCGGGGGAAAACAGGCAACAAGAAGTTTCCCTTATTTCACGGACATTAAAACAATTGGCTAAAGAACTGGATGCACCAATTGTTGCCCTTTCCCAGCTCAGCCGAGCGGTCGAACAACGCCAGGACAAACGCCCAATGATGAGTGATCTTCGTGAATCGGGTTCCATTGAGCAAGATGCCGACATCGTAGCGTTCTTGTACCGGGATGACTATTACAACCAAGAATCCGAGAAGAAGAACATCATCGAAATTATCATCGGAAAACAGCGTAATGGCCCCGTTGGGACAGTTGAGCTGGTATTCCTGAAGCAATTCAATAAATTCGTCAATTACCAACGCACTCATAACGATTCATTCGGGCCAACGCCACCACAGCAGCAGCCCCACAATATAGAAAATCGCAAATGGGCGTAAGGAGGAACGGACATGAAACAAGGGAAACGACCGACAAAGCGGCAGAAAATGGAGATCAAGGCTAATGGATTGAATGAAGAGAACTGGTTGGTTGAAAGGGATTTGCCAGACCAAATGGTCATTGTTCACCGCTTCTCAGGTAAACCGAGAACTATTCGGCGGGGAGCATGATGGGCAGTCCGTATACCAGATGGTCCGTGTCAGAGTACATGAGGCATCGATTCATGAACACGGGACAGGTTCCTGATCGGGACGAGCTGCAGGCCGAATTTGCGGGGATTGATCAAACTGAGCTCCACGAAGGGATCGCTGAGTTTGATGCAATTGTCGGAATTGGAGGTGCAGCATGCAAAAGCTGATTGATCCGCACCATCAGACACATTTGAGTTACGTTGTTCGCGGTGACGACGGTCGTAAACTGGCTGAGGTGTTTGTCATTAAGCGGGACATGTTGCCTGCAAGGCAGCGGCGTAAGGAAACTATGAAAGGACGGCGGCGCACATGATCACTTTCACGGTATATGGTGAACCGGTGGCGCAGGGGCGTCCAAAGGCTTCGACCAGCACAGGTTTTGTGAAGATGTACGATCCGAAGAAATCTAAGGATTACAAAGATTACGTGAAGCTGGCAGCCAGTGAACACGCACCTGATGCTTTGTTAGAAGGTCCTTTGGGAATGGTGCTGACGGTTTACCGATCTATACCAAAATCACTTAGCAAAAAGAAAGCCGCACTGGCCGAAGCTGGACACATCGTACCTATAACGAAACCGGACGTGGACAATTACCTGAAGGGTGTCAAGGATGCATTGAAAGGTGTTATTTGGAAGGATGATAGCCAGGTTGTTGAGGTGTTTGCCCGGAAACGATACAGCGCACGACCACGCATTGAAGTGAAGATCAAGGAATTATCACAATTATAAAACTAGGGAGATGAATGAATATGGTACAAGATTTCGCGAAATTTATGGCAACTACTGACAAGAAAATTGTTTTTGGTGATAAGGATGTTGAGCTAAAGCTGACAATTCCCCACAAGGTGGCGCAGCAAAACCTTCAATTCCTAACAGGTTGCTTGAACAAAGAGATTCACGTCATTCTGGGAGATCCGCAAGCCGCATTTGATTTCGATGACGAAGAACGTGACGATATGTACCGCAAATGGAATGGCCATCGCGTAACGACTGATCAATCTGGTGTAGTTACGCGGATTGAGAAGACAGGAGACGAACCAGAGCAGGACGAGAACCAAGCTCAGATGTTTGGTCCAGATGGCGAACCGACTCAGCCGCAGGAGCGAACCGGAGAGGTACAGGAATCGGAGAATGAGAACGATCAGCCAACTGTCCCACCAACAGGAGGCGATGATCCAGGAAGCGATTCAGACGATCCGTACGGTCATAACGATAATGATGACATTCCTGATTGGATGAGGGATGGAGGCGATGATCAGTCCGGACCGAAGGAAATGGACTTCTCTTCCGAGGAATCGCAAGATGAGCAGCAGCCGCCAGCAGATCCCCAACACGTAGCACAACAAGATCCGCCTGCAGGTGACAAAGATAGTGCACCTGCTGAGATCGATAAGGAACAACTCGAACAGTTCATCCTTGCTCAGCGCCCGATCTTTGATGATATAAAACTTGCTGACGCTCCTGCCGATTTCCCTGCATTGTTACAGATGAAAAACGATGGGAAGACATGGTTGGAGATTTCAAGGGAGATGAACATCCCAAGTTCACAAATCAGTTCCAAGTTGAACGTGTACAAAAAGAGAGTAACCAAAATGATGCAGGATGGCGTAGCAGTCTAAGCATCTTTAATATAGCAGCATCCCCGGTCGATTGTTGGCCGGGGTGACCAGCTGCATTCGTTAAATGGTTCGTATGTATTTCTAATCTTCAGTGATCTTCAGTTCGATAGTATGTCTGCAGTTGGGACACTTTTTTGTGGCAGTATAAGTTTTCTTTTGATTTATTTCGAGAAGAGAGAGCAACTGAACTAATAAATTTGGTAGTGAAACCAGAGCAAGTAACAAAGTAATTGTACTCATTGCCGCGGTATCAATTAGTGCTTTTTGATCTTGAAGCATTCCTGCCATAAAAAAACCTAGGACTATCACAAACACTACAACAAAGCCTATGTATAGTAATCCCCAACTAATCTTTGTCCACTTCCATATTTTTTTTATTTTCATTTTTCACCTCAATATCTATTACGTCTATTGAGATTAGAAGATTCAATATTTGATCCGAAGATGGGGCATTATCCTACGTGCAAGGGAAAGTGAGGAAGAGAGATGACAACGAAAGCAATATCGGACAAGCCGCTAACGCGCCGGCAGCAGGAGATATACGATTTTATAGCGGACTTTATAGATCAACACAGATACGGTCCAACAATTCGGGAGATTGCTGATGCATTCATGATTACGTCGGCTTCAACGGTTCACGGGGTGTTGGATAGATTGATTATCAAAGGATGTCTTACTCGGACGCCGAACGGACCACGTACACTTGCTCTGACAGATAAGTCGTGCAAGAAGATCGCAATGGTGAGTCGTGAGGGAGTCATGGATTGGATCGAGCGGCAGAGTAACCAACATGCCAAAGATGCATTAGTATATGCGCTGCTTACTGATCTGCAGGAAGGCATTCAAACAGGGAGGATCTGCTGATGACGGATTATATGAAAGTGAAAACTGTAGTGTGGACACCGGAGCAGATCGCAAATCATTTAAAGGCAATTGGGGCTGAGCATCCACCTAAACGGCCTGACAAGCTGCAAAAGGCGGTTACTGCTCCACAACAGCACAACGGCAACAGTAGGTACTATAAACGCGGGGGTGAGTGGTAATTGGAACGGGATTTTAGGGCGTTGCTGTTGGAGTACGGATATCCGCAAGACCTGGTAAACGGCTGGTCCGTTGAAGAATGTGAAGCGGAGTGGGACGAGTTCTGCAGCGAAGTTATTCCAGTATAAACAAATATCCCCCGCAAGCTTGGCGGCACGGCGGGGGACACATCTAATAAACCTCACCAAAAATTATAACACGGTGAGGGGATCAAAATGGGGAAACGCCGAAAAAACAACTTACAACTTACGTTTAACATCCTGCCGATCGACGAGAAAGCTACCCGCCGCGCTGTGGAAGAATTTATTGAAACCGTTCGTCAGTACCGGCAGATCGGATTCACACGGCGAGAGGCAGCGATCACGCAGGCATATGTCTATAGAGAGCATCAATCTACCAATGCGATTAGTAAACAGACAGAACGAATCGCTATATATAACGTGGACAAGGAAGCGGAACTGAAGGAAAAGGATCGGTTGCTTAATTTGGCAATGGAGAAGTTGTCTTCTGTTCAACGTGAGGTTATCCAACGGAGCTATTTGGACAATGAAGGTGAGTTCGATTACATCAGTTGTGGAGAGATGGGGCTCAGCGATAGCACATTTCGGCGGATTAAAGTTGAAGGTTTAAATATCTTGGCTAACTCACTTAGATTAGAAATATTGAGAGAAGCAGGATACTGTTTGAAATAACTGGATTCGTCCAGTTATTTCTGCTATATAATGAAATCCATAAGAATAGGGACAGGAGTGAAACAATGGTTAATAAGGAGATATTAAAAGATTACATTCAAAGAGTTGTTTTTTCTGGCATTTCAGCAGTCCAAGCTTTTTTGAAAGAAAATGAAAGGGTTTATATAACCCAACATTATGATTTTCCTTATATAAAAAAGAAAGAGATTGGTTTTGACGAGATTAGTAAGTACTATGTCTTAGGAGGACCTAAGGAGTATCAAGCTTGTTTGATGACAAGAAATTAATAGATATAAATTCAATTGATGGTTTTCAAGAATATTTGGAATTATTAAGTAACGATGATTATTTTAAAATTTTTTTCTCGTACAGAGGGTTTTTCGATAATGATATTTACTTGTTAGGTGTCCGCCTACTGGTTACCAAGTTGATAGAGGCGTATTTACATATTTATGGAACAAACTCTGAACTGAAAGTTGAGAATTTTAATAAATTGTATGAACCGATTGAAGAATTCATTTTTGCTGAGAGACTTTATTATGATATATATGTTCCGATATTGTTCACCAAGTTTGATTTTGAAGATTGTGCTGTTTCTGAAAGTGGAGATATAGAGATTGTAAAGATAGATGATAACCTTCAACTCTCAAGATCATCAATACAACAACATGGATCTCCAATATCATCTTCTATTCTTAATGGAGCATCGCATGCATTAAAAATAAAGGGTTTCTCAATAGAAGGAAAAAGATCTTACTTCGACGTGAACCAACACTTTTCGGATATTTCCATGTATCCAATTGATAAGATCAATGCTTTTTTTAATTCAATGAGGATAATTACCTTTGATAATGACTTAGGTTATGCTCAGTTACTTGCTGTTCCTGTTGGTTGGACTGAAAAGTATAATGCTTTTCTCAGTTCAATATACGGGACTACAGTTAAGTCATATCCTAAGGTATTTGAAGATTATTTTTGGTTAAAAACTGAATTTACAACAATTAATGAAGACTTAGCAAAAGATATACTAAATCTGTTTGAAAGGTTTGATTTAGAAAAACAGCATAAATTGCAACTTGCTAATCGAAGACTAAATATGTGTGTTCTAAGGGAGGAAGAAGAAGATTCAATTTTGGATGCAACAATTGCTATGGAAGCATTACTCAGTGATGGAGGGACTGGAGAACTCACTCACAAACTTGCTTTGAGGATGGCTACTATTTTCAAAATATCACCACTAACTTCGTATACTCCAGACATGGTGTTTGACATTGTTAAAAAAATATATGCTTATCGTTCTTCGATTGTACACGGAGGAAAAGTGAAAAACCAGGAGATCACACTACAAGAGCTTGGGTTGACTATACCAACTCCCCGGTTAGCTATTGTTCTTCTGAAAATAACTATAAAAGTTCTAATCGATAATCCTATTTACTTTAATCCAAAGCTTTTAGATCTTGAGTTGCTTAAGGTTACCGAAACACCTGAAAATATAATTGACTGATATTTGAACTTTTTTTGGAAGTAAACTGACAGTTTGGTGGATTTTTTATGTGATATATTTGTATTGTGGAAATCGAGCGAGAATGAAACGCACAGCTGCAATAGCGGCATATGACTGGGGCGTTCCTCTTCTCGCTTTTTCTATTTCAAAAATTAGTAGATTAATTGCTTTAATGTTTTCAAGAGCAAGTGTGAGTACACAACTAAAATGACTATCAAAATTCCGACCATAACTCTTCCTATTAATGCTGAGTAAAATTCATCTAAAATAAAAGAAATCATAACAACTATGAGATTTACTAATACATAAAATACTGTTATGTATATGAAACTCAGAATGTCATTTTTAATCTGATTGTTTTGTCGTGTGTTATGAGAAGCTAGTGATGCTATGGCTGCCAGCAAAGCAGAATAACCGATGGCAAGTGCGAAATTAATAGTTGTAATTTTCTCGAATATGCCAGCAAGCTCATTTATATCGTTGGTACCAACAATTAAAAATACTACAGCAAAAAATACAACAGCCAAATAAATAAGAATAGCGGTAGTTGGTAATGGTTTGATTCTCATGTAAAACCTCCTGAATTTTGTTTTTATTTGAATATTATCATGTTTTAAATTGCTTTACTATGGTTCAATAAACAGTTTGTAGAAACATGAAATAGTGAGGAATACAAAGGAAACAACGGGTTTGTTCCAGTTCATTGGGACTCACCCGTGTTCTGTTCCTTGACCCGCATTTGGTAGCTTCAGTAAAATGGTCTTGTTCTTCCTCTCTTCTAACTTAGAACGTATGCATTTAAAGCAAAGAGCGCAGCGTTTTTGCTGCGGACGGTACGGACGCCAATCTTTTAATTACGCAGGAGGTGATATTCTGGACATAATAGGAGAAACGGGGAAAAGCACTTTTAACGCCATGGCCTATGCGATCTTTGAGACGTTTGGTCTATATTTAGTTTTACCAGCAGTAGCAATAGCAATTATCTTAAGGTTTGTTTTGGGATTAAGAGGATCAAATTTCAAAATCACATTTAGCATTTTATTTCTCGTATGTGTATATTTCTTTATCTACAAAGGAATTCCTCAATTCGAGATTGCATATCAAAGCAGGTTAAATCAATAAAGTACATATAACAGTCAAAGTCGTTCCTTAACTGGATCGGCTTTTTTTATTGGAGGAATTGAATTGATCAGCAGAAGACGGAAGAAGATACGCATTCGCCCCAACAAGCAGCCGGAGAAATGTAAAGGTTGTGTATGGGGCAGATGGGATGGAGTGAAACAGTTCTGTAGTAGACCTGTTTGTCCTAAAGAGGTAAAATATACCTGTTCATAAATAATAAAGAGAGGAGAGATCTACTATGAATGCTCCACAATTATTGCCTATGAGAGATTTGATCAAAGATGAACTTGGTAACTATTATGTTATTATCGGGAATAATCAAGACGGAAAAATTATTCTTGTTAATGCAGTTGTATTTTATGCGAGTAATCGCATTGTGGATAAAGAATACTTCCAAGAACATGCACACGAAACACTCACTCATGCCGCCACTGAAATAGTCAAAAGAAGAATTGAAGACATGGGTGCTGGCAAAATACCCGGTGGAATTTACAAACTGGAAACTCTAAAATCTGAATTTGGTTTGGATTTTGTTGTCGATGGTCTGTATGAGCGAAATGCTCAAGCTAAGTAAAGGGAGCATCCTTCGGGGTGCTTTTTCTTTATCTAAAAATTAATAAGAATAGTTTGCGACCAAAATGTTCCAAGGACGTATATCATCTCTAGCACGTATTGATAGTGTTAGGGGAGGTGTTACCTATGTTTGAAAAACTTATTTCTGAAGGTATTGCTTTTGAAGCTGAAGTAGACGGCCTTACAGGAAACGCTAGTCTTAGTACCGCTTATGAAAAATGGGCAGCCGATTCTGTTGAATTACTTGAAACTCAGTTTAAAAGTGAATCAGTTTTGCACGGGATAGATGTTGCATACAAAACTCGTCATATCAATCCGAATGGTAAGCGCAAAACTATTGTTGGATGTTTGCAGTCTGCTAAGGAATCAAATGATAGACATAACGCATTTGCGAATGAGATTTGGAATTTGAACAAGTAGACTATTGAAGCGAGAGCACCCATGGTGGTGCTTTTTCTTTTGCCTTCATATGACAGAATGTGAGCCGTTTTGAGCTTCGTAACATGAGAACGTCCGTTTGCAGGGATGAACCTTGTAAGGAGCGGAGAACAGCGTCTAATTGAGCCTACGCATGCATATGATGTTCACCCAAACGTTGAAACCAACTCAACACAAATGCACAGCAATTTTCATCCAATCTTCACCCTAAAGTGTTGCGAAATAATGTGTTTGCGTTAACCTCGACACTTCGAAATGCTAGAGGTAATATATTCCTGATACGAATGAATGTGTCGAATGGGGGTGTTGATATGAAGAGAATTGATAAAGATACACTTCTTTTGGAAGCACACGACCTTTATGATATTAATGTACGCATCAATGAATCAGGTCCTGATTATTATAATCAACTTGTAATTCATGCAGTGCATCTACATGGAGCGGTCTTCAGCTTGGATGGAATGAAAATTGTAGCTGATGAACCCACAAAAGAACGTTATGGAGATTTATTCGAACGCTTAGAAGATGCATTAAATAGACATAACAGTTGAATACAATCAGCGAGGACGAGCTATGATGCTTGTCCTTTTTTTATTTCTTCATTCTTCTTGTAATTTCTCGTTGTCCGAGATACCAGTAATAAACCTTAACTGCGATGAGCAGATCGGGCAATGTGTCGCTAAGCAAAGTGTGTAAGAGTTCATACATCATTTGGTTTGTCATTGTGGATAGTCCTCCTAAAGTTTTGTTGCTTTATTCATCGCGCTATCCCCAGGTAGAGTTGCTGAAATACTTAAAGTAATTTTCATATCTGGAGTAAGGCATCTTACTTTAGTAGTCGTTCCATCTCTGCCAAAAGGTGCTGAACTCAGAATTTATCTTGGAGGTAATTGATATGAACATCAGAATCGTGCCAATCGATCAGATTAATGCAGCAGCCTATAACCCTCGCGTTGACCTTCAATCAGGAGATCCAGAATACGAAAAGCTTCGCCGCAGCATAGAGGAATTTGGTTATGTGGAGCCGATTGTCTGGAACGAACGGACCGGGAACATGGTCGGCGGCCATCAACGGTATAAGATCATGGTGAACGACCTCGGCCACACTGAGCTGCAGGTATCCGTGGTGGATCTGGACGATCAACAGGAACGGCTCCTGAATATCGCCTTGAATAAGGTTTCGGGACGTTGGGATGATGAAGCGTTGGGCAGGTTGCTTGGTGAACTGCAGGCTGAAGGGGCAGATCTGGTATTGTCCGGTTTTGACACTGAGGAGCTTAATGCAGTGATCGCGGAGTTCGGCACAATGCCTGATACGGAGATTGAGGAACCGGTAGTTGAGGATGATTTCGACGTTCAAGGTGCACTGGATAATATTCATGTGCCTGAGACGCAGCGGGGTGATATCTGGCAGCTTGGTCCACATCGATTGATGTGTGGGGATTCAACCAGTGAGGAAGATGTCGGTTGCCTGATGGATGGGGAGCTGGCCGACCTGGTAGTGACAGACCCGCCATACAATGTTGCTATAGAGAGCGATTCAGCCCGTTTGGCCGCAGATGGCCGGAGCAGCATACAGAACGACGACATGCCCGCAGAGGAATTTGCGGGCTTTTTGCATGCCGTTTTCGAAAGATATTCAAGCTTAATGGAGCCAACGGCTGGGATATACGTGTTTCATCCCTCTTCCTATCAACGGGAATTTGAGAATGCTATGAACGCTGCTGGTATTGTTGTTCGGAGTCAGTGCGTGTGGGTTAAGAATGCTGCATCATTCGGCTGGTCACAGTATCGCTGGCAGCATGAGCCGGTATTCTATGGCCATATAAAAGGGAAGGCTCCTGGTTGGTACGGTGACCGCCGACAAACTACGGTTTGGCGTGCTGGCCTGCCAGTTGAAGGGCCTGAACAGTCTACGATTTGGGAGGTTTCCCGTGGTGATGTAGGTAAGTATGTTCATCCCACTCAGAAACCTCTTGAGCTCCTGGCCATTCCAATTAAGAATAGCAGCCAACCTGGGAATACTGTTGTCGACCTCTTTGGAGGCAGCGGGTCCACGCTGATGACTTGTGATCAGATGGATCGTCCTTGCAGAACCATGGAAATCGATCCGAAGTTTTGCGATGTAATCAAACGACGGTACCAGGAGTCCACCGGCATTGAGCCTGTACTTATTCATCGTGTAGTTCCCATGACATGATAAAAAGGAGGACGCAGACACGTCCTCCCCATCACCCAGGGTATCCCCCGGCTGAGATAGCGGCCCGCCGCGCGCGGCTTTATCGACAACATCCGCTATCTCGCATTCCATCATAACGGAAAGCTGAGGGGTACGCATGAGAACACAAGATGAAATTTTGTTGCAGCATGAACTCGAAGTCGCCGAGGGTATCCTTGAAAGCAAGGAGCAATACCGCAGAATCGTCAAGGCAGCTATTGCCCAGTGGGTGAAAGACCTGCAGGCTGGCAATATAAAGATGCAGACTGTTCAGGATTTGGAACGTCTTATTGAACTGGATATCAAGCTTCAGCAGGATGAAATTTAAGGCTCTAAAGATACAGGTCTTTGACGTTCATTAATGATTTGTCTTTGTCCTTCCGAAATGAATTGATCTTCGAGGGTGTCTAGTGTTCTGGGTAGAGTTATTTGATTTTCAATGATTATATTGATGAGTTCGAATAAAGTAAGTGCTGTTTGTTGGTCATCTTTTAGGTCAAGTCTACCTGGATGTACTGCATTATTTCCAACTACCCGAATAATATCTAGTGCTTTTTCTACCCTGACAGGTAGCCCGTTTCGAACTAATGATTTTATATCGTTATTTATCCCGTTACTTTGCTCTCCTAACAGTTCTGCTAAAAGCTTCTCGAGAACCAGTCTTAATAATGCAACCGCGCCTCTTGGTGAAAGGTGAACGATGCTTCTGGCTTCTTCATAGTCGTCGAGTAATGTGCTAGGCAAATCTTCATGTGGTAACGGTGCTGACGACTGTAAGGGGATGATCATGTTTTCTTTATACCAGTAAGACGCTCTATTGCAACTGTAACATGTACATTGAAAAAATACTGTTAAATCAAATGTATTTTTTCTATCTCCATAGAACATATCATCCCAACTCTGGGTTGTGTAGACTTCACAGTGGGGGCAACTGAATTTCTCTGCTTTAAATAATGGTGGAAAATATGTAGTTTTCATATGTAGGTTCCTTTCAATTTAGATTGTCCCTTAATTATACAATTTTGTTGTCGGTGGTGACGACAATTTAGATGGCCACGAAATAAGGAAATTGGTATCAAAACAGAATGGGGGGGTATACATTGTCCGTTAAAAGCTATCAGAAAATCATTCCCGTTACGGCCATACAGTTCGAGGGCAATAATACATCCCATACGGATGAGGTGTTTTCATTTGTTGGGGTTCCGATTTCAATTAACTTGACTGGTAATGTGGTGGAGCTTCGCGTGATCGTCGACCCACTCAAACCATTGGTGGTACTTGTCGGGGATTATATTGTTAAGGATGCAGCCGGAACGTTGAAACACATGAAGAAGGCTGAATTCGAATCTGAATATAATGTAGTTGAATAGGGGCTGTGACGGGTGACTGTCGCAGCTCTTCTTTGTTGGGGGTGGTGATGAATGTAGATGGCCAGAGAGAGAAGTCCCGAGCGGGACAAAGCTAAACTGATGTGGCTAGAGAGCGGCGGGGCGATGAAGCTAAAGGACATCGCAACCGCTCTTTCTGTTGGGGAAACACAGATTCGCAAGTGGAAGTCTCAGGACGGTTGGGCGGCTGAGTTGAATAGTAACGTTACCATTGAAACCATTAGTAACGTTACCAAACGAGGAGCCCCCAAAGGGAACAAAAATGCTGTCGGTAATCGAGGTGGAGCTCCGCCAGGGAATAAACGTGCTGTAGGCAATAGGGGCGGGAACGGTGGCCCGTATCGTAACAAGAAGGCCGTCACCACAGGTGAGTATGAAACCATTTGGCTTGATGCTCTGGAAGATGACGAGTTGGATCTCATCGATCTGATTGATACGGACCCGATCCTGCAGGCAGGTGAAGCCATCATGAAGTTTGAGATCCGCGAACGCCGAATGCTGCTACGAATCAAGAGATTGACCGATGGACTGACCGAGAGGGAACGACGTGTTCTTTACGAACTCAAATCAATCAAGGAAGCCATGACTGTTCATGATGAGATGACGGGTAAAACGAAGACCGTTCCTGTGACTCGAACAGAGCTGGTCGAATCTCAGGTAGAAGAAAAGACCTTCCGCGTGATCGATGACATCATTTCTCTTGAAGAAGCGTTAACCCGTGTACAGACTCAGAAGCTAAAGGCAATCGAGATGAAGGCCAGACTTCTGGACGAAGAGAAGCGCGTCCGAATCGAGATGTTGAAGCATGAGCTGATGATTAAACGTGGCGGTGCTGAACCAGATAAAGTTGAAGATGACGGATTTATGGATGCTCTGAGAGGACGCGCTGCGGAGGTGTGGGCTAAAGATGGCAACACTGAAGCTTAAGCCTGCACCTTTCAAGTGGCGGCCTTTTTCTGATAAGCAAGTCCAGGTCCTGACGTGGTGGATGCCCGAAAGCCCCCATCATGATATGGATGCCATCATTTGTGACGGATCAGTTCGTGCCGGCAAGACGGTAGCCATGTCGTTTAGTTTCATCGTTTGGGCAACGGAGACGTTCCGGACCGAACAATTTGGTATGGCAGGAAAGACGATCGGGGCACTGCGCCGTAACGTTGTTGGTCCGCTTAAACGCATGCTTGCCAGTCGTGGGTATCAGATTCACGACAATAAGACGGAAAACGTCCTGACGATATCCCGTGGTCTTGTAAGCAATCAGTTTTTTCTCTTTGGGGGTAAGGACGAACGTTCACAAGAATTGATTCAAGGTATCACCTTGGCAGGGATGTTCTTTGATGAGGTAGCTCTGATGCCGAAGTCATTCGTTGATCAAGCCACTGCTCGTTGTTCCGTTGAAGACGCAAAGATGTGGTTCAACTGTAACCCTGCTGGACCGTACCACTGGTTTAAGGTGGAATGGCTGGACAACTTGATTGTCAAACGAGCTATTCATTTGCATTTCACCATGGAAGACAACCTTTCGCTGTCCGAACGTGTCCGGGATCGGTACCGGAGGATGTACTCCGGGATATTCTATGACCGTTTTATTCTTGGCCTTTGGGTTATGGCTGAGGGTGTAATCTTCTCCAAGTTCAACGACAAGGTACACAAGAAGCCTCGTGACTGGTTCCCAGTTCAATTTGATCGTAAGTTCATTTGCGTCGATTACGGAGCCAATAACCCAACCACGTTCTTGAAGTACGGTGTACTTGGTGATGTTTATTACGAGTTGGACGAGTATTACCACGACATCAAGCAAAAGGGTGAGAAAACGAACAGCGAATATGCCGATGACCTTCAAGCCTTTGCTGATGGAGATGAGTACGCAATTTTCATTGACCCGAGCGCCAAGGCCTTCATTATTGAGTTGAAACGTCGGGCAATTAATCACATCCGATCGGCAGTAAACGCCGTACTGGACGGTATTCAGACGGTATCCAATCGCTTTCGGAATGATGAACTGTATATTTGCGCCGACAACACCAACTCCCTCAAAGAGTTGGTTTCTTACATTTGGGACGATAAGGCAGCCCAACGCGGCGAAGACAAGCCAATTAAGCAAAACGACCATACTTGTGACGCCCGGCGGTATGGAATCCATACAGATTACCTGATGCAGCGTGCGAAACAACGGCGGTCAGATCGAGAAAACAACCCGGCCGAACGTCCACAGCGTGAACGTCCGAGTCGGCGTTAGGAAGGAGAAAACATGCGAAGAGTCAACGCACGAGTAATTAAATCAACGTCTGTCAGCAAGAGTAGTGCGTCAACAGCGATCAGGGACGAAGGCAACTCATTTGGCGACCTGATCACTCCACCATACAACCCGACAGACCTGATTGAGATGAGCAAGGAAAGTACCGTACTCCCTCAGTGTATCGATGCGTACAAGCAAAATATCGCTGGTTTCGGGTTTGGTTTACAGTACAAAAAAGATGATACCAATGTAGATGAAACCCCCGAAATGAAAGCGGAATGGGACCGGGTGAAGGAACTGCTCCAGTTTTTCAATTTCGACAAACCTTTCAAAGACGTATGGGCCGAAGCGGTTGAACACCGTGAACGCACGGGGAACGGGTACATTGAAATTATTCGTGACGGAACTGGGATGCCTGCTGAAGCAGAGAACATGGAACCTGAATATATCAAGGTATCCAAACTTGGTGATCCGGTGGAAATGACAATGTGGCGTAACGGCAAGCAATTCAAACGTCGGAAAAAGTTCCGCCGGTACTTGCAAGAGATAAACGGTTCAAAAGTTTGGTATAAGGCATTTGGTGATCCGCGTAAGATGAGCTGGAAGACAGGGCAATACGGGGATGATATCCCTGCTGAGGAAGAGGCAAACGAAATCTTGCACCTGAAAATCGGCAGTAAAGCTTATGGTGAACCGCGTTGGATTAGCCAGTCGCCACACATGGCCGGCAGTAGAAAAGCAGAAATCCTGAACTTGAACTATTTCGACGATGGCAGGCATATCCCGATGGCTGTCCTTGTCAAAAACGGAATGCTTACCAAAGAGAGCATTCAGCAGCTTGAAGAGTACGCCAATCATGTCAAGGGTGTTGAACATGCCCATAAGTGGCTGATACTTGAAGTTGAAGGGATGGCAGAGGGCATAGCAGATGACAAGCAAACCAAAGTCGACATTGAAATGAAGTCTTTGGCCGATATTCTCCAAGGTGACGCGCTATTCCAGACGTATGACGACAACTCGCGTATGAAACAACAGTCGGCTTTCCGTTTGCCTGATATCTTTGTCGGGCGCAGCCGTGACTTTAATCGGGCTACAGCAGATAAGGCGCGGGAAATCACTGAGGAACAGGTTTTCCAACCTGAACGTGATAGCCTGGCCTTCATTCTGAATAATGTTTTGTTGGAACCGTACAACCTTCAGCACGTCGAAGTCTTCTTCGAAGGTCCGGACATTTCGGACAGCGAAGACAAAGCCAAACTATTGACTGTTTATAATCAGATCGGTGGTGTGTCCCCGAATGATGTTCGGGATGATGTGGGCAAGGTCCTCGGCAAAACGGTTGAAAACTTCGAAGACGAGGCAGCCAACCTTCCGTTAACGCTCAGACAGCAGCAAGCGGGCAGCACGTTCCCAATCGCACTTTCCAAATCGGCTGCAGCTCCTTCGGAGATCATCAGCGTACTGAAAGACTTGCGGGACGTACTGGAGGGAATGCAACGTGGAGCCAATTGACCGTTTACTCACATCGATTGCATCCATCGTCAAAGCTGAGGAAGGCGACATGACTGAAGATATTCCCGATTTCCCCGGCTTGCAGAAGGTCCCGGACTATGTGGAAGACTTTGAATCGGCGGTTGCCAAGCTGCTAAGGGACCAGCGGAAGCATTACGTAGATGGGATTAACGCATTCGTTGCCAAAGACGAGACGATTGAAACTATCATTAATTTTGTCACACAGGACCTGTTTGCATCAGATGAGTTCGCGGCATTGCTCAGCGCAGAGGCAATGGTTTTCCTGACTGCAACCATTACCGATTTGGCTGCTGACATGATGAAGGCCATAGACAAGGATGTTGCCTTTAGTACGTTGTCTGGCCGCACCACTAAATGGATTAAAGAGTGGGGAGAGGACTTAGGCAAGATCATGGTCCTTACCTCGCACAACGCCGTGGAAGATGCCCTGAGTACAGCTTTGACCGAGGGTGAATCAGTTCAGCAGGCAGTGCAGCGAATCAAGGATCTTCCGCAGTTTGACCGAGAACGTGCACGTGTTACTGCGCAAACGGAGATACTGGCTGCATCGAGCCGGAGCCAGTGGGAAGCGTACAAGCAAAGCCCGTCAGTCGTCGCCAAGCGTTGGCGGCATAGCGGGAGCAAGAACAATAACCCGCGGGAAGCTCACGTAAAGATGGACGGCGACGAAGTGCCGGTGGACGAACCATTTGACGTCAATGGCCATAAGGGAGATTATCCGCGTGATCCGCAGCTTCCGCCTGAGGAACGTATTGGCTGTAAATGTGTCATGTCCCCTGTGACGGATAAAAAAATATTGGGCCTGAGTCCGGAAGAGAAGGAAGCCATCCGGCAGCAGGTTCTGGACGAATTGGAGGATTGAACGTGAAAATCATTGATTGTCCATCGTGTTTATGGGATCACGAGAATATCGAAGTATCGTTGGTATCCGGCGGATTTCAATATACTTGTCCAATGACTACAAAAACAGTAATTCTGAGAGGAGGTGAACAAAGAAAATGCCAAGAGAACTAACTAACGTAGATATTACCCACATCAGCTACGTCGACAAGGGAGCCAATCAAAAACGGTTCTTCCTTACAAAGTCCGCCAAAAAGCCGGATTTTCAGAAACAAGTTCGGCTGATTACCAAGTCAGACGATACTAAGAAGCTAGTGTATGGCGTTGTGTACGAGCCAGAAACCGAAGATACACACGGTGACATGATGACTGCCGAAGAGATCGAGAAAGCTGTTCACGGATTTATGGCCAACCTTGCGATTGCCAAGGGTGCTGTCATGGACACGCAGCATGATTTTGATCCAGGCGTCGGGGATGTGGTGGAGTGCTACATCGCACCTGTAGACTTTGAACTGGGAGAAGAGACGATCCGTAAAGGTTCGTGGGTACTTGTCACAAAAGCAAGTGAAGAGATTTGGGAGCAAATCCAGAGCGGGGATATTACTGGTTATTCGATGGCCGGTACCGCAGAGACAATTGAAAAGCAAACCCAGGAGCCTGAGGCCCATCAAAGTGATGAGGTCAAGGGCTTTTTTCATGCAATGAAATCATTTTTCACGGGTGGAAGCACTGAGAAGATTGCTAAAGGTGAAGTGGCTGAAAAATACGAACGTGATCGTCGCCGTCGTGAATTTTGGGCGGCACAGGATGCGCTCAATAGTGTCATCTTCAATTGGGACGATTGGAACAGTGAAGTAGAACGCGATCCTGAAACGATCCGCGAAGCACTCCAAGACTTCATTACAATTGCCCAAGAAGTGTTGATCCAAGAGGATATTGCAAAAGCAATAGGTAGACCACCTGAAAGCATTGTTAAGGCAGGCAAGAAGATTTCTGACGGCAACATGAAGCATATCGATGATGCCATTGCTGCACTAACCGATTTGAAAAACAAAACAGTGCCTGCAGATGACGAGCAGGACGATGAGGGGGACGAAGAAGTGAAGAAAGAAGACATTGCGGAGATCGTGAAGAGTGCACTTGCTCCGGTTACTGACCGATTGGACAAGTTGGAGAAAGGTGAAGGTGACAATCCAGAAGGGACTACGCCAACACCGGAGCCTGAAGGCGGTATTGCCGATCAGTTGAAAGACGTAATGAAGGAAGCACTAGCGCCGATCGAATCCCGTTTGGCAACTGTGGAGAAAGCTCGTGGTATTTCCCGTCAAAGTGAGCCTGAGTCTATTCATAAGTCAGAGCATGACGATAGCGACCCGTATAAAGGCTTGTTCTAATCATAACTAAACTTTTAAACAACAAAGGAGACTGATTTAATTATGCCAAGCAACAGAGCAATTATCGAAAAAGCTACTATGACCCTTGCGGATCTTGCGTCCGGCGGTCGAATGAACGAACAACAATTCAATGCCTTTTACCGCCGTATGATTGCGGCACCTACTATTTTGAATAGTGCTCGTACAGTTCCGATGAATTCTGACAGTCAGAAGATTGAGAAAATTGGCTTTGGGCAACGTATTTTGCGTCCAGGTGTTGAAGCGACAGCACTTACAGAATCTCAACGTTCCAAACCTACAACAGGTACTATCAAGTTGAACACACAGGAAGTCATTGCTGAGATCAATATCTCGTACGACACGATTGAGAACAACATCGAAGGCGATAATATTCGGACGACAATCATGAACTTGCTGGCCGATCGCGCAGCGCTTGATTTGGAGGAACTGATCATCAATGGCGATACTGCTTCAAGCGATGAGTATCTTGCTTTGATTGATGGCGTGCGGAAGAAAGTATCTTCTCATATCGTCGATGCAGAAGGGGAAGCAATTGCCAAGGAGATTTTCAAGCGAGGAATCAAAGCTGTGCCTAACCAGTATCTGCGTAACCCTGCGGACTGGAGGTACTACACAAACACTGGTGTTGAACTTGACTGGAGGGACAGTTTCGCCAATCGTCAAACATCCGGTGGTGATCAAAGCTTGGATGGAGGTCGCCTGGTTAACGCATATGGTGTTCCGGTCAACGGAATCGCTATGTTGCAACCCTACAACGTGACTTCTCCTGTTGCTTATACCGATGTGACTGATGCCATTCTTACGCATCCCAAAAATATTGTTGTTGGTATGAACCGTAAACTTCAAGTAGAAGTAGACAAGGATATTACTCGCCGTGTGTTCATTATCGTTTTGACAGCTAAGATCGATGTCCAATTGGAAGAAGAAGACGCAACAGCCAAGATCATTCACATCAAAGCTTAGTATCAAATTCAATTCAACTATGAAAGGAAGGTAATTAATTATGGCAGGAGCTAAGAACAATACAGTGAAAGATTCTGAGGATCAGAATAATCAAGAATCCACCAGCGGACAAACATCCCTTAATCTTGAAGGTCAGACTGAAAAAAAGGATGATAAAGCATCCGATAAGCCTGCAAGCGAAGCCGTAACTTCCAAAAATACCGCACAATATTTTGCCACTCTTGAACGGGGGAAGACGTTTGATGTGGGTGGTATCGTCTTTAAGGTGGACGAGGAAAAAGAAGTAACGGAGAGTTTGCATTCACGACTTGCGAATAATGCGTTGTTCTCTGTCCGGAAGGGATAGCCTATGGCCCTAATCACACCGCAGGAAATCATTGATTACACGGTGTTTGCCAAGGTCAAAGCGAGAGCCCCGCAGTTGCTTCAGATGGACATCCTGCAGGCGGAAACGGAAGTGTTTGAAGAGGTCGGTCACGATTTCAGTGATTCGATCCTTTACCCCGTTCTGCCACCCGCAGCACGGCTTGCCCTGATCCAGTTGGGACAATACTATGCCCTGGTTAACGGCGATGAGTCGATTGCCAAGGGGATCAAGTCTGAAAGCATTGGCGGTTATTCATACACCTTGGATAACGGCCAGATTATCAGTAAGGCGTCAATCTTGGCCATGTTGCGTAAATTCAAAGCACAGCCGGTGCAAGGTAACGTCAATATGAGGATGCGATTGTTATGAGTTATGAGGATTTACTTATTGATCGATGCGACATCTACCATATGCAATCTGCTTCAGCTCCCCAACGGTTTGGTGTTCCTGCTGCGCCTGATCTCAAATATGGATCGGTACCGGATGCAACGGACGTCCCGTGCTGGTTCGTGGAAAAAGGCCAGTCGATCAATCAGGCTGAGCCAAACAACGAAATCTTACATTCGTTCCTTGTTCATTTTCTCCCAGACACTGATGTTCGGGTGAATGACAAGGTGGTATGGAATGGTGTGGAGCTGACGCTGCAGGTGCCCCGGGATCTCCGGGGGCATCATTGGGAAGTCACAGCAACAAGGAGGGCTAACCTATGAGCAGGAACCGTGCAGAGATCCGCGGGCTTAATGAATTGATCAGTGGTTTGGATCAGGCAGCCAATGGTGGGTTACGACAGGAATATGCTCTGTGGCTTGATGCAATGGGGTTCGAATTTTTGGAGCTCATCCAGGATGAAATTATCCGGACGAAAACTGTAGACACTCGGCGGCTGCTTAACAGTTTTGACAGGGGCGATGGTGATAACGTTTGGTCAACTTCTTCGGGCGGCCTGCGCCTTGAGGTTGGTACTAATCTGGAGTATGCCCAATTCGTCAACGACGGTCATTGGACGACGAAAGAGGGCGTAGAACAACGTTGGGTACCTGGTCGTTGGCACGGAGACCGATTTGATTATGATCCAGGAGCAAGCACGGGCATGATGCTCAGACGCCAGTGGATTGAGGGTACACATTATTGGGACACGGCTTTGATGATTTTTGAGCGCCTTTTTGAACGTTCCTTGGAACGTCGTCTGCAGGAATGGCTGGATGCATTGCCGAGTGGTCGACGTTCCAATAGGCGAGGGGGAAGGCGACGATGAATAGTGACGTGGGATCGATCATGGCGGCTTGCTTTCGGGTACATCCCGTTCAAGTTTACACCGATCGAATGCCGCAAGACTTTGTTGTGCCGTCTCTTTATTTCCCGCAACCTATTATCACGGATGCGCCCAGCTCCATCAGTTCGTACAGGGTGGATTTTTCATTGGCAGTCAAGGTATTCGACCGTACAGACGAGCAAGCCGGGGATGCTGCCGAACGGATCGCCCAGATCTTCAGGCAAACCCGTATGACCATTCCTGTAATTGACGAGGACGGTCAAAATACAGGCCAATACATGCGGCTCCGCCGAGCGGAAACCCGCCTTATAGACGATGATGTTGCACAGCTCACTTTAACGTGGTCATCCCGGTACCAATATAGCCGGGTGGATTACGAGAAGATGGGCTCTTTGTTATTAAATCAAGGAATCAGGCGGTGAAAACATGAGTGATGTAAAAGAAGAACGGGCAGCGAAAGCGGCAAAGGTTGTACCTGCAGAACCACGCTTCAGCAAGGAGCAGTTTTTGCAGTCGACCAAGTACAATAATGCAGAAAAGGACGTGTTCATGGCCTTGCTGCAGGACGGTCAGACGTACACGCATCAAGAAGTGCAACGACAAATGAATGTATTTAAATCAAGGGAGGTGCGCTAAACATGGCCGGAGGAATTTGGACAAGACAAAACAAAGTACGCCCAGGCGTATATATGAATTTCGAATCTGTGGGCACTGCAACAACCGCCCTCGGAGAACGCGGAACGGTCACTATGGCTGTTCCTCTTAGCTGGGGGCCGAGCAAGCAACTAGTGAAAGTGGAAGCTGGAGCTGATCCGTTCGACGCGCTGGGTTACGACATTACAACTGCAGAAATGTTGCCCATTCGTGAAGCATTGAAGCAAGCGCAAAAACTATTGCTCTATCGTCTTAATACGGGTATCAAAGCAATCGCCACAAGCGGCAACTTAACCGTAACGGCCAAATATGGCGGCGTGCGTGGTAATGACATCACTGTGGTTATTCAAGCCAATATTGACGATCCATCTAAATTTGACGTCTATACTTTGGTGGCCGGAGCGGAACAAGATAAACAAACCGTGGCTGACATTGACGGACTGACAAAAAACGCATGGGTGTCTTTCGCAGCCACCGACACGGATAAGGATCTTGCAGCATCTGCAGGTGTGCCATTATCGGGCGGTGCTGACGGTACGGTGACCAATGCGGACCATACTTCATATTTGGAACTGCTTGAGGTCACAGATTTCAATACGGTCGGCTTGATGTCCGATGACACGACGTTGAAGGCTCTCTACACTGCCTTTATTAAGCGGCAGCGGGAGAACGAAGGCAAGAAAATTCAACTGGTGGTACCAAACTATCCTACAGCTGACTACGAGGGCGTCATCAGTGTCAAGAATGGAGTGGTCTTGTCTGATCAGACGGTGATTGACCGGATCAAGGCGGTCGCTTGGGTCGCTGGGGCTACTGCAGGAGCTGCCGTCAACCAGTCATTGACTTACGCTGCCTATGACGATGCTGTGGACGTGGATGTCAAATACACGAACACGCAGATTGAGGATGCGCTGTTGGCTGGGGAATTTGTATTTGTTGCAAGCAAGGGACGGGCTATTGTTGAACAAGACATTAACACCTTCCGTAGCTATACGTTGACTAAAGGGCGGGAACGTTCTAAGAACCGGGTTATCAGGGTGTTGGATGGCTTGGCTAACGACTCTAAAGAAACCTTCGATCAATATTACATTGGTAAAGTTGGTAATTCAGCCGATGGCCGTAACCTACTGAGGTCTGCGCTCACCAATATCGCAAACACTTATCAGGGATTTGGCGCTATCCAAAATTTCAATAGTCAAACAGACATTACCGTTCTTGCTGGTGAAGCAACTGATGCAGTGTATGTCGAAATGGATATCCAGCCGGTGGATGCAATCGAGAAAATTTACATGAGAGTGAAGGTGAAGTAACTTATGGGATTCCTTAAAGCGCAGGATGCCATCTCCGGCCAGGAAGGACGAGCTTTCGCTACAATTAACGGCGTTGCAGAAGAAATGTTTTATGTAAAAACGCTTGAAGCAACAGTAGAAAAGCAAAAAGCAGAAGTCAAAACTTTGGGCCGTCGCGGTGTTCAACACAAAGCGACGGGTTGGTCCGGTTCTGGTTCTATGACAATCTTTTATACCACCACACGATACCGCCAGCTCATGCTTGAATATATGAAAAATGGTGTGGATACGTACTTCGACATCCAAATTACCAATGATGATCCAACTTCCAGTATCGGTGAACAGACCGTGACACTTAAAGGGGTCAACCTGGACAGTATAATTATGGCTAAACTAGACACCGAGTCAGACGCGTTGGATGAAGAAGTCAGCTTCACGTTTGATGATGTTGATATTCCAAATGCGTTCAAAGCCCCGACACTGGGCTAATCCAAAATACGATAAATAGGGAGCGAATACAGATATGAGTAAAAATATGGCGTTTTTCATGAAAGGTAAAGCGAAAGAAGTTCCTGAAGAAGAAGTAATCATCACGCAGCGGTACAAAGACGACGAAGGTAAACCAATTCCGTTTATTATGAAAGCATTATCCACTCAGCGCATGGATGAACTGGAAGCGGATTGCACCAAACCTGAATTCAAAAAAGGTAAGCGTGTAGGGGAGAAGCTGGATAACAAACGTTTCTCCTTGCGTATCGCCGTTGAATCAACCGTTTATCCTGACTTTAGAAATGCCGAACTGCTGGCTTCATACGGTCTGACCGACCCGGTTGACTTGGCGAAATCCATTCTGTCTGTCGGCGGTGAATATGCTGAATGGATGCAGGCTGCCAACCGAATCAACGGATTCGATGATTCCGAAGATGACCTGATTGATGACGTAAAAAACTAATCAAGTCCGGTGACCGGGATGCTGTGTACGCTCATTATGCTCTGCACAAGCTGAAGATATTGCCCCAGGATCTTTGGGGCATGGACCAATACCACCGGGCTTTTATTTATGGCTCAATTGATCAATACCTTTCTGATCAGGAGAAAGCAAATAAACGCAAGTAATGGGGCCAATCTAGGCCCCTTTTTTGTGTAGAAAGGAGGAGTAACCTTGGCTACATTAACGGCCATGTTTGACATTCGAGATCGCATAAGCTCTCGGGTCCGACAAATGCGAGGAAACTTCAATCGGTTGCGTGACACAGTAGATCAGGTCAGACGCCGCGTTGAAAGGTTATCCCGAACACGAGCCATCATCCGGACGCAACTTCGAGATTTTGCTTCTCGTGGGTTAAACCGGATCAGGGATTTAAGAGATTATCTTAATAGACAAGCTACGGTAATACGTACGATCATTCGGGACAGGGCCAGTCGCGGCTTGTTGCGACTCAGGCAATTAGGACGAAACATACAAGCCAGAGCCGTGGTCATTACAACACGTTTGCGTGACATGGCTACGCGGGGGCTGCGCAGATTATCCGCGCAAGTGCCACGGATCAGTCGCTTGGTGGCTGTCATACGCACACGGTTAAGGGATGAAGCATCCGCCGGATTGGTTCGGATCAGGGCGACCATGGCATATCTTAGATGGCGCAGAGCTGTGTTAAGGACACAATTGAGAGATATGGCGACCAGGGGACTGGTTCGTTTGCGTCGTTTGGGCGATTCGTTACACCGCAGGACCGTGCTAATCGGGACTAAACTACGGGACATGGCCAGTCGTGGTTTGACCCGCTTACAATCCATGGCTACAGCACTTGGTGGATATACGGCTACAGTCCGTACGAAACTCCGAGACGCAGCACTCCGCGGTTTAACCCGTTTGCGTTCGTTTGCCCGTAACCTTGGGCGTATGAGAGTTACGATACAAACACGGGTTCGGGACACGGCTATCCGAGGATTAAATAAAGTACGTGCATTGGCTCGTCGTGTGGGAGCTATAACGGCAACAGTTGTGGTTAAAGTCAAAGATTTGGCAACTCGTGCCATTGCACGGATCGAGAGCAGTTTGGCAGGGTTGCAAAACAAAGTCTTGGGCATCGGGGCTGCACTGGGTGGTACAGCCATTCTGGCACAAGGTGCAAACGCGTTTGAGACGGATGCCAAGGCATCGGCTATCAGCGGAATCAGCCAACCCCAAGTCACAGCTATGACTGATCAGATTTATTATGGCGAAAATATTGGCACCGAGCGGTCTGGTGTTGCTCAGTCTCTCGTTGATTTTGCGCAGCAAACTAACCTGCAGGGCAAGGCACTCCAAGAAGCTGCCCGGACCTCGGCCATGTTTGCACAGCTCTATGGTAAGGACATACCTGAGGTGGACCGGGCCTTTGCATCGGCATACAAAAACCAACTTGGCAGCATGAGCGAGATTGGAGATGTGTCTGCTTACGTTATCAAAAACGCGGGTGATCAGTATGACGATTACCTGGACACAATCAATGAGTATAGTTCGACCTTCAAAGACTTGCAGCTCAACATGGGGCAGGTCGGTTCGGCGTTTGTTGCTGCTGTTCAAGCCGGTGGTCGGAACTTTGACGAGCCGGCTGATATGTTCCGAGAATTCAACATCCGCCGTAACGAACTGACAGACAACCAGATTACAGCAATGGCTAAAGTGTTGGGCAAGTCCCGTACCAGGGAACTTTACAAGTCTATGGATGCGGGAACGTTATCCGGTGAAAAAGTAATGTTTGAATTTGCTACAGCCTTGTCCAAAATACCGAGCGAAGCCCAACGTGCCTTGTATGCTACGGAACTACTCGGCACCAAATATGAAGACATCAAGGAACCAGTGCTTGCTGCAGCTCGTGCTATCAATGAGCCAATCGAAGCCAGCAAAGAACTGGAGAAACAATTCAACACCATGCGCGAAAATAATCCCATGACGGCCATCAATGACACAACCCGCAAGTTAGGCAAGACGGTTAAGAATATCGGTCAATCCGTTTTGACTGCTGTCACCCCGGCCTTTATCGAACTCAACAAATGGGCTTCATCGCCGGAAGGACAAAAATCGATAGCTAAGTTTACCGAAAGTGTAGCTGAACTGTCGGGTGAGCTCGCCAATGGGTTGTCCAAAGGCATTCAATGGGTTGTTGAAAACTGGGATACATTGTTGCCCATTTTGAAGGTAGTAGGTGCAGCATTTTTGGGTGTCTATGGTGCAGCGAAAGGATACCAGGCTGTAAAAGTCGCAACTCCTGTGTTCAAAGGATTGTGGAAAGTGCTCAAGGTCGTATGGAGTATATTGAAATGGGTAGGAAGTGCACTGCTTTGGTTGGGCAAAGGTTTCGTTAAAGTGCTCAAATGGGCTAAACCATTCTTGCCATGGATCGGTAGAGTGATTGGTGGATTGGTACGGTTTTTGCCTGTGATTGGATGGGTAGTCACAGCACTTGGTGTGCTGTGGGAAGCCTGGAAGAACTGGGATAAGATTAAAGAGGTTGTTGCTAATGCCTTCGAAGGAGCGAAAGATATCGTTGCTAGAAGTGTTAATGCAATGATAAAGAGCGTGAACTGGTTGATCGAGAAACTGAATGGTTTAGGAGATGTGTTAGGATACAACATACCTACAATCCAGCTATTGGAGACTAAAGCAACACGTGAAACGAATAAAAAAGCAGTTTCTACACTAACTGGAAGCGGTAAGACATCTGACAGTCCAATGATGAGCGGTAAAGCTGCACCTGTTTCAAATTTCCCGAATCTTATTAAAGGCTTTACTCCGAAAACTATTGATGAGCCCAGTCACGCTAAGGGGATTTCCAACATCCCGTATGATAATTACAAGGCGAACCTTCATAAAGGCGAAACCGTCCTCCCACGCGAAGAAGCGGAACTGATACGCGGAATGGCAGCATCCGGAGGAAGTCAAACTGCTTCACCTGTAGCAGCGCCAATCAGCATTAATATTACAGGTGACAACCATTACTCCAACGACATGGACGCTAATAAGGTGGTTCGTGTTGTCAAAAAGGCATTACAAGATGAATTGAATCTTGGACCACAGGGGGTGCAATTCGTATGAGCCGTGAAGTTTGGCTATCATGGAACAACAACGCTGAACGGTTACGCCTTCCGGTCAACCCGCCAGATATCACGATAGGCAACGGCAGCCAAACGACAACCGTTGATGTGGCTGGAATCGGTGAAGTGGCGATTATTAATGATCCGGTACTCAAGACGTTCGAATTCTCCAGCTTTTTTCCCGCTGCGTGGGGGCCTTACTGTGAATATGAAGATATTCCCGTCCCTAAACAGGCGGCTGCGATTATATCCAAATGGAAGGAGTCAGGAAAGCCGATTCGTTTCCTCGTTTCTGGAACCGCTTGGAACTTTGCTGTGACCATTGAGGATTTTGTATACCGGGAAGAGGGCGGCGATGTTGAAACGATCTATTATGACTTATCATTGCGTGAATACAAGTTCGTGACGATTCGGAAGCTGGATGCGACCAAGACAGCCAGCAATGGTAGCAAAAAGGTCACAACCAGCAGCACGGCGGCACGACCCAGTACAAAGACGACACCAGCCAGTTACACGGTGAAGTCTGGCGACAGCTTATGGAAGATCGCACAAGCAAACGGAACAACGTGGCAGAAGCTTGCTGAACTGAACAAAATCAAAGCGCCATACTCTATTAAGCCAGGGCAGGGGCTGAAGTTAAAATGATGGAACTGTTTGTTGTTCGAAGCAATGGAACGTATGAACTGCCGGTCCAAGAAGTAGATTGGTCCGGCCAGAAGTTGAAGGCTCCCAGGACTCTTGCAGCGACTATCCTTTCCACGACGCGCGGAATGCATCGCAAGCAGCCTGTGGACGTGGGAGATCAGTTGCTTTTTCGTTGGAAAGGTGAGGAGCTTTTCCGTGGAACGATCTTTTCAAAGGAAAGGACCAAAAGTGGCAGCCTTGCTTTAACAGCTTATGATGATCTGGTGTATCTGACCAAATCCGAGGACAAATACGTATTTACCGGGAAAACGCTGGGTGAGATAGTCCGGCGTATTTGTGGTGACTTCGGTATCCCGATTGGTAAGATAGCAGACACCCCGCATAAGCTTACCCGCATCCTGCAGGGAACGCTATTCGATATGATCCTGACGGCCATCTCGCTGACGTATAAGCATACCCGTGTTAAATACTATTTGTATTCTGACAAGGGCAAATTGCACCTGACTAAGCGCGTGGATCTGGCTCGTAAATGGGTGATCGAGGACGGGGTTAACTTGGTAGATTATTCGTTTGCGCAATCCATTGAGGATACTTATACCCAAGTTAAATTGACGTCTACGACCAATACGACCATTGAAACCAAGGTGAAGAAGGGTAAAAAGGAAACGGTCCAAAAGAAAAAGGTCAGTGCCACTCATATTGCGAAGGTGGATAACCCAACGACTAAGAAGCGTTTCGGTACACTCCAATATTATGAGGAAGTGTCCGACGAGCTGAACAAGGCGCAGCTGATGCAGCGCGCAACGTCCATGATGATGGAAAAAGGCAAGATAGGCGAGACCTTCAGCATCGATGCGCTCGGTATCGCTCCTGTAATATCTGGATCTGCAATATATGTGATAGCCAAAGAGCTCGGCGTAAGCCGGGCTTTTTATGTTGACGAGGATAGCCATTCCTTTAGTGGCAATGAACATTCGATGTCAATCACGTTGACCAAAACAGACGACCTTCCGGATATCGACGTTACAGTAGAACCGGAGGAGAGCGATTCTGACAAAGACAAGGACAAGTCCAAAAAGAAATCAACGAAGAAAAAAAGCAAAGCTGACGAAGACAAGGAGTTTGCGGAGCAGCTCCGCAAAGAAATATTGGGGTGATGACATGTTGGACATTATCAAACAGGCTGCAGTGGCTGCAGTAGCTGCAGCTGGACCAGTGCAACTACTGGAAGCTACCGTCCTAACGCCGCCGCCTGCACTGAGCATACAAATAGGCTTAGACAGCAAGAACCCGATACCAGCGGAAATGCTGTCAGTTTCGGAACGTCTTACTTCCTATACTCGGGAGGTAGAAATAGAAGGTGATTTTGAAATGGAAGGCACGATTCAAACCTCGGATTATTCAGGAGATGGGAAAATATCGGGTTCCGGTATTTGTTCTGGAACAGTTACGTTTCTTGATGAACTGCGGGCCGGAGAAAAAGTATTAGTCATGAGCTTTCAAGGCGGTCAGTCTTTTTATATCGCAGAAAGGTTGGTGAAATATGGCGCTGACTCCTGATCTGAATATTCAAGTCCCGGATCTCTTTACTTCGGAGATTCAACCAACCAGGACCTATTCATTTGATCCGGTCACTGGCGAGATTGGTCGTGCCATCGAAGGACTTCCAGCCATGAAGCAGTTCATCATCAAGACACTACGGACCATTCGCTTTGAACACGTCATATACCCGGAGAGTTATGGTGCAGAATCGGATACGGTTGTCGGTCTGGCGACAAGTGCGGGTTTTATAGCTTCGGAGCTGCCCCGTGTCATTACAGAAGCATTGATCTACGATGAACGGATCAGCGAGGTTAAAGATTTTGATGTTGAACAGCAGGGCGACAGTGCGACGGTCACATTCACCGTTGTCACAAACGAAGGGGATCTGCGGCTAACGGAGGTGGTCGGTAGTGTTTGATACAGAAGAATACGAATATGAAGCCATCTTGCAAAGGATGCTTGATAGGGTACCTGATGATTTGGACAAGCGGCCTGGAAGCATTATTTATGATTCTTTAGCACCTGCAGCAGCTGAATTCGCTCAGATGAACATCGATTTGTCTGCCGGAGACGACTTATACAACGTCGATACAGCAACTGGAGAGTATCTAACCGAAGGCGCAGCTGAATGGGGTGTTAATCGGAAGCAAGCAACGTTTGCAGTTCGAAAAGGTACGTTTCTGGATTCGAATGGAGTAGGGATTGATGTAGCGATCGGCAGCCGCTTTTTTATTGAGGATTTGAACTATGTAGTCAAAGAAAGAGTTTCACTAGGCGTGTATAAAGTGACTGCTGAAACTGCAGGAGTCGTGGGAAACGCCCCATTCGGTTCGATGCTACCCGTGGAGTACATCAACGATTTAGCAACGGCAACTTTGAGTGACATCCTGGTACCTGGCGAAGATGAAGAAACGGATGATCAGCTGCGTGAACGTTTTTTCATAGAGATTAACGAGCAACCTTTTGGCGGGAACGTGGCTGATTATCGTCAAATGATTAGAGCCTTGGATGGGGTTGGGGCCGTGCGGATTACTCCTGTTTGGCAGGGCGGTGGCTCGGTGAAAGCAACCATTATGGCAACAGGTCATGTTCCACCTTCAACAGCTTTAATCAATCAGTTGCAGGAGATCGTTGATCCTGTGGCTTTTGCAGGACAGGGAATTGGGTTAGCGCCAATCGGACATACCGTAACGTTAGACGGAGTTAACTGGTTCACGATTAATATCACAACCACGTTAACTTTGGACTCCGATACATCAATTGGACAAGTACAACAAGATGTTGAAGATGTGATTGATGGATACCTTCAGGCACTCAAATCAACATGGGAATCCGATGCACCGTTGATTATACGGGTTGCTCCGCTTGAATCACGCATACTGACCGTTTCCGGGGTTGTGGATGTGATTGGTACACAGCTAAATGGATCTACTGCCAACATCACTCTGACGGTTGATCAGGTGCCGCAACGAGGGAGGGTGACGCTTAATGAGTAGACTCATGGAGTATCTGCCGCCGTATTATGTGGACAGTAAGCAAATGACAGCTCTGCTCATGGCGCAGGAAATGGAGCTGGACAATATTGCTGCAGGTGTTTTACGACAGCGTAATGACATGTTCATCATGACGGCCAGTTCGACGGCAATTCGGCGCCGAGAAAAGATGCTGCGCATCCAGGCTAACCCCACTACAGAGTCGTTGGATTTTCGCCGCCGGCGCATCATTAACCGTCAGTCGACTAAACCCCCGTTTACACATCGTTGGTTACAAGCACAACTGGATCGTCTACTTGGTCCGGGGTTGACCATAGTTACGATCGACACAGCGAAATTTTTGTTGCTTGTTACCACCAACATAGAAAACGCGAACCTGTTTAAAGAGGTGCAACACACCATCCAAACAGTCAAGCCTGCGAATATGGTGTACCAGCAAAATACGTCCCTGCGGCACAAAATAGGCATTAAACATACGACTGTCAAAAGGGATGTATCCTGGAATTACAAGCTTGACGGCAGTTGGAAACTTGGCGAAAAGCCGTTTGCGGATTTAGGTCCGGAGGTGACATTGTAATGGATCAAGAGATATTGAACGATCTGGCTGTACATCTGAATTCACGGATAACGAGGGTTGTTCTGAACGGAGTGTACGAGATCACAGATTTTGTTGAAAAAGCGGTCACGGATTCAACTGTTGCGCTCAACTTTTTGATTCCAGCGGCTGATGTATCCATGATCACATTGATCGAAGTTAAAGGCCCAAATATCCGAGTCAGTTCGAAGGCTGTAAACGTCCCGAACCAGTCGGATACGCTCATGCTCGAAACTTTTGAAATAGAAGAGGTGACAGATTAATGGCTAAAACGGATTGGACTATGGAGGATGAGGTCAAGCCATCGGATATGAATCAAATTGGTGCGGAGATAAATTCTAAACAAAGCGCAATCAAACTTGCTAATAACTTTGCTGCACCCGGTGCGGCCATCACAGTTTATCCAGAGGGTATATCTGTATTTTACGTAGGTGGTGGCACTGGTGGTCAAGGATCAGCCTGGAGGACAGCCACTGGAGCAAACGAATCGTTCGGATATGTTGAAACTGTGCGTATAGGCACAGGCGGTTATCAAACCTTTACCGAGATGTACTCCGGTACTGATCCGGCTAACCAAGCTTATAACAAACAGTACAAACGCAACAAGAGGGATAGCAATGCAACATGGCAACCGTTTGAACGTGTGCTTGATTTAGATGATTATGATTCATTGGTGACATATGCAGATAGTGGATTCATTAAGAAATCGATTGTCATTCCGTTTGGATCAGACCTTAATACCTACATGGAAGAGGGCAACTATTATTGCCCAGCCAATGCCACTGTAGCAACTTTACTTAATTCTCCGACAGCAGAGGCATTTCATTTAACGGTCGAGCCACATGCTGGAGTGTTACAAACCTTGACCACTTTTCAGCCTGGTAACTTGGAAGTATTCCAAAGAAACTACTATTTCGGATGGGGGCCGTGGAAGAAAGTACCTACAAGAGAAGAACTTGAAGAAATAAAGCAATCTAGCGTTGATGCGAAACAGGAGGCCATCAATGCAGCGCTAGAAAATGATGAGAAAGTGGTTCTCCCCTTGGCAAATGAAAATGCCCAGGGCTATGCCAATGCGGCGGTATCTCCAATCATTGGTGCGGATTCGCCTAACCTGGTTCGCAATTCGTCTGCTTTTTATGGCTTGGAAGGTTGGGTTAACATAAGGGGTTTTAATGTTAATAACGGCAATAACGTGAGGGAATTAAAATTCTTTCAAGCGCTTGACCAATTGGAAGCTGGTGGTTATGCCTTTCTCGAATCGTCCGTTGTTATACCTGTCATACCATCGACAACATATAGGCTACAGGGCGTGTTTTATAACATCGGCATGACTTCTGGTTCGTTATATATCGAAGTATACAATTTCGGCAACGGTTCGGTTATCGGCAATGTTGTCGCAAACCTTAATTCGGACTGGCATCGAAAATCAGGCTTAATAAGCATTCCGGCTGGCGTTGCTGGCGTGGGTGTGCGCTTGGTTTTCGGAAATACGACAACCGGAACCGTGCCCGGAAGCGTCAAAGCAATCACTAGAGTTAAACTTTCATACGGTTCGGCTGACGTTCCGTACAGCTCCGAAGCGGACGACCTGGCCTTGTATGAGTACACCGAAAGACAAAACATATGGGGGGCGTTGTAATTGGCTACTGCAATCAAAAAACTTTACGCGGGGATCGGTGTTGCAACCGCAACTTCCCCGTATGTTGTATACACGGTCCCATCAGGGAAGAGGGTTATTATCAAGTCAATAACAGTCGCGAACCCCACGTCAACAGATCAAAGGTTTACAATTACTTTGGCTGGTTACCCCATCGTTTACAATCATGTCATAAAGGCGTTTGACACGTTTGTTCTACCCGCTGCCGGGTTTGTTTTAAATCAGATAGAAACGATAAGTTTTGGAAGTGCGCCCACGATACACATTAATGTAACGGGCGTAGTTTTTGATACATCGGAAAGAGTCAAACCATACGTATTAATAAGGGCAAACACGGTAACCACATCTCAAACAGGAACTGTGTTCAAAGATACATTAAATGATGTCTTGATTAAATCAGTAACTTTTTGCAATCTTACTGCTAGTGACACAACAATCGCCTTGTCTATTGGTGATTATCAGATAATTGGAGGCAAACTATTAAAGGCATACGATACATTGACAATACCTTTTTTGGACCAGCTTCTTGTTAAAGGTGAAACTTTGGCAGCTTGGGCGTCCTCAGCAAGCACGGTTTCGTTTTATGCAACCGGAATGGTGGTGACTTAACATGCCGATAATCGATAATTTTTTGTTGGATAATTCCAGGTTGGATGGGACACCGGGCGGCTTTAAGTATGCATCTGGGATTGTTAAATCTTCTGATTCGAATGGGCGAGTTATTTTCACAAGAAGTACCATGGAGGAAATATTATTGCCTTCCGTTGTAGTTTCTGGGTTAGGGTTTAAGCCGAGTATTATTTTTATAGGACCATTCAACGCCAGTTATAATTTGAGCTCCACGAATGGTACGTATTCAAAAAACATAAAGCACGGCGCTTGGCCTACGTATAATTGGTTTTGGGGTACGGGAGCAACAACTGCACCGGAGTTATATAGAGTTGTAGAAGGTTCCATACCAGTTAATGACGCCTATGTAACTAACGGCGGTTTTAGATTTCCATACGCATATTTAACTACTGATTTAGCATGGGAAGCTTATGGATAACCGCCGTGATATATAGACAGAAAAATAGAGAACTGAGTCTTGGGGGAGGGGATGCCAACAATTGAATTTGTAAGACGCAGCACGTCCGATAGCGGAGCGTGTTTTTTGTTGTGCCTGGAGTGGTCAGAGGATTTTTAAATTAAATAGATGGGGGATAGGAAGTTGGAGAACGTGGGGAAATGGGCTTTGGCCTTGGGTAGCTGGTTAGTGTCTTATTTATTTGGGGGATGGTCTGGAGTGTTGGGAGTATTGCTGGTGTTCGTGGTGCTTGATTATCTTACAGGTGTCGTAGCAGCCGGTTCTAATGGAGGATTGAAAAGTAAAATTGGCCTTATTGGGATTGCCCGTAAGGTCTTTATTTTTGCCATGGTTGCGGTTGGCCACTTGGTAGACGGCATCCTTGGTGATGAGCATTTGTTCAGGGACACTGTTGCCTTCTTTTACATTGCAAACGAATTGTTATCGATCACCGAGAACGGTGGGAAAATGGGTGCGCCTATACCGGCCGTAATCAAGCAAGCAATTGAGGTCCTGAAGGGCAAAGGTGGCAATGACAACGATAAGGGAGCTGGTACAAATGTTTAAAGTATGGATCGACGCAGGGCACGGAGGTAGGGACCCAGGAGCAGTGGCAAACGGCATCCAGGAGAAAGATATTGTTCTGAAGGTGTCGCTTGGTATCAAGAACCGATTGGAAGCGGATTATGAAAACGTGCAGGTGCTACTCTCCCGATCCACGGACGTATTCTTGGAGCTCCGCGATCGGACAGCCAAAGCGAACGCAGCCGGTGCAGACATTCTGGTTTCCATCCACTGTAATGCCGGTGGCGGTAAGGGCGGGTTTGAGTCCTTCCGGTTTACGTCTGCTTCCGAAAACAGTATCAAGCTGCAGGACAAGCTACACAAGGCTATTATGGGCAAGCTTGGCGGAATAGATCGTGGACAGAAGGCACAGAACTTACACATGGTTCGCGAATCTAAAATGCCGGCAGTCTTGACGGAAAACCTGTTTGTGGATGTGGCCACTGACGCGGATCGGCTGAAGCAGGCGAATGTAATTGATGTGATTATTGAAGGACACGTTCAGGGGATCGTTGCATACCTAGGACTAGTTGAAGATACGAAGGAGGGCAAGCCAGTGACACAGGAAAGAGACATTAACGTGCCAAGTAAGTGGGCAGAAGCGGCATGGGCAGAGGTTACGGCAAATGGATACTATGATGGCACCCGTCCTGGGGCGATGATCACACGAGAGGAATCCGGGATTGTGACGAACAGACTAAGGAAAAATATCCTGAAGCTGATTGCAGGAATCAACGGTAATGTGTCAGATCTGGACGATCGATTGAAGAAGATTGAAGCAGCAGAATAAGTGTGGTAACGGAATTGGAATTCGATATCATCGTTAAAAAGCCCCTCACTAGCGTTATAACAGTGAAGGGCTTTTTTTCATTTATTCAGTTTTGATGTGATTGGTTAGAATGACAAGGATAATAACTTGACTATAGAACATACGTTCGGTATAATTAACAAGAGAAAGGTTATTGACAGGCATGATATTATTGAAGGAAGGTGAACTATAACTAAGGGATGAGATTGTTTTGGGAATTCCGTTTGAGTCTATGAAGGAGTTAATAGTTGACATTTGTTCTGTTCATGATTCCTATTCTAGAGACTTTATTGGAGCTGTTCAGGGTGAGATGCTTAATCTCAAGAAAAAAAGAATAGATAGTATTATTACGAATGATCAAGATGAAGAACAACAAAACTTCCATCTATTTGATCCCTCATTCCTTGACTTGATACAAAATTATCAAGATGCATTAGGAAAACAAGTTGTGTACATGGATTATGATTTTGACTATCGTCATTTTGATTTCAGGCTTAGAATTAAACAAAAAGATTCGATTATCAATAAATTGTTTCACTATAGATATGCAAAAGCAGAGCAAGGTGGCGTTTCCATCAATAAATGTCTGAATGATTTACTCGGGTTCAGAATAATGATTGATGACTTTGATCATGCTAGTACCGATGTAGATGATTTTCTTGACGATATTAAGTCATCAATTGGGTATAAACTAAATTGTAACAACGCGTGTAAAGACGATTATAAAGCAACACATATATACATTAATGGAGATAATAAGTATTTCCCTTGGGAATTACAAATTTGGAATCCGATTGATGCAGAGCGTAATGAACAGTCTCATAAAGAACATAAAAGCAAAAGAGAATACATAAAGTGGCCTCAAGAATACAAAGAAGGACATTGAAAGGAGGTGGGCATCTTGGCTTTTCATTTTGTCGCAATATTAAGTGATTATATTGGAGGACAAAGGGTTGGATGGCATTATGCTTCCGAAGGTAAATTAGATCGGGAGATTGTTGCAGAATTTATGAACAAGGTTGAAAAATGTGGACATACAACTTTGGGGATTCATAAATTATCTACAGATTCAATCTCATGGACGTCAGTTGTGGAAAAAGATTCTTTCTTTAAGGACGTTCTTGTGTCAGAAGACATGGAAGTCTTTATAAGACAAATCACCGCGAGTAAAGAATTGAATGTGCATGATATTGTGAAGTTTATTCTAGCAATTAAGCCTGTTACACAACTTAAACTTCAAAAATTACTTTATTATGCTTATGCAGAATATCTTTTGAAAACTGGTCGTAAATTATTCCGTGAACCAATTGTTGCATATAAATATGGCCCTGTTGTAGAAGAAGTATATCAAGTACAACGCCATAACGGTTCATCTGTTATTGTCATGGAAGATGATGAATTCCAATTGTCTACAGGTGCATCTTTACCTGCTTCAGTTGTTCGTGTATTGGGATCAGAAGATGGTGTTGAAGCAACAGTATGCATCCTTGAAGTGGTAGGGAGATATTTTGATCTTGATGCAAGAGAATTAGTGGATAAAACTCATCAAGTCGGAGGTCCTTGGGATACAGTCTATCTTGAAGGAATGAATTGTCTTATCACGGACGATTTGATAAAGGGATCTCATCACTTGACTGTCTAAATTAAAAGGCCCTGCCAACGGCAAGGCCTTTTTTCTATAAGCCGTATAGTTTTATCACACAACGTGTCCGGTGCTTGTTTGTCCGCAGCTCAGCTGCAGCTTTGCGGCCCAGTAGCCTTCTGACAATCCGGACCGCTTGATAGTATTTACCTGCCCCAGTCACATAAATGTATGTGATGTCTCCCATGCTGTTATACTTCCAAGGTAATTGCATTCCCCAATCCAACTCTTCTATTACTTTTTGAAGTTTTTGATCGACAGTATTAAAGCAGCTACTGAGATAACGAATCCACCTATAGCAATAATCCAGATTGCGATATCCATTTTGCATACCTCCAGTTTCATTTTATTTTACATCTGTGTTAAGATTGGGGTGAGCAGGCGCTGTGTTAGCCGCCTACTCGGGAACTTTTAACGTTTGCGTGGTCCGCGGCGTTTGGTTCCTTTTTTCTTATTCTTGCTCTTAGCGGCACTTAGCATATTGACGATGGCCGTCGTCATGTTTGCGATCGCTGTTAGGAGCAAGACCCAATCTAACGTTTTCATTGCTGTTGTTCACCTCCTTACATTTATAATTATACAACGAAATTCGTTGAATGTCAACGATAATCGTTGAATTATATTCTATAAACGTGTATGATAATTATGAGGTGAGAGAGATGTTAAAGTTGAAATTGGCTGAGTTAATTGAAGAGAGGGATCTAAACACTCGTCAATTGAGCAAGTTGACTGGAATACGTTGGAATACAGTCGCAGATATGACCGAAAATAAATCTAAAGCTTGGTCACCTGAGAACCTCAATAAAATTATGGTTGCATTAGAACTTGATGATATCGGTCAGTTAATTGAATACAAAAAAGAGCAGGAGGGATAACCTCACTGCTCTTTTTTGTTAATGAGTTTTATTCTATATTACTAATTTTTTAATTATTCTCATGACCAAAATATAGGAATTATTCTACATAATATTACAATATAATCTATTAGAATTATATATTAGTAGTTTTGCCCTATATATAATTTGATTCTTATATCTCATTGAACATGCTGGGTATAAAATGTAATATTTCATTTGTTGTTAAAAAAAGGAGGAATTGATTTGAAAAAGTATTTATTAGGTTTATCATTTTTCACCGTATTGTTCTTTGGAGCCTTTTTCAATTTGAACAGCGTTAGTGCATCGCCTATTACCACTGGTGAACCAGAAGTAGAGGCTCAAACTAATGTTAATGGAGATATCGGTATTTTTGCTGAGATTGGCCCTACATATCCAGGTACAAATATCAAAATGCAAGTTGGAGATATTCTCTATTCAAGTAAGTCGAATAAAACAACATTTTTTGTTGGTCATGTTGGTATCGTAGGTTCTGACTTTAAGGTGTATCATGTTACACCAGCAAAGAACGGCGGTGCGGCAAGTGATATTACCTCATATGCTAAGTTGCATTTACCAGGTGAAAAGCTTAGTATCTATACTCCACGTGATGGTCGAGGAGTTAAAGCAGCAGCATGGGCAAAAAATAATTACAGTCGAGTTACGAAGTATGAAATTAAAGCTTCAGACAGACTCAGTGTGATGACCCCAAATTACTGTTCTAAATTCATTTGGCAAGCTTTTCATTATGGAGAAAATTTTGATGTCATCGGTAAAAATACCTCTGATCAAGACTGGGGAAGTGTAATCTTTCCTGCCATTTTCACTAATAGTACTTATTTTGTGTTAAAAGGTTCATTTATTGCTAATTAAATTAAGCTAAGAGGACCGTATCCTAGGTACGGTCCTTTTGATATAATTTGGTTATTACTTATTGCGATTAGGAGGTAAAATGAAAAAGTATAAGACTCAATGGATAATTCTTCTTCTTATTATTATTATTGTCCTTCTCTCTGGCGGTTGGTATTTAAATTATAAGTCGAAGATGCATAGTTTGGAGGAAAGCCTTCGCAATTATTTGATAAATGAGAAAGGAATAGAAAGTTCCGAAATCTTAAGTATACATGCTCGGAGAAGTAAGATGCCGATGTATCCTGTCACTGTTCAATTTAAAGATGACCCAGAAGAATATGTATATACAGATAGAGGAGGAAAGGAATGGGTTCAAGTCTACCCTGATCCTAATTGAATATGTCATTATATTAGCCTCATTTGAATATTAAGTTCAATGGGGCTTTTTTCTTGTTGAATAACGAACGTATATTCGCATATAATAGCCAAAAGCAAACAAACGTTCTTATTGGAGGGATAAACATGCCAGTGAAATACTTGGGTTGGTTGGTTGAAATCATATACGAGGATCAAAGTGGAAAGATCACGAAACGTCGTATCCAAGTCAAAAGCATACGATCCGGAATGATTAAAGCTGATGATCTATTGTCGGGGCAGCCACGTACTTTCCGCGAATCCGGTTTACTGGCATGCTATCCGATCAGGACGACAGCACAGGGGGCTTAAACATGTTGACGGATTATGAACGGAAGGTACTGAGGATCTTGTACAACTACAGTAGTGGGCGGCGTCGGCTGCCTACAATCCATGAATTGACTGTTAAAACGGGTAAGGGGGATAAAGTAGTTATGGCCGCCTTGGAGACCCTTATTACAACTGAATACATACACTGGGAGGATAAGTCTAACACGGCCAATATTGTGATCCTGGAAGGCTGGGAACGAGAGTCGGAAAAGCCTAAGCTTCCAGAGGCACCGACATCAGCTCAACCAAACGATTTAAGCTATTGGACCCAATACTGAGGAGGGATGCAATGTGGCAAGCAAATTGACGGCGAATGGTGTATATGAGGGATCGCGCATAATTCTTCCTGAACATCGAGAAGCATTTTTAAAGGATCAGAAGGAACAAGAGAGAAGGGGGAAGCCTGTCTTGGATGAACAGGAAATGCAGCTCATTGAAGAAGCGATTTTTGAATCGTACCAGGAATGCAGATCAATCACGTTAACCGTATTCAATCCGTTCGATGACGAGGAGCTGAGGGGCGTTGTGACATCGATCGATAAGCCAAACAGGAGAATCAAACTTGTACGGGGAGAAGAGGACTACAGTTGGCCAAGAATAGAAGAGATTATTAAAGCAAGCATATAAAAACGAGTAAGGCCTTGGTCATGCCTTTTTTCACAAATTAAAGACAATAAAGGAGCCTACTATTGCATTTTTTTGGTACTGAGGTTCCTTTATTTTGTTTATGGAGTTATTGTTATGAATAGCACAATATTACAAGGGGTGATCTTATAAACTGGACAGTATTTGTAGGCTTAGGTTTATATATTTACATTGTGATATTAGTGAGCTACCGCTTGATAAAAAAAGAAGAAACAAAACACCATATACAGAACATTGCATTACTGATTACTGCTATTATTTGCATAAACGCGATAGATTCAGTAAATATATTTAGACCGATAATTATGCTGGTTACGTTTGTGATTTTAGTTATATATGTATCTATTTTAATTATAAAAAATATTAAGAAGAGACCGGATTAATGAATCGGTCTCTTTTGTTATTTGAAAAAATCTCCCCCCAGTAGTCACAAATGTTGGTTTTCTTATTTGGCACGTGAGATCCGAGAAAGGTAAATAATTATTGTTGCTGTCGGATGAAAAATTAAGTACCAAATGGGGGTCGATGCCCCTCGCCTCCATTAGAGTAAGCAAAAGCCATCAACCAGTTGTTCTGGTTGGTGGTTTTTCTGTTTATGATATAATAAAGTATATATTTAGATTGGGGGATTCAAGATGTTTGAGAATCGAGAACAGCTCCAAGAAATTTTAAAGAAGGCAAATCAACATGCGCGGAAGCAAGCTCAAGAATCGGGTGCTTCTATTTATTATATAAAAAACAACAAACGCGTTCGTGAGGATGCTGAAGGTAAGAAATTCGAAATAATATTTGATGCCACTGGGAAGCGCCAGGAGTTTGAATATCATGAGTGAAACCAAACCAGTTATGACTGTGTTTGCTGGAACCAATGGAGCAGGGAAAAGTACACTTAGTATGCAAATGAGAGATTGGCTTGGTGAACTGGTAGATCCCGATCAGATTGCAAGAGAGTTGAAACCAGATAATCCTCGTAGTGCTGACCTGTCTGCTGGAAGGGAAGCCGTGAGAAGAATTCGCTCGCTCATAAAAAATGGTGAGAACTTTGCCATAGAAACGACATTGTCTGGATCATTTGTTCTGAAACATATGGAAATCGCTAAAGAGAAGAATTACGAAATTGTCCTGTATTACATCGGCCTTCAAGATGTCCAGATGCATATAGATCGTGTAGCTTCTCGTGTTGAGCAGGGTGGTCATTGGATTGCAGAAGAGGATATTCGTTATCGATATGGTGAGTCATTGAAGAACCTTACACCAGCTCTAGCCATTGCGGATCAAGTTATCATCATTGATAATACATACGAACCTTTAATTGTAGCGGAAATCGTGCAAGGTCACTTGATCTATTGTGTGGAGTTCATACCTGCTTGGGCTAATCCTGTTTTGGTTGGATGTTGATACTCGGGTGACATCAAAACTGTGACTACACCCGTAGAGGCTTATGTGTCGTTATCTTCGGACAGGGGTTCGAACTCCCCGATGCTTAAAAATCGCGAACAGCTCCAGGAAATTTTTGAAAAGAAAAATCAACATGCACGGAAACGCGAATACAACTTACCATCGAGTGTAACTTATACATATGTTAGTATAATCAAAAGTGAAAAAGGGGTGTGAAATGGTATACATTTCAGGACTGAACCTTATTCTACTGTCTTTTGGAGCTCTAGTATTATTTATAGGAATTAGTTATTTGATACTTAAAAGAATGCCTAGTACAAAATGGATTTTGTTATTTGTAATGATCCTTTACATTGCAATTAATTTTTGGTACTACTTACGGGGTAGTGCAAATTTGATTACATTATTAAGCACCATTGCATTAGGCTGTACTCTAACATTTCAAACTTTTAATAAGGCAAGAAAAGTTTGATTAAAAAGAACTTGTCGTTTTCTCGAATGACAGGTTCAATTTTTGTCTCCATAAGTAGATAAGAGAATCCGCAATCATCTAATTAAGTACCGAATGGGGGATGCCACCTCGCCTCCATCCGAGACAGCAAAGGAGACCCGTTAGGGTCTCTTTTGCTTTGTCTATGAGGTTAAGAAGCACCCGCGCCAGTGAAAGAAGCTCCCGAGTACGGCATTGCAATCTACGCAAAGATTTCATCGTCAATGGCAGTGAATCTACTAAATTAACTTTAATTATTGAATAGTGGTTCCGTGCGAAGCAAATAATTACCCCTTACCTCCGCCGTCCAATTGGCAAAGACCTCTCTCCATTGAACACTGTTAAAGAAATCGTCTACGGATTGGTTGTCGGAATCCCAGTCAACAAATATATTGAGAGGTGTGATTCCTCCGGCCCAGATTCCATTACTGACGTCCGTTCCCTTCTCTCTCACCAATAAGATTGGAATGCCGAATTGAAAGGCCATGGCAGGCTCGATTTGCGAAAACGTCGATCCTTCCCAGAACGGAGTGGTCGTCGGTGGCCCCCCTACATTGGATTCGAGAATTTGAACAAAAAATCTTCGGAAGTTGATTGCGAGTAATCCATAGCTTGAAAAAACCAGGCGTCGTATATTCGTCAGAATGTTTTCCGGGTATTGTTCACTAACGGGCAATGTGCGGGGAAAGAGTAGTGCATCTTCAATTTCCCTAATCAGACGGTTCAAAAATTGCTCTTGCAAGTCATTTACCGTGTTGGTTGTACTCAGAAATATAGGAATACGAAAAGCACGATCCACACAGGCATCGATAGCCGATGATGTGCCCTTTTCATTATGGATGGGCTTATTCGGATTTGAGGCGGAGGTTCTTAAATGGCCACGGACGGGTGGAAGCTCCGTTACCATGCTTACGGGAGAAAGTTTTTTCATGGGGAATTGCTGAGTCTTCGCCTTATTTTTTGGATTACTCAATGTTCACATCTCCAATGCATAAATCTGGTTTATATTTAGCCCCAGTCTATGCACATTAGCCCATTTGTGTGACGTGATACTCATGAAGGGGGAGGATCTACACTTTACCCATCAGCATCTTGCTGTAATATTTTGAAAATTTACTTCGTACTAGGATGTAATTTATAATAATAAGTTAATATAAACTGCGTCAGGAGGATACAATGGACTTTATCAAAAATCAACTAGACGGAACGGGCATGAGTGAACAAACCATTGGATATCTTTCGAATATGATCATGGTGGTATTTATAGCTGTGGTCTCCATACTGGCCAATTTTATAGCCAAAAAAATCGTATTGAAGATTATTATCCAAATCGTCAACAACAATCGGTACACGTGGGATAAAATCATTGTGGAGAAAAAAGTGTTTCACAAGCTCTCGCATCTCGTACCGGCAATTATCATCTATTATTCGGCGTATATCTTCCCGTCCTATCAAGCTTTAATTGAAAAAGCTGCTCTAACTTATATGATCGTCATAACCATCACGGTATTAAATGCGCTGCTCAACGCCTTTGATACCATATATCGTTCCTATGAAGTCTCCAAGATCAGACCGATTAAGGGATACATTCAGGTGGCCAAAATTGTCCTTTTCATCATTGGGGGCATAATCGTCATTTCGAGCCTGATTGGTCAGAATCCGTTGATTATTCTCAGTGGACTTGGCGCTTTATCAGCTGTTCTGATGCTCGTCTTCAAGGATTCCATATTGGGACTGGTGGCAGGCGTGCAATTATCATCGAATGACATGGTGCGTGTTGGTGACTGGATTGAAATGCCCAAATATAATGCTGACGGCGACGTCATCGATATTACGTTAAACACGGTAAAGGTTATGAATTTTGATAAAACGATCACGATGATTCCAAGCTACGCGCTCATCTCGGATTCGTTCAAAAACTGGAGAGGCATGCAAGTCTCCGGTGGCAGAAGGATTAAGCGAAGCGTCTATATTGATACGAGCAGCATAAGCTTCTGCACTAAGGAAATGATTGGGGAATTTCAGAAGATCCACTATCTTACGGACTATCTTGAGACCAAATTAAATGAAATTAACGAATACAATACGGAACACCACATTAATACGGAAAGCATTGTGAACGGTAGACAGCTTACGAATGTGGGTGTATTCAGGGAATATATCCATCAATATTTAAGGAATCATCCGAAAATTCATAAGGATATGACGTTGATCGTGAGACAATTAGCACCGGGAGATAACGGACTACCACTTGAAATTTATGCATTCAGTAATGATATCACCTGGGGGGTATATGAATCGGTTCAAGCGGATATCTTTGACCACATCTTCGCTGTTGCGCCGACATTTGGCCTTCGTGCTTTCCAGAATCCAACGGGACACGATATCGTGCAATTAAAAGAAAGCCCGCAATATTCGAGAGGATATTGAGATAGGTTATTTACCTGATCCAATATGAAATGAGCAGAGGAAGCACCGTAAAGGTGCTTTTTTTGTTTAAAAAGTGACATATATACTATTTACAAATCTGGAAATAATTAATAGTATATTTATATGGGCATGATTTCCAGATTTTGTTTTACCCTATCATTTTGAAGCTATATAAATTGAACTAAACATTTACACGAGAACGGAGAGGACAGAAATAACATGAAGAAGCGGAGCGTTCGCCTTTATCCCCGGATTTTACCCTTTGAAAAAGGGAATCCACAAAAATCTGGGGATAACAGCGATCGGAAGGTTATTCTGTCATCGGAGTGGCAAGTGTAAATTATTTTTTAGTTCAATTTATATAGAAATACAATGTCCCGCTTGGAAGATTGGAAAATTTAATGGAGGTGAATCTCATGGCACGTGTATTAGTTGTAATGATGCCTGCAGAAGGGCATATCAATCCGACGCTCGGAATAATCAAGGAACTGGTGGAGAACGGCGATGAAGTTGTCTACTGTTGTACGGAACAATACCGGACGAAGATTGAAGCGTTAGGCGCACAATTTAAAGCATACTCCTTCAACGAGGCAACCCTGCTCAACAACCCGGATATGAAGCCGTTTGAAATCAAGCACCCTTACCAATTTTTATATATGGTTTTGAAAAAAATTATTCAACGATTTATTCCGGATGTTCTCAATCTGATCGAAAATGAAACCTATGATTATTTAATTTTTGACTCCTTAATAGGCTGGGGAGGACAAATTTTAGGGGAAAAGCTGGGTATACCAGTGGTATGCTCAACCACGACCTTTGTTTTTGTGGAGCCTCTCGGATTCGGTAATCAACTGAAGGATGACGATGAGGAGGTTAAGGAGCTATACAACGGCATCATCGAGATGTCCCAGCAAATTGCTTCTCAGTTCAATGTGGCTGTGCCTTCCCTGGCGGATCTTTCAGGGCATCCCGGGCAACTAAAGCTGGTCTATACCAGCCGATATTTTCAACCCATGGGGGACAAGCTGGATGACAGCTATGTGTTCACCGGCCCATCTATTTTACCCCGTAAGGATGCACCAGCCTTTGCAAAGGAATCTCTGCATGCCCTCTATAAACAGGCGGTATATATTTCGATGGGGACCATTTTAAATAAGGATCTTGAATTCTATAAGCTGTGCTTTATGGCTTTTCGGGATTTGCCTGTGCAGTTTATATTGTCTTCGGGAAAGGATACGGATTTGGAGCCCATTGCGGATCTCATTCCTGATAATTTCATGATCAGACCCTACCTTCCACAATTGGAGGTTTTGCAGGGCGTAGATGCTTTTCTGACACATGCAGGCATGAACAGTACAAGCGAAGCTTTGTATTACAATGTTCCGTTGGTTATGCTCCCGTTAACCTCTGATCAGCCGCGTGTAGCAGGTCGGGTGCAGGAGCTGGGAGCAGGGGTCATCGTGGATAAAAATAACCTTACACCCGACGTGCTGAGAACCGCGGTATTAGAGGTGCTCGGCAACGAATCCTACAAGGAACATGCTGAGGTTATTGGGAAAACATTACGCGACGCTGGCGGGTACAAGCAGGCTGCTATGGCCATTCAGAACTTTATGGGCAAGCGGTCGTTATCGGCCACGACCATCTCTTCGCTTGAATAAAGAGGCAACTTGCCTCTATTAAAATTAGACGAGAAAGCCACTCCCCCATTTAACGGGTGGGTGGCTTTCATTTGATTCATCCGCGTATGGAGGGGTAGAATAAACGAGAGGGCATATCACTTTATCCATATCGCTTAGTATACCTTTCGCAAAGGAGAGTTTTGAGATGAATCATACAATCCCGGAATATACGTTGAATGATGGCTTGAAAGTACCTGCCATTGGCTTTGGTACCTATAGCTTAAAAGGAGAAAAAGGTGTCAATTCCATAGCATCCGCGATGGATGCAGGTTACCGACTGATTGACACAGCATATAACTATGAGAATGAGGCGACTGTTGGAAAAGCCATTAAGCAGAGCTCCGTTTCCAGAGAAGACCTGCTGATCTCATCCAAACTGCCAGGGCGTTACCATGCCTTTGAAAAGGCGATTGTAGCCATCCAGGAATCTCTATACAGAGCAGATCTGGATTATTATGATCTATATCTGATTCACTGGCCGAATCCGAAGCAGGATATGTATGTGGAAGCGTGGCAGGCACTCATTGAGGCGAAGAAACGCGGATATATCCGTTCCATCGGAGTTAGCAATTTCCTTCCGGAACATAATGACCGCCTGATTAAGGAGACGGGAGTAGCGCCAAGTTTGAATCAGATTGAGCTGCATCCATTCTTTGACCAAGCCGATCAGCGGAAGAAGGATTCACAGCATGGTATTGTGAACGAATCATGGAGTCCTATTGGGCGTGGCAATGATGCTGTACAGGATATCGTAAAAGATGAAAAGATCCTTCGGATTGCCGAGGCCCATGGCAAAACGGCTACTCAGGTTATTTTGCGCTGGCATACCCAGCTTGGTTCAATTCCGATCCCCAAAGCAGGCTCTCTTCAACACCAGCAAGAAAATATCGATATATTCGATTTCGAGCTGAGCGAGAAGGAGATGGAAGTCATCTCTTCTTATCATCGTGAGGATGGACGGTTGTGGAATCAGGACCCGAGTGAATACGAAGAGTTTTAAATTGCTGAATGTGAAAACGTGCGATTCACCGTAAGGTGAGGAAAACGAGTATAAAGGAAACGTAGCCTCCTATTCTACAAAGATGTGAAGTGCACCCCTTAGAATAGACATTGGAAAAACCCCTGGGTTTAGCCGATGAAATTCTAGGGGGTGTATTTTTTTATGGCGATTAAGGGACAAAAGTTTAAAACGTATTCGGAGAAGATAAAAAATGAGGCTATTCGTTTGCATACGGTTGAGGGGTGGACTTATCGAAAGATTAATGAACATCTGGGGATTCATGATCCAGGACGAATGAAGCGCTGGATGCGAAAATATCGGGAACAAGGTGAGTTTGGACTGATGGATCAGCGAGGTCGACGTAAAGAATACTTGGATCAAGACCGCTTTGTACAAAAACTGAAACGGGAGAATGAGTTGCTAAAAAAGTGCTTGGTCATCTGGAAGGAGGAAGCAAACAAGAAAGATTTCAGATCATAGAAAAAGTAGCGGCATACGGTGATATCCAGAAACTTTGTGATGTGTTTGGCGTGTCACGGAGTGGATTTTATGCCTATGTAAAACGTAAACGATTCGATCGCGACGCAAAGGCGAAGAAACAAGTGCTTCAAACGTATCAACGATATGAAGGCAAATATGGTTATCGGCAGCTCCAGTTGTTCCTTTGGCAAGATCAGGGGATTTGGATGAACCACAAAAAGGTGCTCCGCCTGATGCAAATGCTCGGTATTCAATCTCGAATCCGTCGTAAACGGCGCTCCAGCAGCTCGTATACACCTGCGCAGCGTGTAGCAGAGAACCTCTTGAAGCGAGATTTCAGTGCAGAAAAACCGAATCAGAAATGGGTAACGGACATTACCCAGTATCGTGTGGGAGAGCGCTGGATATATCTTTCAGCCATAAAGGATCTGTTTAATAACGAAATTGTGGCTTACGAAATAGGCGAACGCAACGACAATGAACTGGTGCTTCGCACATTCAGCAAGGCGTTTGCGAAGCAAAAAGACGTGACCGGACTGGTCGTTCATAGCGACCAAGGATTCCAGTACACGTCTCATGCTTACCACGACATGCTGCCAAAGGTTGGCGCCCGAATCAGCATGTCTCGCCGAGGAAATTGTTATGACAATGCCTCGATGGAGAGTTTCTTCTCGCATCTCAAAACGGAAGGACTCTATCCTTATCATATCCGAACGCTTAGCGAAGCACAAAGCAAAATCGAAAAATATATCCGTTTTTACAACCGAAAACGGCCACAACGGAAACTAAAAAAACTGACGCCGGTAGAGTACCGACGCCAGTTTGCAGCCTAGGGTCTTTTTATAATGTCTACTAAATGGGGTCTTGACCAATGTAGATAGGGGGCTTTTTGCTGTATGTTTTTACAAAACTTATGGTTTACTAAACAGGTGTGACTGGTTCAATATTCTTCTAAACGATTTGACCAAATGGTTATTTGGAAAGAGTGTTCTTCACTTTTGTTGCTTCACCATTCAATCTGGAAATATGATCTTGATCTCTTGCATTCATATGCAAATCCTGCGCTGCACAAGGAAACATCAAATTTTGGATATGTCGGCAAGAATGGAGGATAGCCATTATAGCGGGCAAGCGGTAACTTTATGGGGAGCGATGACAGGGTTGCCTATCAACGATACGAATTCAATGGGGGGACGTGAAGCAATGAAACGGTCATGGAGAAAACGACTGGCAATTGGAATCTGCCTGATGATGAGTATTACTGCTCTTGCAGGCTGCTCGGGAGGCAACGGAAGTGCAGGTGAAGCAGAAGGAGATGGACCTACACCCATTTCAATCTGGATGTCGATGAATACGAATGCGTCCATCACACTCAAGAGCATGAATGAAATCACGGCGATTAAGGAATGGGAAAAGAAAACCAATACCAAAATCGAATTCCAGCATCCCGCGGTGGGTGCCGAGACCGAACAGTTCAACGTCATGATTGCCTCGAATCAGCTGCCTGATGCCATGTTTGTCAATGGAGATTACGCCAAACTGTTCAATGATGGTATCATCATTCGACTTAACGAACTCATTGATGAATACGCTCCCAATTTGAAAAAGACCCTGGAGGAGAATCCCGAGGTTGCCAAACAGTTAAAAGCCGACAACGGAGATATCTATGCGATACCGCATCTGCGTCTGGGGGAATACAAAACCTTCGGCGGTACGTTCATCCGTCAGGATTGGCTGGATGAGCTGAAGCTGGAGAAACCGGAAACGATTGAGGAGTGGGAGACAGTACTCAAGGCCTTCAAGGAGAAAAAAGGCGTAGCAGCGCCCCTGTTGTTTGGTGCACCCCCAAAAATGACCACGATGGGACCAGCCGCACCGACGTATCTGGAGGCTTACGGCATCACTAATAATACATTTATGAAAGATGGCAAGGTCGTCTATGGACCAATCGAGCCGGAATATAAGGAGTTTCTAACGATGTTCCATCGCTGGTATCAGGAGGGATTGATTGATCCCGATTTTGCTACCAATGACCAGAAAACATATGACGCCAAAATTTTGAGCAGTCAAGCTGGTGCGTTTTTCACCTATATCGGTGGAGGTGTAGGCCGCTACCTGCCCGCTCTGCAGGAAACGGATCCGAACGCCAATCTGACAGCCGTGCAATATCCGGTGCTGAACAAAGGGGATGAGCCGATGTTTACCGGACGTTCCTGGGAGTGGAGCAGTAGCGGCGTTGTGATCACCAATAGCAACAAACACCCGGAAGAAACGATCAAGGCACTCGATTATTTCTTCAGTGAAGAAGGACATATGCTGAAAAATTTCGGTGTGGAGGGCCTCACCTATACGATGAAGGACGGTTACCCGACGTATAACGATGAGATTTTGAAAAATCCGGACGGTCTGTCGGTTGCTCAGGCCATGGCCAAACATTTTATTGCGAACTATCCCTTCGTAGGGGAGGATGACGATCGGTACAATGAGCAGTATTATCAGCTCCAGCAGCAGAAGGATGCGGCGGTTCTGTTCTCCAAATACAGTGAGAATACGCTGAAGGTAGGCCTTCCTCCTACCAGTCTGACGACTGAAGAATCTACGGAGTACAGCAAAATCATGAGTGATATTGGAACTTATCGGGATGAGATGTTCGTCAAATTCGTCATTGGGGTTGAGCCGATTGAGAACTTTGACAAGTTTGTCGATCAGATCAACAAGTTTAACGTGAAACGGGCTATTGAAATTCAGCAAGCGGCCTTGGACCGGTATAACGCCAGATAAGGAGGAGATGCCCACGAGCGGTGAAGCCATCTTTACCGCTTCACCGCCGTGGACGCCCTCTTTGGAATGAAAAAGGAAGGGGATGAAGGAGTTGTCGCACAAGCTTTCCTTGTTATGGCTTAATTACAAAAAGAATAAAGCCATCTATTGGATGGCTCTTCCCGTCGTTTTATATTTTCTCGTCTTCAAATACTTTCCGATGTACGGGGCCATCATTGCGTTCAAGGACTACTCGGTGGGCAAAGGCATATGGGGCAGTGATTGGGTCGGATTTCAGCATTTTCAGGATTTCTTCCAGAGCTATTATTTCTGGCGAATTCTGAAGAATACTCTATTGCTAAGTTTTTATCAGTTGTTGTTCGGTTTCCCGGCTCCCATTCTTCTTGCTCTTCTGCTTAATGAGCTCAGGCATGAGATCTTCAAACGCACGGTGCAAACGATCTCGTACATTCCCCATTTTATTTCCATTGTCGTCATCTGCGGCATGATTGTTGATTTTTCGTCCCGAGATGGACTGTTTAATACCATTATTGGTTATTTTGGCGGTCAGAGCAGCGCACTTCTTAGCGATCCGGCCAATTTTCGTACCATATATACCGCCTCATCAATCTGGCAGGAGCTTGGTTTTTCCAGCATCATCTATTTGGCTGCACTTAGCGGCATCAACCCCGAGCTTTATGATGCTGCCAACGTGGACGGAGCGAGTCGGCTTCGCCAGGTGTGGCATATCACGCTTCCCGGCATCATTCCGATGATTATGATTCTCCTCATACTCCGCATTGGTGGACTGATGGAGATTGGGTTCGAGAAAATTATTCTGCTCTATAATCCGAACGTGTATGATACGGCAGATGTAATCTCGACGTTTGTTTATCGCAAAGGGATAAGTGAAAGTGCCGAATTCAGCTATACGACCGCGGTGGGTCTCTTCCAGTCGGTCATTAACTTTACGCTGCTAATCGGTGCCAATCGCCTGTCCAAGGTGATATCCAATACCAAGCTGTTCTAACCAAGAACGAGGTGAAGGGAGGGATTTCTTTGCGAGTGAAAAGATCCATTGGAGAGCGGCTGTTTGGTGGTGCGAACGCAATGTTGATGACAGGTCTGATTATCATAACCTTGTATCCACTGCTGCATGTGCTAAATGCGTCGCTTAGTGACTCAAGTCAGCTCATGGCCCATAGAGGTCTGCTGCTTTTTCCCAAAGGCATTACGATGGACAGCTACAAGCTGGTACTGAGCAACCCCAACATTCTATCCGGATACCGGAACACGATATTCATTGTGGTGGTGGGCACGGCGCTGAATCTGCTGTTTACCATTCTGGGGGCGTATACGTTGTCCCGCAAAAGCTTCATGCTCCGCAATCCGATCATGCTGGCGATTGTATTTACGATGTTTTTTAACGGCGGAATCATCCCGTCCTATCTGTTGATCAATAACACGCTCCATATGGGGAACAGCCTGTGGGCTCTGATTATACCGGGTTTGATCAGCAGCTATAATCTGATTATTATGCGGACTTCCTTTGCAGAAATCTCAGAAAGTCTGCTAGAGTCGGCCCGTATAGACGGGGCAGGGGAGATGCTTATTCTCTGGCGGATCGTCGTACCATTGTCGATGCCCGTCATTGCGGTGATGATTCTCTTTTACGGCGTCGGTCACTGGAATTCCTGGTTTAGCGCGATCCTGTACATTCGGGACCGGAACCTGTTCCCACTTCAACTGGTGTTAAGGGAAATTCTGATTCAGAACAGTACGGATTCGATGACAACAGGAGCCACCGCTATGGACAAAGAGGCCATCGGGGAAAGTGTAAAATACGCAACGGTCATGGTAGCCACCCTGCCTATATTGTTCATCTATCCATTTCTGCAGAAATACTTTGTTAAAGGTGTTATGATCGGAGCAATCAAAGAATAGAGTTGCTTTAGGCCATGCCATACCCAATAACACAGTGTGAGGAGGAGACGCATGAAGAAGAAAAGCATCCTGTTGTCCTGGGGCATTTCTTACATGGTCATTCTGCTCATTCCCATTGTGATCGGTGCTGCTGTTTTTGCCGAGTCTCGCATGCTGCTAGAGGAAGAAGTTAATCGTTCCAACATGGTGCTGTTATCTCAGGTGCAGGAAACTATTGATAACCAGATTGGCGATATTGGCAGCATCAGCAATCAATTAATGGCCGACTCCCAACTCATGAGCTTCATTAATCACGCGTCTGAACAGGATGCCCGCTGGAGGTTTATGGGGATTGATCTGATCAAAAACCTGAAATCCACACGCGTCGGAAACGGCTTGATTAGTGAACTGTATATTTATATCAAACAGTCCGATATTGCGTTGTCCTCTTCTTCACTCATTCAAAAAAAGTATCTATATGACATATTCTATCAGGGCACGAATGTATCCGAGGAAGCGTGGACCCGGCTTATGCATGACTCTGGTAAAAGCATGTACCGAAAGATGGAGGTTCGGAGCGAGGACCGACGGATTGAGGACACGCTGGTCTATATTCAGCCGTTTCCGATTCAGAATGGCGCTGGCAGCCCTGCTACCTTTGTCGTTAACCTGGACCCCAATCGGTTCCAGCAAGCCATTGATAATGTACGTTTGGAAAAGGAGAGCACCGTGTTCATTCTGGACCACGACGGTCAAACGTTATTTTCTACCGGATCACTTGAAACCCCTTACATAAAGGGGGAGGATCTTAACCTTTTCGAGGATGCTGAGAAAAGAACGGAAACCATCGATTGGAACGGAGAATCCGTGACCATATCGCAGATTTCTTCCAAGATCCAGGACTGGAAGTATGTATCCATCATACCTACCCGAATCTATGCCAAGAAGCTGACGGTCATCCGCGATATTACGCTTGGAGGCGTTATCGCAGGACTTATCCTTGGCGGGGTGGCAGCCTGGTGGTTCACCAGACGGAATTACCGTCCGCTGGGACGGATCATGAACATTATCTCGGATAAGGTCAAATGGAAACTGGAGCAGCCGGACGATGAATATGGCATCTTGCAGTCTGTCCTAATCCAAGCCTGGGAAGAACAGGATCAATTTGCGAACAGGCTTAAAGATCAGCAAAGCGTTATACGGAGCAGTCTGCTCTCCAAGTTGATGAAGGGAAGGGTACAAGTAGGTGAGGAGTTTGCTTCGACCCTGGAAAGCTCTGGCATTCGGTTCGAGACAAATTCATTTGCCGTATTGCTCCTGCACATTGAGGATGTTGAAGGACTGTTCCGTTCCAGAGTTCGTGAGCAGGACAGGGAGGAGAAGCATCAATTTGTGCACCTAATCCTGACCAATGTGCTGGAGGAGATGATTGGCTCGATCGGTCACGTATACTCTGTCGACATTGATGGAAGAATCGCGTTCCTGATTAATATTCGGGAGTGTGAGGAGGATACGGAGGATACCAGTCATCGGTTAATTCATGCAGTCGAAGAAGCCCAGCGTTTCATTGGCTCCCGATTCTGTGTGTACTTCTCTGTTGGCATCAGCCATGTTCATCACCGTATGGCGGAGATCGCGGATTGTTTCCGGGAATCGGAAGAAGCGCTGGAATACAGGCTAATTCTGGGGATCGGTCAGATTATTGATCCGAACCGGATTCGTCGGCCCAAGGAGGAGCTGTATTACCCTCTTGATCTGGAGAGACAGCTCATCAATTATATCGCTACAGGGAATTATGCCCGTTCCACGGAAGTGATGAACGAAATTCTCATGACCAATTTCGCAGGAGAGCCCTTGTCGGTTGAACTGGCTCGCTGTCTGATGTTTGAGTTGATTGGTACCTTTCTGAAAGCTACCGAACAGATCAAGACGGACGACCAGAACGAGATGACGCAGCGCAACGATCTGATCCGGCAATTGTATGCATGTGAGACCTTTGAGGAGATTGAGGTCGAATTGCTTCGGATACTGGAGACGGTATGCCAGACCGTGCATGAGCGCAAGCGGTCCCGCAGTGAGGAATTGAAGGATCAACTAGTGGAATTTATCCATGAGAGTTATGCGGATGTCAATTTGGGTTTGACCCATTTATCCGAGCGGTTTCGTTTCCATCCAACCTATGTCTCCAAGTACTTCAAGGAACAGACAGGAGTCAACGTGATTGATTACATCAACCATTATCGAATTGAGCAATCCAAGAAAATTTTACAGGCAGAGGAACTGACGATCCAGGACGTATCTGAGAGGGTGGGTTTCCTGAACAGCAATTCGTTCATTCGTGTATTTAAGAAATATGAGGGAATTACACCCGGCCAGTATAAGCAAAATAGCAGACTTGTCCAGCAAGAGAATTGAAGAATATGACTTGCCTAGAGGAGGAACGGTTCATGTGGAAAAAAGCTATTGAAGATGCATTGAATGTCACCCGGCGCAACATAGATCGATTCGAGGGGCGCTTTCCCCATGTTAGTAACGGGGATGAGCATTATGTGCTTAATGATAATACGGAGTGGACGGCAGGATTCTGGTCGGGCATTCTGTGGTTAAGCACGGAGTATACGCAGGACCCGAGGTTCCGTGAGGCAGCCGTAAATAGCGTCGATAACTTCCGTCGGCGAATGGATCAGAAAATCATATTTGATCATCATGATATTGGCTTCCTCTATTCATTGTCTTCCAAGGCACAATGGATTGTGGAGCATGACGCCGCCGCCAAAAAACTCACGCTGGAAGCTGCGGATATGCTGATGAAACGTTGGCGGGAGGAAGCTGGACTAATCCAGGCCTGGGGACGCAAAGGCGATGTGAGTAACGGAGGGCGAATTATTATCGATTGCCTGCTCAATCTTCCGCTGCTGTTCTGGGCGTATGAGCAGACGAATAATGAGGAGTATCGCCGCGTTGCCGAGCTGCATGCGCTGAAAAGCCGCCGTTTCCTCGTTCGTGGGGATGACTCAAGCTATCATACTTTTTATTTTGATCAGGATACCGGAGAGGCTATTCGAGGCGGTACGCATCAGGGCTACCATGACGGCTCTACCTGGACACGCGGACAGGCATGGGGGATTTATGGTTTTGCACTCTGCAGCCGCTATCTGCAAAGTGCCGAGATGCTGGAGACAGCGAAGCGTCTCGCCCGTTATTTTATTGCCCATCTTCCGGAGGATGAAGTAGCGTACTGGGATTTTGATGCCCCGCAGACACCTAATACGAAAAGGGACAGCTCTGCATCGGCCATTGTTGCCTGCGGTCTGTTGGAAATTGCCGGACAGCTTGATGAAGCTGATCCTGAGCGGGAGGCTTTTCGGAATGCAGCGGAATCGTCCGTGAAATCTTTAATTAATCATTATTCCACGCAGGGCTCGGATACAGCAGAGGGTCTGCTGAAGCATGGCTCCTACTCCGTAAGAGGTGGAGATTCACCTGATGATTACACGATCTGGGGCGATTATTTCTATCTTGAGGCGCTGATGCGTCTGGAACGAGGTATCCTTGGCTATTGGTACGATCGATAGGATGAGAATTGTTGTTTTTGTATACCTCTATATCGTAGGTTGATGAGGATACAGACGTTTTTGTTGCCGCTGTTCCTCCAGAAGTTGCATCATCCAGTGCTGAATGCTCGTCGTCTGCGGAGTAGCATAGGCAGAATGGGCGAAATTGCAGGTCTCCAGCGGATCGTCCGTCAAGTTGTACAATTCATATTCATCCTGTACCGGTTGTGTTTTCGTTGTGGTTACACATTGCCCTGAAGTTGGATTTCCCACAGGCTGCGTGATGACATCCTTAACACCAGGCTGACTCCAGAACTGAGCATGATCGAAGTACCGGGAAAACTTCCAGATTTCCGGTTTATTGTTTTTATAAAGGGTGGTAATGACGGTTTCGATGTGGTTGGGTTGTACAACCGACGAATAGGGTACGCCTAATGGATTCGTTTGGTGCTGACCACGGGTGACATCGTCGTCGGTCATAAAATAGACCGGTTGCCGTGTCAGTCCCGGATTATTTTTTCCATATATAAGAGGCGTAAGATCCCTTCCTACCAATGGGCGCGCTTCACTGAACTTCTTTTGCAATCGTCCATGGATTTCGGAAACGTTAATACGGGCCAGACCCAGCATCGTTGGCAGCAGATCGACATGACTTGTCAGGCTATGCACATGTTGCTGCTCAGGAAACAGATGTTTATTGTGAATCAGAAAAGGAACATGAAGGTATTCCTCATAGGCACAGTACCACTTTTGGTGAAGATTACCGTGAGCGCCCAACAGATCACCATGATCCGATGTGAAAATAACAATGGTATTGTCATAGAAGGAGGAACGCGTAAGAGCTTCATACACTTTAGACATTTGGTGATCCGCATTTTTTTGCAATTGATAATACAGCTGGCGGTAGAAGCTCTGATCGGTGATAGGCTGCAAAGCTCTGGGATATAAATCTCTGTAACTCGCCTGACAACGTGGTTTGGTGCCCAGCCACTCGTGTATCGTCGGAGGGGCGTCGACAGGGGGCATTGGGTCTACCTCGAATTTGAAATCGGGCAGGCGCTCGGCGAGATCACCATATAACGTAATATCATGCGGGTTCACAAAGGAAGAGACAATGAGCCAGGGCTCAGCATGTTGGTTTTCATTCTTCCTGCGATCAAGGGATTCAATGAGATGAACCGTTTCTGCGGCGTACACCTCGTCCCGTCCACTTAAGCCAAACGCGGCGGAAGAAGCGGAGTTTCGAGGGTTTCTGCCTATGGGATCAGGGCCAATCCAGTCGGAGAACCCAAATTCCTCCAAACGGCTCGCGTGAAGGTACAGACTTTCCAGGTGTGGCTCAGGAACTCCCGTCAAGGGGTTATAGCTGGGAACACTTTGGTGGGTGCCGGGAGAGATAATATCCGCATTGGAGATGTGCCATTTTCCCTTATAATACGTCTCGTATCCTGCTGCCCGAAAGTAATTCCCCATGGTAGGCACCGTATTTGGATTCAGCCAAAACATGTCGGAGTCAAACGATTCCTTGGCAATGCCGACAGTCTGACTGACACCATGCAGTGATGGATATTGACCTGTGAACATGGTAGCCCGGCTGGGACAGCAGGCAGTTGATCCGATGTAATGCCGATGGAATTCCATGCTGTGAGACTTTAAACGTTCCTGGGTAATCAGATTTTCTCTGCGCCATGCCTGTATTTCTTTGCTTTCATATATAGGAGGATACCGCTCCTCATCTACAAGAATGACAAGAAAGTTCGGTTTCTCCATAGTAGAAGATGGCGGGGGAGTATTGTTCACGGAGTTCACACACCCTCAATCGTTTTTACTTTAAGGTATGTGATGAAGCTTACGAAAAGTCCATTTCCACTTACCACGTCATGACTTATACACAAAAACGACCGTTCCCCTATAGAGCATGGGGAACGGTCGTAACTTTAACATAGCTCTTTTTGTTTCTTTAAACTTGCGTTTTGGGTGCAAGCTCAATGGCGGAACGGATGGCGGCCAGCATGCTTTTGTCATCAGCAATGTTTTTGCCTGCGATGTCAAAAGCCGTTCCATGGTCTACAGAAGTACGGATAATCCCGCCTTTGAGACCCACTGTAATGTTCACACCTTCTTCAATGCCCATGACTTTGATCGGTGCATGTCCCTGATCGTGATAACAAGCAACAACGATATCGAAATCGCCACGGCCAGCGCGGAAGAATAACGTGTCCGCCGGGAGTGGACCAACCACGTTAATGCCTTCCTTCTGCGCACGTTCGATGCCGGGCTGCAGTTTTTCTTCCTCTTCACCATTACCGAACAATCCGTTTTCGCCCGCATGCGGGTTAATACCGCATACTGCAACGCGTGGATTCTCGAAGCCAGCTTTTTTCAATGTATCATGAGCCAGTTTAACCACAGTGTATGTTCTTTCCGGGTTGATGCTCGCAATGGCATCAATCAGACCCATATGCGTCGTAAGGTGAATCACTCGCAGATTGGGTGTAGTCAGCATCATGGAGAAATCCTCGGTATCGGTCAGATCAGCCAAAATTTCGGTGTGACCTGGATACAAGTGTCCACCCAGATGCAGGGCTTCCTTGTTCAGAGGCGCCGTGCAGATGGAGTGGATTTGCTGTTTTTTGGCCAGATCAATGGCTTTCGCCAGAAACTGAAATGCTGCATCTCCCGCAACGGCAGATACTTTTCCATATTCCAGATCTGCAGGAATGAGATCCAGATCAATGACGTCCACAGTACCGAATGCATACTTGGCTTCGGATGGCTCATGAATGGCATTTACTTTCAGGCTCGATCCGATGACAGGCAGGACACGCTCCAATATTTTCGCATCGCCTATGACGAGTGGATTGCAGTTGTTGTAGACCTCCTGATGGCCCAATGCTTTCATAATGATCTCGGGTCCAATGCCTGCTGCATCGCCCATTGTAATTCCTACGGTTGGTTTCATACGGTAACTCCTCCTTTTAATTTTTTAATCGCATGGATGAAGACGTCGGGCTTGCCGAATCCGCCCGCTTTGGTAATTACGTGCAGATCGTCAATTCCAATAAATTTCGATATCGGTACACCAATTTCAAGCTCATCGAGCAGTTCGAAACCGCTGATATTCCACTTCATACAGATTTGTTTAGCCGTATCTCCGCCGGTCATGGATACACCTTTGAAATACCCATTCTCTAAGAGCTTGGCACAGATCTCACCTATGGCCCGTACAATTTCATTGCTGACCTCGGTGTGATTAAGCCCTCTGACTTCACCCGTAGCACGTGCCAGTTCAATATCGACCTGTTCCGCGGTTGAATAGAGGACAACGTCATTGCCTTCCACGGCTTTGGCCTTCACTTCCTCATACACACGATCGATTTCTTGCTCACGATCTGCTGAACCGGATACGGCTTTGAAGGAGTGAAAAGCGATTGCTGATATGTTGGTTTTTTGTAGCAATTGCTTGAGCTGCTCACGGGAGTTTTTGTTCACGCTCCCTACAACGGTGAGTATGGGGCCCGGATTCGCAGGAATCGTCAATTCCGTGGACTGGGCTCCCAAGCCGTAATGAGTGGGAAGGTAGTTGGCAATTCCCGCTGATCCTGCCCAGGCAAATGAATATTCCAGTTTGCTGGTGATACTTAGGACCTGCTCCAGATGCTGCTCATCTGTCGAGTCGACGAGGATATAGGGAATGTCGTTTGCTTTATAGGTTTCCAGTAGTGACTTTATGTGATCTGTGCCCGATTCAAGATCACTCACCTTAATCTCGCCCACTTCATACTTAGTCTGGAGCTTGAGCAGATCCGGAAGATACGATAAGGTCACAGGTGTCTTCGGATCATTCGCAATTTCGGTATCAGCCAGTGGAACGCCGTTCAGATAATGCGTGCCGTTAAGAATGGTGCGATTGTTCTTGGGATAGCCCGGGGCGATCATCATAAAATCGGGCTTGACCACATCGTATAAAGCGTCAATCTCGATCCCGATGTTTCCGCGCATGGTCGAATCCATTTTTTTGAAAATGGTATTAAATCCGTTCCTCAACAGCAGTTCGGCTGCTTGGCGTACCCGCTGATACGCATCCTCCGGTATGATAGAACGGCTATCGGTATCGAAGACAACCGCATCGTAATGACGAATGTTATCTTCATCCATGTTGAAAAGTACGCTTGTCTTTAATCCATGACGGGCAAGCTGCACCCCGCTGTCATTGGCGCCGGTCAAATCATCTGCAATAATGGCTAATTTCATGCAGTCATCCCTCCTTGGAAAGCAAAATTAAATATAAGTCCGGTCAGCTAAGTTTAATGCATTTATGTGGACGGTCTTTGATTGTATTTCTCTACGCCGCCTGACTTCTCAAGCCTTTTGGAGAGGAATCCGATGAATATCGGAAGCAGGATGGCAGTTGTCACAACACTTGCAGCAATCTGTACCGTAGCGATCTCGGCAATCGGGGCAAAAGAAGCGTTTGCAGCCACGATGGCAGCAGGCGTACCTACAGCGTTACCGGCTGTGGAACCTTCAGAAGCACCAACGATCGGGTTCCAACCAATAGCTCTGAACAACAGGAATCCAACGCCGCCAGTGATCAATACAGTCAGTACACCCAACAAGATACCGCTGAGTCCGCCTTGAATGATCGACGAGAAGTTAATTCCCATACCCAGTGAAAAGGCGAAGAAAGGAACGAGCTTGTCACTGCCTTTATGCAGCCATTCAGCCAAGTTTCGATCCAGATTACCGATAATAACGCCGACGATAAGCGGAAGCAGTACAGCTACAAAGGACATCGGGGAGAACATGCCGTTGGCAAAGCCCATCGCACCGAAAATGGAAAGAGCAACCATGGTGAGGAACGGTCCATCGCTGAGCGCGAGGAAAGGATAAGCCGCCTTGTCATCTTCTTTGCCGTATTGTCCGGCCAATGCGATGTACAGTCCACCATTGGAATTCGTCATGGCGGCGATAATTGCAAGCGGTGCCAAACCAAGGAATAATCCATTGGAGTCAGCAAAGAATATGGCGATCAAACCTAATATTGCACCAACTGCCCACTTGAACACAAGCAATGTAACGCCTTTACCAACCGAAGAACCTGCCGTCTTGAACGTGATTTGCGTACCGGCAATTAACAGGAACAGGGCAATCAACGTGCTTGAACTGTTTACGAACAGGGCTTCCGTGAAACCTCCGATTCGCAAAGCATTCGGAAAGAATGTGTTAATGGTTGCGCCGAGCAACAGGGGAACAACCATCATACCGCCAGGAATACGATCTAATGTTGCTTTAATGTTCATAGTAGTGGCTCCTTATGAAGTAATCGTTTTTATAAAGCGTTTGCAGGGATTATGTTATCCCATATTGTTTGTTTTAGCAACGCTTAATTATTGTAAATTTAAATTAATTATTAAAGTGTTTAATAATGCAACATACATAGTCGTAAAAAAAGCGTAAACCTAAAGTTATTCTTTAAGTTTACGCCATAACGTGGCACGGTTAATCCCCAAGCGGTCGGCCGCCTTGGATTGATTATTGTTTTCCTCATGCAGAACGAATTGAATAATCTCTTTTTCGATTTCTTTCAGCGTACCACTTAGCTTCATCGTATTCGATGAGGGTTGTTCACCAAGCAGATGCGACAAGGTCTCGGCTGAGATCACGTAATCCTGTTCATTCAGTGCAGCCTGTTTGATTAGATGCCTCAACTGGTTCACTGTCATATGCGGGACTTGATCTCTGATTAGTTGCAGCGCGTCCTCTTTCATTTTGACCGCAACCGTTCCATACTTCTGATAATAATCGCTGAGGAAATGCTGGATCAGTGGAGCAAGATCCTCTTGCCTGTCCACAAGGCTTGGCATAATGATTGTATTCAGCTCGATGTCCAGTGTTGCATTTGTATGAAGTCCCTGTTCGCCCAGGATGAATACCCCAATCTGCCTCTGTAGACAAGCCTGAATGAATGAGGTCAGTTCCTCTTCCGATGGGCCATTTCCCAAATGATTTATTTCCACGTTTCGGACCTTGGAAAGTGGGATTTTGTGCAAATGACCGGGAGGAACCTGGGCAAGATCGATTTGGAGCATCAGCCCACCGCTGGAATACATCTGATGAATATGTTTTACCAGAAAAGATTTACCCGAATCCGCTTCACCTAGCAGATAGATAGGTTCATGGTTCTCGTAAAGAGCGCGGATGTTCTTCAATACCGCCTGCATCGCAGGGGATTCGGCAACAATCGGTTCCATGGATATATAGGTATACGCCGTTATGCCAAATTGTGCAAATGCATAAGGCTGTCCTTTTTCAAGGGAGTAGACTTTATAGATTTTGTTACTTAACGTCGTTTCATAGGCCGTCACCGTAAGTTGATAATCATCCACGATGAACACATTCTGAACTTGGGACTGGTGGAAATCCAGGTTGGTATTAGTAAGATAAATGTGATTATCGGTCAGCGGATTCTGCTCAAAATCAGTCAAATTCTCGAATACAACTTCGTTCTGGTCGTCCAAAATAATGAGATTTGGATGCTCCTTGGTCACCAGGTTATTCAAGATGATCGATACCGCATGATTTTTGCTCAAATAACGATATACCAACTGTGCATCTTCAAGGGCTCTAAGAATCGATTCCTTGCCGGATTGGATCAGTAGACCTTCCATTCCATAGGTTTTGGCCGTATTCACGGTGATGACATCGCCAACAATCTGACGGTATCCTGACGCCTTCAGCTCCAGCAGCAGCCTTGCCACTTCCTCCGAGCTGTGTATGGTATATACCTTTAAAGGCAGTTCCATGAGATCGATAATGGACTGTGCACCTGAAGTAATATTGGCAAAGCCGACGATAGCCGTTTGGCCGTTGAACTGGCTTGCCAGCGTCAACGAACGAATCATGTCATATCCGGACAGCTGCACATCAATGACGGGAATGGTTACTGCTTCCTTGATTAGCTGAGCCGTTCCCCCGCGGCTAATCATAATCTCCGCCCCGTTTCGTTCAGCCTGGGCCGCCAATTCGGCGCCTTTCATCAAATCGCCTACCTCATATTGAATGGCTAACTGGGGAAATTGCGGAATGCATTCTTCTATAATAGTAGTCATGGATTCGTAAGGAGCGATAATATGAACTCGTGTACGCATAATTTTCCTGCCTTTTATAAAAATCATTCATGTTCCTTCTGGTACATCAGACCAGAGGACTTTCCTTATTATAGCCAACTTGCAGAGGAATGGCATCCCTGGTTCGCGTCAGTCTCTTGCCGGTCACATGGGCAGGCTGGTTTTTATTTCGTCCATTGAGATAAACAGGGCTACGGCTATAATGAAACATAGGGTCAGCACAATACAGATCATATAGAGCGGGGGACGACAATGATCATAAAGTGGATTGATGAATTGCGATCATTTATTCACAACAAGCCGAAGAAACTAGCTTTTAAAATACCATTTGCTTATTTTGTAATCATATTGCTCACAGTTGCATTCAGTTATATGGTACTCAGCCAAATATCTTCGAACTCGGCCCAGAAGAAGATTAATGAAACGTCGTTGCAAACCATTACATCCATCCAAACAAATGTGGAGCTGATCATTGAGAATGTAAACAACTATTCCAAAATGATTTTCTCGGATCATAACTTGCAGGACCTGCTAAGGCAAGGGGATGTATATGCCAACCTGCAAACCCAGGCCAAGGTTAGTACATATTTGTACAATCTTATGCAAGCGGTTCCAATGATTGATTCGGTACATATTTATGATAATTCAGGGCATCGATTCACCGTTGGGACAGAGGAATTGCCTACATTTCTGGAAGCGAACGTTGAGGAAGCGTTGTGGTATAAGCAGGCCTTGAGCAATAAAGGAAAATATATGCTGATACACCATGCCAGCGATGCTGTACCTGCAGATCCGGAGGATGAACAGTTTGTCTCCTTTATTCGAATGATTCGGGATCTCGACGATACTTCCCCACTCGGGGTGTTGGTTATGAATATTAAAGGGCAATCGTTTGCCCAAGCATACGCCAATCTGATCACCCAGGATTCGTTTCAGATCGCTATTCTGGATGAGCATAATCAGATCATTGTCGATAATTCCACCGTGGACCCAAGCAATACCACTTTTCAGGAGATTCTTGCTGCGCACCAAGATGAACTGGAGCAACATTTCAAGCAGAGAAGCTCAGGATCGCTTACGCTGAGTAACGGATCACAGAAATATGCGGTCTCGTACAGATCGGATGGGCAGGAGCATTGGAAGTTCATCAGTATGAATCCATATGACAGGGTGGATACCCGAAATAAGTCACTGGTGTTACTCGCGCTGCTTCTGTTAATTATTAATGGAACAGTCTTTTTTGTTAGCTCGTTCATCATTTCAAACAGTATCATCAAACCTATTCATAAGCTTCTACGTTCCATGAACAAAGCACCGAGCGGCAATTTCAGGAAAGTGAATGTGGAACTGAATAGTTATGAATTCAAACAGCTATTCATGGGCTACAACCAGATGATTGAACAAATTGACCAAATGCTGAAGCGCATCATGGAAGAGCAGAACACTATCCGCAGAGCTGAGCTGAATACACTCCAGGCTCAGATCAAACCGCATTTCTTATATAACACGCTGGATTCCATCACTTCGCTGGCTCTGTCCGGTCGCAATCATCAGGTATGCGAACTTTTGGAAGCGCTGGGTACATATTATCGCATGAGTGTCAGCAAAGGTCGTGAAGTAATTACGATTGGAGAAGAAGTCGAGATTGTTCGAAACTACATGAAGATTCAGAGTACGCGTTATCAGGACACCTTTGATATTGAATTCCGGGTGGATGAGGACTGTTCGCTGCTGCCTATTCCTAAGCTGGTGCTGCAGCCATTGGCTGAAAATTCACTCTACCATGGTATTCGCCCAAAAGGCACGAAGGGAACGATCTGGATCAACGCGAGCAAAACAAAAGACGGGGTGAGCCTGACTATATCCGATGATGGGGTGGGCATGTCGGATGATGAGATGGTCCAGATTCTCCATACGGAACGAAAAGGCGAGATCAGAAGCTTTGGCCTGTGGGGAACGATGGAGCGACTGCGAATGTTTTATGGCATACAAGACTGCATAACAATACATAGTGAACCTGGGAAAGGAACGACGATCATGATAAAAATACCGAGGGGAGCAGATGCATCATGGAACCATTGAACGTATTAATCGTGGACGATGAATATCTAATACGGAACTTGCTTCGTATGCGTATCGACTGGGAGAAGCAAGGGATGAGGATCGCGGGTGAAGCCTCTAATGCACAAGAGGCCCTTGTTTTAGTGGACAAGCAGAAGCCGGATATCATTTTTACGGATATTTATATGCCTAACATGGATGGAATTGAATTAAGCCGAGTGATTCTGAAGAAGTACCCGGCTATTAAAATCGTGGTGGTCACAGGGCATGATGAGTTTGAGTATGCACGCAAGAGCATCCAGATTGGCATTGTGGATTTTATATTAAAACCTATTCGTGCTGCGGAACTTCTTACAGTGACGGATAAGCTCAGAATCATGTTCGAAGAGGAGCGGGCGCGTGAACAGGAAACCCGAAGACTCAGAGCAGATTTGGAACGTAATTTTCCATATCTCAGGGAAAAATTTATGCTGCAATGGTTGAATGGCGCTATCATGACGCAGGCTGAAATCCTGGAGAAAGCGGTATATTTCAGTATTCCGATGCTTCTGGAGGTTAATGAAATCCAGATAGCGGTTATCGAAATTTCCACGGCGTCGGCCAAGGAGTCGGAGGAGCAACTGATTTTGCTGAGCATGAAATGCAGAAACGAGCTAGACGCATTTTATGAGAAAGAACCAAGCGTTATTCGTTTGACGGACACGCTCAACCGGATTGTGCTCATCGCCTTGAATTCAGTTGTCGATTTAATTCAGCATGGCGAAGTGCTCATCCCCCTTCTAACCAGAGTTTATCCCTGCTCTGTGAGCATGGGTATCGGACGCAAACACGGCCGTGCAGCAGAGGGACCAGAGGCATATCAGGAAGCCTGTCGCGCTTTGCATTACCAAGCCTTTGTCGGTAAAAATCAGGTTGTCTTCTTCGAGGATATCGTGGAGAACAGGGAACAGGCCTATCGATCCAACGCCGACCTTCTTCAGCAATTGCAATTTTACATCAGTGTCGGTTCTGTTGAGCGTGCTGTTGAAATGCTGAATCATATTTTTAACGTGTCCTTTTCAAGTGTGTCACAGTTCCGCCTCGCGGCAATGGACGTAATTACCGAATGTCAGCGAGCAGTCATGGAACAGCAGATGGAAAATGAGCAGGTCCTTAACAAAGAAACACTGGTTTCCATTCTTACTGCGGATCATCTCCCGGAATTATATATATTGTTGGAACGTTACATCCGAGATGTTACCGAAATGGTGCATTCCAAAAACCAGATCAAGGAAGACAACCTGATTAGTCAGGTAAAAGAGTATCTGGAAGATCGGATGAGTGATCCTGATGTAGGTCTGGCGAGTACCGCCGAGGCCTTCTTTGTCAGTCCGGGTCATTTGGGAAGGTTGATGAAGAAGGAGACAGGGAAAACCTTTGTGGAGTACCTTACGAATTTACGCATGAAAAGGGCAGAGTTACTGTTGAAGCAGACTCAATTGAAGGGGTATGAGATTGGGGAGCAGGTTGGCATCACAGACCCGCAATATTTCAGTGTTTTATTCAAAAAAAGCGTGGGCAGATCCATGAATGAATACAGACAACGCAAATCATAATCTGAAAGATGTTGGAATTTTAAAAGCGATTGTGCGTTTTCTAAATGGTGATACCGGAGAGGGTTCCCTAAAATAATACGAGTAGAACAAAACGATTAGGGAGGTCACAAGATGAAAGCGCTATTAAGAAAATCGCTGGCTATGGTAATGGCGTTGGGTATTGCAGGCAGCTTGGCCGCATGTTCATCCGGGTCAACGGAGGGGACAGGCTCAGGTGGAAGTGGAAGCGTATCCTTGAAGCTGTGGGATCAGTCCGTAGGCAATACTGATCCGTCGGCCAAATTATTGCCGCAAATCATCGAGAAATGGAACAACGAACATCCCGACATCCAGATTGTACGGACAGGCACAACCGGGGAACAATATAAAACGAAAATCAAGACATCCATTGCCGCAGGCGAGGCGCCTGATCTGTTTTATGGTATGGGTGGAGGAAGTTTTATGGAGCCTTATATCCAATCCGGGAATGTGTTGGAAATAACCAAGTACATTACTGATGATCTCAAAAAAAGAATGGCTCCAGGCATGGCAGAGGCGATTGAAAAGGACGGGAAAATCTACACCCTTCCGGTGTACACCCATATTGCTAATCTTTATGTGAATACGAAGCTGTTCGAGCAGGCGGGAGCCAAACTGCCGACAACCTATACGGAACTGCTTGATGCAATAGAAAAATTGAAAGCTGCCGGTATCACCCCGGCTCTCATGGGCGAAAAGGATCGCTGGCCAGGCATGTACTGGTATGACATCATTGCGATGCGGCAGGCAGGGAATGAAGCGGTCATTGAAGCGTTCAAGGACCCTGCAAAATGGAATTCCCCCGATTTTATTGCGGCGGCTGCGAAGATGCAGGAACTGGCCAAAGTCGGGGCATTTAACAGCAGCATGTTCAGCATGGGTTATGATGAAATGTTAGGTGCGTTCAATGCAGGGAATGGAGCAATGATGTTCCAGGCCAACTGGGTCAATGCGGGTATTGAAGATCCATCCTCGGCAACCAATGGCAACGTTCAGGTCATTCCTTTTCCTGTATTTGAAGATGGAAAAGGAACGAGTACAGAGATTTTCGGTGGAGCGGTGGATGGCTTCTACATTAGCAAAAACACCGAGCATCCCCAAGAAGCGGTTGAGTTTCTCCAGTATTTGAGTGAGCAGTTGGGCACGCAAGGCTATCTGGCAGGGGCAGGGCTCCCTAGCTGGAACACGGACGATCTGGATACATCGGGATTATCCACGCTCGATCAATCCAGTGCGGAAATCATGAAAACGGCGACTTCATTCATTGCCTGGTGGGACAACATTTTACCCGCGGAATCGGCAGAGGCGCATAAAAACCTGATTGCACAGCTATTGGCGGGAGATGTGACTCCCGAAGAATTCTGTGAACAGATGGCACAGCTGAAACCAACGGAATTAAGTCTCTAATCCATGGAAACCCAAAACAAGATTGCAGTCAGGGCTGCACCCTGACTGCAACTTGGAGAGGAGGATGATCATGAACGCGGTATTTTCCAATAAAACGACGATTGCGATATTTGTTTTGCCAACACTTATACTCTTCTGCGGTATTGTACTCATTCCGATTTTTGTCTCCGGTTATTATAGTCTGCTGGATTGGAACGGCATTGGCAAAGGTGTGTTTGTCGGACTGGATAATTATGTTGAAATGTTTAAAGACCCACGAGTATTGAATTCGATTAAAAATTCGCTGCTGTTCGCGGGGGCATCGGTGTTCATCCAGCTGCCGATCTCGCTGGTGTTAGCGCTTGTACTGGCTTCAAATGTAAAGGGAGAAGGGTTTTATCGTACGGTCTACTTTATACCTGTTCTGATCTCAACCGTTGTCATTGCACAGTTATGGTCCAAAATCTATAACGCCGACTATGGACTTCTGAATGCTTTGCTGGAGAGTATAGGGCTGTCTCATCTGGCCCAGGACTGGCTTGGACAGAAGGACACGGCCCTTACGGCCTCCTTTGTGCCAACTCTGTGGCAGTATGTCGGTTATCACATGCTGCTGATGTACGCAGGCGCGAAGTCCATTTCGCAGGATATTGTGGAGGCGGCCAAAATGGATGGTGCTTCCCGCCTGCGAACCGCATGTTCGATTACGATTCCGCTGATGAGGCCCATACTCAAAGTATGTCTTATTTTTTCGGTCATTGGGGCCTTTAAAGTGTTCGATCTGATCTATGTACTGACGGGCGGGGGGCCGCTGTTTACGACCGAAGTGCCAAGCACGTTGATGTATACGACGATTTTTGGAATGTACAGGTATGGCTATGGAAGTGCAATATCTGTCTTTATCATTCTGGAATGTCTGATCTGCACTGTAATTATCAATAAATGGTTCAAAACCGAGTAGGGGGTGAGAACACTGAGTACGGTTGAAGTGGTACTGTCGTCCCCGAAACCAAAACCGTGGGGAAAAATCCTGTTGCATCTGTTTTTGATGATCGTGGCCGTCATCCAGATGTATCCACTCGTCTGGCTTGCTTTCTTCTCCCTCAAAGATAATAGCGAGATATTCAGCGGTGATGTTGCAGCTTTTCCCAAAACATTTCTGTGGAGCAACTACAGCCGGGCGTTATCGGACGGACATGTGTTGAGTTATTTTTTTAACAGCGTGTTGGTGACGATCATCTCCATTATTCTTGTATTAATTCTCGCCTCTATGACGGGATACGCGATTACGAGGATGAACTGGAAATGGAGCGGGCTCACGATGACCCTGATCCTTCTGGGTATTATGGTTCCCATCCATGCGACGTTGCTGCCTTTGTTTATTATATTGAAAAATGTAGGATTACTGAATACGTATTGGTCGCTCATCATTCCTTATGTTGCGTTTGGCATTCCGATGGCTGTGTTTATTTTGGGCAGCTTTTTTAAGGGGGTTCCTCGCGAACTGGAAGAAGCAGCGGTTATCGATGGCTGTGGAGTATACAAAACATTTTTCTCCATTATTATGCCACTTGTTCGTCCTGCGGTGTCTACGGTTGCCATCTTTACCTTTCTCGCCTGCTGGAACGAGTTGATGTTTGCAGTCACGTTTATTAATAATGAGGCGTATCAGACGCTCACGGTGGGTATGATGTCCATGGTGGGGACGTACATTACGCAGTGGGGGATTATCGGAGCGGGACTCATGATAACCACTTTGCCAACCCTTATTATTTATTTACTTCTGAACAAACAGGTGCAGAAGAGCATGATCGCGGGCGCGATCAAGGGCTAAGAAGGAGATAAAAAGCCAAGGATGGCATGAGGATTTCTAATTTGCGTTGAAGCGGGCTGTCCCATGTCATTTATGACGAGGACGGCCTTTTGCTGTTTGGGTCTGGAACGATGCATGCTCTCAATATTGAAACCTTCAACCACATAATCATGTATTATAGTACATATGAACTGATCGAAGGAGGAACTTGTTGTGGGAATCTTATCGAGGTTTAGGGACGTGATGAAAGCGAATGTTAACCATATGCTGGCTCGGGCGCAAGATCCGGAGAAGACCGTGAATGAATATATGCGGAGCTTGAGCAGTGATCTGGGTCAGGTGAAGGCAGAGACTGCTGCGGTTCTCTCGGATGAGAACAGGGCGAAGAGGGCTTTGGACGAATGCACCGCAGAGATTAAGAAACTACAGCGATATGCAGAAAAATCTGCGGAGTCCGGTGATGAAGACAAAGCACGTAGTTTTCTCGAAAAGAAGGCAGAGCAGGCTGAGAAACGGAATGAATTACAAGCTGCCTATGACCGGGCTTCTGCCAAAGCCAAAATGATGAAGCATATGCATGAGAAGCTGGTTGCGGATATGAGACAATTGGAATCACGGCATGCAGAGCTGAAGGGCAGGATGGCGGCTGCCCAAGCGCAACAACAGGCCAATGAACGGAACGCCTCGGCTTCCAAAGCGAACGCTGCTTTCAAGGCTATGGAAGACAAAGCGAATCAGGCGCTTAACGAAGCTGAGGCTTTGGCTGAACTGCGTGCTGAGGCACAGGAAGATGATCTGGATGTGTTAATTGCGCAATTGGAGCAACAAATGAATGCCGAAGCGGGTAATAATGCACAGGTGACGCCGAGTCCAGAGGAAGAGCTTGCAGCAATACAGAAGAAATTGGAAGATAAATAAAGACATATATATAGTGTCATACATTTCGTTAAACATTGAGGTGAGCAAATGCCGGTAATCGAATACAAATGTCCCAACTGCGGCAGTGGAATGCTTTTTGATAGTGCAACTGGAGCATTATCCTGCCCCAGCTGCGGACGACAGGATAATATCGAACAGCTCCCCGATCCGCTGAAGAAACAAGTGTTCACGGAGAATGAGGTCAAGGAGTATCACTGTAACAGCTGCGGCGCGGATATTGTGACTGAGCCGGAGACAAGTGCTACGACATGCAGCTTCTGTGGAGCTGCCGTTGTTCTGAGTGATCGACTGACGGGAGATCTGGCACCGGCAATGGTCATTCCCTTTTCAATCAGTAAGGATGAGGCCAAGCAGGCGTTCAAAAAGTGGTGCAGAAACGGCTTGCTGACACCTAGCGGATTCATGACAGCTGACCGGGTCAAGAGCATTACCGGGATATACGTGCCTTTCTGGTTATATGAGTTACATAACAAAATCGAAGTTCATGGCCGTGGCACAAAAATCAGGACTTACACGCAGGGTGACTACCATTACACGGAAACGCAGCATTTCGATATTTACCGGAGAATCCGGCTTAATTATGTGAATCTGCCCATTGACGCTTCGGAAAAAATGAAAGATGAACTGATGGATAAGCTGGAGCCTTTTCCGTATAACCAGTTAAAGCTTTTCAAAACCCCGTATCTCGCCGGGTATATTGCTGAAAAATATAGTTATACCGATGAGGAACTATACCCGCGTGCCAAGGAAAAAACGAGCTCTTATATCGATTCCTATATTGCTTCAACGGTTTCGGGCTATAGCAGTGTCAGCTACACGGACAAACAGATTGATACCACGTTAAAAAATGCAGACTATGTGCTGCTCCCGGTATGGATGGTTTATTATGACTACAACCGTTCGCAGTATACTTTCGCCATGAATGGTCAGACAGGTAAAGTGGTGGGAAAACCGCCCATTAGTAAAGCTAAAGTTGCCGGATGGTTCGCAGGAATTTCAGCCGTTTCTTTGTTGTCATTGAAACTGGTCTCCTGGATGATGGGAGGTGGATTCCTGTGAGAAAAAGAAAACATCTGGCATGGATGGCGACGCTCATTTTATTGGTGATTACTCTCGTTTCTCCATTGATTCCAATGTCAGTGGCATCGGCAGCCGACAGCAAAAACCTGGTATACGATGAAGCTAATCTGTTGAATGAGCAGGAGAAAAGTGAACTGAATGCACTGGCGAATGAGTATGGAGCCCAAAGGCAGACGGACTTCGTTATTTATACTTCAAATAATGAGCAGCAGAAGAGTGAAAAGTTGCTGACCGAGGATTTCTACGACGATCAGGGACTTGGTTACGATAAGGCTCATGGCAATGCAGTTATTTTGACAATTGACATGTATAACCGGAAGATGTATTTGGCTGGCTTTTATAAAGGGGAAGAGTATATCGACAACGGCAGAGCCGATAAAATTACAGCCAAGATTGCACCAGATGTGACGGAGGGGAATTATAAACTGGCTTTTGAAAAGTATATCAAGCTGTCCTACGAATATATGGGAATTAAGCCGGGAGTGAATCCAGATAATATCCTCTTCAATATTTGGTTCCAACTCATTGCGTCAGTAGCCATTGGAGGCATTGCTGTTGGGGTAATGGCCTATCGTTCCGGTGGGCGAGTTACAGTTAATCGTGCTACTTATGAAGATTCAAGTAATTCCAGTGTAATTGATCGTCAGGATCGCTATATCCGTACCACCGTAACCAAACGCAAAATCGAGAAAAACAATAACAACGGTGGCGGAGGCGGTGGAGGCGGAGGTACCAGCCGAGGTGGTCATTCGCATAGCGGAAGCAGCAGATCTTTCTAGAATAAGGGGAATGTCCAAATAGAAGGGATGGGAACAAGTATGGGATTTTTCAAAAATCAATTTTCGAATGTGGTGGAATGGGAAGAGTTCAGAGATGATATGATTTTCTGGAAGTGGAGTAACCGTGAGATCAAGAAAGGAAGTAAACTGATTATCCGTTCGGGACAGGATGCGATCTTCCTGAATAACGGTAAGGTGGAAGGGATTTTCGAGGACGAAGGATCGTTTAATATCGATTCCGAAATTATTCCGTTTCTGTCTACCTTAAAAGGATTCAAATTCGGATTTAACAGCGGCATGCGGGTTGAGGTGCTGTTTGTAAATACGAAGGAGTTTACGGTTCGGTGGGGTACGCAAAGTCCGGTATTGATTCCGACTCCTCAACTTCCAGGCGGGATGCCGATTCGTGCGAATGGTACGTTTAATTTCAAAGTAAGCGACTATGTCACACTGATCGATAAAATCGCGGGTATTAAGCAAAGTTATCTGGTCGAGGATGTCAAAATTCGAATTACGTCTGTGTTGGATCAGCTGTTGATGAAGTGGATTAGTCGTGAGGGCAAGGACATGTTCAACCTGCAGGCGAATGCTTCAGATATTGCGAAAGGCATTCAGGAAGATCTGGATATGCAAATGATGGATATCGGGATCGGAATCACAGGCTTCCAAGTGATGAGCTTCAATTATCCGCAGGAAATCCAGGATATGATTACGAAGACGGCTTCACATGAAATGATCGGTAATTTACAAAAGTATCAGCAGGTTAGCATGACTGACGGCATCTCATCCGGTAAAGTTAAGGGTGGCGGCGCTGCTTCGGATATGGCGGGCATGATGATGGGCATGAACATGGCGAATGAAATGATGAAGAACATGAATCAGAATCAAAACAATAATGCTAACCCATCTCAGAATCAGAATTCGGATCAAAAGTCTACGGCAAATCAAAACAGCGATGCAGGTGCATCTTCTTCGTCCGGGGATAACAAAAAGCCGAACTTCTGTCCGAACTGTGGCGCAAAGAATGAAGGGGCCAATTTCTGTCCAAACTGTGGTCAGAAGTTGGGTTAATACATCTAAATATAAGAAGGGCTTACTCAAAGATGCAAGGTGCATACTGTGGAGTAGGCCCTTTTTTTCATTCTATTTTAAACGGAATAAAACAGTTGACAATTCATAGCAAATCATTTATCTTTAAATTAAGATATTTAATTTGAATATAAATTACATCTAAGACTAACCGATTACAAATATCTTAAATACACTTTAGGAGGAGAGATCCAGATGATGATCCCAACATTGACCAGAATTAATGAACTTTCAAGAAAAGCCAAAGGTGCAGGATTAACGGAGATGGAGAAAGTGGAACAAACTCGTCTGCGTCAGGAATATCTGCAAACCTTTCGTGGTTCGATCAATGATATTCTGCTGAATGCAACCATCTATGATCCGAACGGCGACGACGTTACTCCGGATAAACTGAAACAGAAACAAACCCAACAAAATAATAACAGACTCAGTTCGATCTAATATCTTAATTTAAAGATAATATAAATGAACATAATTATAATAAAGCGCATATCAGACTATCATCAAATAACCATTCCCATTCAAAATGTTCGTTAAACCAAGGAGGAAATGATAATGACAATTCAAACAGCAGGTATTCACCATATTACAGCTTTCGCGGGCGATCCGCAGACCAATGTCGACTTTTATGCTGGAGTTCTGGGACTTCGTCTTGTGAAAAAAACGATCAACTTCGATGCACCAGACGTGTACCATCTGTACTTTGGAGATGAGAAAGGCAGTCCGGGCACCATCATTACATTCTTTCCATCAGCGGGATCACCGCGAGGCAAAATTGGTGGCGGTCAGGTCGGTATTACCTCATATGTGATCCCGTCTGGGACTATTGGCTTCTGGCAGGATCGGCTGGAGCAGTATAACATTGAGGTAACCAAAACAAATCGGTTTAACGAAGAGCTGCTGCAATTCGAAGACAGCGAAGGCTTGCGTCTTGAGCTTGTTGAACGTGAGGAGGGTGCAGCCAGCACCTGGGTGCATGAAGGCATTCCAGCGGATAAAGCCATCAAAGGATTTGGAGGTGCAGTACTGTTCAGCGTCAATCCGCAGAGAACGATGGATGCGCTGACTAAAATACTGGGATTCACCAAAGTGAATGAGGACGAGGAATATGTACGTTTCCGGTCCAACGGTGATATCGGTAATGTCGTTGATGTTCCTGTCACTCGGATGCCTCTGGGTATGGGTGGAGCAGGTACGGTCCATCATATTGCGTGGCGTGCCAAAGATTTTGCAGAGCATGAACAGTGGAGAGAAGCTGTGCAACAGTATGGCTATCAACCAACCCCGGTTCGGGACCGTCAATATTTTAACGCAATCTATTTCAGAGAAGCTGGCGGAATCCTGTTCGAAATTGCTACCGATCCTCCTGGATTCGCGAAAGATGAGCCTGCGGAGTCGCTTGGACAGAAACTCATGCTGCCCGAATGGTTTGAGCCATACCGTGCCCAAATCGAAGGCAATTTGCAGCCCATTCAAGTAAGAAACCTGGAACCTGTGCCATCTGTAGTGGAGCGTTGATCCCATTGAGCATTAAGTAGTCCTGACTGTGAAGTAACCTGTGTAAATCAATTGATCGAGTTGTAGAGAATTAATCACTTTGATATAAGTTCAACTAAAGGAGCATTGAAGGATGATGGAGAAAAAGGTTACCTGGCTGGAGCTGTTCTATGATTTGCTCTTTGTAGCAGCGGTCTCCAAAGCAGGTCATGTCCTGCTGCATGCCGAACACGGCGTGATTTCGTTTGAATATCTGATGAAATTCGTATTGATTTTCATTCCTGTCTGGTGGGCATGGGTCGGTCAGACTCTATTTATTAACCGTTACGGTCAGGATATCTTCATCCATCGCGTATTTCTCATCCTTCAGCTCCTTTCCGTTCTGGTGATGACGGCGAGCCTTTCGGTTGATTTTGACCAGTATTATCTGCCCTTCTTTGCGGGTTATATTGGTTCGAGGGCACTGACAGCCATTCAATATTTGTTGATTCATAATTCCAAAAGCGAACATCAGCAAAAGGCTGCCCGTTATCTGGGCTTATGCTTCATCATCGGCATATTGATCTCAACAGGTTCCCTGTTCTTCGATTCATGGCTGCGATATGCGATTTTGTACGTGGGAATTGCTGTGGATATCATCCTTCCACTGATTGGACGCAAAAATCTGGTGAAGGTGCCGATACACACCCATCATTTATTGGAACGTTTCGCTCTGTTTACACTCATCCTGCTCGGTGAATCGGTCGTCAGTATCATTGCCGTGCTGCAAATGGATCACTGGGATGTACAATCTGTTTTGTTCGCCGCGTTTACATCCATATTCGTGATTGCGATGTGGTGGCAGTATTTTGATAACGTTGAGAAGAAAGTCAGTAAGGAGATTCAGACCGCCGGGCAAGCCATTATCTATGGCCATCTGTTCATCTATATATCCATGAGCATGATCGCCGCTTCCATTCAACTTTTGTATCTGGATAAACTCAATTACGGTTTCATGTTGGCTTTTGTATTCGGTTCGGTTCTGTTGTATTTTATGTCAACTTCCTTGGTGTTCCACCGATACAGACATGCTCATCTGCGGCTCCGTCCGCGTCACTTGGTGCTTATGCTGGGAATAATGGCTGCGTTTATCGCTGTTGATCTGGTTTATCAGGTACCTAACTATGCAATTGTGGGAGAGAATATGGTGTTCTTCCTTGTCTATGCCAAATTAACGACCTGATGCGTGGGTCGACAAGAATAAAAGTCACGAACGGTTACGTTCGTGGCTTTTTAAGTTGGATAATTACAAAATCAGGCCTACTGTGAGAAAAAACGTTTAACCTGATTTATTTTCTACTATAGAATCTGTTAATATGAGACTAGATACAAGTGAATCTACCAGATTAACGAATATACATAGCGATTCGTGGAGATGGAGATGACAATCAGGAGGGAAATCATTGAGCACACATCAAATCGGAGTTCCATTGGAAGGGTTTGCAGAGTTTAGCCGTACGGTTGCTGCGGAAGGCGCAGTGCTTTTGAAAAACGAAGGACAAGCTCTTCCGATTCAAAAAGACGAAAACGTTTCAGTGTTTGGACGGATTCAAGTCAACTATTATCGCAGTGGAACAGGGTCGGGCGGCAGCGTTCATGTGGCGTATACAACCAATTTGCTCGACGGTCTGCGTAGCAAAAAAGGTCTTACGGTCAATGAAGAATTGGCAGCTGTCTATGGAAAATGGATTGAGGAAAACCCGTTCGATGATGGTGGAAAAGTATGGGCGGCAGAGCCTTGGAATCAGCAGGAAATGCCTTTGACCGATGAATTGGTATCCCAAGCCAGAAGTAAATCCAGCAAAGCAATTGTGGTCATTGGACGTACAGCAGGCGAAGATCAGGATAACGTGGATGCACCAGGCAGCTATCGGTTGACGGAAGATGAGAAAGCGATGCTAAAGCAGGTCACGAATCATTTTGAACAAACGATCGTGGTACTAAATGTCTCGAACATCATGGACATGAGCTGGTTGAATGATGAAAGTTACGTTCATCCGATCCAAAGTGTCATTTACTCGTGGCATGGCGGTATGGAGGGTGGTAATGCGATAGCTGATGTGCTGGCAGGGGACGTTACACCAAGCGGGAAATTAACGGATACGATCGCATATTCTATCGAAGATTATCCATCAACAAGCAATTACGGCAACGAGTTCAAGAACCTATATCAGGAAGATATCTACGTAGGCTACCGTTATTTCGAAACGTTTCGACCTGAAAAAGTACAATTTGAATTCGGATATGGCTTGTCCTATACCACGTTCACAACCAAGGCTGAAGACGCAAAATGGATCTCCCAAGATGGAGAAAACAGCATTAAGGTGAATGTAACCGTAACCAATACGGGCACAACCTATTCTGGTAAAGAAGTGGTGCAGATCTATTATGAAGCCCCACAAGGTCAATTGGGGAAACCTGCGAAAGCCCTGGTAGCATTCGGCAAAACCAATCTGCTTCAGCCGGGTGAGTCTCAGCGCCTGACTGTGAGCTTCCCTGTAGATTCCATGGCTTCTTATGATGATGCTGGCGTAACAGGACATGCATCGGCATATGTACTTGAGGCAGGAACATATCGTTTGTACGTGGGAACCAGTGTCAAAAATGTGGAACACGTCAGCATTGATGGCCAAGATGGGTACGTCGTAGAAACGATTCAACTCGTAGAACAGCTTCAGGAGGCCATGGCACCGACTGAAAGTTTTACGAGAATGAAGCCAGGTATTCGCAAAGAAGATGGGTCTTACGAGCTGATCTTTGCAGATGTACCAACGCGCCAGATATCCATGGCTGAACGGATTGAACAAAGCCTGCCGCCAACGCTGAAGCAAACCAGCAATCAGGGCTACAAGCTGAGAGATGTGAAGGATGGCAAAGTCAGCCTGGAAGCTTTTATTGCCCAACTGAGTGATCAGGATCTGGCAGCCATCGTGCGAGGCGAAGGTATGAGCAGCCCACTCGTTACATCGGGCACAGCTTCCGCATTTGGCGGCGTGAGTGACAGTCTGTTTAATTACGGAATCCCTGTTGCATGTACTGCAGATGGCCCATCCGGTATTCGTATGGATAGCGGGGAGAAAGCTACACAGGTTTCTATTGGAACTTTGCTGGCAGCAACATGGAATGCAGAACTCGTCGAAGAGCTGTATGTGATGGAAGGCCAGGAATTGCTGAGAAATCAGGTGGATGCACTGCTCGGGCCTGGATTGAATATTCGCCGGAGTCCGATGAATGGACGTAACTTTGAGTATTTTTCAGAAGATCCGCTAATTTCTGGTGTATTTGCTGCTGCTTGCACGAAAGGAATCATGAAGGGTGGCTCTAATGCTACGCTGAAACATTTCGCCTGCAACAATCAGGAGAAACATCGCAGTAAAGTGGATGCCGTAGTATCCGAACGCGCTTTGCGTGAGATCTATCTGAAAGGGTTCGAAATTGCCGTGAAAGAAGGCGGTGCGAATTCGATCATGACTTCCTACAATCCGATTAATGGACATTGGGCGGCCTCCAACTACGATCTGAACACGACCATTCTTCGTGGAGAGTGGGGCTTCCAAGGTATCGTGATGACTGACTGGTGGGCTATTATGAACGACGGTGTTGATGGTGGACCAGCAGATCGGAAAAACACCAATTGGATGGTTCGCGCGCAAAACGATCTGTACATGGTTGTACCTAACTATGGTGCGGAAATTAACGGCTGGGATGACAACACAATCGAATCTCTGGAAAATGGGACGTTGACACGCGGAGAGCTTCAGCGCTCCGCCATGAATATTTGTGAATTTATCATGAATGCACCTGTCTTCTCCAGAAAACATGAGATTGTAGAGAATGTCGCTTCATTCCAAGCGAATGCATCACTTTCCACAGAACAGGCACAAGTACTGGCTGACAATGCACAGGTCAAACCAGCTGTGGGCGAATCTGTCTACATGAAAGTGGATGAATCAGGTCAATACCGGATTATTGTACAGATCATGTCTCCTGAGCCGGAACTGGCTCAAAGCGCATGTAATGTCATTCTCAATGATCAATTGATGACGACCATTCAAACCAACGGTACTGAGGGTAAATGGATCAGACAGAAACTTGTCAAAGTGGAGTTGGAAGCAGGCGTATACGAATTGAAGCTGGACTTCACCAAACCGGGTCTGCAGATCGACTGGATCGAATTCAAACAAGTGTAACACAGGATCGTCTGATCTGTTGTAACTGAACATGACGACTGTTATGATTGTGTTATGAGATCCGGAATTTCTGAACAATCTGGTCAGGAGTGTTGCGAAGGATGAGAAGATATAATTTTTGGAGCCCCATTCTACTGATTGCGGTTGCGCTAATTGTCAGAGGCCTGGTTACCAACCTGGGCGTTCTGTTCGGCATGTCGCATGATGCAGCAAGTAATATCGCAATTGTTGCCATGTTGATTGCTGCACTGATTATGTTTAACCGAATGACAAAGGCAAAGCGAAAATGAACATATAATATTCGATATGGATCAAGAGAGAGGCACCCGTAGGGTGTCTTTTTTGTGTATTGACGTTTCATTCATAACGTCTTAGACTGTTTATGAATAAAACAATAACATTATTATGATAACAAAAATAACAAGTGATCCATTCCAATGGCTCACCCATCATTTTCCGAAAGGAGACCCATTCATGAAGATTATGGCGGCATGGTTTGCAGGCAAGCATGAAAAGGCAATGGATGTGGCGAGCAGGGTGTTGGGACGGCGGCAAGGGTCGTGGACCGTACCGCTGAGATGGGGAGAGTATTCATGGAATAGGGATCGAATTGCATTCAGGAAGCTGACTTTCAACGACAGATGAACATATTAAGGACCGCTGGAGATACTTTGCTCTGCCGGTCCTTTGTGGCATTTGTCGGAGAGCGGGAGAGAACCGGCATGAGAGGAGAAAAAAATCCAGTGAATACCACCGATTGGGTAAAGGCGGCAGCGCAGGTCGTGCCATCAGAACGCCAGCTGAAATGGCAGGAGATGGAGTTCTATGCATTTATTCATTTTACTGTGAATACGTTTACAGATCAGGAGTGGGGAACGGGGAATGAAGATCCCGCTATCTTTAACCCTTCTCATCTGAGTGCCCAGCAATGGGTTCAGGCTTGCAAGTCTGCCGGTATGACAGGATTAATTCTCACATGCAAGCACCACGATGGGTTTTGTTTATGGCCAAGCCAATACACGGATCATACGGTAGCCGCCAGCCCTTGGCGAAATGGTGCGGGTGATCTGGTGAAAGAGGTTGCCGATGCCTGCCGGGAAGCTGGGTTGAAGTTCGGCATCTATCTGTCTCCTTGGGATCGTCACGAAGCATCCTACGGAGATTCGGAGCGATACAACGAGTTTTTCAAAAATCAGTTGCGTGAGCTGTTAACCCAATATGGTGAAATTTTCTGCGTGTGGTTCGATGGCGCATGCGGAGAGGGACCGAATGGGAAAAGGCAGGTCTACGATTGGGATTCCTATTATGCACTGATTCGGGAGCTGCAGCCAGAGGCTGTAATCTCGGTATGTGGGCCGGATGTTCGCTGGTGCGGTAATGAGGCAGGTCATACCCGGGCTTCGGAATGGAGCGTTGTACCTGCCTACTTGCAGGATAACGAGAAGATTCAGGAGCAATCCCAGCAGGTGGATGATGGCGAGTTTGCCAGCAGAATTAATACACAGGATGCGGATTTGGGGAGTCGGGAGGTGATCCGGCAGCATGAGGGCAAGCTCATCTGGTATCCAGCAGAAGTGAATACGTCCATCCGGCCGGGGTGGTTCTATCATGCCAACGAGGATGATCAGGTTAAATCGCTGGAGGAACTGCTCGGCATCTATGATGGAGCGGTTGGTGGTAACGCCAATTTTCTACTTAATCTTCCGCCAGATCGACGCGGCCTGATTCACGAACGGGATGCTGAGCGGCTGCAGCAGCTCGGAGACGCTTTACGAGGCACTTATGGGCAAAGTCTGGCTGTAGGCGCGCAAATGCGGGCATCGGAGACGATGGATGAAGAACATGCGGCTTCTCAGGTATTGTGTGAGGAACCGGATACGTTCTGGTGTCCACCTGAAGGGACAGAGCTGGCTTCACTGGAAGTGGAACTGCCGGAAAAAAGATTGTTTAACCGTGTCGTTCTCATGGAACATAACCGTTCGGGCCAGCGAATTGAGCGTTTTACGCTGGAGGCAAAGGGAGAGCGTGGTGATTGGCAGGTGCTTTATTCCGGCACGGTTGTTGGTCACAAACGAATCTGTCATTTCGATTCCTTCACCGCCAAAACCATTCGCCTGACCATTCATGAATCCAGATGGTACCCAACGTTGTCCTCACTGGGTGTATATCTGAACAAACAGGAGGTTGGGCACAAAGGCAGTTCTGACATATGAAGAATTCCCCTTTTTCTAAGATGTCAAGCCGTAACATTTGTAGATTAGCCGATTTTGGATTCATCCCATGGAAAATAGAGTAGCAAACGATTATTGGGAATTGTATGATCTTATGGAAAAAGGTATAGGTAAGGTAGAGCCACACACCAGCAGGAGAGGATGAGAAGATATGAAAGTAGGACTCAGCACATACAGTCTGCAACAAGCACTCGATGTCAAAGAACTGACTGTCCCCGACGCCATCCGTTACATCGCTGATCAGGGCGGAGAACATGTGGAGATTGTCCCGATAGGGTACAGCCTGATCGACCAGCCAGAATTAATTGAACAGATTCGAGAGACTGCACGAGAAGTGGGAATCGATATTTCCAATTACGCAATTGGTGCCAATTTCGTTACAGGAGAGGGGCCGGATGCACTTGAAAATGAGATAGCTGCTGTCCTGAAGCATGTGGATGTCGCTGCCGCACTTGGCGTTACGAGAATGCGCCATGATGTTGCATTTCGTCCTGCACAGGAAGGAACGGTCGCCCAGTTTGAGGCAGACCTGCCTGTTCTGGTAAAGGCCTGTCAGCGAATTGCCGACTACGCAGCGAGTCACGGTATTACGACAAGTGTGGAGAATCACGGTTACTATGTGCAGTCCAGTGAGCGAGTCCGGCGGCTGGTGCATGAGGCGGCGAGAGAAAACTTTAAGACAACGCTGGATATCGGTAACTTCCTGTGTGTGGATGAAGACCCGGTTAGCGCTGTAAAAAACAACATTCCTTATGCATCCATGGTGCACGCCAAAGATTTCTATCGGAGACCCTCTTACCGTAATCCCGGAGAGGGCTGGTTCCAGACCGCACACGGCAATTACCTGCGCGGAGCGATTGTGGGCCACGGGGACATCGACATGCCGGAAGTATTCCGTGTGTTGAAGCAATCCGGTTATGACGGATACATCTCTGTTGAATTTGAAGGCATGGAAAATTGCAAAACAGCATCCCGCATCGCGATGGATAACGTCCGCCGCTTCTGGGAGGAAGCATAAGCAGCGACTGCACTACTATATAAGTGGAATCAATTTTTATATGTAGGGGGCTGAAAGAACATAGGGGAAGTTTGGAACTGTAGGAGCGGTAGCGCCCGCCTTTGTCTGCGGATTTCAACCGCTGAGAGCGGTTGATACAAGAAATCTGTAGACAACAGCGGTCGAAAGTCCAAACATTCACCGTAGTTACGTTAAGCCGATTATCATATGTTTTGAATCAACTGATATGACCATCATTCAACAGATTATGGAGGGAAAAATTCATGTCCAAACTTAAAATTGCCGTTATCGGTGCAGGATCAATATCCGATTTTCATTTGCAAGCGTATGACAGTAATCCCGAAGTTGAAATATACGCCATATGCGATCTGAATGAAGCGCGTGCCCAGGAAGCCGCGAAGAAATATAACGCTACTCATGTATTCACAGATTATAAGGAACTCCTGGCATTGCCCGAAATTCATTCGGTAAGCATCTGTACCTGGAATGATACACATGCCGAGATCAGCATTGCTGCTCTGGATGCGGGGAAAAATGTACTCTGCGAAAAGCCGCTCTGTCAGACGGTAGAAGATGCGTTAGAGGTGGAGAAAGCTGTTCACCGCAGTGGAAAACTGCTTCAGGTTGGCTTTGTACGCCGTTATAGCGACAATGCGCAGATCCTGAAGAAGTTCATTGATGAAGGCGAGCTGGGAGAGATCTATTATGCCAAGGCATCCTGTCTGCGGCGTCTGGGTAATCCAGGAGGCTGGTTTGCAGATGTTGATCGTTCTGGCGGCGGCCCGTTGATCGATATTGGTGTGCATATTATTGATATCTCCTGGTACCTGATGGGTAAACCGAAGGTCAAAACCGTCTCCGCGAATGTTTCCAATCGATTGGGTAACCGTGCCAATATCCGTAATCTGTCGTTCTACCAGGCTGCGGACTATGATGCGAACAAAAACACTGTAGAGGATATGGCTAATGCGTTGATTCGTTTCGAGAACGGGGCAAGCCTGCTGGTGGATGTAAGCTTCACATTGCACGCGAAACAGGATGAAACTTCGGTCAGACTCTATGGCCATAAAGGTGGGGCTGAACTGGAACCGGAAATTTCACTGATTGGTGAGAAATTCGATACCATTTTGAATATGACGCCACAGGTGGATTTCAAATCCCTTGATTTCGCAGGTTCTTTCCGTAACGAAGTGAATCATTTTATCGACAGTACCCAAGGACGCAAAGAGACGCTTAGTCCCGTTGAGGATGGCGTTGAAATTATGAAAATTCTCTGTGCCATCTACGAGTCAGCACGTGAAGGACGCGAAATTTCACTGTAGACAGGGTGTTGTAATACGAAAGTCGCAACGCCATTCGAAGTAGTGATGTCTAACAAGTCTTTACTTGTTGAACTAACCATTGTTCCAAAACGAAGTTCAGAATCTATCTGAAGAATGCACTGCAATCGAAGTGATAGGGCTTATATTTCTCTACATGTTGAACTGAGCGTTTAAGCCAAAACGGAGAGTGCAGAACCAATCTGAAGATTGCACTGCAATCGAAATGACTGGGCTTAATACGTCCTTCTTAGTTGAACAAAACATTTACACGATAACGGAGAGGGCAGAACAAATCTGGAGAAGCGGAGCGCTCGCCTTTATCCCCGGATTTCCACCATTTATAAAGTGAAATCAAAGAAATCCGGGGATAACAGCGATCGGAAGATTGTTTTGACCGCGCAGTGACCTGTGTAAAGCTACTTTTTCAACGTGTGATATCCAATCCGAAGGAGATGAACGGGATGAGCGAAACCAAAGATACGGTGCTGGAACAGGAAGAACAGATCGTCGAAGCCGGGGTTCACAACTTTAGCAAGGAAGATGAATGGGTGAAGCCTGAAGACCCATTGCTCATTGAACGGCTGGAGTGGTTCAAGGATCAGAAGCTGGGGTTGATGATGCACTGGGGTCCTTATTCCCAGCTTGGACTCGTGGAGTCCTGGGCGCTCAGTGACGAAGATGGCGATTGGTCGCGCAATGACATCGACTGGACTGACGACATGGAGCATTTCAAGCAGGAATACTTTGATCTCAACAAAACCTTCAATCCCATTCGCTTTCAGCCTGAGGAATGGGCACAGATGGCTGCTGATAACGGGTTCAAATATTTCCTGTTCACCACTAAACATCATGATGGTTTTTGCATGTGGGATACACATACAACCGATTATCGCATCACGGGCAAGGACACCCCTTTTCACACCCATAAGTATGCGGATATTTGCCGGGCGCTTTTTGACGCTTTTCGTGCCAAGGGACTCGGCATCTCGGCTTATTTCTCCAAAGCAGACTGGCATACGCCGTATTACTGGACACCGGGCATGGAGCGGGGAAGCCATATGTGGCGTGGGCCATCCTATGATCCGAAAGCGTATCCATGGCTCTGGGAAAAGTTCGTGGAGTTCACGCATGAGCAAATTATGGAGCTGCTGACCAACTACGGACGAATCGAATGTCTGTGGCTGGATGCAGGCTGGGTGCGCGAAGGACGCCACGGTCAGGATATCCGTCTGGGCGAGGTGGTGGAGCGGGCACGTCGGACAACCCAGCCGTGGCTGCTGGCAGCAGATCGCACGGTAGGTGGACCATACGAGAATATCGTAACTCCGGAACAAACCATTCCAGAGCACCCAATGAATATTCCTTGGGAGAGCTGTATCACGGTGGGCAATTCCTTTGCGTTTGGATATGATGATCAGTATAAATCAGCAAGACAACTGGCGCATATTCTGCTTGAGGTAGTATCCAAGGGTGGTAACCTGGCACTGAATGTGGGACCGCAACCGGACGGACGTCTCCCGAAAGGCGCAGTCCGAAGCATTAAAGCCCTCGGAGAGTGGATCGGTACGCATGGGGAGGGCATCTATGGCACGCGGATTTGCGGACCATACTTCACAGGAAAGTGGGCCTTCACACGTAAGGAAGATCTGAACGTATCGTATGCCTTCCGTCTGTACAGAAACGAAAACGAGGCAGTAGAATCACAAGTGACCATTCCATATGTGGAAAAGGTGGAGCGAATTGAACTCGTTGGCACAGATGATGTGCTGTCATTCCAACGGACAGAAGATGGACTTGTTGTAGAGCTGCCGCAGGCAGCAGTTACGGAAGCAGCACCTATCACGCTGACGTTCAGATTGTTCACAAACGAATAAATCTACAACTCCAAGCCCGAGGGACTTTTACAGTCCTTCGGGCTTTTTTTTGTTTAGGGATTTTTGCAATATACATAAGATAAAGGGCGATTTCCCTTGTACGACAAGGGTTTTGGGAATAAGGAGAGGTGGGGGAAAATTGCAAATTGATAAAAGAACGCCGCTCAAGGTACTATCAATTCAAGAAAGCGTTACCTGACATTATTCTTCACACGGTTGGCGCCAATACAGAAAAAGAATCAAACAAAAGGATGTTTAAGGGATGTAAATGTAATGTATTATTACACTTAAGGTGTAGAAGGAGTGACGCGAATGAGTCGAGCTACGGAAAGCATACCTGCACCGGTGGAGCTCCAGCAAGGAAGGAATTACGCAGAACCTAAGCGACAGCATCCATTTATCAGAAGCCTCAAAAAGCATTGGGAGCTCTATCTCCTGGTGCTGCCTCCTGTATTGTATCTGTTGATCTTCAAGTACATTCCGATGGTTGGGGTACAGATCGCCTTCAAAGACTTCAGTGTCGTCAAAGGAATCTGGGGCAGCCCATGGGTTGGGCTGAAACATTTTGAAGCCTTTTTTGAATCCCCAAATTTCTGGCTGCTGATCAAAAATACGATTGGCATCAGCTTCTATTCGTTACTCGCCGGGTTTCCCATTCCGATCCTGCTTGCGCTGGCACTGAATGAAATCCGTACGGGTTACTTTAAAAAGACCGTCCAGATGGTCACGTACGCTCCGCATTTTATCTCAACAGTCGTCATGGTATCCATTATCATTCTGATGCTGTCACCTCATGTGGGTGTTGTAGACAAGCTATTTACTTTCCTGGGCTTCCCGATGACCAACTTTATGGGTATTCCCGAATACTTCAAATCTATCTATGTCTGGTCAGGCGTGTGGCAGGGCATGGGCTATTCATCGATTATTTATATCGCGGCACTTGCTGGCGTTGATCCATCCCTCTATGAGGCAGCAAAGATGGACGGTGCTTCAAGGCTTCGGAAAATTTGGCATATCGATCTTCCAACGCTCGTACCGGTCACCGTCATCATGCTAATTCTGAGTTTGGGCAGCATTATGGGCGTAGGCTTTGAAAAAATATATCTGATGCAGAATCCGCTCAACACGAGCGCTTCGGAAGTCATCTCCACGTATGTGTACAAGGTTGGTCTGATCGGGGCAAACTTCAGCTTCTCCTCGGCGGTAGGATTGTTCAACTCCGTTATCAACCTGATCCTGCTCGTTATCGTCAACGGCATTTCCCGCAAAGTATCCCAGAACAGCTTGTGGTAAAGGAGGAGCTCATCCATGTTCAACCTGATGAATCGTAACCGGATCAAGGACCCGCTTGGTGACCGCATCTTCATGACATTCAACTATATCTTTCTGTTCGCCATACTGCTAACGGTGTTTTACCCACTCTTGTATATCATCAGTTCTTCGTTCAGCTCCTCCCGTGCCGTTACATCCGGTCAGGTGTGGCTGTTCCCGGTAGACTTTAACATCAAGGCCTATATCTCCATTTTCAAAAGCCAACAGCTCATGCTCGGGTTCTACAATACGATTATCTATACCGTTGTAGGTACGTTTATCAACGTGGCGCTGACCGTCATGCTCGCTTATCCGTTGTCACGAAAGTCATTTTATGGACGGGGGGCAATCATTATTTTCATGATGATCACGATGTTCTTTGACGGCGGTCTGATTCCAACCTATCTCTTGATGAAGGACCTCCATCTGCTGGATACACGCTGGGCGATGTGGCTGCCAGGGGCGCTCGCAGTGTTCCAGGTCATCGTAGCGAGAACCTTCTTCCAGTCTTCCATCCCGGAAGAGCTGGGGGAGGCGGCAGAAATGGACGGATGCCGAGATATTCGGTATTTGATCAGCGTCGTTCTTCCGTTATCAAAGCCGATTCTGGCGGTCATGACGCTGATGTATGCGGTGGGTCACTGGAATGCGTACTTTGATGCCCTGATCTATCTGCGTTCCGAAAAGTTGTTCCCACTGCAATATGTGCTCCGCAATCTGCTGATTCTGAACGCCGCCGACCCGGCAATGTTGGCCAATACGAGCCAGCAGCTGCGGGATCAGGGGTTCGAGCAGGTACTGAAATACGCACTAATCGTAGTCGCCAGTATTCCGATTCTCATCATGTATCCGTTTGTGCAGAAGCACTTTGTCAAAGGGGTCATGGTGGGCTCGCTCAAAGGATGATTTCTGCAATTTACTCCCGCTAAGCCGTTTGAAAGGAGGTGGGGGAACACTCCGGCTTCCGGGATCGGGTTTAACACGAGTGCGTAAACAGATGGTTATGCCGTTTTCAACAAAAAGGAGGAGTCAGATTGAAAAAATCTTGGATTTCGATGTTGTTTCTGGTCTTTGCTTCGATGGCTTTGTTGTCCGCATGCGGTTCATCCGCAGAGACGGGTAAAGGGAGCGACGGTAGCGGGGAGAGCGGTGGCCCGGTAACGATGACCTTCTTTGCCCCACAAGGTAAAGCATCCATGGAAGAAAATGAGTTCACCCAATTTATCGAAGACAAGTTCGATGTAACACTGAAATGGGATTTGGCTCCGACAGACGCCTTGCAAGATCGCAGACAGCTGCTGCTGGCGAGTGGCGATTATCCCGAAGTGTTCCTCCATGGCAAGTTCACCACCTCAGACCTGCAAACCTACGGAAAACAGGGCGTGTTCCTCCCGCTGCAGGATCTGATCAAGGAGTACGGTCCGAATCTCACCAAGATTATGGAGGAGAAGCCGTACTTTAAAGAAGCGATTACTGCACCTGACGGGAACATCTACGCTCTGCCAATTTTCAATGAATGTTATCACTGTACGTATGCTCAGAAATATTGGATTAACACCGAATGGCTCGACAATCTGGGTCTGAAAATGCCGACCACGACCGATGAACTCTACACGGTACTGAAGGCATTCAAAGAGCAGGACCCGAATGGCAATGGCAAAGCCGATGAGATTCCGCTCACGGGTGCACCGAACAAATATGTATGGAATGGCAATATCGATGCCTATCTCATGAACAGTTTTATCTATAATGACAACGATAAATATCTGATCGTGAAGGATGGGAAGGTTGATTTTGCAGGGAACAAGGAAGAGTGGAAAAAAGGGCTGGAGTACATGCACAAGCTGTACGCAGAAGGCCTGATTGATCCGGCTTCCTTCACGCAGAACGATCAGGCGATCGGGCAGCTGGGTAACAAGGAAGGCGATGAAGTGGTCGGCTCTATAACGACAGCGCTGGTCAGCTATCTCGTGAACACGTATGACAAGGATATTACCCGCCACCAGCACTGGGACATCGTACCTCCGCTGAAAGGGCCGGATGGCGTGCAGACGACAGGCGCTACACAGAGCGTAGGTGAGTTTGAGTTTGCCATCACCAACAAAGCGACCGAAGCGCAGCAGATTGCTGCCATCAAGATTGTAGATTACATGTTCAGTGAAGAAGGTGCCCTGTACGCAGAGTACGGTCCAACGGAGGGGAAAGGCTGGAAGAAGGCGGATGCCGATGAGAAAAACATCAATGGCGAGCCGGCCAAATACAGCTACTATAACCTGCCTGAGCGTGACCCGAACGTTGTAGTCAACGAGAGTTGGTCACAGATCGGAGCACATGACTTGTCCAATACGTTCCGCAATCTGTTTGCAGAAGGACAGAACCCGTTGGAAGCGGAGGGTTACGGTACACGCCTGGCACAAGCAACCAATGTATATGAACCTTATGCGCCCAAAGAGGTCTATCCTGCGAACGTATTTATCCGTCCTGAAGATACAGAAACTGCTGCCCAGCTCACGACGGCCGTCAAGGATTACGTGATGACCAATATGGCTCAATTCATTATCGGCAGCAAGAGCATTGATAAGGAATGGGACGCGTACGTGAAAGGCTTTGATGGTCTGGGACTCAGCAATTACCTTGAGATTTACCAGCGTGCGATTGAGAAGAATCAATAAAGGTTGATGGATTCATGAATGAGGCTGTCCCGATGTCACCACAGGAATCGGGACGGTCTTCTCCTTTTGACAACCCCACTTCATCCGATATAATTTACTGAATATTTATGGAAAATTAGCGACCAGATTGGCGTGGTTGTCATCATGCACATAAACAGTGTGGGGGGCCTCGGAGATGAACAACAGTTGGTTTAGACGTTTGCTGCTATCGTATTTGCCTGTTTTTTTTATCGTAACCACAATTCTGTTTATTATCTTCTTCCAGGTATTTAATGAGCAGAACCGGAGAGAAGCACTCAAGGCCAATGAATTTCTGGCATCACAGGTAACGCAATATCTGGACAATTCACTGCGCTCCATCGACTTCAAGGTGCTGCGTGATATTTTGACCAACCCCAATCTGAAAAACTATTATTCGGTAACCGGAAGCGAGGATGTGTATGCCGGAATTCAAGCGGTCCAGGTTATTGATGAATTGAAAATAGAGTATCCGCTGATTGATTCCATATATCTGGTGAGATACAACGACGATACGGTGTTCAGTAACGGCAAGGCGGTACCTATTGAGGAATTCCCGGACGCGCCATTTATTAAGGACAGCCGTGCTGCGGCGACGCAAAAGTGGGTGGGGGCGAGATCCTTTAAGGCATTCCCGACCGAGGAAGGCAAACAGGTCATTACACTCATTCGCGGTGTCGGAAACGGCACGGGTCTTGTAGTTGTTAACGTCAATCTGCCAGCCTTGCAGAAGTCTATCATGCAGATGTACGACCCTGAGTTCACTTTCGTGAATATCTTCAATCGCTCGGGCGGCAATCTGTGGGATGGTGGAAAGCAGGATGGCGCTAGGGCAGCATCTCCCCAAATGGCGTCAGGTGAAGTCTTCTCCGAATTTACATCCAGCTACAGCGGCTGGAAGGTACAGACCGGACTGAATAATGGCAAGATCATCAAATTTGCTCTAAAATTTTACAATATCTGGTTTGTTTTTGCCGTTGCTGTTGTCCTGATTGGTGTGGTGTGGGTGATCTATGTGACACGGAGAAATTACAAGCCCATCCAGCAAATCGTCACGTTAATTGAGACGGTGGCTTCACAGAAACAGCCGGGGATGAGTCAACCAAAAGATAACGAGTTCCGTTTTATCCAGACCACGCTGGAGCAAATGATTGATCAAACCAAGCAATATCAGGAGGAGCATGAAGAAAACCTGATTTTGCAGAAGAAATATTTCTTTCAGGAGCTGCTGGAGGGTACACGAGACTTCACTGGCAATGAGCTTACAGCGGAGATGAACAGGTTCAAGCTCCCGCAGTTGGAGGATCGATGGGCTGTAATTGTGGTGGAGATTGATCAGTATTCCCGATTTATGGAGGAGTATCACAATCAGGATCAATCCCTTCTCAAGTTTGTGTTATCCAGCATTCTGCAGGAGAGTGCAAGGCAAGAAGGGACCGAAGTATGGGCAGAGTGGATATCGGATCAGCGGCTGTATGCAATACTCTGGTTGCCCGAGATGGAAAAGGGTGAGGAAACCGAGCAGAGACTGCTCTCCGGTTATCTGGACAGGGTTGGGCAGTATTTGAACTTCACCGTAACTATCGGGATTGGTAGAGTGGCAGTCGATGTTCGTGGCCTGAGAGCTTCGTTGAAGGAGGCTGTGCATGCCCTGGAGTACAAGGCTGTGCTCGGAATCAACCGAATCATATCATGCGGGGAGGTACCGAACTCGACTAATGATGTATATGAGTTCCTGAAGACGATCTCCTTGCTGGTGCAGGCGATGCGATTGTCGGACAATGTCTGGGAGAAGCACTTTGACCGCTTGTTCGAACAAATCCGTGAATCCGTGCTCTCCCGCCAGGAGATTATGAATACGGTCCAGCTGCTGTTCCAGCATTATAATCGGGAGTTCGCGGAACTTCCGCGGGAATATCAGGAGCAATGGGCAGCCGTATTTACACCGCTCCTCCCCAGATTGGAAGGATGGGAGACGTTAGATGATTTGCGAACGCTGTGCTGGGAAGGCTTTCGGGATCTGTCGGAACAGATGCAGACACTTCATTGTTCCAGAAAACACCGATCTCATATTCTTGAAATTCGCAAATATATTGAACAGAACTATAACAATCCCGAGCTGTCGCTGAATTATCTAAGTGATTTATTTGATATCAATCCGAAATATTTAAGCAAGTTGTTCAAGGACGAAATTGGTGAGAAGTTCGTGGATCTTCTGATTAGTCACCGCATAGAGAAGGCCAAACAGCTTATGCTGGAGACCGACAAGGCCATCCAGGAGATCAGTGAGGAAGTCGGATACACGAACTATAATTCCTTCAATCGGGCGTTCAAGAATGTGGTGGGTGTAGCACCTAGCGACTACCGAAAAGCCATGTGAGCCCATGTTCCAAACCAAGCCGAACTCATAAGGAGAATGTGCATATGAACTATAAAGATGCTTCGCTTCCCGTTCAGGAACGGGTACAAGATCTTCTCGGTCGGATGACAACGGAGGAGAAGATAGGACAGCTGATTCAGCCCATGGGGTGGAAGACTTATGTTAAGGATGCAGATGGTACGGTTCGGGTTACGGATGAGTTTGAAAAGGACATCGCAGAGGGCGGGATTGGGTCATTGTATGGTGCCCTTCGTGCTGATCCCTGGACGGAAGTGACGCTGGAGACAGGCCTGACCCCTAGGCAGGGAGCTGTTGCCACCAATGAAATTCAGCGGTATGCCTTGGAGAACTCCAGGCTGGGGATCCCCATTTTGTTCGGGGAGGAGTGTTCTCACGGTCATATGGCGATTGGAGCGACCGTATTCCCGGTGCCGCTTGCTGTAGGAAGTGCCTGGAACGTGGAATTGTACCGCAAGATGTGCGAAGCGATTGCTGTGGAGACCCGGAGTCAAGGGGGAGCGGCAACGTATTCCCCTGTGCTGGATGTGGTGCGGGACCCGAGATGGGGGCGGACAGAGGAATGTTTTGCCGAAGATCCATACCTGATTGGTGAATTGGCGGTAGAAGCGATGAAAGGGCTGCAGGGTGAACGACTGGATACCAACCGGACAATTGTGGCGACACTCAAACATTTTGCAGCTTATGGAAGTTCAGAGGGTGGACGCAATGCGGCCCCTGTTCATATGGGATTACGTGAGTTGCATGAGGTGGATCTATTGCCCTTCAAGAAAGCGGTTGAAGCCGGAGCATGTTCTGTCATGACAGCGTATAACGAAATTGACGGTGTACCCTGTACATCGAGCTCGTATCTGTTAAATGATCTCCTGCGCGAGCAATGGGGATTTGACGGATTCGTCATCACCGATTTTGGTGCGATTCAGATGCTGGTCAGTGGACACAACACGGCGGAGAACGGGGAGCAGGCCGTTGCGCAGTCGCTTAAGGCAGGTGTGGACATGGAGATGTCCGGATACATGTACCGGAAGCATCTGGGGCAGGCGCTGGAGCAAGGAATAATCGAAGAACAGGATCTGGATACAGCAGTAAGGCGAGTGCTGGAGATGAAGTTCAGACTGGGTTTATTCGAACAGCCCTTCGTTGATCCTGACTTTGCAGAGCAGGTGATTGGATGTGAGGACCATATTCAGCTGGCGAGGAAAGTCGCGCAAGAGGGAATTATTTTACTTAAAAATGAAGCGAACATCCTTCCACTCAGTAATACAGGTACGAAGCTGGCCGTTATTGGACCGAATGCAAACCATGTCTACAACCAGCTTGGTGATTACACCTCGCCACAGCCGAGAGAACAGATTGTTACGGTGTTGGACGGGATTCGCCGTAAGCTTGGGACGGATACGGAGCAAGTGTTATACGCGCCCGGATGCCGCATCAAAGGCGATTCCAGAGAGGGCTTTGCACAAGCGCTTGCCTCTGCTGAACAAGCTGACATCATCGTTATGGTGATGGGTGGGTCAAGTAGTCGTGATTTTGGCGAAGGCACCATTGATCTGCGGACGGGGGCATCCGTTGTCACGGATGATCCATGGAACGATATGGAGTGCGGTGAGGGCATAGACCGATCTTCTTTGAGCCTGATGGGTGTTCAACTGGAGCTGGTGCAGGAAGTACATAAGCTGGGGAAACCGATTATTGTTGTATATATTAACGGCCGACCCATTGCTGAACCTTGGATTGATGAGCATGCCCATGCCATCCTGGAAGCGTGGTACCCGGGGCAGGAGGGGGGGAACGCCATAGCAGATATTTTGTTCGGTGATGTGAATCCATCCGGTCGTCTTACCGTCTCCATTCCCAAACATGTGGGGCAGCTTCCGATCTATTACAATGCCAAACGCACCCGAGGTAAGCGATATCTGGAGACCGATCTTGCACCGCAGTATCCGTTCGGCTTTGGGCTGAGCTATACGGAATTTAAGTACGAGAATGTACGGGTTGTGCCGGAAGTGATCGGGCCAGACGATGAAGCTGAGGTGCAGGTGGAAATCACGAACACCGGATCAGTTGCTGGAGATGAGGTGGTGCAGCTGTATATTACGGACGTATCAGCTTCAGTAACCCGGGCTGAAATTTCACTGAAAGGGTTTCGCAAAATCCGTCTGGAGCCGGGACAGACTCGAACGGTTACTTTTCCTGTACAAAAAGAACATCTGGCGCTGATCGACTCCCGTCTTCAGCCTGTTGTCGAACCAGGTGAATTCAGACTGATGGTGGGCAGCAGCTCCAGAGACTGGACTGCTTGCAGTTTACACATTCAGAAGGTGGGGGTGGAGGTATGATTCGAATTCAGAGATTCATTCAGGATCTGGCTCAGCAGCAATGGCTCGATACGGTGGAGCTTCCAGAGTGGCAGATGCAGAAAGCTAAGTATATCCGGCCAGGAGAATACGAGTATGAACAGGAGAATGCCATTGTCCAAAGCTTAAATCCGCTCCATAGCAACCATGGAGCGACTTATTTTCTGAGCAAAACCATAGAGATTCCATGCAATTGGGAGGATCATGCGATTGGATTGATTTTTGAAGCTGGGGGTGAGGGGCTGCTGAAGGTGAATGGCGCGCCTTATCACGGACTGGACCGCAATCATTGGTATGTACCTTTACCCAGGAGTCGTGTGGGAACTACGCCTTTATTGGAGATTGAGCTGTATGATCCTATACCGGAACCGCATGACCCGCTAAACCGACAAGCGGTGATTCAGCCGCCGATCCGTGGTATCCGAACTGCTTTGGTATATGTGAATCAACCGCTACAGAGCTTGATGTACAGCATTACTGTACTTGCGGAGTCGCTGAAGGCATTGCCTGAGAAAGACTTGAAGCGGACCCATCTTGTCCGGGACATTCATCAGGTGATGGATGAGATGTACAACGAGCCGAATCGCTGGGTGGAGGCGGCATGGGTGCAGAATTTCGAAAATTCGCTGGCACATTCTGTGCAGAAGGAGGACCCGGAAGAATACCGGAATGGGTTCATGCATCTGGTTGGGCAGTCACATATCGATATTGCCTGGCTGTGGCCTGTACGTGAGACAGTCCGTAAATCCAGCCGTACTTTTTCCACGATGTGTACCTTGATGGATGAATACCCGGAGTTTGTATATTCGCAGAGCCAGCCGCAGCTGTATGCGTTTGTGAAAGAGCACTACCCGGAATTGTATGAGCGGGTCAAAGCCCGGGTTGCCGAAGGTCGCTGGGAGCTGGTTGGCGGCATGTGGGTGGAGCCGGACCTGAACATTCCGAGCGGTGAGTCCTTGGTAAGACAGATGTTGTACGGGCAGAACTTCTATCAGGAGGAGTTCGGCAAGCGTTCAAGCATTGAGTGGCTCCCCGATACCTTCGGGTACTGTGCTTCGTTGCCGCAGTTGCTAAAGTTGGCGGGCATTCCCTATTTTATGACCACCAAGCTCAATTGGAATGATACCAATGCTTTTCCATATGATCTATTTGATTGGGTGGGTATTGATGGAACCTCGGTGCTTGCGTACTTGAATCATGGAGTGAATGAACATACCCGGCCCAAAGATATGGATGAGCATTGGTTATCGTATAAGCAGAAGGATGTACATCCTGAGCAAATGCTGCTTTACGGTCATGGTGATGGCGGGGGCGGGGTCACGAATGAAATGGTGGAGTTCGGAGCGCGATCCCATCTCATGGTTGGGCAGCCCATCAGCAAGTTCAGTACAGCGGGAGCATTTTTCGAAGAAATATCTAACCATAATCCCCCTTTGCCGAAATGGCATGGAGACCTGTATCTGGAACTTCACCGGGGAACGTTTACTACCCATGCGCGGAATAAACGGAGCAATCGGAAAGCCGAAGTACTGTACCGTGAAGCGGAGATCTGGGAGCAGTTTGCCGGATCTTCTGAAGCAGCACAGGTGAAGAATAAGCTCGATGAAGGCTGGAAGCTGATCATGCTCAATCAGTTCCATGATATTATCCCGGGTACATCTATCCCCGAAGCATATGTCACCTCCGCGGAGGAGTATACGAAGGTATTTTCTCTGGGAACATCGGCGATGGAGAGCGCCCTCGGTACCCTTGTGGAACGTATTGCTACAGATAGTTTGGATGGCCTGCCTTACGTTATTTTTAATAGTCTGGGCTGGGAGCGCGGAGAAGTGGTGGCCATTACAGGCGACGTGAGTCTGACTGGTCTCGCTGCTTTTGATCATCAGGGTAATCATCTGGCAGGTGACCTAGAGCAAAATGGAGATGTGCTGACCCTGTCAGTTTATGTTCCATCCATTCCTGCCTTTGGGTATACCACGATATGGCTGCGCCAGGCATCGGATGCCGATCTTTCTGTATGGAAACAGGAGGAATCTTTCCCTTCCGTCTGGGAAACAGACTTCTACACGCTTGAATTTAACGATGTGGGAGAAATCACAAGATGGTATGACAAGTCCATCCAGCGGGAGTGGCTGAAGCCGGGAGATAAAGCGAACGAGTTACAGTTTTTCCATGACAAACCTACGTATTGGGATGCGTGGGATATTGACCCGAGGTTCGAATCTCAACGGGCAGGGGCGGTACAGCTGATCTCCGGACAGATCGTGCAGTGCGGGGCAACAAGGGATGTCCTTCGTTTCCACTGGAAGCTGAACAACTCGGACATTCACCAGGATATGATCCTGTATCGTCATCAGCGACGTGTGGATTTCAAGACCAAGGTAAACTGGGTTGAGAACCATAAGTTGCTCAAAGTCGCATTTCCGGTGGATTTGGTGTCAGCCAAAGCAACCTACGAAATTCCGTTTGGTGCGCTGGAGCGGCCAACCCATAACAATACCAGCTGGGAGCAGGCACAGTTTGAAGTGTGTGGGCATCGTTGGGCAGACGTCTCCGAAGGTAATAGCGGTGTAAGTCTGCTGAACGATTGCAAGTACGGGTACGACATCAAGGATCAGACGATTCGTCTGTCCCTGCTCCGTGCTCCGAAATGGCCGGATGAACATGCCGACCAGGGGGAGCATGAATTCACCTACTCGCTCCTGCCCCATCAAGGCGATTGGCGGGAAGCGGGTGTGGTACGCCGTGCAATGGAGCTGAACCATCCGGCCCAGGCTGTGGCAGCAGGCAGACATAAAGGCACATTAACGGCAGAGCATTCCTGGGTTCACTTTCGGAGCGAGCACGTCATTCTGGATACTGTCAAAGCTTCAGAAGACGGCACGGGGACGATACTGCGTTTCTATGAATCATCCGGCGGCAGAGAGACAGTTGAGCTTCAGTGGTCTGACGCACGGATACAAACGTCAGTGGTCAATCTGCTGGAGGACGAAATCCGCCCATTGGCTTGTCGTGAAGGGAAGCTCGAACTGACGTTCAAGCCTTATGAGATTCAATCCGTAAAAATCGGTTCACCGGAATAACGTAAGGTGCCAGATAAGAATCTTTTACAAGAAGAGGAGTGGACCGTGAATAGGGCGAAAGTGTAGTAGAGCATTCATCATGAATTTACATCAGGACGATAAAATACCAATTCAGCAGGAGGGTATAACATGAAATTAACGAACAAGATCGGCGTCATCGTGGACAGCTTTAACGTAGGCGTAAGAGAAGGGCTGAACAAAGCGAAAGACGTTGGAGCGGAGGGTGTACAGATCTATGCGGTCAAGGGAGAGATGGATCCCGAAAATCTGTCGCCTGCGGCTCGCAAAGAGTTAAGAAGTTATATCGATTCTCTTGGGCTTGAAATTTCTGCGCTGGTTGGCGATTTGGGTGGTCATGGGTTTCAGGTCAAGGAAGATAATCCGTGGAAAGTAGAGAAGTCCAAGCGCATCGTGGATCTTGCTCTTGATCTGGGTACGAATATCGTCACAACACATATCGGTATTGTTCCGCATGATCCTTCCTCCGAAGTGTATGCCACGCTGCATGCGGCTTGCGAAGAGCTGGGTCAATATGCGAAAAGTGTAGGTGCGTACTTTGCTATTGAGACAGGGCCGGAAACAGCCGCAGATTTGAAAGGATTCCTGGATACATTGTCGACCAATGGGGTATCGGTGAATTTTGACCCAGCAAATATGGTTATGGTTACGGGGGATGACCCGGCTCGCGGTGTCCATCTGTTGAAGGATTATATTGTCCACACCCATGTGAAAGATGGGGTGCGTCTCAAGGAAGTCGATCCGAGAGATGTATATGGCGCAGTAGGTTACGCGCCCATGGATCATGAGAAGATTGCCGAAATGGTTTCTTCTGGGACATTCTTCCGTGAAGTGCCGCTTGGAGAGGGCGGTGTGGATTTTGACGGATACTTTGCGGCCCTTCAGGAAATTGGTTACACAGGGTATCTGACAATTGAACGTGAAGTAGGCGATCAGCCGGAGCTGGACATTCGCAAAGCAGTTGAATTCATCAAACAATACCGGTAGGGAGCTGAGCAGATGAAAGTGGGCCTGAGTACGTATAGCTTGTTGAATGATTTGAATTCGGGTGAAATGACGGTTCTGGATATGATCGACTGGATTGCAGCAAATGGTGGTGAGCATATGGAGATGGTTCCGTATGGCTACACCGTGGAAGATAATTATGAGCTGGCTGATGCCATCCGGGAGCGAGCTGCTTCTGCAGGTATTGAGCTGTCCAACTATTCGATGCCTGCGAATTTCGTGCAGGAGACGGAAGAGGCTTTTGCGGAAGAAATGGCTCGGGTCCAAAGACATGTCGACGTCGTACACCGGATGGGTGTGAAGCATATGCGTCATGACGTCACGGCGTTTACGTTGCCAAAGGAGAAAATGACCATTGCCTGGTTCGAGGAAAATCTCCCGCTCATGGTGAAGGGAAGCCAGATCATTGCGGATTATGCTGCGCAGTTTGGTATTACGACAACCATCGAAAATCACGGCTTCAGCGTGCAGGCGAGCGATCGTGTGCAGCGTGTGCTGCATGCCGTGGATCGTCCGAACTTCAAAACAACACTCGACATTGGCAATTTCATGTGTGTGGATGAAAACCCGATTATCGGGGTCATGAAAAATCTGCCGTACGCTTCTCTGGTCCATTTCAAAGACTTCTATTTCCGTTCTTATGATGAACATCCGGGCGAAGGGGAGTGGTTTACCACTGCCAATGGTAATTTCCTGCGTGGAGCCATCGTTGGGCATGGGGACATCCCCATTCGCAAAATTGTGAAGCTGATCAAAGACTCCGGCTATGACGGCAACATAACGGTGGAGTTCGAAGGCATGGAGGAGTGCAAGTCAGCATCCAAAATCGCCATGAACAACCTGCGCCGATTCTGGGAAGAGGTTTAGCGGATTTGATTAAAAGGCTTTCAAAGGGGTCCAAGAAAGGAATTCTGCACTAACATAAATTGGTTCTCCATAAGGATTCAGTTACGATCATCACAAGTATGGTATAATGGATCTATTCAGCCTGGAGAACGACTGGCTATGGATAGGAGAGATCACTGATCTATGCAGGTATTCGAGGACTGGAACCAGAAAGTGAAGAGAACGTTTAATGCTACGAATCCCGAGGTTGTATTGACGGTATCTGAAGCAGGGAGTTTGTTGGGTCTGACCAAAGATCAGATGAAACTTTATGTAGACAAGAATAAACTAACTAAGGTCCCGATCATGAGAAGTGTTCACCGATACCTCTTGTTGAAAAGTGAAATAGATAGCATCGTAAAAACGCGCTAACCTCATAGGATCGACCACGCCATTTGACCGACAGGAATCGGGAGAGTGGTCTTTTTTTTGGATAAAAGAAGGCTTGCGGATAATCCTACCTATGAGCTTGTTATCCGTACTCTTGTCAACGGACAGCCTGTTCGTATATACTCATGTCGCAAGCGGCATTAGTGGTTTAATTACATGATATCAAGGAGATGAAGAACGCATGGCGATCAGCTTGAATGTGTATCTTGTAACGGATGGCAATGGACGTGAAGCAGTGGATTTTTATAAAAAAGCATTTGGAGCCGAAGTGTTAGCTCTCCAGACATTTGGCGACGGTCCATCCGATCCGGATCACCCCGTACCACCAGAAGCCAAAGACCGTATCATGCATGCTTCTTTGCAAATTGGCAGCTCTGTGCTGATGCTGTCCGACACATTTCCTGGCATGCCATATGTAGTGGGTAACCATGTTAATGTCACAGTGAATACGGATACCGCGGAGGAAGCCAAAGAAATCTTTAACCAGCTGCAAGATGGCGGGAAAGTGAAAATGCCGATTCAGGAAACGTTCTGGAGTCCGGCCTACGGTACGGTTATTGATAAATTTGGCGTTCAGTTCCAAATTAGCTGTGTGGCAGCAAGCCATCAGTAAAGTGCGAGTTAGCGTGTCTTTGATATAAAAAAACAAAATCTCCAGGACATGAGTTACATGGTCTGGAGGTTTTTTGCGACGCTGAAAGAAGGGGATGGGCGTACGCTACTTGAAAACTAGACCTCTTTCTGAAGCTTGGAGGGGTTGTTGATTTTATAAGGAACAGGGTTCCTGGTCAGCTTTTTCTTGATGATTTTGGCTTCAAACGTAAGCACATCACCAACCTCAAGCTCCTGTTTCTTCATGGTAGCACTGTGGCTGGACCAGGCTTCGCCAATGTCAACGACTTCAGGCTCCGTGATTGTTACGGCTTCATAGATGATGATTTCGTCATCATTGTCGGAGAAGTGGTTCGGCACGGTCGTAAATTCCTTCACAACGGCGGACATTTTCACTTTACCCTCCGGCAGCTCAATCTTGACTGATTTGGCTTTGCCTGCGGTTTTGGCCTTAGGTTTGGCTGCACTGCTGGTTGCATTTGCAGGTCCAACGTACTCTTCCACCAGACCCTCAGGGTCGCCTTTTAGAGCAGAAGAGTTATCATCGTCATCCGTGTCCACATCCGATTCGAAATCCATTGCATTCATACCGGATGGAATTTCATCCAGATTAGACGCAGCATCAGGCTCTTGAACGGTATCAGAGCTGGAGATATGATCTGGTTGGGTTGCAGCAACCGGTTCCCCGGGCTTGACTGTTCCCGCTCCAATTGAACTTTTCACATTATAGCTGGACGCCTGCATTTCTTTCAGGTACGACGGATGAATGCAGTGTTTCTGCTCATTGTCCAGTTGGATGACGGCTGCCATATGATCGACAAAGCCAACGATGGTACAAGGCATATTCAGTCCATTTCCTTTATAATAGAACGTTTTGACCTTGGTTGCTTTCTCCGACAGCAAACCCCACTCCTGGCACTTCTCAATCAGCTCGTCCTCGTTCTCCAAAGCGTTATAATACTGCGGTTCGATCATAAAAGCATATGCCATAACGAATTTCCGCCTTTCCAATCATTTCTTCATGTTCATCGTTGCCAAATTACAATCAGTGTATCACAAAAGTGTACCCTTAGATGAAGAATATAAAAGCGCCTGAATGGGCGCCTATGATATAATTTTCGGTAGACAATCGGTGGGAATGCTCTAAAGAAAGTGATAAACAAAAACCCACCGTTAAACAGGTTGACTCCTGCGGTGGGATTGATTTTGCATCGTAACAGACGTGCGCAGTAAGAGAGTTCTATCTTACCTCGCCTTGTTGACTATTCTTAGGTTACCATAGCCATTTTATACAGGCAAATGAGTGATTGCTTCTATATTAAAATTAATATTTTTTATGAATTTCTTTAGGGAGGATGATCTCCATGGATAAAAAAGTGAATTCTCAAACGCTTTGGCTTGGGGTGGGCATCGCCATTGGAACGAGTATTGGTGTGGCTGCAAATCAGGTTGGCCTGGGTATTGCCTTTGGTGTGGCATTGGGCGTCGTGGTTGGATCTGTCGTTAGTAAACGTGCTGGCTCGGGGCTGGATGATATGCTGAGTGAACATGTCAAGGAGTTGCATAAGCAAGAGGAATGGGAAGAATTGCTTGTGCGGTCGCAGGATCATCCGGTGCTGCTGCTGAAACACAGTACAACCTGTCCAATCAGTGCAAGAGCATACAGGGAGTTTATGGCGTTTGTGGGTTCGAATGCATCCAATCCTGCACAAAAAATGGAATACCGGATCGTCAAAGTTATTGAAAGCCGCACGCTTTCCCGCCGCATCGCTGAAGATACCGAGGTTCACCATGAATCGCCTCAAGTTCTGCTGCTGGACAGCGGCCGGGTGATCCAACATACATCACACGGGAAAATTACCCGAAAAAAATTGCTGCAATGGGCCCAGAATCCGTTTGGATGAAGGGCGAAGACATTACTCCTTTTGATAGCCTGGACGAATAAATTCGTCATGGATATGAATGGGAGTATTTTTTATGAGAATATGGTGAAACTTTAAAAAAAACAAAAAAAATCATATCCATACCATCTGATTTCGATTAAAATATAAACTGCCTTCATATAATCGGAATCGGAGTGATTCTTATGGAACAATATAAATTTAATTCGGAACATAGTAAAATGATTGTAAATGCTATTGTGGATGGATATCGCGATTATATTGATCACCGTAAAGATCGAAGAGAAAATATGAAGATCAGTTCAGCTTTTGCCTGGACCAAGGGCAATTTTATTGAAAGTAAAATAGCAGACTATTGCGGTCAACAAGGTTTTGCTCACAAGAAATCCAAAGCGGGTTTAACTTGGGACTACCTTCAGTTTACGCATGAAGATTCGAAGATTCTTTTTATGATTAAGAATGCTGCCTATTTTAATGAGAATTGCTTCTCACGAGCTAAAATACCAACTGGCGGGGGAAATAAAGGCCCGTTTCGAACGTATCTCCACGATCTCTCCAAAATCAATAAAGATTTGGAGTTCTCCCCAGATCCGCGCTTATTTTCTGCACAAGAAAAAGGGGAGAGAGTTGAACAACTATCATTTCCTATTTCAGAAAGCCAAGTAAGTCGTGTAAAAGAGGAGCTTGAGAATTTTGCATCCACTTATAATGAGTTCCATATTCTTACTTATGCCATTGATGACGCATATCAAATATCTGAAGTTCAGCATTATTTGCCCAATCCGGAAGATAATATAGCTTATTTTATAGAAGATTTATCTGATTTGATCTCTGGTGCAGATTTGAATGATGATGACCGCGAGGTTCTTGCGCCAGATATGGAAGATATCGTTGACCCTGCCGCATATGATATCGAAATCTTGGAGGCGGATAAGCAGGGTTGATTATGCAATGTTAGTACAATAAGGAGGGAGCAGCATGTTCATTGGTGAAAATTTGACCAATTTACGAATCATGCATGGATATTCTAGAAAACAGCTCTCCGAAAAGTTAGGTGTGACAGAACAAGCAGTTTGGCAATACGAGAACGCTTATACATCTCCTAAAGTGCAAATCGTGAATGAGTTGAAACGCATTTTCAGTGTGAAAAGTAAATATTTTTACACGAAAGATATGCTAGCCCAGCACATGACACCTGCCAACATTAATGTCATGAACATCGCCTATCGTTCGAAAGTGTTGAATGTTATATCCAAGACGCAGACAGAGGCAAAACATGTGGAATATCTAGATACGTTTGTAAATTACATTACGGCACAAATTAGCCTTCCGACGCTTAATATTATTAAGCTGCGGGATGAGGTTATTGAATATTTGAATCATTTTGAGGATGATCGAGTCACTCAGATCCAACATGCTGCCCAAATGGCACGCCAAAAGCTTGGTTTGGAGCCTTTCACGAATGAAAACCTAATGTTTCTGATCGAAAAGAGCGGTGTTTTTGTATTTGAAAAGGCCATTGGTGAGGCCATTGATGCATACAGCCTTTGGACGGAAAGTAATCGCCCGTTTATCATACTGGGTAATATGAAGCGTTCGGCGGTACGCAGAAATTTTGATATTGCACATGAGTTGGGTCATCTATTGCTGCATTATCGTCTTGAATTTGTTAATCTGGACCGGAAAGAGCACAAAATGATTGAGAATGAAGCAAATATATTTGCTACGGCATTCTTATTACCAGAAAACGAGTTTTTAAGGGATGTAAAAGAAATTGCTCATATTACTAATCCAGATAATTACCTGGAACTCAAAAAAAAATGGAAAACCTCACTACAAGTTTTAGGGTACAGAGCAGCCCATTTAGGAATTATGGGAACGAAGGACCATCGGAATTTCTATGCAGCAATGCATCGTAGAGGCTATTTGGAGAAAGAGCCTTTCGATTCCTCTATTCCTCTTCAAAAACCCATGAGGATCAAAACCATTGTTGATCTTCTCTCAAAGAAAGGCCTTTTGGATATTCGTTATATGATTGAGGAGGATTGGAAAGTGGAGACTTCCTTCTTTCATCACATGACGGGAATTAGTACTGACTTTTTTAACAAATACATGACCAATAAGCGAGAAACTAGCACTCAAAATGTTAGGGAAATGCCCACACGTAGTTCTTGAAATGGAGCAGAGCAAGGAGCGAGCGCTAACAAATCTGAGACGTCTTATTCAAGGGTTTGAAGCGCTTGCAGAAATCTAAGGAACCTGAGACACGCTGTATCAGAATGAACAGCCATTTGAAGCGTTTTTGTCAGGGGACTTTGGGAAATAACGTGTCTGATGTTCCTTACTTTATAAAAAGAGGGCTCGAAGGCAAAATAAGACGTCCTGTGTTCCTTAGAAAATCGTCTACTCATTCGCCAGCATCAGCATGCTTGAACTTTAAGACTTTTTAGAAGCTGACCTCCATCATGGTAGAGCTTGATTTAATTTGAAGACAGACCGTAATAGGTAATGATTGCTTAGTATAAAAATGCACAAAGACCTGTTCCCTTCAGCTAATAGCTGAGGTGAGCGGGTCTTTTTTACGCTTTTTTTACACCCTGGCGGGTATTTCTTTACCCCCTTTTTACAGCGTTTCGTATTACGATTTCATATGTAGAAGGTTGCAAGAACGGTAGAGAGAGGGAGGAGAACACATGGTGAATGATGCCACGATAATCGGGCTGGTTGTGCTGTTGTTTGTGGTGTTCTGGGGATTTGTAAAGTTTTGTGAGAAAGCTTAGGGCAAGAAAGGGGAGGAGCCATATGATCGTCATCGGGATGATTGTGCTCGCGCTGGTGATCTATCTCGGTTACGTGCTGGTGAGGCCGGAGAAATTCTGATGGTCGCCTTATGCACGAATCCAGAAGCACTCGGATCGTCGATTTTTAGGGAGGAAATGCGGATATGAGTAGTGGTTTATTACAAGTAGCGGTAACGCTGCTAATCATCATACTGCTGGTGAAGCCAGTGGGGAGTTATCTGGTGAAGGTGTTTGACGGCAAGCGAACAGGGCTGGATCGGATATTTGGCGGACCTGAGCGACTGTTGTATCGATTGATGGGGGTGAAGGAGAACGAGTCGATGGGTTGGAAAAAGTACCTGTCGGCCGTGCTCCTCTCCAACTTCGTCATGCTGTTGTTGATGTTTCTGGTGCTGCGGCTGCAACAATATTTGCCACTCAACCCGGATGGCATCGCCAATATGCCTGCGGCGCAGGCATTCAACACGGCTGTTTCGTTCATGACCAACACGAACTGGCAGTCGTACACCGGCGAGAACTCCCTGTCGTATCTGTCACAGATGCTGGCAGTGACGTTTCCGATGTTCACCTCGGCGGCGACCGGCTTCGCGGTGGCAATTGCATTCATTCGCGGGCTGGTCGGCCGCCGGGATGGACTGGGTAACTTTTACGTCGACATGGTACGGTCAATCACGAGAATCTTTTTACCGCTGAGCTTCATTGTAGCGCTGTTCCTGGTATTCCAGGGTGTGCCGCAGACACTGGCGGGAGCGGTGAACGCAACCACGCTGGAGGGGGCGCAGCAAACGATTAGCCGCGGGCTGGTCGCTTCGCTGGAGTCGATCAAGCACCTAGGTACCAATGGTGGAGGCTGGTTCGGAACGAATGCAGCGCATCCATTTGAGAATCCAACAGCGTTGTCGAACTTGGTGCATATCGTCTGCATGATGCTGCTGCCAACCTCGCTGGTGTATGCCTTCGGCATCATGGTGAACAACCGGAAGCAGGGCTGGGCTCTGTTTGCGGCCATGAGTTTTCTTTTCCTCATCATGCTGACTACGGTATTTGTTTCGGAATATCGCGGTGTGCCTGCGCTGGATGCGATGGGCATTCAAGGCAATATGGAAGGTAAAGAGGTCAGGTTCGGAATATCCGAATCGGCGCTCTTCACGGCAGTCACAACAGCAGCTACAACAGGGTCGGTGAACAATATGCATGAGTCGCTTACTCCACTCGGCGGGATGGTGGCATTGGCTGAAATGATGCTCAACAACGTATTCGGCGGCAAAGGAGTAGGTTTGCTCAACGGATTGCTCTATGTCATTCTGGCTGTATTTATCTGTGGGCTGATGGTTGGGCGAACCCCTGAATTTCTGGGCAAAAAAATCGAGGGCAAAGAAGTGAAACTCGCGTCCATTGCGCTGCTCATTCACCCTTTGATTATTCTCGGTCCAACTGCGTTGGCGCTCATGCGCCCGGAAGCTGTAGCTTCGATTTCGAACTCAGGCATGCATGGCCTGACCGAGGTGCTTTATGCTTTTGCATCCGGGGCTGCCAATAATGGATCGGCGTTTGCCGGACTGAATGCCAACACAGACTTTTACAACATCGCCATTGGTGTGGTGATGCTGCTCGGAAGATACATTTCCATGATCGCGATGCTTGCTATTGCCGGATCACTGGCCACCAAACGAGTGGTTCCCGTAACAACGGGTACACTACGCACACATACGCCTCTTTTTGCAGGCATTCTGGTGATGATGATTGTGGTGGTCGGTGCGTTGACGTTCTTCCCATCACTGGCACTTGGACCGATTGCAGAGCATTTGGCGATGATCCGTTGATGGAGAGTACGGCAATCCGTTATGGGGATATGAGTGAGGACGTAGAGTGTGGAGGTGGATTAACGCAATGAATGCTATAGAACGAAAGAAGGAGCAGTCGGTGGAAGGAACAGGCATGGGCATGATTAGCCCTCATGGTAAGGGAACGCGAGGTACAGGTACAGATCAAGGTACTCCCAAAAGAACTAAAACTTTAAGTCGTGAGATTCTGCTTCAGGCATCCCTGGATGCTTTCAAAAAGCTGAACCCGGTCGTCATGATCAAAAATCCGGTGATGTTTATCGTTGAAGTAGGCACACTCATCACGTTGTTGTTGTGTATTAATCCGGACCTGTTTGTTGCATCCGAGGCAGGGCGAGGGTACAACATCGCAGTGTTTCTCATCCTGTTATTCACGTTGCTGTTTGCCAACTTTGCTGAAGCACTGGCAGAGGGGCGGGGCAAAGCTCAGGCAGACACACTGCGCAAGACGAAGTCGGACACAACGGCGAATCTGGTACAGAAAGACGGAACCCTCAAGCAAGTGTCTTCGACCCAGTTGAAAAAAGGAGATCTCGTCCGTGTAGAAGCGGGAGAGCTGATTCCCACGGACGGTGAGATCATTGAAGGGCTGGCCTCCATCGACGAGTCCGCCATTACCGGGGAATCTGCCCCTGTGATCAAGGAGGCAGGTGGTGACTTCTCCTCCGTTACGGGAGGTACACGAGTCACTTCCGACTATATTGTCATGCGTGTACAGACCGATCCGGGGGAGTCGTTCCTCGACCGGATGATCTCACTTGTTGAAGGTGCACAGCGTCAGAAAACACCGAATGAAATTGCGCTGACTACACTGCTTGCCGTGTTGACCCTAATTTTTCTGATTGTCATATTAACGATGGTTCCGATGGCAAGCTACCTGGGCATCCGGCTTGATCTGGCGACACTAATCGCGTTGCTCGTCTGTCTGATTCCAACAACGATCGGCGGGCTGTTATCCGCCATTGGGATCGCAGGCATGGACCGCGTAACACAGTTCAACGTACTCGCCATGTCGGGGAAAGCGGTGGAAGCGGCAGGCGATATTGATACGCTGATCCTGGACAAAACCGGAACGATCACGTACGGAAACCGCATGGCTGCTGAGTTTGTCCCTGTTCAGGGGGTGTCAGCACAGGAGATGACCCGGGCTGCGCTGCAAGCTTCCGTAGTGGATGAGACACCAGAGGGGCGCTCGGTCGTTGAGTTAGCTGGCAAGCAGGGCGAGAACTGGGCGGAGACGGAATATGCAGATGCAGAGCATGTGAGCTTCACCGCAGAGACCCGTATGTCGGGTCTGAATCTAAGCGGTGGGAAGCAGATTCGCAAAGGTGCGGTGGATGCGATCAAACGCCATATTTCCTCCCGTGGAGGACGGATACCTGGGGATTTGGATGATATAGCCAACCGAATTGCGAAGGCTGGGGGTACACCGCTTGCTGTTGCAATGGACGACCAGATTTATGGTGTAATCTATCTGAAAGATACGGTGAAGCCAGGTCTGAAGGAGAAATTCGCCGAGATGCGAGCTATGGGTATCAAGACGATTATGTGTACGGGCGATAACCCACTGACGGCGGCGACCATTGCGCTGGAAGCGGGCGTGGATGATTTTATTGCCGAAGCGAAACCGGAAGACAAGATTACTGCGATCAAAAAAGAGCAGCAGGAAGGAAAGCTCGTCGCCATGACGGGCGACGGGACCAATGATGCTCCTGCTCTGGCACAGGCCGATGTAGGCCTGGCGATGAATTCAGGCACCATGGCAGCCAAGGAAGCGGCCAACATGATTGATCTGGATTCCGACCCGACCAAGCTGCTGTCGGTCGTCTCCATTGGCAAGCAGCTGCTTATTACCCGCGGCGCGCTGACGACTTTTTCGATATCGAATGATATTGCCAAGTATTTCGCCATCATTCCGGCCATGTTTATTTTGGCTATGCCGCAGCTCCAGGCATTGAATATTATGAATCTCGCTTCACCACAGTCCGCAATTCTGTCTGCATTGATCTTCAACGCCATCATTATCCCGCTGCTCATTCCTATCGCTATGCGGGGTGTGAAATATCGAGCCATGTCCGCGGAGCGGCTGCTTGGACGGAATGTATTCATCTATGGCGTAGGCGGCGTGATCGTGCCGTTCATCGGAATCAAGCTGATCGATCTGGTGCTGTCGGGACTTCATCTGGTGTAAATGGTACAACTAATAATGAAATCAGGATGTGATTCATATGAAACAGGTACTGCCTGCCATCCGGTTGTCTGTCGTGCTTATGCTAATCTGCGGAATTGTCTATCCGCTGGTCACGACCGGAGTGGCTCAACTGCTTTTCCCTAATCATGCCAACGGCAGTCTGATCACAGCGGACGGAAAAACAATCGGTTCGTCGCTGCTGGCGCAGGAAGTAAAATCGCCGGGGCTGTTCCAGCCCCGGGCCTCGAACGCCAGTTATGATGGAACAGCTTCAGCAGGTTCCAATCGCGCCGTGGCGTCTGAGGCGTATATCCTTGAGATGAAGGAAAAGGTGGCTCTGGTCCAACAGGAGAACCCGGGCTTGCAGCACATTCCTGCGGATCTCGTGACGAGTTCGGGTTCGGGTCTGGACCCGGATCTGTCACCTGAAGCGGCAAAAGCACAGATTCCTCGTATTAGTCAGGCAACAGGCCTTAGCGAGCAGCAGCTTGCCCAGATCGTGGAGGAACATACACAAGGGCGACAGCTGGGCATCTTCGGTGAGCCACGTGTGAATGTGACCGCACTGAATCTGGTATTGAAGGCAGAGCTGAAGTAAGGGAGCGGGGTGTTTGAAAGAGATCATATTTTACGGTCCGTCTGCAGAAAGGATACGTTGTTCGGGCTCCATTTGCTTGGAAATGTGTTAATCACATATAAGATATAGTCTGCGATGTATGTTGTATGAAAAACCATATCTGGCCTTCTTCCGAGTTTCGGAAGGGGCTTTCTCCATGTTGTGTAACAGTTATGGATAGGGGGAGTGGGCGGGATGGAGGACAGCTTCAAGCGCAAGTCTCCGGAAGACATTTTGAAGATGATTACGAAGCTGCAGCAGGGCACCTTGAAAATTTACATTGGTCCAGTAAGTGGCTCAGGCAAAACATATCATATGCTGAGGGAAGGAAACACATTGCGCCAGCAGGGTATTGATGTCGTCATCTGCGCCGTGTCGACCATGCGCAGACCGGAGACGGTGGAGCAGCTGGGTGAGTTGGAACGGATTCCAAGCATTCACTGGTCTCGTGGGAAAGACGGCATGGAGATGAAGGACCTGAATCTGGACGCCCTGCTCGCGCGTAATCCGGAAGTGGTGCTCGTTGACGGATTGGCCCATCGAAACCGGAAAGGAGCACGTCACGCAACACGGCTGGAGGATATACAGTATTTGCTGCGGCATAACATCAGCGTCATTACAACGGTGAACGTATATGAGCTGGAGGGATATACGGAGCTTGCACGTCAGCTTACGGGTATCGCCGTGGAACATACCGTGCCTGCGGATACCCTTGAACTGGCCGATGAGGTGAAGCTGATCGACGTGACGCCGGAAACGGTATTGAGCCGACTCGCTGAGGGACATCTTAGGGGACATGAAGGAGAAGCGGTGTTTCGACAGGGGAATCTGGGTGTTTTACGTGAGCTGGCTCTCCGGCTTGTCGCGGAAGGGGTTAACGAATCGCTGCGAGAGCACCGGGAAGAGATGGGCATTACCGTGACGACAGGCATCATGGAACGTATTCTGGTATCCACCCAATATCACTGGAATGGGTCGATCTACATTCGGCGCGGACAACAGATTGCGAAGAGGCTGAACGGGGATTTGCAAGCCGTGACCTTCCGCAATATGAAGCAGCCGTTAACCAAGGAGGCTATTGTTTTCCGTCGCAGCATGATCAAACTGGTAGAGAAGTTTGGTGGTCGATTCGAGGAATTAACTGTCGTACATCGCCGGAAAATGCCATCAACGCTGGCACAATATGCGGTCCAGCATCAGATTACCCGAATCGTAATGGGACATTCACGACACACCCGCTGGCAGGAGCTGTGGCAAGGATCATTCGTTAACTCCCTGCTGCGCAGGATGCGGGGCGTCGATCTTTTCCTGTTGGCGGATCGAGCACAGCAGGAGGGAGAGCGTGTGCTCCCTGCCCGTTTGCCCGAAATGGAGACACCGACCTATCGCAGGTTAAGCGAGCAGGAAATGAAAGAACAGATCGGCCAGATTCGGCGTGGTAAGTTCAAAGTATATATCGGTGCTGCCCCAGGCGTAGGGAAAACCTATATGATGCTCCGGGAAGGCAATGATCTGCTTCGTAAAGGCATCGACGTGCAGATTGGTCTGTTGGAGACGCATAATCGGGCGGAGACGGTGGAGCAGATTGGTCAATTGTCCGTAATTCCACGGGAGCAGCGGATATATCAGGAGGTCCAATTGGAGGAGATGGATACCGAGGCGATTCTCCGTCTGTGTCCCGAAGTGGTGTTGGTGGATGAACTTGCACATACAAATATTCCAGGAAGCATGCGGCAAAAACGGTACGAAGATGTGCTTCTTCTGTTGGAGGCAGGTATTTCCGTCATCACCACAGTTAATGTGCAGCATCTGGAAAGTTTGAACGATGCAGTGGAACATATTACGGGGATTCGGGTCCGAGAGACGGTGCCGGATCAGATTTTGCAAATGGCGGATGAGGTTCAGCTCATTGATGTAGCCCCGCAGGCCTTGCGGCAGCGCATGCGGGAGGGTAAAATCTATGCAGCAGCCAAGGTGAATCAAGCACTGGAGCATTTCTTTCGCATTGGCAATCTGATTGCCTTGCGGGAACTTGCCCTGCGCGAACTGGCGGATGATGTGGATGAACGTTTGGAATCTCAGGAGCCCAAAAGCGCGCTGCGCGGTCCCTGGCGCAGACAGGAAGCAGTCTTTGTCTGCGTAAGCTGTGATGAACATGCCGATCGGCTGATCCGGCGTGGATTTCGTACCGCCTATCGACTGAAGGCGGTCTGGCATGTGCATCATGTTTATGTAGGCAAGGTTATGAGTGACGAGGCAAGGTGTCAATTGGAGGAGCTGGAACAGCTCACGGTCCGATTGGGCGGGGAATTTTACATTCATCACTGTCTGAGACTGAGAGATGTGCCTGGTATTTTGGCAGGTAGAGCTTCTGAAGAAAAAGCAACGCAGCTTGTAGTGGGTCAGGCAAAACGTGTCTGGTGGCTGAATGGCTACCGTGGAAAAGGATCGGTTGTCAGCAGGCTGGTACGGCTATCGAGGCATATAGATGTATTGATTGTTGCAGATTACGATTATGATCAGAGCGGGATGTGAATTGTACTGTGTCTGAACGAACCAAAGGGGAAGCGGTTTGGTTGAAGCTGAAGCGTGTCCCCAAATATATATGGGTAACCCTCGGCATCGCCTTGTTAACTATGTTGCTTCATACGATCGGTATGAGCGAGGATCTGGTTAACGTGGGGCTGATTTATCTTTTCCCCGTATTGGTCAGTGCCGTTTACTGGGGATTGGGACCGGCGATATACGCAGCAAGTCTTAGCGTTGTTGCCTTTGACTTCTTTTTTGTACCCCCGTATCTGAGCTTTACGGTTGAAGATTTACGATATATTTTCTCTTTTGTCGTGTATTTGGCAGTTGCGGTATTAACCGCAAGTTTGGCAGGGCGCCTGCGGCAGCAACTGGAGATGGTGAAACAGCGTGAGAATACGACAAATTCGCTGTATGCTTTAAGCCGTCAGATGACGGCTGTTACAGATTTGGATACACTGCTGAACAATATTGCGAGGCAAGTCTCTCTAACACTTGGGGCTCCGGCGGCATTATATCTTCCTAATTCTGACGGGGAGCTCGCGGTTACCTCATCTTCGGGCGAACCGGATTTCGCAGGCTGGGGCAAAAGTGAGTCTGAGGCTGCCATTGCCAAGTGGGTATACATCCATGGAGAAGTAGCTGGACGCGGATCGTCCAGTCTGCGGGAATCGTCTGGGCTGTATGTGCCGCTGCGTACAGAAGACCAGATTCACGGGGTGCTTGCCGTGAATCTGGAATCCAGTGATCTTTATGAGCAGCGGGAGGAACTGCGTTTGCTGGAAGCCTGTGGCGGGCTGGTGGCGAGCGCCATCGCTCGTGTTAAGCTGGCGGAGGAAGCGAGGCTGGCGCAAATGACCGCTGAATCGGAGCGAATTCGTACCGCTCTGCTGGATTCAGTATCTCATGAACTGCGTACACCACTTACCGCCATCATTGGTTCAGCCACAGGCCTGCTAGAGAATGATTCCCTTTTTACCGCGGAGGACCGAAAGGAACTTACAGGCAATATTCGGGATGGAGCGCTGCGGATGAACAGGCTGGTGACCAACTTGCTTGGCATGGTGAAGCTGGAAAGTGGTATGCTGCAGCTGCGCAGGAAATGGTGTGATGTGGGTGACATGATCGGTATTGTGCTGGGGCAGGTTCAGCAATTTATTCAGCACCGCCGCATCCGTGTGGATTTGCCGGATCAACCGCCATTTATATCTGGAGACGAGGTATTGCTGGAGCAGGTCCTGGTTAACGTCATCAGCAATGCCATTAAATATTCTCCGGTCGACAGTGAAATCGTCATTACGGTAAAGGCAGATGAGTCGCTTGGACGAATGACCATTGTGGTGGCTGATGCGGGCGTCGGGATCCCGGAAGCAGATCGAGAGCGGGTGTTTGAGAAGTTTTATCGTTCTGAATCGTCACGGCATGTGACAGGTACAGGACTGGGACTCGCCATCTGCAGAGGAATTGTCGAGGTTCATGGAGGTACGATTACCGCAGAGCCGAATCCGGGAGGCGGGACACGGGTGTGCATTTGTTTGCCTACCGAAGAACCCGAGGCATCATTCCCGTATATGGGACAAGGAGAGGAAGAATGACATGACGGCACCACAAGGCGCACGCATATTGATTGTGGATGATGAACCACAGATCCGCAAACTGCTGAAGGTTACGCTTCAGGCGCACAACTTTGAGATTCATGAATGTGCAGACGGAGAAGAGGCGGTCGTCCAGGCGAGCATTGTGCATCCCGATCTGATCGTGCTTGATCTGGGCTTGCCCGGCATGTCCGGAATGGACGTACTTCAGCGTATTCGGGAGTGGTCTCAGGTACCGGTCATTGTGCTGACAGCGAAAGAACGCGAAGAGGATAAAATCGCTGCACTGGACGGCGGGGCAGATGATTATGTTACCAAACCGTTCGGCATGGGCGAGCTGGTTGCCCGGATTAGGGTTGCTCTTCGCCATGTGGCGAAAACAACGGATGAGCCTGTACTGCGCTTTGGTCCGCTCACGATTGATTTGGCCCAGAGGCAGGTGGATCTGGAGGGATCACCCGTCAAGTTAACTCCAACCGAGTATGAAATGCTGAAAGTACTTGCTTCCAACGCAGGCAAAATTATTACCCAACGGCAGCTGCTGCAACAAGTGTGGGGTGGGCATCACCATGAGTCAGACAGCCATTACTTACGGGTGTACGTCGGTCATCTGCGTAAAAAATTGCAGGAAGATCCCACGCGGCCTCGATTTATCCAGACTGAGCCGGGAATCGGCTATCGTTTCCTGCTTCAGGATGAGGTTGGAAAATAAAATGAAAACTCCTGAAAGCGCCGACTCCCTCTCTAATGAGAGGAAATCGGCGCTTTTCAAGTGCGAAACCATGAATTTCTTATGATGTGTACTTCGGCAGCCAGTCTCCGTGAGCTTCGATCAGTTCATCGCACAGCGCGACGATATCATCCATAGACAGTTCGGCAGCAGTATGCGGATCGAGCATGGCGGCATGATAAATATGTTCCTTTTTACCCGTGATGGCAGCTTCAATCGTCAGCAATTGGGTATTGATATTGGTCCGGTTCAGGGCAGCCAGTTGTGGAGGCAGGTCACCGATATACGTTGGACTGATACCGGAACCGTCAACCAGACAAGGCACCTCTACACATGCTTCACGAGGCAGGTTGGTGATTAACCCGTTATTCATGACATTACCGCCGATTTTGTAAGGGCGATCTGTCTCCATGGCTTCCATAATATGCGAAGCGTACTCCCGGCTGCGCGTATGTTCAATATTTTCGCTGGATAACAGCTTCTCACGCATTTCCTTCCAGCCTTCAATCTGATTCACGCAGCGGCGCGGATATTCATCCAGCGGGATGTTGAATCGTTCGATCAGCTCGGGGTAGTTCCGTTTGATAAAATAAGGATGGTACTCGGCATTATGTTCGGAAGACTCGGTAACATAGTATCCAAAGCGCTGCATCAACTCAAAACGTACCATGTCATCATGCTGCTCTTTCTGCTTTTCCTTCGCCAGACGTTTAATCTCTGGATACAGATCCTGACCATCCCGAGTGACTTCCAGCAGCCAGGCCATATGATTGATACCCGCAACTTTCGCGACTACACCCGTCTGATCGATCCCCAGTGCATCAAACAGATGCGGTACGCACACCTGGACGCTGTGACATAGACCTACGGTTTTGATTCCGCCGTGCACATTCATGACATTGGTCAGTACCGCCATTGGGTTGGTATAGTTCAGGAACCACGCATCAGGGCACACTTCCTGCATATCCCGGGCAAAATCGAGCATTACCGGAATCGTCCGCAGATTCCGGAAAATACCGCCAATCCCCAGCGTGTCGGCAATGGTCTGACGCAGTCCATACTTCTTCGGAATTTCAAAGTCCGTAATTGTACATGGATCATATCCACCCACCTGAATAGCATTGATTACATATTTGGCTCCGCGCAGCGCTTCCTTGCGGTCGGTATATGCTTTGATGGCACAGCCGCTTCCGAGGGAACGTGCCATGCTGGTAAGCAATCGCTCCGAATCATTTAGGCGCTCGGCATCAATATCAAACAGCGCCAGCTCAAAATCTTGCAGTGCTTCAGTCATCATGACGTCACCCAATACATTTTTGACAAAAACGGTGCTTCCCGCACCGAGAAACGTAATTTTGTTCATCTCAAGTTCAGCCTCCCTGAATAAATGGTGTACCTCCAATATAGGAGAATCAGGCCTGTATAACTATGGCTCAACCTCTCTGAAACATGGCATAATCCCATTTTTGGATTCGTTTACAGCTGATAATTTACATATTTACCTGTTATAATTTTAGTGAAGAGATTGTTGCGGTAATGAACATAAGGGGTGAGAAATGTGAGACTGGTCGAAACGAACGTGGTTCCTATGGATTTGACGCAGATGGAATTGGTATTGTTATTTTTCGGTTGGCAGGCATGTGATCCGTCGCATTATTGGGGGCCTGGCGTCCGGGATTCCTACATTGTTCATTACATTCACGAAGGCAAAGGCACTGTGTTTATGGCGGATCGGCAATACGAGTTGACACAGGGTCAGGGTTTCATCATTTTTCCGGATACCCTTATCCATTATGAGGCGGATGAGAAGCAACCTTGGACATATTCCTGGTTTGGCTTCAGAGGGGTGCACGCCAAGACATTCATGCAGCGGGCACAGTTAAGTTCCGAACATCCTATATTTGATGCCAGGGATTTAGACATATTTGATCGGTTGTATGCGGAGATGGTTCAGGCATCCACACGTACCGGGGGAGATGTGTTCAACCAGAGCTTATTATACCGCTTGATTGCAGAGCTGATCGCATCTTCTCCGGCAGGAGAGCAGGTGCAGCGGCCTCTGTCTACCAAGGAGGAATACATCAGGCAGGCGGTTCAGTTTATGGAGATCAGGTATAGTCAGAGAACTTCAATCCTTGATATTGCCCGAGCTGTAGGTCTGGACCGTACATATCTGTCAGGACTTTTCAAGGAAAGGTATGGTAAGTCATTACAGGCATTCTTTCTCGAATACCGGATGAACCGTGCAGCTGAACTGCTGCAGCATTCGTCGTTGTCGGTTAGCGAAGTGGCTCACTCGGTGGGGTATACAGATCCATTGCTGTTTTCCAAGATGTTCAAGCGAGTGAACGGTGTGTCTCCGAAAGAATCGAGAAGCATGGAGCAGGGAGAATAACTTCATTCTGTTGTATGTATTGGGAAGAGTGGGGAGTTAAATTCAAAAGGGATTGCTGCAAAGTCATGTTCATGACTTATGAAGCAATCCTTTTGTGGATGATTAATGTGGCACTTGGGATTGGAAATCGTTCCGGCTGGACTGATTTGCATGGTAAAAGACCACGAATCGGAAGATTTATAGCATTATGCTTTAAGGTGAAAAGACAGAATCGCATTATCATGAAAAAATCAGGCAATCGGCGTGCCGTTGGGTAATGTCTGGTCTGGCGTTAACAAAACAACGTCACCTTCACCAGGCACGCCGCCAAGCACCAGCACTTCCGATACAAAACCAGCAATTCGGCGCGGCGGAAAATTGACTACGGCAATAACCTGCTTGCCGATCATCATATCGGGGGTATAATGTTTTGTAATTTGGGCGCTTGAACGTTTGAGGCCGAGTGGGCCAAAGTCGATAGTCATTTTGATGGCAGGGATTCGAGCCTTAGGAAAAGGTTCGGCTTCCACCACTGTACCAACGCGGATATCATGCTGTATAAACTCTTCAAAAGTAGCCATGTGGTGATGTCTCCTTTCAGCTATAGAGTCCATTATAAAATAGAAATACCCAAAAAATCCAGATTGCGCTAAATCGCAATCTGGATTTCAGTGGTCATGCTGTAGGATCTCTCTGTCATTCACTCAAACGTGATGAATGCAGGGCAAGTAATGCATCAGCATGTTTAATTAAGCGCCATTCCACTGTTCACCAGTCAGATATTTCTCAGTCAGAATGGATAACATTTGAATACCGACCTCATTATGTCCACCTTCGGGAATGATGATGTCTGCATACTTTTTGGAAGGCTCGATAAAAGCATCGTGCATCGGTTTGACGGTTTCGAGATATTGTTTATATACGGATTGAATCGTACGGCCACGTTCTTCCATATCCCGCAGAACTCTGCGCAGAATACGCACATCAGAATCCGTATCGACAAATACCTTAATATCCAGAAGAGCGCGGAGATGCTCATCGATCAGAACATGCAGTCCTTCCACAATAATGATATGGTTTGGTGCCAGTTCAACCGTTTCATCCGCGGCACGATTATCTATGGTGAAGTCATATACGGGAGCATATGCCGTTTGGCCTTGTTTTAACAGGGTGAGATGCTCAATCAACAGATCATTATCGAATGCAAACGGATGATCGTAATTGGTGAGTCGACGTTGCTCAGGGGTGAGCTGCGACTGGTCTTTGTAATAGTTGTCCTGGGATATAAAAGTTACTTTGCCCGATCCAAGACGGTCAATGACGGAACGAGCTACCGTCGTTTTACCGGAGCCGGTTCCTCCGGCGATACCAATAATGAGCATGGTTGTTCCATAAACCTCCCTAGAGTGGCAGCATGATCATGGATAAAGCGTACCAGAAATCATTCATTCATGGGCTTTATCCACATGTCTGTCTGTGAATACACAATTCCTTCATTGTATCATAGCAGACTGCTTTTTTCATCATAATGAATTGACCATGTTTTGCCTACCAGGGGAGGTGTGCGCTTGATGCAATCAATTAATGCTTATATTTGTGTAATGGGTCGTGTTTTAACCTCCATGTGGTCATTAGGCGTTGTATAATGGCCCATTTTGTGAACAAATTCAAGGTGACATACCCAAGCACACATCCTGCAGTATTGGCAATTAGATCATTGATATCAGTGCTGCGGCCATTGCCCAAGGTAACTCGAATCAGGAGCTGCAGCATTTCGATGAGAAAACTTAGAGTTAATCCTGCCATTGCAGCGGTTCGTATGGAATTAGCCCAAGGTTTTAATAAAGGAAGTATGAACCCCAGTGGAATAAACAGCAGGATGTTTAATGCGAAACTCGGTGCATCCGCAGTCAGAAGAGGAATCCACTGAATGGCCTTATACCACGGAGTCTGATTGGCATATATTCCGATGTTAATGTCGATGGGGAAGAATACAAAATGCATAACTCCAAAAAGGTAAACGATAAAAGCGATCACTAAAATATATTGTCTGGCTGTGTACCTGATTTTGTATACCCTGGTGTAGAACACCAGGGCAATCAGGACCAGAAAGAATAATGGACCGAGTATGCTTAGAGATGTAATCGTATATTGAACAGACATACAATGACTCCTTCAAAAGGATATGATTTATTACTGATTCAAGTTGACCTTAATGTCCATTCCCTTGATGAATTGATGGTCTTTGATCACTTCCGTAAAATCATCCTTAATCTCAAAAGGCTTCACGATTAAGTACTTCAGATGCTTGGATGTTGTGGCATAAATTCGCTCGGATCTCAACTGGTTTCCCTCATACAAGCCCTCACCGCTAAGGGCTGTCAATTGCCGGCCCTGATCATCGAAAATGGCAAATCCGATATGGCGCAACTGCTCTTCATCTTGCGCGGTAAGTGTGCTTTTGTTGTTTAAGGAAATGATTGTAGATATGCGTGTTGTAACAGGTGTAACTTTGGCTTCCGTAACAGCAGCAGTATACAGATCGTTCGAGATTGTAGTGTCAGGCAGAACATGCTGGATATCGTCTGTTGATTTGGTAAAAGGAATATTTAGCTTGAACTCATGATCAATTCCTTGCAGCGTCAACTTAATTTCGGCGTCAAATTGATCCGGGAAGGCCGAATTCTGCTCGGAGGGGATGACTTGTTCAAAGAGCAGCGTGTTTGGCTGCGTTTCTCCTATGGAACTGTAGAACAGACCCGTGTCCTGACGTGACCCGTTTACATTGAAAAAGACGTTATCAATCCCATTGCTTAGCTTCACAATATCTTTACCGTTGTCATATTCGCCTTGATTCAGATTGGGCGCAGTGAATTGAACTAAAAACGCTGCACGTGTACCGTCATATACCGTTTCCAGCACTTCCAGCTTCACATCCTGGTAGGTGACCTTGCTATTTACCATAGTTGTCAGACCTTCGTTGCCTGCGTTTTTCAGACCCATATCGGCTTCAATCGAACTGAAGAGGCTGCCCACCAGTGGAATATTGCGTAAGGAGTCCGCCATGGCTGGTGATACAAAGCCGGATGCGAATACAGTCACGCCTAATACCCCGGCTGCGATGGTAGCAGCTGCGGTACGACGCAATCCCTTTTGAAGTCGACTGGGGTGCTTAGCATGTTCTGTTTTCAAGGTGTGAGATGACTCAGACAGTGACTCCAGTGTAGCATCGATTCGATTACGTACGAGTTCAGACATGACGGGACGCTCCTTCGCGTGTTCCTTTAATTTCTGATCCATATTAAACGGGTTTGACATACAATTTTACCTCCCGAAAGTTTTTGAATTTATGGTACAGTTCCTGCCTTGCCCGGGTGAGTCTCATTTTCACGGCACTTTCGGATATGCCCAGTGCATCTGCAACTTGACGCAGGGACAAGTCCTCAAAATAGTGCAGCACAATGACGATTCGTTTCGATTCTTCTAGCCGGTCAACTGCTTCTCTCATGTCTACCTCATCGTAGGGACTGGAATGTTCCTTCTGCTGTGCTGGCACCTCCGCATAGGAGGTGGAGAGGGAACGGCGGGATAACATGGTATTACATTCATTAATAAGGATGCGGAACATCCAGGTTCTGAAATACTGGGGTTCACGAAGGGTGTGCATTGATTTATAAGCTTTCAGGATAGTCTCCTGAATGGCATCAGCCACATCCTCCTCTTTTCGCAGCATGGATTTTGCGGTATTGTATAGGGAATTTTCAATCTCTCTTATGAGCCTGATAAAGGCATCGCGATCTCCCTCTATGGCTTGGTTTATGAGATCGGTTGAATCCATGGATAACAGCTCCTTTCATTAGGGGACTATCAAGACAGCCCTTGGTTGGTTTTACATAGATTAGACTTTCGAATGCTGTATATGGTCACAATTACTTTTCATATTGGAAAAAGGTTCAGTATATATGACGAGTAGAATTGAACTCTTCCCTTCAGGTCGTAAGAAGGGCGGATTCTTATATTGGACAATTGACTGACTTTTTGGGGATCGGCCTAAAAAAGATTGATATACCGATGAGTATGACTATGACTTTGAATATTCGGGACTTGATGTGTATCAATTTAGTCTCAACTTGGCGAATCTGGGTTGTAGGATCTAGGACCTTGGATATATGATGTCGAAAGATGCCAGTTAATGGATGGTGTCTATAAACATTAAAGGAGGTGTACGTTATGAAAAAATCAGGCAAATTGATTTCTTCCACGGTTGTTGCTGCCATCGCAGCTGTATCAGTTGTAACTTCTGCTTCTGCAGCAAGTGCACCTGTGGCAAGCCCGGTGATGTCTTCCATTGCAAGCATTGATCTGAGCAGTATGGACATCGAAACAGCTTTGATGATGGTTCAGCAAGAACGCGCCAAATTGCTGGATAACCAATTGCAGTCGCAAATTCAAGAAGTTCAAAATCGCAATCAAGCGATCGCAGAGCTGAACGCACAATTGCAAGCGGCCATTCAGAGTGGGGATGCTTCCCAAGTGCAAGCCTTGAAGAGCAAAATCGATGCGTTGAGCAGTTCTCAACAAATGGATATGCTGCGTTTGCAGGCTTTGTCCAACAAACGCAATGAAGCTTTTGATGTGATGACTAACTTCATCAAAAAAATGCAAGATTCAAGATCATCCATCATCGGAAATATGCGCTAGAATGGAATTATCTTACTTAAACAACCCTAACCATTAAACGCCTGCAAGTGAAAGGTCAAGGGTTAAGGTACAAAAAGAGCGAAGGCGGAATTCATTTCCGACACTTCGCTCTTTTTGTATTTACGATTTACAGGGTTACGAATGTTGCATCAGTCTAATCTGGAGTTAACCCGACCAGTCGCGGCGCCGGGTGAACAGATCCTGCAGCTCATCCGTCGATAGCTCCGTAATCCAATTTTCAGAGCTGGTGATAATATTGTCGCTGAGCTGCTGCTTACTCTCCAGCATCTCGTCAATGCGTTCTTCGAGTGTGCCCAGCGAGATGAACTTGTGCACCTGCACATCCTTCGTCTGTCCCATTCGATAGGCGCGGTCCGTAGCCTGATTTTCCACGGCAGGGTTCCACCAGCGGTCAAAATGGAATACATGATTCGCTGCGGTCAGGTTCAAGCCCACGCCGCCTGCTTTGATGGACAGAATAAAGACCGACGGCTGCTCTGCCGCAGGCAACGTCCGCGATTGGAACTCGTCAATCATCCGATCCCTTGCTGTCTTGGACGTACCCCCATGCAGATACAGCACAGGCTCCTGCAACTCTTGTCTCAATACCTGCTGCAGCATCTGTCCCATGCCGATGTATTGGGTGAAAATCAGACAGCGTTCGCCCTCGTCCCGCAGTTCGCGGACCAGTTCCATCAGTCGTTCCAGCTTTGCAGAGCGGCTGATCAGCATGGCCATGTCCTGAGGACTGTACAGGTCGTACGCTGTTATAGAGCTTTCCGAGGAGATCGTCTCGGGTAAGGCTTCTTTGGTCAGCAGCAGGGGATGATCACACAACTGTTTGAGCTGGGTTAAGGCTGAGAGAATGGCGCCTTTGCGCTTAATGCCTTCCAGCTCTTTCATTTTGTCCATCAGTTCTTGAACGGACTGGTCATACAGGGCACTTTGTTCACCCGTAAGGTGAATATAAGTCTTCATTTCGTTTTTATCCGGCAGATCGAGTTGAATATTCGGATCTTTTTTCTTGCGGCGCAGCATGAATGGTTTCACCAGCTGCTGCAAATCCTGCATGCGCTGCTCGTCCTTATCCTTCTCGATCGCACTGATAAATCGAGTCTGGAATGCCCTTGCGCTGCCCAGATAGCCTGGATTAATAAAATCATAGATGGACCACAGCTCGGACAGTCGATTTTCAATCGGTGTACCTGTCAGTGCAATACGGTGTTTTGCAGGGAAGCTGCGCACCGCCATAGATTGCTTCGTTTGAGCATTTTTAATATTCTGCGCTTCATCCAGACAGATCGATGCCCACGTATACGACTGCAACATTTCCTGATCCAGCGTAGCCGTTGCATAGGAGGTAATGATGATATCCACCTGTTCAGTCTGTGCCTGGAATTCCTCTCCGCTCAGTCTGCGAGCTCCATAATGCAGACTGACATTAATAGAGGGAGCAAAGCGGCTAATCTCTTTTTGCCAGTTTCCGAGTACGGAAGTCGGGCAGACGAGAAGGGCTGGGGCCTGCCCAGGCAAGCGCTGCTCATGCTCTTTGAGATGCAGCAAATACGTAATGAACTGAATCGTTTTTCCGAGTCCCATGTCGTCCGCAAGACAAGCTCCGAGACCGAATCTGCGCAGGAATCCAAGCCAGGCGAAGCCTTCCTTCTGATAAGAACGCAGCTCAGCATGCAATCCTGCCGGAACCGGCAGGGAAGGAGCGCCGCCTTGCCCGCCGCCAAGCTGTGCGATGACCCGGTTAAGGTGTTCGTTCAGTTCCACCTCAAGTCGAATGTTCTCGTTGGATTGAGGCTGTTCCTCTTCCTGATCCTCCTGTCCTTCCTTGCGCTTCTGGTTACGATATTCTCGCTGCTCATTGTGCAGCAGATGCAGGTGCAAAATATCCTGAAACGACAGGCCCTGTTCCTGATCCACACCGCCCATGGCCCGGCGAATCTGCTCAAGCAAGGCAGGGTCGAGGGGAACCCATTCCCCTCGGAAACGAACAAGCCGTTCATTACGGGCCACGAGATCAGCGAATTCTTCCTCGCTAAGATCCGTATCCCCGATCGCAATCCGCCAGTCAAAATGAATGATTGAGTCCAGTCCGAAGAACGACTGTCCCCGATCGCTGCCTTCCTCCGGTTTCACCTTGGCACGCAGCTTGGGTTTCTTCTTGCGTGCAGCTTCCCACCAACCCGGAAGCAGTACTTGCCAGCCGGCTTCGAGCAGACGTCCGCTGTCTTGTGTCAGGAACAGCCATGCATCCTGATCTCCCAATGGATCACTGAGCACATCCCGGCTGCCGCTGATGGAGCGGCGAATTCGGGGCAGATGTGCACGCAGCTGTTCCAGCCATCCTGCCGAACGATCAAGGATGAACGGCGTCCATACCTCCGGCCATTCACCTTCCAACCGGCCGCGTGAATCCAACTGAACGGGAACGAGTACGGCTGCATCCAGTTTATTCTGCAATACCAGCCGCAGCCGCCATGCCGGTTCATCCTCCTCCGGCTCCAGCAATTGCAGGAGTGGACGGAATGGGGCTGCGTCTGCTTTCCAGCCGATGGACACCAGCCAGGATTGTGCATCCATTCCGGCTGTTTGCGCAGTCGTGCCGCTTTGTGGAAACAACTGCGGGAATTCGCGTCGAAGATCGGTAGCAGCTTCCTCCGTGCTGTACCATCGGTGGAATACGGAGGCCGAATAAGCAGCGCTCAGCCCTTCGGCGTAGCTCTCATCCGACTGTTCCAGGGCTTTGCCAAGATCGGTTCGATCCTGCTTTTTCAAGCTGTCCGGGTCCCAGGTCCATTGCAGTTGTCCCGAACGAAATGCGGTGAAGCTGGGGATGTATTTACGATTTTCAATCGACGCTGCAAGTACCGGGGCCAACCGGATCAAATGCTCTGCCTGCTCATCCCATTTCCATTCAATATGAAGCAGGGTGTGCATTTCGCTGAAGAAAGGAATGACTTCTTCCGCAGGCAGTACAACCAGTTCAATCTCTTCAAGCTGTCTCGTTTCCAGTTCTGTTCCGTAGAAGGAAGGGGCATGCCAAGCAAATAATCGCTGCTTAAGCGATTGTCCTGTTACAAAATGATGGGTGTTCAGCGCTCCATAGAACAGGGCATCCCCGTATCCGGTCAATGCAACATGGACCTCAATCGTTTCGGTGTAAGGGTGCATTAGGCTCATGAGATTAACTTACCTTTCCGAAGCTCTTCCTGCAGGGCGCGCAGTCGGCTGTTGCGAACGGCCAATGTGGTGATAAACTGCTCCCAGTGCTCTTCCTGCTTCAATTTTTTATAAATTTTGGACAGCCGCTTCAACAGCTTCACTGCTGCTTTGTAACCGTCCCTGTTTTTGTGCCCGATATAACGATCCACTGCCTGATGGTAGAAAGGAAGCAGCAATTCGGGGGCCTCCTTCTCAATCGGCTGTAGCACAGCGACACGGAATTCAAGTGGCTCTGTCTCCGTGCTCAGTTGAAAATCCATCCATCGCCGCCACTGTCCCCGGGAATGCATCGCTTCTTCATAAGCCGGACGGGAATGAGGCAGCATGCTGACCAGTGTGTCCCACATGCGGTGCTCTATAGCAGGCAGATGATGAATGGCTGTGTCCCACAACTGCATGTAATCATTCAAAGGGGAGTTTCGACGGTTCGCGAGCAGAGGTCCGAGCTGCACTAACCACTCGCCCAGCCGTTTCCAGTCGGAGGAATCTGCAAGTACGTGAAGAAAATGCAGCAGATGCTCCGGCGGGATGCCATATGCCGAGCTTCCGCTGATTAATCGCTGCCAAGCCTGTTCATCTTGTCCCAAATGGAAATAAATCCAGCTCTGTGCCAACACCAGTGGCAAGGGCAGGGTGATTGATTTAATCGGCGCACCGCTCCCGTTTGCGGTCAGATTTGCTACGCTCAGCACGCTCTCGCCAGGTTTATCTGGTTTGGAAGCAGCAGTCAGGCCGTTCTCCATTTCCTGTAGAAACTCCATCTCTGACTCCAGCGTTTTCCGGTTTTCCTGAAGATGAGGTACGATCCAGTTTAACCAAAGCTGTCGATATATTGGCGTAAAGAACATCATGTTGGATGTCTCGGATATCATCTGCGTACGCAGGTACGCCGAGGTTTCCTCAAGCCGATTCCAGTGCTGTTCAAGCTTCGTACCATTCAGACCGGAGAGATCCAGCGGACGGCTAAGGATCTGTTCCAACCCTTTCTGGAGCGCATCCACAGCAAGTTGTGCAGGATAGCTCAGATACACAGGGGTATGTGTGATTGAATTGCGGCCAGGCACACAGAAACGAATCAGGTATAACTGAACATGCAGCTCAAATAACTGGTCCATGCCAGCGGACAGTTTAGGTTTGATCGAATAGAGCTCGTCCGCTGCGGCCTGCACATACGATGTACTTGGCGTGCCCGTTCCTAATCGTTTGAGGCATGCCCGAAACAGTTCATGCCATTCCGCAATCTCAAGTTCGGCAAGTTCTGTTGCACGTTCCTTGATCTGGCTATACTGATTATCAGGGATGGTAAGATCCTCTTCGTGTGAAGTGTAATCGGAACGTCCCGGAGTTGCTATAGCAGCAGGCTTTGGAGCCTGTTTCAGTGCCGTACTGGAGTGGGCGTTCACAATGCCGTGTACCGGTCGCCCCAGTTGCTCCGCGTAACCCATTAGAACGGCTATCATATGTTTGCAGCGAGAACCAACCGGACAGGTACAGTGACTGGTGTTCAGCGATGGCAAGCTCAGGGTTACCTGATAGTCATTTGAGCCTTGCACTTCAGCCAAAATCCCATTTTGTTCGGTGTAGGCTAATGGTCCGACGCGTTTCTGCTTATAATATTGAAATCCGCGCATAATCGTCAGGTTGTTAAAATGTTCCGCGACCTGCCTGATCAGCTGTTGCCACTGCGCATCATCCATTTTCATGTCATTAGGTATGTTCATCATTCCATCTCCTGGGGAAATCATAGGTTCAGTCATCACCACGTCTTGACGTAATGGTGTACATTTCATATATCCATCATATATCCATCATATCAGTTATCGTGTGCTCCGTGCATCGGTTCTGAGAACTTGGAAGAGACTTTTTGACAAGGGAAATCCAAGAGTGCTGTTCTCTACTTTCTACCAGAAACCATGCGAAAAAGCCTCGTATTGTGTATGCTTAGGGTATGTATTCCTTTCAGGAACAATGCAGGCTGGACGCCGACCAAATTTCAATCAACAGGAGAGAGCATATGAAAATACTTACGTTAAATACACATGCTTGGGTGGAAGAGGATCAATTGAACAAGATTAGTCAGCTGGCTGATTTTATCAATACACATCAATTCGATGTGATATCTCTGCAGGAAGTCAATCAATCCATGCAGGAGGAGCTGCTGTCCGCCGAGGAACTGAAACATTACTTTACCGCGGATTCCGAAGCTGTTATTAAAAAAGATAATTATGCCTACGTTCTGCTCCGGCAGCTATCTGAGCAATATTACTGGACATGGATTCCGACCCATGTAGGATTTAGCATATACGATGAAGGTTTGGCGATCCTGAGCCGGACACCGATCTCACAGGCTTTTGGTGAATATGTATCCCACATGAGGGATTATGACAACTACCGGACACGCAAAATTGTCGGAATACAGACAGTGGTTGAAGGTGAAGCGACTTGGTTTGTGAATGGCCACTATAACTGGTGGAATGATGATCAGGAACCTTTTAAAGGCCAGTGGGAACTGACCGAGAGCAAGCTTGCTCCATACATGGACCAGCCGTTGTATATTATGGGTGACTTTAATAATGTGGCAGAAGTCCGCGGGGAAGGATACGACTACATGATTGGCAAAGGCTGGAATGACCTGTACGCGACAGCTTTGCAAAAGGATGATGGAGCGACCGTGGTCAAAGCCATTGCTGGCTGGGCGGATAATAAACGCGATCTGCGTATAGATTATATTTTCTCCAACGGACCTGTACAGGCCAAGTCGTCGATTGTGGTTCTCAATGGAAAGAACGGCCCTGTGGTCTCTGACCATTACGGCGTAGCTGTGGAAATTTAACACGAAGACACTCTTGTACACGATTTTTATCAAAATGAAAACGAAAGCCTCCGCTCACTTCCTTAAAGGAAAGTGCAGTCGGAGGTTTTTTATTTTCAGCCTTTGGCAGACTGTTATACAAAAGACTCATGTTTGTTCAGAATCGGTTCAGAGCCCCTCTATATAATGTGGATTATCGTACATGTCCATATTATTTTAGTAATTTTCCATTAGATTTTGAGGAGGAGCATTCTTTTGAGAAAAAATCATTTCATCAGCTCGATTCTAGCGGCATCCTTGTTGACAACATCTTTGTGGACGACACAGGCTAACGCCGCAGTATCATTTACCGATATCGATAAATCCTACGCCAAGGATGCCATTGTAGAGTTGCAAACTGAAGGGATTATCGCCGGATTCAGTGATGGTCGATTTAATCCATCAGGTATGATCACCAGACAGGATTTTGCCATCCTTATTGCCAAGACGTTAAAGCTGGATGTAACCAATAATGCTCCATCCAATCCGACATTTACAGACATTCCTGTGACCAGTTATGCCTATACTTCTGTTGAAGCAGTATACCAAGCAGGCATATTTAAAGGCATGGGAAGCGGGAAATTCGGGAGTGGCCAGACATTATCCAGACAGGATATGGTCGTAACTTTGATGAGGGCGATGGGAACAGATGTATCGGGCAAAGGTGTTTTGTTAACATTCAAGGACAGCGCAAGTATCTCGGAGTATGCGAAAGATGCAGTTGGAGCGGCGCTCGAAGCTGGATTCATTATCGGTGATCAAAACAACATGTTCAAACCGGCTTTGCAAGCGGATCGTCAAGCTGCAGCATTGACGGCTTCCCGATTACTGCAAACGATAAAGGAAACACCTGCACCACAACCTGCACCACAACCTGAACCAGTACCGACGCCAACACCAGAGGTAACACCAACGCCTGTGCCTACTCTATCCCCATCTATCAGTTGGAATAATAACGGGTCATCATCGAGTGGAAGTGGTGGCGAAAGTACGAGTCCATCTGTGCCTGCGGATATAACAGCACCGACGGTCGATGTAAGTAAATTTAGCATTATCGATAATTACAGCAGAACCTGGGATCAAGTTCAGGGCGATCCTGGAGCAGTCAGCGAAGAAGGAGCCGTTGTAACTTTCTATAGATGGACTGATGCGAATACGAACGGAGTCGTGGATGAAGGAGAGTTGGACGAAGGAATTCCCCTTGCCAAAAGCAAAGCGGATGGTTCTCTTGCGCTTACCAAGTTGGAAAATTTGATTCCGGGAGACTACAAGTATGTGGTTACCGCCAAGGATTCAGCAGGTAATGAGTCGCCTAAGGATGCATCACATGTTCTGGCATTTACACTGGTGAAAGGAGAGATGCCAGTAGACGTGCCGACTATAGGGTCCAATAATTTTGGTTTCGACTCAAGTAACGCCAAAACCAAGTATCTCCAGGTTCAATATGAGAATGCTCCATTTTCTTTAAATTACGAAGTAGGGGAAGATTTTGTGGATGGCATGATTGAGTACTCTACGGATGCTTTCCAGTTTAGCGTAAATGATTCTTATGTACTTGATGGTGAGTCTTATACGATTGATAGCAGTCAGATCAGCAATGATGGTCATACGCTTAAGATTAAAGTAAGTGTACAATCCGGCACACGTATTACTTTGCAATTGGGCAATAAGATGAATGCGACAAAAGGTCTATATGATTTGAACATTCGCGTTGATGCTGACGGCGAAGGATTAACGAAATCCGTATATGAAGAAACCGGGAAGCTATTCGTTAACTTTGATATTTTCGGATAAGTGCAATTTAAATGAGACGGACTACAACGATGTAGTCCGTTGTATTGTTTTACCGTCAGACTGAAAACACAATTATTTATTTGTAAGCGTAATCAAAAATCTGTAGCCACTATAGAGCATGTCAGTTATACTTGGATTATTATTCGTCTGTTCTGAAGGTTAACAAGCCATCGTGGCCCCTTCAACAAGGGAAATTCTCACAAAGGTTAAGCGCTATACCTTGTATGATAACAGAGAGGGATGTGGGCATTCAATGACAACGTATTTTAGTGAACCGCAGAGCATGTATTATCGATTCGGGGAAGATCAGGATCAAGTACTGAAGGTACTGGCTGAGAGGTATATTGGGGCCAATGCGCAGGCTGATTTTGTATATCGGGTATTCCAGAAGTCTGGTATTTTACAAAACGAAAAAGGTCTGTATGATCTGAATTTGAATAATCGCTTCCCTGATGCCCCAAAAGGTCAGGTTTCCTACGCCGCAGCGCTGGTTTGGGGAGATGAAGATCGAAATCTGGATGTGCTGGTCCGCTGTTATGGACCTGTTCGCTTCTATTTTAACGAGCAATTGGTATATCGCTCCACGGTAATGGATGAGATCAGTCTGGACGCGACCGTGAAGCTGGGAATCGACATTAAGCCGGGCTGGAATACGTTGTTGCTGGAGATGAAGTCTACACCTGCGGGCTTTGGATGTCAGTTTGGCTCGGACGAGGGGAAAGTGCGCATTCTGAATGTGCTCGCTCCTTTCCAGGAGAGACAGGGGCAGGCTGGATGGGTGTATTCCAAACCTGTAAATTCGGAAGAAACGTTCTCGTTTAACCTGGACCATACATCCGAAATAGCGGAGGACAGTCAACCAGAATGGAACTTGCTCGGAAAAGAAGAGAATCACAGACTAGAGTGGCTGCCGGAACCGCAATGGTCAGCGGAAAAGCAGACGCAACCGACACTTGAGCGAATGTACGGACATCTTCCTGGTCAGCGAATTTATGCGTGGACACGGTTAATCAACAGGGATTCAAGCGATTGCGCCATCCGTTTGACTGGTCATTCTTCCGGGCCTCTGAATATATGGCTGAACGGCGAAATGGCGTTTCAATTAAAGGAAGCGGACCCATTCGACGTGGAGATACCCGCATCTTTTGGACGGAACGACCTGTTGGTTCGCAGTGAATGTAGTGATACGGCTGAGCTATGGGATTTTGTTATAAACGCAACGGTGAATGGAGAGCAACTGGAGCTGGAGCTTCCTCAGCGTGTACACGGAGCTTCCGGAGAGTCGTTGTTATATCTCGGCCCTTTTACATCGGAGGAGATCGAACCTGATTTGCAGGATCTGATGCGTACAGATCGGGTGTATAAAGGAAGTATAATGCAGGATAACCGAGAAGAAACGGGTAGCTATCGGGCACAAAATGGACGCGTGTATTGGCAGCTGGACAGGCCGGATGCGTGGATACGTCCCTATTATGAAAATGCAATGCTCAGTAACAAATGGACAGTAGGCAGTGTGACCAACTATGGTCGTTGGGACTATCCATTGGGTGTCACCGTGTATGGTCTGTTGCAGACCGGACGTTATTTGCAGCGACCTGATATTACGCGTTATGCCGCAGATCATGTGCAGGCGTGCACTCGAATGGATGAGTACTCATTATGGGATAGGGATCAGTATGGTTTCCCGGCGGTTAACCAGCAGTTGGTTATGCTGAAAATGCTGGATAACTGTGGCTCGTTTGGCTCCGCGATGCTGGAGGCTTATTCAGAATGTCAGGAGCCGACGTTCTTGCCTATTGCGGATCGGATTGCGGATTTTATGCTGACCCGGTTGGAAAGACAGCCAGACGGTGCATTTTACCGCGAGTGTATCGGAGAATTTGCCGAGAACACAATGTGGGCAGACGACCTTTATATGAGCACACCGTTTCTCGTGCGGTATGCCCGACTGACAGGGGATATGTCACCATTGGATGAAGCGGCCAGACAATTTTTACTGTATCGGAAGTATTTGTTCATGCCGGATTTCAAGATCATGTCTCACGTATACGATTTCAAATATGGACAGGCGACACAGATTCCGTGGGGACGGGGAAATGGATGGACACTCTTTTCGTTGTCTGAGGTATTGGAAGCTTTGCCGGCAGAGCACCCAGAGCGTCCGGCTTTAATTGCCTTCTTCAATGAATTATGTGAAGGATATGCAGCTCTGCAAGGAGAGGGTGGATTATGGCATCAGGTATTGAATGATTCGGAAACATACCAGGAAGCCTCCTGTACCGCGATGTTTGCCTATGGTTTTGCACGGGGAGTGCGTTTTGGCTGGTTAAATCAACCCGCGCGTTACATTGAAGCTGCTGAGCGGGCTTGGAACGGATTGACCTGTAAAGCGATTGACCGTCAGGGAAATGTACATGGTGTGTGCAGTGGGTCAAGATATGCCTTTACCGCAGAGTACTACAATAAAGACCTGCTCACGGTGACGAATGACAATCACGGAATTGGCATTATGATGCTGGCAGGAACCGAGGTAGCGAAGATGAAGAAACATCTGGCTCAGCATAAGGTGTCATCAACTGCTGTGACGCAATCCTGAAAGGGTTAGGTGAAATCAGTAAAGGACCACCGTTGAGATGTAGCGAGGCACGGCCCGCTGTATAAAGATTGCAGTATATATGATAACCACTGGGGCATTATTCCTGGTGGTTATTTAATCACTATGAATATCGATCTATATCTTGCCGAAAGAAAGGCGATCTTTGGATTTATGCAATGCTCGATTGAATGGACCTTTGTCCCAACCCCTTACTTTTTTGACAGGAAAGCTTACTTTTGTTTATGTCATGAGCAGCTATAGGCCGTTACAATAGTTTTGTAAGCGATTCCACAATAGCAAAAAGGGGAGGAAATTCATTCATGTTGAATACCAAAAAGTGGGTAACCCTGTTCTGCCTATCCCTGTTAATGTTCGCTACAGCTTGTTCCGGAGGATCTTCAGGACCATCTGCTTCCTCCAATGAAGGAGGGGATGATGGTGAGGCTTCCGGCAAAATTGAACTTCGTATGACCTGGTGGGGGTCGCAGACTCGCCACGATCTCACGACCAAAGTGATCAAGCTGTTTGAGGAGAAACACCCTGGCATTACCATTAAACCGGAATATTCCGGTTGGGACGGATACTTTGACAAGCTGACCACACAGGTAGCTGGTTCCAATGCGCCGGATATCATACAGATGGATTATGCCTTTCTTACCGATTTCGCCCGGCGTGGTGCTTTACTTGACCTGACCCCATATGCAGAGAGCAAAGAGCTGCGTACAGACGATCATGACAAGAGCATGCTCAAAGCCGGATCAATTGACGATAAATTATACGCGATTACATTAGGTGTAAATGCACCAGGTGTTATCTACGACGCGACCGTATTCAAGGAGCTCGGGATCGAGGAGCCGCAGGAAAGCTGGACGTGGAAGGATTTTAGCGATATCGCTGCCAAGATTGCAGCAGAGAAGGGTGACGGTTTCTACGGTTCGGCAGATGTTTCGGGAACCACCAACATGTTTGAAGTATTTATCCGGCAATCAGGAAAGGGCCTATTTGATGGCGGGACGCTGACAGCTACCAGTGAAGAGCTTCAGCAATGGTTTGACATGTGGGGGGCACTTCGTGAGAACGGGGGTGCGACCTCTGCAGAAGTGACGGCATCCACGACGAATGCACTCGAAACACGCCCGATTTCGCTTGGTACAGCAGCCATGGATTTTGCCTGGTCTAACCAATTGCTGACGTTCCAGCAGGTAAACAAAAATCAGGATCATAAGCTCGGGATACAAGTGCTTCCGCATGGTGTGGATGAAAAGCAAATCGGTGAATACCTGAAAGCGGGCCAGTTCCTGTCCGGTTATGGCAAAACGAAGCATCCGAAGGAAGTGGCGATGTTTATCGACTTCATGGTAAATGATCCCGAAGCTACTGCTATTCTCGGTTCGGAGCGCGGAGTACCCGTCAATTCCAGCATCCGTGAGAAGATGCAGCCTACGCTGCCCGAAGCGGAGCAAGCGATCTTCCAATTTATCGATGTCGTTTCGAAAAACTCCAGTGAGATTGACCCACCCTACCCGCAAGGTTTTTCCGAAGTGGATACCAGCTTCAAAAGTGCAAGCGAGCAGATCGCCTTTGGTCAAAGCAACACACCGGATGTAATTGCGCAGTTTATTGAAGGTGCCAAAGCGACACTTGCATCAAGTCAATAATACTCGAACGGTTCCATACTTCATATTCCGCGGGGAGGTTGCGAAGATGAGTACAACACAGGTCACTCAAGCCCGAACCGAGCGTGTGGCAGCCCGGCGGGTGAAACGGAGATATGCCCATAATGGAGCAGCGCTTCTGTTCCTGGCCCCATGGCTGGTTGGTTTATTGTTTCTGACACTTGGCCCGATGCTCGTTTCCTTATACATTTCGTTCACCGACTACAGTATCCTGGCCGCCCCTTCCTGGGTTGGTCTGGATAACTACACCACGATGTTTACATCGGATAAGCTATTCATCCAATCGCTCAAAGTCACATTTACGTATGTCGCCGTATCTGTACCGATCAAGCTAATCTTTGCTCTGCTGGTGGCAATGCTGTTGAACAAGGGCATTCGCGGGCTCGGCATCTACCGTACGGTGTATTACATCCCAACTTTGCTTGGGGGAAGTGTAGCCATTGCGATGCTGTGGCGCAAAATGCTGGGCGGGGATGGACTTCTTAATGGTTTGCTCGCCATGATAGGCATTAAAGCACCCGATTGGGTCGCCAACCCGAAGTATGCCCTGTATTCAATCGTGCTGCTGTCGGTATGGCAGTTCGGATCGTCGATGATTATTTTCCTGGCAGGTTTGAAGCAGATTCCACCTGAATATGACGAAGCTTCTGCGGTTGACGGTGCCGGACCGCTCCGGCGATTCTTTTATATCACACTGCCGATTCTGTCACCGGTGATCTTTTTCAATCTCGTGATGCAGCTGATCACGTCCTTTCAGTCCTTTACTCAGGCTTTTGTCATTAGCAACGGCAGCGGAGGGCCTGTCAATTCAACATTAATGTACTCTCTATATCTGTACAAAAAAGGCTTTTCGTTCTTCCAGATGGGTTATGCATCCGCGATGGCCTGGGTGCTGGTAATCCTGATCGGTGTCTTTACATTGCTGGTATTCCGCAGCAGCAAGCTGTGGGTGCACTATGAGGATGGTGGGAAATCATGATTGGACAACGAAACTCTGCTGCATGGGTAGTCGCCAAACATGTACTGATCTCGGGCATTGCCTTTGTCATGCTTTATCCGGTGCTCTGGATGCTGGGCAGCTCATTCAAACCGGGACATATGATCTTCACCGAAACGTGGTTCTGGCCGCAAGAATGGAATTGGCAAAATTACATCAATGGCTGGACGGGCATTCAGGGGAATCCCTTCTCCCGTTTTCTAACCAACTCGGTTGTCCTGTCGCTGGGCGCTGTACTTGGCAATGTCATCTCTTGCTCGATGGCGGCATACGCCTTTGCCCGATTGAATTTTCGGTTCAAAGCGATTTGCTTTGGCTTGATGCTCATGACGATCATGTTGCCACATCATGTGACGTTAATCCCCCAATATATTCTGTTTAACCATCTGGAATGGGTGAATACGTATCTGCCTTTGGTAGTGCCGAAATGGCTGGCCACCGATGCGTTCTTCATTTTCCTAATGGTCCAGTTCTTCCGGGGATTGCCCAAAGAGCTGGATGAAGCGGCTACGATTGATGGATGTGGTCCTGTACGAATTTACACCAAAATTATCATTCCGCTGGCCTTTCCGGCGCTGGTAACGACGATGATCTTTACTTTTTTGTGGACATGGGACGATTTCTTCAGCCAGTTGATCTATCTGAGTGATGTCAGCAAATACACGGTGCCGCTGGGCCTTCGCCTGTTCCTCGATTCCAGCTCCCAGTCCGATTGGGGTCCAATGTTTGCAATGTCAGTGCTGTCGCTGGTGCCTTGCTTTATCGTATTTATCGTGTGTCAAAAGTACTTCGTGGAAGGAATCGCGACCTCCGGGCTCAAAGGGTAATTCCAAGACGAAACGAGTTGATTCCACATGCGGAAACGAAGATTGTCGTTATTCCTAAATCGAAAGCTGCAACAAAGCAAGCTCTCCACGTTGATGGTGACTTGCTTTATTGCGTTTAACCTGCTGCTCGTCTCTGTTATTGTCTGGCTGGCATATCAGTCATTCTCTGCCGTCACGTTTACCGAGATTAGTAAAGCGAGGCTGGCTCTCCTGAATGAGAGTACGCGCCGGGGGTTTGATTTTATTACAGGTGTGACAGGGACGGCCTATGCTCTGGCGAGCAACCGTGAGCTGTCCAATCTGCTGGAAACAAAGGGGACGGGAAGGCTGACACAGATTCACCAACGGCGCGAGGTATCCAAAATACTGGAGCACACGTTGGTAGTTAGTGAAGGCATTACATCAATAGAGTTGTATACGGATGCCTTCAACGGTGTCACCGTCACAATGGCTGATCGCATCTATCCAGTGGATACGATTGCCGGTGATTCATGGTTTGCTGCACTGCAGCAGGCGGACGCGGCCTGGGTACCTCTGCGGGAAAATGAGTCTGGCCAATCGCTAATCGGATACGCCCAGCGAATCTTTGATAGCCGGGGCGGGACGGTGGCCTACGTGCTCATCCGCCTGAGTCGCGAGGATATTGTTCGCCGATTTGCGGATCTGCCCATGGTGCTGGATGGACAGGTACTGTTGGTGGATACCGCAGGCAACGTCGTTATGCAGATGGGCGATAACAATTTAGAGGTAGCGTCTAGTAGGGAGTTGAGCTCAACCAATGAAGCCTCCAAACTTTTTTCTTCTATTAATGCATCTGCTGCTAGGGAAAGTGAACCTGTTGTAGATCGTGCATGGATTCAGGAGCATGTTGAACATGGAGAGGACGGATTTGAAGTGGTTTCCGGCAAGCCCGGTGGGGCGCAGCTTGTTCTATATTCAAGACCTGCCATGCTTCAGTGGCGTCTGGTACAGACTATCCCTGTGCACACACTGTTATCTCCTGTGAGGCAGGCAGGATGGCAGGTCCTTGGAATAGCCGTACTGGGGTTATTATGCTCGGCGATACTCGCGTATTTGTTCGTGCGGCGGATTGTTCGCCCCTTGCGTCAGCTGATCAAACGGATGAGGCAACTGGAGAAAGGGGACTTCAATACCCGGGTTCAGCTTTCGTTCACCGAGGAATATGCCCATTTGGCGTATGGTTTTAACCATATGGCTTCACAGCTGACAGAGCTGATGGACCAGGTCAAGGAAGAGAGCCGCGCGAAGCGTGAAGCCCAGACCGGTTTGCTGGAGGCGCAAATCAAACCGCATTTTCTCTACAACACACTCGACATGATTCACTGGCGTGCTCTCGATTATGAAGCCAAGGATATCAGCCGTATGATTGTGCAACTCAGCAAACTTTTACGTATTGGATTGAGCGGAGGCAAACTATTTATCCGGGTGCGTGATGAGCTGGAGCATGCCCGTTGTTACGTCAGCATTCAGTCCGAGCGGCTGCCGTTCTCCATTGATTATCAGGAACATATCGATCCGCTAGTGCGCGGGTGCTACATTCCCAAAATCATTTTGCAGCCCTTTATCGAGAATGCGGTGATGCATGGGCATCCGAAGGAAGGAAAACTTCGCATACAGGTGGATATGCAGGAATCGGAGAGCAGCAATTTACCTGAGTTGAAGGATTCGCCAACCAACCTTATCATCGAGTCACCAGAGTTAACGGAACGGGGCATTCAATCCATGGGCTATCGTCCGCCCAGAAAGTCTGCGCACGCACCCAAAATCATCATTCGCATTAAGGATAACGGACAGGGCCTGCCTGAAGATTGGAAGCTGGAAGAGACGTCTGGAATTGGTATACGAAATGTACATCAGCGCATTCAGCTGTATTGTGGCGCCGGGTATGGTGTTGATATACGTGCAGGTGAATCAGGCGGGGTAGAGGTGACCATTACACTGCCACGCATTGAGACGGAGGAGCAATTAAACTTTTGGCTGGACGGTGAAAATGAATGAAAACCATTATGCTTGTAGACGATGATCCGCATATTGTAAAAGCATTAACCGACCATATTAATTGGCCCTCTCTTGGCCTTAGCATCGCAGGAACGGCCTCCAATGGCATGGATGCACTGGAGCTGTTCCATCGGCTGCGTCCGGATCTGGTGATGACGGATGTCTATATGCCAGGCATGACAGGGCTTGAGGTCACGCAAACATTGAGGCGGGACCATCCTCATCTGCCGATCATCATCCTTAGCGGATATGATGAATTCGAGAATGCCCGGGCGGCTATGCGCTGGGGTGTAAATCATTTTTTGCTGAAACCCGCGGAAGTGGAGGAGATTGAGTCTGTTTTGCGTGAGGTGTTACTGGAACAGGATGTACGTGAGCGGCATGAGCAGCTGGAGCGGACGTACAAACAGGAGATTGGGCGGGTGGTTCCCTATCTGCGCAAATTGTTTCTCCACGAACTGTTAACTACTCGCTATAAGGAAGAGGAGTTACCTGCGGAGCGTATGGATTATGTGGGTATTCGCATGCCTGCTCAGGTACGCGCCATCAGTTTGCAGTTGTATCGGCCTGCATTTCTGACACGGATGAAAGAGCGGGACTGGCAGCTATTAAGGTATGGGGCAGCGGATATTATTCAGGAGACCGTCAGGGAGCAGACTTCGCAACTAAATGAATGCCAGGTGGAGATCGTGGACTATTCGGATCAGGTGTTTGTACTGCTTCTATTTGGTGAGAAGGATCTGCTAGAACATATGGAGTCGATTGTTGAACGGATGATTGATCAGATTTTTACGTATCTCAAGATCGAAATGAGTGCAGGTATTGGGACGTCCAAAGGTCACTTATGTGAAGTGATGGACTCCTATCTGGAGAGCAGGGATGCGCTGGAAAAAGCAGAATTTCAGGGTGGGAGCCGCGTATATCGTTATGATTCAACTGATTCCTCTACGTCGAGTGTGACGGACTATTCGCTATTGCTACGTCATTGGAATGAGTTCTGGGCGGATATGAGGACCGATCTGGCAGAGGAAATATGGATTCAGATTCGCAATCTGCTGAACGAAGGGAGTGGTACCAGTATTCAGGATGTGCAGGTTGTGGCGGTGAGCCTATTCAACACGCTGATTCATAGCTGGAACCGACATTATCCCACGCTGGCACCGCCGGTAGCGATGAGTAATTTTTTGCGGGAAATTCAATCGAAATATGGGCTGCAGGATCTGATATGCTGGATGGATGGCATTATTCAAAACTGGATGGAACAGACACGGAAAGAGATGGGCGAGAAAAAAAGCAATAAACTGGTGGAGCAGGTGAAACAGTACGTTGAAGTTCATTATGCTGAAGAGATCAGTTTTGAAGGCATTGCCAAGGGCCTGTTTGTACACCCCAAATATTTGAGCCAGCTATTCAAAAGAGTAACTGGAGATAACTTTGTGAGTTATGTGAACGGGTACCGGATTCAACGAGCGATGGAACTGTTACAGTCAGGGCATTACATGGTCTACGAGGTTAGTGAGATGACCGGGTTCCGCAACGCGACGTATTTCAGTCAGGTGTTCAAGATGCTTACGGGCAAGAGTCCGTCTGAAATCGGGTAGAGCTATGAATAGGATTAGGCAAAAAATAAAGTGGATTGGGTGGATAATATCGTATGATCATCGATCAACAGGAGTTTAACGTAAAAGGATTGACCTATTCAATTAGGTCCGCAGAGGAACAGGATGCTAAGGCATTGTCTTCACTACGTGTACAAATGGATGGAGAGACCGAGAACATGGATCGCGAACAAGGTGAAGGATTCATTGACCCGGCAGGATTTGAAGAAATAATCCGGTTGGACACGGAAAGAAAGAGAAACCTGTTTCTCGTCGCCCTCGTAAAGGATCAAATTGTAGGATACTCCCGATGTGAAGGCGTGGATCTAAAGCGATTTTCTCATAAGGTTGAATTTGGTGTTTGCGTATCGAAAAAGTTCTGGGGTTACGGGATCGGCAAGAAACTGCTTGCACTTTCGATAGAGTGGGCAGATACAAATGGAATTGAGAAGATGAGCTTGAGCGTGGTAGGAACGAACGATAAAGCGATGGAGCTTTATAAGGGAATGGGCTTCGAAATAGAGGGGATATTGAAAAAGGATCGACGACATGCGGACGGTCGGTATTACGATACAGTTATGATGGGAAGATTCAGGGGCTGAGGTGGAGAAACTTGCGATGGGGTAGTTGCTAGCGATATCTGCCATCCTGTCTATTGTTTCAAAAACGATTCTATTATATGAAAGAACAAATACTAGAGTCATTACCCATCTCTCCCGGGGAGAGTTATTATCTATTAGATGTAGATTTCCTGAAACATGATTTCTTATCTCTGTATATAGAGGTACAAAAGTAATGATCCCTTAAACTGCCTGATCGTGTTTGTTAAAAAGAATAGACACTCAGTTTACTATGAACAGTAACGACTACCACTTCACTTTAAGATAGGGATGCTTAACAGGGTTATGGTTATAAATAAATTAATATTAATTATTAATTAAGGGTTGCAATTAATTTTGCCACATGGTATATTCTAATTCCGGCCAAGAAAACACGAGAAATACGGTGCGGCAAGCGAAACGAATAAGCTTCGAAAGAAACTTAAAAAAAGAGCTTGCAAAGTTGGTTCGGAAGTGATAAGATATAAAAGTTGCTGAGATGAACGAAGCTTAGTAACGGAACAAGTTTGATCTTTGAAAACTGAACAACGAGTGAGTAACGATCTTGCTTGCAAGATCGACGCTGAGAAATCGGTACACGTCTTCGGACCGTATGATTTCGAAGCATAAATGAGATTTTTAATCTCGTCAGTTTCAAAATGAGCATATCGCTCTTTTCAATACTTTATTGGAGAGTTTGATCCTGGCTCAGGACGAACGCTGGCGGCATGCCTAATACATGCAAGTCGAGCGGACTTGAAGAGAAGCTTGCTTCTCCGATGGTTAGCGGCGGACGGGTGAGTAACACGTAGGCAACCTGCCCTCAAGCTTGGGACAACTACCGGAAACGGTAGCTAATACCGAATAGTTGTTTTCTTCTCCTGAAGAAAACTGGAAAGACGGAGCAATCTGTCACTTGGGGATGGGCCTGCGGCGCATTAGCTAGTTGGTGGGGTAACGGCTCACCAAGGCGACGATGCGTAGCCGACCTGAGAGGGTGATCGGCCACACTGGGACTGAGACACGGCCCAGACTCCTACGGGAGGCAGCAGTAGGGAATCTTCCGCAATGGGCGAAAGCCTGACGGAGCAATGCCGCGTGAGTGATGAAGGTTTTCGGATCGTAAAGCTCTGTTGCCAGGGAAGAACGCTTGGGAGAGTAACTGCTCTCAAGGTGACGGTACCTGAGAAGAAAGCCCCGGCTAACTACGTGCCAGCAGCCGCGGTAATACGTAGGGGGCAAGCGTTGTCCGGAATTATTGGGCGTAAAGCGCGCGCAGGCGGTCATTTAAGTCTGGTGTTTAATCCCGGGGCTCAACCCCGGATCGCACTGGAAACTGGGTGACTTGAGTGCAGAAGAGGAGAGTGGAATTCCACGTGTAGCGGTGAAATGCGTAGATATGTGGAGGAACACCAGTGGCGAAGGCGACTCTCTGGGCTGTAACTGACGCTGAGGCGCGAAAGCGTGGGGAGCAAACAGGATTAGATACCCTGGTAGTCCACGCCGTAAACGATGAGTGCTAGGTGTTAGGGGTTTCGATACCCTTGGTGCCGAAGTTAACACATTAAGCACTCCGCCTGGGGAGTACGGTCGCAAGACTGAAACTCAAAGGAATTGACGGGGACCCGCACAAGCAGTGGAGTATGTGGTTTAATTCGAAGCAACGCGAAGAACCTTACCAGGTCTTGACATCCCTCTGACCGGTACAGAGATGTACCTTTCCTTCGGGACAGAGGAGACAGGTGGTGCATGGTTGTCGTCAGCTCGTGTCGTGAGATGTTGGGTTAAGTCCCGCAACGAGCGCAACCCTTGATCTTAGTTGCCAGCACTTCGGGTGGGCACTCTAAGGTGACTGCCGGTGACAAACCGGAGGAAGGTGGGGATGACGTCAAATCATCATGCCCCTTATGACCTGGGCTACACACGTACTACAATGGCCGGTACAACGGGCAGTGAAACCGCGAGGTGGAACGAATCCTAAAAAGCCGGTCTCAGTTCGGATTGCAGGCTGCAACTCGCCTGCATGAAGTCGGAATTGCTAGTAATCGCGGATCAGCATGCCGCGGTGAATACGTTCCCGGGTCTTGTACACACCGCCCGTCACACCACGAGAGTTTATAACACCCGAAGTCGGTGGGGTAACCGCAAGGAGCCAGCCGCCGAAGGTGGGATAGATGATTGGGGTGAAGTCGTAACAAGGTAGCCGTATCGGAAGGTGCGGCTGGATCACCTCCTTTCTATGGAGAATCGTTTCCCGAGTGGAAACATTCAAATCGCAGACTAGATCTGCACAAACTTACTCACTCGTTGCTCAGTTTTGAGAGCTCAACCTCTCAAACAGCTTGCTTTTGCATGGAGCTTGTTCTTTGAAAACTAGATATCGAAACGAAATTTTGCGATTTAGAACATTCCTTTTAGGGATGAATGCTTGTTCGGTTCAAGTAACCGATCAACAATCATCCTAGCTGAACTTGTGTAAACAAGTTTCAATAAATAGTGAAAACTGCATTGCGATGGTATCGAATGGGAGCGACTTTTGGCTTTGCGTAAGCAAAACAAGGGAAGCGAGCAGTCGAAACCGGAGCAATTATGGTTAAGCTACTAAGAGCACACGGAGGATGCCTAGGCGCTAGGAGCCGATGAAGGACGTGGCGAACAACGAAACTGCCTCGGGGAGCTGTAAGCAAGCTTTGATCCGGGGGTGTCCGAATGGGGAAACCCAGCTGGGGTAATTTCCAGTTACTCATAACTGAATACATAGGTTATGTAGAGGCATACCAAGGGAACTGAAACATCTAAGTACCTTGAGGAAGAGAAAACAATAGTGATTCCGTCAGTAGCGGCGAGCGAACGCGGAGAAGCCCAAACCAGAGAGCTTGCTCTCTGGGGTTGTGGGACGTCTCACATGGAGTTACAAAGGAACCGGTTAAGTGAAGAGGTCTGGAAAGGCCCGCCAAAGAAGGTAAAAGCCCTGTAGTTGAAAGTCTGTTCCCTCCGAGACGGATCCCGAGTAGTGCGGGGCACGTGAAACCCCGTATGAATCCGGCAGGACCATCTGCCAAGGCTAAATACTTCCTAGCGACCGATAGTGAAGCAGTACCGTGAGGGAAAGGTGAAAAGCACCCCGGAAGGGGAGTGAAATAGAACCTGAAACCGTGTGCTTACAAAAAGTCAGAGCCCGTTTTAGGGGTGATGGCGTGCCTTTTGTAGAATGAACCGGCGAGTTACGTTCCCGTGCAAGGTTAAGGTGAAGAGCCGGAGCCGCAGCGAAAGCGAGTCTGAATAGGGCGACTTAGTACGTGGACGTAGACCCGAAACCGGGTGATCTACCCCTGTCCAGGGTGAAGGTGCGGTAACACGCACTGGAGGCCCGAACCCACGCATGTTGAAAAATGCGGGGATGAGGTGGGGGTAGCGGAGAAATTCCAATCGAACTCGGAGATAGCTGGTTCTCCCCGAAATAGCTTTAGGGCTAGCCTCGGAAAACAGAGTCGTGGAGGTAGAGCACTGATTGGGTGCGGGGCCCGCAAGGGTTACCAAGCTCAGTCAAACTCCGAATGCCATAGACTTACTTCCGGGAGTCAGACAGTGAGTGCTAAGATCCATTGTCAAAAGGGAAACAGCCCAGACCATCAGCTAAGGTCCCCAAGTGTGTGTTAAGTGGGAAAGGATGTGGAGTTGCACAGACAACCAGGATGTTGGCTTAGAAGCAGCCACCATTGAAAGAGTGCGTAATAGCTCACTGGTCGAGTGACTCTGCGCCGAAAATGTAACGGGGCTAAACACACCACCGAAGCTATGGCTTGATGCTTTGCATCAGGGGTAGGGGAGCGTTGTATAAGGGTTGAAGGTGTACCGTAAGGAGCGCTGGACATTATACAAGTGAGAATGCCGGTATGAGTAACGAAAAGATCAGTGAGAATCTGATCCGCCGAAAGCCTAAGGGTTCCTGAGGAAGGCTCGTCCGCTCAGGGTAAGTCGGGACCTAAGGCGAGGCCGAAAGGCGTAGTCGAAGGACAACAGGTCGAAATTCCTGTACCACCGTAAGCCGTTATGAGCAATGGGGGGACGCAGCAGGGTAGTGACGCGGACTGATGGATGTCCGTCTAAGCAGTGAGGCTGATGTGTAGGCAAATCCGCACATCGTAAGGCTGGACTGTGATGGGGAGCGAAAATTATAGTAGCGAAGGTCATGATCTCACACTGCCAAGAAAAGCCTCTAGCCAGGTGATGGTGCCCGTACCGCAAACCGACACAGGTAGGCGAGAAGAGAATTCTAAGGCGCGCGGAAGAACTCTCGTTAAGGAACTCGGCAAAATGACCCCGTAACTTCGGGAGAAGGGGTGCCCCGGTAGTGTGAATAGCACGAGGGGGCCGCAGTGAAAAGGCCCAAGCGACTGTTTAGCAAAAACACAGGTCTGTGCGAAGCCGTAAGGCGAAGTATACGGGCTGACGCCTGCCCGGTGCTGGAAGGTTAAGGGGAGCGGTTAGGAGCAATCCGAAGCTGTGAACCGAAGCCCCAGTAAACGGCGGCCGTAACTATAACGGTCCTAAGGTAGCGAAATTCCTTGTCAGGTAAATTCTGACCCGCACGAATGGCGTAACGACTTGGGCGCTGTCTCAACGAGAGATCCGGTGAAATTTTAATACCTGTGAAGATGCAGGTTACCCGCGACAAGACGGAAAGACCCCATGGAGCTTTACTGCAGCTTGATATTGAATTTGGGTACGATCTGTACAGGATAGGTGGGAGCCTTTGAAACGTGAGCGCCAGCTTGCGTGGAGGCACCGTTGGGATACCACCCTGATCGTATCTAGGTTCTAACCTGGTACCGTAATCCGGTGCGGGGACAGTGTCAGGTGGGCAGTTTGACTGGGGCGGTCGCCTCCTAAAGAGTAACGGAGGCGCCCAAAGGTTCCCTCAGAATGGTTGGAAATCATTCGAAGAGTGCAAAGGCATAAGGGAGCTTGACTGCGAGACCTACAAGTCGAGCAGGGACGAAAGTCGGGCTTAGTGATCCGGTGGTACCGCATGGAAGGGCCATCGCTCAACGGATAAAAGCTACCCTGGGGATAACAGGCTTATCTCCCCCAAGAGTCCACATCGACGGGGAGGTTTGGCACCTCGATGTCGGCTCATCGCATCCTGGGGCTGAAGTAGGTCCCAAGGGTTGGGCTGTTCGCCCATTAAAGCGGTACGCGAGCTGGGTTCAGAACGTCGTGAGACAGTTCGGTCCCTATCTGTCGTGGGCGTAGGAAATTTGAGAGGAGCTGTCCTTAGTACGAGAGGACCGGGATGGACGTACCGCTGGTGTACCAGTTGTTCCGCCAGGAGCACCGCTGGGTAGCTATGTACGGAAGGGATAAGCGCTGAAAGCATCTAAGCGTGAAGCCCCCCTCAAGATGAGATTTCCCAGTATGTAAGACCCCTTGAAGACGACGAGGTAGATAGGCTGGGGGTGGAAGTGCAGCAATGCATGGAGCTGACCAGTACTAATCGGTCGAGGGCTTATCCAAGATATGCAGGTGATACATCGCAAATTTCGTTTCGGATCTAGTTTTCAGAGAATAAACTCTGAAATGTAAGGCTAAGCTATGCGTTTGGTGGCGATGGCGGAGGGGTTCCACACGTACCCATCCCGAACACGACCGTTAAGCCCTCTAGCGCCGATGGTACTTGGACCGCAGGGTCCTGGGAGAGTAGGACGCCGCCAAGCGAAACCCCTTTGGGGTATTTTTTTTCGATATTTTCATAAGGGCCCTTAGCTCAGTTGGTTAGAGCGCACCTCTGATAAGGGTGAGGCCGGTGGTTCGAGTCCACCAGGGCCCATAGTAATACCAGATGTACTAAAGTGTATGGGGCCATAGCTCAGCTGGGAGAGCGCCTGCCTTGCAAGCAGGAGGTCAGCGGTTCGATCCCGCTTGGCTCCACCATTCCCTGATAGCTCAGTTGGTAGAGCACTCGACTGTTAATCGAGTTGTCACAGGTTCGAGTCCTGTTCGGGGAGCCATTAAGGCCCGTTGGTCAAGGGGTTAAGACACCTCCCTTTCACGGAGGTAACAGGGGTTCGAATCCCCTACGGGTCATAAATATGGAGGCTTAGCTCAGCTGGGAGAGCATCTGCCTTACAAGCAGAGGGTCGGGGGTTCGAACCCCTCAGCCTCCACCATATAGATTTTAAATAACGACGCGGGGTGGAGCAGCCCGGTAGCTCGTCGGGCTCATAACCCGAAGGCCGCAGGTTCAAATCCTGCCCCCGCAATTATACTTTCTTTTAAGAAAGTGATCTGGAACCGTGGTGTAGTTGGCCTAACATGCCTGCCTGTCACGCAGGAGATCGCGGGTTCGAATCCCGTCGGTTCCGCCATCTTGATTTTGCTTCAGGGATGAGAATCCGTTTTTGGGTTCGTCGGAGCATTCACTTCGAGAGCATCAGCTTCGCAGTCTCGAACGAAGTGAGAGTATCCCGTCGGTTCCGCCATTTATAAGGCTCGGTAGCTCAGTCGGTAGAGCAGAGGACTGAAAATCCTCGTGTCGGCGGTTCGATTCCGTCCCGAGCCACCATTTTCATCATGATTGGATACGCCGGTGTAGCTCAACTGGTAGAGCAACTGACTTGTAATCAGTAGGTTGGGGGTTCAAGTCCTCTCGCCGGCACCATGTAATTCTGGAGGATTAGCGAAGCGGCCAAACGCATCAGACTGTAAATCTGCTCCCGTACGGGTTCGGTGGTTCGAATCCATCATCCTCCACCAGTTTCTATGAGTCATTAGCTCAGTTGGTAGAGCACCTGACTTTTAATCAGGGTGTCGAAGGTTCGAGCCCTTCATGACTCACCATCATATGCGCGTGTGGCGGAATTGGCAGACGCACTAGACTTAGGATCTAGCGTCTTTGACGTGGGGGTTCAAGTCCCTCCACGCGCATCCTTTATAAGCGGACGTGGCTCAGCGGTAGAGCATCGCCTTGCCAAGGCGAGGGTCGCGGGTTCGATTCCCGTCGTCCGCTCCAATATTTGCGCCCTTAGCTCAGCTGGATAGAGCGTTTGACTACGAATCAAAAGGCCGGGAGTTCGAATCTCTCAGGGCGCGCCATTATAACTTCATATGCCGGCGTGGCGGAATGGCAGACGCGCTCGACTCAAAATCGAGTGGGAAACCGTGGAGGTTCGAGTCCTCTCGCCGGTATAGATAACGGGATGTAGCTCAGCTTGGTAGAGCACCTGGTTTGGGACCAGGGGGTCGCATGTTCAAATCGTGTCATCCCGATTTTTACATGCGGGTGTAGTTCAATGGTAGAACTTTAGCCTTCCAAGCTAATAGCGTGGGTTCGATTCCCATCACCCGCTTTGTAAGTTGTAACGCCTGAAACCCTTGCCCACCAAGGGTTTTTTGTTTACCCAAAATTCGACATACGACTAGACTATTTTTGTTCATGGGGCAGGTCATGGGGCAAATCGCAACTTTTTAGGATCAAACACCTCTAAACGGTCTGCGGCGTCTCTGGAGACCATCTCAGACTGATGCGTGTAGATATCGGCTGTCGTTCCGATCTTGGTATGCCGCAATCGTTCCTGCATAGTCTTGAGATCCGCGCCGCTTTCTCTGAGCAACATGGCTGCCGTGTGTCGCAACCCATGTAGTTTGACATGTGGAATGCCCTTCTTCTGTAAAAACTTCCTCCAGGTGCTTGTGGGGGTCGTAGGGAAGTACATAATTCCTTTCCCGCCATGGAATACATATGATTTATTCTCTCCAGCCCAATCTTTGCATTGGAATTTCTCTTTCTTCCATAATCGTTCGTACTCCTTGAGCTGAGCCATGTACCACTTCGGCATAGCTACCCAACCCTCGGACTCTTCTGTCTTCACTTCGCCTTCAATCTTTTTGCCTTCTTTATCAAATGTGATTTGCTTATCGATCCAGATGGCATTCCGAACATAATCTACATCAGGCCATTCTACGGCCAAGTATTCGCCCCGTCTGAAGCCGCCAAGAAGCGAGCCAGTGTAATAGAGTCTCCACCTATCCGGGAGGTCATATAGAGCCAGGAGGACCGATTCTGTCTCTGAGGTATCGAATGCCTTTTTAACCCCACGCATGGCTTTCTTTTCTTTCTTACTGGTTCGTGGACGCTGAACACCATCCATTGGATTTTTCGCGATCAGCTCCCACTCATGAGCAGCGTCAAACACAGACTTGACCGCTTTGTAGATATTCAATTTCGAATTAGTGGCGAACTCTTTGCCATTCTCGCGCCGTAACTCTCCGAAGAAGGTGACAAGGTACAGGGTTGTTATTTTACTGATTTTCAGGTGGCCAAACTCTGGAACTACATATTTGTTCAGATTATACAGGTTCACATTCTGTGTGTATTCTCCCATATTTCCCGCAGCGTATCCTTTTTCCCACATTGGGATAAAGTCCTTAAAGGTGATGTCCTCCTGTTTAACTACCTTTCCCGCTATTACTTGTTCACTCCATTTAGCTTCTTCAAGCGCAAGCCAAGCTTCTTTCTTCTTATCCGACTTTGAACGTGCGATCTCTTCCGGCATGTAGACAGTAACAGACCTCTTGGGTCTAGATGCCTTGGATGGATCTCGCTCCACAATCTTATACTTGTTGCCCCCCAGATGTTCATTCCAAGCCATGTCATTCTTCCTTTCTAAGCTTTCAGTTTTTCAATGATAAACAATACCCCTGTATCAATTTGCTCTCCAATAAGAAGACCATTTTTCACAAAAATTCTATCAAATACAGGAGCCCTTACAATTTGATCATCAACAGGGAGTGAAAGATATCCTGTTTCAGATGTTTTTAATTTGCGACAATCCATAGATTCCACCTCCTTTCAATCAAAGAACGTATGTTCTATTTTAGGGCGCGTTAAATCAATATAGGGTATGAAATTCCAAGGGAACTCCGCATCTGCGCAAAAATAAAGATTTTGATTCTCCAGGCTCAGGTAGAGAGTTTCCTATATGTAAGTGCAAAGCCAAGGTATGTGCCTCTCGTTCGTATTTATCGATATGAAATAAAGTGTTCTTCCTTAAAAAAGGTAGGTTTAAACCAGGGTGGAGAACCTGGTGACCGATTTCATGGGCGCACGTCCACCTGGCCCATGTATCATCCAGCCTATTGTTAATGTGGATGGTGGCTATACGTTTCGACTTATAGAAATACCCATAGATGTTTCCTAAATCCTCAAAGATAACACAGATGTTTTTAAGCTCAGCAATTCTAAAAGGATCATTTGTGCCGAAATTATGGATTAACCTCAAAGCTTCAGACTGTGCAAGCTGCATAAAATCCCTCCTGGGGGAATTACTTTCTGTATTTTTTAGGCGTAAATTTCTTCTTAGACATCTCACGTGACATTCGGAGTGTGTTTTCAAGTGAAATTCGTAATAACTCCCGATCCTCGTCATCCATAGGCTCACCCATAAAAGCCAAGGAGCTGTCGCTTGCCAGGTCTTCCATAATACGATCCAAATCTTTAGCAATGTCCCGTTCATCTTTTTCGCTAATTGCATAGTATGGTGGGGCTTCATTTGAATTGTTTCTTTCAGGAGATATGCCCAGAAGATAATCTAATGTCACCCCGAAATAATCCGCTATTTTTTGAAGCTTCTCTTGCTTAGGGGTGTATTTGCCCTGCTTCCAACTTGTTAAAGTAGCTGTAGTGATGCCAGTTTCTTTCGCAACACGATAGGCCGTAACGTTATGTTCCTTCAATAATAATTCAAATATTTCGTACATAGTCTGCCTCCATAATTTTTCTTTCGAAAAAATAAAGTCAGAAAACTAAGCCAAATACTGTTGACTAGCTCAGATACCTATGCTATTATACAAACATAGCTTAGATAACTAAGTTAAACAACGTAAGGGACTAAGATTTCTTTCATAACTTAGGTCGCACTATGATTATATAAGAAACCTTAGCTAGTAGTCAATAGATTTAATTAGAAGGGAGGAGCATATTTTGTATAAAAAGTTCGAGAAGCTTTTAATTGCTGCAGAAAAAACAGCTTATCAAGTATCCAAGGACACGGGCATCTCAACAGCAACGTTAAGCAGCTGGAAGAACGGAAACTACAACCCGAAAATAGATAAAATTTTAATTTTAGCCGCTTATTTCGGAGTAACAGTTGACTATTTCTTATCAGAAGATGCTGAAGTTGAGAATAGCAAATCGGGCCCTTTAGGCCATAATCATCCGGAGTTTTTAAATTCCCTTGAGGTACCCTTTAACGAAAGAGTGTGATGAGCATGACTTCGACAGCAAGCTTTATTGAAGCACTCCGAGTGGAGATTAAGCAGGAACTGAGGGACGAGATCCTGGCTGAGCTTAAACCGACCATCGAACAACTTTTATACGCCAATGTATTTGACTTTGCTGAGGCGTGCAGATATCTGAAGGTTTCGGACTCTACACTACGGCGTATGGTCAAAGATGGCGTGATCCCGTTTATTCGAAATAGAACATTAATTCATTTCCGCCAGATTGCTTTAGATAAATGGCTGGAAACAAAGGAGCAAACGAATTGAATAAGTCGCTTATTTTAAATGAATTGTTGCCCATCTATCAAATGACTGATACCGGTGAGCAAGTTGTAGATGCTCGAGAGCTTTGCGGCTTTCTGGATGTGGGCAGAGACTTCACTTCTTGGATCAAAGGCCGTATTGAAAAGTATTCGTTTATTGAAGACGAGGACTTCATTATCACGCTCACCAAAACGGGGGAACGTCAAAATGTTACCCGCCACGACTACATTCTCAAGCTTGATATGGCGAAGGAACTGGCTATGGTGGAGAACAATGATCAGGGCAGGAAAGCACGTCGGTATTTTATCGAAGTGGAAAAGCGGTTCAGAAAAGACGGTCCATTGGTACCTCTGGGTGACGCAACTATTACAAACAAGCTGGCAGCTATTGATAAGTCGGTGAAGCTGTTGCAACTCTTACGGGTCAGTGTGAAGGATGGATTCTTGAGTAGCGAACATGAAGCTGTATTCCGCAGACAGATCGCTGATCAAGTATTGGAGGAATCGGCAGATTCGCCGAGACGATATGAAGACGACATACCTTCAAAGTATGCCATCCCTGAAAAAGGGTCCTCATTAAGTGAGTATCCTTCTGAGTCTTATACAGGTCGCTGGTACTCTACAAAGGAAATGGCGGTAATCACAGGCTCTACGGTAAACATGATCGGGAAGCTTGCAAGTGAACACCGGCTCAGAACGCCTGAGTACACAAGGGTCGAGGCTATGAATGGTGAACGGTTGTCTGGGCTTCATCAGCTCCAATATAACGAAGCTGGCAAGGATAAGTTGATTCAACTGGTCAGTCTGAAAAAGCTGAGCGGATACGTGCCTAAAGTGTCCAGAAAAGTTAGGAAGAGAAAGTAGTTTTCTTCGTGAGGGTGTATGTAATCTAGATACCCTTTGGTTGAATGAAGGAGGTTCAGAATCCATGAGTCGGACGAAGAAGGCAGCGTATGCAGTCTATCGAGGCGATGAGTTAATTGCTACGGGTAACGTTGATGAATGTGCGAAGGCGCTAGGTGTTTCTGCAGCGTACATTTACTGGCTGATAACTCCCACCGCGAAGAAACGACTTGCGAAGCGCGACAATCCAGATCAATGCATCGATGCCGTAAAAATTGATGACGATGACGAATGAGAGGAGGTGAGAATCTTGCCCTTGATGACAGAACAGAATTACAAAGCAGCATGTGCATTTTACTTGGCTCTTGCAAGTCAGATGCGTCGCAGTGGCCATGTAAAAGTCGCTACTCATGCAGACAAGCAGTACCGCACGTATCGTAATCGTCTGCACGCAAAAATGCAGCTGGAAGGCTCCTACCCCTTGTCAGCTGCACTTAATTAAAACACTCTACCGTCAGTTTACCACTGACAGAAAGGATTATGCAATGTTAAAAGCCACTGGTATTGTCCGCCGCATCGATGACCTGGGCCGTGTCGTTATTCCGAAAGAGCTTCGCCGGGTTCACGGTATCGAGGAAGGAGATCCGCTGGAATTCTTCGTGGATGGTGACAAGATCATCCTTCGCAGGTATCAACCAGGCTGCTTCTTCTGCGGAAATGATGAAAGTCTGAACTTATTCCATGGTAAGCAGATCTGTACACCTTGCATTAAGCAGGCAGCTGAGAATGTTCACTGACCTCTATAAATCAGATATCCCTTGGGATATTGTCACAGACGATAGCGGTAAGGTGATCGGTGAGGTGTACAAGCCTTTGCCGGTTCCGCCGCCAAGGAGGCGACAAGCTAAATGGGAAAGCAAGAACCCGTCCCAACAGAAATAAATCCAATGCAAGAAATAACCCTGATTTCTCACCGGCTACCTACCATTGTTCTTAATGACATCAATCGACGTATCGGTGACTGGCTAGCTTCTGGTGGCAATGAAACGGACCCTTATATTGAACAACAACTGCGATTTGCACGCAGATTCTTATCTGAATAAAGAAAGGTGACCGCCATGATCAAAATTAATAAGCTCGAAATCGAAAATGTAAAGCGCGTCAAAGCAGTAAAAATGGAGCCATCCAGTGCAGGGCTTACGCTCGTCGGTGGTCGGAATAACCAGGGCAAGACAAGCGTTCTGGATGCCATTGCATGGGCTCTTGGTGGAAATAAATATCGTCCTTCCCAAGCTAACCGTGAGGGATCGATGGTGGCACCTTATCTTCAACTCACCTTATCCAACGGACTGGTAGTCGAGCGGAAGGGTAAGAACTCTGACCTGAAGGTAATCGATCCGGATGGACAGAAAGGCGGTCAGCAACTTCTGGATAGCTTTGTGGAAGAGTTGGCCATTGATCTTCCCAAGTTCATGAATGCTACCAACAAAGAGAAGGCAAGCATTCTACTCCGGATCATCGGTGTGGGTGACAAGCTTCATGCCTTTGAGAAGCAGGAGCAGGAGGTTTACAGCCGTCGCCATACGATTGGCCAGATTGCAGACCAGAAAGCCAAATTTGCCAAAGAGCAGCCTTACTTCACAGATGCACCGAAGGAACCTGTCTCTGCTTCAGAGCTAATCAGTCAGCAACAGGAGATCCTGGCACGCAATGGCCAGAATCAACTCAAGCGACAACGTGTGACACAGATCCAGGCGGAGTTTGAGCAGCAAGGCCGTGAAGTCGTTCGGCTGACAGCAATCCTGAATGCTGCTCAGGAGAAATACACACAGCTGCAGACGGATCTGGGTATCGCTCAGAAAGACGCATTGGATCTGCATGACCAATCAACCACTGAGCTGGAACAGAATATTACTCAGATTGACGAGATTAACCGAAAAGTCCGAGCTAACCTGGACAAGGACAAGGCCGAGACAGACGCCAGCGATTACAGGGTTCAATATGAACAGTTGACCGCTCAGATCAACGAGATCCGAGATCAAAAGGCAGAACTGCTGAACAATGCGAATCTTCCGCTAGAAGGATTGTCAGTGGATGATGGTGAGCTGATCTACAACGGACAGCGCTGGGATAACATGAGTGGATCTGATCAGCTGAAGGTGTCCACAGCCATTGTTCGTAAGTTGAAGCCAGACTGTGGTTTCATTCTCCTGGACAAGCTCGAGCAAATGGATCTGCAGACGCTGAATGAGTTTGGTGCTTGGCTTGAACAAGAGGGCCTGCAGGCAATCGCAACACGTGTCAGCACCGGCGATGAATGCAGCATTATTATCGAAGACGGCTATGTAGCTGGACAGGAGCAAGCGATCGCAACGGACGCCCCGCCTGCAGCTGAAACAAAAACTTGGAAAGCAGGTGAGTTCTGATGCAAGTCATCAGTGGAAAAGTGCAGAAAGCAAAGAAGGTCGTCATCTATGGTCCGGAAGGCATCGGTAAATCATCCCTTGCTGGACGCTTCCCACGTCCCGTATTTATTGATACAGAAGGTTCCACAACAGAAATGGATGTCGATCGGGTACCCAAGCCCACAAGTTGGACGATGCTCAATGAGCAAGTCAGATGGGTATGGCAACAGGGCAACCGCTTCGGTACCTTGGTCATTGATACCGTCGATTGGGCAGAGATGCTTGCTGTAAGCAGTGTATGCGCGATTCACAACAAAAGCGGTGTTGAAGACTTCGGTTATGGAAAAGGATATGTATTCGTTGCCGAAGAAATTGGACGTTTCCTGAATCTCCTTCAGGATGTAGTCGATTCCGGAATCCATGTGGTGCTAACCGCTCATGCTCAGATCATCAAGTTTGAACAGCCGGATGAAATGGGAGCCTATGATCGGTACCAGCTCAAGCTTGGTGCCAAGACGGGAAGCCGTACAGCGCCACTCGTCAAGGAATGGGCTGACATGGTTTTGTTCATCAATTACAAGACATTCAGTGTGGCTGCCGATGAGAAAGGCAAGAAGCATAAGGCGCAAGGTGGTAGCCGGACCATGTACACAACTCACCATCCTGCATGGGATGCGAAGAACCGACATGGACTCCCTGACGAGCTGCCGTTGGATTATGGCCATATTGCACACATCTTTGATGGCGTGGTACAAGCCAGTCCTTCTCAAGCGATTGTCTCTCCACCACCAGTGAATGCGCCACCTGCAGCACCACCGGCTCAACCTGTTACACCACCACCTGCCACTGTCCAGACCCCAGCTCCATCTGCTCCGGCACAGGTTGCAGATACAAGTCAGGGACTGAATCCAAACATCCCTGCATCACTTCGCGATCTGATGTTGCAGTACCAGGTCACAGAAAATGATATTCAGATTGTGGTGAGCAATAAGGGGTACTACCCGATTGATACACCAATTGCCAACTATGACCCTGGGTTTGTGGATGGTGTCCTGGTAGGAGCTTGGCAACAAGTGTACGGCATGGTTCAAGATATGAACAAACAAATTCCGTTTTCATAAATTTTAATACACATTAGGAGGACTCATACATGACACAAATGGAAAGAGAATTTGGTTGGGATGACGAGATTGTCAATGAAGGAGGGACAGGCTTCACTATTCTCCCACCTGGAGACTACAACTTCACGGTAGCAAAATTTGAACGTGGACGTTTCGCCGGCAGTGAAAAAATGCCTGCTTGCAATCAGGCGAAAATGGAGATTATCGTTCATTCTCCAGAACACGGGGATGTGACTTTAAGCCACAACTTGTTGTTGCACAGTAAGACAGAGGGCTTCCTTTCCAACTTCTTCGCAGGGGTTGGATTAAAGAGAAAAGGTGAACCCCTGAAAATGAACTGGCCAGCTACGTTGGGACGTAAGGGTCGTTTGAAACTTGAGATCCGGAATTATACCTATAAAGGTGAACCGCGTTCGGCCAATGAGATTAAGACGTTTTATGCTCAAGATGAGGTTCAGCAACCAGGCACTCAGCCAACGGGCCAACAGTCCTATCAACCTCAACAACAACAGACGCAATATAATCAGCCACAGACACAGTACAATCCACCAGCTCAACAACAGAGCGCACCATTTCCTGGTCAACAACAAACAGGTAACTGGAATCCAGGTCAATTCTAGGAGGTAACCGATGGAACTCAGACCCTATCAGCAAGAAGCGCGTCAGTCCATCCAAGCTGAATGGAACAAAGGAGTCAAGCGTACGTTGCTTGTGCTCCCTACCGGATGCGGTAAGACGATTGTATTTTCTAAGGTAACAGAAGACCGGGTTAAGCTGGGTGAGCGTGTGCTCATCCTGGCTCACCGGGGTGAGTTGCTTGATCAAGCTTCTGATAAGTTGGAGAAATCTACTGGACTGAAAACAGCAACCGAGAAAGCAGATCAGACATCAATCGGCAGCTGGTACCGGGTCGTTGTGGGCAGTATCCAAACTCTCATGCGAGATAAACGACTGCAACAATTCGCGGCAAATCACTTTGACACAATTATTATCGATGAGGCACACCACTGTTTATCTGACAGTTATCAACGAGTGCTGCAATATTTTGAAACAGCCAACGTGCTTGGCGTTACGGCTACACCGGATCGTGGCGACATGCGAAACTTGGGCAGCTTCTTCGAAAGTTTAGCCTACGAGTACACTTTACCCAAAGCCATCAAGTCCGGGTTCCTTAGCCCGATCAAGGCCATGACCATTCCCCTGCAGATAAACTTGTCAGCAGTTGGCCAACAGGCAGGCGACTTCAAAACGCAGGACTTGGGTACCGCATTGGATCCGTACCTGGATTCCATTGCTGAGGAAATGCTTCGTGTAGCTAAAGACAGAAAGATTGTTGTATTCCTTCCTCTGGTGAAGACCAGTCAGAAATTTACCCAGATTCTGAACTCGATTGGGTTCCGAGCAGCTGAGGTAAATGGGGATTCTCAAGATCGATCACAGATATTAGAAGACTTTGATGGCGGCAAATATAACGTGCTTTGCAACTCCATGTTGCTCACCGAAGGATGGGATTGTCCGAGCGTCGATTGTGTCGTAGTGCTTCGGCCCACGAAGGTTCGCAGCTTGTACAGTCAGATGGTCGGGCGTGGTACCCGTCTATTCCCTGGCAAGACAGAACTTCTGCTGTTGGACTTCCTGTGGCATACCGAGCGGCACGAGCTTTGCCATCCAGCACATCTCATTGCGGAAAATGAAGAGATTGCCCAGGCCATGACCAAGCAGATCGAGGAAGCCGGTATTGCGCTGGATCTGGAAGACGTGGAGAAGCAGGCAGCTGAGGATGTCGTTGCCCAGCGTGAGGAAGCTTTGGCCAAGCAATTGGCAGAGATGAAGCGCCGTAAACGTGCCCTGGTGGATCCTCTGCAGTTTGAAATGAGTATCCAGGCTGAGGATTTATCCAGCTATGTACCATCGTTCGGTTGGGAACAGGCTCCCCCTTCTGATGCTCAAGTGAAAACATTGGAGAAGCTGGGCATCATGCCAGAACAAATCGATAATGCCGGCAAGGCGACGAAGCTTCTTGAACGCTTGGACAAGCGTCGTGAAGAGGGGCTGACCACTCCTAAACAGATTCGTTTCTTGGAAGGCCGAGGCTTTGAACATGTGGGTACCTGGTCCTTTGACTCGGCTAAAAAGATGATTGATCGGATCGCCGGGAACGGGTGGAAAGTACCTGCAGGTGTTGAGCCGAAACAGTACCGGGGTGAGTAACGATGATCCAGGACTATAAGGGCATTCGATTAGAACTGATCAATCGGAAATATGAGGGGCGTGCTGCTAAGCGTTATACGCTTGGTGGCACGAACCAGAATGTGTGGATTCCCAATAAACACCTCGAAGCGGATGGGCAGATAAAGGAAGGCGAGAACATTGATTATGTTTTCCGCAAGGCACAGCGGCAGCTTGAACTAGCGGGTTACACAGGGCCGATTGTGGGCATCAAACGTCGTTCAAATAACCAATAAGGGAGCAATCATATATGAGTTGGGTACGCATGAACATTTTTAATGGTCAATTACAATTATCTGGGGAACTGGAAATGGATCAGCTTGGCTCTACTGAAACGAAAGCAGTTATTGATGGATTCTTTGGGACCTTCGGGTTGAAGGTGAAAGAGGAGAGCAAGCCTGAGGTGATTGCGCCGATTCGGACGCTGGCTATCTCTCCACCGTTATCTGCCTCGGATATAACTCCTGCTGCTGAGATTCAGACGAAGGTCATGGCCAGCACGATTAAGAGTAAGCAGGCTGTAAAAGAAATATTGAAAGATGCTGTTATAGAGAATGCAAAAAGGGTCACGAAGCCAGCCATGATTCATTCTGAACGTACTCTCTCAACTTCACTGGGTGAAAAGTTGGCCGAGGCTTACCAAAACATCGATTCAGAGTCTCTGAACGTGATCTCCAATTCTTCTGAGACAAACGAGCAGGTAGATGACTATAAAGTGACTGGCATCAAGTACAAGGACGGCGTGGCCCACTACAAGTGCCGTTACTGGTGCAAGAATCCTAAATGCAGAGGTAAAGGCAATCATTATATTCTTCCGGAAGAGAAGACAGTAGATTGCTATGATTGCGGATCGGTTCATGAGGTGCGCGAAGCAGTTTTCGGTGAGCCACTTCAAAAGGACGATTGGGGCAACTTCTTCATTGCAGACCACTTGGCATAATTATGGGGCTCCGGCCCCTTCAAAGGAGCGGATAAACATGACTTGGATTGTATTTGCCTGTGATTGTGGTTGCGGATTTGCGATACCTAAACTTGAAGTTCCAGAAGATCCTTCATGCCCTAATTGCGGTTCGGAATGGAACGTTGATGCTACAGGAGAATGCATACGAGATCCGGAAATCGAGCCTTATAGGGAGGATCAAGCATGATGCCCGAACAACCTGAACTGAAGCGTCTTAAATGGGAAAACGGCAAAGAGTACTGCGAATTATTCTGTCCAATGACAGGGCGCGTAGAAATGACATACTCAGACGGGGGTCCATGCTACAGCTCTTATACAGTTCCTCTGGTAGACAAGGATGGGGACGTTTACTGCTGGCGGTACGATCATGATGAAGATTGTTGGTGTGAAGACGATCGGATTTGGATGGGCGATGCTGACCACGTAGATGAAAACACAAAATATTACTTGTAGAGTTACGGGAAGGTAGTGAAACGGATGGAGCACAAACTGGATCTTATGGCATTGCTGGACCATGTTGATCCTTCGTACCTGGATTACCAGGAATGGGTCAACGTCGGAATGGCATTGAAATATGAAGGTTATACGGCCAGTGATTGGGATGATTGGAGCAAACGGGACAGCGGCCGGTACCGTCCCGGGGAGTGCTTCAGAAAGTGGACTTCCTTTGAAGGATCCGGCATCCCTGTTACTGGTGCAACGATTACACAGATGGCCAAGGATAACGGATGGGTACCACGTTCTGCAGGTCGAGAGGATCGGGAACTCGGTTGGGATGATGAAATTGCTGGCGGAGATTATGTTGTGGTCGATAAGAACTGGATTGAAGGTAAGGAGATCCACGAGCCAGCCGTATGGAATCCGATTCAGCAGCTCACCACATACCTGCAGACGTTGTTCGAAGCATCGGAGAACGTGGGCTATGTAACGGATACTTGGCAGAACGATGAAGGCAAGTATCTGCCCACCAAAGGGGCATACGATCGGACAGCAGGTGAGCTGATCCAGGCGCTCAATCAGAGTGGTGATGATATCGGTTCCGTGCTGGGTGATTACGATGCAGCTGCCGGCGCGTGGATCCGGTTCAACCCGTTGGATGGTAAAGGGGTCAAGAACGATAACGTGACCGAATTCCGGTACGCACTTGTTGAATCGGACACGATGGACATTGAAAAGCAGAACGCGATCATGCGGGAACTAGAGCTGCCTATCGCTGTCATGGTCTACAGTGGTGGGAAGAGTGTTCACGCTATTGTGAAAGTGGATGCAGCTGATTATGACGAGTACCGGAAGCGGGTTGACTACCTATATAACGTTTGTAAGAAAAACGGTCTGAACATTGATAAGCAGAATCGGAATCCCTCGAGGCTTTCACGGATGCCAGGCGTTGAACGTAACGGGAAAAAGCAGTTCATTGTGGATACCAATATTGGCCGTGCAAGTTGGGCGGAATGGCATGAATGGATTGAGGGTGTGAATGATGATCTTCCGGATCCGGAGAGCCTGACTGATTATTGGGATAACATGCCGGTGTTGGCTCCACCTTTGATTCATGGGGTACTGCGGCAAGGTCACAAGATGCTGATGGCTGGTCCTTCGAAAGCTGGTAAGTCGTTTGCTCTGATCGAGCTGAGTATTGCCCTGGCTGAGGGAGATAAGTGGCTGGGCTGGCAGTGTACTAAGGGTAAGGTTCTGTATGTCAATCTGGAGTTGGACAGAGCCAGCGCCTTGCATCGGTTCAAGGATGTGTACCAGGCACTTGGGCTACCGCCGAAGAACATCGGAAATATCGATATTTGGAACCTTCGGGGTAAGACGGTACCGATGGACAAGCTGGCTCCTAAATTGATTCGTCGTTCTGCAAAGAAAGATTATATTGCTGTCATTATCGATCCGATCTATAAGGTCCTGACAGGTGACGAGAACAGCGCGGACCAGATGGCCCATTTCACCAATCAGTTTGACAAAGTGGCTACTGAGCTGGGCGCCAGCGTTATTTACTGTCATCATCACTCTAAGGGTTCTCAGGGCGGCAAGAAGTCCATGGACCGGGCAAGTGGTAGCGGCGTTTTCGCTCGGGATCCGGATGCACTGATTGACTTGGTGGAACTGGACATTCCGGAAGCGTTGCGGAATCAGGAAGAGAACAAGGCGATCTGTTCGATGTACCTGCGTCTCTTCAAACAGTACAACCCACCATACCTGCAGGAGCATATATCCCAGGATGATCAGCTCAGTGCGAAGGCTATGGAGGACCACGCCAAGCGTGCAATTCCAGGCGTTATGGCGAATATCAAACCACAGATCGATCGTGTCATTGAAACCGTACACGGGCATTCAGCGTGGCGTGTGGAGGGAACGCTTCGGGAGTATGCCAAGTTCAAGCCAGTTAACATGTGGTTCCAGTATCCGGTTCACCGCATCGATGACGTGGGCAGCCTGAAGGACATCGATCCGGACAATGAAGCAAATTCAAAGCCCAATTGGCAAAAGGCTTCCGGCAAACGAAAAGATAAGGCTAAAGAGGAACGTCGGACCAAAGCGGAAGAATTTGAGGATGTCGTGAACAATTGTAATTTTGGTGAACCTCCGACTTTAATGGATGTCATGTCTTGGTACGGATCTACTGGAAAAGAAGTGGCCGAGCGTACCGTCAGAGATTGGATAAAGAAATATGGATATGAAATTGATCGTTCCCTGGGCTTCCGCATTGTCAAAAAAGAGGATGCTGAAGAGGAGTAATGAAAGTGCGGGGAGACCATATTTTTATGGTGGTTGCAATCCGCAAAAAGTTGCGGCAATGATCATCATTTTATGGTCGCCGCAACTTGCGAAACATGGTTGCCGCAATTCCGCGAAAAGTTGCGGGGATTTAGGTACGTCCTGATTGCCGCAACACGCGGCGGCGGACCCTATTATTAAATAATAATAAGGATAAGGGAAGGGGGTACAAAAATCCCCCTTCCCCCTCCCCTGATTATTTAACGCTATTGCAAAATGAGATGGAATAAAATGGGAGGTAACAACTATGGCAAATGCTTTTCAAAAGAGAAGTAAGAAATTGGATATTGGTAAGACGATGCCTCCTGGTTATCACAAACTGCCTGATGAAGAATTTGATATTCAGAAAAGCGAAGTTGTTCAGTGGTTGATAAAGCAGCCAGCGATACAAGAATTCTTGTGGGATCAGTTCAAACAGTCGAAAGACGTTTTTTATAATCCGGAAACAGCAAAGTGGCAAGGTGTTGATTACGATGGTGACTGAATTCTTTATGCCGATGAAACCACCGACAGCGACGCACCAGGAGAAGAAGGTAACGATTGTGAATGGCAAACCTGTCTTTTACGAACCAGATGATCTGAAGGCAGCTCGTGCGAAGTTAACAGCTCACTTGGGTCAGCATGTGCCTGAGAAAAAATATACGGGTGCGCTGCGTGTGATTGTAAAGTGGCTGTTCCCGATTACGAAGGGTAGCAAGCATTACGACGGAGAGTGGAAAAAGACAAAGCCAGATACACACAACCTGAACAAGTTGCCGTTTGATATTATGACTGATCTGGGATTCTGGACAGATGACGCCATTGTGGCCAGTGAGATCATCGAGAAGTTCTGGGCTGATCATCCAGGCATTTACGTCAAGATCGAGGAGCTGTAGGCCATGGACTACAAAGCATTCTTCTGGGACATGTTCCTGTGGACCCAGGGTGTGAACGATGCAGCGAGACAGTTCGGGATGCAGAGCCCTGACTTCTGGAAGTGGGTTGCAGATTCTGCTGGTGCGATCTGCAGGAAGTACGAGGATAACCGACTGGCCGTAAAGCAAATGGTCATGATGATTGAATGGCTGGAGGAAGTATACGAGAAACAAAGGCAGGCAGGTTGATCTGTCCGGAGTGCTGCAGCGATATGCGCGAGATCCAGCCGGATCTGCATGTGTGCAGGAGCTGCGGCTTCACGGCAGAGCAGATTACGTTTGAGATGGATTGGGACGAAAGAGGGGGAAGAGATGATTAATACCAAAGCAACGTGGATTGAGACGCTGATCAGTCAATATGCAACGGATTCCCGAGCCTTGGATAATTACCGGAAGAGTCTGGATCTGAATGATCTCCAGGAGGCGAAAGAGGCGGATACGGTCTCTGAAATGTTATCGGACATGAGATATGCCCTGACGTGGTTAAAACGCGGGAGACGGCCAGGCAGCCGCCGTGGAGCTGAGATTACCGACGTGTATCGGCAAAGGGAAATCTATATCAAGCTGTCCGGGCAGGAGATCACCGATGCTGAACGGCTGAAGCTGGTGGATGCACTGTTGGCCCTGAGTGATCGGGAGCGGACATGTTTCCTGCTTCATATGGCTCAGGGGTTGACGCTTCTGGAGATTTCGTCTAAACTAGGCCTAAGTAAGAGAACGGTTCAGGACTATGTGGACCGGGCTAAAGACAAGATTTCAAAAGAATTTTTGTGATCTTGCCGTACGGACTGCCGTACATCGTGCCGTACAACATGTACACCATAAGTCTGTCTATAACAGGGCTCTCCATTGCGGAGGGCTCTTTTTTGCGTTTCACAAAATTATTCAGGAGGTCAATTTCATGAAGAATCCGCAGATTGAAAACAATTTCAGCTACCATTCCCCAAAAGAAGGTCAACCGGCGAAGTACGAGGCTATCCGGGCTAAGGGGAAGGAGTTGGCTGAATTGATTGACGAGCAGACGCCGAAGTCTCGTGAACAGTCGCTTGCGATGACGAACTTGGAGCAGGCTGTATTCTGGGCGAACGCGGCTATTGCACGGAATGAATAGCGATATGGATCGGATCAGATTACTTGCAGATTGGAATTTGATGACGGATCAGCAGAAGGTTGCTGTTCTCGATTTTATAAATCAACTAAGCAAACGGCTGCAGGATGCTGTCATTTCCGTAATGAATTCCTTTGCAGCAAACAATGAAGTCTTCGCTAAAATGTGGGAACAGATTCAGGAGTTCAGGCAGACGGAAGAGCAGCCTGTGAAGAAGAAGCCGCTTCGTTTGCGGGATCTACCGAAGACATTACCGATGAGGCACCAGGTTCTGAACCGGAAGCCGGTTCTTCAGGTGGCACGGAGTCGTTGTTAAAAGAGGAAAAACATCCCTTTTTGTCGAATTTGTGTTTGACAGGAGGTGGATGATAGCATGAGCAAAGTAGAATCAACTTGTCCGAAATGTGGCGGACCCATTTACGAAGATGAAAATGCGTTAACTGGATTTTGTGAGAAGTGTTCCAAAGAAGAAGAGTAAACCAAGCATCCTTCGGGGTGCTTTTTCTTTTGCCAAAATACATAGAGGAGCTGACTGATATGGCATTGACGGCCAAGCAACAACACTTTGTAAAAGAATACCTGATTGACCTCAATGCCAAGCAGGCAGCGATCAGAGCAGGATATAGCCCCAAAACGGCTGAACAGCAGGCCAGTAGATTGTTAAGTAATGTTAAGGTTCAGGCGGCGATCCAGGAGGCCATGGACAAACGAGCGGCCAAGGTTGAAGTTACGGCCGATATGGTGCTTCGACGCTGGTGGGATCTGGCTACCGCTGATCCGAACGAGCTGATCCATTTGAGACGTTTGGCGTGCCGGCATTGCTACGGAATCGATCACCAGTACCAATGGGTCGATGCGGCTGAGTATGCCCAAGCGGTAGAGGATGCCATTAACGATGCCGAGGCTAAAGCAGAGGAAATGGATAAGCCGGTTCAAGACATTTTGCCGAGTGAAGCTGGCGGATATGGCTTTGATCGTCTGGCGGATCCACATCCATTCTGCCCTCAATGCCGCGGCGAGGGTCGTCCGGATTTACATATCGAGGACACCCGCAAGCTTCAGGGCGGCGCTAAGCTGCTGTACTCTGGAATTAAGCAAACGAAGGCAGGGCTTGAAATTGTGATGCATGATCAGGCGAAGGCGCTGGAGAATGTCGCCCGGCACCTGGGAATGTTTAAGGATAAGGTGGAGCTGTCGGGTGGGGTTAGCGTCAGTGATCCGTTCCAGGGGCTAACTACTGAGGATCTGAAGAAGTTGGTCCGAGATGGTTAATCTTGCGGCAATCAAGCGCGGTGCCCGTGTAGAGTTGGCGAGACGTGAGTTTTTCTATTTCTGCCAGGCCATGGCACCGGACTTCTACCAGGAAAATCGTCAGTTTCTTGTTGATCTGTGCAATGAGATGCAGGACTTCTATGAGTCAGACGACGATATTCTGATCGTCAACGAGCCCCCGCGGCATGGTAAAAGCCGAACGGCATCGATGTTTGCACAGTGGGTATTCGGACAGGACCAGTCAGCCAAAATTATGACCGGCTCCTATAACGAGACGCTATCGACCACGTTCTCCAAAGCGGTGCGCAACGGGATCAGCACGGAGAAGGCTGATGAGAATATCATCGTGTACAGTGACATCTTCCCTCAAGTGCAGATCCGCCGAGGGGATGGAGCCATGAACCTTTGGAGCCTGGAAGGTGGATACAGCAACTATCTGGCCACGTCTCCTACAGGTACAGCAACAGGCTTTGGTGCTTCGATCCTCATGATTGATGACTTGATCAAGAATGCCGAGGAAGCGAGCAATGAGGGTGTTCTGGAGAAGCACTGGGATTGGTTCACGAATACGATGCTGAGCCGTTTGGAAGAGGGCGGCAAGATCATTATCATTATGACACGATGGGCAACAGGAGACCTTGCAGGCAGGGCCCTGGAGCATTTTGCAGAGGAGAAGAAGAAGGTGCGGCACCTGAGCATGAAGGCCCTGCAGGATGACGGTACGATGCTCTGCGAAGAGATCCTTTCCCGCGAGTCTTACAACATGAAGGTACGTGCCATGGGTGCTGATATTGCCAGCGCCAACTATCAGCAGATCCCGATTGATATCAAGGGCAAGCTTTACAGTAGCTTCAAGACATATGAGCATCTACCTCTGGACACTTCTGGAGAACCGCTGTTCACTGGCATTTACGCATATTGCGATTCAGCAGATGAGGGCGCGGATTATCTGTGCAACATCATATGGGGTGCGTACAACAAAGAAGCGTATGTGCTTGATATAATCTACACCAAAGAGCCTATGGAGATTACAGAGCCGGCAGTTGCTAAGGCTCTTTTTGCGTTACAGGTCAATCGGGCACGGATTGAAAGTAATAACGGGGGGCGTTCATTCGCTCGGAGTGTCAAACGGATTCTGGAGAAGGAACTGAGAAGTAACCGGACAGACGTGAGCTGGTTCCATCAGAGTAAAAATAAAGTGGCCCGTATTGTATCGAATGCAACATGGGTCATGCAGCATGTATACTTCCCTGTGAACTGGCGGGACCGCTGGCCGGAGTATCACAAGGCTATGAACAATTATCAGCGCGAGGGTAAGAACACCCATGATGATGCGCCAGATGCTACGACAGGCATCGCAGAAACGATGTATATGTTAGGAGGCTGAGAAAGTGGGGTGGTTTCAGAATATGGTCATGAAAATGCTGCGTATTAACCCAGCGCCAGAGAATCGAATCGTCACAATCACCGAGCCGCTATCATATCGGACGAATGTATTGCGTAACCGACTATGGTTCCGTGGCGATGCTTCTGAGTTAGATCAATTCTACAAGCAGACAGGGACGGACGCGGTAGGCAAAGCGCGTTTCTGGGCAGCGGTACCCAGTCAAAACATGGCGATTCGGAAAATCCATTCCGGAATGCCTGCCATGATTGCGGAACGTCTATCGGATATCGTCGTTGCTGATCTGGAAGCCGTTGAGGTGGATACGGAAACCGCATGGGACGATATCAGCAAAGACAATGCGTTTGATGAGTTGTTAGGGCAGAACATCATAGACGCTTTGGTGGCTGGGGATGGTGCGTATAAAATCACCGTGGATACTGATGTTACCCAATATCCCATTATTGAGTTCTACAGCGGGGATCAGGTGGAGTATAGACGGAACCGGGGCAGGCTGCATGAGGTTGTTTTCTTTACGGATCACACGCTAAAGGGCAAGGATTACCGCTTAGAAGAAACCTATGGACGTGGTTACATCCGGTATCAGCTTTATGACGCTTACGGTAAAGGCGTTCCGCTTACTATGTTGCCTGAGACAGCGGCACTGGCGAACATTGAATACGATGGCAAGTTTATTATGGCCATACCGCTGATGTTCTTCCGCAGCTCCAAGTGGGAGGGGCGAGGGAAATCCCTGTTCGATAGCAAGTCAGACAACTTTGACGCATTGGATGAAGTGGTGAGTCAATGGTGGGACGCGATCCGAGCCGGAAGAGTACAGAAGTATATTCCAGACGACTTGGTTCCGAAGAACCCTGAAACAGGGGCTCCAATGCGCGCCAACCCATTTGATAATCAGTTCATCAAGATTGGCACCTCCTTTGCTGAGGAGGGTAAAAACCAAATCACTATGTTGCAGCCGCAGATCCTGTATGAAGCATTCGTGGGGTCCTACGCCAGCGCTCTGGATATGTGCTTGCAGGGCGTTATGTCGCCATCCACGTTGGGCATTGACTTGAAGAAGACCGACAATGCAGAAGCGCAGCGGGAGAAGGAGAAAGCCACGCTATACACCCGCGGAAAGATCATTGATGCGTTGAATGAGGTGTTGCCCCGTCTGGTTGAAACTGTATTGAAGGTGCATGACACGATGCAGAGCCGGGCAGCAGGCGATTATAAAGTATCTATTAAGTTCGGTGAGTATGCTGCTCCAGACTTTGGCAGCGTGGTTGAGACAGTGGGCAAGGCCCGGACGTTCGGTGTGATGAGCGTAGAGCGTGCGGTGGAAGAGATGTATGGCGATACCTGGACTGACGATGAGAAGGCTGAAGAGGTTAAACGCCTGAAGGATGAACAGGGGATCACCTTTGATGAACCGTCTCTGAAACGGGACGACCCGCCTGATCCTAAAGATGACGACGAAGATGATGAAGCATGAAGAAGAAATATGACATCCGCCAGATCTTCAGCGACATGGAAATGGATCTGATCAAGTCCATGCAGCGTAACCTGCAGCGTCACAAGGATGACGAGGAACGAGAGGGCAAAGAGTGGGAGCAGTGGCAACAACGCAAGCTGCAAGACATCCAGCAGTACCGCAAGGAGACACGCCAGATATCCAAGAAGTATGAGCCGGAAGTGAAGAAGGCCGCAGAGGAAGAGGTCAAAGGCTCCTGGCGGCGCGGGGCTGATCGTGTTGTGAACACAGTCAAGGGCTTGTGGAACAAGATCACGGGCAAAAAGCCGGATATCGAAGCTGAAGATGGTTCAGACCGTAGCTTCTTCAAGATCAACGAGAAGCGGGTTAACGCTCTCGCAGATGCAGCAGAGAACAATCTGCAATTAGCCCGCCACGCCATGCTGAGACAAGCGGATGATGTGTATAGACAGACCATCTACAAATCCCAGGTATACCTGAACAGTGGAGCGGCTTCGCTGAATCAGGCTATTGACCGGGCTACTAAGGATTTTCTGGAAAAGGGATTCGACTCGATCACGTACGCCAATGGCCGTAGAGTCAACGTTGCCAGTTATGCTGAAATGGCGTTGCGTACTGCCTCCCAGCGTGCAGTGTTTGCTGGAGAGGGTGCCAAACGGGATCAGCTCGGCATCCGAACTGTGGTGATATCATCACACGCCAACTGTTCGAAGCTGTGCCTGCCATATCAGGGCAAAGTGTTCATTGATGACGTTTATTCAGGCGGGACCGAAGCTGATGGCAAGTATCCGCTTCTGAGTACCGCCATTGCTGCTGGTTTGTTCCATCCGAACTGTCGCCATAACATGACTACGTTCATTGTGGGGACCAGCTCACTGCCTAAGCCTGCCGATGATGCAAAAGCTTTGGCCAACTACCAGGCAGAGCAGAAACAGCGCTACATGGAACGCCAGATACGTAAGTACAAGCGCCTAGAAGCGGGCAGTGTGGATGAAGGAAACCAGGCGAATTACAAGGCCAAGGTTAGACAGTGGCAAGCCCAATTGCGGATTCACCTGAAGGAACATGATTACTTACGTAGAGATCCCAAACGGGAGAAGGTAAGAGTTTGAAGGCCCTAGCTGAGACTGCTGGGGCCTATTGCTCGTTGACCGGAGCATCACGGTCCGCTCCCTTAGCTGGAGAGCAGCTATATAAATCTATGGAGGCTGATGACAAATGGATTGGTTGAAAACGTTGTTGAAGAATGCGGGATTGGATGATTCAAAGATTGACGGGATCGTAACGGATGCAGGCAAGGAGCTTCCAAAACACTTTGTTCCCAAATCGCAGTACAACGACTTATCGGATGTGAAGAAGAAGCTGGAGAAGGACGTTACGGATCGGGACGCGCAGCTCGAAACGCTCAGTAAGGATGCAGGAGCTTCGGAATCGCTCAAGGCTGAGATTGCCCGCCTTCAGGGGGAAAACACCACAGCCAAGCAGCAGTATGAATCTGATTTGAATGATATTCAGATGACCAATGCAATTTCTGCCGCTCTTAACGGTAAGGTCCATAACGAGAAGGTGGTTACGGGCATGATCGACAAGGCAAAGTTGGTTATTGGCGATGACGGTAAGGTGGTAGGGCTGGATGAGCAATTGAAGGGGCTTCAAACATCGGATGCCTACTTGTTCAAACCCGATGAAGCAGGCGGCGGTAACGGTGGCGGTGCAGGTGGTTTCCGTGTAGGCAATCCAGGGCAAGGAACCGGGCAAGCCACGAACGATCAACTGGCAAGTATTTTCGGCGTTGCTGAAACGAAGTAATAAACCAATTTACTAATTTAAGGGAGAGATGAACACATGCCGTTCAACTATGTAGAAAGCTTTTTGACCACATTGCAGCAGAAGTATACGAAAGAGTTGGCTTCGGATGGTTTGACTACGCAGAATGCCATCTGGGTGAATAACAAAACAATCAAGGTGCCAAGTTTGGATGTAGCCGGGTATAAGAATCACAACCGTAACGGGGGTTGGAACCGACAAGCCGTCAGCAATAATTTTGAGACGATGGCCTTGACCTTTGACCGTGATGTGGAGTTCTTCGTCGATGCCATGGACGTAGATGAAACGAATCAAATCGTTTCTGCTGCTAATCTGACAGCGACATTCGAGAAGGAACAAGCCATTCCTGAGCTTGATAAATATCGTTTCTCCAAGATGTATGCGGATTATGTGGCAATGGGATACACGCCAGATACAACCGTTTTGGATGCAGCCAATGCGTTGGAAGTGTTCGATGAAATGATGATGAACATGGACGAAGCAGAGGTACCGCAAGAAGGCCGGATCATGTACGTAACGCCAAACTATTTGAAACTGCTTAAATCTGCCGAGAAGCTTCGCCAGATTGTTACGGTGGGTCAGAACAGCGGTGTGATTGACCGGGCAGTACGCAGTTTGGATGAGGTCGTGTTGAAATCCGTACCTTCCAGCCGTATGAAGACAGTATATGACTTTACAAACGGTGCTGTGGCGGGTGTAGGGGCAAAACAGATTAACTTGATCCTTGTTCATCCAGACTGTGTGTTGGCACCGATCAAACACAGTGCAATCTTTCTGTGGGAGCCAGGCAGCCATACACAAGGTGACGGGTATCTGTACCAAAACCGCCGTTACACGGATCTGTTCTTGATCGAGCGTAAAGCGGCCGCGATCCAAATGAACGTTCAAGCCTAAATATAACAGCGAATAGAGAGGGGAAAATCACATGTTGTTTGCAGTAAAGGGAAATACGCAGTTGAAGATTGACGATGCTGAGCGGGTAACCTATCTTAAACTCGGCTTCGATATCGCTGAACAGTCGGGAAATACGCTTGAAGTGGTAGAGAACTCTTCAAGCAAGAAGGTGTCTTGGAAGGAATACGAAGCGCTGGTAAGAGAGAACGAAGAGTTGAGGAATCAGATTGCGGCATCCGGTTCTGGTACACCGGAAGCGCTGAAGGGGCTGCAAACCCAGTTGGATGACGCGAACAAGGAAATCAAATCACTTAAAAAGCAGATTGCAGCCACGACTACACCTGATGACAAGTAGGTGATGGCATGTCATATGTAACGGAAGAAGAGTATGAACTTTATGGGGACGGTGTGATTCCGGCTGAGGACTTGAATAAGGCTCTCAGTCGGGCATCCGACCAAATAGACAGCCTGACCTATAATCGCATCGTACAACGCAAACTGGACAGCCTGACAGCCTTTCAGCGGGGGAATGTGGTCAAGGCAGTATGCCAACAAGCGGATTTCCAGTTCCAATATGGGGATTACTTGGACTTCCCGCTCTCTGGATACTCAGCGGGCAGCGTCAGCGTGTCATTTAAGGCCGTTGAAGGCGCTGGTGGGGTTAAGACTACCGAAGGTGTTACAAACCTGCTGAGAGCCACAGGGTTGATGAATAGGGGGCTATGTTGATGCGGGGTAAGTTTCCATTTCCACATTGGATTTTAAAAACGCCTGTTCAAGTGTTTCACACCAAACTGTCAGAAGACGGGGAGCCTGTCGAGGATCTAATCTTTGACGGGCTTGCTTGTTATGACGAGAAGATGCGTCAGAAGCTGGATAAGGAGCGCCGATTGGTTACGTTGTCCGGCAAGGTGATTCTTCGTGGTGATATATTGCCTGGAGAACTGATTGAGGGCTTTGTCCGGGTTGGCGGTACTGATCGGATCATATTCAGCGCATCACGGCCACAGCATCCAGATGGCAGCGTCTTTTCTACGGAATTGGAGTTGAGCTGATGGTTAAAGTGAAAGTGACGATGGATCCCCAGGCTATGCGGGAGCTTGCAAATGCTCCATTGAAAGCACTGGAGCAAGTCGCCAACGGGAAAGCAGAAAGCATCCTGACCGAGATTGCAAACGCTCAGGTCGTGCCAAAACAAACAGGGGAGTTGGAACGCAGTGCCTGGGTAGATACTACGGGGCTCAAAAAGGGCAAGGTCAAGATTGTGTATGACACGCCGTATGCGCGCCGTCTTTACTGGCATCCAGAATACAACTTCCGCAGGGATAAGAACGCCAACGCCCAAGGGCTATGGCTGGAAGCTTGGCAGAAGGAACAGAAAGGCTGGATTCGCAAGACGTTTGAAAAGCTGGTCAAGAAGTTTGGGGGTGGGTTCATCAAATGATGCTGTCCGAGATTCGGGATTGGCTGAAAACGCAGATCGATTCCCCATATTGGTACATTGGCAAGATCGACGGCAAGAAGGAACAGTCCATTGGTGTTTACAACCTGAACACCGGACAACCTTACATTGCCATCGGAGGGCTGGAGAACACCAGCTATGCCAGCAAGTCCATATCCATCCTGGTTCACTGGTCAAAGAATGCAGATACAGCGGAGCGTAAGGCCCATGAGGTCTATGCTGCGCTATTTGGTCGTTCTGATGGCGAGATAGCAGGACACCGTGTCATTGCCTTTGAGATGAGGACACCATGGCCTATTGATGTGGGTACCGACGATGCAGGGATATATGAATACGTGATTGAGACAACGATTTGTTACGAGAGGTAGGGGGATTTTAATGCCGACAACTGGCGTTTTTCCGGTTCATAACAATATTTTCAAAGTAGGTATCAAGGGTCGAGCTTCCACAGATTCAGAGTTGGTGACGATCAAGGATCTGGAGAATTTCGCTCCAGCTATTGATGGTAACACGGAAGAGTGGAGTTCGATGGACCAAGCGGGCTGGACAAGACGTGCTGTAACGGGTAAGTCCTTGTCTTTCAGCTTTTCAGGTAAACGGAACTATGGCGATCCTGGTAATGATTACGTTGCTGGTTTGTTGCTGGGTACGGGACAAGAGGTAGAAACGATTTTCGAATGGACGATGCCATCCGGCGCGAAGCTGACCATGGATTGCGTGATCAACCTGACCACACCAGCAGGCGGCGATTCGACCAACATTGACGGTCTGGAATTTGAGCTGCTGTCTGACGGTAAGCCGGAATTTGATAAAGCACCAACTACACCATAATTCATAAACCAAGGGGGATTTAAAGATGGCCAACATTATTAATCTTACAGATAAATTTGCAAAAGACGAGGTAGCTTCAATCCAGATTGGGAACAAAAAGTATCCAATCAACAATTCTGTTGAAGCTGTATTGGGATTTGAAGAACTGGCAAATGACGCTTCTGTGAAAGGACTTCTGAACGCAATTCAAGGGTCTTTGGGTGAGAAAGCCGTGACTGAAATTGGTGTAAGAAAAATGAGCGTTGAAAATTTGAAAGTGCTTATGTCCGGTCTGGTTGCAGCTATGCAGGGTTTATCCTATGAGGAAGCCGCTGCCCGATTTCGACAATAGCGCCGCGCCGGAAAATTGGTACGATTTGCGCGAGGACTGGTCTCTAATTGAAGCCAGCCTTGCCAAACAGTACGGTATCCGCATCCGGCAGCACGGGGACATGCCATGGGAAGAGTTTTGTACATTCGTTGGGGGCCTAATGCCTGATACACCACTTGGCAGCATTGTGACGATCCGAGCGGAGAAGGACCCGAAAACAATCAAGGGGTTCAATGCAGATCAGCGCCGCATTCACAGGGAATGGCGAACACGGCAAGCGGACAAGAAACTAGATGACCCAGTGAAACTTGATCAGCAGATGAAGAATATGGAAGCGGCAATAGCCCGGATGTTTGGGGGTGGGTAGATGACTAGCGCAGGCCAGGTAGATTTAGACCTAGGGCTCAATTATGGGCCGTTTCGAAGTCAGCTTAACGGAATCGCTGGTACAGCTACAAACCTTGTTGGTGGAGCATTCACAAAGCTGGGCGGGATTGTTGCTGGAGCGTTCGCAGTTCATAGCTTAAAAGAGTTTGGTAAGGAAGCCATTAACCTGGCATCGGATCTGGCCGAAGTACAGAACGTGGTTAACGTCACGTTCGGATCAATGACAAACCAGATTAACAACTGGTCATCGAACCTGATCGAATCATTCGGTTTGTCCGAACTGTCCGGTAAACGGTACGCATCCACCATGGGTGCCATGCTCAAATCATCCGGTATTTCCGGTGAAGCCATGAAACAGATGTCCGTTAGGTTGACGGAATTATCTGCTGACATGGCTTCTTTTTATAACATCACAAATGACGAAGCGTATTACAAAGTGTTCTCCGGTATGGTCGGTGAGACAGAACCACTCAAGCAATTGGGTGTGAACATGTCCGTGGTCAATATGGAAGCCTACGCGATGTCTCAGGGCATTACAAAGTCCTGGTTAGCCATGACCCAATCTGAACAGGCCATGCTCCGGTATGGTTATTTGCTACAGGTAACGGCCGATGCTCAGGGTGACTTTGCCCGTAACGGCCAATCATGGGCGAACCAAGTCCGCATGATGTCCGAACAGTGGAACATCTTCAAGGGCACAATGGGTGCAGGATTCATCAACATCTTGACACCGATCTTAAAAGGGCTCAACTGGATCATAGCCAAATTACAGGTTGCAGCAGCCTATTTCAAGGCATTCACGGAACTGGTCTTTGGTGACGCTGTGAACGCTGGTGGTGCCGGAATGACAGTGGCTACCGATGCCATGGGCGGCATGGGTGATGCAGCAGCGGCCGCAGCTCCTGCTGTAGAAGATACAGGGAAAGCGGCTGAGAAGGCAGGCAAGAAGGCCAAGAAGGCCGGAAAAGACATGAAGGGCAGTTTGGCCGGATTCGATCAGCTCAATACACTTGCTCAATCCGCGGCGTCCGCTCTGGATGATGCGGGTTCTAAAGCTGCTGGAGCTGGCAAAGGAATAGGCGGCCTGGGTGCGATGGCTGGATTTGGTGACCTGGACTTGGGCACACCATCAATCGAGATCGATCCAATCAAACAACAGGTTGCTGCATTCTTGGAAGATGTAAAATCGCGGTTCTCTAAAGCTTGGGCTTATATCTCTTCAGGCTGGGGCGAAATGCGGCCGGCACTACAACCGTTTGTTGATATGATGGTGCCTATTCGTCAATCGGTATCCAATATGGGCAAGACGTTTTTGGATCTGAAAGACAAGGTACTTGTTCCGGTGGCGAAGTACATTTTGGGTGACTTCATTCCGGCCATCGTCACAGGCTTTGTTAAATCGTTTGCTCCTGTCATTGCGAAGCAGATCGTATGGACATTTGATTTCCTTGACCGGACATTCCGGAATTCTACGGATCAATCCATTAAGCTGTGGGAAAACGTTTGGTTACCGAGTCTGGATAAGGTGAAGAACGCCTTTGTTACCAATATGCCGTTAATCGCTGCAGCCTTGCAAAGCCTACTGGATGGGACATTGAACCCGTTCACGGATTTCATGATGAACGACTTTGCAATCCCAGTATCTACGGTGCTTGCTGAGACGCTGGTACCCATTTTCACAGATACACTGGTCTGGGCCATTGACACGTTCACTAAGACTTTCACGAATGCAGTCAACCACATCAACGATCTATGGGACAGCACACTGAATCCGGCACTGGAGCAGTTCAGGGATTTGTTCTTGGATATCATTCCGCAGATCGGGAAATCATTTTCTGACTTGCTGAATGGTACGCTTAAACCTTTTGTGGATTATGCCTTGAATGACTTCATCATCCCGATTGCCGCGAAGATTGTTGATACGCTGGTACCTGTGTTTGCAGACACGTTGGTTTGGGCTTTCAAGGAAGCAGCCAACACGTTTGAATGGGCCGTCAAGCTGATCAATGACATTTACAACACGGTGTTGAAACCCGTCTTTGATCTGATTAAAAAAATTGTCTTGGATACGCTGGAGACGATCAAGGGCCTGTGGAACAAATACGGGGCCGAGCTACTTGCGAAGCTGACGGAGTTTATGGAGAACACGCGCAAGCTGTTCCAGAAACTTTGGGACGACATCCTGAAACCGATCATAGAGCCGTTCCTCAAAAAGCTGAATGAAATTTGGGACGGCACGCTCAAGGGAATCATCAAGCAAGTGGGCGAGGTGGTCATGAAACTGGTTAACGCCGCATTGGACATCTATAACAAGTTCATTGTTCCGTTGATCAGTTATGTCATAGACAAACTGGCTCCAGGCTTCACCAAGGGCTTTAACATCATACTGAACATCGTCACAACGGTCATCGAAAGCGTAGGCGGCATCATCAAGGGGTTGCTGAAAACACTTGGCGGCGTCATTGATTTTGTAGCGGGTGCTTTCACAGGTGACTGGAAGAAGGCATGGACAGGCGTAAAAGACATCTTTGGTGGGATATTCGATTCCTTGTATAGTCTTGTCAAAGCTCCATTGAACCTGATCATAGATGGCATTAACAAGGTCATCGAAGGATTCAATAGCTTGAGTGTAAGCATTCCTGAGTTTGAGGTCTTTGGTCAGAAGGTGGGCGGGGGTAACATTGGGGTACCACAGATCCCGAAAATTCCGAAGCTGGCAAAAGGCGGTTTGGCCTACGGGCCTACACTTGCTATGGTCGGGGATAACCGAGGGGCTTCCGTTGACCCCGAAGTCGTGTCACCGTTGTCCAAGCTTCAAGACATGATAGGTGGGAACAATCAGCCGATGGTGGAAATATTGCTCCTGATTTTGGACGCGATCCGAAACGGAGACAAACAGACCGTCATCCAGCTCAACGGTACGGAGTTGGGGCGTGCTACTGTGAGTGCAATAAACGATATTACAAGGCGTACAGGCCGTTCGCCATTAACGACATAGGAGGGATGCAGATTGGAAATCAAAATTAATGGTCAAGAGATTGCCGCTTATCCCTCCACGTACCAGGTGACGGTACTTGACTTGGATGACGCTAATTCATCGGTACGTACTGCAAACGGAACCTTGAACCGGGACAGGATAGCGGTCAAACGGCAGATAGACATGACTTGGGGGATGCTGACCTGGGCAGAAATGTCCTCCATCCTTCAATCCATGTCCAATGTGTTTTTTGACTGCACTTATCCAGATCCCATGACAGGGAAGCATGAAACTAAACGGATGTATGTCGGCAATCGGCCTGCACCGTTCAGTGTGATGAGTGGCGGCGTCATGTACTGGAATGGTCTCAAATTGACGCTGACAGAGAGGTGATGAGATGTATCCAATATCGCCGCTCTACACGGATTATTTAAGACGGCCAGACCGGGAATTCATTGTCAAGGCTCTGGTGGGCAGTGAGGAATACGATAGCAGTAGAATCGTGGATTTCAGTATTGAGAACAGTTTGAGTCTGACCGATGGCTTCCAGATCGGGACGGCCATTCCCTCCAAACTGACAATCAAACTCCGAACAAATGAGATCATCCCAGCGAATGCACGTATCGTGCCGTACCTGTCCCTGTCTCTGGCTGGCCTGACGTGGCTAGAAGCGCAGTACCCATGGCAAGACATGAATATCACTTGGACGGGCTCAGGGACGGACTGGTTGCCGCTGGGAGAGTTCTTTGTCGATGATCGGGAGAAGATCAATGATGTCTGGACGTACACCTGTTACGACAAGCTGGTTATGGCTGACGTGGCGTACATATCATCATTGACGTATCCGACCACACAAAGAGCGGTCTTCAACGAAATTTGCAACCGGCTTGGCTGGACGTATGACAGCAGCGTGGTGATTAATCCGGCCTATCAGGTGCAGGCAGGGCCAGCAGGGTACACCATGCGCCAAGTACTTGCCTATATCGCTTCTGCGAATAGCGCGAGTATTTTTATTGATAAGGCTGGCACATTGAAATTCAAGCGGTTTACGGCTGCTGAAGAACCTGTATTTGAAATGACGACAGCGGATTATGTGGTTGCCAAAATGACCAATCCCGTTAAGTCATATAGCCGTGTAGTGGTGACGTACAACACCGAGGATGGCTTGCAGTATGAAGCGGGTACCGGGGATGAGAACCATACCCTCTACCTGGAAAACCCGTTCATGACCCAATCGCAAGTAAACAACTTGCAGGCTGCGCTGAACGGCTTCTCGTATCTGCCTTTGACGATGGAAGCGCGGGGGTATCCTCAGTTGGAACAAGGGGATGTCATCGGGTTTGTACAGCAGGAAGGCAGTACCTGGATTGATACCGTGTCAACATGGGAAGATACCCAGATCCCATGGAATGGGCTTGTAGAGTACAAGTCAATCATCTTACACCAGGTATTCAGCTTTGCTGGTGGCTTGAAGATGAGTCTGGAAGCCACATCTGTTTCAGAGCAGCGCAGTGAATTTGTCGTAGAAGGCAGTCTAACGCAACAAGTGAACAAGCTGAATAAAGATGCGATCAAGGAAGGTAAGTCCTACTACGGGGCTACCATCACCCGTACTGAGGGGTTAATCATTGAGCGGGAAGATCATAAGAGCAAGGTCATACTGAACAGTGATAAGCTTTCATTCCAGGCTGATGGTCAAGACAAATTGTACTTTGATCCGGTTGCAGGCAAGTACAAATTCATAGGCACGTTGGAAGCTTCAGATGGTGTGTTCAGCGGAACAGTTTCCGGGGGGCGCATTGTGGGTGGAAGCATACAGATAGGCAACTCATTTTCCGTCAACGAGTCAGGCCATATGGTTGCGGTTGGCGGGGAATTTAGTGGCACGATCACGGCGGCGGTCATCACAGGGGGCCAAATTAATGGTGGTACCATCAATGGTTCAACCATCATTGGTTCGGTTCTGAAAACAGCCAACAGTGGTAGGCGCATTGAGATTGATACGGCTGGGTTCCGGTCCTATGATTCCAGTGGACGCAACCGGATACAGATGGCGACCACAGAGGATTCATTGGCTGCTGCTATGATCTTTAGGGATGTAAACGGAACATCGGTGGGCGAGATCAATTCCTATTCAAACAGTGGCGTCCTGACCATGTATGGAAATAGCATCATAATTGGTTCGAACAATACGGGTAATCCAATTCGTTTTCAAGGTGCAGTCAATTTTGCGGGGGCGGTTAACGGCCTGGATATCTCAGACGTCAGCGGACTGCAAAGTCAATTGACGAATTTACAAACTCAGATTTCTAACTTGCTGTTAGCTTTCTATTCTCACTCACACTCTGTTACTTTGCCTACGCACAACCACGGGCTCTCTAATGCCGCAAATTGGGGCGGAACCTTCACAACTTCAAATCCGTAATGTATCATAATAGGAAAATAGCACCAATACGGAGGTAGAGTCATGAAGAAGTTTGCACATAAAGTTGCATATATTGCTGGTGGTATCATTATCGGCGTAGTGTTTTCGACATCAGCAGGAGCATTTGCCGATACTGTTAAGAGCATGGTTGGAAAGAAAGTGACTGGTGAATATACGATTGTTGTAGATGGAAAGAAATTGTCAGACAAAGGTGCAGTTATTGACTCTCGAGCAAATGTTCCAGCGCGTGCCTTGTCTGACGCTTTAGGGGCTGATGTTAAAGTGACTGGTAAAACAATCGTTATCACGTCTGATGCGAACGGGTCTTCTGGGATCAACTCTCCCGACTCTCCCATTCAGACTGCGAACAAGTATTCAGGTAAATCAAAAGCCGCTTTGGAAATATTGAAATCGGAATATAATAATAAAATCTTGCCACCAGTTGTTGAAGGGCTCAAAAAAGTAACTGATGAATACGAGGGTATTAAAGCAGCGGGGGACGCTGAAACTACTAGACTTGCAAAACAAAAGGTAGCTGAATATCAAAAGCTGGTAGATGATGCTCAAGCAGAACTGAAGCTGATTGATGAAGCGCTGGAGGTTGCTAAGTGAAAAAAGTCATCTCAGGAGTATTGGCAGTAACATTATTACTTGGTTCCACTACTGTAATGGCAGCTTCATCTGGCTTGCTCGGTCAGAAAGTACAAGGTCTGTTCTCAGTTGAACAGAATGGTTCTAAAATAGCAGATGCTGTAGTAATTAATGGTTCTACTTATGTACCTGTACGAGCGATTGCTGAAGCAACTGGAACATCCATAAAAGTTGAAGGTAAGAAAATTATTATTGGCGGGTCCTCTTCAACAGCACCAAGCAAAGATACAAATACTGGAAATAACAATACTAGCGGCAATAATTCATCCACTTCTAATAGTAGAGCTAATCCAGCGTCAATCGGTACGACACTTCCGTTTACTGTGAAGGATATTATGGATGATTATGGCGGTACGGTGAGTATCCAGCAGGTTATTCGAGGGGAGCAAGCTTGGCAGATGATTCATGAAGCCAATATGTTCAACGATGAACCCGCTGCCGGATATGAATATATACTTGCAAAAGCGAAAGTGAATATTACCAGAAATGCTAAATCGGATACTGCTGTTGACCTCTGGAACGGAGATTTCACGCTAGTCTCCACTTCTGGAACAGCTTATGATAATCAAACGGTAGTAACACCCGATCCGAAAATAAATTCAAGTATTTACGCGGGATCTTCAAACGAGGGCTGGGTAGTCTTCATGGTTAAGAAGAACGATGATTCACCCTTGATTGCGTTCGAACGTAAGTATGACGGATCTGGTGGGGTATGGTTCAAAACAAAATAAAATAACACATGAGAGAGTCCATATGCATGGGCTCTTTTTTTGTTGCCCAGAAAGGTGTGAACAGCATGGAGGAACAGCGGTTACGCGAGATTATACGTGAGGAATTAATTGCCCATGATGAACGGACCAAAGCTGAGACGGTGACGATCCGCGTCAATGATCAGATGAAAGGCACTATGCTTGAAATCATGAAGAATATGAAGTGGGGTGCACCAAGTGAGAATTAAGAAAGTGCTTGAGCTGTCCGTAGACGTGACTGACATTTTCCGTGAGAGTCCTTTGGTGATCCGGGCCATGGTGGACACATTACCCACGCTGGATTCTCAGGTTGCGTTCCTTCGGGCTATTCACCAGGACGTTGAAACTTTATTGAAGGGAGTTGTTACGAATGGCGAACCGGTTCGCGAATCTGGAGGGCAGCAAAAAGATAAGTGAGGATTTCAATAACATTAACATCGGTTTTGATCGTGTTCAGGCCGAGATGGACACCAAAGGTACGCCAGCGGATGCCCAGGCCAAAGCCGATGCAGCTAAAGTGGCAGCCATTGCCGCGGCTGCTGCTGATCTGGCTGCACATAAGGCACGCGGGGCAGATGAGCATCCGACAGCAAAAGGGAATGCAGCGGGGTTCATGAGTGCGGCTGACAAGCTCTTAGTGGATGCCCGCACCAGCGCCGCAACCCCTGACACGCTCATGCAGCGTGACGCAGCGGGACGGGCCAAGGTAGCTGCTCCAATCGCAACGGATGACATTGCCCGCAAAGCTGAAACGGACACCGTACAAGCCAATCTGGACAGCCATGCAACGGATACGAATATCCATGTAACAGCAGCGGACCACACAAAGCTAAATGGGATTGCTGCAGGAGCTGAGGTCAACCAAAACGCCTTTGCAGTTATCAATGATGTGGAAGCTTCCGGTAAGTCTGATACAGTTATTTTTGTTGGTGGTACAGGGATTACAGTCACAACCGATCCCGAGGGCAAGCGGATTGTCCTGACGGCAACAGGGGAAGCAACGCCGGGCGCTCACGCATCATCTCATATCACTGGCGGGACGGACGTCATCCCTGATGCTGTAATTGGCGGCTCAAGCGGTCTGATGAGTGGAACGGATGCCAAGTTTGTACGGCAAGATGGGGAGAGCAAAACAGGGGCACAGGCCAAGGCAGACGCAGCCAAACAGGCAGCCAATGAATATACGGACGGTAAAGTTGCGGAAATCGTCATTGATGATGCGTCCTTGACTCAGAAAGGTATTGTGCAATTGTCTGATGCTACTGATGGTTCTCGGAGTGATGTTGCAGCAACGGAGAAAGCTGTTGGACTGGCTTTTCAAGCTGGAGTTGAGCGGAAAGCCGAAGTGGTTGCCGCGCTTAACTCCATAGGGGTATTGGCATCCACTTCAGAGACATGGGATCAGCTTATTTCTAAATTAGCGGCGGTTATTCGCGCTACAGGTTCGGCTACCCCGTCACAAGTCATGTCTGGAGCGACGTTCTCGAATGTAACAGGAAATAACCGTACTGGAGCCATGCTCGATAATGGTGCTGTTACACAAAATATCACAAATCAAAACGGCGTCTATGTTGTACCAGAAGGATATCATAATGGCTCTGGTGTGGTACAAGCTGTTATTACGAACTTAATTGCGGGAAATATCAGGACTGGTATAACAGTTGGTGGGGTGCCTGGTACGTTTACTGGTTCGATTTCTCCAGGAAGCGGCCCGATTTTCAGACGAACTAATTACGCGAGTAGCAATTCTAGCACACCGTACGAGGTGGTTGGCATTGTATTTAACCTGCCAGGGACAATACGTATCTCGTTTGACTTGTACACATCATCTACTAATGCTCGCGCCCAAATATATAAAAATGGGGTTGCTTTCGGCACACTCCGAAGCTCAAGCTCATCAACACCAACAACATATGTACAGGATATAACCTTTGTTGCTGGTGATAAAATTTCTGTTTATTTATGGGCAATTGGATCATCTGCGTCGATAGAAAAGATAATTTACGGTACTAATCTTTTGACAATAACGCAAGAGTAGGAGGTTGACGGATGAAAATGGTTTTGGAATATAAAACTCAAGCTGAACGCGAACGACTCATTGCCGAGAATGCACATAAATTTCTCGTGGAAGAACGTAATATCATTGATGGGAATTTTTTAGTTTTTGCAGATGAAGCTCCACCTGTTCCTGTAATTTATGTGACTGTACCGCAAGAGGAGTTTGAATCAATCAAGCAAGATAGCACACTCCTGAAAGCACAAAGCAAAGCATTGTCCGACCGTGCCGACTTCACTGACGATGTTATCGCTGAAATGGCGCAGGAGTTATACAAATGATCCGGCGCTTTTTATTTTGGCTTTTGATTCGTCTGGAAGGGGGTGAGACCATGGTTGCTATGTTCTTTGCACAACGTATCATTTTGGGGAAAACGGAGTATAAGGCTGTACCTGAATCTTTGCGTGGACAGGTAAATGAAATTTTGATTGAGAGTGGCGTTGAATTCATGATCGAACAGTAACAGGCGTTCCGACATCGGAGCGCTATTTTTGTGCCCTCTGGAGTGGTCAGGGGGCTTTTCAATATATTCAGATAGAGACGGGGGATTGGCGTATGGAAGCCATACCAGGAGGTGTACAGGACATGCAGGTGCAGGATGTAAATACGATTGTGGATTTGAAGGTTCAACTGGCACGGATCGAGGAAGCGCTGAAGCCGCTGGCGGCATTGGCTCCAGGTTTGGCCGAGGTTAGAGAAATTTCCAAAGAAGCCCTACAGGCGGCCCAGCAAATGACTCTTCGTATTATCGAGCTTGAAGCGGAATTGAAGAAGACAACCGATGTAGCCCATGAAGCCAAGCGCAATGCGGCCGATGCGCTGACACGTTTAAATAAGCATGACGAGGACCAAAAGTGGCTAAAGCGTACCGTGTATGGTGCGGCATTAACTGGATTGACTGGACTTCTTATCGCGGCTGTATGGGCCGGAATTAAGTTAGGGGGAATGTAGTGTGGAGTGGGACATTATTCAAGGGTTGATTGATGCTAGGCTGCTAATCGTATTGGCAGCCTGCTGGGTGATTGGGTACGTTCTCAAGAAAACGCCAAAGGTACAGGATTGGACCATCGTTTATATCGTTTCCGGTGTAGCAATTGTATTTTCTATCCTGATGCTTGGCCTGAGTGTGGAGAGTGTGGTACAGGGCGTTCTAGTGGGCGCTGTGGCGGTTTACGGGAATCAGTTGGTAAAGCAGACGAAAAAGGGAGCTGGTACAGATGTTTAAAGTAGAGGTCGACGCGGGCCACGGAGGTAAGGACCCAGGCGGTTCGGGAAACGGTGTGTTGGAAAAAGATATTGCTCTAAAGGTGTCACTCGGCATCAAGGAACGCCTGGAAGCTGATTACGAGAATGTACAGGTGCTGTTGACCAGATCCACGGACGTATTTTTGGAACTGAAGGAGCGGACAAGCAAAGCCAATGCTGCTGGTGCTGACATCCTGGTATCCATCCATTGCAACGCTGGTGGCGGCAAGGGCGGGTTTGAGTCCTTTCGGTATACTTCGGCATCTAAAGAGAGTATCAAACTTCAGGATGCATTACACAAGGCAATCATGGCTAAGTTGGGCGGAATCGATCGAGGACAGAAGGCGCAGAACCTTCACATGGTCCGCGAATCCAAAATGCCGGCAGTCCTGACCGAGAACCTGTTTGTCGATGTGGCAGCTGACGCGGATCGGTTGAAGCAAGCGAGTGTAATTGATGCGATTATCGAAGGTCATGTCCAAGGGATTGCTACATACCTGGGGCTGAAGAGTAAGGGGAAGGAGGACAAGCCAGTAACACAAGAACGCGATATTAATGTGCCTAGTGGTTGGGCTAAAGAAACGTGGCAGGAATTGACGAAGAAAGGCTTCTTCGATGGCACAAGACCTGGCGCACCGATCACGCGCGAAGAAATGGCGATCGTGGTTGGTAGGGTATTGAAGTATGTTGACCAAAAAGGATAATTAAGGTAATATACAATTAAATCCGAAAGCATCGGTACAAAAGAGCCCTGTTAACCTTCAATGGTCAGCAGGGCTCTTTGTTTATCTACTCAATTTGTACAGGCAGTACTGATTTAACGACACATCTTCCGCAGCGGCCCGCTCCACCAATTGCCGGTGCAAGCTCCGAGGTACCCGAAGATTAAACTTCCCGCTGAACTTATCATCTCCGATAGGTTCAGGAATGTCGTCACCGTATTCCAGCTTTACAGCCAGGTAACCCTCCATTGCTTCCCGAACACTTTCGTAGGCTTCAGCAGAGGTATCCCCATTGCTCTGGCACCCATCTAATTCCGCAACAGTTGCGAAGAAATAATCACCGCTCTCGTCCTTAACGGGTCTGATTTGTATTGTATACGGGAGGGCCATGTAGTACGCTAAATCCTTCTTTTGGCTATGATTTGCCATTAATATTCGGCTAGGATATGATGAGAATTAAGGAAAGGGGAGGTGCTACTCCCCGATCCGGTCCAGTACGTCTTTGACGTATGCCGCCTTTAGTGGTTGTTCCTTTTTGATGGTTATCAAGTCTCCTGCTTGGTTCCGGAAATGGAAGTGCGAGCCGTTGCTTCTCACTAATCCATAACCGTGATGCCGGAGTACCTTGGCAACTTCATCATATTGAATACCACTGGGGCGGTCTTTCATTTTTCGGACCAATTTTTCTATCCTAGCCATATCTCACCTCCTGTTTATATAGTACCACATACAGTACCATTATACAAGAGGTTTATGCTCTTGATTTGGAACAATTCAGCTCTATTTTATTTTTTCGGCAGATGTGTTCCTTCTATTATAAAGGGGCAGTCATGGGGCAGTTGATTGTGTATTCAATGTTTGTACATGCTGGTCATGACTGCCCATAAGGTTTAAAAACGAGAGTTCATCTGTCTTTTGACTGTGTAAGACTACCGCGGAATAGGGTGAGAATCAGCCTTCCAAGCTAATAGCGTGGGTTCGATTCCCATCACCCGCTTTATAGTAAAACCAAAAGAGAGATGGTTCTTGCCATCTCTTTTTTGTTTTTTTTTACGTTTCCATCTGTACCTGAACACTCATTCCACTGCTAATAAGCACATCGGATCTCCTTATTAATAACGATGGATCGTATACAGCGACACATGCATAAGGTCGTTTTTTTAATCTTTATTTTGTAAACCGCTTACAAAAATATCTTGCCTAATCCTTCAGCCTGTAATACTATATCAATTAAGCGCTTAACCTTTAGGGGTAAAGTGCTTAAACTTAACGTAGATTAAGCGCTTAACCCGTAAAGGGAAGGGAGATGTCAATCCATGACAACAATTAGACTGACGATGGCTCAGGCACTGCTCCGATACCTGGATCAGCAATATATTTCGGTTGATGGGGTGGAAACGAAGTTTGTGAAGGGTGTCATTGGCATTTTTGGACATGGCAACGTAACGGGGATTGGAGAGGCACTGGAGCGTAGTTCAGGAAGTCTGACGTATATGCAGGGGAAAAATGAACAAGGCATGGTACATACGGCGGCGGCCTATGCCAAGCAGAAGAACCGTAGACAGATTTATGCCTGCACGACATCCATCGGACCAGGTGCACTGAACATGATTACCGCAGCTGCAACCGCAACGGTCAATCGGATTCCTGTTTTATTGCTTCCGGGGGATAACTTTGCCACGCGTGAACCAGATCCTGTGCTGCAACAGCTGGAGGTCAGTGGCGATTATACCATTTCAGCTACTGATCCGTTCAAAGCGGTCAGCAAATACTGGGATCGTATCGTGCGTCCTGAACAGCTAATGATTGCTGCCACGCAGGCGATGCGCGTGCTGACGGACCCGGCGGAGACGGGCGCGGTAACGCTGGCGCTGCCGCAGGATGTGCAGGCAGAGGCATACGATTACCCTGAATCGTTCTTCGCCCGCAAGGTGCATTACCTGGACCGTCGTCCTCCGGTCCAGGCGGCTATTGAACGGGCAGCGCAGCAGATTGCCCGTGGCAGGAGGCCGCTGATCATTGCTGGCGGCGGCGTGTTGTATGCCGAGGCGTCCGCGCAGCTGGCTGAATTCGCCGAGGCATATGGCATTCCGGTTGCCGAGACGCAGGCTGGCAAGAGTGCCTTGCCGTGGGACCACCCACTTAATGTGGGAGCCATCGGCGTAACCGGCTCGCTGGCTGCCAATAGGCTAGCCAGGGAAGCAGATGTGGTAATCGGCGTCGGTACACGTTTCTCGGATTTTACGACGGCGTCCCGGTCTGCTTTTCAACATCCTGAAGCGGCTTTCATTAACATTAACCTGAACGGCATGGATGCTGCCAAACTGGGTGGGGAAGCGATTTTGGCTGATGCACGGGAAGGTCTGCAAGCGTTGCAAACGGCTTTACAGAAACATCATTACCGCAGCGGTTACGGAACATCCGAGATCGCCGAACTGCGGGATGAATGGAACAGCGAGGTGGATCGGCTTTATGGACTGCAACACGAGGCTGGGCTGGCCCAGACCACTGCGGTCGGTGTCATTAACCGGACCATTGACCCTTCTTCTGTCATCGTGTGTGCTGCGGGAAGTTTACCCGGAGATTTGCACCGTCTGTGGCGTGCATCTGCACCAAAAACATACCACATGGAGTATGGCTTCTCCTGTATGGGCTATGAGGTAAGCGGGGCATTCGGAGCAGCTCTTGCCGAGCCTGAGCGGGATGTGTATGCCATGGTGGGTGACGGCAGTTACCTAATGCTGCATTCTGAACTGGTGACGAGCTTGCAGGAACAGAAGAAGATGACCATTTTGCTATTTAATAATAACGGATTCCAGTGTATTCACAATTTGCAGCGAGAGCACGGAAGTGACGGGTTCGGCAATGAGTTCCGCTATCGGGAATCGGAGAGCGGACGACTGACTGGGGATTACATGCCTATCGATTTTGCAGCTCATGCCCGCAGCCTTGGAGCCAAAGCCTATAAGGCAGAGACGACAGAACAATTAGAGCAGGCGCTAAGAGATGCACGGAATGAGACCGAAACTACATTGATTGAAATTCCGGTCGTTCCCGGAACCAATGCAGGCGGATATGAGTCGTGGTGGAATGTGGGTGTGCCAGAAGTATCTACGGAAGAAAAAGTGGTTCATGCTCACCACACGATGCAGGCAAACCGTGCCAAGGCTAAACTCATTTAATTGTGCATGCATGTGCATTAATCCAAGAGTATCTTCTAACCAGCATGATATAGATAGAAATGCTTCACTCGTGAATCCGTTGTATGGATCAGGTTGCTTTTTCCTCTAAATATCTTGCACCCAGGAGTGAGTTAATTCGAAATTATGCAAAATGCATCGTTCAGCACTCTGCACTGAATAATGCGAGAAATGTTGAATTATAAAAGGAGACGTGGAGCCATGAACAAGCTGCCATTTCAGCTCGGGATTCATCCGATCAACTGGGTCGGAGAGGATGTGAAGGAGCATGGTGATGCAACAACATGTGAACAGATACTGGATGATATTCAGCGGCTCGGACTGACGGGTACGGAGATGGGGCGGAAATATCCCACGGATCCAGTCATATTGCGGGGGGAGTTAAACAAGCGCAGCATACGCCTCGTTTCCCAGTGGAAATCGGTTTTGTTCTCCGACGCGGCATATCGTCAGTCTGAGCTGGAGAGCTACCGAAGACACGCAGAATTTCTGCAATCGATGGGCAGCACGGTGATTAGCACGGCGGAGGTAGGCGGTTCGCTGCATTTTGATCCAAGGCGGACACCACATGAAAAAGAAGTGCTGAGACTCAGTGAATCGGAATGGCACATCCTTGCTGAGGGGCTAAACAAAGCGGGGACCATCGCCCGTGAGCACGGGTTGAAACTGACGTATCATCACCATGGAGGCACTGTTGTGGAGCAGCCAGAAGAAATCGATAAACTGATGCAGCTGACCGACCCATCTCTTGTTTATTTGCTCTATGACACAGGCCATGCCTACTACGGTGGAGCAGATCCCCTAACGCTCTTGCGCAAGCATTATGACCGGATTGCCTATATCCACCTGAAGGATATCCGTCATCAAGTGCTGGACGAAGCAAGGGCAGAACAGTCTGATTTTGTGGGTTGCATCCGTAAAGGGGTATTCACGGTTCCCGGAGATGGTTGTATTGATTTTGCGCCTATTCTGCAGGAATTGATCACCCGAGGGTACGATGGCTGGGCGATGCTTGAAGGGGAACAGGACCCTGCAATTCATAATCCATATGAGTATGCGCGGAGATCTTTGCAATATATGGAGTCCTTATACCAACACAGCTGATAAAGTCATGGCAATCGGGAGAGAGCCATACCATGAGGTAAACCGGATGATGAGTATGTAAGTTTGATGATTTTTCTAACAACATTACAGAGACAAAACTTAAAACTTTAAACTTCACAATTCTAAATATTCTATCCATATATACATGCAAAATCCCATCATAGAAAGGGGTTCAAATGCAATGACCTACGTATCCTTTCCTGGTTCCAGGAAGATGGATTTCACCGCGATTGGCCGTCTGTGCATAGACTTGAATGCCAACGAGATCAATCGCCCGATGGAAGAGACAATGACCTTTACAAAATATGTGGGCGGCTCTCCGGCCAATATTACGATTGGCATGTCCAGACTCGGCATGGAAACGGCGTTTATCGGCAAAATTGCAAATGACCAGATGGGCCGATTCATCCACAGCTATCTGGAGTGGAACGGGATCGATACGTCAAATGTGGTAACAGATGATACCGGAGCGGTGACAGGGCTTGCTTTTACCGAGATCAAAAGCCCAACTGACTGCAGCATTCTGATGTATCGCGACAATGTAGCTGATCTGCTATTGCAATCGAGAGAGGTGCAGGAACAGCTGATTGCCGACTCCAAAGTGCTGCTGATCTCGGGTACAGCCCTCGCCCAAAGTCCATCGCGTGAAGCGGTATTCCTGGCGCTGACGTATGCGAAAAAGCATGGCACAGTCATTGTGTTTGATCTGGACTATCGTCCATACACATGGACATCAGCAGAAGAAACGGCGGTCTATTATAACCTCGCAGCCGAGAAATGCGATATCATCCTGGGCACACGTGAAGAGTTCGACATGATGGAGACGTTTGACCATAATCCAGACCATAGCGATCAGGTGACCGCGCAAAAATGGTTCGACTTTTCAGCTAAAATTGTGGTCATCAAACATGGCAAGGAAGGCTCCATTGCCTATACAGGTGAAGGGCTATCTCATCAAGCGGACAGCTACCCTGCGCGTGTGGTGAAAACGTTTGGTGCAGGTGATTCCTACGCGGCGGGCTTCCTGTATGGGTTGATGCAGGGGTGGACGATTGAACGCAGCATGGCGTTTGGCAGTGCGGCAGCAAGTATCGTGATTTCCAGCCATAGCTGCTCGGATGCAATGCCAACGGTGGAACAAGTGAATGACTATATTGAACGATGCAATCGGGGCGAAATTACGGTGTCCTGAAGCGTGTTGAAGTACTTGGAGTACATGGAGAAATTTGATGCAACGCACATATAAGCGAAGGGAGACAGGGCTATGGGAAAAGGGATTTCTGAAGCGTCAGCAATAGCGACAATGGTTCAAAACTGGATCGGGGGTGCCTGGGTGACCCCGGCGGCAACCCGTACGGAGCCGGTCGTAAATCCGGCCACCGAAGAGGTCATTGCACACGTGCCGCTGTCTGAACAGGCGGACGTGGATTTGGCCGTCCAGACGGCACGGGAGGCTTTCCCGTCCTGGAGCGGTACACCGGTTCCTCGCCGTGCGCGGATTCTGTTCCGATACCAGCAGCTGCTGGTAGAGCACTGGGAAGAACTCGCTCGGCTGGTCACGCTGGAGAATGGTAAAAGCTACGCGGAAGCCTACGGCGAAGTACAGCGCGGCATTGAATGCGTCGAATTTGCGGCAGGCGCTCCGAACCTGATGATGGGCAAACAGCTGCCCGACATCGCCACCGGGCTGGAGTCAGGCATGTACCGGTACCCAATCGGTGTTATTGGGGGAATTACCCCCTTCAACTTCCCGATGATGGTACCGTGCTGGATGTTCCCGCTGGCGATTGCGTGCGGTAACACCTTTGTCCTGAAGCCGTCCGAGCGCACACCGCTGCTGGCAGGCCGCCTGGCTGAGCTGTTCAAGGAAGCAGGGCTTCCGGACGGAGTGCTCAATATCGTTCACGGTGCGCATGACGTCGTGAACGGGCTGCTTGAACACAAGCATGTTCAAGCGATCTCTTTTGTCGGCTCACAGCCTGTCGCCGAATACGTCTACACCACCGCTTCCGCACATGGCAAACGGGTGCAGGCACTCGCCGGTGCCAAAAACCACTCGATCGTTATGCCAGACGCCGATCTCGACCTGACAGTGAAGGAAATCACCAGCGCAGCCTTCGGCTCAGCCGGAGAACGTTGTATGGCTTGCTCCGTTGTTGTCGCCGTGGGTGATGTTGCTGACACGCTGGTACAAAAGCTGGTGGAAGCGGCAGATCGCATCACGATTGGTAACGGTATGGATGAAGGGGTATTCCTGGGCCCTGTGATTCGCGGTCCACATAAGGAACGTACACTCAGCTACATTGAATCCGGAGAACAGGAAGGTGCGGCTCTGATCCGGGATGGTCGTAAAGATGAGGCGACAGGCAAGTCCGGTTATTTCGTTGGTCCGACGGTATTCGATGAGGTGCAGAGCACCATGAAGATCTGGAAGGACGAGATATTTGCACCAGTGCTCTCGGTGGCGAGGGTAGCTACGCTGGAGGAAGCTGTGGAACTGGCGAACCGTTCCGACTTTGCCAACGGGGCGTGTCTGTTCACCCGCAGCGGAGGGAGCATGCGTCAATTCCGGGAAACCATTGATGCGGGCATGTTGGGCATTAACTTGGGCGTACCTGCGCCCATGGCATTTTTCCCTTTTTCCGGCTGGAAGAAATCGTTCTACGGTGATTTGCATGCCAATGGCACGGATGGCGTTGAATTTTATACTCGCAAAAAGATGGTCACTGCCCGCTGGTAGTCACTCAGGGCATAGGGCATACCCGGGCCAAGGGAAGAACGTTGAGTCCACATGGACACATACAGGGAGGATAACGGAATGGGCAAGGATAAAGTGAGAATTGGCATCATCGGCGCTGGGCGCATTGGCAAAATTCATGCAGATAATCTCCTGCGCAACCCACATGCCGAGATTGTGGGGATCAGTGATTTGTTTGCAGGACCTGAGCTGGAGGCGTGGGCTTCCAGCCGCAGCATTCCGGTGGTAACGACAGATAGCAGCCAGCTGATCGCCATGCCAAATGTGGATGCAGTGCTGATCTGTTCCTCAACAGATACGCATGTGCCACTGATTGAACAGGCAGCACAGGCGGGTAAACATATTTTTTGCGAGAAGCCGGTTAGTATGGACCTTCATCAAACTCAGGCAGCTGTTGCAGCCGTGCAAAAGGCCGGGGTAAAGCTGCAAATCGGATTCAATCGTCGCTTCGACCATAACTTCAAACGGGTACGTTCACATGTGCAGGACGGAACAATTGGGGAACCGCATATTATCAAAATTACTTCTCGTGACCCGAGTCCGCCGCCAGCGGAGTACATTCGGGTGTCTGGCGGGATTTTCATGGATATGATGATTCATGATTTCGATATGGCCCGGTATCTGTCCGGGAGTGAAGTGGAGGAAGTCTATGCCCAGGGCAATGTGCTGATCAATCCTGTTTTTGCAGAATACGGTGATGTGGATACGGCCATTGTGACAATGAGTTTTGAAAATGGAGCGATTGGCGTTATTGATAACAGCCGCCAGGCGGTATATGGATATGATCAGCGTGTTGAGGTGTTTGGCTCATTGGGCAGCGCCGCAGCTGCGAACGATCATCCGAATACGGCAGAAATTAGTACAGCGACCGGACTGATGCGCGACAAGCCGCTGCACTTTTTCCTGGAACGATACAATGAAGCGTATGTACAGGAGACAGCTCTTTTCATCGACGCGATCCGGAACGATACACCTGTCATCGTGAATGGGAATGATGCAGTTCAGGCAGAACGTATCGCGCTCGCGGCACGCATGTCCATGGAGCAAGGCAGACCTGTGAAGCTGCGGGAAGTCCCGGGAATGTCGGTGGAATCGCAGACGGTTGCTCCGTAGGAAGGACCATTTTCATAACAAGGCATTTCATCTAATAGACAGCCATAAAAATTAAGGATAAATACCGGAAGGAGTGAAAGAAAGCATGTCAGAACGTGTAGTAAAACCTGTGTTGAATCCGAAAGCAGACGGAACGTTATTGACGGTCACACCAGAGTCTGCGGGCTGGGAATATGTTGGGTTTCAGGTCGTACAGCTTGTGGAAGGACAGACTATAACTCGTGAGAGCGGGGATCAGGAACTCTGTATTGTGCTTCTCAGCGGCTTGGCGAATGTAAGTACTCGTGAATACACGTGGGAGAATATCGGCAAAAGAATGAGCGTCTTCGAGAAAATTCCTCCGTATTCGATTTACGTATCCAGTTCAGATCGAGTGGAGTTAACAGCTCGTACCGCATTGGAGATTGCGATATGTGCGGCACCAGGTAAAGGCACGTATCCAGCTCGTCTGATTGCTCCCGAAGATGTAGGTGTTGAGACACGTGGTTATGGAAACCTGGAACGACAGATTCACAACATTTTGCCTGAACAAAAAGAAGCAGACAGCCTGCTCGTCGTTGAGGTGTTCACGCCAGATGGACATTGGTCGAGCTATCCTCCGCATAAACATGATCGGGACGCCCTACCTGATGAATCCTTGCTGGAAGAGACGTATTATTTCCGAGTACAGCCAGAGCAGGGGTTTGCCATTCAACGTATCTACACAGATGATCGCGCTGTGGATGAGACGCTTGCAGTGAAAAACGGGGAAGTTGTGCTTGTCCCGTGTGGATACCATCCGGTAGGTGCTCCTCCGGGATACGAGGTCTACTATCTGAATGTGATGGCAGGACCAACCCGGACCTGGAAGTTTCACAACGACCCGGACCATGATTGGCTAATGAATAAAAAGTAATGCAGGTGGATGGCATACTCCTATATTTTATCCTTCAAGTGAGCCAGACTATCCGATTCCATTATTCGTTATCCAGGAAGTAATCCAGGCTTGGTTCATAATTTGCTTTGGCTTCAAGTTGCGTATGCGGACTTCCCCCTGCATAATGAGAAGAAAACGATTACCTATATATAAGAAAATTTATATATAGCACAAATGGGGAAATAACAATGAAAGCAACGATATATGATATAGCACGCGAGGCGGGTGTATCCATTGCAACCGTCTCACAGGTTATTAACGGCAAAGGGAAAATTAGCGAGAAGCGGCGCACCGAGATTATGGAGATCATGGAGCGCCTTCACTATCAGCCGAGCGCGATCGCCGCGGCACTTACAGGTAAGCAGACATACACGCTCGGACTGCTCGTGCCCGATATCTCCAATCCGTATTTTGCCGAGCTGGCCAGAGCGGTAGAGGATCGCAGTCGGCAGTTGGGTTATAGCGTCGTGATTTGCAGCACAGACAATAAGGACGAGCGGGTAGAGCGGTATCTGAATCTGCTTCAGCAAAAAAGGGTCGACGGCATGATGATCGGAACGGGTATTGATAACGCCGAAATTCTGTCCCCGCTTCTGCAACAGTCCATACCTGTTGCTCTGATTGCCCGTCATATGCCGTCGTTATCGGTGCATACCGTTGCCATCGATGATAGGCTTGGCGGTGCTTTGGCAGCGCAGCATCTGCTTGAATTGGGTCATACTCACGTAGCGGTGCTGTCCGAACCGTTCAAAGTCAGCAGCAGTCAGGAACGCGTACGCGGATTTCGTGAAGTATTGGAGAAGGCGGGTCATTCTCTTGAAGCCGATCAGGTGAGAGAGTCTTCTGCCGATTTGGGTTCAGCCAAAAAAGAGGCGCTCGTGCTGCTCACGGAAAAGAATAGAGCCACAGGCATTTTCTGCTGCAACGACATGCAGGCAATTGGTGCGCTTCAGGCTGCCAAAGAGCTAGGTCTGCGTGTGCCTGAAGATGTATCAATCATCGGATTTGATAATACGATTCTGGCTTCAGTAACCAGTCCACCTCTGACGACGGTTGCCCAACCTATTGAGGATCTGGGGCATCGTGCCGTTGATTTATTAATTGATGAGCTAAAAGATGAAGGTAAATCACCACAGAAAATTGTCCTGAAGCCTGAATTGGTCGTTAGAGACTCGACAGGGAATGCATCAGATCAATGATGAGAACAACAGGATCGTAATAGGAATTCCTTCGACTTTCAGGAAAAAACACTACAAAAAATAAGCATACAACTGACCATAAAACAAACATATGCGTCATAAAAAACAAGCCGCTCACCTCTGTGGGTGAACACGGCTTGTTTGAGTTAGATCTTGAACTTCTTCACTTCCTCATACAGTGCATTGGCATGCTGAGCCAGCTCATTGGAACGTTCCGAGATACTTGTAATGTAATTGAACTGTTCCTGCGTAGAAGAAGCAACCTCTTCCGTGGAAGCTGCGCTCTGCTCCGACATGGCTGCAACACTGGAAATTACTTCGGCAATCCTGCCAGAGCTGTCATCCAGCTCGGTTGTAGCAGAGGATACCAGCTGGAGTTGGCTGTCGATGCCGTCAATGGATTGTTTGATACGGGTAAACGACTCGCGCATCTCATGAACAGCAGCTACCTGCTGCTCAATACCTTGTTCAGCCGAAGTAACTTCACTCACGCTTTGACGACTTGCCGCCTGAATCTCATCCAGCAGAACAATGATATCCTGTGCCGAGTCGGAAGACTGCTCAGCCAGTTTCCGTACTTCTTCGGCTACGACGGCGAATCCGCGTCCATGTTCACCCGCTCTGGCCGCTTCAATAGAAGCATTCAGGGCGAGCAGATTAGTCTGGGAAGCGATGCCCCGAATCATGCCGACAATGTCCTCGATTTTCTGCGACTTCTCCGCCAAAAGCGTGATCGACTCACCTACGCGGTCAATGGAACTCCGATTGCCGTCCGCAAGTTCCACCTGATGATCCACAGCTTGCATTCCGGCAAGCATGGCTTCCCCTGCTTCTCGCATCATCGTTACCGATTGCTCCACACTGCGGTTAATACCGCCAACACTATTACTCATCTCTGACAATCGACTTGAACCGTCATAGACCGATTCCGCCTGTTTGCTGGACCCTTGAGCGAGCTCATCTGTGGCGATGGAGATCTGCTCGGCAATGCGTTTGGTATTGTCGGTATGCTCTTCCATCTCACCCGAGATGCTTTGCACCCGGTTAGCAGAGGAGGTGACCTGCTCCAGCAGCAGACTGAGTTGAGCGGACATCTGATTGAATGCTGTACCTAACTCCGCAAACTCATCTTTACCTCTGATCTGTACCCGACCCGTAAAGTCACCATCCGACATCCGTTGGGAGGTTGCGCCCAAGGTTTTTAGCGGTTTGATGAATAGTGATGCAATCCAGTATGCTGCCGCCATAACTACGATTAGGGTAACAGCGATAATCAGAATGTAGATGTTTCGTAATTCATAGTATTCGGAATAAGCTAATTTTTCAGAAATGACTGAGCCTACCACCCAGCCTGTGCTGGGGACTTGGTTAAAGTACAACAGATAATTTTCACCATTGTAGTTAAACTTCTTCTCCCCTGAGGTGGACGCCTGCATGTCGGCCAGCAGTGGTTTTAATTCCGCATTTTCAGAGGCAGAGGTACTTACCAGTTTATCGTCAGGGTGAGCCAGAAGCATCCCCGTTTTATCGATTAGAAATGTATATCCCAGCCCGTCCAGATTAATTTTTCCCACCGTATCCGTAAGGGTAGAGAGCAGTAAATCTCCTGCCACGACACCTTGTAGCTGTTCGTCTTTATTCAGGACCGGCATCGTCATGGACACCGCGTATTGCTTCGACATCATATCCAGATAGGGATCCGAGAAAACCAGTTGATCGGCCTGCTTCGCTTGTTGGTACCAGGGACGCTCACGTGGATCATACCCCGCATCAGGTGTCCAGTCCGAGCCATTCATAAAATGACCGTCTTGTTCTGAGCCATAGTAAAGATCCGACAGACTTTCTTTGTTACTGCCCAGCTTCATGATATCAAAATAATCTTCGTTCAGTTGTCCAGCCGGAATCGCTTCCTGAATTACAAACTCCAGTGTTTCCACAACTTTGGCATTGCTGCTGATCCATCCATCCAATTGGTTGGCCGCCGAGGACATTAATCCAGTTAATTTGGAATCGACATTGCGAGTGGCTTGTTTCTCTGTTTGGTATAAGCCTAGTGTTGCCAGTGGAATCGCTGTAATCAGTACAGCAGCCAGAAACATCATCATTAATTTCGGTTTAAGTTTCATCCAATCTCCCCCTTTGATGTCCCCTGCCAGTATAGGCAAAGCTGAAAGCTTATGTAGTATATCGACATTTTTTTCAAAATCATAATATCGATATTTATCACTTTAGTTAGCATCTCATAAAATTTAAAATGACTGGTTATAAAGAGGTATTTTCTATATAAAATGCATGTATTTAATGGATTATTTTAATGGTGAAGAACAATATTTGGATGATGAGATGGTATACTTGAAATGCAATTGCTAATTTCCTGATATACCCAACAACGAGAGGGGATTTCAATGAAAAAAAGAACCATAACCATTCTTGGTGCAGTCATTGTCATTGTGATTGCAGCTATTGCGATACCGATGTACATGTCGAGGCAGTACACCACTTTTCGTGCAGAGGTCACGGATCATATGAGTATGCTGGATACACTGGAGATTCTAGTTATTAAAAAAATACCGACCACCGATCCATACAATGAAGAAGAAATGACTATTAAAGATCCCCAAGAGATTAGAAATATGTTGAAGCTTGCGAAGGATATCGAATTAAGAAGAGTAAAGGAAATAGATATCACCGAGCGATCCCCATATTACTATGACTGGCAGCTTCTGACTAAGAAAGAAGATCGATTTACTGAAAACTTTGGAATTACGTTTTATAACGAACATGCTGTCTCTATCTATAGCGGATACAAAACGAGAGACAAGCTTGAAAATTATGAAATTACCAATGAATTTAATCTGAATGAAATGGAACGCCTCTTTACCAATTTGAAGGAGGGGAAGGAATGACAGAGTATCAATTGCGTCCCATTGAGGAGCAGGATATCCCTTTTCTATGGGAGATGTTGTATGCATCGATGTTCAAGCGGGAGGGCGAAGAGCCTTTTAAACCTGAGATCATACATAGCCCCGGCATGTCCAAGTACGTTGAAGGCTGGGGGAGAGAGGGGGATTTCGGCTTTATCGCCTTGGATTCTCAGGGAAAGCGTATGGGCTCGGTGACGTTGCGATTTTTTACGGAGCAGAATGCGGGGTACGGTTATGTAAATGCGGCTACACCCGAGATGGGAATGGCTGTGATTGAGACTGCGCGTGGTAAAGGAATAGGCACCCGTCTTATTCAGGCAGCATTAGAAGAGGCTCGGAAGCGGGGAATTGACGCCGTTTCGCTCAGTGTTGACCCGGATAATGAAGCCATTCGGCTTTATCGGCGTTTCGGATTCGTCGAACAAGGCATGAGTGGCACGTCTGTAACGATGGTATGTGCGATGAATCCATGACCTTTTCGCAAACATGATGAAGTATTCATATGAAGAGTTTAAAAATACAAAAAGGCGTTCCCTCATTATCTGGGAAGCGCCTTAAGATATGACTTCATGTTCCTCGCACCATAGTTCCTTTGTGCTCACATAACAGCCCTTTTTAATTAGTTCAATAAAAATGCCAAAGCTTCATCAATCGTTTCCCACTGGAATTCGGTCTGATGCTGCGATTCTTTGGAAATCCGGTTCAGTTGCATTTTGGCAATCGCCCCGCCTACTGCTACACTCGCACGCTTCATGCCCCACTGTGCCAGCAGTTTCTGGTGCTCCACCATTTTCTCTTTTGTATCCTGAGGAAATGCCTTCATATTGCGCATGTCCACCAGCAGATCAAACGAGTTACCCAATTGATCTGCTATTTTTTTTATCTCGTTATTTGTTTCTTCCACCTGTTCAGGAGAGACCATCCCTTCCCAAACTATTTCAATAATAGGTTTAGATGAATCCAATCGTTTTACAGACATTTGGCAACTCCTTTGCGATATATATTATGTAGTGTATAAGTCTATTGGCCTATTAATTATACCCGGAATTTGCAGATATGAAAACAAAATTCAATATATTCTAATACTTATGAACTATGTACTCCTAGCAGTTACAATTTCAGGGAACCGTGTGTTGATGAGTTATAAACGGACATCAAGCATAAGAAAGCCGCCCAGTCACAAGAGATCTGGACGGCTTTTAACGATGTTTAAAAACCAATCTTCAAGCTGCTGCCTTCTGTAGCTATTCCTTCCGAACGGTGGATGGGCAGCTTTTGTTCTGCAGAGAAGCCAAGCGTCTCGCCGCTATGCAGGGTTACATCGTTTTCAACAACATAAGTCGCTGTCATGTACATCATTTCAAATACTTCACTTAACGGTTTTGCGGATTGAGTGATTTCCATCTCCTCTTTCCCAAAGTTGCGTAACCCATAAGTATAGGCCGATGCACCTTCAGGGCTCTGAAATAATCCGATGAAAATCCAGAGGGAGACGGGCAGCTCATGCTCCTTAAGTCCACGACTGATTTCCACGTACTGACCTGCTTCCACCACAAGTGGTGCCATATATATAGCCAGCGCGTGATCAAGCTGAAGTAAGGCGTTCGCCGTTTGGGTGAACAGAATATGTGCCTGAATTGCGTCGGTTGCATTCAGAACAGAGACAATAATCTGGGATTGATGTCGTGAAGTGACTTGTACCGCTTCCCGCCACAACACATTTAATTTGGCATTTTCCTCTACTTCGCGGTCAGGAATAGGAGCGTTGATATATGCGCACACCACTTGCATTCCATCCACTTCGAAAAAAAGGTTGCCTTCCTCCGGACGCTCATCAATCTCAATATTCCACTCGCTTTTCATCGTGTTAATGAAGTGATCGAAATTACATTCTTCGTGCTCCAGCAAAACAAATCCAACGATGGTTTCGCTATAGGGCGCAGTATTTACTGGTCCGCCTGCGGGCACATGTTCCTTTTTGCGACGCCGAAGCTTGTCAAACAGTCCCATGCAACGTTCTCCTTTCCAAGCCAATCACAGTGATCAGGCATAATCCAATGCCTATATATCCTTACCTTACCACATTGGAGCTTGTAATGAATCCCAGCATGGTATGGTCAGCAGAGGATCAGAGGAAAAGAACCAGAAGCATTGCAATAATCGCAGGTAGCCCTTGTTTGATGATGATGGATCGCGTAGCGGTCACGGCTCCGTATATGGCGGCGATGATGACACATGCCAGGAAGAAGATCTGGATGTGCTGTCCGACGGTTCCATCCGGATAAACGAGTCCCCAGATCAAGCCTGCGGCTAAAAATCCATTGTAAAGACCTTGATTGGCTGCCAAGGATTTGGTAGATTCCGCTAGTTCAGGGGTAAGGCCGAACGTTTTCATTGTGCGTGGACGAGTCCACAGAAACATCTCCATTACCATGATGTACAAATGTTCGATGGCTACAAGAGCAACAAAAATAATACTAATCAAACGAAACACCTTGCTTCCTATATGTCATTTGTTTACTAGTCTTACTCAGTATAAATGTTTGTAATCTGAACGGATAGTGGAAATTTAATTTTACACAAATTAATTGTGCTAAACAGTAATAAATCATTTTCTGGAATGGACGTAATCCTCAGGTGTGCTGCCGATAATGGACTTGAAATCTTTAATAAAGTGCGACTGATCATGATATCCAAGGTCTTGGGACAGCTTAACCAGATCACAATCCACACCCCGCTCCATCAGCTCGGCAGCATTTTGCAGGCGGTAGAGCTTGATCACCATTTTGGGGCTAATGCCTACATACTGATTGAACAGGCGCTGGAGCTTTCTTGTGTGCACATTCCAGGAGGCAGATAAATCATCGACTCTCAACATATCCCGTTGTTGCTCAATCTGCAGTACAATCTGGCTGACCAGCACGGCTTGATCATCAGGAGGAGGGAGGTGTTTACAGAGAAGCTGATCCATATAACTGACTTTGTCCGCATCACTTCCGTCCCCGAGCAGACATTGTTCGAGCTCTGGAGCATCCACATCAAGCACACCAGAGACATCAAGGGGGGTTCCATACAGTGTGGAAACGGGAGTGCGAATGAATGGATAGAAGCCGCCCGGTTTAAACTTCACCCCAAACACACTTCCTTTTCCACGGACGAGATAAGAGAATTTCTGACCAGATGGACCGAAGAAAAAGGTATTTCCCCGCTCTACCACCAGATTGACACAGGGATTTGGAACCACTTGCTGAGGATAAGGATCATGCCCGGTAAGATCCCAGGAGACGATCCAGAAATGCTTCACCAATGAACTCAGCGCATCAGAAGTCGCGTAGCGTGTCAGTCGATAACTTTTGTCACCTTCATCCAGGTTCAGAAGACCCATGCTGGGTCTGGCAATATGATCCGCACGTTTCATTAGGTCAATTCCTCCAGGTATCTCATTAATTCTGCTTCGTCGCGAACAATGCACAATTTATATTGGTGAGGCTGCAAAAACGTCATGATTAGCGCTTTTTCCTTGCGGTCATGCTGATAGCTCCATTTATACATCCGCCAAAGCATGGTGAAAGTCTGTCGGTAATTTCCTTGTTCCAGTCCAAGCTTCTGTACTGTGAAACGTTTGAGAATGCGTACATTCCTTTTCCACACGGGTGTATTCAAATAGACGATAAGATCAGCCTGCTCGAAGCTTCTTGCCACCCATTTATAGTGTACTCCTTCGATAATCCACTGATTGGAATGCACTGCTTTTTGCAAGAGGGTGTCCCGTGTCTCCGGGCTATTGCGAATATCTTGTCCTTGAGGTACACGGTGCCAGACCATATTATCAAGCTCATGATAAGGAAGGTCTAGACTTGCGGATAAATGGCGAGCCAGTGTAGATTTACCACTGCCGACTGAGCCGATAATATGTATTTTGTTTGGCCTGAGTTTGATCATGGATTTATCTCCGATCATTCCTTAACCAGTCTCCTTTGTTATTTACCTTTGCTCCCTGAACAGCAGTGCCCGAACAGCGAAACGTGGCAAAATGAGTTGTCTGCGCCATCTGGAAGGCTGGCTGAGCAGTCGATAAAGCCATTCCAAGTTAAGCTTCTGCCATATCGCAGGTGCACGTTTGGTTTTGCCGGCGAGGATATCCAGGCTTCCACCAACTCCGATGGCTACACGAGCATTTAGTTGATGGCGATATTTGTTGATCCAGTGTTCAGCATTGGGTGCTCCTAGGGCCACGATAAGAAAATCAGGTTGTGCCTCGTGAATCTCTTTTACAATGCTTTTCTCCTCGTCCGTTGTGAAAAATCCATGCTGCCTACCACGAACAACGACTCCTGGATAGTTTTGCGCTATAGCCTCCACAGCCCGCTTACTGACACTTTCTTCTGCCCCAAGCATATAAAAGGACCAATTCTTCTGGCTTCCTTCCTCCAATAAACGAAAAAGCAGATCACAACCCGTTACACGTTCGGCCAATTGTCCGCCCCGAATGCGGGATACCATCACAATGCCCGCACCGTCAGCGGTAACAATGCCTGCCTGATCCACGACAGAACGAAGTGCCTGATCTTTCTGACAAGACATGACGATTTCCGGATTTCCTGTAATGACATGGAACAGTTCGGATGGTCTCTGATCGACTACATCACCAAGAATTGTAACCGTCTGATCCATAGTTAGATTGGGAAAAGGGATTCCCATAATATTTGTTGTTTGGTTCATATCTCCGTTCCTTTCTGGATGCTAACTTTCCGTTCGTAACTTGTATACATTTCCTGTTATTTCATTCCAGCTTAGTATATCTGATCTCCTAACAAAGCACTATATTGGTTGGATTTCAGGATAGGGCAATTGCACAAGAAAACCTTCCCTAGTCTCTCCTTGTGGTTGCAGTACATAAATTGGACGGTGTGAATGTCGAATTTGGTTTTCTTTATCTTTTATTTTTGCTGATGTCGCGTTTTTACAATACATGGTTTGGGGTATAACGTAGGATAGTGTTGCAAGCAAATGTCATTTGTATCTTCAATAATTAACACATAAAGGGAGTGAGTTCATGGAATTGAAATATGAGTTCTATATTAATGCCGGACAGGAAGATGTGTGGAATGCTCTGATCTCGCCGGACGGTACACGGAGCAGCTTTTTTGGAGTGAACTTCGTTCCAATTTTCAACCGGGTCAGCCATTTGCCTATGTAGGGCCTGGAAATGACGGTGCAGAGACGGTGCATGTGTACGGGGATATTCTGGAGTTCGAACCTTTATCCGTACTAAGCTACCTTGAACATCCCGGACCTTCCTACCACGCCAATCACGCGGATCTTCAATCCAGAGTAGTGTTCCAACTGGAAACGGTTGGGGAATGTACGAAGTTAACATTGATCAATGATCAATTTACGGACAACCATCCATCCTTTGCGAACGCACAGAGTAGCTGGTGGATGATATTGAGCAGTATTAAGACATGGGTAGAGACGGGTAAAACGCTGAATTTTGGCTGGTAAGGGTTAGGCATCGGGTACATTACAATTGGGTATGGCACTCTGGAACCAAAAAATCCACCGAGACGCATTTCTGCTCTCGGTGGATTTTTGTATTTAGAACTATACAAGTATTTGTATCCGTTGAATTATACTTGTTGAACTTTGATCAAGTTGGTGTTACCGGATTGACCAATCGGTACACCAGCGGACAATACGATGATGTCCCCTTTTTCAATATAACCGGTTTTGATGGCATTACGTGTAGCGGACTCGAACATTTCATCGGTTGTTGTTACTTTGTCGCCCATAACCGGAATGACACCGGAAAGCAGGCAGATTTTCGCCAGTACTTCTTGATGCTGTGTTACCGCGATGATCGGTGCTTTTGGACGATATTTGGAGATCATACGAGCGGTAAATCCACTCTCGGTAGAAGTGATGATCGCTTTGGCATTCAGGACGAGGGAAGAGCTAACCGCTCCCTGACTGATAACTTCGGTAATATCAGCTACTTGTTGAGCAGACTTCTGGTTGAATTGTTCTTTATAATCAATCATCGTTTCAGCACGGCGGGCAACTGCAGCCATCGTGCGTACGGATTGTACCGGATATTTACCAGCTGCGGATTCACCGGACAACATAACGACGTCTGCACCTTGAAGGACAGCGTTAGCTACGTCACTAACTTCGGACCGGGTTGGACGCGGATTTACTTGCATGGATTCCAGCATGTGTGTGGCTACGATTACCGGTTTACCCGCACGGTTACATTTATCAATCATTTCTTTTTGCATCATCGGTACGTCTTCGATCGGTACTTCGACCCCGAGATCTCCACGTGCTACCATGATACCGTCAGATGCTTCAATGATATCGTTCAGGTTGGTCATACCTTCCTGGTTTTCGATTTTGGAGATGATTTGTACGTGTTCTACACCGCGTTCTTTCAGAATGCTGCGAATTTCACGAATGTCATCGCCTTTACGAACAAAGGAAGCTGCGATAATTTCGATATCGTTTTCGATCCCGAATCCGATGTGCATAACGTCACGTTCCGTTACACCTGGCAAAGTCGTTTTAATTCCTGGCAAGTTAACCCCTTTGCGTGGTTTCAGAATGCCGCCGCTGATGATTTTACAGTGAATATCCGAACCTTCCACGGACAGTACAGTCAGATCCACCAAACCATCATCGATGAGAATGCGATCTCCAGGTTTTACAACGAGGTTCAATTCCGGATAGTTTACCGAGATACGCTCAGCGTCACCAAGAATTTCTTCGGTAGTGAGGATAAGCTCTTTACCCGCTTGAAGATGACAGGATGCTTCTTTCAGTTTGCCAATACGAACTTCCGGTCCTTTGATATCCATCATGATCGGTACGTACGTATTCAATTCGGAAGCCGCTTTGCGGATATTGTTAATCCGTGCAACGTGATCTTCCAGCTCACCGTGAGCCATGTTCAGACGGGCAACAGTCATCCCTTCCTGAATCATTACTTTTAACAATTCGATTGAGTCACAAGCAGGTCCCATAGTACAAATAATTTTTGTTTTCAACATGCTATTTTCCTCCTCATATGTTTGCTTATATGTGTATTGTAGCGTTTTCTGTCGAATCAGGGTATGAACTATAGTACAATGATTAGAATATAGTCCAATAATGAGGTGTGTTATGGTCACTCCATTAGAAGTACGACACATTAATGGTGTCGGTTGGTACGAAGAAGCGGTGCAGTCACAGGCGACTTGGCGGTTAAGCTTGGTTACTTATGGGAAATGTGTATATTGGGTGAACGGAGAAAAGCAGATCATGGAGAAGGGTGAGCTATTGCTCATTCCCGCTGGCATTCCGTATTACGGCAAAAGCATTCCAACCGTAACCCATACGCAAATTGTTGTTCAATTACAGGGGGATCATGCACAAGGTTTGCCCGCGCTGGAACGGAGGGAGGCCTTGCGACATAAGCCCGGATGTTATGAACTGATTCATGAACGCATGAAAGCCATCCAACAACAATGGCAGGAGCGTCCGTCTTATTATGTCATGATGAGCCAAGCCTTATTGATGGAAGTGCTTATTTATATAAACAGGGAACTGGACCGCGGGGTTATTCCACCGGAGAGGCATGTTCATGCGGAGCGGATGAAGCGGTACATTGAGCGGCATTACCGGGAGAAAGTTACGAAAGAAGAGCTGGGGGACGAGATTGGTAAAACCCCGAATTACGCAGCCGGGTTATTTAAAAGCATGACGAATCAGACGATCAGCCAATATGTTCATGATCAACGGATGAAAAGAGCCGTATATTTGCTTACCGAGTCACAGCTCTCCATTCAGGAAATTGCAGAATTTCTCGGTTACCGTGATCTGTCTTATTTTTACCGAATATTCAAGCGTTTAATGGGAAGCCCTCCATCTGATTTGCTCCATGAACGGCCACCCATCATATGAAAGACAGGGGGCCACGGTCGCTACTTGAAAAGTTCTTCCATTATAAGCATCAACATAATTCACGCAAAAAAAAAGAGGGCCGAGGCCCTCTTTTTGGTTTCATGACAGTTGAATGACTCCTGCCTTTGCAATACAAATCGTATACTAAGCGTTGCTGCTTGTATTTGTAGCCGTGAGCGGCTGCTTTGTTTTTTTGCTTGCCAAACCTGTGCGAACCGCAAATACATGCACAGCCCAGTACGCTGCTTCCGCAAAGAGAATTCCACCTGCAACATCCAGCAGTGAATGCTGTTTCACAAATACCGTCGAAGCAATAATTAGCCACAACCATACCGACCAGGAGATTCGCGCCAGTGGTTTGAAGTTCAAGTGACGATTAATGATAATGAAGAGCAGATAACTTGTGAGACAGTGGATGCTCGGAAAACAGTTGAATGGAGCATCATTGGTATAAATAAATTTTACAAGTGCACTGCTCAGACCTGTTCCGATAACTTCCGGTCGTGGTACGTAAGTAGGGAAGACCGCAAAAACGACGTTGGCTGCGATCACTCCTACGTTATAGGTTATTAGCACACGCCAGAATAGCGATTTGTTCGTCAGACCCAAATAGAGAAATCCAAGATACAGAATCGGCATCCAACTGACATAGGGATAAATAAATTCTTTGATAAAAGGAATCTGTGTATCAATCCAGGCATAGTTGTAGAAGACATCACTTCCGGTGTTGCTGCCCAACAAAACATAAATGGAGCCTTGAAGCGGTATACATAAAATTGCCAGCAAATGTCCCCAGCGCATAAATAAAGCCTTCATAGTATCCCCCTGATTTCGTTCTTCTTTTCGCAGCGTGCATCTTACGCTCCATATATATGACGTTGCAAATGTGACGTACCCCTGCAACGATTCATTCCATTACTACTATAATGGACAGATTAGTACTTGAGCCATACCTGATTGTAAGGTAAAAGCTGTAAGAGGAATTCTCTTTTTTGTTACTTTTATAGTTTTATCCAGAAAAGGCTACCCGATTATACAATAGATATGATACAACTAACTTGCGCTATGAGTTCATATGACAACCAATAAAAACGAAACGAGGCGGGTACAATCTATGAAAAACTCGCAATCCAGGCAAAACAAATCCTTTTCCGTGCGTAGACCTGTGCTGACGGTAGTGATCATTGAACTGCTCCTTTTACTGGCGGTTTTCACAGCAGGAGCGATTGCAACCTTGAAGCAGCTGGACTATACATCACCAGTACTGATGTCGTTTACTCCCATTGCTTTCGTGCTCGTTATTTATCTCACTTTGCGACGCAAGTGGGGAGACACCGGATTTCGCTCTTTAAGGACCATTCCGGCCAGTCATGCAAAGTATTATATTCCGCTACTCCTTGTACTGGGTACACTTGCGTTGAAAGGATTTACGGAATTAACCCTGTCCAAGGTCGCGTTTTTTATCTTTTTCACCTTGCTTGTCGCCTTTGTAGAGGAAACTATTTATCGTGGACTTATTTTCAAAACATTACTTCGTAAGAGTGCGATTGCGGCAGTTGTCACTTCAAGTGTTTTATTTTCCATCACTCATATCATGAATGCATTATCCGGCCAGAGTATGGCAGATACCATTCTGCAGCTGATCTATGCATTACTGCTTGGAGCAGCGCTCGCACTGTTAATGTTGAAAAACGGTAATATCGTACCGCTTATCCTGTTTCATTTCATACATAATTTGATTCAATTTCTAGGCAATGACCGGCAAGATAGCGGAACACTTTCCTATGATCTCTTCATATTGGTTGTGTTGGTTGCTTATTGCGTATGGTTAACATTTAGCGTTCGAACGAAGTCCTCTTCTTCAGAGAGTAATACATCGGGGAGTTCGGTGGTTCATTAAAAAGGGCCTGGCATCATCTGCTGCATAACTCTGATTACCGCCAGCCCTGGGATCCGTGGTATACTTCAGTCTGGCGGTATGACAGGCTTGTTCATAATCGGAAGCCCGTATCCGTACAATGGATAGATAAATAGGTGATATTGTGGAAAAGACAGCACAGGCAGTGGCTGAATGGATGGTGCAGGAGATTAAGTTTACCGGTACGCTTCATCAGGAAGCTGCAATTCAATATGTAAAGTCCAATTTTGGAGAAGAATTTGTATTTGTGAATGAGAATGGAAATGCCTCTTTATCAAAAGAAGTGAAGAAAGCGTTCCGCAAGCTACATGGTGGGCAGATTGCATGGGATCGTGATGCCTTTATGTGGGCATGGACCTAGTGTGTTATCCTGTGATTCGTTCATGTTTCATGGCTGTATTGGATATGCATGTCAAAATATTTTAAAGAAAATGTATAAGTTGTTTCGGATCTGCATATCCTTTCATAAGACCGCAATGAGCGTAGGGCAAGCGACAAACCCTGTTCCAGCGCGTGCGAATAACATGTATTTCCAAAGCTGTTTGAAAAGAAAATACAAAGATTTGCTTTTTGGTGGAAACGGAGTTATAATAAAAACAAGTTGTAGAGAGTGGAAAACCTAATTCACATATTGTAAAGGGCGATCACTTATAGGTTATGACTGGTACCTTTTTCAATGTGTGAATTTTTATTTGCTTGCTGCAAAGAACAAAGGAACATGTTAATCTTTATTTGGAGGTGTAATTCACATGCAAAACGGAACAGTAAAATGGTTCAACGCTGATAAAGGCTTCGGTTTCATCGAAGTTGAAGGCGGAGAAGATGTATTCGTACACTTCAGCGCTATTACAGGCGAAGGCTTCAAAACGCTGGACGAAGGTCAACGCGTGCAATTTAAAATTGTACAAGGAAACCGTGGTCCTCAAGCAGAAGAAGTTGTAAAACTGTAATTAAAGCATAGCTGCCTTTAACATGTTATAATGGTAAAGGCAGCTTCTTTTTTATGAGCAGTTATGTAGTTATAATGAAAGTCGGCCCAATAGTTGTCGAGACAGAAGTCCGTACGGGACGAAACTTCCGCTAAGTAGTGGCTTCTGTGAAATAACGTCGGATTAGATGTTTTTCCATAACAAAGGGGGTAGAAGTCATGTATAATCGCAAAAAACCGTTGGAAGAGATTCCACAAGCGGATGCGGCAATCTGGGAATGTACGAGTGATACGTGCAAAGGATGGATGCGGGACAATTTTGCGTTTGATAGCGTGCCTACTTGTCCGATATGTGCTTCTGAGATGGTTAGCACGACCAGGATGCTGCCATTGCTTGAAAATTCGAATAGCAATCTGAAAACGATGCCTAAAGGAAATCGGATTTAACATAGCTTACCCGCCTCTAACGAGGTGTTTTTTTTTAAGTTCAACCTGACATCTTGTACAAAGGTAAGGGTATTAAATATGAAGTTCCCGGCATTCGTTTTGGCGAATGCCTTTTTTATATGCGCGTACACTTAGTGGTGGAGTGGATGGTATCCAGGAAAATAACATGATTTTATCGAGACGGATCGGTAGCTTCTGTTGAGGTGGATTTTAAGACACTTATCCCTAAACCGATAAGTAGAACTGCTGTTCCGACATATAGAGGTGTGAGGCTCTGTTCAAAAAGAGAAGCCAATAAAGGTCCTATTGCAACCCCGAGATCAGTCACAATCGTATAACCCGTCATAATTTCGGTTTTATTCTGGTTTTCTTTAGCCGTCTTGTCTGCTGCTAATGTGTCACATAAAGTGGTGGCTATGGTTGACATGAATTGCATAACCAGAAGTATGAGGATGGCTAAAAAAATAGTGGAAGGAATTGATATAAGTACCAAGGTAAAAGCGGTTGAAATCAATGCCATCGCTAATAAAGGACTTCTAATTCCTTTTGTGTCTGTTAATTTACCTACTTTTGGGGATACAAAAGGTTCCCAACCCGACTTCAGGGCTTGAATGATACCAGATATAGACGCTGCGCCTATAAGTAACCCTAATACACTTATATTATGTGGTATATGGAACTCAATAATCCTGCTAAGGGTGAATGCAATAATCCCGAAGTAAATCATATGTATAAGAAAGCCACTGAGAAACAAAGGCCTGTTTTTTTTCTCGAAAAGCAGATGAATCAATTTAGTAGGTATTTCCTTTTTAATCGGTCGGGATATTCCATGTGGAATGATATGGTAAGCGAGCGGTATGCAAAGAAGAGCTATTATCCCGAATGTTATCGTGACAAATTTGAGACCGACTAACTCGGTCAATAATCCGCCTAGCAAAGCTCCGCCTAAATGGCCAAGCCCCCATAGACTATTATATGTCCCCATCAATTCACCCCGGTTTTTATCGGTCGACAACTCTACGACGGTTAACAAACCGCCAATCCGCAATAAAGTCCAAGCAGCTCCCCAGACACATCTCATAATTAACAGCCAAATAAATCCCTTTAAAAATCCGTAAGACAGTGTAGAAATAAACGCTAGTATTATTGCGACAATAACCCCTGTTTTTTTGTCAAAGCGATTATAAAACCAGTTAACTAATGGATTTAGGGGAAGCCTTAAGAGCCTGTTTATTGAAAGTAAAACACCTGCTTCCCATAAACTGCTAAGTCCAAAGTCTCTCCAATATATCGGTAGTACAACATAAAGCATTGCATTTCCAAGAAGACAAATCGCAGTAATAATAGCTATTCCTGATACAAATTTTTTGCTTTCAATCATAGCTTCCTCCCAATAAAAATTTTTTTAGTTATGTATTACACACCTGCATATTATGATTCTGTTCATGTTTCCTGAAATATCTCATAACACCTAAAACTCGTCAATATATTTCTTTTTTTACAATTATATGGAATAAAATTAACATTTCAATGTTAAATATCAAATTAATTTATTGATAAAATATACGAATAGCCCCTACGCCGATTAGATTTACTTTTAAAAAAAAGAACCTAATCGCCTTAAAGCGAGAAGGTTCTTTGGTCTTTGGTACATTCATTTCTGACAAAATCGTAAACCGGGCGAAAAGCTTAGATGAACAGGAACGGTAGCAGAAACAGTGTTGCTACCAGAGCGAGGTCAATCCCTGCTCCATAGCCGTAACCTCCGTAACCCCCACCGTATCTTCCATAGCCATAAGGACCATAGGCTGAAGATTTAACTTTCTTTGTTGCAACTGCGTTTTTTTTGCTGCTTTTTACAAGCTGCTCTTTGGATTTGACTGAACACAGCCGTGGTCCCTCGAAGCATCCGTCCAAATAGATTTTGCCATCACGACATTGGCTAAGCGTACCATACATATGCTTACCGTCTTTCATAACGAGACAAACGGAACGGCCAACGTGCGGAGAAACCGTCTCTTCACATACTGGATTAATTCTGTACATGTAAATCCTCCTCATTAGTGCGGTTGCCGCTTGAAATCAACGGTTTGTATATCATAGTAAAAAGAAGACCGATTGGTATGGACGAGTACCCGGATATTAGATGGGGAGGAGCCGTTTTTTAGTTCTTTTCATACACTGGAGGGAGTGAAAAGGGAGGGGATGTCATGGATTATCATGATTTGCTGGCCCGGCTTGGAGAAGGGAGTGCCCATCCAGGAGGGTTTACAGCAACGATGCAGCTGTTGGATATGCTGTCTCTGCCTGCGCATAGCAAGGTGCTTGAGGTGGGATGTGGTACAGGGAGGACGGCTTGTTATTTGGCACGAAACGGTTATCGGGTAACAGCCGTTGATCTTAATCGGCAGATGTTGGAGAAAGCGGTGCGTCGCGCAAGGCGGGAGCGCTTGGATATTCGTTTTATTCAGGCGGATGTGAAATCATTGCCTTTTCCGGATCATTATTTTGATGTGGTATTTGTAGAATCGGTCACCATTTTCACTCAGTGGCGGAGTACCCTTGCGGAATATAAGAGAGTATTGAAACCAGGTGGTCTCTTTATTGACCGGGAGATGGTGTTATCCGGAAGGAAAACTGAGGTAATGAGTCGTAGGCTGAAACAATTTTATGGAATCAGGACATTGGCAACCATGACCACATGGAAGAAACGTCTCAGACAGAGTGGATTCACTGAAGTCTTGGTCAAGGAACAATCTCGTTCGATGGGAAAGTGGGGCGTGGATCATGATCCTCATCGGGAGATGGATATGAGCTTGTTTGAGGATGAGCATGTGCAGCGTATGGGTCGCACGAATGATCGTTTGCTTGCGAGATATGGCAAAAGGCTGGGTTATGCGGTTTTTGAAGCAAAGACACCAATGGATAACGGAAGTAAACAGAAAGGGTAGGATCGTCTGTTAGCGGAGAGAGTACTCCATGATGGATTAGCAAAGTTGGTTGGTGCCAAATCTGCATCTAAAAAAGCAACCCACTCCAAAGTGGATTGCTTTTTTTGTTCTCGGACTCTAAATTTATCCAATGAGTGTGGAGGTACGTTCACTCAAGACCTGGGTCAACCCATTACAACATATCGTTGTCGATAATGCGCCAGTGGTGCTTCAGCAGGGCTTCCAGTTGTGGTTTATCCTTGGCTCGAAAAGCGCTTAAGATTTGGCGATGTTCTTCATTTACTTCATTAAGCACACCAGATAACCTCGGCTTGTTGTCGCTAACATACGACTGACGAATAAAGCTGTTTTTTAAGGTGTTTAACATCTCGATGACAGTCGCGTTGCCGCAGCGCTGGATGTACAGGTTATGGAATTGATATTGATTCTTACTGTATGCAGCCAGATCAAGCTGGGTAATATCTTCATCCATTCGTGCAACAAGGGCTTCCATCTCCAGAAGCTCTGACGGTTTGAGGTGGTCTGCTGCAAGCGTAGCAGCAAGTGCCTCAAGCGCTCCAATGGCCTGGGAGAACTCGAGTTTTTTGCCAGCATCAAAAGGAGTAACGATAAATCCCCTGCGTGGGATATATTGCAGAAGATTGTCAGAAGCGAGCTGGAATAAGGCTTCCCGGGTAGGCGTGCGGCTTATGTCGAGCTTTTTGCAAATCTCCGCTTCATTAATCTTCTGATTGGGGAGCAATGTCCCATCCTGAATTTTCTGCGCAATGTAATCGTAAACGTGATCTTTCAAGGACCGGTATTTGGGTGCCTCCATACCGAATCCCCCCTTCTTTATATAGTGATGATTGAATGTGTGAGGGTGTAAGCCCTGTAATGGTGCGCCGTTCGGGAGTTTCAAGTTTTTATCATCTTAACACCGAGGGGGGAGTTGGGCAAGCAAACTTAATGATCTAAAATAGTGTTATCTCCATGTTGCACAAATTACTTTTTATGGAAAACGAGACCTTTCGTAACATGCTTCCGGCTATAAGCAATGAATTCATTATTATCATTAAAGATTCCTCACTTGCTTCCATGATCGGAATTGCTGAGATTATCTATACAGCCAGAGCCGTTCAAGGGATTACCTTTCAACCGCTTGCCCCGCTCCTTGCTGCTGCTGCCCTCTATTTTTTAATCACATTTACATTGGGCCAACCTGCTTACCTGGGCTGGAACACAGGCTTTCAATATCCCGTTAACGAGAATAAGGACTATTAAATTAGGCAATAGCGGAAAAAGTAAGCAGGAGTCGTAAATGGTCGTGGCGAAGCATACATTGATATTGTATTTTGTATACAATATAATCAAAGAGAGGTGCTGGGAGTATATGTCAGATTCAAAAATGTTAATGGATTGGTCGGAACGTTACGCTGCACCTAATTATCATCCGCTCCCTATCGTCATTGAGCAGGCGGAGGGAGTATGGGTCGAAGACCCGGAAGGTCGCCGTTATATGGATATGTTAAGTGCATATTCGGCATTGAATCATGGGCACAGACATCCAGCAATCATTCAGGCCCTGAAGGATCAGGCGGATCGGGTAACATTAACATCACGGGCATTTCACAGCAGTGCGGCATCACTTTTTTATCAGAAGCTCTCGCAATTTACGGGTAAACCCAAAATTCTGGCCATGAACACGGGTGCTGAAGCGGTCGAAACAGCCGTGAAAGCAGTACGAAGATGGGCATATCGCTGCAAAGGTGTACCGGAAAACCAAGCTGAAATCATCGTGTGCTCAGGGAACTTTCATGGAAGAACACTGACCGTCACCTCTTTCTCATCTTCAGAAGAGTATAAAAAAGACTTTGGACCGTTTACACCCGGATTTAAGATCATTCCTTACGGCGACATTGAAGCGCTGAAGCTGGCGATCACACCATTCACGGCTGCTTTTCTTGTGGAACCCATTCAGGGGGAAGCTGGCATTGTCATTCCGCCTGCAGGATATCTTGCTGAAGCCTTTACGTTATGCAAACACCATCAGGTGCTAACCGTGGCGGATGAGATTCAGACTGGATTCGGAAGAACCGGACGCCGTTTTGCCTCTGATCGGGAGGGGATTGAGCCGGATATCTGGATTATGGGGAAGGCACTGGGCGGGGGAGTAATGCCCATCTCAGCTATTGCTGCTAATGCAGAAATACTGGATTTATTTGAACCGGGTTCTCATGGCTCCACATTTGGGGGTAACCCACTCGCTTGTGCCGTGGCTGTCGCAGCGCTGGAAGTTCTGGAAGATGAGAAGCTTGCAGAGCGATCAGAGCTTCTTGGAAACTATTTTATGAAACAGCTTAAGGGAATTCGTAGTTCGGCTGTGCGTGAGATTCGAGGTAGAGGGTTGTTCATCGGTGTTGATCTGCATGTACCTGCACGTCCATATTGTGAGAAATTAATGTCTGTTGGACTGCTCTGTAAAGAAACCCATGAGACAACGATCCGCTTTGCGCCACCACTAACCATCACGGAGGCTGAGATCGACTGGGCACTGGAACGAATTGCTCAGGTGCTGGGTGACTGAATCAAACCTTTCTTTCATTACTTCATATAAGCGGCGAAGGAGCTGACCTACATGGGAAACAATGATATGGAATCTGCAGGAACGCTGAATGCTTCTAATGAAACAAGTCAATTACTTTTGCGTCATCATGACGTTGCCATCATAAAGGTTCCTTTTGGATTAGGTGGGGCACGAGGCGGTGCTGAGTTAGGTCCGGATGAACTAATTACAGCAGGATTGAAACGTGAAATTGCAAGCCTTGGGTTGAATGTATCAAAAGAGATCCGTGTAGATTGTCCCTCAGAGTCGGTTACTCCCATTGAACGCAACCGTGTGAAATATTTATCTGAGGTAATCCAGGTGAGCGAGAGAGTATGCGATGAAGTGTCTGGTGCGATAGCAGGAGGTGCTTTTCCACTTGTTCTGGGTGGGGATCACAGTGTGGCCATAGGTTCTCTCGCCGGGTTGTCAGCACATTATTCCAAACTGGGTGTGATCTGGTTTGATGCCCATGCAGATTTGAACACAGAAGAGCGTAGTTTATCTGGTAATATGCACGGGATGAGTGTAGCTGCGGCTTTGGGGCATTCTGCATTTAACTTGTCTCATATTCCGGGTGCGGGGCCGTTCGTTGATCCTTCCAATTTGGTCTATATTGGCTTGCGTGATCTGGATGTATATGAAAAGGAACAGATTCGGGCCCTTGGCATTAAAAGTTTTACGATGCACGATATTGACCGGATAGGGATACAACAGGTTGTTGAACAAGCGCTCGCTGTAGTCGGGGAAGGGACGGATGGTATTCATATTAGCTTTGATATGGATTGTCTTGATCCGCGTGAGGCTCCGGGTGTGGGTACTCCGGTACCAGGAGGGTTAAATTACCGTGAAGCACATTTTGCACTGGAACTGCTTGCTTCCATTAAACGAGTCACGTCCATGGATCTGGTGGAGGTTAACCCGCTGTTTGATCAGAACAGACATACGGCCCGCCTCGGAGTAGAGTTGATTGCTTCAATGCTGGGTAAACGGATCTTATAGGGACGATAGCTACTACGTGTGAGGATGGATTCATGCATATATAGAAGGTAAGGTTCAATCATATTCAAGTTGAGGATATATAAGAGCCAGGGTCAGTTTCGTCCAACCAATCTTCATCTGATTGAGGATAGGTATGGTGACTTCCCTGGCTATTGTTATTAGGTGCGCTTCTGATTTATTGAACAGATGAAGGTGTAGTTGGCTTTATAGAGTAATGTTTGGCTATTGGTTAGGTGCGACTTTCTATTCCCATGAGGAGCGTTGGGTATTTATACGATGAGCCTCTATATATAGAAGAAAGAGTTATGGGTTATCTATCGAAAATGAGATTCAAATCTTTTTTGAAATTAAAGCTTGCGTTCCGAATCTGTACATGGTATATTCTAATTCCGGCCAAGAAAACACAAGAAACACGGTGCGGCAAGCGAATGAAAAATAAGTTTCGAAAGAAACTTAAAAAAAGAGCTTGCAAAGTTGGTTCGGATGTGATAAGATATAAAAGTT